>NZ_CP186005.1:4800000-6184314 GCF_049311605.1 Actinoalloteichus caeruleus
CGGCGGAGCCGTTGAAGCAGGCGTACGCGGCGTTCGGACGGTCCGCCGACCTGATCCGCCGCTACCTCGACGGCATCGCCGGAAACGGCGGCCCGGGGACAGCACCTCCCCCGCCCGCTCCTACGGCTGCCGGGCCACCGGCCGCGCCGCCCACCGTGGGGACGTGGCGAGGGAAGACCGCGAGCGAGTACGCGAGGGACAAGGGCGAGGGAATCGGCCGCCTCTCTCCGCTCGGTCGTCGCAAGGTGGTCAGGGAAGTCGACACCGCCGACGAAGTGCGGGAAATTTTTGATGCCCTCGCGAAGGGAGCAAGGAGGATTGATCCACCCGGATACGAAGGTATGATGATAATGGATGCCGAGGGAACTATTGTCGGCTTCAGGAACAGCTCGAAATCCACGAAAGATGATCCCGCACTGGACGTGAGAGACAAGCACCGAAACATTTTTAAGATACACGTCGCATTGAAGGAAACCTAGAATGGACATTGACTACGAGGTCCGCGAATCCGTGTGCGATCTCGCCGAAGCAGATTATGTCATGATGACCGATGTTATCGGCATACTGGTCGATGTGGGTGGGGTTCCCTGGGACCAGCAGATCAGCAGGGCAGGTCGGATAGCGGCCGGACTCGTGCGCGAAGGGAGAATCACCCCCGGGAGCCTACGGGGAGGCACGTTCACCCCATGGGAGGGAAGCCGAGACGAACAGGCGGCCCGTATCGAACGTGAGACGCTTGAGTACGAGGCAGAGGGGCGGGAAGTAATTTTTGGCGACATCGCGTGGTTCGCATGAGCTGCGGACTAGACCAAGCTGGACATCGATACACCGGCACCGGACTCGCCGTGAACCGCCCGTCGAGGTGGGGAACAATCCACATGGACATTGATCACGAGGTCCGCGAATCCGTGTGCGACCTTGCCGAGGACGACTACGTCATGATGGCTGAGATCATTGGCCTCATCGTTCGCGTTGGTGAGGTTCCCTGGGACCAGCAGATCAGCAGGGCAGGCCGAATAGCAGCCGGACTCGTACGCGAAGGCAGGATCACACCAGGGAGCCTACGAGGAAACGTTTTCACCTCGTGGGAGGGAAGTCGAGAGGACTGGGCAGTACGCGTCGAACGCGAGACGCGGGAGTACGAGGAGAACGGACGTGAGATGAATCTGGGCGATATCGCGTGATTCGCATGAGCCGAGGGGGAACGAGCCCCTCGACCAGGCGTAGTGCTGGCCGGGGGCTCGCCAACAGCGGCACCAGCTACAGGCGGCCGGCCTTCACAGCTCCAGTGACGCCTTCTTCACCAGACTTACGGATTCACCTGGACTCCATGTTACCCCGCACAGGAAATTAAACGCCACAAACATGGCGGCAGCATGATGGAGCACCCCGACGAAACACTGTTAGCTTGCGGGGACATGCGAAATCAACAAAGCACGATCCCACGCCAGGCGCCAGGGGCGCACACCGAAATTTTCCATAGTACGCGCCACAGCGAGGAACGAACCAGATGGACATTGACCAGGAGGTTCGCGAGTCAGTGTGCGACCTGGTGGAAATCGACTACGTGATGATGTCCGACATCATCGGGGCACTGGTCAACGTGGGCGGAGTGAGCGCCGACCGGCAGATCAGCCGAGCCGGCGAGATAGCCGCCCAACTTGTACGGGAAGGAAAGATCACCCCAGGGGAACTACACAGGGGCGTTTTCCAGCACTGGGAGGGAAGTCGTGAGGAGACGGCGTCCCGGATCGAACGGGAGACGCGGGAATACGAGAAGGCCGGCCGGGACGTTGATCTGGGTGATATCGCGTGGTTCGCATGAGCCGAGGGGGGACGAGCCCCCGACCAGGCGTAGTGCTGGCCGGGGGCTCGCCAGAGGCACTAGCTACAGGCGGTCAGACTTCACCGCAGCGAGGAACGTCGCGAACGTGCCACGGTCGACGACCAGCGTTCCACCATCACGGTTCTTGGTGTCGCGTACAGCCACGACACCAGGAGCTTGTCCGACCTCCACACAGTTGTTACCTCCTTCACAATAGCTACTTTTGCACCACTGAAAATTATTCATGCCTCGTTACCGCCTTCTCCATCGGAGTTACGGATTCACCGGGACCCAATACTACCGCGCACAGAAGGCTAAACACCAGAAGCATGGCGACATCATGGTGGAGCACCCCTACGGGACCACTACCAGCTTGCAGGAAAGTACGAGAACAACCCCACACTAGACCCCAGAGACGTTCACGGAATTTTTCCGAAGTACATGGGTACACGTCACAGCAAGGAACAAACCAAATGGACATTGACCACGAGGTCCGCGAATCCGTGTGCGATCTCGCCGAGATCGACTACGTCATGATGACTGCGATAATCGGCATACTGGTCGACGTGGGTGGGGTTCCCTGGGATCAGCAGATCAGCAGGGCAGGTCGGGTAGCGGCCGGACTCGTGCGCGAAGGCAGGATCACACCCGGGAGCCTACAGGGAGGCACGTTCACCCCGTGGGAGGGAAGCCGAGACGAGCAGGCGGAACGCATCGAACGGGAGACACGGGAGTACGAGGCGGAGGGACGCGAAGTGCTTTTCGGCGATATCGCGTGGTTCGCGTGAGCTGACAAAGAACGACCCCCGACCATGCGCGGCATTGGTCGGGGGCTCGCCGGGGTGCTGGCTACAGGCGGCCGGACTTCACCGCAGCAAGAAACACCGCGAATGTGTCCCGGTCGACGACCAGCGTTCCACCATCACGGTTCTTGGTGTCACGGACGGCCGCGAGCCCGGGAGTCCGCCCCACCTCCACGCAGTTGTTGGATCCACCACTATAACTGCTGACCTTCCAGGCCTCATCAGAAATCACTTTAGTTCCTCCGCGATCGTTTCCACCATGTTCTGTGAGGCTTCGGGGCTGAGCGCCATGGCACGCAGCATGTTGAAGCCGGCCGAGTACCTGCGCAGGTCCTCACCCCGTTCCATATACTGTGCGCTCGTGAGGTCCTCGATGTAGACGATCGAATCGCCCTCCGCGAACGATATGATCTGGAACGCGGACCCCAGCATCGGGTGCGCACCAACGGAGGCGGGCAGGACCTGTATCGTGATGTTCCTGCGATGGCTCAACTCGACGAGGAACTCCAACTGCTCCCGCATGACGTCCTGACCGCCGATGGTGCGCCGCAGCGCGGCCTCGTCGAGGACCATCCACACTTGGGGGCCGTCCTCGGACAACAGGTGTGATCGACGTTCACCCCGCAGCTGAACGGCCCGTTCGACGTCGTCTCCGCCGTAGTCACGCGCACCCGCCGCGATGACCGCTCGGGCGTAGTCCGAGGTCTGCGTCGGCCCGTAGACGAGATCGAGGCCGAAGTACTGGATCTCGGTTGCCGCATCCTCCAGGCCAATGAACTGGGTCGCCCACTGTTGCAGGGCTTTGCCGCCGTACTGCTGCCACCAGCCGGCGTTCCGCGATCCCCTGCAGAGCTGCAACAGCAAGTCACGCTCCGCCTCATCGGTGACCTCGTAGACGTCCATCAACAGCCGCACGTCGTTGGGGTGCGTCCTTACTCGCGCGGTCTCGATGGAGGACACCTTCGGCGCGGACCACTCCAACCTCCGAGCTACGTCGGCTGCGGTCAGACCCGCGACAGCACGTAACCGCCGTAGCGCCGCGCCCAGTTGGCGCTTGCTGGCGGTGGGGTTCGAGCGCATCTGTCCTCCATGTGCCTTCGTACGGCTCACGTGGCCTCAGTCTCGCAGGTGCCGCGTCTACCGGATCAAGCTTCCCACTTAGCCCGAATGGGGTATAGGTAGCTAGTAACTTTACTCGATAACGTTCCCACATGGCGCTCAATCTGAGCGTCACGGGATGGGGTTACAACTCGGTCCCGGTATCAGGGGTAGGAAGGGGCTTGCCATGTGGGCGTTGTGCTGGTTGGTCGGATCGGGGATGGGCGTAGCCCTGTTGCTGCGGGGGGCGGCGTGGCTCGCGGAACGCGGACTACCCCCGGAACCACGCGGCCACCGGGTCGTCGAGTACGACCCCGAGACCGGAACCTTCCGCACCCTCACCACCCGAGCCACCCGGTGACCGGCCACGGCGGGGACCTCGCCGACACCGCCCGCACACGCGACCTCCTGGCGATGCGCGCCTTCCAGGCCCAGCGGCGGCGCCTGCGCCGGCGGCGCTTCGCCGCCATGGCCCGCGTGACGGCCGTGATCCTGCTGAGTACCGCCACCACCGTGGCCATCGTGGCCGCCCTGGCCGCCTGAACCCTGTCGACCGACTGTCGGGGACGGTCCCACATGCCTGAACATGACCGCGTCACCGCCGGGCAGCCGCCCGCCTTCTGGCGCATCGACGCGAAACCACCCGCCGGCTGGCTGTGGTGGCGACACCTGGTGCTCGGCGGCTACGGCGAGCACCTCATCGGCACCACCATCCACACCCTCTGCGGACACCCGGTCGTCGTGGGCCACGACGAACGCCCACCCGAGATCCCCTACCAACCCTGCGCGCACTGCGCCGAGATCATGAAACCGGACCTGTTCGCCGCCCTCGTCGTCCCCGGACACACCGCCGCCCACCTCACCCGGGACCGCACCGACCTGGACGTGCGGACCGCCTGCGGCATCTGGACCCCGGCGGCCGACACCGAACTGGTCAGCCTGCTCACCCCCGGCGTGGAGTTCTGCCTGGCCTGCTGGCTCCCCCGCCACGAGGAAGCGGAAACGTGGTGAACCCCTACGCCCCCGCCACCCGGCTCACCCACGCGCTACGCGCGGGACACCTCGACCCGTCGGCCCCGGTCGCGGTGCTCACCGCCACCGCCTGCCGGGTGCACGACCTGACCGTGTCGGGAGCGGCCGTGCTCGAAGTCGTCGCCGACGGCGCCACCACGGCCAGCGCGGTCCGCCACCAGGTGGGTCTGTCGCACCCGGCGTGGGAATCGGTCCGCAGGCACCTCCAGTGCCGTCACCTGCTGCTGCGGGGCGTGGTCCGTGCCAGCCCCGCCCCCGGGGCGCCCGTGATTCGGCGGCACCAGCTCACCGAAGGCGGACGGGAGCTGGTCTGCCGGCTGACACCGCTGCTGATGATCGTGCTGGATTACTTCGAGTTCCGGGACTAGGCGGGCGACACCGTCCCCGTTCACCCCTCCCCGGGGGAACGGGGACCATCCGCTCCAGGGGTAGTGACTCCGCCACGGCGGCTTCTCCACTGCTCGGCAGCGGGCTGGGCGCGGACGAACTGGGATCCCTGGGCCAGCGGCAGCGACGGACTGCTTCCCGCGCGACGGGGCGGCGATCTGATCGACGAGGAACCCCGGGCGTCCGCCACGACAACGGGCCACGACGCGGCCGGCCACGACTTGGTGGCGGCGGAGCCGGCGAACGGGCGATGCCCGACCTCGACAGTGGCATCCCCGAACCACCTGCCGGCACTCCGTATCCCCCAAACCCTGGTCCCCCGCCACCGGGTGACCCACGATGGGGAGATGACCCACCGGGGACCGGACGAGGACATCGACGAGACCACCACCGAGGTGAGCGCCCCGAAGGAGTGGGCCGCCGGCATGCCGGGCGTGCTCACCTCGGTGCGACGCGGCCTGGAACAGATGGGGCCAGGCCGCACCCTCCACACGCTGCGCCTGGTCAACCAGCGGGACGGCTTCGACTGCCCCGGCTGCGCCTGGCCCGAGCCCGGAGACGGCAGGCACACCGCCGAGTTCTGCGAGAACGGGGCCAAGGCCGTCGCCGAGGAGGCCACCCGCCGCCGGGTCACCCGGGAGTTCTTCGCCCGGCACTCGGTGTCGGACCTGGCCTCCCGCACGGACTACTGGTTGGGCCAGCAGGGACGGCTCACCGAACCGATGGTGCTCGGGGAAGGCGCCGACCACTACGAACCCATCGGGTGGGACGAGGCCTTCGCGATGGTCGCCGAGGAACTCGCCGCCCAGCCCGACCCGGACTCCGCCGTCTTCTACACCTCGGGCCGGACCAGCAACGAGGCCGCGTTCCTGTACCAACTCCTCGTCCGCGGCCTGGGCACCAACAACCTGCCCGACTGCTCCAACATGTGCCACGAGTCCTCGGGCTCGGCCCTGACCGAGACCATCGGCGTCGGCAAGGGCTCGGTGAGCCTGGACGACATCCACCAGGCCGACCTGGTCCTGGTCGTCGGGCAGAACCCCGGCACGAACCACCCGAGGATGCTGTCGGCCCTGGAACGGGCGAAGGCCGGGGGCGCCCGGATCGTCGCGGTCAACCCGCTGCCGGAGGCGGGTCTCCTCCGCTTCCGGAACCCCCAGAACCTCCGGGGCGTGCTGGGGCGGGGGGTCGGGCTGGCCGACGAGTTCTGCCAGATCCGGATCGGCGGGGATCTCGCGCTGTTCCGCGCCCTGGGGCACCTGCTGGTGGCGCGGGAGCGGGCCGAACCCGGTTCGGTGGTCGACCGGGACTTCGTCGCCGACCACACCGAGGGGTACGAGGAGTACGCGGCGCACGTCCGGGACCTGGACTGGCCTGCCGTCCTCGCCGCCACCGGACTTCCCCGCGAGCAGATCGAACGCGTCGCCGAGCTCCTGGCGACCTCGCGCCGGACCGTCGCGTGCTGGGCGATGGGCCTGACCCAGCACCGCCAGTCGGTGGCCACCATCCGCGAACTGGTCAACCTCATGCTCCTGCGGGGCATGATCGGTCGTCCGGGTGCGGGTCTCTGCCCGGTTCGCGGCCACTCGAACGTCCAGGGCGACCGGACGATGGGTATCTGGGAGAAACCGCCCGCCGCGTTCCTGGACGCCCTGGAGCGCGAGTTCGGGTTGCCCATGCCCCGGTCGCCCGGTCTGGACACGGTGGAGGCGATCCGCGCGATGCGCGAAGGTCGGATCGGGGTCTTCGCCGCCCTGGGCGGGAACTTCGCCGCCGCCGCTCCGGACACCGAGGTCACCGCGAGGGCGTTGCGATCCTGCGCGCTCACCGTCCAGGTCTCGACCAAGCTGAACCGTTCGCACGTGGTGACGGGCCGGCGCGCGCTCATCCTGCCGACCTTGGGCAGGACCGAACGGGACGTCCGGAACGGCGTCGACCAGTTCGTGACCGTGGAGGACTCCATGTCCTGCGTGCACGCCTCCCGGGGACGGCTCGCCCCGGCCAGCGCGCACCTGCGTTCGGAGGTCGCGATCGTCTGCGGCCTCGCCCGCGCGGTCCTCGGGCCGGACCACCCTGTCCCGTGGGAGTCGCTGGCCGAGGACTACGACCTGGTGCGGGACCGGATCGGCCGCGTGGTGCCGGGGTGCGAGGACTACAACGACAAGGTGCGGCGGCCGGACGGTTTCGTCCTGCCCCACCCGCCGAGGGACAGCCGGTCCTTCCCGACGGCCAGCGGGCGCGCCCGGTTCACCACCAACCAGCTCGACGTCCTCCGGGTGCCCCCGGGCCGGCTGCTGTTGCAGACGCTGCGCAGCCACGACCAGTACAACACCACGATCTACGGGCTCGACGACCGCTACCGGGGTGTCCGCGGCGGCCGGCGGGTGGTTCTCGTGCACCCCGACGACTGCGCCGCCCTCGGCGTCGCCGACGGCCAGCTGGTGGATCTGGTGGGTGAGTGGCGCACCGGGGACGAGCTGGTCGAACGGCGCGCCCCCGGGTTCCGGGTCGTGCCGTACCCCACCGCCGCCGGCTGCGCCGCCGCCTACTACCCCGAGACCAACGCCCTGGTGCCGCTCGACTCGGTCGCCGAGGTCTCCGGCACCCCCGCCTCGAAGTCGGTCGTCATCCGGCTCGAACCCGTGTCGGCGCGCGAGGTGTGATCCGTGGTCGCCGCCGAGCCGCCGGGCGCGCGCCGTGACTCGCTGGTCGCGGGCACGAAGGCGGCGTCTGATCCGCTCCGTGGGCCAGACTGGTGTGCCGTGGAGGATCGTCGAGCGACGGAGGAGCGGACATGGGGCGAGTGACCGTGCGCAGGCCGGTGCTGAAGGTGTCGCCGGCGGGTGCCCGGCGGCGCCCGGACGCCCTGGCCGCCGAGGAGCCCCTGGAGCTGCGGGTCGGCGGCGGGGCCCTCGCGGTGACGATGCGGACGCCGGGGCACGACGTCGAGCTGGCGCACGGTTTCCTGCTCACCGAGGGGGTGATCGGGTCCCGGGAGGACGTGGCGAGCGCCCGGTACTGCGACGCGGCCGGCCCCGACGGTCGCAACACCTACAACGTCCTGGACCTCACCCTGGCCGAGGGCGTCCCGGCACCCGACCACGGCGTGGAGCGGAACTTCTACACGACCTCCTCCTGCGGGGTGTGCGGCAAGGCCGCGCTGGACGCCATCCGGCTGCGCACCCGGTTCGGCCCGGAGGGCGACGAGGTGCGCGTCGACGTGTCCGTGCTGACCTCACTGCCGGACACGCTGCGGGCCGCCCAACGCGTCTTCGACTCCACCGGTGGTCTGCACGCCGCCGGGCTGTTCACCTCCGACGGCACGCTGGTGGTGTGCCGGGAGGACGTGGGACGGCACAACGCGGTGGACAAGGTGCTCGGCTGGGCGTTGCTGGAGGGACGGGTGCCCGCCCGGGGCCAGGTCCTGATGGTCTCGGGTCGGGCCTCGTTCGAACTGGTGCAGAAGGCGGCGATGGCGGGCGTGCCGGTGTTGGCCGCGGTGTCCGCACCGTCCTCACTGGCCGTCGATCTCGCCACCGAACAGGGGATGACCCTGGTGGGCTTCCTCCGGGGGCCGTCCATGAACGTCTACAGCGCCGCGCACCGCCTGACCGGCACGACGGCGGTACCCCCGTCCGAGTGAGCGCTCAGTAGCGATCATCACAGACCTCCCGCACCGTGAATCGGGCAGGATTTCTCCCGGAACACGATCACGTAGCTACATGTGATCAGCACGCGACCTGATCGTTACCTCGCTCAGGTGGCGCGTGCCACGGACGGAGGTCGCCACATGGGGAAGCACCGACTCATCCGACAGTCCCGCTCCATGGACAGGCGAACGGTCCTCGCGGCGGGCGGTGCCCTCGGTGGCAGCCTCGCCGCGATGCTGTTCTCCTTCACGCAGGGAATCTCCCAGGCCAGCTCCCGCAACCAGGTCGGCATCCCCTCCGGGTTGGACCCGATGCCGCCCCTGGACACGATGCCGACGGCCCCCGCGCCGGCACCCGGCACGGACTGGCGGCAGGCCGGCCCGCCGGAGACGGTCATCGACGAGGTGCACTCCTACTTCCGGGGGAGGACGGTCGAGCTCCTGACGGTCCGACCCGCCGGCGAGCTGCCCAGGTCGACGCCGGTGTGCCTGGTGCTCCACGGCAGGAACGGCAACGCCCGCCACCCCGGGTTCACCACGCTGCCCCAGGCGCTCGGCGACGCCATCGCGGCCGGCGCGGTCCCGCCCTACGCCTTCGCCCTGGTCGACGGTGGCAACAGCTACTGGCACGAGCACGAGCGGGGAGACGACCCGATGGGAATGCTCCTGGAGGAGGTCCCCCGGTGGCTGGCCCGGCGGGGGCTCGGCGGCCCCAGCGGCCAGCCGGCGGCGGTGGCCGGGGTGTCGATGGGTGGCTTCGGTGCCCTGCTCTACGCCCGGCGGCGCAACGAGCGCCGCCGACCTGTCCGGGCCTGCGCGACCCTCGCCCCCGCCCTCATCACCACCTGGGAGGAGATGAAGCTGCGCAACGCCTTCCACGACGAGGCGGACTGGGCGTCGATGGACCCGCTGCGGCACATCGACAAGCTCGGCACCGTCCCCAACGGGATCTGGTGCGGCACCGAGGACCAGTTCATCGAGGGGGCCCGGCTGTTCACCGCCGCCGCCAAACCGGAGATCAGCTCGCTCTCCCCTGGCGGCCACAGCCTTGAGTACTTCAACGGGTCGCTGCCGGCGATGGTCCGCTTCCTCGGCCGGCACCTCGGCTGACCCGCCGCTTGCGCGAACCGGCGGGGTGCTCGGACACCGACCACCCCGCCGCCGCCCCGCTGCCCCTCAACGGCGGGCGTCGAGGACGTCCCGGTGGTGCAGGGCCCCCAGGTCGGCGGGAGGACCCGGGTTCCCCGCCGCCGCCACGGACTCCGCCCTCGGGTCCAGCGCCCACTCCAGCGCACCGGGCCACGGCCCGTACCCGGACTCGGCGTCCAGGTGCCCCGCGTCCGGCACCACGTCAAGCCCGATGCGCAGCGCCCGCGCCCACTCCTCCGACTCGCGGACCGGCGCGATCGGGTCGTCCGAACCGCACACCATCCGCGTGATCCCGGCGGCGCGTCGCAGGCTCCAGCTGTGCGGGGGCGGCGGCCGGAGGCCGACGAGGTCGGGGTGGTTCCACCCTCGGCCGGGGAGACCGGCCAACAGGACCCGGTCCACCCGCCGGTCCCGCCCGCCCAGCGTCGCCGCGTGGTGCAACCACAGCGTCGCGCCGACGCAGTGGGCCAGCACGACGAGCTCGTCACCCCGGGGTACCGAGGCCAACCGGTCGCGGAGCACCGGTAGCCAGGACCGCAGCACGGGGGTTCCCGGCGACGGGAACCGGGGGAAGTGGACCTGCCAGCCGAGATGGCGCAACTCGGCGGACAACCAGAGCTGCCAGTGGCCCCGGGTGGGGCTCTGCCAGCCGTGCACCAACAGGACATGACGATCGGACATCCCCGGGACTCCCCTCGGTCATCACCTGACCGCCCTCGCGGCACCCCGTCGGTGATACCCCGAGCACCGGCGCCCGGTCCCGCGCACACGCCCGACCCACGCGGGCCATCACCCGAAAGAGCGGCGGCCGGCTCAGGCCCCGAGGTGGCGTCGGAGGAAGCGCAGGCTCGCCTCCCAGCCCGCCCGGTCCGCCGAGGCCGTGCCGGCCGCCGACCCGCCCGACACCAGGTTCTCGTTCCACGCGGCCGTGGTGGGGACCAACGGGGGCCGGAGGAAGTGACCGGCGTCGGGGAACACGATGTTCTCGTCCTCCTCCCCGACGCCGTGGGCGTCCCGCCGGTGCAGGATGGTGGCCGCCATGTCGGGCGCGGGCCACAGCTGGTCGTCCTCCCCGCTGATCAGCAGCAGCGGGCACCGCACCCGCTCCACCGGTATCCGGGCGGCGGACACGGCGGTGTAGTCCCGCAGCCCCGCCGCGTAGGAGGACCGCAGGTGCAGGGCGGACGGACGGGGGTAGCGGGTCACCCTGTCCCGGATCGCGTGCGCCAACATCTCGGGCAGCAGCCGGTTGGCGTGCACCCGCACCCAGGGCAGCGGCTCCCCCCGGTGGGACCAGGAGGACGTTCGGATCGACGGCCCCTCACCGGAGGAGGCCTGCCAGATGACGCTGCTCGGGGAGATGGCCACCACGCAGCGCACCGGTTCGTGGTCGGTGAGCGCGAGGGCCGCGAACGCGCCCTCGGTGCCCACCGACGACGCGTACACCCCCACCCTGTCCGCCGCCACCCGGGGCTGCCTGGCGAGGACGGACAGCCCGGTGGTGACCACCTCCACCGGGATCTCCACCAGGTGCGGCGGGCCCGGGCCGTTGGGCAGGTAGTCGACGACGGCCGCGACGTACCCGTGCGAGGCGAGCAGGGCGGCCCGGGGCTGGATCGCCGCCTCTCCCGCGAACCCCGGCACCACGAGCACCCCGGGAGCAGGCTCGTCGCCGGCAGGGGTGAAGACGGTCAGCCGAACCCCGTTGTCGTTGAGTTCGCGCCGCTCCACCCCGTCGGCGGCCCACCGCCGTCGGATCCACCGGGTCTCCGTGACGCGCCCCGCCTGCGCGACGACCCGGTAGTCGAGCCAGTCGGCGCTGGAGACGAAGTCGGTCGGGGCGGTGCCCCGGTTCGTGAAGGACATGGACCACCACGGGCCCGTCGGGTCGACCCCCTCGTAGGTCCCGACGAGAGGTTCGTCCCTGGCGGTGTCCACGAGTCCGGACACGTCCGCGCCGAAGGTGTTCAGGGAGCCCCAGTCATGCCCCGCCGCGTCGGTGACGCTCACCTCGAGCTTCACTCCGACGTGGGGGTTGGCCCGTACCCGCACCGCCGGGCAGCGGTCGACCAGCCCGTCGAGCGGGTCGATCTCCAACTCCATGCGGACCAACCTCCGCGCTGAGGTAGCGCGTGTCCGCCACCTGCCGCCCCGGCACCGGTCCGGCCCGGTGGAAGGGGCCTCCGGCCCCTCCCACGGCGCCCGCGGCGGTCACGCTCCCGACCACACCGTGACGATAGTGCCGGTGCCGCCACCGCGCTCCTCACCGCGCGGAATTCCCTCAACCGAGGGTCACGCGCTCTTCTCCCGGCGCTCCCGACGGGAGGGCTGCCGCGCCACGATCGTCGGGTTCACGTTCTCCCGGACGGTCTGCTCGGTGATGACGACCTTCGCGACGTCACTGCGGCTGGGGATGTCGTACATCACGGGTTGGAGGACCTCCTCCATGATCGCCCGCAGCCCCCGGGCCCCCGTTCCGCGCAGGATCGCCTGGTCGGCGATGGCCTCCATCGCGGTGTGGGTGAACTCCAGCTCCACGCCGTCCATGTCGAACAGCTTGTTGTACTGCTTCACCAGGGAGTTCCGCGGTTCGGTGAGGATCTCGACCAGCGACTCCTTGTCGAGGTTCGTCACGCTCGCCACCAACGGCAGCCGGCCGATGAACTCGGGGATCAGACCGAACTTGATGAGGTCCTCGGGGAGGACGTCCCGGAAGAAGTCGGTCTTGTCGATCTCGACCTTCGACCGCACCTCGGCCCCGAAACCCAGACCGCGCTTGCCCACCCTGTCCTGGATGATCTTGTCCAGCCCGGCGAACGCGCCGGCGACGATGAACAGCACGTTCGTCGTGTCGATCTGGATGAACTCCTGGTGCGGGTGCTTGCGGCCTCCCTGCGGGGGGACACTGGCGGTGGTGCCCTCCAGGATCTTCAACAGGGCCTGCTGCACGCCCTCGCCGGAGACGTCCCGCGTGATCGACGGGTTCTCGCTCTTCCTGGCGATCTTGTCGACCTCGTCGATGTAGATGATGCCCGTCTCGGCGCGCTTGACGTCGTAGTCGGCGGCCTGGATGAGCTTCAACAGGATGTTCTCGACGTCCTCGCCCACGTACCCGGCCTCGGTGAGCGCCGTGGCGTCGGCGATGGCGAAGGGCACGTTGAGCATCTTGGCCAGCGTCTGGGCCAGGTAGGTCTTGCCACACCCGGTCGGGCCGAGCAACAGGATGTTCGACTTGGCCAGTTCGACGTTGTCGTGGCCGTCCCGGCCCCGGTCACCGGCCTGGATGCGCTTGTAGTGGTTGTACACCGCCACCGACAGGGTGCGCTTCGCGTCGTCCTGACCGATGACGTACTGGTCGAGGAACTCGTGGATCTCCGCCGGCTTGGGCAGCTCGTCGAGCTTGACGTCACCCGCCTCGGCGAGTTCCTCCTCGATGATCTCGTTGCAGAGGTCGATGCACTCATCGCAGATGTAAACGCCAGGTCCGGCGATGAGTTTTTTCACCTGCTTCTGGCTCTTCCCGCAGAATGAACACTTGAGCAGGTCGCCGCCGTCACCAATACGCGCCATGGCCGCTGACCTCTGTCCCCTCCGGCGCCCCCCTGGGGTGCGCCTGGCTGTCTACGTTCCCGACGGTACCTTTCCGAACCCGTACAACGGGAGCACAACCCTGCCCGGTGTGCGCCGAGCGCGCCGGCACCCCGGCGCACTCGGCGTGTCGGATCAGCTCCGGGACAACTTCCGGTAGGGCAGCACCTCGTCCACGATGCCGTACTCGAGGGCCTCCTGCGCGGTGAGGATCTTGTCGCGCTCGACGTCCTCTCGGACCTGCTCGGCGCTCCGGTTGGTGTGCCGAGCCAGCGTCTCCTCCATCAGGGCGCGAACCCGCTGGATCTCGTTGGCCTGGATCTCCAGGTCCGAGACCTGGCCGTACGCGCCCTCCATCGCCGGCTGGTGGATGAGCACCCGGGCGTTGGGCAGGGCGAGCCGCTTGCCGGGGGTACCCGCCGCCAGCAGCACGGCCGCGGCCGAGGAGGCCTGGCCGAGGCAGGTCGTCTGGATGTCCGGACGGACGTACTGCATCGTGTCGTAGATCGCCATCAGCGAGGTGAACGACCCGCCGGGCGAGTTGATGTACATCGTGATGTCCCGGTCCGGGTCGTTGCCCTCCAGGACCAGCAGCTGGGCCATCAGGTCGTTCGCCGCGATGTCGTCGACCTGTGAGCCGAGGAACAGGATGCGCTCCTCGAACAGCTTGTTGTACGGGGTCATCTCCCGCACGCCGTAGCTGGTCTGCTCGGTGAACGACGGCAGCACGTAACGGGACGTGGGTTGGTGCAGTTCACGCACGGGTGTCACTCCTTGTGATCAGCCTGGGAGCGCTGGGTGTCGGTGGTTGGTCGGGCTCAGCGCCCGCTGCCCGAGCTTCCCGGGCTCATCTCGGTGGCGCGGCTGACCACGTGGTCGACGAAGCCGTACTCCTTGGCCTCCTGCGCGGTGAACCAGCGGTCCCGGTCCGAGTCGGCCACGATCCGCTCCAGCGGCTGCCCCGTGTGGTCGGCGATGAGCTGCGCCATCTCGTCCTTGTCCTTCTTCCAGACCTCGGCCTGGATGGCGATGTCGGAGGCGGTGCCCCCGACGCCGGCGGACGGCTGGTGCATCATCACCCGGGCGTGCGGCAACGCGTACCGCTTGCCCCGGGCGCCGGCGGACAGCAGGAACTGCCCCATCGACGCCGCGAAACCCATCGCGACGGTGGCGACGTCGGGCTGGATCAGCTCCATCGTGTCGTAGATCGCCATGCCGGCGAAGACCGAACCACCGGGCGAGTTGATGTACAGGCGGATGTCGGCCTCGGGGTCCTCGGCCTCCAGCAACATCAGCTGCGCGCAGATCTGGTTGGCGATGTTCTCCTCGACCTGCGTGCCCAGGACGATGATCCGCTCACGCAGCAGGCGCTCGTACACCGAGTCGTTCAGCGAGAGGCCGGCGTTGGCTCCCCGCATGTAAGGCGTCAGGTTGGGTTGGTGGTGCGTCACGTCTGCCTGCCTTCTCCAACAAGTAGTCAGTCGTACACCCCGCCTCGGCTGCCCGGGGCGTCGAATGGCCGGGTTGCGCCGTTGGTTGTCCGGGGACTGGTGCTGTCGACCCTAACGAAAACGGGCGGCGTTGATCCCGCAACACCGCCCGTGTTCGCCGAGAGCGTGCGCCGGCTCGGTGCCGGCGGTCACTGCTCGCTGGTGGCCGTCTCCTCGGACTTCTTCTCCTCGCCCTCGGCCGGACCGAACAGCTCGTCCATGTCCACCGCGTTGCCGGACTCGTCGGTGACCGTCGCGTGCCGGACGACCCCGGCCAGCGCCTTGCCCCGCCGCACGTCGGCGTAGATCGCGCCGAGCTGGTTGGACTGCTGGGCCCGCTGCACGTACTCGTCCGGGCTCACGCCGAAGCGCTGCGCCTGGTAGATGATGCGCTGGGTGAGCTCCTCGTCGGAGACGCTGACCTGCTCGGCGTCGGCGATGGTGTCCAGCAGCAGCTGGGTGCGCACCGCCTTCTCCGCCTCCTCACGGGTCTGGGTCTCGAAGCTCTCCAGGTCCTGGCCCTGCTGCTCCAGCCAGGCGGCGAACTGCTTCTCGTCGTGGTCGAACGGGTGCACCGCGTCGTGCTTGCGCACGTCGATCTCGGCCTCGACGACCTTCTCGGGCAGCGGCACCTCCGTGGTGGCCAGCAGCGCCTCCAGGACCTTGTCCCTGGCCTGCATGCCCTGCTGCATCCGCTTGACCCGGGCCACCCGCTCCCGCAGGTCGCCGCGCAGCTCCTCGATGGTGTCGAACTCGCTGGCCAGCTGCGCGAACTCGTCGTCGGGCTCCGGCAGCTCCCGCTGCTTGACCGACTGGAGGACCACGCTGACCTCGGCGTCCCGCCCGGCGTGCTCCCCGGCGACCAGCTTGGTCGTGAAGTTCCTCGTCTCACCCTGCGAGGCGCCGACCAGGGCGTCGTCGATGCCCTCGACGAGCTGACCGGAACCGATCTCGTAGGACAGGCCGGAGGTGGTGGCCTCCTCGACGGGCTGCCCGTCGACCGAGGCCGACAGGTCGATGACGACGAAGTCACCCTGCTGGGCCGGGCGGTCGACACCGGTGAGGGTACCGAAGCGGGCGCGCAACTCGTCGAGCTGCGAGTCGATGTCGCTCTCCTCGACCTCGACGTCGTCCACGGTCACCGCGAGCTCACCGAACGCGGGCACGGTGATCTCCGGCCGCACGTCGACCTCGGCGGTGAAGGTCAGCTCCTTGCCGTCGTCGAGGTTGGTGACCTCGATCTCCGGACGGCCCAGGGTCCGCACCTCGCCGGAGTTCACGGCCTCCAGGTACTTGGCCGGGATGGCCTCGTTCACGACCTCCTCGAGAACGACGCCCCGACCGATGCGGCTCTCCAGCACCCGGGCCGGGGCCTTGCCCGGCCGGAAGCCGGGGATGCGGACCTGACCCGCGAGCTTGCGGTAGGCACGATCGAAGTCGGGCTTGAGCTCGTCGAACGGCACCTCGACGTTGATCCGTACCCGCGTCGGGCTGAGCTGCTCGACGGTGCTCTTCACGTGATCTCCTTGTGCGTTGCGGTCTCGGCTTGCCTCAGGGCAACGGGCGCCGCGGGAGTCTAGACAGAAATGACTGCCGAGACGCCGTCGGGGCGGCAGGTCAACGGTTCGAGGCCGGGCCGATCCGGCTCGGCGGACCCGGCCCGTTGATCACGTCACCGACCGCGCGCACGGCGCGGCCGGCGGGGCGCCACCCTGACCGACGATTCTAGGCGAGAGCGACCAGCCGGGAGCCCGGGGTGTCCCGGGCGTACGACCCGCGTCGTCACATCGGCGGCGGCTCCAGGTCGCAGTCGGCGCGCTGCCGGCCGATGGCGGCGATCACCTCGGGATGCCGTTCCCCGAGGGAGTCGCGGTAACGGGTCACGGTGTCGGCCTCCAGATCCTTGGCCCGACCCCGGTCACCCCCGTCGAGCAGGTCGATGGCCAGGTTGGACGCGCAGGCCAGGGTGTGGGGGTGGCTCCGGCCCCTCGCTCGCCGCAACTGCTCGAGCGTGCGTTCCCCCAGCAGCACGGCGCCCGGCTGGTCGCCCTCCGCGGCCAGGTCGCTCGACAGGTTCGTCGCGGCCGCCAGCGTGTAGGGGTGTTCCTCGCCCATCACGGTCCCCAGCAGCCCGTGGGTCTTCTCGTTCAGGGCCCTGGCGGCCTTGAGGTCGCCGAGGGCGCGCAGGATGATGGCCAGGTTGACCCCGGCCACCAACGTGTAGGGGTGCTGCTGGCCGAGCTGGCTCTTGCCGTTCTCGTAGGCCAGCCGGGCCTGGTGGACGGCCGCCGTGTAGTCGCGGCTCAACCGGAGGTCGTTGGCGAAGTTGGTGATGGCGGCGATCGTCTCCCGGTTGTTGGGCCCCAGCAGGGTGCGGTGGCGCTCCACGCCCTCCGCGGACAGGCTGAGCGCCCTCGGGTAGTAGCCGGCCTTCCTCGCCGACACCGCCAGCCCCCGGAAGGCGCGCAGCGTCCCCAGGTTGCGGTCGCCGAGCACCCGCCGGTAGTTGTCGAACACCCGCTGCTGGGTGGTGTACGCCCTGGCGTAGAAACCGCACTCCCGGAGATCGTTGGCGACCGCGTTGGCCGAGAACAGGGTCCTCGGGTGGTTCTCGCCGTGGATCTTGCGCCGCCGGGCGAGGGTCTTCTCGTCCCGTTTGCGCGCCTCCTCGAACTCCCCGACCAGCCGCAGCGAGATCGCCAGGTTGTGCCCCGCGAGCAGGGTGTTGTGGTGGTCGCGGTCGAAGGCGTCGGTGAGCTGCCGCAGGGTCTGCTCGTCCAGCTCCCGGGCACCCCGGAAGTCACCCAGCTGCCGGAGGTCCGCGGCGTAGCCCATCGCCGCGTGGATGGCGTGCTCCGGGTACTCCTCGAAGCGGGCCCTGGCCACGTCGAGGAACCGGGCACCCAGTTCCCGGGCCTCGGCCACCCGGCCCGCCGACCGCAGCAGGTTCGAGTAGTGGATGCTCAGCGCCACCACGTCCGCGTGCTCGGCCCCCAGTCTCGGCTCCCACCGCCGCATCGCCCGCTGCCCCAGCTCGATGCCCGGCGCGTTCTCCCCCCGGTGCGCGAAGAAGCTCAGCACGTTGAGCACCATGCGCCGGATCTCGGGGCTGTCGACCCGCTCGACGGCGTCGGAGTGGTCGACGTGCTGGGCGAGTTCCGCGTACCGGGACCACTGCCGCTGGTCGCCAGGGTCACCCGGGTCAGCGACCGCGAGCAGCTCGTGGACCGTGTTCCTGGCCTCCTCCGCCTGCGCGGGGGTGAGCCGGCCCCGTTGCGCGGCCTGCACCATCTGGTGCAACTGGATGGCCGCTCCGCTGGACTCGTCGGTGCCGTGGGAGATCCGGGCCAACGCGTAGTGCCCGATGGCGTCGAGGATGCGGGCCCGCATCAGCGGGTTCCTGATCTGGGAGTGCAGCGGCTCCGGCAGCACCACCAGCGGACGCGGCCGGGACCCGATCATGTCCTCGGGGCTGAACAGCCGCAGCGGCACGCTGATCGGCGCGAAGTACGCGCCCAACCGCAGCAGTTGTTCGGCGGCGGGCTGCTCCTCGCGCAGCCGGTTCAGCGGGAGGTTCCACACCGCGGCCACCGAGCGGTCGTAGTGGGGCAGCTGGGTGTCCTCGAAGAGCTTCGTGTAGTGCTTGCCGTACAGGTGCAGGAACTCGGGCACCTGCTGCCTGCCGTGCCGGAGCCACCCGGCCGCCAGTTCCAGGGCCAGCGGGTGGTCACCCAGGACCTGCGCGACCCGTTCGGCCTCCATCGTGGACAGGTTCGCGATCCGGTGCAGGAAGTCGACGCTCTCGGGGCGGCTGAAGGCCCCCACCTCGATGAGCTCGCCGACCGTCTCCCAGTCGGGGTTGCGGGAGGTGATCAGCACGTGCCCGGGGCCGTCGGGCACCCACCGCCACAGCTTCGTCGGATCGGTCGCCGCGTCGAAGATGATCAGCCAGCGGCGGAAGGGCTGCCCCCGGCGCAACGCCTCCCGCACCACGGAGACGACCTGGTCGGCCTCCAGCCCCTCGGTGCGGATCTGCATGGGCCCGATCAACTCGGCCAGGTCGTTCTTCGCCGTCGCCACGTTCTCGGCGCGCACGCACCACACGAGGTCGTAGTCGGCGCGGAACCGGTGGGCGTACTCGAAGGCGAGCTGGGTCTTCCCGACGGCCGGCA
This sequence comes from Actinoalloteichus caeruleus, assembly GCF_049311605.1. Taxonomy (NCBI): domain Bacteria; kingdom Bacillati; phylum Actinomycetota; class Actinomycetes; order Pseudonocardiales; family Pseudonocardiaceae; genus Actinoalloteichus; species Actinoalloteichus caeruleus. The sequence continues at coordinate 4,819,194 of NZ_CP186005.1, forward strand.
TGCCGTGCAGCACGGCCGGCTGCCGGGTCAACGGCTGCCGTCGTAACTGGACGCGGAGGGAGGCGAGCGCCTCCTCCCGGCCGGTGAACCGGCCGTGCGGCCGGGGGATGTGCCGACCCCACACCAGCGGCTGGTTGCCGGGGAAACGGGTCAACGCCTCGGCGGTGATCTTGCGGATCAGGGAGGGACGTTCCTCCACCCGGTCGGAGTCGGGAAGCCCGGCGAGCAGCCGTTCCCGCGCGCCCGCCTCGTCGACGTCCCGCAGGTCGATGTAGACGAAGGGCCGGCTCACCTCGGGGATCTCGCTGGGTGCCACCAGCGCGAGCATCAGCCTGTCCAGGTGGGGCGCGGCCTCGTTCACCGCGGTGTCCCACTGCTCCGCGGTCCAGTCGCTGGCCTGGAAGAACGCGTCGCTCAGGACGGCGATCGTCAGGTCGTTGCCGGTCAGCCCCTTGCGCAGCAGCTCCGACAGGTCCGCCTCCGGCGCCGGAGCCCAGGTCACCAGCTCGACCGCGTACCCAGCGGGTTCGAGCTGCTGGCGGATCCACTCCGCCCACAACTGGTCGGCGCTGGCGTGGGAGATCAGCACCGACCGCGGCGGAAGTCCACCTGGCAGCACGTTCGGCCGGCCGGGGAAGTTGTCATTCGGACCCATGATCCCCATCGCCCTTCAGCTGGCACCCGGTAGTGAGCAGGTACAGGCTAGTCGCCCAAAGGCCGCCACCCTCCCATGTCGAGCGGTTCGTCGTACCCGGGTCCGGGCCGACCCTCGAATAACCAGCGTGCCACGGATATCGGGTCGGCGACGCCGTCGCACAATTGCCTGATGCGGAGGTAAACCGCGTGGACCAACTCCGGACGGCACAGCAGCCACTCCGCGAGCCCCGGATCACCCGACCGCCGCTCGACCAAACCGAGCCCGACCCAGGCGTCCCGATGGCGGGGACTGTCCAGCAGGCGATTCCGGTAGCCGAGTTTCGCCGCGTCGTCCTCCCCTGCTATATCGGCAAGTTCCACCCGAAGTATCGCATCCCGCGCCATACCGTTGCCGTCCTGTGACCGAGAAAGCCGGCGCGCGACGAGATCGGGGTCCCGCACGGCCGCCCTCCGCAGACCGGCACGGGGGCTGTCGGGGCCCAGCGGGGGTGGGCACAGTTCGGTTTCCGGTGTCAACCTCGCCGGTGCCGGGCCGCCCGCCGCCCATTCCTCGGCCAGGTTGTTGACGAATACGGGATCGGCGCGGAGATTCCGCAACCTCCACTGCGCGCGGTGTTCGGCGGCGGCGTCGATCGCCAGGGCACGCTCGCGGACGGGAATCGGTTCCGCGCGCCAGCGGGACAACCGGCGTGACATCGTCGTGAGGAAATGCCGTCCGGCGGGGTTGAGCGCCGGCGAGGTGGCGAGCACCCGGGCGGCGAAATGCGTCTGGATGAGCCACAGCGCGAACTCGAAGTGCGCGGTCGCCCGCTCCGCGTCGTCCCCGCTCTGCCACCGCTGCCGCCGCCAGAAATCGGCGACCGCGAGATGGGCGTAGACACCCTGCAACAGCGCGCCGGCCGGCCGAGGATCGTTGCGCCACGGCGCGTAGTAGCGGGCCGGGTCGTTCCCGTCGGCGAGCGGCACGAGGTCGAGGAGCGCGCTCAGCTTGGAATGCTGGAACTCGTGCACCAACACGGCGCCCAACTGCGCGGCGTCGGCCGGGAGGGAGAGGGCGACCGAGCCGAAGGCGTCGCTGTGGGTGGCGCTGCGGTTGCCACCCACTCGCCTCGCCATCGGCACCAGGGCCCGCAGTCCCGCCGCCAACTCGCGGGAGGACTCCGGGTGGTGCCGCTCCAACAGGTGCCAGCAGCGCTCCACCAGGTCCCGCCAGTCGCGCTCCTGGCCCTCCTCCAGGTGGTGGGCGGTCGCCAGATCGCCCCCGCCCCGGAACGGGTCCACATCGTCCAGCAGCACGCGCAGGCTGAGCCGACCGCTGACGGCGATCCTGCTGATCGGACGCCACCCCGGCGCGGCCTTCCCCAGGTCGGTGGGCAGGGTCACGACGGCACCGCCGAACCACACCCGCACCCGAAGTCCCGAGGTGCCCCCCTCCGCCCGGACCAACGCCGGCGGCGGGGCCACCGGGTCGGACATCCCGGGGTCCTCCCCACGGACGTCGGTCGAGGCGCCCGGGGTGGGCTCCGGCGCGAGGACCACGCCGAGCGTGGGGAGCACCAGGCGCCCCTCCACCAGCGGGACCGCGATCTCGAAGGGTTCGGCGGCTCGGATCGCGGCACTGGCGGCCAGGGCCGCCAGGTACCAGGAATCGTCCCGCACGTGGCGCCGGCCCCCCGCCTCCACGACGCTCCGCAGGCACCGTGTCGCCCACACCCCCACCTGCGGCTGGCCGAGGAGGTCCCGGACCACGTCAGGGCGGTTCCGCTCGACCCTCACCAGCAGGGGGAACGCCTCGGCGAGCCATCCCCGGCCCGGCTCGCCCGAGGGGGTGCGTTCGAGGAGGCCGCGCAGCAGCAACAGGTGCCGGCTCAGGCGGGCATCCCGCAGCAGCGTGACGGCCGCCGCGCCGCCCCGCCCCTCGGCGAGCGCGTCGAAGGACTCCGCGGGCAGCTGGTGGGTGCGGCTCACCTCGCACCCGCCCGGAGCCTGGCCAGGTCCGCGCGCACGCGCCGGCTGACGTGGTCCACCAGGATTCGCAGGTCCGCGCAGTACACGGACGGGTTCAGGAAACCCTCGCCAGCCCGGTACCGGTGCGCGTACAACCCACCTCCGCAGACCGCCACCACCGGACAGCTCCGGCAGGTGGGGGACAGGCCCGCCAGTCCCAACTGCCGGGCCACCACGGCGGGATGGTCCATCGCCTCCTCCAACCCGTCCGCGACGGTCAGCCCCGTCGCCGCGGCCCCGTCGAAGGCGGACCGCAGGGAGTCCACCTGTTCGAGCGACCCGTCGGTGTCGACCACCACGAAGGCGACCGGGGCGAGCCCCACCGCCTCCGACCTGCTCCGGCCGCCCAACAGCAGGTTGACCAGTTCCTCGAACAGCCGGACCCTGGTCTCCCGTCGCGGCGCCCCGTACCACCGGTCGTAGACGGCCATCAGCCACCGGGCGTAGTTCCCGTCCGGCACCCGGCCCGGTGGGGGCGGGGTCGTCCAGTTCCCGTGCGGCAGGAGGAAATCCACCGCCGGCGGGGAGTAGGACAGGAGGTGCTCGTAGACCTCCACCGGGTCGTTGTCCAGGTCGACGACGGCGAGCAGTCCCGCGAACAACTCGGGGTGGGCGGCGGTCAGGCGTCGGATCCCCGCCGCGGCCGCCGCGTGACTTCCGCCGCCGCCCCGGCGGCGCCGGTGCCGGTCGTGCGCGTCGGCGCCGCCGTCCAGGCTGACGCCGACCCGGACCCGGTGTTCGGCGAGCACCCCCACGACCTCGTCGGTCAACAGCACCCCGTTGGTCTGGATGGCGAACCCGATGCGGGCGACCGGCTCCACGGACGCCCGCAGCACCCGGAGGACCCGGTCGAGCGCCACCGGGCCGACCAGGAGTGGTTCACCTCCGTGCAGGGTGATGCGGACGTCCGCCAGGTCATGCCGCCGCGCGTGCTCCGCGACCCGGTCGGCCACCACCCGGACCGTCTCCTGGCTCATCACGGCCGGAGTCCGGCGCCAGGACGTGTCGGCCATCTCGTAGAGGTAGCAGTAGTCGCAGGCCAGGTTGCAGCGCCCGTGCACCTTGAGCACGAACCGGGAGAACGGCAGACGTGGCTGGCCACGCTCACGCAGTCCCGCGACATCCAGGCCCCCCGGCCATTCCCGACCGGAGCCCGGGCGGTCGTCGCCTCCCGCCCGCCGTGGCTCGCCCCCACTCCCCGCGGTCACGGCAGGGCCCCTCATCCCGAGTCCAGCGGCGGCCCCGGGGGCTCGTTGTCGAAGTCGGCCAGCACCTGGCGGGGGGACGCGATCTCCCGCAGGACCCGCCGCAGCGAATTCACCAGCACCGAATCATCGGCCTCACACAAATGGTCCAGCCGAATGTCGGTGAGGTCCGCGAGGCCGGAATCGAGACGGGCGTCAGTCTCCCACACGGTCCACCCTCCTGACCCCACCGAAAACGGGACGGAGGGACGACCCGGTGGGTAGAATACCGGCCAGCGCGGTGAGGGCCGGGGTGGTGGGACGGTATCGGTCGTAGGCCACGAGGGACATTCTCGACGAACGAACCACGACAATCGCCGTGGCGACGTTGTTGCTGACCATGACAACTCCCCGACGTATGCAACGCCATTATCGCCATAACGTCGTCCGCTGACAACCAAGGTTGCCAGCGGGCAATCACACTGCGCACCCGGGAGCGGTCGGACGGTCACACCGTGCGGACCAGTGCGTCGTTTGTTGCCCGGTTCGGCCGAACCGGAACTGACCCGAAAACCGGCGGCCGATACGTCGCCCGACCGACCTCGGGTAACCCCCACCGTCACCCGGAACCGGGGTGGATACGCCCGATCAGACCAACTCGCCGAGTTCCCGTCGGATTTCTTCCGTTTCCGGGTGATTCGTCCCCAGCAGCCGCACCCGAATCTCCAGGACCTCGGTCAGCTCCCCCACCCCAGCCGACCGTTCGCCGGACTGGTACAGCGAACGAGCACGATAAATCCGGCACCGCAGGGTCTCCTCGGCTTCCGGGCCGAGCAATTGGGCGAAGGCCCCGGCGGCGTCCGAGAGCAGATCGATGGCCGATTCGAAGTAGCGCAGGCGCATCGCGAAGCGCCCGGCGGTGAACAGCCGCTTCGGGTACTCCTGCTCGCCCGGCCTCGTCGCCCTGGCCGCGCGCCGCCACGCGTCGTAGGAGTCGGCCAGGTCGGTCTCCAGGCCCGTGCTCTCCGCCTGGTCGCCCAGCACACCCGCCAGCTTGGCGAGCACGTCGGCGTGGGCCGGTCCCTCCGGGTCGAGGTCCTCCAGCACGGCCCGGTACAGCGTGGCCGCCTCGGCGAGCTCCCCGAGCTCCCCGATCAGCAGGAAACGCCGGTGCAGCACGTCGGCGAGCGACTCCCGGTAGACCCGGGCACGCGAGTCGTCCTCGGGCGTGGCGTCGAGGGCGGACCGGCCGGCGCGGGCCGCGTCGTCCAGGTAGTCGGGGATCTGGGACAGCGTGTAGCGGGCGAACAGCGCCGTGCTGAGCCGGTGCAGCAACGTGGCCTCGTCCTGTTCGCGGCCGCCGCCGACCCGCAGCGCCTCCTGGTAGAAGCGGATCGACTCGTCCAGCGAGCAGGCGCGCCCGAAACGCTGGTAGCGCAGCAGCAGCCCCCCGGCGAGCCCGACCAGGGACCGGAAGCGGCCGTTGCGGTCCAGCGCGAAGAACTGGAGCGAGTCGCGGAACGCCGTGATCGCCTTGTCCAGCTCGTCGGAGGTGCCGGACCTGCGGAAGGAGGCCAACGCGTCCTCCGCCTGCTCCAACAACGCGCGGTGGTGGTCCCGGTCGTGCCGGAGGCTGCTCGGGTTCTCCCCTCGCAGACTGGTGGCCAGCTGACCGTGCACCCGCCGCAACACCGAGACCGAGACGTAGGCGAACGGGCTGCCGAACACCCGTTGGCCGTTCTGCGGCCGACCCGGCATCGCCAGGGTCGCGCTGAACTCCCTGGGGCTGATCCCGAAGTGGTCCTCCAGGAAGTGCGACAGGGCCTCCAGGACGGCCTGCTGCCCCGATCTGCTCAACATCGACAGCAGCACCTCGCGCACCCCGGGCAGGAACTGGTAGTGCACGTCGGTGGTGGGCCCCACCGGGACGGCGGACTCCTCGGCCGGCATCGCCGAGGACAGCGTCACCAGGCCCCCGGTCAGCACCTCGGAGAGGTGGAACGGCCGGGACTCCGGCATCATCACCCGCTGCACCAGCCGGATGACCGAGAGGTCCAGGGGAACCGCGGAGAGGTAGGTCGCCAGTTGGAAGGCCTCCGGGCTCGCGGCGGCCCTGAAGGACCACACCCGTTCCAGGGGCGACGCCGGGAGGTACCGCCGCTGCCGTTGGACCGGGCTCGTCGAGGGACGCGTCGCGGGCAGCCCGAGCACCGCGCAGTCCATCGTGGCGCTCCCCCGACCCGCCACCAGCCTGGCCCAGGGCCCCAGCCACTCCGGCCCGAGCTGGAGGACGGGGATGCTGGTCGCGCGGGTGCTCCTGCGCCGGTCGGCCAACGACCGCCGCGCCCGGAACCGGAACCGGCGGCGTCCCCGCCCGAAGGTCGCCGCCGACATGCGGCCGCTCACCGGCCGGACGCCCGTCCGCCGCCACAGGTGCTGGGGCAGCGGTTGGAAGACGGACACCGGGCCGCTGCGGGAGAGCTCCGCGAGCCCCCGCCCGATCACCCCGCTGTCCCACCCCTCGCCGACGCAGTCGCTGACCACGATCACCACGCGCCGCCCGGCCGGGTCGAGCAGCTCCGGCAGCGGACGCAGCCGCGTGCTGTCCCGGCGGTCGGAGCTGCTCTGCGAGACCTCACCGTCCTCGGTGCTGTGCAGGTAACGCACCCGCACGTCCCGGAACGCCCCGAGGCACTGCAACAGGCTGGCCAGCTCGGAGACCAACGCCTTCCAGATCACCATGGAGGCGCCGGTGTCGACGAGCAGCACCACGTCGAACCACCGTTCGGGCACGGGCCGGAACACCGGCCTCCACACCTGGGTCCTGGCTATCCAGGCGACCGTGCCCTCCTCGTCGAGCTGCTGGGTCCGCCCCGCGACCAGGCGTCTCTTGAACGCGCGCAACTGGCGGATCAGCTCGAGCTGGTCGGGGAGCGCGCTCACGGCGGGCACGCGGATGTTGTGGCCCCTGGCCTCGGTGCTGGGGCGTTCCTCGGTCAGCCCGTTCGAGTACAGGCCGTACCGCCAGTCGTCCCCGACCTCGTTGCCGTCCCTGCCGTCCACGCCCCGGCCGTCCTCGGCCGGCGGCCGGTAGGGCGCCGGCCACCCCTCCGGCTCGGCGGCCTCCTGCTTGGCCGGTCGGGTCACCCGGACCGTCGAACCGCCGGTCGGGCCCCCCAGGTGCCGGGCGAGCCACAGCGCCTCGGCCACCTCACGGTAGGTGGGTTCCAGGCCGAGGTCGTCCAGGACCTTGATCAGACGGCGCATGCTCATGGCGTCAGGTGGTGTCGACGAACCGGAGGATCTGGTCCGCGAGCCGCTCGCGGGTCTCGCCCCGTTCCTGGGCCGCGTAGGAGGTCAGGTAGATGGCGCTCAGGAGCTGGTCCGTGGTCAACGTGCCGTCGGCCCGCCGAGCCAGGAACCGCTCCACGAGGTCCTGGCTCTCCTCGTACATCTCGGGCCCCAGTTGCGACTCCACCATGCTGGCGAGCTGCTCGGGCCCCGGCTCGCGGAGCTCGACCCGGATGCACCGCCTCAGGAACGCCGGGGGGAAGTCCCGTTCACCGTTGCTGGTGAGCACGACGAAGGGGAAGGCCCGGCAGCGCACCTGCCCCCGGTGGATCTCCGCCTGCCGCTCGCTCCCGGACACCGCGACCGACACGGCGGGCTGGGTGGCGGCGATCCGCTGGAGCACCGGGACCGTGTACTCCCCGTTCTCGAAGACGTGGAGCAGGTCGTTGGGCAGGTCGATGTCGCTCTTGTCGATCTCGTCGATGAGCAGCACCCTGGGCCGTTCGTAGGGCAGCAACGCGGTGCCCAGCGGTCCCAGGCGGATGTAGCGGCCGATGTCCAGCGGCTCGGTGGCGTCGGGAAGGTGCCGACGCAGGTTCGCCTCCTCGAGCCGGGCCATGGCGTCGTAGCTGAACAGGCCCTGCTCGATGGTCGAGCGGCTGGTGATCGACCAGGTCAGGACGGGGCCGAGGCGGAGTTCGCTCGCGATGGAGTAGGCCAGGGTGGACTTCCCGATGCCGGGTTTCCCGGTGACAAGCAGGGGCCGGCGGAGGTACAGGGCGGAGTTCACGAGCTCCAGCTCGTCGCCGTAGGGCCGGTACACCCTGGCCCTGGCGACGTCACCCAGCCGGCGCGCGACCGAGGGGTCGTCCGCGTCGGGCACGGGAAGCGGGGGACCACCGTCGAAGTACCGCCACGGGGGCGGTTCGGGCAGCCGTTCGATGCCCTCGTGCGGCTGCCCGCTGCCGCGGAAGATCAACCAGTCGTCCACGTCACTGCTTCCTCTCACGAAGGTGAGGCCAACGGGTACTCGTCGGGCGGACGCCGTTCCGGATCCTCCCAGAGCAGCACCACCTGGTGGCCGGGGTGATCATCGTCCGCCCCCGGTTGGGTGGCCATGTTGCGCAGGTCCCGCACCTTCCACGGCAGGTCCGTCACGCCGACGCCCTGGAGGCTCCTGTCGAGCGTGTCCAGGAACCGGGTACCCGCGCACGACTCCCCTGTCCCACTTCCAGGTGAGTCCGAGTAGTGCAGATCACACAGGTCGCGCCGCCAGAGCAGCACGGGCACGCCCGCGAAGAGCCCCTCGACGATGACCTCCCCCGTGGACGGTTCGGTCGGGGGGTTGGCCAGGGCGAGGGCCGTCTGACCGGCGGGGAGCTGGAAGAGCCCCGCCCAGGCCTCCCGTTCCCGGTCGTCCCGGCACCGGACCAGGGTCAGGGGGACCGGACCGGTGAGGTCCCGCAGGTACTCCCACCGGGCGGCGCTGTCCTCCCGCCGGGTCTCCTCCTCGTCCTGCCAGTTGTCCAGCGACCGCAGGACGACGGCGTGCCGCTGGCCGAGCCGGGTGGCGGTCTGCTCCGGCCACAGCTGCCAGCGGTCGATCGGCTCGTTGAGCAGTTCGAGGGGGAGGACGAACTCGACGATCGCGTGCCGCTCCCCCAAGCGGCGCAACGCCTTCGGCAGTTCGTCCTGGATCCGCTGCCACAGCCCCGGTTCGGGGCGTGGGGTCGTCTCCCGGAACTGGGTGTCCCACTGGCCCGGCCCCCGGTACAACCAGAGCGTGAACAGGTACTGGTCGGGGTCGTGGGCACTGGGCACCACCTCCGCCAGCACCGAGGAGGTGCGCCGCAGGTTGGGGGACGGTCCGCTCTCGCTGCCGAGGTGCTCGTCGAGGACCGCCTTCTGGTCGAACATCACCGCGAGGCGGCGGAGGTTCTCCCGGAGCAGCACCTGGAGCACCGGGTCGTGGCACCGGTCGAGCAACGCCGCCAGGAACCGCAGGACCGGGTGCAACTGCCCGCCCAGCGGCAGGTTCGCCAGGACCTGCACGGTGTCGTGGTAGTCCAACAGTTCGATGTTGAGCGAGGGGACCTGCGGGTAGGCGGCGTGGTGGAAGACCGCGTTGACGTCCTCCACCCGGTCGAGCCGGGCCAGGATGCCCAGCAGGGCCGCCTCGTCGGCCGGGTTGATCAACGGGGGCGGCGAGACGTCCTGGCGCTGCTGGGTCAGCAGCTGGGTGCGCAACGAGGTCCACGGGCCCTCGTCGGCGTGGAACAGGTCGTGCGCCCGCCAGATCGATCGGAGCAGGTCGCCGGGAAGTCGGCGGAGCGCCGCCACCGGCAGGGCCAGCCCCCCGTGGGGTTGGTTGGCGTTGCGGTTGGTGCGGACCAGTCCCAGCACCTCCCCCGTCCGCATGTCGAGGAGGGGGCTGCCCGACATCCCGCTCGGGATCTCGTCCCCGCTGACCCGCAGCAACGGCTGGTTCTGGAGATCGGTGAACCCGGAGTAGGTCAGCCGCGCCGAACTCAGGTGGGGTTCGTCGCTGTAGATGGTGGCGTACCCCTCGACATGCGCGGAGCCCTCGAGACCGGGGCGCTGCTCGCCGAGGAACACGCGGTCGCCGAGGAAGACGCACCCGGGGACCGAGGTGGTGTCCTCGATCTCGATCACGGCGAGGTCGGGGTACTGGGTGAGCCCGGCGCTGGTCAGGTGGTCGGGGGCCTCCGGGTCGGCGAACACCACCGTGCCGTGGAGGGATCCGGCGGGCCACGTCACCGTCACGGGCCCACGCCGCCACCCCACCACGTGGGAGCAGGTGAGCACGTACCCGGGCGCGACGAAGAAGCCGGTGCCGCCCTCGATGTCGTCGCCCTCGACGAGTACGACGCAGTCGGCGAGCTTCCGGCTCAGCTCGCCCGTCTTGGATCCACCGTGGAACATGGCGGCGCTACTCCGGCCGAGTCCACGTCACGAGGTCACTCTCCCGCCGAACCGTCCTCAGCGGCATCGTCCTGGCCACCGTCCGGCTCCTCCGCATCATCCCCGTCGTCTCCGTCCGCCTCGGCTCCTCGGCCCCGGGTCGACTTCGACCAGCCCAGCGCGACCTTCACCGTCGCCTTGGCGCCCGCGTCGGTCAGGACGCTGACGATCTTGCCGGCACTGACGGACAGTTCCAGGCCGAACTCGACGGTGACGGTGTCCGGCCTGACCCGGACGAGACCCCGCTGAACGCTCTCGGCCACTCCCTGGATCGTCTCGGCGAGCCCTTCGACGGAGGGGATGACCTTGCGGAAGCCGACGTCGGAAGGCCCACGATCGGCCGAGGACACCCGGGCCCAGATCTCCTGCCCGCTGGGCAGGCGCATCCTCACCAACTCAGACACAGGCGTCTCCTTCGACGAGCGGCCCCCACACCACCCCAGCCAACTCTAATGAGGACCCGGAGGCCGCCGGTACCGCAGTGCGGGTGGAACAGCGGGGGGACGGCGCAGTAGGACGGCTACTCCGCGTGTCGGACCCACCGCGTCTCCCTGGTCCTTCCGGGGCATGGGACCCGCCGGCCGGCGGCGTTCGCCTGGCGGGCCACCACCAGCCGCACCGAGCGGGCCGATGCGTGCGGCCAGCCGGGTGAGGCCCCGCCACTCCCCCGCGCCGCACGCTCCCGAGGCCGCCCTCCGCGACGCGGGCGCGGCCACCCGGTGCCACCCCGAGGACCGCGGGCGGCGGCGATGTCGAGCGGCGGTTCGGCGAGCGGACACGCGCCGCCCAGCGGGGAGTCCGGTGACCGGCCGGTTCGGCGGGGAGACCGGTGGCGCCTCCAGCAGGCCGGCGGGAACAAGAGAAGGCCCGCGGTCCGTCGCTCCACGGATCGCGGGCCCTGGCCGTCGGGGTGGCGGGATTTGAACCCACGACCCCTCGCACCCAAAGCGAGTGCGCTACCAAACTGCGCCACACCCCGGCCGCACCGTCGTCCGGTGCCACTGGAGCATAGCGCGCGGCGAGGGCCCGGCGGTGGCCGGCTACCAGAGCGCGCACCGACCCCGTCGACGGGATCACGTCCGCCACCGCCACGCTGGTCCACGACCGGATCCGGGGCGCCGCGAGGGGTGCGACGACGATCGGCTAGACTTCCCGCACGACGACCTGGACACCAGGCTCGCGGGTGTAGCTCAATGGTAGAGCCCCAGCCTTCCAAGCTGGTTATGCGGGTTCGATTCCCGTCACCCGCTCCACACGACGGTGGCGCCATCCGTACGGATGGCGCCACCGTTCGTTCGGTGGTGTCCTCGCCGACGGGCCGCCCGCCTGGTCGCCCGGCGCTGGGGTCCGGGCCGGGGAGGGCCGGGAGCTCGGCCGCTCAGGCTGATTCGGGGACCGTCGGGTCCCAACGCTCCAGCCCCACGTGCGACAGGCGTTCCCGGGTGCGGTCGACCGCGCCCCGCAACTGGTCCCGGCCGAGTTCGAGGAACCGGCGGGGAACCGAACCCACCGGATCGCGCGCCTCGATGTCGGCGATCCACTGGTCGAACGTCCGCCGTTCGCCGTTGGGCCCCACGGTCAGCTCGCAGTACCAGAGAGCGTCCCTCGTGGGCCCGGGCTCGTCGGGGAACTCCGCGAGCTCGTCCGCCAGCCCCCGCAGCCCGGCCTCCACCGCCGCTCCCCGGTGGTGGGCGACCAGGCCGCACAGCCGAGGGTGCGCCCCGAGGTCACGCAGGTGACGCGCCCCGTCGACGGGCGGGAAGCCGGTGTCGACCAGATCAGGCGCGTAGCCGATGCAGTGCAGGACGGCCGCGGCCACGAGCAGGCCGTGGTCCGGCTTGTAGAGGTCCGCGATCTGCACCGCGCGCACGCCCACCGCCTGGGCGTGCCGCCACCGGCCGGGCGCCGTCGTGGCCAACCGGTCGCGCGCCACCCCGTGCGCCCACCTGACCTGCTCCATGACACGACGGTAACCAAGGAAACCTGTCCGTAACAGCTTTTCCGTGACGGGCCGGTGACGCGCGGGAGAACCACCGGTGCCCTGGGCCCCGAGGGCCGCCTCGGCGGGGGCTGGGCAGCCGGGAGTCATCGAGGACGAGCGGCGGTGGCCCATCACCCCTTCGGCGACTCCCGACGTCCCCGGCTGCCCTACTCGGCCAGGGCGCGCGCACCCGCGATGTGCGTCGGCGTCACCCGGACCACGACTTCGCCGGGAGTCGCGTTCCGCCGCCCGTACTCCTCGGCGACCTCGGCTCCCACGTACCGCGCCGCGATCGCGGTCGCCCACCGCCGGACGGCGTCCAGGTCGTCGTCCACCCGCGCCGTACCGTCGACGGTCAGGAAGTGGTACGGGGGCAGCTCGTAGTCGAAGCACAGCGAGACGCGCCCGTCCCTGGCGATCGTCCGCCCCTTGACGCTGCTCGCCGAGGTCGTGAAGACGACGTCGTCGCCGTCCAGTGCCACCCAGACCGGGGCGACGTGTGGAGACCCGTCCTTGCGGACGGTGGCCACCTTGGCGGTCTTCGCCGGCTCCTCGGCGACGAAGTCCCGCCACCAGGTCCTCGGGTCGTCTCGCTCTGCCATGACCGGAGCGTAGGCAGCATCGCGCCACCTCGCCGCTCGGAGGAGGAGCGGCCTCAGCTCCCCCGCACCCCGCCGACCCGCTCCGCGCCGGGCGCGGAGGGGGCGGGGACGAGCCCGTCGACCGCCGCCAGCACGGCGGACCACGGGATGGCCGGGTCCTCGGCCTCGGCGCTGACCAGGCGCACCCCGGCGGACCGCAGCACCGCGAGGTGGCCGGCCCAGGCCGGGTGCCTCACCTGCGACGGCCCCACCCTCGGGCTCAGCACCAGCGGTACCCCGGCGCCGAGCGCCTCGCCCACCTTCGTCAGCGCCAGGTTGTCGGCAATGCCCAACGCCAGTTTGGCGACGGTGTTGGCGGTCGCGGGAGCCACCGCCCAGCAGTCCGGGCTGGGCCCCGGGCTCGGCTCGCTCGGGAGCCTCCCCCGCCACCGGACGGGGAAACCGGTGACCCGGCCGACCCTTTCCAGGTCTCCCGACTCCCGCCACCAGCCCGCCGCGGTGGGGGTCACCGTCACCGCCACCCGCCACCCCGAGGCCTGGGCCGGGAGGATCATGCCCTCCAGCACGGTCGAGCAGCCCTCGGCCGCGCAGCACACCAGCCCCAGCGTTCGCCCGTCACCCATGCCCCCACTATCGCCCTCCCCCGTCGGGGCCCCGCCGAGGGGGGACGCCACGCTCGGTGGCGGTCCCACCGCCGAGGACGGGAACGTTCACCCGAGCGGCGGAGTCGGTCCGTCCGTCGTCGGACGCGGGTAGACCACGGCCTCCTCGGTCCTCGGTTCCACCCAGAACCGGGCGTCGACCCGCACACCCAGGTCCGCGACGGCGCCGGTGGGGAGGGAGACCCGGAGGTCGGGAGGGCCTTCGACCGAGACCAGGACCCGGTCCACCTGGGACTCCAGGCCGACGACCCGCACGGGCCAGGACCGCCCCTCGTCGGCCGGCGCCACGGCGCGCAGGCGCAGCGCGGCCGGGGGGAACGCGACGAGGACATCCCCGACGGGGGCGCCCGGGAGGGTGAGAGCGCAGCCGTCGAGGGCGACGCGGTCGCCACCCAGGCCCCGACCCGGGACGAGGTTCACCCCGACCAGGTCGGCAACGTAGCGGCTGGCGGGACGGGTGGCGATCTCGCGGGGCGCACCGCACTGCACGACCCGCCCCTCCTCCAACACCACCACCTGGTCGGCCAGGACCATCGCGTCCAGCGGATCGTGGGTCACCAGGACGGCGACTCCCCCGAAGTCGTCGAGGTGCCGGCGGAGCTCGGTCCGGATCCGCATCCTGGTGCCCGCGTCGAGCGCGGCCAACGGTTCGTCCAACAGCAGGAGTCGTGGTTCGGTCGCCAGTGCCCTGGCCAGGGCCACCCGCTGCGCCTGGCCGCCCGACAACCGCCGGGGGCGCCTGCCCGCCAGGTCCCCCAGCCCCACCCGGTCCAGCCACTCCTGGGCCACCTGTCGCGACCGCGCCCGGGACAGACCTCGGCACCGGGGCCCGAAGGCGACGTTGTCCAGGGCGGTGAGGTGCGGGAAGAGCAGGTAGTCCTGGAACACCACGCCCACCGGTCGCCGTTCGGGCGGCAGCAGAACCCCGGCGGTGGGATCGTCGTGCACCGTCCCGTCGAGCACCACCCGACCGGCGTCGAGGGGGAGGAGACCGGCGAGGACACGCAGCAACGTGGACTTCCCCGCGCCGTTGGGCCCGAGCAGGGCGGTGACCGTGCCGGCCGGTGCGGACACGGCCGCGGACAACGTGAAGTCCCCGGCCCGGGTCACGCGGACGTCGGCGGACAGCGTCACCTCGACGCACCTCCCATCCAACGCTCGCGGAGCAGCGCCAGCACCGCGACCGACACGAGCAGCAGGACGAGGCTGAGCACGATCGCGGCCTCCGGGTTGGACTCCATCGCCAGGTAGACGGCCAGCGGCATGGTCTGCGTGCGGCCGGGGAAGTTGCCCGCGAAGGTGATCGTCGCGCCGAACTCCCCGAGGGCCCGGGTCCACGCGAGGACCGCACCGGCCGCGACGCCCGGCGCCACCAGCGGCAGTGTCACCCGGCGGAAGGTGACCCAGCGGGAGGCGCCCAGCGTGGCGGCGGCCTCGTCGAGCCGGACGTCGGCGGCGCGCAACGCACCCTCCACGGACACGACGAGGAACGGCATGGCCACGAAGGTCCCGGCGAGAACCACCGCGCCGGTGGTGAACGGGAGGGACACCCCGAACCACTCGTGCAGGTGTTCCCCCACCAGGCCACGCCGACCGAAGACCACCAGCAGGGCGACGCCACCCACGACGGGTGGGAGCACCAGCGGAACCGTCACCAGGGCTCGCACCAGCCGTTTCCCGGGGAAGGTCGACCGGGCGAGCAGCCACGCCAGCGGAACCCCGAGCAGCAGGCTGAGCGCGGTGGCGGCGGTCGCGCACACCAGGGACAGCCGCAGCGCGCCGAGCACCTCCGGGCTGCCCAGCTGCGCGGGCAACTCCCCCCACGGCGCCCGCAGGACCAGTCCGAGCAGGGGAACCAGCAGGAACGCCAGTCCGAACAGGGCGGGCACGAGGAGGAGCGCCGGGGCCACCGCGCCGGCCCTGCGGGGCCGTGCCCCACCCCGCTCCGCCGTCCCCCGCCGGGGAGCGCCGGCCGGTGGGCCGCTCACGGGACGTCGAACCCGGCGGTCCGCAGCACGTCCTCGGCGGCCGGGGACCGCAGGTAGTCGACGAAGGCGGAGGCGAGGTCGGCGTCGGATGCCTCGGCGAGGGCCGCGAGCGGGTAGTCGTTGACGACCCGCTCGGACTCGGGGAAGTCCACCCCCCGCACCTCGTCACCCGCGACGAGGACATCCGTCCGGTACACCAGCGCCGCGTCCACCTCACCGAGTCTGACCTTGGTGAGGGTGGCGCGCACGTCCCGTTCGTAGGTGTCGGGCTTGGCATCGATGCCCGCCAGTTCGAGCACCTCCCGCGCGGCGCCGCCGCAGGGGACCGCCGGCGCGCAGAGCGCGATGACCTTGTCCGGATCGGCGAAGTCGGCGAGGCCGGTCACCCCGCCCGGGTTCCCGGACGGCACCACGATCTGGAGCCGGTTGGCCGCGAAGATCACGGGGGGCTCGGCCACCAGGTCGAGGTCGACCACCTGGTCCATGGGCTCGGGGCTGGCCGAGGCGAACACGTCGGCGGGCGCCCCGGCCGCGATCTGCTGGGCCAACGCGGAACTCGCCGCGAAGTTGAAGTCGATGCTCGTGCCCGGGTGGCCACGTTCGAACTCCGCTCCGAGTTCGGTGAGGACCTCGGTCAGGGACGCCGCCGCGAACACCACCGCGGACCGGGAGGTCTCCCCGACCTGGGCGACGTCCTGGTCGGGGGCCGAGCAGGCCGCCACCGCCAGCCCGGACACCAGGGCCACCGCGACGGGTGTCCGCCAGGCCCGACCGGTCCCACCCGCTCGTCGCCGCACCCGTCTCCCCCTCCTGCGCGATCCACCGGCCAACCCCCACTGTAGTTCCGCATTCGCGGAACCAGTACCGGGTATTCGCCCGCATCCGCGTCACTGGGCGGGGGAAGGGGCAGCGAGACAGGGACGAAGGCGTTACCGGGCGCGGGTCACGACGGGCGCGAGATCCGGCCTCGGCTCGTCCAGCGGCTCGACCTGCCACTGCCAGCGCCCGACCGCGTCCACGCCGGGGATGTCGGCCCGGCCGGTCGACCAGAGCAGGACGTGCCACGAGTCGACCGACCAGCCCTCCTCGGGGATCTGCGGGGACAGCCGTCCCAGCAGGCGACGGGCCACGTCGACCGGGGCCCGGTAGTCCAACCCGAGACCGAGCGCGAGGTCGTACCCGTGCAGCACCAGCTCCGCGACCCCGACCGCGAGCAGCCCCTCGGCATCGGCTCGGCCGTCGGCGCAGGCTCCCCGTGCCCCCGGCGGCGCGGTGCGGAAGGCGACCGTGAGCAGCGCGGCGCTGGCCCGGATGACCTCCACGAGCTGGGCGGCGGTCGCGCCGTCCTCGGCCCGGAGCCAGCAGGCCAGCTGCTCGTGGCTCCGCCCGGCCAGGGTGACGGCGGAGAAGAACAGGTCGTCGGCGACGTGTTCCGCCGTGGCGTGGCACGTCCAGTCCAGCCCGGCGGCGCGCACCTCGCGCCACTCCCGGTCCGTGGCGGCGGCGAGCACGGCCAGCACCCCCTCTGCCGCCCTGTCCAGGTCCTCGGCGGTGACCGGGTCGCGTCGCGCTGGTTCGGAGTGGGCCACCCCGGCAGTATCGACGGGAGCACCGACGTTCCCGGCCGCCCCGGCGGTGTGGCGGCCGCCGCGCGCTGGCGTGGGACCGGGCCTCCGGGGGGCAACGGGGGCACGCCGGCGCCGGGTACACGAGGGGAGCAGCCATGACCAGCGAGCTGAGCGTCCGCGAGCTCACCGACGACGACTTCACGGAGAACCTCGCCGTCCTCGTCTCCGCGTTCCTGAAGGACCCCGACCCCGACCGCGAACCGCTGCTGCGGCGGGTGCTGGAGCTGGAACGCCACCACGGCGTCTTCGACGGCGCCGAGCAGGTGGGCAGTTGCGGTGTCATGACCAGGACCCTCACCGTGCCGGGCGGGGAACCCCGACCGCTGGCCGCCATCACCCACGTGGGGGTGAAGCCGGGCCACCGCCGCCGCGGCATCATGCGCATGATGATGCGCGCGCAGCTCCACGCGCTGCACGAGGCCGGCGCGGAGCCGGTGGCGGGACTGGAGGCGTCCGAGGCGGGCATCTACGGGCGCTACGGCTACGCGCCCGCCACCGAGTGGGCCGACATCCGGGTACCGAGGGGTGCGGAGTTCCGGGCCGACGTCGACACCGGCCCGGACCCGGTGCGGGAGGCGCCGAGGGAGGACGCGCTGCCCCGGCTGCGGGAGCTCCACGACCGGGCCGCCGGCCGCGTGGGGTGGCTGGACCGCGGTGCCCCGGTCTGGGACCTCTGGCTGGCCGACACCCCCCGTGCCGACCGGACCGCCTACCGCTTCGCCACGCACCCCCGGGGGTACGCCGTGTACCGCCTGCTCCACGGCGAGGGCAGGCGGGAGGCCAGGGCGCGGGTGGAGGTGCTGGAGATCCAGTCCCTGGACGCCGTGGCCGCCGCGGCGCTGTGGCGCTACCTGCTCGACATCGACCTGGTCAGCGAGGTCCAGTGGTTCGGCGCCGCCGTGGACGACCCGATCCGGTGGTTCCTCGCCGACCCCCGGCGAGCCCGGGTCGAGGTGGAGGACGCGCTGTGGCTGCGGATCGTCGACCTCGACCGCGCCCTGCCGGCCCGCGCCTACGCCGCCGAGGCCGACGTGGTGTTCCAGGTCTCGGACCGGCTGTGCCCCTGGAACGCGGGACGGTGGCGGATGGCGGTGGACGCCGACGGGCGAGCCGAGGTGCGCCGCACCGACGCCGAGCCCGCGCTTTCGCTGGACATCAGCGCTCTCGCCGCCGCCTACCTCGGCGGGACCACGCTGACCGCGCTGGCCGCCGCGGGCCTCGTCTCCGAGCACCGGAGGGGCTCGGTGCGGGCCCTGACCCGCGCCTTCCTCGCCGATCGGTCCCCGCACTGCCTCATCGACTTCTGAACCCTGCCGGGCCTCCGGGGCGGCGGGTCCCCGCGGACGGTCGAGCGCGGCCCAGCCCAGCCCCGCGAGGTCGTTCGGACGCACGTCCCCTTCGGGGCGCGGTACCTCCGGGTGTTGATCGTGAGCTGACACCCGACGGGTAACGTCAACTTCGTCCGGTTCGCACACACGCGGACGCGCCCGAGGCAGGAGGAACGATGATGGGCACAATCATTCTGATCGTGCTCTTGGTGGCAGTGGTCGGAGGTGTCGCCCTCATGCTGAGGCAGAAGGCGGCCGCGCGGCAACGCGAACTCGAGAACGCCCAGGCGGACGCTCGCCGCTGGGTCGAGCGGCTCGGCGGGCAGGTGATCAACCTGGTCGGTTCGAACGAGGCCTCCCAGCAGGCGTTGGCGGACGCCTCGGAGCGTTACACCGCCGCCGGCTCGCAGATGGAGCAGGCCAAGAGCACCGAACAGTGCGCGCTGGTCACGGCCACCGCGATGGAGGGGCTCTACTACGTCCGCGCGGCGAGGACCGCGATGGGCATGGACCCGGGCCCGGAGCTCCCCGACCTCAACGGCCAGTCGCGGGCGGGTTCGGTCGGAGAGGACCGGCAGATCGAGCTGGAGGGCCGGCAGCTCGCCGCGTCCCCCAACCCCGGCGAGCAGACCCCGCACTACTACCCCGGCGGCGAGGTCGCGGGGCGGCCCGTTCCGCAGGGTTGGTACAGCGAGCCCTGGTGGAAGCCGGCGCTGGTGGCCGGCGCGTGGGGCATGGGCTCGGCGCTGCTGTTCACCGCCCTGTTCTCCGGGATGATGGGCGTGCCGGACGTCGTCGTGGTCGAGGCGGCGGCCGACGAGAACGGTGACGACTCCGGCGACTCGGGCGGCGACGACTCGGGTGACTCCGGTGACTCGGGCGACTACGACATGAGCGACATGGGCGGGGACATGGACTTCGACATCGGGATGGAGTGAGTACTCCGTCGAGGTGATCGCCCCAGACTGATCGCGCCGAAGGGCCCCGGGTTCGCCCGGGGCCCTTCGTTCCGTGTGGAGCCGACAGCCTCCCCGTCCAGGACGCGCACCGCGTGCTCACGGCGTCGGGCCGAGGGGCCTGCCGGGCACCCGAACCGTGGTCTGGTGTCCCCTCGTCAGCGGGTACCCCGCGACGGGTCCGACGGCCGCCCCGTCGTGGAGATCGTCCTGGCCCCGCCGAGTCCCGGCGAGCCGCGTCGGCGATGGCGAGCACGGCGACGTCCGATCTCCGCCGCCGCGTCACCAGGCGGAACGTCGACGGCCGGCCCCGGTGCTCAACGCTCCGGCTGGCAGCTCGGGCACCAGTACAGCTTGCGGCCCCCGAGGTCCCGCATCCGGACTTCCACGCCGCAGACCAGGCAGGGCTGCCCGTCCCGCCGGTAGACGTAGACCTCGCCGCCGTGCCGGTCCTGGCGGGGCGGCCGCCCCATCCGGTGTGGCTCGTGTTCCTCGGCGACCGTGTCGATGCGTCCGGTGCGAACCCCGTCGGCCATCAGGTCGACCAGGTCCTTCCAGAGGGCCTCCCACAGCTCGCGGTCGATCAGCCGGCCCGGTGTCATCGGGTCCACGCCGTGCCGGAACAGCACCTCGGCCCGGTAGACGTTGCCGGCTCCCGCCAGCACCGACTGGTCGAGCAGCAACGCGGCCACGGACCTGCCAGACCGGCTCAGCCGCGCCCACGCCCGCTCGGGGTCGGCGTCGGGCCGGAGCGGATCGGGTCCCAGCCGGTCGACGAGCGCGTCGACCTCGTGGTCGTCGAGCAGGCGGCAGGTGTTGGGCCCCCGGAGGTCCGTCCAGTGGTCACCGCCGACCAGGCGCAGGCGCACCTGCCCGACCGGTTCCGGCGCGGGGCGAGCTCCTTCGGTGAACGTCCCGTACAGACCGAGGTGGATGTGCACCACCGGGGCGGCCTCGTAGCGGTGCAACAGGTGCTTCCCGTGGGCCTCGGCCGCGACCAGCACCCGACCGTCCAACCGCGACGCCTCGGCGGCGAACCGTCCCTGCGGGCTGGTGACCTCCACCGGGGCTCCAACGAAGAGCTCCCGGTGACGTCGGGCCAGCCGGTGCAGGGTGTGTCCTTCCGGCATCAGGGCCTCCTCGGTCGGCGGGCGAGGACCTGGCCTCCTCGGCGCCGGCCCGCGTCCTCGTGCCCCGCCGGGACCGGGGCCAGGCGCCCGGCGTGCGGGGTCAGGACGCCGGCAGGGCGGGCGGCGTGCCGGTGCGCTCGTACTCGGCGAGCAGCTCCAGCCGTCGACCGTGCCGGTCCTCGCCGGAGAACGGTGTCTCCAGGAAGGCCGCGACGATCGCGGTGGCCTCCTCCCGGGTGTGCATCCGCGCGCCCACCCCGGCCAACTGGGCGTCGTTGTGCTGCCGCGCCAGTCGCGCGGTCTCCACGCTCCAGGTGAGGGCGGCACGGGCCCCGGGGACCTTGTTCGCGGCGATCTGCTCACCGTTGCCGGAGCCACCGAGCACGATGCCCAGGCTGCCCGGGTCCGCGACGACCCGGCGGGCGGCCTCCACGCAGAACGGCGGGTAGTCGTCCAACGGGTCGTAGGCGTGGGGGCCGACGTCGACGACCTCGTGGCCCTGTTCGGTCAGCCACCCGACCAGGTGTTCCTTGAGTTCGAAGCCGGCATGGTCGGCTCCCAGGTAGACGCGCACGGGGGCAGTCTGCCAAACGCCGCGGGCCGCACGGGAACCCGTGCCCCCGCCACGACGTCCCGCCGTGCCACCATCGCGCCATGACCTTGGCGGCGCCGGGCGACGGGGTGTTCGAACAGGCTGGCTTCGATGTCCGGCTGGACTGGGGAGAGCGGGGCATGGCGAACCTCGCCCCCAGTTGCGGTGTGCTGGTGGTGGTCGACGTCCTCTCCTTCTCCACCGCCGTGGACGTCGCGGTGGGGCGTGGCGCCTCGGTGCTGCCCCTGCGCTGGCGGGACGCCCGCGCGGCGGAGGCGGCCGCGCGGGCCGGAGCGGTGCTGGCCAGCCGTCAGCGCGGCGCGGGCTGGTCGTTGAGCCCCGAATCCCTGTCCACGCTGGAGACGCGGACCCTGCTGGCCCTGCCGTCGCCGAACGGGGCGACGCTCTGCTCCCTCGCGGCGGGATCCTCCGCGACCGTCCTCGTCGGGTGCCCGCGCAACGCGGCGGCGGTCGCGGGAGCGGCTGCGGCGTGGCGCGCCGGCCGGCCGGTGGGCGTCATCGCCGCCGGTGAGCGGTGGCCCGACGACACGCCGCGACCGGCGGTGGAGGACCTGTTGGGAGCGGGTTCCATCGTCTCGGCCCTGCGCGCCGTCGAGCCGCTGATCGACGTCTCGGCGGAGGCCGAGGTGGCCGCGACCGCGTTCGAGTCGTACGCGGGCGCCCTGGGCACCGTGCTGGCCGAGAGCGTGTCGGGCCGGGAGCTGCGGTCGGCGGGCTTCGGGGCGGACCTCGAGCACGCGGGGTGCCACGACGTCTCCCATGCGGTGCCGGTGCTGCGGGACGGTGTGCTCCGGGGAGGCTGAGCCCCTCGCACGGCCGGGACCCGCCCACGCGAGGGGCGTCCACGGCCGCTCCGCGCCGTGGCCCACCACGCGATACTGGACGGGTGGGACCGCACGAGGACGAGGACATCGGCGCCGGGACCTGGATCGAGGTCGGCGACCGGGTGTGGGCGCGCCGGTACCGGGAACTGGACCTGTCCGTCGGCCTGGTCGTCGGACGCGACCGCTGCCTGGTCGTCGACACCCGGGGCGACCGGGAACAGGGGGCCGAGTTCGCGGCCGAGGTGCGCGCGCTGACGGAACTGCCGTGGACGGTGGTCCTCACCCACGTCCACTTCGACCACTGCTTCGGGAGCGAGGCCTTCCTGCCGTGCCCGGTGTGGGCGCACCCCGACGCCGTCGAGGCGTTGGAGCGCACCGCCGCCGCGCAGCGCACGGAGTGGGTGGCCCGGTACCGGGCCGAGGGGCGGTCGGCGGTCGCCGACCGGTTGGACCGGGTCCGTCGCCCCGTCCTCCCACGTCCGCTCCCCGCCGACCCGACCACGTTCGACCTGGGCGGCCGCACGGTGCTGGTGCGCCACCTCGGGCGCGGCCACACCGATCACGACGTGGTGGTCGAGGTACCGGACACCGGCACGGTGTTCGCCGGTGACCTCGTCGAGCAGGGCGCGCCACCGGACTTCGGCGACTCCTACCCGCTGGAGTGGCCGGGCGCCCTCCGGCGCCTCGCCGGGTTGGTTCCGGCGAACGGGGTGGTCGTGCCCGGTCACGGGAAACCGGTGGACGCGGCCTTCGTCCTGGCACAGGCCGACGATGTGGAGCGGGCGGTGGTGTCGTGCCAGTCCGGCTCGCCCGACCGGGCCGCTCCCGGCAGTGGGGAGCCGCCCTATCCCGAGGAGACGATGGCGGTCATCGCGGCGCGGGTGCGCGCGACCCGCCCCGAGGTTCCGACCAGCCCCCCGACTGGTGGCGCGACGACGGCTGCCCGTCCCTCTGACCGATCACGTCCCGCCAGTTGATCTTGGCGGCGGGTGCTGCCCGGGTGGCATATCCTGTGCCGCAACGGTGCTCAGGGCGACGGACGTCGCGCTACCGAGGGGAGGTGGACATGCGACCGAACCGGCGGGTCACCGGGCCACCGTCCTCCACGTCCGGTCCACCACGCCGGGACTCCCTGCACCGGGAGCTCCAGGACGCCCTCGAACACGGACCGTTCAGCGACGCGTTGCGGCTCGCCATCGAGACGAGCGGTCTGAGCCTCGACCGCATCCAGCACCGGTTGGCCGAGCGGGGCGTGCGCATCAGCCTGACGACCCTCAGCTACTGGCGGCACGGTCGGAGCCGACCGGAACGTCCCGAATCATTGCGGGGCGTCCAGATCCTGGAGGAGGTGCTCGCCCTCCCCGACTCCTCCCTCACCGCCCTGCTGGGCCCGCGACGCCCCCGGGGTCGATGGGTGTCCCGGACACCGAGGAGCCTGGACATGGACCAGCTCTTCGGTGACCAGGAGACGCTGCGCGACCTGCGGGCGAGCCTCGGAGTGCCCTCCCCCGACCAGCTCATCCCGCTGGCCGTGCACGACCTGCTGGTGGTCGACGCGCGGCGCGACGAGCTGGCGATCCGGACCAGGATGGTGATGCAGGCGGCGGTGGACGGGGTGTCGAGCACGTTCCTCGTGTACCGGAGTGACGATCCCGAGCGCACCGCCGCCGCCATCAGCACCCGCTACTGCACCCTCGGGGAGGTGCACCGCGACCCGGCCAGCGGTTTCGTGATGGCCGAACTCGTCCTTGACCGCGTCCTGGGCACCGGCGAACCGACCGTCTTCGAGTACGAGATGGAGCTGCCCCCCTCGGAGCCCGCCGGGTACCACGACCGGCGTTTCCTCTTCCCCACCCGGCAGTACGTCCTCCAGGTCCAGTTCGCCCCCACCTCGCTGCCCACCCACTGCCAGCGCTACTACCAGGCCAGCGGGGACGCGCCCAGGCAGGACGTCCGCGAGGTCCCCCTGGGCGCGTCGAACGCCGCCGCCATGATCGAGGTCGATCTCGCCGCCGGCATCTACGGGATGAACTGGGGCTGGAGTTGACCGGTCAGGAGAAGTCCAGCGTTCCCGTGCGGGTCCGCTTCAACTCGAAGAAGTGCGGGTAGGCCGCGAGGGTCCGGGACGCGTCGAACAACGCCCCCGCCTCCTCACCCCGGGGGATGCTGGTCAGGACGGGGCCGAAGAAGGCGACGCCGTCGACGTGGATGACGGGGGTGCCGACATCCATCCCCACCGGGTCCATCCCCTCGTGGTGGCTGGCGCGCAGCCGCTCGTCGTACTCGGTGCTCGTCGCGGCGTCCGCCAGGTCGGCCGGCAGACCCACCTCCGCCAGCGACTTGCTGATCACCCGGTCGTAGTCCCGGTCCTTCTCGAGGTGGATCCGGGTGCCGAACGCGGTGTAGAGCGGGCGCAGCACCTCCTCGCCGTGCTGAGCGGCCGCGGCGACGGCGACCCGGACCGGCGCCCAGGCCTTGGTCATCAGTTCCCGGTACTCGGCGGGCAGGTCCCGATCCTCGTTGAGGACCGACAGGCTCATGACGTGGAAGGAGAGGTCGATCTCCCGCACCTTCTCGACCTCGAGCACCCACCGGGAGGTGATCCAGGCGAACGGGCACGCCGGGTCGAACCAGAAACGAACGCGCGGCTTGGACGGGGAGTCTGCGGACACTGTCACGCCTCCAACTTGATCGGTGCCGGGGTGGGGCTTTCGTCCGCACTCAACCACCGCCGTCGCCGGTCCTATTCCCGGCGCCGGACCGGACTGGCCTCCGAAACGCGCGCCAACTCCTACCAGCCCACCCCGACGGTTTCCCCGCCCTCGGTGGGACGGCGACCCTGGCGGCGGCCCGCACGACGGCGAGCCGTGGCCGCACGGCACCGGTTGATCGTGATTGGATGCGGTGTCCCTTCACCCACGACGTCGTGTAACCGAGGTAGCCAGTGGCCGCACCGAACCTGACCAGAGAACAGTCCGCAGAACGGAGCGCCCTGCTCTCCGTGCAGTCCTACGCCGTCGAACTGGACCTCACCGACGGCCGGGGGAAGCCGGGGGAGCACACCTTCCGCTCCACGACGACCGTCCGGTTCCGCGGTGGGACACCCGGCGCGAGCAGCTGGATCGACCTGGTCGCCGACCGGGTCGAGCGCGCGGTCCTCAACGGGACGGAGCTGGACGTCAGCGCCTACCGGGAGGAGGACGGGATCGCGCTGCCCGATCTCGCCGAGGACAACGAGCTGGTGGTGGTGGCCGACTGCCGCTACATGAACACCGGCGAGGGCCTGCACCGGTTCGTCGATCCCGTCGACGGCGGCGTGTACCTGTACACGCAGTTCGAGACGGCCGACGCCAAGCGCATGTTCGCCTGCTTCGACCAGCCCGACCTGAAGTCCGTTTACGACCTCGTCGTGACCGCGCCCGCCGACTGGAAGGTGATCTCCAACGCGGCGGCGGATCGCACCGAGGACACCGCCGACGGCGGGGTGCGCCACGTCTTCCGGCGCACGGAACGCATGTCGACCTACCTGGTCGCACTGGTGGCGGGCCCCTACGCGGAGTGGCGGGACGAGCACGACGGCATCCCCCTCGGCCTCTACTGCCGGGCCTCGCTCGCCGAGCACCTCGACGCGGAGCGGCTGTTCACCGAGACCAAGCAGGGCTTCGACTTCTACAACTCCGCGTTCGGGGTCCGGTACCCCTTCGGCAAGTACGACCAGTGCTTCGTGCCCGAGTTCAACGCCGGAGCGATGGAGAACGCCGGCTGCGTCACCTACCTGGAGGACTACGTCTTCCGGTCCAGGGTCACCCGGTACCTGTACGAGCGCCGGTGCGAGACGCTGCTGCACGAGATGGCCCACATGTGGTTCGGCGACCTGGTCACCATGCGTTGGTGGAACGACCTGTGGCTCAACGAGTCGTTCGCCACCTGGGCCAGTGTGCTCGCCCAGGCGGAGGCGACGGAGTACACGCACGCCTGGACCACCTTCGCCAACATCGAGAAGTCCTGGGCGTACCGGCAGGACCAGCTGCCCTCGACGCACCCCGTCGCCGCCGACATCCCCGACCTGCACGCGGTGGAGGTCAACTTCGACGGCATCACCTACGCCAAGGGCGCCAGCGTGCTCAAGCAGCTGGTCGCCTACGTGGGCCTGGAGAACTTCCTGGCTGGTCTGCGGCTCTACTTCGAGCGCCACGCCTGGGAGAACGCCACCCTCGCCGACCTGCTGTCCGCGCTGGAGCAGGCGTCCGGCCGCGACCTGTCCTGGTGGAGCGCCGAGTGGCTGGAGACGACCGGCCTGAACTCGCTGCGACCCCGCTTCGAGCTGGACTCCGAGGGCCGTTTCACCTCCTTCGACGTGATCCAGGGACCGGCCAGGCCCGGTGCCGGAGAACTGCGCACCCACCGGGTCGCGGTGGGCGTGTACGACGAGGACCCGGCGACCGGCCGTCTCGTCCGGGTGCGGCGGGTCGAGCTGGACGTCTCCGGCGAGCGGACCCCGGTCGAGGAGCTGGTCGGGCAGCACCGGGGGCGGCTCGTCCTGGTCAACGACGACGACCTGACCTACTGCCACATGCGCCTGGACCCGGAGTCGTTGACCACCCTGATCGACCGCATCTCCGACGTCGAGGAGTCGTTGCCGCGCACGCTGTGCTGGTCGGCGGCGTGGGAGATGGCACGCGAGGCGGAGCTGAAGGCCAGGGACTTCGTGAACCTGGTCCTCAACGGGGTGCACCGCGAACCGGAGGTCGGCGTGGTGCAACGGCTGTTGCTCCAGGCCCAGACCGCCCTGAACTTCTACGCCGCCGAGGACTGGCGGGCCGAGGGCTGGTCGCGGTTCAGCTCCCGGGTGTTGGAGTTGGTCAGGACGGCGGAGCCGGGATCGGACCACCAGTTGGCCTTCGTCAACTCGCTGAGCGGCGCGGTGCTGGGTGCGGCGGAGCAGGCGGCGGTACGCGGCTGGCTCGACGGGGTGGACGTCCCCGAGGGGCTGACGGTGGACACCGACCTGCGTTGGCGGCTGCTCCAGGCGCTGGTCGCCCACGGCTCGGCTGGCGCGGACGAGGTCGAGGCGGAGCGGGAGCGGGACGACACCGCGACGGGTCGCCGACAGGCCGAGCGGGCACTGGCGCTGCGCTCCACGGCCGCCGACAAGGCCGAGGCCTGGCGGCGGGCCACGCTCGACGACGAGTTGCCCAACGCGGTCAACGAGGCCATCATCGCGGGCTTCGCGCACCCGGGCCAGTCCGAGCTGTTGGCGGACTACGTGGGGCGGTACTTCGCCGAGATCGCGGACGTGTGGAGCAGGCGTTCCATCGAACGCGCCCAGCCGGCCGTGGTCGGGCTCTTCCCGTCGTGGGCCGTGTCGGAGGAGACGGTGTCCGCCGCCGACGAGTGGCTCGCCGCCGAGCACCCGCCCGCGTTGCGCCGGCTGGTGTCCGAGGGGCGTGCTGGTGTGGTGCGGGCGTTGGCGGCCCGGGAGTTCGACGGGCAGTGACGCGGACCGTTCCTGGAGGCGTCCCGTTGGCGGGTCGCCTCCGGGGGCGGAGCGAACCCGAGATCGGTACGAGCCGGAGTTCGGCCGGAACCGACCCGCTCGGGACGCGCCGACCGGGCACGCCCCGAGCGGGGGCCGCGCGGGTGGGGGAAGGCGGTCGTCCCCGGGGCCCGCACCGGCCGGGGCGCACGTGGGACGTGGTGGAGGGCGGGCCGCGCTGACCGCCCCGCCCGGCGTCAGTCGCGCTGGATGTCCACGCCCGCCTGGTCGGACAGCATCCGCAGCCCGTCCAGCAGGCCACCGGCCAGGTCGCCCTCCTTGAAGGAGGCCACCATGCTCATCACCGCGAGCTTGCAGCTGCGGTCGGGGATGCGACGGCCGGCTTCCTCTCCGGTCACCAACTCCACGACCCGCTGCTCGGGCGAGACGGCGATCAGCACGGAGTCGGTCGCCCTCGCGCCGAGGGACGCGTGCAGTTCCTCGGCCTGGCGGCGCGTGTTCTCGCCGAGCCCACCCAGGTAGATGCTGAAGTCCAGTCCGGTAGCCCTCGTGGTGAGCGTGAGGGCCTCGTCGAGTCGCGCGAGCTCGTTGTGCCCGAACGGGGAGTCCGACTCCTCGGGCAGCACCCGTTTGGCGACCGAGACCCGCCCGGTCACCGTCCTGGCCTCCCCGTACCCCAGTTCGGCGTCAGCTTCCGCACTGCGCTGCGCCACTTCACCAGTTCCCACGGGCGCCTCCCTGGATCGTCGTCGTCTGGAGGCCCTCGGTCGGTTCCTCGGCGACGTGTCGCTGGGATCCGCGCAGCCCTGCCGGGTTGGCGGTCCACCAGATCGGCTCGTGCGTCCACTCCTGCCCCGGGCGGTAGCGTGTGTCGCGAACGGGTTGCTTCCGCAGCGTCAGCAGCGCGACCAGCCCATAGAGGACGAGTGGGATCAGCACGAAGACGAGTGTTGTCTCCATGATGGTCACGGCCCGTACGGTAACCGATGACCTGGGCCAAGCGCCTCCTGCGGGTCCTCGGACGGCGGCCCGGGCCAGCCACTCGGCCAAGGTGAACCAGGTGTGACCAACTCACCGACAGTTCGCTGTGTGGGTGACATTTCCCCGCCATCCCTCGGTTGCGTCACAGCGTTTGCGCACTACCCGTGCACTTCCCTCGCTCCGCTACTCATCCCACCGGTGGAAACGGCGTACGCCAGGCCGCCACCTGGCCGCTTGTGCCACGTCCACCCCGCTCCTAGCTTCTGTGGTGGGCGGCCCGGGCCCCGTGCGCATGCTGACGAGCACTCGCGCAGTTCCAGCTCGTTCCCATTCTCGTGATCAGCTGTCCGAGGAGGATCCGCATGTCCGGCCACTTGGTGATTCGTCGTGGAAGCAGCACGCGCGGACTCGCGCCCCAGCCGTCCGGTGCCCTCGTCTCTCGTCCCGGTGGTCCCCGGTGCGGGAGCGCCGGCGAGCGGGTGCCGAGCCGGGGGCGCACCAGCGGTGCGGGGTGCTCAGCACCGACCAGCGCGGGCATCCGGGTGACCCGCGCCGGGATCCGCGTGACCCGCGACGGGATCCGCGTGACCCGCGACGGGATCCGCGTCACCGAATCCGGGATCCGAGTCACCCCCCGAACCCCCAACCACTCCACGCCCAACGCCGGCATCCGCGTCACCCGCGACGGCATCCGCGTCACTCGTGATGGCATCCGCGTCACCGAAGCCGGCATCCGCGTCACCCCGCAGAAGCCACCCCACCGCTCATCCCGCGCCGGCATCCGCGTCACCAAGGCCGGCATCCGCGTCACCAAGGCCGGCATCCGCGTCACTCGTGATGGCATCCGCGTCACCGAAGCCGGCATCCGCGTCACCCCCCGAACCCCCAACCACTCCACGCCCAACGCCGGCATCCGCGTCACCCGCGACGGCATCCGCGTCACCAAGGCCGGCATCCGGGTCACCCGTGATCGCATCCGCGTCACCGAAGCCGGCATCCGCGTCACGCGCTGAGCTGGCCCGTCGCCAGCCTCGGCGGCGTGTTCCCGGTGAGACCCCGGTTCGGCACGGAGCCGGACCGGGGTCTCACGGCAGCCGGGACACCCGAGCATGACCAGTGGTCGACCGCGCGACCTGGCGCAGCGCACCGGGCGGGACATGGGCGGGCGCTCGTGCCTCCTCCAGCTCGGCCACGCCCGAGGCTCCACCGGAGGTGGTCCGCAGCCGCCAGCACCCCGCCTCGGCCGGGTGCGGCTAGGCCGCCTCCCCGAGGTAGGGCAACCAGAGCGGATCGGTCTCGCCGGCGCCCGCCAACAGACGCCAGTGGGGCCCGTGCGGCGCCCTCGGGAGGACCCGCAACCTCCACCCGATCTCCAGGAGCAGGCGGTCAGCCTTGCGGTGGTTGCAACGCGCGCAGCTGGCCACGCAGTTCTCCCACACGTGCTGCCCCCCTCGGCTCCGGGGCACCACGTGGTCGACGGTGTCGGCACGGCCACCGCAGTAGGCGCACCGGTGCCGGTCCCGCAGCATCAGACCGGCGCGGGTCAGCGGCACGCGGCCCAGGTAGGGGACCCGGACGTACCGGCTGAGCCGGATGACCGAGGGCACCTCCTGCACCAGGGCGGCCGCCCGCAGGGCACTGCCAGCTGGGTCCCGGTGCACCACCTCGGCCTTCCCACAGACCACCAGCACCACCGCCCGGCGCAACGGCAGGGCGGTCAACGGCTCGTAGGTCGCGTTGAGCAGCAGGACCCGCCGACGTGCCGGGATGATCGACCCGCCGGTCGATGCTCTCCGGGCATGGTCCATACTTGGCGCCAGCACGCCCACTGGGCCGTGTCGTTCTCCTCCACCGTCGGCCGCGGCGTCCGCGTGCGGCCGTGGGGCACGCAGGACGGACCGGGATGCGAACCCGTCAGCCACGCCGATCGGAGTGGGTTGTCGGTCGGGCACTCGACCACCTCCACCGCTAGCGTGGACTAGTCGACCACATCTGGTGGCTTCCGCGCACCTGTGAAAAGCCGATACACCGAAAACAGGTCCCCCGGACCCGCCCATTCGTGTCGCAACTCACAGCGAGCCACGTGGTGGAACCGAACCTGACGGCGGCCGACCGCGCCCGGTTCTCTAAGGTCAGCGGGTGACCGCCAGCTCCGCACCCCCGAACGGCGCAGTCGATGGCTACCCCCGGGCACGTCGGCTCGATCTCGTCGACGACCTGCACGGCCGACCGGTCCCTGATCCCTACCGGTGGCTGGAACGGGGCGACTCCCCCGAGACGGAGTCCTGGCACCGCGAGCAGGACGAACTGACGCGGCGTCGCCTCGACGGACTTCCCGGCAGGGAGGCGCTCGACGCCCGCCTGACCGAGCTGACCTCGGCCGGTTCCGTCTCCGTTCCGACCTGGCGCGCCGGCCGCGCCTTCCTCACCCGGCGGGTTCCCGGGCAGGACCACGTCGTGCTCCACGTCCGGGAACGCGCCGACGACGGATCCTGGCGGGAACGTCCACTCATCGACGTCGCGGAGATCGACCCGTCCGGTCGCACCACCCTGGACACCTGGTCGCCCAGCCTGGAGGGCGATCTGCTCGCGTACCAGCTGTCCGTTGGCGGCGACGAGCACTCCGTGCTGTTCGTGGTGGACGTGCGGACCGGCGAGCGGGTGGACGGCCCCATCGACCGGTGCCGCTACTCGGCCGTGGCCTGGCTACCGGGGGGCAAGGAGTTCTACTACGTCCGCCGCCTGCCGCCGGAACGGGTCCCCGCCGGTGAGGAGCAGTTCCACCGCAGGGTCCTGCGGCACGTCGTGGGCCAGGACAGCTCGGAGGACGAGGTCGTCCTCGGTGAGGGACTCGACCCGACGAACTACTACGGCGTGCGGGTGTGCCCGCGGGGCCGGTGGCTGCTGGTGACCGCGCGCCCGGGCACCGCCCCCCGCGATTCGGTGTGGATCGCGGACCTCCAGGCCGGCGGCACCCTGACCCAGCTGGTGGACCAGCGTGACGGGATCCGGGTCGACCCCTGGGTGGACCGGACCGGGGTTCTGGTGGTGCGCACGACCGACGGCGCGCCCCGCTGGCGGCTGTGCGTGGCCGACCCGGAACGGCCGGAGCGTGCCGAGTGGCGCGAGCTGGTCCCGGAGGAGCCCGACGCCGTCCTGGAAGGGGCGCGGTACCTGCCAGGTGGTCCGGAACACCCGTCCAGCCTGGTCGTGCTCCGTTCACGTCATGCCAGGTCGGAACTGTCGCTGCACCACCCCACGACGGGTGAGCCGCTCGGAGACGTGCCGCTGCCCGGGCCGGGAGCGGTCACCGGCCTCTCCACCGTCGACGACCAGACGGGGCACGACGAGGACCGCATCTGGATCGGGTGGACGGACTTCGTCACGCCGCCGGGAGTGCTGGAGCACTCGGTGCTCACCGGGCCAGCCGGGCTGGTGAGTCCGGCACCGGGAGCGGTGCGGCCCCCCGAGGTGCGCACGGACCAGATCTCGTACCACTCGGCCGACGGGCAGCTCGTGCGCATGTTCGTCGTCTCCCCGGCGGGCGTGCCGGACCGCCCTCGTCCCACGCTGCTGACGGGCTACGGCGGGTTCTCGGTCAGCCGGCGCCCCGGCTACTCGTCGGCGGCACTGGCGTGGGTGGCCGCCGGTGGCGTGTGGGTCGTCGCCTCCCTGCGCGGGGGTGGTGAGGAGGGCGAGGACTGGCACCGCGCCGGGATGCGCCAGCACAAGCAGCGGGTGTTCGACGACTTCCACGCGGCGGCGGAACACCTCGTGGCCCAGGGCTGGACCACGCCCGAGCAGCTCGCGATCATGGGCGGGTCCAACGGCGGTCTGCTCGTGGGCGCGGCGCTGACCCAGCGGCCCGAGTTGTACCGGGCGGTGGTGTGCTCGGCCCCCCTGTTGGACATGGTGCGCTACGAGCACTTCCTGCTCGGCCGCACGTGGAACGACGAGTACGGGAGCGCCGAGGTCCCGGAGGAGCTGGACTGGTTGCTGGCCTACTCCCCCTACCACCACGTGGTCTCCGGGGCGAGGTACCCCTCCGTGCTGTTCACGGTCTTCGACTCCGACACCAGGGTGGATCCCTGCCACGCCAGGAAGATGTGCGCGGCCCTCCAGCACGCGACCTCGGGTGAGCCGGCGGAGCGCCCGGTGTTGCTCCGCCGCGAGACCGAGGTCGGGCACGGCGCGAGGTCGGTGTCGCGGTCGGTGGCGTTGTCCGTGGACCAGCTCGCCTTCCTCGCGGAGGCCACCGGTCTGGATCTCGGCTGACGGCCGCGCCGGTCCGGGCCCCGCACCCCGCTCAGCGTCGTCGTCGGCCGCCGACCCAGCGCCGGCCGGCCCAGCTGAGGACGCCGAGGCCGAGTGCCGCGATCCCGGCCAGGACCGAACCCGCGGGCAGGGTGACGGCGAGGACCAGGCAACCGAGCAGGCCCGTCGCGGGCACGACTCGCGGCGGGCGGTGTTCCTCGCGGGACAGGGTCCACGCGGCGACGTTGGCGATGGCGTAGTAGACGAGCACCGCGAACGAGGAGAACCCGATGGCGTCGCGCAGGTCCACGAGGCTCACCAGGACCGCGACGACCAGCCCGACCGCGACCTCCGCGCGGTGCGGGCCTCCGAAGCGGGGGTGCACCGCCGCCAGCCGGCGGGGCAGGTGCCCATCCCTGGCCATCGCGAACACGGTGCGGGAGACGCCCAGGACCAGGGCGAGCAGCGCCCCGAGCGCGGCCGCGGCCGCCCCCACCCGGACCAGCGGGGTGAGGGAGGGCACGTCGCTGGCGGCGACCACGGTGGCGAGGGGGTCGGGGGCGGCGGCCAGCTCCGCCGGTCCCACCGCGGCCAGGGCGGCACCGGCGACCGCGACGTACACCAGGAGGGTGAGGCCAAGCGCCACGGCGACCGCGCGGGGGATGGTCCGGCTCGGGTCGCGCACCTCCTCCCCCAGGGTCGCCACCCTCGCGTAACCGGCGAAGGCGAAGAACAGCAGACCGGCGGCCTGGAGCACGCCCGCTCCGCCGGTGCCGGCGGGTGGGGCCAGGCGGGCGGCGTCCGCGCCGTCCGAGGTCAGGGCGAGAACGACCACCAGGGTGAGCACCGCCAGGGTGATGGCGACGAGTGCCCTCGTCAGCGCCGCTGACTTCCGCACTCCCCGGTAGTTCAGCGCGGTCAGCGCGAGCACGACCCCCACGGCGAGTGCCGTGCGGCCTGGGCCGCTCGCGGCGGGGAGCAGGTAGGCGGCGGCGGTGAGCGCCATGGCGGCGCAGGAGGCCGCCTTGCCCACCACGAAGCCCCAGCCGGCCAGGTGTCCCCAGAACGGCCCGAGCCGCTCCCGCCCGTAGACGTACGCGCCGCCGGACTCGGGGTGGCGTGCGGCCAGCCTGGCGGAGGAGATCGCGTTGCAGCAGGCCACGAGGGCCGCGACAGCCAACGCGGGCAGCAGGTTGGCACCGGCGACCTGGGCCGAGGGGGCGAGGACCGCGAAGACCCCGGCGCCCAGCATCGCCCCGAGGCCGACGACCACGGCTCCCCCGGTCCCCAGCTGCCGCGACAGCCGGTCGGCGGCACCGTCCCCGGACACGCTGTTCACCCCTGGACCTCCCCGCGTCGATGGTCGACCCACGAGCTTGGCGCGGCCACGTGAACGTGGGGGCACCAGGAGGTGACGGAGGAGGTGGTGGTCGGCGACGGGACGGCTCCATCCTGGGCACCAGCCCGTCACCGTCGGTGACGACGGCTGGTGCTCTCGCTGTCCGTGTGCCCGCCGTCGCCCTCGGCGACGGGTTCCTCATGGCCCACCGCTCGATGGGCCGCGGCCAGCCGCCCGACGCGAGGGCTGTACCGGTGCAGGTCCCGTGACCAGGCCGGGAGTCGTGGGGTGACCGCGTCTCGGCGCCGAGGTGGTCCAGCTGCTCCCAGCTGGACGGGTGACAGTGGGACGTCATCCAGATTTCGTTCGCGTGTTTCCCGGGCTTCTTGTCTTGACAACAAGCCGTAGCGGGCCTGTTATGGGTGACATAAATGAAACGCCGTTGCGATTATCGCAACGATTCCTCCCTCGGAGCGTTCATGTCGTCGTCCTCCCGCGCCCCCAGCGGCGTATTACAGACCGCGGACCGCGCGCTGCTGGTGCTCGCCGCGTTCACCGAGCGGGAACCCGAGCACGGGGTCTCCGACCTCGCGCGGCGCCTCGACCTGGACAAGTCCCAGGTTCAGCGCCTGATGGCGACCCTGGCGCGACGGGACTTCCTGGTCGCCGACCCGAGGACCCGGCGTTACCGCCTCGGGCCGGCGCTGGTCGGCCTGGGCCGGCTGGCCGAGCGTGGCGACGGCATCAGCACGGTGGTCCGCCCGATCCTGCTCGACCTGTCCGAGACGACAGGGGAGAGCACGGTCTTCAACGTCGCCGACGGGGGCCGCTACCGGTGCTCGGTGGCCGTGGACCAGCCAGGCCCGTTCCGGTACACCTCGGCGGTCGGCCAGCTCTTCCCCGGGCACGGCGGGGCCAGCGGGCACGCGATCTTCGCCTTCTACCCGGAGGAGGAGATCCCGGCCCTCTTCGCACCCGAGCTCGAGGGAGCGACCGACGCGACGATCGGCACCCGCGCCGAGCTGCGACGGCGCTACGCCGAGGTGCGGGAGCGCGGTTACGCGGTCTCGTTCGGAGAACACGACGCCCGGGTCGTCGGGGTCGCCGCTCCGGTGTTCGCCCACGGGACCGTCCTCGGCTCGGTCGCCGTCGTCGGCGCCGCCGCGCACCTGCGCCCCCAACTCGACGCGATCGCCGAACGGGTCGTCGCAGCCGCCGACGCGCTCACCCAGCGTTTCGGTTCCCCACCCGGAGCCCCCCAACCCGACTGATCCGCAGTCGGGTTGGGGGGCTCCGCTCCCGATCTGATCCCCACCCGAGCAGTGCCCGTCGCGGCGGCTCGTCCCAGAAAGGAAGCCGGTATGTCTCGGACTCGGTCCACCCCGGCTCGTCCGCTCCACCACCCCACGGTGTTCGAGCCGCTGACGTTCGTGCTGATCGTCGCGCTCAGCGCCTTCGGGGCGCTGATCGGCCTGCACCTCATCACCACGCTGGGCATCTCGGCGAACACCTCGGTCATCGGCGCGCTGCTCGCCATGCTGCTGGGCCGGGTGTCGATCCTGGGGCTCAGCAAGATGCGGAGCATCCACCGGCAGAACCTGACGCAGAGCGCGATCTCCGCCGCCACCTTCGCCGCCGCGAACGCACTGCTCACCCCGATCGCCATCCCCTTCGCCTTCGGGCGTCCCGACCTGGTGTGGCCGATGCTGATCGGTAGCGCCGCCGGGCTGATGATCGACATCTGGGTGCTCTACCGGGCGTTCGACAGCGCCTTCCTCCCCGCCACCGGCACCTGGCCGCCCGGCGTCGCCGCCGCCGAGACCATCCTCGCCGGCGACCGGGGCGGCCGGCGGGCGCTGATCCTCGCCGGTGGCGCCGTGGTCGGTGTCGTCGGCGCCTTCGCGGGGCTGGCGATGTCCGCCGCCGGTGTCGCCCTCATCGGGAACATGTGGGCGCTGCTGATGTTCGGTGTCGGGCTGTTCGTCAACCAGTACGGACCCGGCCTGTTCGACGTCGACCTGACCGCGCTCTACATCCCGCACGGCGTCATGATCGGCGCCGGTCTGGTCGCCCTCGGGCAGGCGATCCACCTGTTGGTGGGACGTCGTTCCGCCAAGGCGGCAGCCCGGGCAGCGGCCACCGCGTCCAAGGCCGGCCAGCCGGCCGTCGAGGAGGTCGAGCCCGGCCGTCCCACGGTGGACCCGGCCCGCCTGCGCCGGGCCTTCGGGGAGGGCTTCGTGCTCTTCGTGCTGGGCGCGGTGCTGCTGGCCGTGCTCTCGGGGCTGTGGGCGGACATGAGCCCGATGGCGCTCATCGGCTGGGTCCTCTTCGCCGGCTTCGCCGCCCTGGTCCACGAGATCATCGTGGGCCTGGCCGCCATGCACGCCGGCTGGTTCCCCGCCTTCGCCGTCACGTTGATCTTCCTGGTCTTCGGCCTCCTCGTGGGGATTCCCACCGTGCCCCTGGTGCTGCTGACCGCCTACACGGCCACCACCGGACCGGCGTTCGCCGACATGGGCTACGACCTCAAGGCCGGGTGGATGCTCCGCCGCGAGGAGCAGAACACCGCCTTCGAGCTGGCGGGCCGCCGCCAGCAGTACTTCGCCTCGGCCATCGGCTGCCTCGTCGCGCTGGGCATGGTCGCGCTGCTGTGGCGGTCCTTCCTCGAAGGCGGGAGCATCCCGCCGGTCGCCACGGTCTACGCCGACACCATCAAGGCCGGTCTCGGCGCGGACGGCGTGCTGACGAACATGCTGATCTGGGCGGTGCCGGGCGCGCTGATCCAGCTCATCGGCGGCTCCCGCCGGCAGATGGGCGTCCTGCTCGCCACCGGCCTGCTGGTCGGCAGCGTCAACGCGTGCTGGCTGGTCTTCGCCGCCTTGCTCGGACGGGTGATCTACCGCCGGGTTCGCGGCGCCGCCGCCGACCAGGAACTGTCCCTCGTCGGCGCCGGCCTGATCGCCGGGGACTCGGTGGCCGCCACCGCGCAGGTCCTGCGGTCCTGATCCGTCCCGGGGGGCCGCACCGGCCCCCCGGGTTGTTCCAGAACACGACACCGAGCACGCCGGCAGGCGTGCACTGAGAGGAGCTCACCGTGGAGGTCGTCAACCGGGTGGAGTCCCGGAGCGGGTATCTCAGCTACGAGGCCGCGCTGGGTGCGCGCAAGCTCGTCGAGGAGATCATGCTGGTCAAGCCCGGTGAGTCCGTGGTCATCACGGTCGACACCGCCGGCGACGACCGCGTCGCCGAGTTGACCGCGCAGGCCGTGCAGGCCGCTGGCGCCAGCCCCGTGGTGGTGCGGTACCCGACGAACCCGAGCTCGGCGATGGAGCCACCGTCGCCGGTGGCCGGCGCCATCGCCTCGGCCGACGTGTGGATCGAGTACGCGGTCGGCTACCTGATGCACAGCAACGCGTTCCGTCACGCGATGGAGACCGGCAAGCCCCGCTACGTCAACCTCACCGGCATGGACGTGGCGATGCTGGTCGACACCGTGGGCCGGGTCGACTTCGCCGGCACGATGCGTCTGGGCAAGGCGCTGGTGCGCCTGCTGGAGCAGGCCGACGAGGTGCGGATCACCACCCCGGCCGGCACCGACCTGACCGCCCGCAACGGGGATCGTCCGATCAACCTGCGGGGCAAGCCGGCCGAGCGCCCCGGCGAGACCATCATGCTGGCCGGGCAGATCTCCTGGAACCCGCTGGAGGAGACGCAGCAGGGAGTCCTCGTCTTCGACGGCGCCGTGTGGCCGCCCGACGAGCTGGGCCTGCTCCGCACCCCGGTGCGGATGCCCGTCAAGGACGGCGTCGTCACCGGCATCGAGGGCGACGCCGACGCCACGGTGTTCCGCCGCTGGATGGAGGGCCTGGACGACCCGAACATGTTCCGGATCGCCCACTGGTCGCTGGGCTTCAACCCCGGAGTGCTGCGCCCGACCGGCCGCATCGTCGAGGACGAGCGCGTGTTCGGGTGCGTCGAGCTGGGGCTGGGCACGAAGGGCGCGTGGATCGGCGGCGAGCCCTGGGTGGCGGCGGCCCACACTGACGGCAGCCTGCTCAACCCCTCCATCTACCTCGATGGGGAGGCCATCGAGATCGACGGTCGTTACGTGCACCCCGAGTTGGTGGAGATCTGCCGCGAGCTCGGCGTGTCAGGGTACTGAGCATGCGCGTGAACGAGTACCGCCAAGCAGGCATGGTCATCACGGAACACGTGGTCGAGTCCCCCCTCGACCACCGGGACCCCGCGCGGGGCTCGATCGAGGTGTTCGCCAGGGAGGTCGTCTCCTCGGCGAACGCCGGGAGGGACCTGCCCAGGCTGCTGTGGCTCCAGGGAGGTCCCGGCAACCGGGCACAGCGGCCCACCGCCCCGAGCACCTGGCTCGGCAGGGCGCTGCGCGACTACCGGGTGGTGCTCCTCGACCAGCGGGGCACCGGGCTGTCCACTCCCGCCAACCGGCGCACCCTGGCGGAGGTGGGTGGCCCCGAGGCCCAGGCGGACTACCTGTCGTTGTTCCGGGCCGACTCGATCGTCGGTGACGCCGAGGTGCTGCGCCGGCACCTCGGGGGTGACGAATCGTGGAGCGTGCTCGGCCAGAGCTTCGGCGGGTTCGTCACCCTCAGCTACCTGTCGTTCGCACCGGAGGGACTGCGGGAGGCGTTCGTCACCGGCGGGTTGCCCCCGCTGGCCGGGACGGCCGACGACGTGTACCGGCTCACCTACGACCGGACCGTCGAGCAGAACGAGCTCTACTTCGCCCGGCACCCCGCTGACCGGGAACTGGTCCGGCGGGTCGTCGACGTCCTCTCCGCCGGGGAGACCCGGCTGCCGACGGGGGAGGTCCTGACCCCTCGGCGGTTCCAGACGGCGGGCATCCAGCTCGGGACGAGGTCGGGCTTCGACTCCCTGCACTTCCTGTTGGAGCAGGCCTTCGCCGGCTCGCCGGGTCGGGACCGGCTGGGTGACACGTTCCTCGCCGAGTTGGGCGCCGCGTTGTCCTTCGCGGCGAACCCGCTGTACGCGGTGCTGCACGAGCCGATCTACAACCAGGGGACGGCCTCGTCGTGGGCGGCCGAACGCGAGTACCAGCGCCGGCCGGAGTTCGCGGTGGACGCGGAGGACTTCCTGTTCACCGGGGAGATGATCTACCCGCTGCACTTCGCTGAGGTGCCCGCGTTGACGCCGCTGCGGGAGACGGCCGAACTGCTGGCCTCCCGCACGGACTGGCCGGCGCTGTACGACCCGGCGCGGCTGGCGGCGAACGAGGTGCCGGCGTTCGCCGCCGTGTACTACGACGACATGTTCGTGGCCCGGGAGCACTCGTTGGCGACGGCGTCGGCGGTGCGCGGTCTGCGACCGTGGATCACCAACGACTACGCCCACGACGGCGTCCGCGCCGACGCGGCGGTCCTGGACCGGTTGCTGGCGATGGCTGGCGGACTGTCGTGACCGGCGGTCTCCCCCGGCTCGGCGTGGTCACCATCGGCCAGTCGCCCCGCGTCGACCTGGTGCCGGAGCTGCTGCCCCGGCTGGGTCGGGTGGAGGTCGTCGAGCGCGGCGCGCTGGACGACCTGGGCCGGGCGGAGATCGCGGCACTGGCACCGGGCGAGACCACTGTCGAGCGGCTGGCGACCCGCCTCGCCGACGGTCGGGGCGTCGCGCTCGACGGGGCGCTGGTGGCGCCGCACCTGCGGGCCGCCGTGCGCTGGGTGGAGGAGGCCGGGGTCACGGCGACCCTGCTCGTGTGCACCGGCCACCTCGTCGACATCCCCCACCGGCGCCCGTTGATCACCGCCCAGCCCCTCGTCGTGCACGGGGTGCGGGGCCTGGTCAGCGCCGCCGGCGCGGCGACGCTCGGCGTGGTGTGCCCCCTCCCGGACCAGCGGGACACGGCGGCCGGCACGTGGCGGGACGCGGCCGACCGGGTGCTCGTCGAGGCGGCCACCCCCTACGCGGAGCCGGCCGCCCTGGCCGAGCGGGGGGTGGCCAGGGCGGCCGCCGACCTCGCGGACCGCGGCGCCGACTGGATCGTCCTCGACTGCATGGGTTACTCGGAACGGATGCGCCGGCTGGCGGCCAACGCGAGCGGCCGGCCGGTGGCACTGGCCCGCTCGGTGGTGGCCCGGCTGGCGGCGGAGGTGATCGCATGACCGCCGTCAACCAGGACGGCAGGGCCACGGTGGGCGTCATCCGCGTGGTCAGCTCGACCGACGCCGACCTCGTCGCCGCGCACGGCAGGGCGGTGGAACGCGAGTGGGACGTGCCGACCCGGTCGGCGTGCATCCCGGACCAGCCGTACGGGGTGCACGACGAGGCCAGCCACGCCCTGGCGGTTCCCAAGATCGTCGACACCGCGCGGGCGCTCGCCGGCACCGGCTGCGCGGCACTGCTGATCAGCTGCGCCGCCGACCCCGGGTTGCGCGAGGCCCGGGCCGCGGTGGGCATCCCGGTCATCGGGGCGGGCTCCGCCGCGGCGGCGGCAGCGCTCGCGACCGGCGACCGGGTGGGTGTCCTCGGCATCACCGACGAGGTCCCCCCGGCGGTCGGTGACGTCCTCGGCGCGCGCCTGGTCGCGGCCCGCCGACCGGACGGCGTGACCCGCACGACCGACCTGCTCACCGACCAGGGCGCCGCCGCCGCCCGCGCCGCCGCCGCCGACCTGGTCGCGGCCGGCGCCGAGGTGCTGCTGTTCGCCTGCACCGGCCTCACCACGATCCGCCTCGCGCCGTGGGTGCGCTCCCACCTGGGAGTACCCGTGGTCGACGCGGTCCTGGCCGGCGGCGCGGTCGCCACGCTCGCCCTGGGAGGGCGGGAACGCTACGAGGAAGGAGACCAGGCATGAGCCTGCGACACGTGATGGACGCCTACGACCTGCTCGACGACCCGGGGGTGGACGGGGAGGCAGCCGCCGAGTGGCTCCGGTCCCACGGAGCCGACCGGGTGGAGGTCACCAGGGTGACCGGCGAGTCGGGGCGCACCGACTTCCTGCGGTGCGTCGTTCCGGGTTCTCAGGGCCGCCTCGCCGGGGGAACCGCGCCCACGTTGGGCGTGATCGGACGGCTGGGCGGGCTCGGCGCCCGGCCCGAGCAGATCGGCTTCGTCTCCGACGGGGACGGCGCGCTGACGGCGTTGTCCACGGCGGCGAAGCTCTCGGCCATGCGCGCCCGGGGTGACGTGCTCGCCGGGGACGTGGTCATCTCCACCCACGTGTGCCCCGACGCCCCCACGATGCCGCATGACCCGGTCCCGTTCATGGGCTCGCCGGTCGACATGGGCCAGATGAACGAGCACGAGGTCAGCGCGGACGCCGACGCGGTGCTGTCGGTGGACACCACCAAGGGCAACCGGGTGCTCAACCACCACGGGTTCGCGATCTCCCCGACTGTCCGGCAGGGCTGGATCCTGCGCACCAGCGAGGACCTGCTGGGCATCGTCGAGCAGGTCACCGGCCGGCTCCCGGCCGTCCTCCCGCTGACCACCCAGGACATCACGCCCTACGGCAACGGCGTGTACCACGTCAACTCGATCCTCCAGCCGGCGACGGCGACCACGGCGCCCGTGGTGGGCGTCGCGTTGACCACCGAGACAGCGGTGGCCGGCTCCGCGACGGGGGCCACCGACCCGCACGTGGTGGAGCAGGCCGTCCGGTTCTGCGTGGAGGTGGCCAAGCGGTTCGGTCGGGGCACCTGCTCGTTCCACGACACCGCCGAGTTCGACCGCCTCGTCGAGCTGTACGGGCCGATGACCCACCTGCAGACCGGGGGCTGACCCCGCGCGCACCGGGCGTGGGCCGGGGAGGGGCGGGGCGGGTGCGGTGACCGGCCCCGTCCCCCGCTGCCGGTGTCCCGTTCAGCGGGCCGGCTCGTCGAACCTCGGGTGGGCGTCCAACAGGAACCCGAGGTCGCTGCCGGGAGCGAGCTCGCGGGCCGGCCGGCCCCGCTCCATCAGGACCGCTCCGGTCTCGCCACCGAGGGTCGCGGCCGTCCCCGACACCCGCGCCCAGGCGCCCTCACGGAGGCCGAGCACGGGGACGTCGTTCTCCTCGTGGAACTCGGCGATCCGCTGCTCCCTGGTCTCCCCCATGTGCGTGCTGCCCGGGCTGGCGTCCAGGAAGTGCGGGTTGATCTGGAAGGGCACCAGACCCAGCGTCTCGAACGAGGGCGGCTGCACGATCGGCATGTCGTTGGTGGTGCGCAGCGACGGGCAGGCCATGTTCGTCCCGGCGCTGGCCCCCATGTAGCGCAGGTGCCCCGACCGCACCTGTCCCCGCAGCGCGTCCAGCAGTCCCCGGGTGCGCAGGTTCGACAGGAGGCGGAACGAGTTGCCGCCCCCGACGAACACCGCTCGGGCTCCCGCCAGCGCCTCCCGGGGGTCCTCCCGTTCGTGCGCCCCGACGACCTCCACGACGTCCCGCAGCGCCGTGCGGACCTTCTCGGTGTACCCGTCGTGGTCCGCCAGCGCGTAGGGGACGAACACGAGCCGGTCCACCCCGGTGAGGAAGTCCCGCACCTCGTCCCCCGCGTGTTCGAGGAAGCCCCGCCCGTGGTTGGTGGAGTTCGACAACAGCAACAGGTCCATGACCCTCCGCCCTTCTCTGACCTCGTCGTTCGCCCTCGGCGTCCTCGCGAGCCTCCCATCCGGCCCCCCTGTGACCTCGCACCCGTCCCACCTCGCGTGCCCCGGGCGACGACACCACCCCGGAGGTCACGCTCGGGTAACGAAGACAACACCGGGTCCCCGGTCGCGGGTGGCTAGCATGGCCGACGTGTCCACCGTTTCCCCCGGCCCCGAGCCCGCGTGCGTGAACGAGGACGGGTCCATCTGCGACCGCGTCTTCGAGGTGACCGGCAACGCGACGGTCGCCGAGCTGTCCCCGCTCGTGGTCAACGGCATCGCGATCGCCCTCATCGTGATCGCCGCGTTCGTGCTCCGCTGGCTGGTGCACCGGATGATCTCCCGGGCGACCAGGGGTGGCGGCGAGGGCCGGGTGCCGGCGCTGCTGGCGCCGTTGCGGGAGCGGGCACCGGACGCCCTGGGGCCGCTGCTGTCGGAACGTCGGGCCCAGCGCGCCAGGACCATCGGCTCGGTGCTCAAGTCGGTCGCCAGCTTCGTGATCTACGGGGTGGCCGCGCTGATGGTGCTCGACCAACTCGGCATCCAGATGGCCCCGATCCTGGCCTCGGCGGGTGTGGTGGGCGTCGCCATCGGTTTCGGCGCGCAGAACCTGGTCCGAGACTTCCTGTCCGGCATGTTCATGATGCTGGAGGACCAGTACGGCGTCGGTGACGTGGTCGACCTCGGTGACGCGATCGGCACGGTGGAGGCCGTCGGCCTCCGGGTGACGACGCTACGGGACCTCAACGGCACCGTCTGGTACGTGCGCAACGGCGAGGTCCTGCGGGTGGGCAACTTCAGCCAGGGCTTCTCGGTGGCCGTCGTCGACCTGCCGGTCGCCCACACCGTTCCGGTGGACAGGGCGATCCAACTCGCGCTCGACACGGCCACCGAGGCCGCCGAGGAACCCAGCTTCTCGGCGGACGTGCTGGAACCCCCGGAGATGCTCGGCGTCGACCAGATCACGGCGGACACGATCACGATCCGGCTCACCGTGAAGGTCCGGCCCGGACGCCAGTGGGCCGTGCAGCGCTCGCTGCGGGCCAGGATCAAGGACGTCTACGACCGGGAGGGCATCACCGCGCCCTACCCCGCCGGCCGTGCCTTCTACCAGCAACAACAGCAGCCCTGACGGGCGGTCGTCGGTCCGCGGCGCACGTGGGTGAGGATGGAGAACGTGGCAGCACCCGAGAACTTCTACCAGGCGGTGGGCGGCGAGCCGACCTTCCGCGCGATCGTCGGCCGGTTCTACGAGGAGGTCGCCAAGGACGACCTGCTGCGGCCGATGTACCCCGAGGAGGACCTCGGCCCTGCCGAGGAGCGGCTGCGCCTGTTCCTCGAGCAGTACTGGGGCGGTCCGCACACCTACTCCGACCGCCGGGGCCACCCGAGGCTGCGGATGCGGCACGCCGCCTTCCACGTGGGGCCGGCCGAGCGGGACGCGTGGCTGCGGTGCATGCGGGTGGCCGTGGAC
Organism: Actinoalloteichus caeruleus; assembly: GCF_049311605.1. Lineage (NCBI taxonomy): Bacteria > Bacillati > Actinomycetota > Actinomycetes > Pseudonocardiales > Pseudonocardiaceae > Actinoalloteichus > Actinoalloteichus caeruleus. Next base: position 4,863,185 of record NZ_CP186005.1, read on the forward strand.
GAGGCCGACCTCTCCGAGGAGCACCGCGACCAGCTCTGGAAGTACCTGGACATGGCCGCGCACAGCCTGTTGAACAGCTGGGAGTGAGGGGTCCGGGACCTCCTCCCCGCGCCACCACCCACCCGTCGGGCTTCCTGATCGGTTCACCTCCACCCCCCTGATCCGGTCGGCCCAACCGGCGACGGTGACCACTACTGCGGACGGCCCAACGAGGCGAGGTGTACGCAGTAACGACGTGGATCACCCGAAATGGATCACCCGTACGGGAGAATCCGCGCCTCGGAGATGGCAATATGGCTCTTTGTGCGACGATCCGCCGACATTCAGCGCGAGGCCATCGACGGGCCCGACTGGTGGGGCAACGCTGTCTTCTACCAGGTGTACGTCCGTTCGTTCGCCGACTCGAACGGTGACGGCGTCGGAGACCTCGAGGGCATCCGGCAACGGCTGGGCTACCTGGAGCTACTCGGGGTGGACGCCCTGTGGCTCACGCCGTTCTTCCGTTCCCCCATGGCCGACCACGGCTACGACGTCGCGGACCCCCGGGACGTCGACCCCCAGTTCGGTGACCTGGCGGCCTTCGACCGGCTCATCGAGGACGCCCACGCCGCCGGCATCAAGGTGACCATCGACCTGGTGCCCAACCACAGCAGCGACCAGCACGTGTGGTTCCAGGAGGCGCTGGTGGCACCGCCGGGGAGCCCGCAACGTGACCGCTACATCTTCCGGGACGGGCTCGGCTCGGACGGTGAGCTGCCCCCGAACAACTGGACGAGCATCTTCGGCGGCCCGGCGTGGACCCGCGTCGCCGACGGACAGTGGTACCTGCACCTGTTCGCGCCGGAACAGCCGGACCTGAACTGGGCCAACCAGGAGGTCTGGCTGGACCTGGAGACGACGCTGCGGTTCTGGCTGGACCGGGGCGTCGACGGCTTCCGCATCGACGTGGCGCACGGCATGGCCAAGCCGGCGGACCTGCCGGACATGTCCGAGGACGCCGACCAGGGCTCGGCCGTCCTGCACGACAACCGGTTGGACCCCCGCTTCGACAACGACGGTGTGCACGACATCCACCGCATGGTCCGCAAGACGCTGGACCAGTACAGCGGGAAGGTCGCCGTCGGGGAGATCTGGGTGAAGGAGGACCACCGCTTCGCCCGGTACGTCCGTCCCGACGAACTCCACCTCGGCTTCAACTTCCGGCTCGTCGAGGCGTCCTTCGACGCCGGGGAGGTCCGCGCGGCGATCGAGCACTCGATCGCCGCGGTCGCCGAGGTGGGAGCTCCGCCCACCTGGACGCTGTCCAACCACGACGTTCCCCGGCACGCCACCCGCTACGGCGGCGGCGACCTGGGGGTGCGGCGCGCACGGGCCATGGCCCTCGTCCAGCTCGCCCTGCCCGGCACGATCTACCTGTACTACGGGGAGGAGCTCGGGCTGCCCAACGTCGAGCTGCCCGACTGGGCCCTTCAGGACCCGATCTGGCGGCGGTCGGGCGGCACCGACCGGGGGCGGGACGGCTGCCGCATCCCGATGCCGTGGGAGGGCGACCAGCCCGCCTTCGGTTTCTCCTCCGGTGAGACGAGCTGGCTGCCGATGCCGGAGGAGTGGGCCGCGCTCACGGCGGAACGCCAGCTGGAGGACCCGGACTCGATGCTCTCCCTGTACCGGAGGGCGATGGAGATCCGCCGGACCCACCCGGGATTCGCCGGTGACCAGGTCGAGTGGTACGGGGCGCCGGACCGCTGCTTCGCGTTCCGCCGCAGCGAGGGGCGGCTCATCTGCGCGTTGAACACCTCTGACGCCTCGGTTCCGCTGCCGCCGGGAGAGGTGCTGCTGGCCAGCGGCCCGCTCGACGACAACGGGGAGCTCCCCCCGAACACGGCGGCCTGGCTGCACTGACCTCGACGTGCCCGGCTGGCCCTCCCCGTGGAGGGCCGGCCGGGCACCCGTCGACCCACAGGCTCAGAACAGCAACGGCAGCAGCGCGTGCCGCCGCCGCACCACCGCTCCGAAACGCGCGTCCATCCGCAACCAGGAGTCCGTGGCGCTGACCCTGATCAGGTCGTCTGAGTCAGCGCCGCCCACGAAGCCCATCCCCGACAGGGAGAACAGGCACCGCATCGGGACCTTCACCTCGAATCCGGAACCGCTGACGGTGAGCACCGCCTGGTCCAACAGCGAGGCAGGCGGATTCCCCTTGGGACCGGCGTTCTCCCTGGCCACCGCCACCCCACGGTCCGCGAGGTCGGACACCACCCCGGCCGGCAGGTCGTCGACGCGGACCCACCCGTCGGCGGGGGGAAGGGCCGAACGCCACAACAGGTCCTGGGGAGCGCCCGGGTCGACGCCGTCCCCCCTGCTGACGGCGAGCGAGGCCAACAGCTCGGACCCGTGCACGGTGAGGTCGTTGGGGTGGACCGCTCCCCGCACCGACCTCGTCACCAGGGTGTCGAAGGGAGTGGCCATCCACGCGTCCAGCACCTCGGCTCCCGGTTCCCCCGACCGCGTCCGCAACCGGATCGCGCACTGCTGGTCGAGCCGGACGGCCCTGGCCACGAACGCGCCGAGATCGTCACGTTCGCTGCCGTCGGCCAGTCGGAGTTCAGGCACCGCCGACCCCCGACCCCTCGGAGGCCGCCCCGGTGGCCTTCGGCCGGCGGGGCTCGTAGCGCGGTCCCTCCGGGCCCGGTACCCACTTGCTCAGGTACTCCACCTCGACGGGGCTCAGCCGTCGTGGCCGGCCCGCGTCGACGTCGAAGGGCACCAGCACCGTCCGCGCCGACGCCGCCACCGGGTCGGACGCCCCGGGCCCCTGTCGGAGCGCGTAGTCCAGGGTGAAGGACGCCGTGCGCACCTCGCGCACGGCGATCTCCGCCCGCAGCGGCGCCCCGGTGACCACGATGGGCAGGTGGTAGTCGATCGCCAGGTGCGCGATCACCACCCCCCTGGACAGTTCGTCCAGGCCGGAACCGGCGGGGTGGTCGAACAGCAGGCCCACCCTCGCCTCCTCCAGCAACGTGACCATCTTGGCGTTGTTGACGTGCCCGAAGGAGTCCATGTCGGACCAGCGAGGTGCGATGTCGGTGACGTACGCGGCCAAGTCAGCGCGCCCTTTCGTTCACATCCGTACGAATTCCCGGCAGCCTAACCGCGGCGAGGTCCACCCGTCACCGCACCATGCTCCGGATCTGCCTGGCCGCGACCGAGAGGGTGGCCAGGTCGTTGCGCCCCGACCGGTCGATCTCCCGCAGCGTCGACCGGGCCCTGGCCAGCCTGGAGGCGTTCGCCTGCTCCCACTGGGCGATCTTGTCCGCGGCCGCGTCACCGGGCTCGCTGCTGCGCAGCACGTCCAACGCGATCCGCCGCAGCGAGGAGTAGACGTCATCCCGCAACGCGAGCCTGGCGAGGCTGTGCCACCGGTTCCCGCGCTCGAGCGCGCTGACCGAGTGGAGCAACTCGTCGATCCGCAGGTGCGCCGACACCGCGAAGTAGGTCTCGGCCGCCTCCTGGGGGCTGCGCTCGCGCTCGACCCCGCCGTCGCGCTCGGCGAGTTCCGCCACCTCCACGATGTCGAGCAGCGAGTAGGTGTTCAGCAACGCCGCGACCCTGCTGGCCAGTTCCGGCGGGGTGCCCTGGTCGACGAGTTCCGCGGCCCGCCCGGACACCACCTCCCGCTCGCTGCCCAGCAGCAGCTCCGGGACCTTCGGACCCAACTCGGCGACCGTGGACGCGAAGCGGGTGACCTCCGCTCCCACCGCCAACGGCTGGGGACGGTTCGCCAGCAGCCAGCGCACCGCCCGGTCCAGCAACCGACGCGTCTCCAGCGTCAGCTCGTCGGTGACCGTGGAGGGAACGACGTTGTCCAGCTGGTCGATCGCCCGCCACAGCGACCCCATCCCGAAGACCTCCTTCACCACGGCGAAGGCGCGAACGGCGTCGGTGGCGGTGGCGCTGGTCTCCTCCAGCAACCGGTAGGCGAAGGAAAGCCCAGCCCCGTCGAGGACCTCGTTGACCAGCAGGGTCGTCGCGATCTCCCGACGAAGCGGGTGCCGGAGGATCTCGGCGTCGAACCGCTCCCGCAGCGGCGTGGGGAAGTAGGCGGGAAGCCGGCGCAGGCACATCTCCTGGTCGGGCAGGTCGCTGGCGAGCAGCTCGTCCTTCAGGGCGAGCTTGACGTGCGCCAGAACGGTGGCCAGCTCCGGGCTGGACAACCCTTCCCGCGCCTTCTCCCTGGCCTTGATCTCCTCGGAGTCCGGCAGGGCCTCCAACTCGCGGTCGAGCCCGTGCCGTTGTTCCAGGTGGTGGAGCAACCTGGCGTGCACGGACAGCATCGGCGCCGCATGCGAGCGCGCCACCCCCAGCACCCGGTTCTGCTCGTAGTTGTCGGCCAGGACCAGGCTGGCGACCTCGTCGGTCATCTCGGCGAGCAGCTCGTTGCGCTGTTCGCGGTCGAACAGGCCCCGGGCGACGAGCCTGTCGAGCAGCACCTTGATGTTGACCTCGTGGTCGGAGCAGTCGACACCGGCGGAGTTGTCCAAGGCATCCGTGTTGATCTTGCCGCCCGTCCGGGCGAACTCGATCCGCCCCCGCTGGGTGAGGCCGAGGTTCCCTCCCTCGCCCACCACGCGGACCCGCAGGTCACGGCCGTCGACGCGCACGATGTCGTTGGCCTTGTCCCCCACGTCGGCGTGGCTCTCGTCCGCCGCCTTCACGTAGGTGCCGATACCGCCGTTCCACAGCAGGTCCACCGGTGCCAGCAGGATCGCCCGCACCAGCTCCGGCGGGGACAGCTTCGTCACGCTCTCCGCCAGGCCCAGCGCCCGGCGCATCTGCCGGCTCAGCGGAACGGACTTGACCGTCCTCGACCACACCCCGCCTCCGGCGCTGATCAGGCTGCGGTCGTAGTCGTCCCAGCTCGACCGCCCCAGGTCGAACAGGCGTCGCCGCTCCGCGTAGGAGCTGGCCGCCGCGGGGTTGGGGTCGACGAAGATGTGCCGGTGGTCGAAGGCGGCCACCAACCGGATGTGCGGGGACAACAACATCCCGTTGCCGAAGACGTCCCCGGACATGTCACCGACACCGACCACGGTGAACTCGTCCCGCTGCGTGTCGACGCCGAGCTCGCGGAAGTGCCGTTTGACGCTCTCCCACCCGCCCCGGGCCGTGATGCCCATCGCCTTGTGGTCGTACCCGGCCGACCCGCCCGAGGCGAAGGCGTCCCCCAGCCAGAAGCCGTAGGACAACGCCACCTCGTTGGCGATGTCGGAGAACGACGCCGTGCCCTTGTCGGCCGCGACCACCAGGTAGGTGTCGTCCGGGTCGTGCCGCACCACCTGGGGTGCCGGCACGACCTCCCCGTCCCGCAGGTTGTCCGTCAGGTCCAGCATGCCCGAGATGAACGTGCGGTAGCAGGCGATGCCCTCGGCGAGCAGCGCCTCCCGGTCCACCCCCGCGTCCCCGGTGCGCGTCGGCGGCCTCTTCACCACGAAGCCGCCCTTCGCGCCCACCGGCACGATCACGGCGTTCTTCACCGCCTGGGCCTTCACCAACCCCAGGATCTCGGTGCGGAAGTCCTCACGGCGGTCGGACCACCGCAGGCCGCCCCGGGCGACCGAACCGAACCGCAGGTGCACGCCCTCCACCCTCGGCGAGTAGACGAAGATCTCGAAGGCCGGTCGCGGCTGGGGCAGGTCCGGCAGCGACGCCGGGTCGAGCTTGAAGGCGAAGTACGGCAGCGGCTCCCCCGTGGCGTCCCGCACGAAGTAGTTGGTGCGCAGGGTCGCCATGATCAACGCGCGGTAGGACTGGAGGATGCGGTCCACGTCCAGGCTGGCGACCTCGTCGAGGAGGTCCGTGATCTCCTCGGTCTGCTCGTCGACGAGTTTCGCCCGCCCCTCCTCGGACACCTCCGGGTCGAACCGGGCCTCGAACAGGCGCACCAGCGCACCGGTCAGCATCGGGTTGCCCAGCAGGGTGTCCTCGATGTAGTCCTGGCTGTAGGGGGTGCGCACCTGTCGCAGGTACTTCGCGTAGGCGCGCAGCAGTGCGGCGTGCCGCCAGGTGATCCCGCACCGCAGCACGAGGGCGTTGAAACCGTCCACCTCGACGTCGCCGCGCCACGCCGCGACGAACGCCTCCTGGAAGCGGGTCTGCACCTCGGCCAGCTGGTCCCGCTCCCCCTCCGCGAGGGCGCGGGGGTCGAGCCGGAGCCCGAAGTCGTAGACCCAGCACTGGACGCCGTCGTGCCGGTTGACCTCGTAGGGCCGCTCGTCGACGACTTCGACGCCCATCCGCTGGAGCACCGGCAACACCTGGGACAGCGTGACCCGCTCGCCCACCATGTACAGCTTGAAACGGCGCTCCCCCGGCGCCGAGTCCGCGGGGGCGTAGAACGAGATGTCGAGGTCGCCCGGCCCGCCGAGGCGGAACAACCGGTGCAGGTCGTCAAGCCCCTCGGCGGCCGTGAAGTCCTCCTTGTAGGCCTCGGAGAACGCCGACGCGTACTGGCGGCCCCGTTCCAGGGCGGTCTCGGAGGCCGTGGTCTCGTCGTCGGCGAGGCGCTCGGGGTCGTCCCTGCGGCGAACCACCTCCTCCACCATGAGGTCCTCCCACGTGCGGGAAACCTCCAGCAGCCGCTGTTGGAGGGCGGCGGTGTCGACCTGGACCGGCTCACCGGGAGTGGTGCTCACCACGAAGTGCACCCGGGCCAGCTGCGACTCGCCGATGCGGGCGCTGTACTCCAGCTTGTGGCCCCCCAGCTCCCGGAGCAGCACCTCCTGCATCGCCAACCGGCTCGTGGTCGTGTACCGGTCACGCGGCAGGTACACCAGGCAGGAGTAGAAACGGCCGTAGGGGTCGCGGCGCAGGAACAGCCGCAGCATGCGGCGCTCGGCGATAGCGAGCACGCCGGAGATCGTCTCCAACAGCGTGTCCGGTTCGGTGGAGAACAGCTCCGCCCTCGGGTAGTTCTGGATCTCCTCCAACATCCTGGTCCCCGAGTACGACTCCAGGGGGAACCCCGCCCGCCGCACGACCTCCCTGGCCTTGTCCGCGACGACCGGGATGTCGAGGACGTCCGCGTGCAGCGCCGCCGGGGTGAACAACCCGAGGAAGCGGTGTTCGCCGTTGACGTTGCCCTGGTCGTCGAAGGTCTTCACACCGACGAAGTAGGGGTGGGTCGCCCGGTGCACGGCGGAGGGTTCGCTCCCCTGCGTGAGCACCAGCAGGGTGGGGGCCAGGGCGTGCGCCCCGCCGTCGGGGGCGGCTCCCAGCCCCTTGGCGTCCAGGCTGTCCCGCCGCAGCACCCCCAGACCGGACCCGAGGACGACGCGCAACGCGGGTTCGTCCCCGTCGCCCGTGCCGTGCACCAACTCGTAGTGCCGGTAGCCGAGGAAGGTGAAGTGGCCGGTGGCCAACCAGTCCAGGAGTGAGGCGCCCCGTCGGACCTCGTCCGGGTCCAGCGGCGGCGGCGTCCGCCGCAGTTCGGCGGCGAGGGCGTGCGCCCGCTCGGTCATCCGGTCGGTGTCCTCCACCACCTCGCGGACGTCGTTGAGCACCGCGTACAGCCGCTGCTCGACCTCCCCGAGCACCTCGCCGTCCCGGAGCTGGGCGATCTCCAGGTACATCCACGACTCCACCAGCGCGTCGGGTGGCGGGGACGTGGGATCGGCGTCGGCCAGCACCTCGAGCAGGTCACCGGCCAGGTTGCGACGCACCACGACGATGGGGTGCACCACCCGTTGCACCTGGACCTGTTGGCGGTTCAGGCCGGACACCACCGACTCGACGAGGTAGGGCATGTCGTCGGTGACCAGCTGGATGGCGGTGCTGACGGTCTCCGACACCCGGCCGTCCGGGGTCAGCGACCGCAGCGCCGGCCGCCCCGGCACCCGCGAACGGGCGAGGTCGAGGTGGGCGCGCAGGATGGCCGCCAACCCGGCGGGGTCGTAGTCGGCCAGCTCGTCGCCGGGAACGTGTCGGTAGTAGAGGCGCAGCAGGTCCTCGACGTCGGGCACCGCCGACGCGGCCTCGTTGAGCAGGTCCTCGCGATTGACGTCCGACCCGGTCGACCGGTCCACCGGACCGGTCGACATCCTCGCCGCGTCACCTGCGGCCTGAGACTGTGCTCCTGTTGAGCTCATCACCAAACGACTCCACACTGTGCGGTACCCCGTTGTACCGCGACCGTCTCCACCCTAAGCGTGCCCCCGGTGGTGGCGGGCCGACGGGTGGACGCGGACGACAGGCGGCACGGTGGTGACCGCGGTCTGACGATCCGTTGCGGAAACTGCCCACGATGCTAGAGCCTGGTCCCGCCGACGCTCCGCCGGAGACGGGCCAGCGAGACCCAGCACACGTTCGTCCGCTCCACTCGAACCGGACTCGGGGGCTTCCCGCGTGCGCTGGCCGAGGCCGCCCACCGCGGTTGGTGTACCGGGTGGTCCCGTTCCGGTGCCGGCCCCGACGGGTGGTGCCCCAGCTCAGGTGGTGTGCGAGATGCCCTCACGCTCGGAGGGCGGGCGGGGGGGCGCGGGGCGGTCGGCGGGGAACGCCTCAGTCCGCCGGCGGCGTCCACCGCCGATGTCGCGGCCGGGGACCCTCCGCCTCCGGGGGCCCGGTGGGGGAGCCACCGGACGGCGCCCGCCAACCGTTCGGCTCCCCGTGGTGGCGCGCATCCGTGGTCGCCCGGTGCGTACCGCCGGAACGCGTCGGCTCCGGAGTCCGGTGGGCGGCCCGACCGGACACGAGCGGGCCGCTCGGGTCCGGGTCCTGGTCCGGGTCCGGGTCCGCTTGGTGCCGAGCGGCGACCCACCGGTCGAGCCCCGGATCGACGTCGTCGTCCCCCGAGCCGCGATGCCGCCCCCTCAGCACCTCGGAGGCCCCGCCGGTCATGGTGGGGGCCGCCTCCTCGTCCGCACCGGGCGTCGGGGCGGCTGAGGTGGGCGCGCCACCGGGTCGGCCGTGCCGCCGAGTCGGGCTCCCGATGGTGGTTCCGTACGCCGGGAGCACCGGCGCGGCGTGCTGATCTTCGACGGCGGGGCCTCCCGGCCGCTCGAGGGCCGTCCCCGTGCCGTCCTCGTGGCGCGCTCGCCTCCGCCGCCGCCCTGTCGTCAGCCCCTCCTCCTGGACGGTCTCCGCACCGGGGACGGACGAGTGCCGGGGCGCCGGGGCCGGGGCCGGCGGGCCGGACACCTCCGCTTCGACCGCCCAGGTCAGAGCGGGTTCCGCGACCGGGTGGGCGCCGCCGGCCTCCACGACGGGAGCCGACGCCCCTGGCCCATCCAGCAGGTCCTCCCGGCCGGGATCGGGGGGAGGGGGGACCGCGGAACCGGTCGGGGCGCCCGGGCCGTCGGACACGCCGTGGACCTCGGACCGCGTCGTGCCAGGCCCCGACACCTCGTGGGGCAGGGACGGCGCGACCCGCCATTCGGGGACCGGGGTCTCAGCTGCCCCGGCCAACTCCTGGTGATGGCTCGTCCGCCAGGAGAGGTCCCCACCCGGTGATGGTCCCTCACTGACCGCCGTCCTCCCGGGTGGTTCTCGTACGGCGTTCTCACCCGCCTCGCTCGTCGGGACGAGGGCGCCGTCCTCCCCCCTCCGTCCCGCCGACGCCGAGTGCCGGCCGCCGGGAGACGCGTGCGGCCGGGCATCCTCGGTCAGCGCCTCAGGGTGGTGGCCCGGTCCGGTTCCGGCTGCCGCGCTCCCGGCGGGGGCGTCGTCCGTGCCCTGGCCATCGGTCGGGTTCGCATCGCCCCTGGCGCACCACGCACCGCCCGGGCTCCGGCCGGACCCGCTGGCGCGCAGCCCCTCACCGCCGTCCACCCCCGTCGGCCGGTCGACCCGGCACGCGGGGGGCGGGCCCTCGGCGGTTGACGTGGCATCGGTGGGCGCTGGGCTCGACGGGGGCTCCGCGTCCGCCCCCGCCGGCGGGGTCAGGCCCCGGGGCGGGTGGTCGGCCCCGACGGCAGGGGCCGCCGCGGGCCCCTGCCCGCCCGTCACCGAGGGATGGGGGAGGTCCGGGGGTTCCGAGGGATCGGTGGGCACCGCCCGCAGATGTGCTCGCTGCCGGGAACGCTCCTGGTCGATCCGCCGGCGCAGGGACTGGCGGGTGGTCTCGTAGGCGACCATCGCTCCCGCGAGGAGCTCGGCGAGACTGGCCCCGCCCAGATCGTCCCCGCTCGCCACCGGGGAGTGCGTCCCCGGATCGGCCGAGGCCACCGGCATGGGCTCGGCAGCTGGGCTGGAGGAAGCGCTCTCCCCCCGCGCCCCAGTACCGCGACCAGCCGATGTCGTGGTACCGCGACCAGCCGATGTCGTGCCGTCCGGCCGCTCGGCGGGCGGCGGCCCGTCCGCACCACCGCTCGACCGGGTGCCGGCCGCCGGAACGGTCGCCGCTGACTGGCCGGGCCCGGTGAATGCCCCACCTCGGGGCGGCTTCGCCCCGAGGTCCGGCTCGTGCCCGGCGCCCCAGGCCCCCGATGCCCTCGCCACGTCTCCGACCGGGGCACCGCCCCCTCCCCGGTGTTGCGGGCAGGACTGGCGCGGTGCGGCAGGGCCGACGGCTGTCCCCTCGGTGGACGGTCCCGTCTCGACGGGCAGCCCGACCGCCCAGGGCCGGGCCGGTGCGGCGTCCACGGCACCCGGCTCACCCGGAGCCGAGGCGGACGGGGTGGGCGGGGTGGAGCCGGCCGCTGGCCGGTCGCGGTCGGCACCGCCGGACTCGTCGTGGTCATCGCGCCCGCCCGCCAGGAACCCGCGGGGAGCCGGGTCGTCGGGGGGAGGTCCGTGGGCCACCTCGGGAGCGGGGCCCTCGCCGGCCGACCACGACTCCACGGGCACCGAGAACGGATCGACCGCAGGATCGAAGGGCAGCTCCCCCGGCTCATCCGAGGGAGGTGACGACACCACCGGCGGTGGTCCGCCGTCGGGCAAACCCCGAGCACCGTGGTCAGGCGGGCCAGCCAGCTCGAGCTCCCCGTCCCCGGGGCCCCGCCCCGAGGGAGGGGTCGCGTCGTGGTCCCGCCGCTCCGCCGCGCCGATGCCCCGGAACAGGTCGAGGGTGCTGCCCAGCAGGCCACGCCGTGCCTCCTCGACGGCCCCGCCGGTCAGCGCGAGGAAGCCGCCCCCACCCGAGGGGTCAGCCGCCGGGGGCAGCGGTGGCGCGCCTGGCTGGCCAGCGGGCGACCAGCTCGCCGGCTCACCGGCACCCGGCAGCCCGATGCCCGGGTCCCACTGGTCGAAGGGATCGTCGGCGGACGACCACGCGGGGGGACGGCCAGCGGGCTCGGTCTCCACCGCGTCAACCTGATCCGTGCCGGCACGCTCGACGTCCCAGGCGGCGGCGCGGCGCCGACCGCCGCTGCCCTCGTCGACCGACCTCCGGCCACCATCGGACCACCGGCCGGCCGCCTCCCCGGGGACCAGGTCGTCCGCCCCGAGCGGCGCGCCAGGACCCCCCTCGGGTTCCGGCCCGTCCACGGCGGAGGGCTCGGTGGTGGAACCAACGGAAGTCCCCCCGGGGAGGGCTCCCCCGGCGCGCGACAGGTCAGGCTCGTTGGCGGCCCGGTCAGCCGCCCGGGTGGACGCCGGGTCCTCGGGCAGCGGTTGGCCGGGAGCGGACGACCGCGTTCCGCCAGGACGGCCCGAGGCTAGGGCCGCTGCGCCCCCATCCCAGACCTCCGGGTCCTGGCCCACACCTCGGCCCACCCGGAACCGGCTGAGGAAGGGCGAGTCCTGCTGACGCTCCCGTCGACGGCGGCCGGCGACGCGAGACGAGGAGGAAGCACCAAGCCGGTCCGCCTCCCCCAGCACGGTGAGCAGGTCGCCGACCCCGTCCTTCCCCTCCGCCGAGTCGGCGAACTCATCGGCCAGCCGGAGGCGCGCGGTCCGCACCTCCCGCTGCGCCCGACGCTCCGCGGCATGGGCGGCCCGCAGGCAGTCCAGGGCCTCGGTGGTCTCGGCGAGCCTCTCGTGCACGAAGGACAGCTCACGCATGGCCTGTGACAACAGCGGGTCCAGGCGGTGGTGCCTGGCGTCCTCGGCCACGGAGACCAACAGCTCCCGAGCGCATTCGGCGTCCCCAGCCGGCAGCCGAACGCGGGTGGCCAGCAGGATTCGCAACCAGCCGTGCGAGGACAGGGCCGGCAACCTCGCCGGCGCGGCCAGCAGCTCCTCGGACACCGCGACGGCCATGCGGGGCTGGCCGGAGTCCAGGAGCGCGTTGACCAGCTCCACGACGAGACGCCCCCGAACCCGCCCGCTGTCGCGGGCCGGCGAGTCGAGCTGCTCGAGCAGCCGGAGACCGTCCCGCGCCGACAGGATCGCGGCGTCCAGATCGCCCGCCCTCCGCTGGCGTCGAGCCCACGCTCCCCGCACCGCCGCGCGTCGCGACCAGGTGGCGTCACGGTCCTCCTCGCCCCCGTCGCAGAGCTCCTCCGCCTCGGTGAGCACCCGCGCCCACTCCGACTCCCCGGTATCCCCTGGTAACAGCGATGCCAGTTCGAGCAAGGCGTCCGCCCGCGCACCCGACGCCACGCCCCCGGCAGCGAGCACCGGACGCAGGAGCGGCACCGAGACCGCCGGCGACCCGAGTCGACGAGCGCTCCTGGCCACCTGCACCCGGAGCTCGGCGAGGAGCTCGGCCTCCTCCGACATCTCGGCCCGGGCGGTCCCGGTAGCACCGGCGAACCACCGTTCGAGCAGCCGCAGGGCCGGCACGGCCCGTTCGGCCGCCGCCGGTTCGCGATCGAGCCGGCTCAGGGCATAACAGGCCACCGACTGGGCCCGGGACCAGGTCAGGTCCCGGGCCGTCCCACCCATCGCCGCCGCCCGGCCGGCGAGGACGAGGGCGACCTCGGGCGCGCTCCAGCGCAACTCCCGTGCCGCACGCACGAGTGAGTCACGTTCGTCGCCTGCTGGCGCGGCGCCCCAGGCCGCCGTCATCCGGTCTCCGATCAGTCGCGCGTCAGCTTGCGATGGGTGACCCGATGCGGGCGGGCCGCCTCGACGCCGAGGCGCTCCACCTTGTTCTGCTCGTACCCCTCGAAGTTGCCCTCGAACCAGAACCACTGCGCTGGGTTCTCATCCGTACCTTCCCAGGCAAGGATGTGGGTAGCCACCCGGTCCAGGAACCACCGATCGTGGGAAATCACGACGGCGCAGCCGGGGAACTGTTCCAGGGCGTTCTCCAACGACGACAGGGTTTCCACGTCCAGGTCGTTGGTGGGCTCGTCGAGCAGGATCAGGTTCCCACCCTGCTTCAGGGTGAGGGCCAGGTTGAGGCGGTTCCGCTCCCCACCGGAAAGCACCCCCGCCGGCTTCTGCTGGTCCGGCCCCTTGAAACCGAACGCGCTCACGTAGGCGCGGGAGGGCATCTCCACGTTGCCGACGTGCATGTAGTCGAGCCCGTCGGACACCACCTCCCACACGGTCTTCTTGGGGTCGATCCCGGCCCGGCCCTGGTCGACGTAGGAGAGTTTGACGGTCTCGCCCACCCTCACCGAACCGGCGTCCGGCTCCTCCAGCCCGACGATCGTCTTGAACAACGTCGTCTTGCCGACCCCGTTCGGGCCGACGACACCGACGATGCCGTTCCTCGGCAGGTCGAAGGACAGGTTGTCGATCAGGACCCTGTCGTCGAAGCCCTTCTGGAGCTTGTCGACCTCGACGACGACCGTGCCCAGACGCGGACCCGGCGGGATCTGGATCTCCTCGAAGTCGAGCTTGCGGGTGCGTTCCGCCTCGGCCGCCATCTCCTCGTAGCGCTGGAGACGGGACTTCGACTTGGCCTGCCTCGCCTTGGCGTTCGACCGGACCCAGGCCAGCTCGTCCTGGAGGCGCTTGTGCAGCTTCGCGTCCCGCTTGCCCTGCACCGCGAGCCGCTCGGACTTCTTCTCCAGGTAGGTGGAGTAGTTGCCCTCGTAGACGAACGCGCGTCCCCGGTCGAGCTCCAGGATCCAACCGGCGACGTTGTCGAGGAAGTACCGGTCGTGCGTGACGGCGAGCACGGCACCGGGGTAGCTGGCGAGGAACTGCTCCAGCCACAGCACGCTCTCGGCGTCCAGGTGGTTGGTCGGCTCGTCGAGCAGCAGGAGGTCCGGCTTGCTCAGCAGGAGCTTGCACAGCGCGACCCGGCGGCGCTCACCGCCGGAGAGCACCTTGACGTCGGCGTCCGGCGGCGGGCACCGCAGGGCGTCCATCGCCTGCTCCAACTGGGAGTCGAGGTCCCAGGCGTCAGCGTGGTCCAGCTCCTCCTGGAGCCTGCCCATCTCCTCCATCAGCTCGTCGGTGTAATCGGTGGCGAGCTGCTCAGCGATCTCGTTGAAGCGGTTCAGCTTGGTCTTGATCTCCCCAACGCCCTCCTCGACGTTGCCGAGAACCGTCTTGTCCTCGTTGAGTGGCGGTTCCTGTTGCAGGATCCCGACCGAATAGCCCGGTGACAGGAACGCGTCACCGTTGTTCGGCTGGTCGAGTCCGGCCATGATCTTGAGCACAGACGACTTTCCGGCCCCGTTCGGGCCGACGACACCGATCTTGGCGCCGGGGTAGAACATGATGGTGACGTCGTCAAGGATCACCTTGTCACCGTGTGCCTTGCGCACCTTTTTCATGGTGTAGATGAACTCGGCCATGGCCGCGATCGTAGAGCGGTGGCCGTGGCACCCGGTATGTCGGTCAACCGGACGGCGACGATCCCCCGCTGCGGCGCCCTCGACCAGGGCCCCGGCGGCGGCCGCCAGGCGGTGCGAGGGCGTTTCCTCGCGGCCTTCCCCACCGGCGGAGGCCCGCCACGAGAAGGCCGCCGAACCGAAACCCGACGGTCCGTGGCCAGCCCCCGGACACCGGCCAGCCCCTTCCGGTCGCGCTGTCCCCGGCACGGCGCCCCTCCCGAGCCGAACCGCCGTCGGCGCCGGTCGACGTCACCGGGCCTCGCCTCGGTCGCTCCGCGTCCCCCCACGGCCACGGGCTGGACGAGGCGGCGTCCTCGTCCAGCCCCGGTTGGGCGAGCGGGCGGCCGGACGGCGGTACCCGCCGGCGAGACGCCTTCGCCGGGCGCGGCCACCCCGAACTCACCCGACCGACCGAGGTGGGCGCGGCAGGGGGACCGTCCTGCCGCGCCCACCCGCTCAGGCGGGCACCAACGGCGCGGCAGCGGGGTGGTCGGGAACCCGGCCGGGAGAGGAACCCGGGGCGGTCCGGGTTCCAGGGGCGCCGTCACCGCCCGCCCCAGGAACAGGGGAGGCCCCCGGCTCCGAGGAGTCGGAACCGCCCCCGGCCGGGATCTCCCGCCGGTCGCGGAGCAGGTCCACGCGACACCGAGCCAGGTCAGGGCCCAGGGTCGTCGCCACCAGCTCCACCGCGTACCGGCGCTGCCCCTCGATGTCGTAGTCACGGGTATGAAGGCGCCCCTGGGCCACCACCGGATCGCCCTTGCGCAGCGCCGCCGTCACGTTCTCGGCCAGCTGGCGCCAACACCGCACCGTGAGGAACAGGCGATCCCCGTCGACCCACTGCCCGGTACCCCGGTCGTACCGGCGCTCGTTGCTGGCCACCCGGAAGCTCGCCGAGGCCTGCCCCTCCCGGGTCTGGCCAGCCCGGACCTCACTGATCACGGTTCCCACCACGGTCGTCATCGTCTCGTTCACTGTCGTCAGCCCTTCCGGTGAGCGGAGGGAGGCCGGGCAGGCACCGACACCGCGCGCCGACGGCGGTCCGCCGCACCGCCGTGGACGCCGGTGGTCCGCCCCGCCCCCTCGTGTTCGTTTTCCGGAAGCCAGGCTGGCCCATCGAGAGGGCTCCCGGCAGCTCACCGCCGGCCGCCTTGTGGATAACCGGGGGCTGTGGACAACTCGGGTGGGAGGCGACACCCCTTCACCCGTGAGGGGGTGCGTCGACCGGAACGACCACCCAGCGGCGCACACCGGCGACGCGCGGTTCCCGCCACCGCGTCCAGGCCGTCGCGCCAGGCACGCCCCGCGAGGCCGAGATGCTCGAACGCCGCCCGACCCCAGCCCACCGCCTCGCCCGCTGGCGGAACACGACGGCCGAGGTCCGCGAGGGCGACTCCGCTACTTCCCGGGGCCGTTGAGGTCGCGGAGCATCCGGTTGTAGGCGGCCAGGTCGGCATCCCCGTCGGACTCGGCCCGCCGGTCGGAACGAGCGGCGTCCCTGGCGTCGCTGCGCGCCCACTGGACGAGCAGGGCCACGATCACCACCAGGACCGGGACCTCCCCGCTGGCCCAGGACAACCCACCGCCGAGTCGCTGGTCCTCCAACAGGTCGGACACCCACGGCAGGGACAACCCCCGGTAGAAGGACTCCCCGATGATGGTGCTGGACCCCATGAGGATGATGCCGAAGAACGCGTGGAAGGGCATCGACGCGAACATCAGACCGAGCCGCCCCATCGGCGCCAACCGGTGCGGCGCGGGGTCCACCCCGATCACCAGCCAGTAGAACAGGTAGCCGGTCACCAGGAAGTGGGCGTTCATGGCCAGGTGCGCCCAGTGCTGGTCCAGGGCCACGTCGAACAACCCCGAGAAGTAGAGGCCGTAGAAGGACCCGACGAACAGGACCAGCGCGACCAGCGGGTGGGCCAGCACCCGGGTCACCGGCGACTGCACGGCCGCCAGCAGCCACTCCCTCGGCCCCGGCGCGCCGTCCTTCCCGGCGGTGGGCAGGGCGCGCAGCGCCAAGGTCACCGCACCGCCCAGGGCCAACAGGATGGGGGCGAGCATCGCCAGCATCATGTGGGCACCCATGTGGGCGCTGAACATCGCCGGCGAGTACTTGCCGAGACCGGAACTGGTGGCGATCAGCACCGTGGCACAGCCACCCAACCAGGCGACCGTCCGCCCGACCGGCCAGGCGTCGCCCCGCCGCCGCAACCGGCGGACACCCGCCAGGTACAACCCGGCCAGGACCAGGGACAACGTCCCGTACACCAGGTCGAAACGCCAGTCCAACACCATCCGCCCGAAGGTGAACGGCCCGTCGAGCTCGAAGCCCAGCACCAGCTCCATCGCGCTGATCTCGGTGTTGGCCACCTCCCTGGGCGGCGGAGTCCGTCCCAGACCGACGGCCAGACCCACCGTGACCAGCATCAACAGGATCTCCACCGCGCCGAGGCGGATCAGCGGCCCTGCGGAGCCGGTGCGCTCGATCTCGGCGACCGACCGCTCCCGTTGCAGGTAGCCGAAGACGAGGAGCAGCAGGATGGCCACGGCCTTGGCCACCACCAGCTGACCGTAGGTGCTGGTCAGCAACTCGTCGGGGCGGAGGCGGGACAGGGCGTTCACCACGCCGGAGACGCCCATGGCGATCCAGCAGACCAGGGCGAGCCGGGAGAACCGTCGAGCCGCCAGACCGAGGTGACGGCCGCCTCGCAGGGCGTGCGTGACCAGGGCGATCAGGCCGCCCACCCACAGCATCGTGCCGAACAGGTGGAACAGGAGGCTGTTGGTGGCGACGTCGTGCGCGCCTCCGCTGGCGGAGTGCCCCGTCATCGCCACCGGGAGGAGAGCGGCCAACGACAGGAAGAACCAGGCGACGGCCCACGACCACGTGAGCACCACCCGGCAGGCGACCGCGACCGCCAGCGCGAGACCAGCGGTCCACGCCCAGGCCCGCGCCTGCTCCAGCTGACCCAGCAGCTCGCCGAACATCTCCCAGTCCAGGACCCGCGCCAGCGGCCACCCGACCGCGTCCGCGAGGCTGAGGGGCACGGTGACCGCCGCGCCGAGCGCCCACGCGGCGGCGGCCCAGCTCGCGATGCGCACCGCCGCGAACCCGTCGGCGGCGAGCTCCCCGGAGCGCTGCGGAGGGGTGAGGAACGCGGCGAGCAGCAACGACCCGATGGTGACCGCGGCACCGACCTCCGCCACGACACGGGCCACGGGCAACCCGTACCGGACCACGTCCCCGGGATCGGGCAGGCCGAGCGCCAGGTAGGTGTCGGTCGCGGACAGCATCAGGACGAGGGCCGCGACCAGCGCGGCGAGCACCGTACCCGGCAGGACGACCGCGAGGACGCCGACGGCGGAGCGCCGAGCCGGTTCCTTCCGGTCGGCCTCGACCCGTTCCGTGGTGAGTGTGGGGGACACGGCGCGAGCCTAGGACAGATGCCCCCGGCTCGGTCCGGCCGTCCTTACGGCCACGTGCGGTTTCCCGGCGACGGCACCGGAGTCAGCCGCCCGGGAGTGAATCGCCGTGACCAAGAGCACACGGACACGGCATCAGGTGGCAACCCATCCGGGTTTCGGCTGGTAAAACGATCTCCACCTGGCCAGCCCAGGAGCCGGTCAGCCGGGCGGTGACCACTAGGCTTCCCCCGGCTCACGCGGGGAAGGTGTGCGGTCGTCATCGGTTAGGTACCGGCTCGGCAACGGTCCACCGCTGAAGCTGAACACCGACTTCACACCGGTTAACCTGTCCGCGCGTTTGGCGCACGCCTCCGTAGCTCAGTGGATAGAGCGAGGGACTTCTAATCCCGAGGTCGCAGGTTCGAATCCTGCCGGGGGCACCACCACGTCGTCGTTCACCGCGGCGTTCTCACTCGATCCGCCCCGTTTCCGCCGGTCCCCAGCGGGCGAGGGCGATCGCCCTGGCCGGGCGGAACGGAACTGCGGTCCGGGCGACGACTCACGATGAGGCATTCCGGGAAGGCCCGGTCGGCGAGGCGGCGGTGCTCGGGTAGGACTAGCGGGCGTCGCCCGCCGGGGACCGGGCGGCCATCGGGGTGGGCGCGGACCTCGTCGTACCCGGCCTCGCTCACCCGGTGCGCGGCTCGGAGACCGCGACTCCGAGGCGGTGCGTCCTTCCCCGCTGGGTCCCGAGCAGGGCCGGTGGCAACGGCCCCGGCATGGTGGGTCGGTGGGAGTTCCGCGCGCTCGTCGGACGAGGCGGTCCGCGTTCGACGCCGTGCGTCCTCGGTCGCGGACCCGCTCGGCGGGCCGCACCCCTCGGAGCGGGGCGCTCCTGGTCCGTCCAGGCCGCCCTCGAGCCGCGACCCGTCACGACGAGCCGGTGCGCCCGCCGAGGTCGCCGGTGCCCACGAGGAGGGACCGGGGGACACCAACCCCGACCGGGAACGTGGTGACCGGATCCGAGGGCGACGCACGCGGTCACGGCGCGACGATCAGCGCCTGCGGTGCGGCCGCCTTCATGCGGGTGTTCAACCAGGACAGTTGACGGGAGGTCTGCCCGCTGGCGCTCCGCGCGATGGACAGCAGCTCGTGGTCCCGCAACCCCTGGGCCGCCTGGTTGATCACGGTCCAGGTGGTCAGGACAAGAGTGCCCAGGACGTGCAGGTCCTGGAGGTCGCGGAGCAGGCCGACCGGCCCGGAGCGGACCTCGGCGAGCCCGGCGGCGTGGAGGCGGTCGGGTTCCTCGACGTCGCCCCCGTGCTGCTCGCCGTAACGGCGGGCGACGGGCTCGAGCTGGCGCACATGGTCGTCGCTGAACCCGGCGAGGGTGCGACAGGTGAAGAGCACGTCGGGGTGGCGGGCGTGGCCCTCCCCGACGACGCGGAGGGACTCGGCGAGGGTCCGCTCGGACCGGTGGGCCAGCCCCACGTAGGTGGCGAGGTGCATCATCGGCCTCCGGTCCCGCCGGCCGCGTCCACCGCCGGGTCGTCCGGGTAGCCCGGGGTGTCCGTCAGCCGCGTGGTGGTCGGCGCCCCGCCGGACGTCCCCGGAACGCCACCGCCGACCGGCGCGGACGCCGCCGTGGTGGGCGCCGGCGCGGGGCCGTCACCGCCGCGAACCCGGACGACGCGGCAGGCCGCCGTCTTGAAGTAGGGCTGCTTGGACACCGGATCCCACACGGTCATGGTCAGTTCGTTGGCCTGCCGGTGCTGGTGCTCGGGATCGGCGTCGTCGAGGTCCCAGGAGCCGTAGTGGAAGGGCGCGAACACCGTTCCCGGTCTCACCCGCCCGACCCGGGCCCTGACCTCGATGGCGCCCCTCGGCGATTCCACCCGGACCGCGTCGCCCTCGCTGACTCCCAGCCGGGCGGCGTCGACCTCGGACAGCTCGACCCAGGCGTCGGGTGCCGCCGCCCGGAGCGAGGGGGACCGGCCGGTCTTGGTCCGGGTGTGGAACTGGTAGACGGTCCGGCCGGTGGTGTAGAGCATCGGGTACTCCGGCCCTGGTTCCTCGTGCGGCGGGGTGTGGTGCGCTCCCTTGAGGAACGCGCGACCGTCGGGGCGCATCGCCCGGTGTTCCTGCTCGGTGACGACCGCGCCGGTGAGCAGGTCGTGGCCGTAGGTCTCGCACTCGTCGGTGCGGGTGGGGAACACCCCGTCGTGGTAGAGCCGGTCCGTTCCGTCGGGGGCGTGCTCGGTGACCGGCCACGGGATCCCGGTGGGCCCTCGCAGCCTGGCGTAGGTCAGTCCCGTGTAGTCCACGGGTCGACCTCGGCTCGCCTCCCGCCAGGCGTCGAAGACCTCCTCGGGCTCCCGCCACGGGACGAGCGGCGCGCCGTCCCTGTCGCGGAAGTCCATGGCGTCGGCGTACATCAGGAAGATCTCCAGGTCGCTCCTCGCCTCACCGGGGGGTTCGACGGCCTTCTCGGACAGGTGCACGACCCGGTTGGTGTTGGTGAACGTTCCCGTCTTCTCGCCCCAGCCGGCGGCGGGTAGCACCACGTCGGCCAGCCGCGCGGTCTCGGTGAGGAAGAGGTCCTGCACGACCACGAAGCACTGGTCACCGCCCAGGATCCGGCGGATGCGCGCCGACTCGGGCATGGACACGGCCGGATTGGTTCCCACGACCCACAACAGCCCGATGCTGCCCTCCTCGGCGTAGCCGAAGATCTGCATGGCGTGGGTGGGTGGCGCCCAGTGCGGAATGGTCAACGGGTCGACGTTCCACAGCTCCGCCAACTCCCCCACGTGGCGCGGGTTCTCCCAGTTGCGGAATCCGGGCAGGTCGCCGTCCGCGCCGCACTCCCGGTTGTTCTGGGCGGTGGGCTGGCCGTTCATCTGGAGGACACCGGACCCGGGTCGACCGATCAGGCCGCGCAACAGGTGGAGGTTGTGCACGGCCACGGCCGAGGCGGTGGCCTGGTGGGACTGGTAGAAGCCCTGGAGGACGGTCGACAGGACGTCGCGGCTCTCCCCGAAGATCCGGGCCGCCCTGCGCAGGTCGTCGGCGTCGACCCCGCAGGTCCGCGCGACCACCTCCGGGGTGTAGGGCTCGACGATTCCGCGCAGTTCCTCGACGCCCAGGGTGTGGTCTCGGACCCACCGCTCGTCGACCCAGCCGTTGGCGAACAGTTCGCGGGTGAGCCCGTTCATCAACGCGAGGTTCGTGCCGACCCGGGGTGCGAGGTGGACCCCGCCGGTGCGTTCCGCCTCCACTGCCACCGGGGTCCGCCTCGGGTCCACGCAGACCACCACCGGCGGGTCCGGTGATCGGGTGCGGTCCAGCACCCGCATCCACAGCACGGTCTGCGTCTCGGCCATGTTGTGGCCGTAGAGGAAGAGCGCGTCGCAGTGCTCGACGTCGGTGTAGGAACCGGGCTGCCCGTCAGCGCCGAAGGACTCCTTGAAGGCTGCCGCGCTGGTCGCGGTGCACAAGCGGGTGTTCCCGTCCATGTGCGGCGTTCCCAGCCCGGCCTTGCCGATGACCCCGAGGACGTAGTACTCCTCGGCGAACAGCTGGCCGGTGCTGTAGAAACCGTGGGTCAGCGGCCCCTTCTCCGCCAGCAACCGGCGTGAGACCTCCACGACCCGACCCATCGCGGTGTCCCAGTCGGTCTCGACCAGCTGCCCCGCCTCCCGCACCAGGGGGCGGGTCAGCCGGTCGGGGGACGACGCCCACGGGGTGCTGCCGTAGAGGCCCTTCGGTCCGAGCCGGCCGTGGTTGACCACGTCGGTCGCCCGCCCCCGCACCCCCACCATCCGGCCGTCCTTCACCGCGATGTCGCAGCCGCACCCGTTGCTGCACAGCACGCAGGCGCTGGGGACCCACCGGTCCACCTCGTCCTCGGACAGACCGTCGGCCAGGTACTCGTCCACCCTGGCCGGCCAGACCGTCCCCTTGCCGTGCGGGGTGCGCGGCCCCCAGACGTCGGCGATCCGATCCATGTGCCCCACTGTGCTCCCCACCAGGGCGGTCCGCAGGTCGAGACGGGCACGGCGTGCCCGGCTGGACCTGGGTTCGGTACCGAGCCGGATCCGCGTTCGTGGGGGCCGGTTGGTCATGCTGGTCGGGCGGGCGGCTGAGGCGCGAGCCGGTGCCGGCGGCCCCCGCGACATCAGCTCCTCGGCCCACCGCGCTCGGCCACCCGCCTCCGCTCCGCCGCCCGGACCACGGCGACCGCGACCACCATGGCGACGAGGAGCACGGCTGTCCCGAGCCACACCATCCACGGGTGCACGGAGAGGCCGGCGCCGTCGACCCCGGGGGTTCGACCGCCGTCCCGTCCGGTGACCACCACCGCCAGCACCACGAGGATCGACGCGGACACCGCCAGCAGGGCCACCGCCCGCCGCCCGACGGCCAGCCAGCCGGCCAGGCGGCGGAGGCGTTCGGACCTGCGGGCCGGGGCGAGCAGCCTGACCAGCAGCAGGACGGCCACGGGTATCTGGAGCAGCCACAGCGTCGTCCTCGGCCACCCGTCGAACCACACGTTCGTGCCGTACAGCAGGGTGTGCCAGGCGCTGAGGACGTAGACGACGATGACGAATCGGTGCAGCGCCCGCCACGTCCTCCCGCCCGTGCGGTGCCGGAGGTAGAAGGCGATGCTGAGCGGGATGGCCAGGTAGAACGCCAGCAACCCGAGCAGGATCGCGACCCGTCCGGTGCCGGAGGAGTAGCCGCCGGGCACGAAGGCCTCGACGAACGCGTTCCACGTGCGGCCGACCCAGCCGCCCCCAGGCTCCCTGGTGCGCACGAGTTCGGTGAAGAAGAGGAAGGCGTGCGCGAACATCAGGCCGATGGTGGTGAGGCTGGTCGCGCGGTGCCACCGTTCGATCCGGGCGGGCGGCACCGGGAGCCAGCGGGGTGGCCGGGCGGAGCGCACCAGGCCCAGCATCGTCGTCATCCAGGCCCACAGCAGCGCTGACCAGCCGAAGGCCTGGCAGAGCCAGTACATCCAGTAGGCGTTGGCGTCGGCGAGGTAGGGCATCACCTCGAGCGTGGCCGAGACGCCGGTCCGCACCCGGTGGTGCAGGAACGCGAAGATCGCCCCGGTCAGCAGCAGAGCCGCGACCGCGTCCGGTACGGCGGCCCGCAGGTCCGCCAGCGGCTCGGAAGGCCGCCGCCCAGTGTCGTCGGTCGTTGTCGTCGAGACCATCGCGCCCTCCCGGTCGTCCCCCACGTACACAGTCGGACGGGGAGCCGGGAAAGTTCCAGGGAACTCGCACCTCCGGGCCGAGGACGGCCAGGCCGGCCACCTGCTGGGGCGTGGACGCCGAGCGCACCCACCGCCGCTGGTTCGCGCCGCGGTCGTCACGCACTCCCGGGGAGTGCGCCGTGCGCCTCCCCGGCGGGAACGGCAGTGGCGCCGGGCACTCCTACCGCCGCCGGGCTTGACCTTCTGGTTACCGCAGGGTCCACGCTCCTGGTGTGTTGTCCATCAGCGATTTCAGCCAGGTGTGCCAACTTCCGGCACAGACCCTGCGCTTCTACCACTCCGAGGGCCTGGTCGTGCCGGCGGAGGTCGACCCCAGGACCGGGTACCGCCGCTACACCTTCGACCAGGTGGAAAGGGCGCTGCTCGTGGCGACGTTGCGCCGGGCCGGGCTGGCCGTCCGCCTCGTCCGGCACGCCCTGGCGCACCCTGAGGACACGCCGGAACTGTTGCGGAACCACCGGGAGGCGATCCGCCGCCAGCGTCAGGCCGAGGACGCCGCGCTCGACGACGCTCGCGTGTTCGTCGACGCGTGGCCGCAGGTGCGGGAACAGGCGACACCGGCAACGTTCGCGCTGTCCGCCGCCGTCCCCGCCCGAGCCGCGGAGCGCGGCGAGACCCACGAGGCGTGGTACGACTGGGACGAGCTCAACGAGGCGGTCTGGGAGGTCGTCAACCGACTCGCGTCGCTGGCCGACGGCCTGGGCGCACGGGTATCGGGGGCGCCCTGGCGGTGCTCGGCGATCGAGACCCGGGAGCAGCGGCGGCGCTACCACACCCCGGAAGGTCCGCACTGGCTGGTGAAGGTCCCGGTGGATCTCGAGGAGGTGCCGCCGGAACGGCTGCCCGACGGGGTCACGCACGAACTGTTCGAGACCCGCACGGAGATGTCGATCGAGATGCCCGGTGAGGACTCCGCCGCCAAGTACGCGGCGGCGCTGTCCCGACTCATGGCCCACCCGCTCGACAACGCCTTCCTCGACGTGGCGCGGATGCGTCACATCCTGCGCCCTGGCGGGGTGGAGACGGCGATGGCCGTCATCGCGCTCGACGAGTACGAGGACCCGTTCTGTTCCTGACGGGTCACCGCCTGGGACCACCGGCCGGGACGCGACGACCGCCCCGACGGCGAGCTCGACGAGGCATTGGTGGCCGGTGCCGCTGACGAGCTCGCCCCGGTGGGACGGGGCGTTCACCACGCCGAGGACAGAGCTCCATGAAGGCGGCGGGGGCGGGGGCCCGGATCCCGACGCGGCGACTCCTCTCCACGCTCTCGGCGACCGACCACCAGTCGCGCGGGCCTGAGGGGTGGCGCACCCCCCGGGACCGAACCGTCGTACCCGTGCCGCGGCGGGCGAACACCCGCGCCAGGCGTCGCGCTCGCGCCGACCGGGACGTGACCCCGGGCGCCACCAGGTCGGTCAGGGCCGGACCGGGTCGGACCACCCCTGCTGCCGGGTGCCCGACGGGCCCTCGGCGGAATGGTGCCGCCGGGTGCGCAGGTGGAAGACCACGAGGCCGACGAGCCCGCAGCCGACGCACCAGGCCAGCGAGTTCAGCAGCGGGGCACGCGGTACGAGGTCGGTGAAGCCGGCGGCGACCCCGAGCTGCATCGGGCCGTAGTTGGGCAGGTAGACGATGAGCGCCGCGTCGGCGGCGGGGTTCGCGATCGGGTTCTGCAGGGCGAGGTCGATGATGCTGACCATGATGATGGTGAACATGCCTTCCAGGTCGTCCGGGAGGAACACCCCGAGGACGATGCCGATCCCGCCGTAGATGAGCCCGGACACCACGAGGGCCAGGTAGAGCAGCCACGGCTGCCGCACGTCCCAGTAGGCCAACATCACCAGGGTGGCCCAGCCGGCGACGAGGAGCGAGCCGACGGTCAGGGCCACGAGTTTGGCCAGCAGGAGCGCGCGCCGGGGGCAGCCAGCGTCGGTGAGACGCCGGTCGAACATCCTCGCCCGCCGGGTGGCGCTGAACATCAGGAACCCCATCAGCAGGGTGACCGCGTTCAGCGAGCCGCTGATCATGGTGAGTTCCCGACCGCTGACCTGGAGCAGGGTCCCCGTCGACCGGTGCGTGAAGTCGAGGGGTACCGGTGAGAACACCAGGTGTGCGAGGCTGATCCACACGGGGATGAACACGAGCAGCAGGAGCATGGCGAGCCGGTTCCGGCTCAGCTCGTACAGCGTCAGCCATGCGACCGTCCCGGCGGTTCTCACCGTCGGTCCTCCGTTTTCGGCCCGCGCAGCACACCAGCGCGGAGGCGGTGCAGCCGGTCCAGACGTTCGATGTCGTGTGCCAGGTGGGAGATCACCAGGATCGCGCGGCCCCTGGCCCGCAGGTCGTCGGCGAGGTCCCAGAACCGGAGGTAGGTCTCCCAGTCGAAGCCCTGGTACGGCTCGTCGAGCAGCACCACGGCGGGATCGTGCATCAGCGCCAGGACCAGGTTCAGCTTCTGCTGGTTCCCGCCGCTGAGCACACCGGCCGGGACCCGCTCGTAGCGGGTGAGCCCGAGCCGCTCGGCCAGTTCCCGTGCGCGGTGGTCGTTCTGGAGGCGGTAGGCGACCTGGAAGAGCCTGAGGTGTTGGCCGACGGTGAGGGCCTCGTTCACCACCGCCTGCTGGGGGCAGTACCCCAGGGAACCCCGCACTCGCACCGTCCCGCCGTCGGGGCGGAGCTGCCCGGCGAGTATCCGGAGGAGGGTCGTCTTTCCAGCTCCGTTCTCCCCCACCACCCCGACCAGTTCCCCAGGCCGGACACCCAGGTTGACGTCGGTCAGGACCCGCTGTCGTCCGTAGGACCTGCTGACCGAGGAGACCAGCAGCACGGGGTCGTGGTCACCGGCTGCCGGGTGGGCGACGACTCCGCCGCCGGCACGGGGGCCGCCGCCCACGTCGGGCGGGTTCCCGAGAGCTCCGAGGCCACCGGGACCCGATCCGCGTGCCGGGGAATCGCGGGTCCGGCCGCCACTCGCGGGACCCGTCCCGGGTGCCGCTCCGACGCCCGGGCGGGGTTCGGGCGGGGGTGTCCCCGGTGGCGAGCCGGGTAACGGACGTGTCTTCCTCACGAACCGAACCGTCCCTTCTCACGGCGGGCACCGAGGAGGTGCGTCCCGAGCACCAGGGCCTGGGTGGAGCGGGACAGCTCGACCCGCTGGCGCAGGGCCCGGGCACCAGCCCGGTCGACCAGCTCGAAGTGCGTCATCATCACCCTGGTCGCCGCGGCCATGAAGGGCCGGTCGACCGGGGGCAGGTGGTGCACCAGGGCGGCCCCCTCCCGGCACATCTCCCGAGCCCGGGAGGCGAGGTGGCGCACCAGGTCGTCGAGGGCGGGGCTGGGGAGGCCGCGTCGGAACTCGGACCGGCTGACCGAGAACCGCGCCAGGTCCTCGTCCGCCACGTAGACCCGCCCCCGTGGCAGGTCCACCGGGAAGTCGCGGGTGATGTCGACCAGTTGGAAGACCTCCCCCATCTTCGAGGCCAGCCGATCGGCCTCCTCGGAGACGACGCCGAGGAGCCGCACTCCCAGCAGAGCGGGCACCCCGGCCACCCCGCGCAGGAACTGGCGGAGGTCCTCGAACGTGGGGAATTCGGCGGGGCCGGCCGCGTCACGCGCCGTCGCGTCGAGGAAGGCCTCGAAGAGCGTGGGGTCGAGGTCCCGTTCTCTGCTGGTGTGCACCACCGCTCGGCGGAGCGGGTGATCGCTGTGCCCCCTGCGCAGCTCGCGCAACGACTCCTCGGCCCACCGGTGGAAGTGCCTCCGCCGTGAGCCCGGGGTCTCCCCTTCGTCGGCGATGCGGTCCGAGGTGGTGCAGAAGGCGTAGACGGCGTGCGCGTGGGGGCGGGTCCTGGCCGGCAGGAGCGCACGCACCGTGAGGAAGCTCAGGCGGTCGCCAACGGCGTGCACCCGACGGCACAACGCGAAGGAGTCACGCAGCGTGGAATCGTTTCTCACGGCCATTCCGCCCCCGTCGCCCGTCGGTCAGCTGTTTCCGCGAACAATGGGGTCAATCGGATCGGCTGGCAATTCGAGTCCAACGACCGTGGCAGCTCGATTTCCCAGATCGGGACGCGATCCACCGAATCCTCACCACGTTCTGGACCACACGAGTCGTGGTCGTCATCAGATTACTCATCGTGGATCACCCGGACCATCACACGATCGGGGCTAATGGTTGCCTCCTTCCGTGACCGACCGCCCCGGACCCAGGCGAGATCAGGACGGGGACCGGCGTCGGCCACCCAGTTGGGCGGAGCGGTACCACGACACGGCCGTGGACCGGTGGGCGCGGGTGGACCACGGCAGCGGGAGGGGACCGCGGGGGACCGCCCTGGTTCGCGCCACCGCCTCGGAGCGGCACCTTCGGCATAGTCTTCGGTCCCACCGCAGGGACTTCGGCCGTGGCGACCATCAGCCTGTAACCAGGCGGTCGGCTGCCGAGGGCGGACGTCGGCCGCCCCCAGCCACGACGATCCCTGGAGTACCGATGCAGAGGAAAGCCCCGGGCAACACGGTCGAAGCCCTGCTGCGCGCCGCGGCGGGACCCCCCGACGAGATCGGCGCGCTGGTCGACGAACTGACGTTGGAGACGGTGGTACCGCTGGTCATCGACGAGATCGTCAGCCGGTGCGCACCGCCGAGCGGGGTGACCGCGACGCTGGTGCTCGAACTACGACGGGGCGAGGGCAGGTCGGAACACACCTTCTCCTTCGACGGGGGAGAGCTGGAGGTGACCGCCGGGCGAGCCGGGGACCCCGGTGCGCTGGTCCGCTTCGAGATCGCCGACCTCGTCACCGCGCTGTACGGCCCCGCCACCAGGCCATCCGGGACCACCAGGCAGGTCGAATCCCTGCTCACCCCTCCTGGGCGGGACCCGCGCGAGGACAGCTACCTGATGTTCCAGGCGCAGCGGCCCTATGCCGAGGCGATCCAGGCCGTGCTCTCCGGCTGCCTGTCGGCTCCCGTGAGCCTGGACGACCTCGCGGTGCGGTTCGGCTCCGACAAGTGGGGTTTCCTCCACTGGTTCACCCAGCACTACGCCGAGCACTTCCGGCGGTTGGCGGACGAGCCGGTGCGCCTCCTTGAGATCGGCGTCGGCGGGTACGACGACCCCACGGCGGGTGGGGCATCCCTGCGGATGTGGCAACGCTACTTCCGCAGGGGCCTCGTCTACGGACTCGACATCCACGACAAGTCGACCATCCGCGGTCCGAGGATGCGCACCATCCGGGGCGACCAGAACGACCCTGAGTTCCTGGGGCGGCTCGCCGAGGAACTGGGGCCCTTCGATGTCGTGATCGACGACGGCAGCCACGTCAACGAGCACGTGTCGACCTCCTTCGACGCCCTCTTCCCCCACGTCAGGGAGGGTGGGATCTACGTCATCGAGGACATGCACACCTCGTACTGGGAGGGTTTCGGTGGCGGCCCGCCCGGCAGCGGGGTGACCGGCACCTCGGTGGAGCGGGTCAAGGCGCTTCTCGACGGGCTGAACCTGCTCGAGTACCGCTCGCTGGACGAACACACGCCGTCGATGACCGAACGGTATGTCTCGGGCGTGCACTGCTACCGCAACATCGCCTTCGTCGACAAGGGGCTCAACACCAAGGACGCGCCGCCGCCGTGGATTCCCCGCGAGCCGGTCTGACGCACGCCCAGCACAGGCCCCGCCACCGCTCGCCGGGCTCGCCCGGCGAGCCCACGCGGCCGACGCGTCGGCACCGGTGTCACGGGACCCCGTGGTCGCGTGGTCTTAGCTTAGACTAACCTCACTGGTGACTGACCGTCGGTCATTCGTTCGTCGCAGGACATGGAGTCGCTGATCCGTGCCCTCCGCGACTGTTGGCCGACCCGGGTGCCGCCCGCGTCACTCGCCACCAACGGAGGATGTCGAGAGCCGCGGGACGGGAAGGTGAAGGACGAGCGGAGCGAGGGATCCTCATGAAAAGCACGGAGACGACGGCGGAGCAATTCGAGCCCGCCGGCGCCCCGGCATCTGATGAGCAGCAGCCGAGGGCCGAACCGAACGAGCCCCGTCTGCTTCCGATCCGCGACACGGCCCGGATGCTCCGCCCGGTGCGACGCCACCTCATCACCTGCGCGGTGTTCTCCGCCGTGGCGGCCGCCGCGGGCTTCCTGCCGTTCGTGGCCGTCGCGGAGATCGCGCGAACCGTACTGGGGAACACCGGTGGTCCGGTGGCGAGCACGGTGTGGGCCTGGGCCATCGCCGGCGCCTGCGGCGCGCTCCTCCGGCTCCTGCTGCTCGGCCTGTCCACCCACGTCGGGCACAAGGCCGACGCCCAGATGCTGCACAGCCTCCGGGTGCGGATCGTCGGGCGACTCGGCACCGTCCCGCTGGGTTGGTTCCGCGCGGCGGGGTCGGGGCGGGTCAAGAAGGCGATGACCGACGACCTCGAGGAGATGCACGAGCTCTTCGCCCACGCGCTGGGCGGCCTGCTCGGCGCGGCGGTGGCGGTGGTCGTCGGAACGACCTACCTCTTCCTGGTGGACTGGCGGATGGCCCTGGTCACCCTGGCCGTGCCCGTGCTGACGCTGATCACCTACCGGATGTCGATGCGTTCGCTGCCCGAGCACATGTCCCGTCTCATCGCGGCGGAGGGCCAGATCAGCGCGGCGAGCGTGGAGTACGTCGACGGCATCGGCGTGGTCAAGACCTTCGGCGGCACGGAGGGACGGGTCCTGGGCCGGTTCGCCGACGCGATGGCCGAACACACCGCGGCCTACCGGGCCTGGATGGCGGGCCACCGCAGGAGTTCCGCGGTGAACCGGGTGCTCGGATCCGAGATGGCGGTCTTCGGGGTGGTGATGGCCGCCGGGCTGGCCTTCGTGGCCGCCGGCTGGCTCCCCGTGGCGGACCTCCTCCCCTTCCTCGTGGTGGGAGTGGGCCTGCCCACCTCCTTCAGCCCGATGATCCACGGTGCCCAGGGTCTCCGGATGGCACGGATGGCCGCCGGCCACATCGACAGCCTGCTCAGGCACCCACCGCTGCCCGAACCCGACCACCCCCGCCAACCCGAGGGGTACCGCATCGAGTTCGACCGGGTGTCCTTCTCCTATGACGGAGTCACCAACGCCGTGGCGGAGATCGACACGGTTTGCGAGCCCGGCACGGTCACCGCCATCGTGGGGCCGTCCGGCGCGGGGAAGAGCACCATCGCGAGCCTCCTTCCCCGGTTCTACGACGTCACGGCCGGCGCCATCAGGATCGGGGGCGTGGACCTGCGGGATATCTCCTCCAGGACCCTGCTGGCGTCGATGTCCCTGGTGTTCCAGGACGTCACCCTGCTGCGGGACACGGTCACCGAGAACATCAGGGTGGGGCGCCCCGGTGCCACCGACGAGGAGGTCAGGGAGGCCGCGGAAGCAGCACAGATCGACGAGGTCATCAAGCGGCTCCCGCTGGGGTACGACACGGTGCTGGAGTCGGGGACGGGCGGTCTGTCCGGTGGCGAGCGTCAACGGTTGACCATCGCGCGGGCGATCCTCTCGCGGGCACCGATCGTGGTGCTCGACGAGGCGACGGCCTCGCTCGACCCGGACAGCGAGGCCGCGGTGCAGGACGCGCTCGCCCGGCTCGTCGCGGGGAAGACGGTGGTCGTGATCGCCCACCGGCTGCACACGATCCAGCACGCCGACCAGATCCTCGTGCTGGAGGCGGGCCGCGTCGTCGAGAACGGCACCCATGCGGAACTCCTCGGACGACGAGGCCTGTACGCCCGGATGTGGCGTGCCCAGCAGAACGGAGACAGCAGGTGATTCGCAGGCTCTACCGCTTGTGGCCCCATCCCGGCCTGATGGTCCGTGTGTGGCTGATGACGGCGGTCCTCGCCGTGCTGCAGGGGCTGTTGCTCGGGTTGCTGATCCCGATCCTGCGCGCGGTGTTGCGCCCGGAGCCAGATTTCGCGGCCGCCGCCCCGTGGCTCGTCGTTGGCGGACTCGGACTGGCCCTGTACGCGGTGCTGAGCGTGGTGGCCACGCCTCTGGGGTTCACGGCGAGCATGAAGCTGGCCGAACAGCTCCGGCACCACCTGATGCGCCACGTCACCACCCTTCCCCTGGGATGGTTCACCTCGGACAGGAAGGCGACCTTCGTCCGCACGGTCACGAACGTGACGGGCGTCCTGTCCCAGCTGACGGTGACCGTCGCCGCACCGGCGATCACCTGCGTCCTGGTGCCCGTCACCGTCATCGGGGTGACCTTCGCCGTGGACTGGCGCCTGGCGCTGGTGCTGCTGGCCACCCTCCCGCTCGCCCTGGCCGTGATGCGGGTCTCCCGTCGGACCGTTGCCCGGGTGTCGGTCGACATGGAGATCGCGGCGAACGAGGTGGCCGGACGCGCCATCGAGTTCGGCCAGGCGCAGCCGGTGCTCCGGGCGGCGGGCACCAGCTCCACGGGCAGCGCGCGGATGCGGGAGGCGCTGGACGACCACCGCTCGCAGTACCGGCGTGGCCTGGACCGGATGTTGTTCCCCGACCTCTCCTACAGCGGGGTCGTGATGATCGGCTACGTGGTGGTGCTGGTTCTCGGGGTCCAGTTCCTGTTGTCCGGCACGCTGTCCGTGGCGGACTCCCTCGCACTGCTGATCCTGGCCATCCGCTTCCTGGAACCGCTCGGGGCGATGATCGACCACGCGTCCGGGATCGGAGCGATGGACTACCTCGCCGAGCGGGTCGAGAAGGTGCTGCGCATCCCCGCCCTCCCCCACCACCCGAACCCGGTGCGCTCTCTCCGGAGCGCCGACATCGAGTTCTCCCGGGTGACCTTCTCCTACGGGGACACACCCGCCCTGACCGATGTCTCCTTCCGGTGCCGGCCGGGCACCACCACGGCGCTGGTGGGGCCTTCCGGGTCGGGGAAGACGACGATCACCCGGCTCGTGGCGCGGTTCTTCGACGTGGATTCCGGCAGCGTGCTGGTGGGCGGCGTGGACGTCCGGGAGCTGGACCACCCGGTCCTGCTGAACGACGTCGCGATCGTCTTCCAGGACGTCTACCTGTTCGACACGACGATCGAGGAGAACCTCCGGCTGGCCCGGCCGGAGGCGAGCCGGGCGGAGTTGGAGGAGGCTGCTCGCAACGCCCGCCTCGACGAGGTCATCGAACGGTTGCCGGCGGGGTGGCGGACCCGCGTGGGGGAGGGCGGCACCCAGCTCTCGGGTGGCGAACGTCAGCGGGTCTCCATCGCCAGGGCCTTCCTCAAGCGGGCCCGGGTGGTGCTCATCGACGAGGCGGCCTCGGCGCTCGACCCCGAGAACGAGAGTGCCGTCAGCCAGGCCATCGCGAACCTGTCGGTGGACCCCGAACGGACGGTCATCGTGATCGCCCACCGCCCCGGGACGCTGGCCACGGCCGATCAGGTGGTGGCCCTCGACAGGGGGCGCATCGCGGAGGTCGGGACACCGGCGGATCTGCGGAACACGGGCGGGATCTTCTCCCGCCTGTACGACCAGTACGAGCACGCGAGGAGCTGGCGGATCACGAGTTGACCCCCCGGGTGGTTCAAGGGGTGGGTGCGGGTTCGCCGGGCGGGTCGGCCGGGCGGACGGACAGGGCGTGCCGGAACACGTCGCGTGGGTCCCAGTCGCGCTTCACCCGTCGCAACCGCTCGTAGTTGTCCTTGTAGTACAGGTAGTGCCAGGGCACGCCGGAGGTGTTCCAGGCCGGGTCGGCCAGGTCGGTGTCGGGGTAGTTGATGTACGTACCGTCGTGGACCTCACCGGGAACGGGAACACCTCCGGTTTCGGCGTAGACGTCCCGGTAGAACCTCCGCATCCAGTCGAGGTTCTCGGCGTCGTCCGCCGCGTCGGACCAGATGGCGATGTACACGGCCTTGAGGACGGAGTCGCGCTGGGCGAGCGCGGTCGCGGCCGGGTCGACCGCGTTGATCTGGCCGCCGTAGGCGAGCAGCCACAGCCTGGCGAGTTCGACTCCGGCCCGGGGGCTGGTCAGGTAGTCGTAGACGGTGTCGATCTGCTGGCGGGTGAAGCCCCGCCGGAGATACCCGGCCTTGCCCTTGTACCGGTCGTACTCCGCTCCCCGGTGGGCGTCGCCATCGGGCACAGGGGGCATCATCGTGTAGAGCCACGGTGTCGCCTGTCCGATGTGCTGCTCACCGCCCACTCCGTCGCCGACCTCGTCGAGGTAGTCCGCCAGCATGCGGCGAGCGTCGGGCGGTCCCCCGTCGATCATGGCGGCGACCACGACGGCTTCGCCGTCCTCCTGGTCGCCCCGCCCGGTGACCACGAGTCGGGAGGCGAGTGCGGCGTACCGGCAGCCGGGGGAGCTGTTGGCCTGGTGCCACCGCCCGTGGTTGTCCATCAGCTGGTGGAAGGCGTCGCGGGTCAGCCCGTCCCAGGTCCAGCGGCGCACACCGGTGAGCAGGGTGGCGGGCGGTGGGGGTAGGAGTTGGGCCGGGTCGTCACCCGGGGTCACGGCGCTTCGCAGCCAGTACCGGGTGACGACGCCGAAGTTGCCACCGCCGCCGCCCGTGTGCGCCCACCACAGCTCGTGGTGGGGGTCGGCCGGGTCCCGGGTGGCGATGACCGCGCGTGCCGTGCCGTCGGCGTCGACCACGACGACCTCGACGGCGAACAGGTAGTCGACGACGGAGCCAAGGCTGCGGGAGAGCACCCCGTATCCCCCGCCCTGGATGTGGCCGCCGACGCAGACCGAGTGCCCCCAGCCTCCCGG
This sequence comes from Actinoalloteichus caeruleus, assembly GCF_049311605.1. Taxonomy (NCBI): domain Bacteria; kingdom Bacillati; phylum Actinomycetota; class Actinomycetes; order Pseudonocardiales; family Pseudonocardiaceae; genus Actinoalloteichus; species Actinoalloteichus caeruleus. The sequence continues at coordinate 4,897,259 of NZ_CP186005.1, forward strand.
TATGGTGACCCCCCAGGTCAGGTAGAGGACCCGGTAGATCTCGCCCAGCGTGGCACCGGATTCCACGACGAAGGCCCTCCTCCCGGGATCGTGGTAGACGCCGTTCATGGCGGACAGGTCGATGATCACGCCGTCGCTGGCCTCGCCGACGGAGTTCTCCATCGAGTGGCCTCCGCTGCGGATCGTGATCCGGTCCCCCGCCCGCACTGCCTCGGTGACGGCGGTCACGACCTGCTCGGTCGTCCGGGGGACGCGGAAGTAGCGGGGACGGTGTTCGAACCGCTCGTTCCTCACTCGGAGCGCGAGGTCCTCGTACCGGGCGTCCTCGGGGGTGATGCGGGGCGGGCCCGGGTCGCCGCTGAGGACCTTGGGGTTGATCAGCCGGTTCGACGGCACCTCGTCCATCGTGGACGCTCCTTCGCGGGTGTGGACGGTTGGCTTGCGATCGCGGTCACGCGGTCACGCGGTCAGCTCAGCGAGGATGTCGGGCAAGTGGTCGGCGATCTCGTCCGGGCCGGGCATCGCGGCGATCTCGTCCGCGACCCGTCGCGCCGACGCGCGGAACGTCGGTTCGGCGAGCAGGCGTCGCGCCGAGGCCGCCACCGCCGAGGCGGTGAGTTCCTCGGGCAGCAGCCGTTCACCGGCGCCGGCCGCGAGGACGGCGTCGGCGTTGACGAACTGGTCGACTCCTCGCGGGAGGAGCAGTTGGGGCAGGCCCTCGGCGAGCGCGCCGAGCATCGTTCCCGAACCGGCATGGCTCACGACGAGTTCGAGGTGGGGCAGTACGGCCGCCTGCGCCACCCAAGGACGGACGATGACGTTGTCCGGTGGGGCCCCCAGCACGTCCACGGGGAGTTTCGGACCGGTCGCGACGAGGACCGTCGCGTCGAGTACCGCGAGACCCGCCACCGTCTCGCGGATCGCGGCCGAGGCGCCCTCCGCCCCGGCCTCGGTGCCGAAGGTGACGTAGACCCGGGGGCGGTGACCGGTGGAGGCCGGTAGGGGCGGCAGCGGGTGGGCATCGTCGACGTGGGGGACGGGACGGAGTTCGACTCGTCTCGCGCCGGCCACGAAGTCGGGGTCCTGCATCGAGGGCGGGTAGATATCGAGGTAGGGATGTCCGAGAGGGTTGGGGTCGGTCAGGTCGAGACGCAGCTTCCGTTCGGCCGCGAAGTCCCGAACCCTGCTCACGTACTCGGGTGAGAGCTGGGTGAGCGTGCGGTGACCCAGTCCGTGGGCAAGCGCGGGAACGCCCACCGCCACTGCCGCGATCCCAGCTCCAGGGCAGACCGCGTCGTAGACGAGGAGGTCCGGGCGGAACCGTCGCAGTGCGACCTCCAGGTCATCCGCGTAGCGGCGCGGGAGCACCGAGCCGAAGACGACGGCCAGGTAGCCCGGGATCTGCTCCGGGCGCAGGTCCGCGATGCGGACGGGTCGCCCGAACACGTGGTGGGCGGCTTCCTCGAACGCCGCCGGCATGGACATCCCCGCCGCGACCGGTTCCAGCCCCAACGCCGCCACCCGTCCGTGCAGCCCGGCGTCGATGGCATAGCCGACGTGGTGTCCGCGCCGGCTGATCGCCGTCGCGAGGGGAAGGAGTGGGAAGAAGTGGCCGATCGAGGAAAGACCTGCGAACAGCACGCGCATCTGGCCCCCAGGGTTGGTTCGGAGCATGGCGCCGGGTGAGGGGCCCCGGCGCTGCCCTCCGCTCCGGCTGGCCACCCGTCCCGGTCCCGGTCGGTCGGTTCCAGCGTGGGTGGCCTACCGGGAGAAGTCGCTGCGGTGGGACCGAAGTCTTTGCCGACGCCCTGGTGGTGGGCGGGACCGTCAGGGTGGCCACGTTGGTCCGAACGAGGGGGCGATGGGACATGCTCGCTCGCCCCCGGCATCCGCCCCGCCCCCGGTTCGGCCCTGGTCGGCCAGGAAGCGGGAGTGTTCGGGCCGGGTGCCTCGCACGTCCGGTGTCCCGAGAGCCGGCGGCCGGCCGGGTGTGCCGTCGCACACCACGGGCCCGGCTGGCGGTAGGCAGGAAGATCAACCTGTCGTACGCTCCGCCCCGTTCTCGCGCCGGGCTGGGAGGTCCCGCTCGGCGCGGGACGACCGCACGAGTCGCTTGCGAGGAGACGAGAGCATGTCCCGACACTCCACCGCGGCCACCCTCGCGCTGTGCCTGCTCGCCACGGGTTGCGCGTACGGGTCCGCCGCCGGGCAGCCGGCTGAGCCGGAATCGACGACGGTGGCGCGGGAGGACGCCCAGGGGTGGGCCGCGCCGCCGGTCAACGCCTCCTTCGACTACCAGATCGGCGGTGAGTACCCCTTACCGGAGGACGTGACGGTGGTGTCCCGCGACTGGTACTACGGTTCCGTCCCGCAGGACGTCTACGGCATCTGCTACGTCAACGCCTTCCAGACCCAACCGGACTGGTCCGGGACACGACCCGATGAGCTGTCGAACTGGCCGTCCCACCTGGTGCTCCTCGAACTGGGCGACGACCCGAACTGGGGCGGCGAGTACCTCGTCGACATCTCGACCGAGGGCAACCGGATCGACGCGGTCGAGCACCTGCGGCCGATGTTGGAGACCTGCGCCGACAAGGGGTTCTCGGCGGTGGAGTTCGACAACCTCGACTCGTGGATGCGCTTCGACGGGACGCCGGTCGAGGAGTTGGTCGCCTTCGGGCAGGACGAGGCGGTGGACTTCGCGGCCCGGCTGACTGAGGTCACCCACGACCTGGGGATGGCCGCGGCCCAGAAGAACACGGTGGAGTTGCCGCGCGCGGTGTCGCTGGAGGAGATCGGGTTCGATTTCGCGATCGCCGAGAACTGCGGCATGTGGCGGGAGTGCCAGCTGTACCGGCAGGTGTTCGGCGACAACCTGATCGCCATCGAGTACGAACGCCAGCACTTCGAGTCGACCTGCGCCGAGATCGGTGACAGCGTCTCGGTGGTCCTGCGGGACGTGAACGTCACCCCGCCGGGGTCGCCGACGTACCAGTACGACTCCTGCTGATCGCGCCGCGGCTCGGCCTCCCGGTCGTGAACGCCGCGACCGGGAGGTGAGCGCGGAACGCCGACCTGGGCCGTGCTGGCGCCCGTGCCCCGGCACTCCCAGGCACACTGCGCCAGGCCGCCGTCAGGCCCGCTGTTCGGCGCTGCCCGTCCTTCCGACCGGGGGCTGGCGGGTGGGTGACCCGCCCGGGGAGGAACGCAGCGATCCGAGCAGTCGGCGCAGGGCGGCGACGGTCTCCTCCAGTTGGGCCGGGGAGTCGGCGCGGGCCAGCCAGAGCGCGGCCTCGTTCATGGCGCCGGAGAGCAGGCGCACCAGTGGTTCCCGTGGTTGCTGGTCGATGACGCGCGCGGTCATCAGCTGGTCGAGCACCTCGTCGAGGTGACGCGCCGACGATTCCTCGTCCAGGGCGCGCCACTCCTCCCAGCCGAGCACCGCGGGACCGTCGACGAGCATGACGCGCCGCACCTCGGGGGCGGAGCTGGCGACCAGGAACTCGCGACAGCCGGCGAGGAGACCCTCCCAGGGGTCACCCTGCCGCTCGGCGGCGGCGACGACGCGGTCGGCGACCTCCTCCTGCGCTTGGCGCACCACGGCTCGGAACAGGCCGGCCTTGCTGCCGAAGTGGTGATAGAGCGCGCCCTTGGTCAGCGCGAGCTCCCGTGCGATCTCGTTGAGCCCCACCTCCGCGTATCCCCGTCGGGAGAAGAGCGCGCGGGCCGTGGTGATCAGCGCCCGCCGCGTCGCCTCGCGCTGCCGGGCCTTGCTCGACGTCGTCGCTCCCATCGGTCTCCTTCCGGTACGCCAGTTTGACATACCGAGGGTATGCGTCCTAGCGTCCCCCAGGTCACATACCGAGGGTATGTGAAGGGAAGGACGGGAACCATGACGCTGACCAGTTGCTATCCGGTGCTGTGCACCACCCGCCTGCGGGAGAGCCTCGACTTCTACACCCTCCACCTCGACTTCGACATCACCTTCGAGTCGGACTGGTACGTGAGCCTGCGCCACCGCGGCGCGCCACACCAGGAGCTCGCCCTCCTCGCGGCCGACCACCCCACGTTGCCGGAGAGCCACCGGGGCGCGACCGCGACCGGCGTGCTGATCAACATCGAAGTCGACGACGTGGACGCCCAGTACGCGCGCCTGGTGGAACGGGCGGGACTCCCCTGCCTGCTCGATCTCCGCACCGAGGACTTCGGGCAGCGCCACTTCATCACCCGGGACCCCAACGGCGTGCTGGTGGACGTCATCACCCCGGTGGCACCCACCGTGGACTTCGCCGACCAGTACTCATGACCCGTGGAGGGGAGCGCCGAGGACGGGCGGCGGGGCGCCGAACGCCGTGGGCTGGGGTGGACACCGCACTCCCGCTGCTGGCGACGACGACCGTCCGCCCCGTGACGGGTCAGCCGACCAGCTCCTGGCAGATCGCGGCGGCCGGGCGGGCGCTGGCGGACCGGAAGCCGGTGCCCGCCCACAGGTGTGTCGTGCCCGTGTCCCCCGCGCGGGCGGCCGCCGCCCGCAGCGGCGCCGTCATGCGGTGCACCTGCGGGTAGGCGGCCGGCGCGGCCTCGTCGTGGGCCGCGAGGAAGCGGTTGACCAGGCCACGCGCCCGACGACCGCTGAACGCCCTCGTCACCCTCGTCGTCCTCGGCTCCGGATCGACGAGAGCGGCCCGGTGGGTCGCGCTCGCGCCGCTCTCGTCGGCGAGGAGCAGGGCGGTGCCGACCTGGACGGCCACCGCTCCCCCACCGAGCGCGGCCCGCACCGCGGCCGGCGAGGCGAGGCCGCCGGCGGCCAGCAGGGGCAGCGGGACACTGGCTCGCACCGCCGCCAGGAGGGAGGCCAGCGGCTGGACCCGTTCCTCGGTGTCGTCGAAGGACCCCTGGTGCCCACCTGCCTCGGCTCCCTGCACGCACAGCGCGTCGGCTCCCCGTTCGGCCGCCGCACGGGCCTCCTCCACGCAGGTGACGGTCACGACCACCAGGCTGCCGGCCCGGCGCAGCGCACGGACGGCGCTCGCGTCCGGCAGCCCGAAGGTGAACGACACGACCGGCACGGGATCGTCGAGGAGAGCGGCGAGCTTGGCGGGGAAACCGTCGTCATCCCAGCGCGGCTCCCCCAGTTCGACACCCACCCTGGCGGCCTCGGGTGCCAGCCGCCGCCGGTACTCGTCGAGCTCCGCCGGGACGGCCCGGTCCTCGCCGGGCACGAACAGGTTCACACCGAAGGCCCGGTCGGTGCGGCCCCGCACCTCGCTCACCTGGTGGAGCATCTCCTGGGCGGAGCGGTAGCCACCCGCGAGGAACCCGAGGCCACCCGCCGAGTTCACGGCCACGACGAGGTCCGGGGTGCTCGCGCCACCGGCCATCGGGGCCGCGACCACGGGCGTCGTCAACTCGTCGAACTCGCCCACACCGATCTCCGTCCTCCGCCGGGCCATCGCACTCCTCCTGGAGCATCGCACGCCTCCCACCGTCCTCGGCCACGGTCCCCTCGGCGCCGCCGGAACCCGGGTTACGGTCGTCGGGTGCCGCCCGACCTCCACAGCAGCAACCAGCCGCTCAGCCCGGACACCGCCGGAACGGTCCTGCGGGAGGTGTGCCGGCGAACGGGGATGTCCGCCCCCGACGCCAGGCTCGTGCGGATCGGGGACAACGCGGTCTACCGCGTCGGGCCGGTCGTCGTCCGGATCGCCAGGTCCGTGGCCCTGCTCCCGGCGGCACGCCGGGAGGTGGCCGTCGCCCGGTGGCTGCGGACCCGGGACTTCCCGGCCGCCGTCCCGCTCGACCTCGACCAACCGATGATGGTGCTGGGTCGGGTCGTCACCTGCTGGGAGGCGGTCGAGGTCACAGCCCCGGCCACGACCGGGCAGCTCGCCACGCTGCTCCGCCGGTTCCACGAGCTCACGGCACCGCCGGAGCTGGACCTGCCAGCCCTCAACCCCTTCGCCCGCGTCGACCACTGGCTGGCGTCCGCCCCGCTCGACGAGCAGGACCTGGACTACCTGCGCGGGCGGGTGCGCCAGGCTCGGGCCGACTGGGCCGACCTCGACTTCGCGCTGCCGACGGGGGTGGTGCACGGTGACGCCAACACCGGGAACGCGGTGGTGGACGGTGCGGGCCGACCGCTGCTCCTCGACCTCGAGTACGCGGCGACGGGTCCGCGTGAGTGGGACCTGCTCCAGACGGCTCTCTTCGCGGACAGGTTCGGCTGGCACACCGAGGCCGAGTACCGGGCCTTCTCGGACGCCTACGGCTACGACATCCGCCGCTGGCCCGGTTACCAGCGGCTCGCGGACATCCGCGAGGTGCTGATGACCTGCTGGTTGAGCGCCAGGGCCGACGACGAGTGGGCAGCGGGGGAACTCCGGAAACGCCTGCGCGCGCTGCGCACCGGGGCCGACCGGCACGACTGGTCCCGGCGCTGACCCCGGTCGGACGAGGCCGGGACGACCGGCCGGGGAACGCTCGCGGCACCGGGCCGCCCCGGGTCGGGGACCGCCGGACCCGCCGCCCCGGGCCAGGGACCGGGGGCTCCGGTGCGCACCGGCGTGGTCGGTCGGCTCACGCGGCGGAACGCCGCCGCGTCGCGGGCGCAGCGTTCTCGTCCTCCCGGTCCGCCGGAGCGACCGCGACCACGACGAGGTCCGCCAGGAACTCCCGCTGGCCCGGGTGGCCGTCGAGCCGAGCGGTGGGCCAGGCGGCTGGCCGTCCGGTCATCCGGTGGCGGAGCCGACGCGCGCCACCGGGTGCGCCCTGCCGTGTCGCGCCTTCGCCGTGAGCCACCCCAGGCGCGGAGGGGTGCGGCGGGATGGCCCCGATCACGGGCGGCTCCGCCATCCCCGTGGTGGGACCGGTTCCGCTGTCCCCGTTCGTCCTGTTCACTGGGGAGCGGACGCGGATCAGCGGGTCGCGTGGCCCCGGTCGGCCGCCGTCCTGGTGGTGCCCCGGCCTCCTGACGCCTGCTCACCGGATGGCCTGATCGCGATCGCCGTCAGCAGCCCGGCCAGCACCCGGCGTTCCTCGGAGGACAGGGAGGAGCACAGCGCGCTCTCGTGGTCGGCGACCATCCGGTCGACGTCGTCCATGCGCGCCGCTCCCGCCACCGTGAGGTGCAGTTCGTGGAGCCGGCGGTCCTCGGGGTTCCGCCGGCGCTCGACCAAGCCCTTGGCTTCCAGGTCGTCGACGTGACCGACGACCCGGCTGGGCAGGATTCCGAGCAGGTCCGCCAGCGCCTGCTGGCTCAGCCCCGGTGCGGCGTCCACGGCTCGCAGGATCTTGACCTGGGGCGCGGACAGGCCCAGCGCGGCCGCCCTCTCGGCGAACAAGCCGGCCGCGTAGGCGCCCACCTGGACCAGGAGCGCACCCGCGCCGGTCGGGTCCGGCACACCACCCTGCGCGTCCGCGTCCTCTCCCACAGTGGCCACGCTGCGACTCTAGCAGCGCGCCGGGGATGTCCGCGCTCGCCTTTTCCGAGGTCAACGAGTACCACTCCCCTTGCGAGGACGAGACCGTCGTCGGCTCGGCCACCCCGAAGCGCCCGGCCCCTGCCCTCGGGGACTCCCGGCGCCGCGCGGTCGGCTCGTTCACCCGCCGTCCGTCGCGGAGCGGGTCGTCGGTACTACGATCCGCCCGTGGGTGGGGACGCGGTGCGAGGGGTCGACGGGCGGGACCAGGAGTTGGCCCGGGCCTTCGGCACCCACCGGGCCCACCTCGTCGGTGTCGCCTACCGCCTCACCGGCAGCCGCGCCGACGCCGAGGACGCCGTGCAGGACGCCTGGCTCCGGTTGTCCCGGCTGGGGGATGCGGAACTCGCGGAGGTGCGGGACCTGCGCGGCTGGCTGACCACCACCGTCGGTCGGCTCTGCGTCGACCGGTTGCGGTCCGCCCAGCGGCGCCGGGAGCGTTACGTGGGCCAGTGGCTGCCGGAGCCCCTGGTCACCACCCTCGAGGGCGGGGAGGACGATCCGTTGGCCTCCGTGGTGCGAGCGGACGGCGTGCGGATGGCGGCGATGGTCGTCCTCGACGAGCTGACGCCGGAGCAGCGGGTGGCGGTGGTGTTGCACGACGCCTTCGGGGTGCCCTTCGACGAGGTGGCGGCGACGCTGGGCTGCGCTCCCGCCACGGCCAGGCAGCACGCGGTCCGTGGTCGACGGACGATGGCCGCCGCCGACCCGCCTCCCCGCGCGGCCCTCGTCGAACAGCGGGAGGTGCTGGACCGCTTCCTCGTGGCGCTCCGCTCCGGGGACGTCGTCGCCGTCACCTCCCTCCTCCACCCGGACGTCAGGTTCATCAGCGACGGTGGCGGTCGGGCCAGGACGGCGCTCCGGGTGGTCGTCGGCGCGGAGAAGGTGGCGCGACTGTTCCTCGGCCTGCTGCGCCGGCACGGCACGCTGCCGGTGACGGCCGGCAGGGCGGTGTTGGTCAACGGCGACCTCGGAATGATGCTCGCCGCCGGCTCGGGCTGGGGCGGTCGCGACGAACCGGGGGGCAGGGTGACGTCCTTCGCCATCCGGGACGGGTTGGTGCTGGGGGTGTACGAGGTGGTCAACCCCGAGAAGCTGGTGGCCCTGCCGCGCTGACGAGGTAACCGGCCGGTGCCGGCTTCGACTCAGCCAGGCCCTGCCCACCCGATCCGCTGGGCGGCCCGAGGCGGGGTGGGGGCGTGGCCGTCAGAGGCCGTACCGGTGCTTCACGTTCCGCCAGAAGTCGCGGAGCATCCACCCGTCGAACTCGGTGATGTGCGGCGAACTGCCCGCCCGCATGATGAACTCGCTGACGCCGGTCGGCGTCCAGTCGTAGAAGTCGTCCAGGCCGAAGGTGTGGCCGATCTCGTGCAACAGGATCGTGACGTTCTCCGCGTCGAGCGAGTCGACGAAGTACTCGCTGCCCATGCGCTGTCCCCAGTCACCGCCCGCGCCACCGCTCATCCCCTCGGTCAGCCACAGCGACTGGTCGTAGTGCCGCGCCGTTCCTCCGGGGCACCGGGAGTAGTCGCCGTCCTGGTTGAAGAACCGGCCGCACTCCTCGGCGCACTGCGGAGCGCCCTCGCGGATGTCGTTGACGTAGATGTCGACCGAGTCGTCATCCCATCGCAGGGTGTCCCTGTCCCGGACGGCCCACCCCACCACCGTGACGGGCACCTCGGTGTAGGGCCAGGCGTTGTGCCCCTGGCCGTTGTCGAGCATCACGTCCGTCCATTTCCGGTACTGCCGACGCAGGGTCTCGTGAATGCGGTCCCGGAGCTCCTCGGACACCGGCCGCGAGGAGTCCCAGCGCACGCAGAAGTTCAGGTATCCGCCGTTGGCCATGACCTGGTCCCAGCCGTAGTTGCGGAAGCCGTGCAGGTCCGGGTAGGTGGCCTCGACGTGGTCCCACACCTCCTGGAGGGGCTGGCGCAGGTGGGCCGGCGGGTTCCAGTCATCGGCGACCTCGACGACGGCGGTCGGCGCCGCGGCCTCCGAGTTCCCGGGCTCCGCGCCGGCGGTTCCGCTGGTCGTGGGGATCGCGGCCAGGAAGACCGCCGCCAGTGCGGCCAGCACGAGTCCGGGTCGACCTCTCATGGTTCCCCCCACGGGTGCGTTCGGCGGCGCTCGGGGTGGACCGGAGGAGCTGGGCCGGCTCCCCTCCCGGCAGGCGAAGCGCCCATGCCCGCCACCCGTGCCCTCCGACACTAGGAGCGGTCCGGGACGGCCACAATCCGCCGCCGGAGCCAGGCCGGCCGGCCGGGTGCCGCAGCCGGGCGGCATCCTGTCGAGCATTCCGGCGGCCGGGCGGCCGGGCAATGGCACTCCCGAACGGTTCCACGGGAGGCCGAACCGTTCGTCCGGCGATTGTTCCGCTTTTTTCCATTCCCGCGATGGCGGCGGTGAATGGGAGGGGTTTCGACCGGGCGGGCGCGCCAACCGCGGCTCACCACCCGGTCAACCCGCTGCGCGCCACCTCTCCTCCCGCCACCCGCGCGAGGTGAGCAATTCACCCACTGGATCGCCGGGGAGTCACCCGTTCCCCGAACGGGTGAACGCGGACACGGAGCGGAACCAGGAATCATGGCGCGCCGCACGGCGACGACGGGAGCTCGACAGGAGGAACACCCTCGGGGAGCTGCGCGGACCCGGCACTCTCGCGGACCTCGGCGCCACCCGCCCTGGCGCCGGGGCCGCGGCTCCTCCAGGTCGACCACCCGGGCAGGCGATGGTCCCGCGCACGCGGAGCGACGAGCCCGTCCCAGACAGATGCGTCGCGGTGCACCAAGTCGGACACGAACCGATAACTCCGGTCGGTCAAATCCGTTACAGCCTGGCCACAGGCAGACAAACCTTTTTGCCGTCTTGTTGACCTGCCGCGCCCCGCCCATACATTTGTACCCGGTGCTCACAGGCGTATAACAAGGAGAACAGCGTGGACCTCGCGAACTCGGCAATTCCGTCGGCGCAGCAGAACACGGCCACTGGACGGGGTGTGAAGCCCGCCCGTCGGCGCACCGCCGCCGTCGCGGCCCTCACGACCACCCTGGCCGGGGCGGCCACCTTCCTCGCGGCCCCCGCCGCGCACGCCGCGCTGACGACCCACTGCGTGGGCACCGCCGGCGCCGTGACAGTGCCCAACAACCTGGTCGTCCCCGCTGGTGAGTCGTGCGACCTGACCGGCACCGTCATCAACGGCGACGTCACCGTCTTCGAGGGTTCCGACCTGCTGCTCCAGGACGTGACCATCAACGGCTCGGTCACGGTGCGGGAGAACGGCTTCCTCGACGCCGCCGGTTCGTCGGTGTCGGGTTCGGTGACCCTCGCCAACGCCTTCGGCACCTACGCCTACGACAGCGAGCTGAGCGGTGCCACCGCCACCGACTCGGGCTTCTTCTACAGCTTCGACTCGGACATCACCGGTGACGTCGCGACCCAGAACAGCGAGGTGCTGGTCGAGTCCAGCTGGGTCGAGGGCAGCCTGAGCTCCGAGGGCAGCCTGCTCACCGACGTCTACGACTCGGTCGTGACCGGCGACTTCCGCGTCAGCGGGGCCGAGCAGGGCAGCGTCCTCTGCTCCACCGAGGTCGACGGCGACGCCGCCTTCGTCGGCAACAGCCAGATCCTCCAGGTCGGCGCCGCCCAGCCCTACGGCGGCTGCGGCACCAACGTGTTCGGTGGTGGGCTGTCCTTCGAGGGCAACAGCGCCGACGGGTACGTGAGCAACAACATCGTCCGCGGCGACCTCAGCTGCACCGACAACGACCCCGCCCCGCGCGGCACGGACAACCGTGTCCGCGGTGAGTCGCTGGGTCAGTGCACCGAGCTGGCTCCGGTGCAGGCTTCCGCCCGCACCATGACGCTGGCCACGCAGTCCCGCGACGCCGACATCACCGAGCGCATCGAGACCCGCTCGGCCGAGGGCGCCCAGGCGGCCCAGGAGGCCGGCCCGGCCAACATCGGTAGCTGACGCCCGGCGTCACCTCCACGACCAGGGGCGGTCGGAGCACACGGTGCTCCGACCGCCCCTGACGTCTGTCCAACCGTCACCGAGTGACACCGACCACGATCTGGCGACCTCGTGCGAGGGGCCCGATTCATCCTGTTGGTACGTTCGTGCCACCGAACTGACCACAACGTGGCGGCTGATCCGCCGCTCGGGTGCGGACCCAGGCGGGGTCGTCGCCACCACCACGGAACGGATCACCCCATGGACGTCGTGCGGCTCCTCTTCGTTCTGGCCCATCTCGTGGGTCTGGCCCTGCTGCTGGGAGGCTTCCTCGTGCAGTGGCGCGCCGGGGACCACAAGCCCGGAGAGGTGATGTGGTGGGGCGGTCTCGTCCAGCTCGTCACCGGAGCGGCCCTCGTCGGGCTCCGTGAGGCGCAGGACCTCCCGGTCGACCACATGAAGATCGGGATCAAACTGCTCGTCGCCCTCGCCGTGGTCGTCCTGATCCTGCTGGCGCGCCGACGGACCACCCCCTCGACGGGAATGTTCCTGGCAACCGGAGCGCTGACCTTCGTGAACGCCGCGATCGCGGTGCTCTGGGTCTGATTCGGACGGTCCCGGCAGCACCGGCGGGCCACCTGATCGGCCGGCACGCCGACCGATCACTTGGCAAGCCAGGGCGGCGGGTGCAGGCTGGGACCTCCCAGCGGATCAGGCGAACCGGCGGCGCTGGGGCGGCGCCGGAAGAAGGTGGTGTCATGCCGTTGCCGGTGAGCTCTTCCGCACTCCGTCGGGCCCTGCGTCGTGCCCGGGACGGGGTCACCCTCAACGTGGACGAGGCACGGGTGCTGCTCTCGGCCCGGGGCGAGGCGTTGACGGACCTGATGGCCAGCGCGGCCCGCGTCCGGGACGCCGGGCTGGCCGCGGCCGGCAGGCCGGGAGTGGTCACCTACTCGCGGAAGGTCTTCATCCCGCTGACCAGGCTGTGCCGCGACCGGTGCCACTACTGCACCTTCGCGACCGTGCCCGGCAGGGTCGCGGCTCCGTACCTGGAACGGGACGAGGTGGTCGCCCTCGCCAGGGACGGCGCGCGGCTGGGGTGCAAGGAAGCGCTGTTCACGTTGGGCGACCGCCCGGAGGAGCGGTGGCCCGCGGCCCGGGAGTGGCTCGCCGAACGCGGGTGGTCGTCCACCGTGGACTACCTCCGCGCCTGCGCCATCGCGGTGCTGGAGGAGACCGGCCTGCTGCCGCACCTCAACCCGGGCGTGTTGACCTGGGAGGAGTTCCAGCGGTTGAAGCCGGTGGCCCCCTCGATGGGCATGATGCTCGAGACCACCGCCACCAGGCTGTGGTCCGAACCGGGCGGCCCCCACTACGGCTCCCCGGACAAGGAACCGGCGGTGCGCCTGCGCGCCCTGGAGGACGCCGGGCGGAGCGGGGTCCCGTTCACGACCGGGATCCTCATCGGCATCGGGGAGAACGACCAGGAACGGGCGGAGTCGCTCTTCGAGCTGCGGCGGATCTCGCGGGCCTACGGCGGGATCCAGGAGGTCATCGTCCAGAACTTCCGCGCCAAGCCGGACACCGCGATGCGCGGGGTGCCCGACGCGGAGGTCGAGGACCTGGCGGCCACCATCGCCGTCGCCCGACTCGTGCTGGGCACCTCCGCCCGCATCCAGGCCCCGCCGAACCTGGTGGACGAGCAGTACGCCCTCCTGCTCCGCGCCGGGATCGACGACTGGGGTGGCATCTCCCCGTTGACCCCGGACCACGTCAACCCGGAGCGGGCCTGGCCGGAGATCGACGAGCTGGCCCAGCGCTGCGCGGAGTCGGGTTTCGTCCTGCGGGAACGGCTGACCGCCTACCCGCCCTACCTCCGCGAGCCCTGGCTGGACCCGCGTCTCCGGGCCCATGTCGACGCGCTCGCCGACGAGGACGGCCTGGCGAGGGAGGGCGCGATCCCGCGGGGGGCGCCCTGGCAGGAGCCCGAGCTGGGCCTGGCCGAGTCCGGCCGGACCGACCTGCACGACACCATCGACACCGCCGGCCGCAGCCGGGACCGGCGCGACGACTTCGACAGCGTCTACGGCGACTGGGACGAGTTGCGGGCCAGGCTCGACCGGTCGGCGGCCGGGGCGCCCCCTCGGCTGGACGGGGACGTGCGTGCCGCGCTGCGGGTCGCCGAGGACGACCCCGCCGCGATGAGCGACGCCCAGGCGCTGGCGATGCTCACCTCGACGGGAGCGGAACTCGAGGAGGTGTGCCGGCTCGCCGACGACGTGCGACGGGACGCCGTAGGTGACGAGGTCACCTACGTGGTGAACCGGAACATCAACTTCACCAACGTCTGCTACACGGGCTGCCGGTTCTGCGCCTTCGCGCAGCGGCGCGGCGACGCGGACAGCTACACCCTGTCCCTGGAGCAGGTCGCCGACCGGGCCGAGGAGGCCTGGCGGTTGGGCGCCACCGAGGTGTGCATGCAGGGAGGCATCCACCCCGACCTCCCCGGGACGGCCTACTTCGACATCGCCTCGGCGGTGCGGAACCGCGCACCCGGGCTGCACGTGCACGCCTTCAGCCCGATGGAGGTCGTCAACGGCGCCAGTCGCACCGGCATGTCCATCGAGGAGTGGCTCGTCGAGGCGAAGCGGTCCGGTGTGGACTCGATACCCGGCACGGCCGCGGAGATCCTCGACGACGACGTGCGCTGGGTCCTCACCAAGGGCAAACTCCCGGCCGCCACCTGGATCGAGGTGATCACCACGGCGCACCGGGTTGGTCTCCGTTCGTCGGCGACCATGATGTACGGCCACGTGGACACCCCGGAGCACTGGGTCGCCCATCTGCGGACCCTGGCCGCCATCCAGGACGACACCGGCGGGTTCACCGAGTTCGTCCCCCTGCCCTTCGTGCACACCAACGCGCCGATCTACCTGGCGGGCCTCGCCCGGCCGGGCCCGACGGCCGAGCAGAACAGGGCCGTGCACGCCGTCGCCAGGCTGGTGCTGCACGGCCGGATCGACAACGTGCAGTGCTCCTGGGTGAAACTCGGCGACGACGGGGTCCGCCAGCTGTTGCGGGGTGGCGCGAACGATCTCGGGGGCACGTTGATGGAGGAGACGATCAGCCGCATGGCGGGATCGCGGCACGGCTCCCGCAAGAGCATCACCGAACTCCGAGAGCTGGCGACCGGGATCGGCAGACCCGTGCGGCAACGGACGACCGACTACGGACAGGTGGCCGAGGAGGCCCACGAGGTGGCGACGATCGCGTTGCCGCTGCTGGGCACCGACTCGCGCGGGTCGGGGTGAGCCGGGTCCCCGGGGTGGAGCGGGAGAATTCCCGGAATTCCGGGGACGCCCGAATCCGTTATCGGCGAAGCCCCCCGCGCTCGGTGCGTTCGAGGAGCACGGCGGCCTGAGATCGGAACGACGTCCTCACCGCCGGGTGGCCGGGGCACCCCCGGCCACCCGGCCCCCGGCACCGACACCGACACCGACACCGACACCGCCCCTGACCAGGGCTGATCATGGTCCTCCTCGCGGTGCTCGGCCGCGTCTCGCCCCTCGGGAACCCCCGGATCGAGCGACGGCGAGCCGGGCGTGGCCGCACGGCGCCGACGGCGCGAGCCGTTCTCCACGATCGTGAGAAGTGGAACCTCCCGGACGAAGCCCACGTCATACGATCGGCGCATTCAGCGCACCGCACCATGCCCTGTTTCACGGACGGGAGGACCGATGCGATTCCGCGTGCTCGGCCCACTGCGCGTCCGCCGTGACGATTCCTGGGTCCCGGTCGGCGCTCCGAAGTGGCGGTCGCTGCTGGCCGTGCTGCTGATCAACCGCGACCTGCCGGTCTCGACGTCCCGCCTCGTGGACGAGCTGTGGGGCGAGACACCACCCACCCGGGCGAACGACCTGGTGCGCAACTACGTGATGCGGCTTCGCCGGTTCCTCGGTGCGGACGGCGGAACCCTGCTGGTGCGCGAACCGGCCGGATACCGCCTGCGCTGCCCTCCCGAGGACGTGGACTCGGAGGTCTTCCGCCACCAGGTGGCCGAGGGGGTGGCCGAGTTGGAGGCCGGGGACCCCGCGCTCGCCACCGCCCTGCTGAGGGACGCACTGGACCTGTGGTCCGGTGAGCCGCTGGCGGACGTCGTCCCGTCCCCGTCGGTGACCGCGGCCCGCCGGGCGCTCGGCGAGCGCCGCGACCTCGCCCTCGACCACCGGATCGAGGCCGACCTGGCGACCGGGGAGCACGTGACGCTGACGGTGGAACTGCGGCGCCTGCTCAGCGAGAACCCCTGGCGGGAACGGCGCTGGGGCCAGCTCATGCGGGTGCTGCACGCGTCGGGCCGGCGCACGGAGGCGTTGGAGGCCTACCGGGAGTTCTACGGGATGCTGCGGGACCAGCAGGGCGTCTCACCGAGCCGCGACCTGGTCGAGCTGCACCAGGCCATCCTGACCGCCGGCCACCAGCACGCTCCCACCGAACCCGCGCCCCCCGCCAGGGGCGTCGGCAGCGCCCGGCGCCCCACCGACGAGGTCGACGCCTTCCCGGTGTCCGAGCCCGTGTACCAACTTCCCGCGGACATCGCCGACTTCACCGGGCGGGCGGAGCAACTCCGCACCCTTCGGTCGGTGTTGGCGGAGTCCGCTCCTGGCACCGCGGTGCCCGTCGCGGCGATCTGCGGGCCACCCGGCGTGGGCAAGACGGCGTTGGCCCTGCACACGGCGCACCAGCTCCGCTCGTGGTTCCCGGACGGACAGCTCTACATCCGGCTCGGGGGTGGCTCCGGCCACCCCAAGGAGCCCATCGAGCTGCTGGGCGAGATCCTCCGCGCCCTCGGGGTACCGCCGGGACTGCTGCCGGCCTCCCTGGAGGAACGGGCGTCGCTGTACCGGTCCCGGCTGGCCGATCGCCGGGTGCTGCTCGTACTCGACGACGCCGGGGAGAGACCGGAGTCGTTGGAACCGCTGATCCCGGGTACGGCGGGCTGCTCCGTGCTGATCACGTGCCGGTTCCGCCTGACCGGGCTCGCGGGGATGCGGTACGTGCAGCTCGGCCCGCTGTCGAACCAGGAGTCCTACGAACTGCTGGGGCTGACCATCGGCCGGCACCGGGCCGCGCGGGAGAGCGGGGCCGCGCACGAGATCGTCGCCCGGTACGAGGGCCTTCCCCTGGCGATCAGGGTGGTGGCCGGCAAGCTCGCCTCCACCCCGCACCTCCCGCTGGCGGCGTTCCTGCGGGGTCTGCGCGCGGAACGCACCCGGCTGGACAGCGCGGAGGACGGCGGAACCGGGGTGAGGGCCGCCATCTCCGCGACCTACGACGCGTTGACCCCGGTGGCCGCCCGGTCGCTGGACACCCTGGGCGTGCTGCACACCGAGACGGTGTCCGACTGGATGTTCCGCCTGCTCGCCCCCTGGCAGGCGGACCGGGCGCTGGACGAGCTGGTCTCCCGGTACCTCCTGGACATCGACGCCCCCGGGTACGACGGGTGGCCCGTGTACAGGTTCCACTCCCTGTTGCGGGACTACGCCAGGGAACGGCTCTTCGAACGGGACGTGGACGAACGTCGCGACGTACTGCGCCGCTTGGTGGCCGGGGTGCGGCAGGTGGCCGAGCGCGCGGCGGACCGGGCGGGCGTGTACCCGACCCTGCCGCGTCCGAGGGCGGTGACGGCGCGACCGGTCCCGGAGGAGACCGTGCGGACGATCGTCGAGGCCCCGTGGGAGTGGTTGCTCGGCGAGAAGCGCACCCTGTCCGGCGTCGTCGCCGACCTGGTGGGGCACGGGCTGCTCGAGGAGGCCGTGGGACTCCTCGACTCGGTGCGGCCCTACTTCGAATCCCTCGGTCGACAACGTGAGCTGACCGCGCTGTGGCGGCTGGTCGCCGACGCCCTGCCCGGGGACGATCCCCTGCTGCCCAGGGCGCGGCTCGCGGTGGCGGCGGCCATCGGCGAGTTCGGGGACTTCTCGGAGGCCCGCCGACTCCTGGAGGACGTTCTCCGCCGCCACGCCGGCAGCCTGGAACCGACGGAGATGTTGCAGGTCAGGCTCTCACTGGGCTACTGCCACGCCGGGCTCCGCGACCAGCTCGGCGCGCTGCGGGAGTTCCGGGCCTTCACGGCCCTGGCGGAACGGGTCGATGGGGTCGCCCCGACGCTGGTGGTGGAGGGCCTCTGCTGCGAGGCGGGCGCGCTCACGGCCGCCGGCCGGACGGCGGAGGCCGACGAGCTCTTCGACATCGTCGAGTCGCGGTTGGTCGCCGTCGACGACCCCCGGTGCGAACTGCGCTACCTGCACGGGCGAACACAGCACGACCTGCGGCTGGGGGAGGTGGCGAGAGCACTCCGCCGGGCCGAGCGGGGTGTCGAGTTGGCCCGGTCGTTGCACACGATGCTGGCCGAGATCACCTTCCTCGGCTTCGCGGGGGAGGCCAGAAGCCGGCTGGGCGACCACGACCAGGCCCTGTCACTGCTCGGGGCGGCCCACCGCCGGTGCGTCGACATCGGACACCAGTCGTTCCAGGCGATGGCCCTCACCCGGCTCGCGGAGGCCCACGAACGCGCCGGTGCCTACTCCTCGGCCGAGGAGACCGCGACCCGGGCCGTCACGCTCTGGCGTCAGCTGCGGGCCGATCGGCGGGAACGGACCGCCACCGAGATCCTCGCCCGGGTGCGTCAGCGGTGCGATCCGCGCCGCGAGCGCCCCAGCGCGGCCTGCTGAGGGGCGGCGCGTCCGCCGCGCCGAGGCGCACCGGGCATCGATCGGCCGGCCAGCCCCGGACAGCTGACATTAGGTGATCTGGCGGATGTCGCCACGGAGGGTAGCCGCTAGGTTCGAGGTCGGCGGGCGCGCGCCTCCCAACGTCCCCGCCCGGGACGCGAGCGTCGGGCTCACCCGGGCGCGACCCGGCACCCCACCCCGGTCCGGGGTCGGCGGTGCCCGTGCCCGCTCGCGAGGTGCGCGGTCCCCCGGTTCCGGACGTCACGCCACCACCACTCAACGCATCCTCAACGCCGACTCAACGGCGGTCCGGTTCGCTGGGGTGCGCAGGGGCGAACTCGACAGGTTGGAACGGCATGGACATCACCCAGATGAACGCACGCGGAAGCGCCACGGGCTGACGGGGGGCGGCGAGACCGCCCCCGACCAACTCCGTCAGCCACGGACCACTCGCAACGGGAGGCTTCCCATGCTCAGCATCGACATCATCACCGGCAGCAGGGACAGGCTGCAGAACGACACCCAGCTCCAGTTCATGATCGCGCTCGGCCTCGGCCGCTTCAACATCTCGATCCACGCGGTGCACGAGACGCTGCGGGAATCCCTGCGCCACTCGGCGAACTCGGAGGTCGCGGCCTGGTTGCTCTACTCCGACGCGTTGGACGGCGACGACCTCGTCGACCTGAGGGCGCGCACCGCGGTCGAGGGCCAGCCCGCGCCCGTGGTCATGGTCTACCCCAAGGGCGCGACGGACTTCGACGCCGTGCTCCGGTCCCAGCTCGCCGGCGTGGTGACCACGGCGGACACTCCCTGGGTGCTCACCGCCGCGCTGCACTCGGCCGCGCAGCACAAGCTGTTCCTGTCCCCCGAGGTGCTCGCGACCCAGGCCTCCAGCCTGGTCAACGTGCTCCGGAGCGGGCCGGCGCCGGCTGACCTGCTGACCGAACGCGAGCAGCACGTGTTGGCGCTGCTCGCCGAGGGGCTGCCCAACTCGAAGATCGCGGTGGAGCTGTTCATCAGCAGGGCCACCGTCGGGTCGCACGTGCTCAGCATCCTGCGGAAGCTGGGGGTGTCGAACCGGACCGAGGCGGCGGCCATCGCCCACCGCACCGGTATCGCGCACCGGACGGCCTGCCGGCCCGTGGAGGCGATGGGTAGGCGCACGGTGCCGGTGTGAGCGAGGAGGGCACGCGGGGCGGGGGCCGGGCCAACCGAGCCGGGCCCCGTGCCAGGTCGTCAGCCGGACGGGGCGCCCGGGTCCTCAGCGGCGCGCCCCGGGGCGCTCGGCCGCACCCCCAGGGCAGCGCGGGGCGTCCTGGAGGGGGTCGTAGGACAGCCGGTACCCCCGTTTGATGACCGTCTGGATCACATCGGCCCGTCCCAGCGCGGCCCGCAGCCTGGTCATCGCCGTCTCCACCGCGTGTTCGTCGATGTCCTGGCTGCCGCCGGGGGCGGTTCGGAGCGCGTCGACCAGTTCGCCCCGGGGGACCACCCGGCCCGGCCGCCGCGCGAGGACCCGCAGCAGGCACATGGCGCTCGGAGGCACCGGCCGCAGCGCACCGCCCAGGACGACGGCCCGCCCGCGCAGCCAGAGCTCGGTCCCGGCCACGGGCAGCCGGGGGGAGCGGGCGGCGAGCCCGTCGGCGAGTTCACGGACCAGCGCTCCCAGCCGGTACCGCTCGGGCATCACGGCGGGCACGTCGTGGTCCTCCAGCGGGGCGCGGGTCACGGGCCCGACGCAGGCCACGAGCACCCGGCCCCGCAGCGCGGCCAGCAGGTCCCGCTGCCTCCCCATCTCGGCGGCGGTGCTGAGCGTGCTCGCGGCCGCCGGGGCGCTGGTGAAGGTCAGCGCGTCCACCTCCCCCGCGCAGGCCAACGTGACGAGTCGCCGCAACGGCTCCACGTCGACGGGCCGCGTCCACCGGTAGACGGGGATCTCGATGACCTCCGCACCGGCGCCGCGGAGGGCGTCGACGAAGTGCGGCAACGGTTGCCCGTGCAGTTGCACGGCGATCCTGGCGCCCGCCACTCCCTCGGCGAGCAGCCGGGCGAGCACCTCGCCGGAGGACTCCGACGCCGGCGACCAGGCGTCGGGCAGACCGGCGGCGCGGACGGCCCCCCGCGCCTTGGGGCCACGGGCGAGGAGCCGCGCGCCCCGCAACCGGTCGATCAGCCGGTCGCCGAGGCCCCACCCGTCGGCCGCCTCGACCCAGCCCCGGAAGCCGATACCGGTGGTGGCGACCACCGCGTCGAGTCGGCCCGACAGGCATCGTCGGGTCGCCGCCACCAGGTCCGCGTCGTCGGCGAGGGGGACGATCCTGATGGCCGGGGCGTGCACCACCTGGGCTCCCCGCCGTTCCAGGAGCGCACCCAGTTCCTCCGCACGCCGGGCCGCGGTCACCCCGACGGTGTAGCCGGCGAGTGGCGGTGGAGGGTCGCGCGGTGGGGTCACGGAAGTCCGATCTCGACGACGTCGCCCTGTCGTCGAACAGCGTAGGTGGGCAGGGCCAACTCCGGGTGGGTGACATCGAGGCAACGCCCGGACCGGAGGGAGAAGACCTGCTTGTGCATGGGGGACGCCACCACCGGTTCCCCCGCTCGGTCCCCGACGATCCCCCGGCTCATCACGCTGGCGCTGCTGACCGGATCGACGTTGCCCAGGGCGTACAGTTCCCCGTCCTCCGTGCGGAACAGGGCGATGAGATGGCCGTCCACCAGCACGGGAGCACCCAGTTCTGGTCGCAGCGCCTCCCACCGGCACACCTCGCGCCACCTCATGCGCGCACCGCCTCGGGACGGATCACCGGCAGGGGCAGCGGCACGGGCCCGTCCGTGGCGCCCGGGCGGATCTGCCCGCGTTCCGTGGTGAACCGGATCGTCGGATCGGGCACGTCTGGGGAGTTCACGAAGGACACGAACCGCGCCACCTTCTCGGGATCGGCCAGCACCCCCGCCCACTCGTCGGCGTACTCGCCCACGTGACGTTCCATCGCCGCCTCCAGTTCCTCCGCGATCCCCAACGAGTCGTCCACCACCACGGCGCGCAGGTGCTCCAACCCGCCCTCCATCGCCCCGATCCACGCCGCCGTGCGTTGCAGGCGGTCCGCGGTCCGGATGTAGAACATGAGGAATCGGTCCACGAGGGCGATGAGCGCTCGGTCGTCCAGGTCGGCGGCCAGCAGTTCCGCGTGCCGGGGGGTGAAGCCGCCGTTGCCCCCGACGTAGAGGTTCCACCCCTTCTCGGTGGCGATCACGCCGAAGTCCTTCGACCTGGCCTCCGCGCACTCCCGGGCGCAACCGGACACCCCGGCCTTGATCTTGTGGGGGGCCCGCAGGCCCCGGTAGCGCAGTTCCAGCCGGATGGCCATCGCCACCGAGTCCCCCACCCCGTAGCGGCACCAGTCGGTACCGACGCAGGACTTCACGGTGCGCAGCGCCTTCCCGTAGGCGTGGCCCGACTCGAACCCGGCGTCCACCAGCCGCCGCCAGATCAACGGGAGCTGCTCGACCCTGGCCCCGAAGAGGTCGATCCGCTGGCCGCCGGTGATCTTGGTGTAGAGGCCGAAGTCCCTGGCCACCTCGCCGATCGTGATCAGCTTCTCCGGGGTGATCTCCCCGCCGGGGATCCTCGGCACCACCGAGTAGGTGCCGTTGCGCTGGATGTTGGCCAGGAAGCGGTCGTTGGTGTCCTGGAGGCCCGCCTGGTCCTCGGAGAGCACGTGGCCACCCGCGAGACCGGCGAGGATGGAGGCGACCACCGGCTTGCAGACGTCGCAGCCCCTGCCAGCCCCGTGGGTGCGGACCAGCTCCGAGAACGTGGTGATGCCGGTGGCCCGCACGATCTCGTACAGCTCGGCCCTGGTGTGCCGGAAGTGCTCGCACAGCGCCCGGTCCGGTTCCACCCCGCACCCGGCCAACAGGCCGCCGAGCATCGGCACGCAGGACCCGCACCCCGTGCCCGCGAGGGTGCACCGCTTCACCCCGGCGACGTCGGTCAACCCGTGCTCGGTGATGGCGGCGGTGACGTCTCCCTTGCTGACGTTGTGGCAGGAGCAGACGGTGGCGTCGTCGGGAACCGCGTCGGCGCTCAGCCCGCCGCCCCCGACCGGCGCCAGCACCTCCTCCGGGCTGGCGGGCAGCGGTCGCCCGAGCAGGGCCCGCAACGTGGGGTAGGCGCCGGCGTCTCCGACGAGCACCCCACCGAGCAGGGTTCTGGCGTCGTCACTGAGCACCAGCTTGGTGTAGGTGCCGCTGGCGGCGTTCGCGTGCACGACGTCCAGGGCGCCCGGGGTGGTCGAGTGCGCGTCGCCGAAGCTGGCGACGTCCACGCCGAGCAGTTTCAGCTTGGTGGCGGGTTCGGCCCCGCCGAAGGTGGCCGAACCCCCGAGCAGCCGGTCCACCACCGTCTCGGCCATCGCGTAACCGGGTGCCACGAGGCCGTAGGTGCGCCCCGCGACGGCGGCGCACTCACCGACCGCCCACACCCGTGGGTCCTCGGTCCGGCAGGTCTCGTCGACGAGGACACCACCGCGCTCCCCGACCGGCAGGCCCGCCGCCCTGGCCAGCTCGTCACGCGCCCGGATGCCGGCGGAGAACACGACGAGATCGGCCGGGACCTCGGTTCCGTCGGTCAGGCGCACCGCCCGGGTCCTGCCGTCCTGGCCCGCCTCGACGGCGCCCGTCCCACTACCGGTGTGGACGACCAGGCCGAGCCGCTCGACCAGCCGCCCCAGGGTGTGACCGCCTCCCTCGTCGACCTGCAACGGCATCAGCCAGTCCGCCATCTCCACGACCTGGGTCCGCAGCCCGAGCAGTCGAAGCGCGTTGGCGGCCTCCAACCCGAGCAGGCCGCCGCCCACGACGACCCCGTCCCTCGCCTCCCCGCTCGCGGCCCTGATCCGATCGAGGTCGTCGACGGTGCGGTAGGCGAAGCACCCCGGCAGGTCGTGCCCGGGGACCGGGGGCACGAAGGGGCGGGAACCGGTGGCCAGCACGAGGGCGTCGTAGCGCACCGGCGTGCCGGCGGAGGTCCACACGGTGCGGGTGGCCCGGTCGATCGACTCGGCGACGACCCCCAACCTGAGATCGACGGCCGTGTCCCCCGCGAGTTCCCCGTCGTCGAGGCGCAGGTCGGCGAGGCCCCGCCCGTCGAGGTAGGACGACAGGCCGACGCGGTCGTAGGCGGGATGGCGCTCCTCACCGAGGACGATCACCCGCCAGCGACGTTCGTGGTCGCGGGCGCGGAACGCGGTCACGAACCGGTGACCGACCATGCCGTGGCCGACGACAACCAGGGTGCGGGTCATGCGACACCTTCCTCGTCCAGGTCGGGGCGTGCGGTGGAAGCGGGAGGGGCGGCACCCGCGCGGACCAGGTCCCCGGCGCCTGACGCCGGGGACGGGCGGCGCGCGGCGGGAGCGGCTGCGAGCGGGACCTGGCACGACGGGACGTCCTGGTCGCGGGACTCGGGTTGGCCGGGCGCCCGGGCCGTCCCACCGGGTTCCGGCTCCGCCGCGGCCCCGCCGTTCTCCCCCTCGGCCGCCCCCGCCGGCGCGGCGGCCGGCGCGGCACGCTCCAGCCACCGGCACAGGCCGGTGAGGGTGGCGGCGCAACCACCGCAGCCCGTGCCCGCGCGGGTCACCCTGCTCAGGGCCGGGACATCCCTGGCACCCACCCGCCAGGCGGTGACCAGCGCCCGTTTCGAGACGGCGTTGCACCGGCACACCACGGCGGTGTCGGGCAGCTCGGCGAGTTCCTGGCCCTGGACGCCGCCGGTGGTCTCACCGAGCAACAGGTGGAACGGGTCGTCCGGCAGTGGATCACCCCGGTCGTAGAGCTGCCCGAGGGTGGCCGCCGCGCGCGGGAACCCGATCAGGATCGCCCCGGTGACCCGGTCGTCACGAACCGCCAGCCGGGCGTAGCGGCCCCGCCGCTGATCGGCCATCGTGACCAGGTCGGCGGGCTCCGACGCCCTGCTGTCACCCAGCGCGGTGAGGTCGATGTCCCGCGCCTTGAGCCTCGTCACCGCGCTGGAACCCCGGTAGGCGGCGACGGGCGCCGGGCGGGTGAGCAGGGAGGCCAGGACGTCGGCCTGGTCGAAGCCGGGGGCCAGCAACCCGTACTGCACGCCGTCGTGTTCGGCGCAGTCACCGACGGCCCGGATGTGGGGGTCACTGGTGGTCAGGGTGTCGTCGACGACGACACCGCGACGCACCACCAGCCCCGCCCCGGTGGCCAGCTCGGTCCTCGGGCTGGCGCCGACGGCGACGACGACGAGTTCGGAGTGGATCTCCCGGCCGTCGTCGAGGACGAGGTGCCCGTCGCGGTAGCCCACCGGCTGGTGGCCGAGGTGGACGGTGATGCCCAGGGCACGGGTCGAGGCCAGCAGGACGGCGCCCGCCACGTCGTCGAGCTGGCGTTCCATCAGGGAGCGGGACCGGTGGACCAGGTCGACCCTCGCTCCCCGGGCGGCCAACGCCCGAGCGGTCTCCAGCCCCAGCGTCCCGCCGCCGAGGACGGTCACGGGCAGCCCGGTGCGAAGGCGGCGTTCCAGGTACTCGACGTCGTCCAGGGTGCGCAGGGCGACCACCGCCGCCCCCGGCTGGTCGGAGGGACCGGTCAGCCCCGGGGCCTCGGGCCAGACCGGTCGCGCCCCGGTGGCCAGCACGAGCACGTCGTAGTGGTGGATCGCGCCGGAGGAGGAACGCACACGGCGGCGGTCCCGGTCCACGTCCGTGACCCGCTCCCCCACCCGCACGACGACCGCCGGCCCCGGCGGCGGCAACCGGGTGTCGTCCCCGCGCAGGGTCCCCGCGACCACCGAGGGCAGCAGCACCCGGTTGTAGGCGGGACACCGTTCCGCTCCGAGCACCGTGATCCGGTGGTGCTCACCGCCTCGGGCCGTCCGGTCGGCGAGCCGGTGACCGACCGGCCCGTTCCCGACGATGACGATCCTGCTCATCGGACCTCCTCCGCTCCGGTCGAGCCGCCGGGGCCACCCGGTCCGGGCGAGGTGGTTCCGCCCGCTCGTTCGAGCCGGACGGCGCACACCTTGAACTCGGGCATCCGGCTCACCGGGTCGAGCTCGGGGTTGGTGATCAGGTTGGCCCGTCCCTCCTCGGGGAAGTGGAAGGGCAGGAACACGGTGTCGGCCCGCAGGTGGGGAACGAGGCGCACGGTGGCGGTGACGCGACCGCGCCGGGTGACGACGTGGGCCACGTCCCCGGCGGCGAGCCCGGCGCGGCCGGCGGTGTCGGGGTGGACCTCGACGTAGGGGACGGGTTCCACCGACGCGAGCTCCGGGACGCGGCGGGTCTGCGCCCCCGACTGGTAGTGGGCGAGCACGCGCCCGGTCGTGCCGTACAGCGGGTAGCCATCGTCGGGCGGCTCCGCTCCCGGGCGATGGGCGACCGGCCGGAACCGGGCCCGACCGTCCGGGTGGGCGAAGCGGTCCAGGAACAACCTCGGGGTGCCGGGGTGCGGCGCGCCCGAGGTGCGGGGGCACGGCCAGTGCAACGCCTCACCCCGGTCGAGCCGGTCGTAGTCGATCCCCGAGTAGTCGGCGCGGCCGCCGGCGGAGGCCGCGGCCAGTTCGGCGAAGACGACCTCCGGTCGGGTGGGGAACCGCCCGGCGGGCTGGCCGAGCCGGGTGGCCAAGGCGCTGAGCACCTCCAGGTCCGTGCGGACCCCGGGGGGCGGTGGCACCGCGGCCCGGCGTCGCAGCACCCTCCCCTCCAGGTTGGTCATCGTGCCGTCCTCCTCCGCCCACTGGGTGGTGGGCAGGACGACATCGGCGATCCGGGTCGTCTCCGAGGGGACGAAGTCGGCCACCACCAGCAGGTCGAGGGCGGCGAGGCGTTCGGTGACGTGCCCGGCTCGCGGGGCGGACACAACCGGGTTCGTGCCGAAGACCAGCAGTGCCCTCGGCCCGTCGGGCCCGCCGAGGGCGTCCAGCAGTTCGTAGGCGCTGCGGCCGGGCCCGGGCAGGTCCTCGGGGCGCACCCCCCACACCCCGGCGACGTGGTTCCGAGCCGAGGGGTCCTCGATCGAGCGGTACCCGGGTAGTTGGTCCGCCTTCTGCCCGTGCTCCCGGCCGCCCTGCCCGTTGCCCTGTCCGGTGAGGCAGCCGTAGCCGCTGCCCCGCCGGCCGGGCAGGCCCAACGCCAACGCGAGGTTGATGACAGCGCTGACGGTGTCGGTCCCGGTGCTGTGCTGCTCGGCGCCCCGCCCGGTGAGCACGTAGCGGCGGGACGCCGCGGCCAGCAGCCGCACCGCCGCCCGCTGGTCGGCCACCGGCACGCCCGTGACCTGTTCGGTCCGCTCGGGCCACCAGGCGACCGCGTGCCGCCATGCCTCGTCGAAGCCGGTGGTGCGGTCCCGGACGTAGCTCCGGTCGACGTGCCCGTCGACGACGGCGACGTGCAGCAGGCCCAGGGCCAGCGCCAGGTCGGTCCCGGGCCGCGTCCGCAGGTGCAGCGCCGCCCGTTCGGCGGTGGGAGTCCGTCTCGGGTCCACCACGACGAGGTCAGCGGCGGCGATCCTGGCCATCAGCGGCGGCATCGTCTCGGCGGGGTTGGCCCCGACGAGCAGGACCACCTCCGCCGCCTCCAGGTCGGTGACCGGGAACGGCAGTCCCCGGTCGACGCCGAAGGCCGCGTTCCCGGCGGCCGCCGCCGAGGACATGCAGAACCGACCGTTGTAGTCGATCTGGCTGGTGCCCAACGCGACCCGGGCGAACTTCCCCAGCAGGTAGGCCTTCTCGTTCGTCAGCCCGCCCCCTCCCAGCACCGCGATCGAGTCCGCTCCGGCGCGGTCGACGGCGGCCCGGATCCCGGCGACGACGCGGTCGAGAGCGGTCGGCCAGTCGGTGGCCCGCGACGGACCGCCTCGGTGGTCCCGCACCAGCGGACCCAGCAGCCGGTCGCCGGCGGAGAGCAGCCGCGGCGCTGTCCACCCCTTCTGGCACAGCCGACCGCGGTTCACGGGGAAGTCGGTGGGGCGCACCCCGATCGTGGGGCGTCCCCCGCCTCCCCCGCCCTCCTCGACGAGTTCCGTCCCGCACTGGAGTGCGCAGTAGGGGCAGTGGGTGGCGGTGGCCGCGACCACGGGCGGCGGGACCGACGCGGGTGGTGTGGAGGTCACGCTCCACCCCCCACCGCCGCCGGGGCTCCCCGCTCGGGGGCGAGGGCGCCGTTCCTGGTCCGGGGAGCCCTCAGGTACACCACCCAGGTGACCAGCACGCACAGTCCGTAGAAGGCGAGGAAGGACAGGAACGCGCCGGTCCCGGTGCCCGCCTCCCCGCCGTAGGCCGCGCGGAACGCCAGGTTGATCAGCACGCCCCCCAGCGCGCCCACGGCACCAGCGATGCCGATCACCGCACCGGTGATCCGGCGCACCCACCTCGCCTCCGTCCCGGGCGCCGCCCCGGGTGCCCGGCTGGTCGCCCGCGCCCGGAACACCACCGGGATCATCTTGTAGGTGGAACCGTTCCCCACGCCGGTCAGCACGAACAACACCGTGAATGCCCCGATGAACAGCCGGAACGACCCCTGGGACGAGGCCAGGACCAGCAGCCCGGTGCCGGCCGCCATCGCCAGGAAGGTCCAGAACGTGACCAGGGCGGCGTCGAACCGGTCCGACAACCAGCCACCGACCGGGCGGCTCAGCGAACCGAGAAGAGGTCCGACGAAGGTCAGGGAGGCGGCCTCCACCGCGCTGAACCCGAACTGGGTCTGGAGGACGAGACCGAAGGCGAAGCCGTAGCCGATGAAGGACCCGAAGGTTCCCACGTACAGCAGGGAGATCAGCCACGTGTGGGGTTCGCGGACCGCCTCCCGCTGGGCGTCGCGGTCGGCGCGGAGCCCGGGCAGGTTGTCCATCCGCAGCGCGCAGGCCAGGGTGACCAGCACGATCACGGGCAGGTACACGGCGGCGACGTAGGCGGGGCTGGTCGACCCGGCCACCGAGATGACGGCGAGGCCGACCAGCTGCACGGCGGCGACCCCCAGGTTCCCGCCACCCGCGTTCAGCCCGAGCGCCCACCCCTTGTGCCGTTCGGGGTAGAAGGCGTTGATGTTGGTCATCGAGGACGCGAAGTTCCCGCCGCCGACACCCGCCACCGCCGCCACGACGAGGAAGACCCAGAACGGGGTCTCCGGCCGCTGCACGAGGATCGCGGCCAGCAGCGTCGGGACGAGCAGGACCGCCGTGGCGGCGACCGTCCAGTTCCGGCCGCCGAAGCGGCACACCCACCCGCTGTAGGGCAACCGGAGCAGGGCACCGACCAGCGTCGGCGTGCAGACCAGCAGGAACTTCTCGCCCGAGGTGAAGTGGAAGCCGATCTCCGGCGTCATGAAGAGCACCATCACCGACCAGACGCTCCACACCGAGAACCCGACGTGCTCGGAGAGCACCGAGAAGAGCAGGTTGCGCCTGGCGACGTCCCGGCCCGTCCGCTCCCAGAACTCGTGGTCCTCCGGGTCCCAGCGCTCCAGGCGTCGGTCACCGGACGGGTGGGCAGTGGCGTCCGTCGTCACCGGCACGGCGGTCTCCTCTCGCGGCTGGCGGGAGCCACGCTAGGCAGCGCCTGTTACCGGCCGGGGTCGCCGCGTTACGCCGAGCGGAAAAGGTCCTCACAGGGGGCGGGCGGCGGCGGTGAGGCTCCGACCCCCTCGGGCCGTGTGCGGTCAGCCGAGGGTGTCGGCCACCACGGCCGCCGCCGCCGCGACGGCCTCGGCCCGCCCTCCCGCGTCCCGCTCGGTCCGGCTGGTCAGCACGGCGAGGACGATCGGCGGGGCGTCCGGCCGGAAGGCCACCGCGATGTCGTTGCGGGTCCCGTAGAAGCCGCCGCCGGACTTGTCCACGACCCGCCAGTCCGAGGGAACGCCCGCGCGCACCAGCTCGTCACCGGTGGCGTTGCCCGACATCCAGTCCTCCAACACCGCGCGCCGTTCGTCGGTCAACACGTCCCCCAGCAGCAGGGTCCGCAGGGTCGTCGCCAGCGCCCTGGGCGTGCTGGTGTCGCGGTCGTCGCCCGGGACGGCGTCGTTGAGCTCCGTCTCGTACCGGTCGCTGCGGGTCACCTCGTCGCCGAGTTCGCGCAGCCTCCGCTGGAAACCGGCCGGTCCGCCGAGTTCGGTGAGCATCAGGTTGGCCGCGGTGTTGTCGCTGTACCGCACGGCTGCCTCGCACAGCGCGTCCAGGCCCAGCCCGGACCCGACGTGCGCCTCGGTGACGGGTGAGTGGGTGACGAGGTCCCCCTGCTGGTAGGGGATCACCTGGCCCATCCGCTCGTCGGAACTCACCAGCAGGACGGCCCCGGCCGCGACTGCCTTGATCGTGGAGCAGTACGCGAAACGTTCGTCGGGGCGGTGGACCAGCGCGCGGCCGCTCCCGGTGTCGAGGGCGTACACCCCCAGCCGCACGTCGTGTTCCCGTTCGACGCGTTCGAAGGCCGCCTCCCGCTCCTCCGGCGAGGGCGAGGGGGCAGGCGGGGCTGGTGGGGAGGGCACGGCCCCGCCCGCGGGTTCCGGCCCGGCTCCGGTCGACGCGCAGCCCGCCAGGGGGACGAGCGCGGCCAGTGCGAGCAGGGAACGGCGGGACAGGTCGTGTGGCATCGCGGTGGTGTCCTCAATCGTCTCGACCCGGGGTCCGGTCCACCCGCCGAGCGCCTCGGCGGGTCCCCCTCCCGGGGTTGGGCGTGGACGCGAACTCGCCGTGGTCCGGGTGTCCGGTCTCCCGGTGGACGCGAGGGCCCCGGCGGGGGTTGCGAGTGCCACTCGGCCGGGTGGACGAGGAGCATCGTCACCGGCACGGCGGACATGGGCGCCCGCCGGGTCAGGCTCGGGACTCCCGGAGGCCGTGGGGGAGGAACCGGATCACCCGCACCCCCGGCCGCCCCACGTCGGCGGCAAGGGGGTCGTCGGCCTCGGGGCCCGGGATGGCGGAGCGGTGGGCTTCGGGAGAGGTCCACTCCGCGTAGTTGAGGACGCGGCTCCCGTCGAGGCTGACGTGGAAGTGGGCGGCGAGCAGTCCGGGCAGGGGCGCGTCATGCCCGGTCTCGTGCTCGGAGGCGCCGTCGAACATCTCGTCGACCCACTTCCTCGCCGCGGCCGGATCGGCCTGGCCAAGGTCGACCACGACGGTGACGGCGCAGCCGGTGGGCTCGCGGAGGTCGGTCACGCTGCTGCGGTAGAGCTGGTACGCGGTTCCCGCTCGCGCGGGTTCCGGGGGGCGCGTGTCCTCGGCCCCCGTGCCCCCCGGCCGGGGGTCGGCCCACTGCTCGTACTCGAGCAGCGTGTTGCCGGTGACGCTGCGCAGGCACGCCCTGCTGAGCAGCCCCGCTGGCCAGTCGTGGGCGTCCCACTCGGCGACGACGGCGTCGGCGGCGCGTGTCGTGTCCTCGCCGCGCACGTCGCGTTCCCTGACCACCACCGTCCAGGAGTCGGGGCGGGTCACGTTCGGTAGTGCGGAAGCGGGCATTCGCGGGCTCCTGGGAACGTGCGGGCGGTCGTCCTCGCACGGTACTGAGGGGGTTGCCCGCCGATCGAACCGTTTTCCGCCGGGCCGGTCGGCGGCCGTGAGCCGCCGGTCGCCCGCCGAGGGGATCCACCGAAGGAGTCAATCCGAGGCTGAACCGTTCCGGTGTCAGGACGCAGCTGACTAGCGTTGCCGGATGGCCAGCAGCAGCGGGCGGTCACTCCGCTCCCGGGCGGTGGGCGCCCGCCTCCGGCAGGCCCGGTTGGCCGCCGGGATGTCCCCCCGCACCGTGGCGACGAGGGTGGGTGTCCCCGTCGGCGTCGTCGGCGGGTGGGAACGCGGGGACACGCTGCCCACCGCCGCGCAGGCGGCCGCCTACCTGACGGAGGTCGGGGTGGGGGCCGGGGAGTTCGTCAGCGTGACGGCGGAACTCCTGGAACTGGCGGAACGGCGCCGGGAACGCCGGCGGTGGGCCGCGCCGAACCCACCGGACGGGACGGAGCCGTCCGATGCGGACACCAGCTCGATCGTCGAGGCCTCGGCGTTCCTGGTACCCGAGGTGGTGCGCACGGCGGAGTACGCGCGCGCCTGGCTGACGGCACGGGGCACTCCGACGTCGGTCGTGGAGGCGGAGGTCGCCGCCCGGCTCGAACGCCAGGAGATCCTGCACCGGCCACGCCCCCCCACCCTGCGGGTCCTCCTCGGCGAGCCGGCGGTGCGTCCGGGTCCCGACCTGGGCCGGGCCGGCCCCGCCGTGTTGGCCGGTCAGCTGTGGCACCTGTTGGAGCTGGTGAAGCTCCCCCACGTGCGCGTCCAGGTCGTGCCGACCGCGAGGCTGGCCGCCCTCCTCGCCGTCGGGGACTTCCAGTTGCTGGAGTCGGAGCGGGTACCCCCGCTGGTCAGGTTGGACCTCGCCGCGGGGACCACCGTCCTCGACGGAGCGGGGCGCGCCGCCCCCTACCGGCTGGCGGCCGAACGCGTCGGGGGGATGGCGCTGTCCGACCAGGAGTCGGCGGCGTTGCTGGACCGCCGTGCCCGCGACCTCGCGAGGGACTGACACCAGGGCTCGAACCGCTCGGCAGCGGTCCGGGGAAAACCTCACGGGCGCTCCGCGACCGCTGTCCTATGCTCCGCCGATGATCAACGGAGTTCGGAACTTCCTCAGCGGCGTGGGCATGCTGGGGCGCGGGTTCGGGCTGGTGACGCGCACACCACGCCTTCTGCTGCTCGGCGCGTTGCCCGCCCTGCTGACCTCGGTGCTCCTGCTCGGCGCCATCGCCGCCCTGGTGTACTACTCCGGGGACCTCGCCGCGCTGGTCACGCCGTTCGCCGACGACTGGGCGGCTCCCCTTCGGGCGTTGGTGCGCGTCGCCGCCGGCGTGGCGGTGGTGGCCCTGGCGCTGACCGTGTCGATGCTCAGCTTCACCGGGATCGCGCTGGCGATCGGCGGACCGTTCTACGAGGCGATCGCCGAGCGCGTCGAGGACGACCTGGGAGGCGTTCCCGAGTCGGAGGAGGCGTCCTGGTGGCGCTCCTTCTCGGTGGGACTGGGCGAGACAGCGCTACTGGTGCTCATCGCGGTCCTGGTCGCGATACCCCTGTTCCTCATCGGCCTCATCCCCGTCGTCGGTTCGGTGCTGGCCCTCGTGCTGGGTGTCCTGGTCAACGGCTGGCTGCTGGGGCTGGAGATGACGGCCGTCCCCTTCGGTCGCCGTGGCCGCACCCTCGGGGAGCGTCACCGCTGCCTGCGGCGGAACCGGATGCGCGCGTGGGGGTTCGCGCTGCCCACCTACCTGCTGCTCCTGGTGCCCTTCGCGGCACTCCTGGTCATGCCGGCCGCGTTGGCCGGCGGGACCCTCGTCGCTCACCGAGCGCTGACCGAGGACGAGGGGGCGACGACCACCGGCGGGTGACCTCCGCGCCTCGGCGGTCCCGGTGGCCGTGTCCGGTCGGGGACGCTGCCGGTCCTCGCCCCCGACCGCGCCGGGGACGGCGCACCGGTGGCCGCTCCGATGCGAGCTCAACCGGGTGCCGGGGTCGTGGCGGATCGGCTCCCCGGGTGCCCCCTCCGCCGCCGACGGTCATCCGCTCGTCCCAGGCCGGCCGACACGGCCAGCCCGGTGCCGGTGGGAACGCCCTCGGGGCGGAACCACGAGATCCACACTCGCGGGGAGCGCCACGCCGCCGGCACATCCTGGCTCGCCGGCGCCCCAGCAGCCCGCGAGCTGACCTCCCGGGTCGCCGGTCCTGTCGCGGCTCCTCCACAGGACCTGTTCCCGCACGGTCCGCCCGGGGGCCGGGAGGTCCGGGGCCCCTCGCCGGGGCCCGCCCCTCCCCTCGACCCCGACCCGTGGCCCGCCCCGCCGCCCTGTGGGGGCCCAGCCCCCTCCGACAGCGTTCTCGTCGGACGGGGGCCCTCGTTCGACGACGTCCGACTGGAACCACCTGGTGCTGGCCGCTCCCATTCGGCCGCCCCCTATTCCGCCACCACGCTTTTCCCCGCGCACCCGTTGACGCCGATGCGGATCCGGGTGAGCTCGTCGATCGCGTGTTCTCCTCGAGCCGGGAGAGGACAACGAGCACACCCGGGCCAGGAGCGTCACCGAATCCACCGGCCCCGGTCGGGGCCGAGGAGCCCGGGCGGGTTGATCCTCGGCCGAATTCCGTGCCCAGGGCTGGGGAGGCCCCGGAGTCGATGTGGGTTTTCCCGCACTCGCCGGGCCGTGCCGGGATGCCGGCCAGCAAAGCGAAGGGAGCAGGCGGCGGCCCGGTTCGCGGCCCAGGTGACGATGTCCGCTTCGCCCAGCGCATTTCGTGATGGACGGTTCTGGATCTGATGGGGGTCGGACCGGTCGCCGTCGCGGTCCGCACCTTTCGACCCACCGAGCGGCGACCCATTCTCGGGACGGGACCCCCGATCGGCAGGGCTCTGGGCGGCAGCGCACACCATCCCAAACGGCGCCCGTTTCACCGCACCCCCATTCCACCGGGTGGCACACGTCGTTCTGGTCCGCCCGGTCGACCACGGGCCCGGATAGCGCGGGATTGCCGACGAGCCGGGGGCTCCCACTGCGGGTGCCGGCGGACGCTTTTTATCGGGAGAACGGCGGGCGGTGGCGTTTGCGGCGCGGACGGAACACTGTCGAGCACCTCGCGAGGGGGCCACGGGTTTCCGGTTAATCGCACTGTTCACGGCATGGTTTGCCCTCCCCCGGCGAGTGACTTCGGACTAGCTGACACCCGACCTCTTACGTGTTGTGTGCGAATAAGAACTTCCGTGCTATTCTCGCTATCACGCGCTCACGATGCGTTATCAGCGCACTGTCCGACACGTTCCACACCCCGGCTTCGGTCACAAAGGCACCGCCGCGAGCCGCCGCCGGGGAGGGTTCGCGGGGCGGGTGGGCGCGTACCGAAGCAACATCGGATGACAGCACGGCGACCGGTTCGAACAGGCCGAGTTCGCCAACCACGACGAAAAGGAAAAGATCGTTTCGGGGGCGGACTTCCTCCCGAATTGGTTCCGTGCTGCCGTCTTCAGGCACTGGACAACGGCCGAACACGACGGTCAACAACCATCCGAGAGCACCGAACCCGCTGGTCAGCAGCCCTGCGGCGGATTGGTGCACAGATCGGGACAGCCGTCGGGTCGCGCCACGCGGGAAGGCGGATGGAAAGGATGCCCACCGTGGATGACCTGCTGAAACGAATGATGGACCGTGGCTTCCTGTTCATGCCGGCGCCGGGAGATGCCGAGGTGCCCCACACCCTGATGGCGTCCTTTGGCTGGCCGGGCTACATCGACTGGATTCATATCCGGGGCGAGGACGACGCCACGGCCTGCCGGTTCCGGGACGAACGCGGAGACGGCCGTGACCGGCCCGCGGGAAGGGTGGTGTGGAAGTACGAGGGCACTTTCGCGGACACGGCGATCGAGCTGCTGTGCCTCCCCGATCCGGGGGAACGGAACTCGCCTTACCGGATCACGTCCCCGCCCAGCGCGTTGTGGCTTCCGGAATGGCCGCGCATACCCGAACCCCGCCGGCCCTGACGATCCGACGCCGGCACCACCCGTCCGAACTCGCCAGCCCGGACCGGAGATCGGATCCGCCCGGAATGCCGGAAGTCGCCCGGGCGGACCGGGGGCAATGCGCGGCTCCTGGACACGGCCACGCGAGCCCGACCAGCGAAAAGGCGCCACCACCCGACATCGCCGAGCTGATGCCGGCAACTTCCCCACCCGCCCTCTTTTCGGCGGACCGGTGACCGTCCCGGTACGGCCAACGCGGATTCGCTTCCGCCACCGAGTCGTTCTCCACCCCTACTGGTCGCGTGCCCGGACCGCGAACGCGCCCGGGCACGCGACCTCGTCGTGCGCGCGATCAATTCGCATCCGGCGACATTGTCGAGCTCCGCCGAACGGTCCATCGGAGAACTGCGCCGTGCCGCCGGCCCCCGGAAACCGGGATCCGAATAGGGGGAAGCCCGCCGGGGAACCACCCGGAGTGGCCGCTGGTGTGGTCGGGTTCCCACCGACCACACCGCTGTTTTCGTTCCGGATCCCGGGCGCGGCCCGCCGAACGCGGTCGGCCCCGATGAGGACGCGGAGTCCCGTGATCGGGGAGTTCGTCACGAGCGGTGTTCCCAGGTGGCGTGGCGGTCACGTGACCAGCGCACCGCTGACGAAAAGGGCGAATGCCGGCACGCTCACTTTCCTCACTTTCCTCTCACATTCGAATGAGCATTGCCGTCCCCTGCGGCCTCCGCCCCGGCGCGTCCGCGTCCCTGCCCACCCGCCCGGACCTCCCTGCCCTACCCCGCCACCGGACCCCCACCCACTCATCAGATGTCTTTGCCCCTTCCACTGGCGAGCTGGAACACCTGATCCCGGGTCCACCACGGGTCCGGCCACTGATCGGCGGGTGTCCGGTCCTGGCCAAGGCCGGACAGACACCGGATGTCTCTCGACACGGCTTGTAGCGTCGAACCACGACGGTCGCTGGTCCCCGCTGTCCCGGGTTCGATCGGGCTCCGAGGGCCGGGGGCCGCCTCGCCATCACGATCGAGCAGCCCGCCCGTGACGTCGGGCGGGCCACCGGAGGTGCGGATGCGACGAGTCGCCCAGGTCATCCGGGTTCGCCCCGAGATGCTCGCCGAGTACCGCCGCCTGCACGAGGAGGTCTGGCCCGCCGTACTCGATCGGATCCGGCACGCCAACATCCGCAACTACTCGATCCACCTGCGGGACGACCTGTTGTTCTCCTATTTCGAGTACCACGGGACGGACCTGGCGGCCGATCTGGCGTCGATGGCCGAGGACCCGGTCACCCAGCGGTGGTGGCGGCTGACCGACCCCTGCCAGCGTCCGCTGGCGAGCGCGGGACCCGGCGAGTGGTGGGCGCCGGCCGAACAGGTTTTCCTGATGGAGGAGTGAGATGTCCCAGTCGACGTTCCCGCAGGACTTCACCGGACTGGTGGCCGTGGTGACCGGAGGGGTCTCCGGCATCGGGCTGGCGACGGGCCAGCTCCTCGCCGCCCGGGGCGCCACCGTGATCGCGCTCGACAGGGCGGGCCGCGCACCGGAACCCCTGACGACCGTGCACGCCGACGTCACCGACGACGAGTCGGTGCGGGCCGCGGTGACCTCGGTCGTGGCCCGCCACGACCGGCTGGATGTGCTCGTGAACAACGCCGGGATCGGCGCGGCCGGCACGGTCGAGGACAACCCGGACGCGGAGTGGGCACGGGTGTTCGACGTCAACGTGACCGGGGTCGCCCGTGTCTCCCGGGCGGCGCTCCCCCACCTGCGCCACTCCCCCGCCGCGTCGATCGTGAACACCTGCTCGATCGCGGCGACGGCCGGGCTCCCGCACCGCGCGCTGTACTCGGCCTCGAAGGGCGCCGTCCTCGCGCTGACGCGGGCGATGGCCGTCGATCACCTCGCGGACGGGGTCCGGGTGAACTGCGTGAACCCGGGGACCGTCGACACCCCGTGGGTGGCTCGGCTGCTCGACGCGGCCGAGGACCCGGTGGCGGAACGGGCGGCCCTGGAGGCTCGGCAACCACTGGGCCGGCTCGTGTCGGCGGACGAGGTGGCCTTCGCCGTCGCGTCGCTGGCCAGCCCACTCGCGGGTTCCACCACCGGGACGGCCCTGGAGGTGGACGGTGGGATGGCGGGTCTGCGTCCACGCCCCCGCGTCAGGGGCGGCTCCCGGTGACGGGTGGTGAGGCGAGGACGGCCAGCCGGGGAGGCTGGCGGCTCCGGAGCTCGGGGATCGGCCGGGTCGGTTTCGGGGCGGCGGCGCTGGGCGGGCTCTACGCGGAGGTGTCCGACGAGGAGGCGGAGCGGACGCTCGAGACCGCCTGGCGGTGCGGGCTCCGCTACTTCGACGTCGCGCCCCACTACGGCGCGGGCCGGGCCGAACGCCGGCTCGGCGCGTTCCTCAGCGATCTGCCGCGTCACGAGTTCGCGGTGTCCACCAAGGTGGGTCGCCTGCTGGTCGCGGACGGCGGTGCCCGGGAGACGTCCATGTTCGCCGGGGAGCCCGCGCTGCGCCGGGTGCGCGACTACTCCGCGACCGGGGTGCGCCGCTCGCTCACCGAGAGCCTCGAACGGACCGGCCTGGACCGCTTCGACCTGGTCCTCATCCACGACCCCGACGACTTCGCCCGGGACGCCCTCGACCACGCCTACCCGGAGCTGGAGCGGTTGCGGTCCGAGGGGGTCGTACGGGCCATCGGGGTGGGGATGAACCACACCCCGCTGCTCAGCCGGTTCGTCAGCGAGACCGACATCGACGCGGTGCTCGTCGCCGGCCGCTACAGCCTCCTGGACCGCACGGCCGGGACCGACCTGCTGCCCGCCTGCGCCCGGCGCGGAGTCGACGTGATCGTGGGCGGGGTGTTCAACAGCGGTATCCTCGCCGACCCCAGGCCGGGTGCGACGTTCGACTACGCACCGGCCCCCGAACCGGTGCTGCGCCGCGCGCGGCGGCTGGCGGCGGCGTGCCGGCGCTGGGACGTGCCCCTCGTCGCGGCGGCGCTCCGGTTCCCGCTCCGCGACCCCGCCGTGAGCAGCGTCCTGGTCGGCATGCGATCGGCTCGGGAGGTGCGGGAGAACGTGGACCTGCTCGCCACCCCTGTCCCGGCCGGGCTGTGGGCCGAGTTGGACGCCATCGCGTCCGGGGAGGCGGCGGAGGCGCCCGGCCCGGGGGAGGAGGCCGCCGCCCGGCCGTGGCCGGGTCTCGGGGCGGCCCGGCACACGGTGCTCGGCTCCGGAACGACCGAGGCGGGTGCACGACCCGGCGAGCCCGTCGTGGACGGCCCGGGACGAGGTGGCCGCCACGGCGAGGCGGAGCGCGCCGCTCCCCCGGCCGACCCGCCGGCGGGTCGGGTGGACGCCCACCACCACGTGTGGCGGCTGGGCGACCGCCCGCAGCCGTGGATCGACCCGGTCGGGATGGCGGCGATCCACCGGGACTTCACCCTGGGCGACCTCCGGCCCGTCGCCGAGGCGCGCGGTGTGACCGCGACGGTGCTCGTGCAGACAGTTCCGGACCCGGGCGAGACCGAGGAGCTGCTGGCCCTGGCCGACTCGGACGACCTCGTGTCCGGCGTGGTCGGCTGGGTCGACCTGGCCGGCGGTGGTGTGGCGGACGAGCTGGAACGGCTCCGGGGCCTGCCGGGTGGCCGCCGGTTGGTCGGGGTCCGCCACGGAGTCCAGGACGAGGTCGACGAGCGGTGGCTGTGCCGGCCGGAGGTGCGGCGGGGGCTGCGGGCCGTGGCCGACGCGGGCCTGGTCTTCGACCTGCTCACCCTGCCCCGGCAGCTCCCGGCCGCCGTCGAGACCGTCTCCGCGTCGCCGGACCTGACCTTCGTGCTGGACCACCTGTCCAAGCCGGCGATCGCCCGTGGCGCGGTGCGGGACTGGGAGTCGGACCTCCGCCGCCTCGCCCGCTCGCCCAACGTCTGCTGCAAGCTCTCCGGGCTGGTCACGGAGGCCGATCACGAGCGGTGGTCGGTGGAGGACCTCCGCCCGTACGTCACGGTCGCCCTGGACGCCTTCGGACCGCACCGGGTGCTGTTCGGTTCGGACTGGCCGGTCTGCCTGCTCGCGGCGGAGTACGGCACGGTCGTGGCGACCGCGGAGGAGCTCACCCGGGAGTTGGGCGCGGCCGAACGCGCGGCGGTGTTCGGGGGGACGGCGCGGCGGGTCTACGGGCTGGGGGCGGGCTGAGCGGCGGCTACTCCGCCACCGGCGTGGAGGTGGACGGCTCCGGGTGGTCGGCGGTTCGGCGGCGGCGGCGGCGGTGCGGCGCGGCCCCGCCAGCGCCGGCCGTGCGCGCCCTCCCACCGGCTGAGGACGCCGCGCGGCGGGCGCCCTGGCACCCGGGACACGCACCGGCGGGGGGTGGCGCGCCATCGAGATGGCGGGCGCCGCACCCCCTGGTCCGCCCACGGGGCGCGTTCCGCTCCGGGCTGGAGCCGGGGCGCGCTGGCGTCGCGGGGCGCCTGGTCGGGACCACCCCGCGCTCGGGGTGGGGTGCCCGCCGGCCTCCCGACCCGCGACACCGCGAACCCGGTCGGGCGTCCCGGCCTCAGACCTCGCCGTCGGGCGGGAGGTCGAGGGTGGGCAGCGCGAACTCGACGACCGCTCGTTGCCTGGCGGCCGCCGCCTGCCGGCTGCCCCGACGCCCCCATCCCAACAGGTCACCGACCCGGCGGGGGTCCACCAGCAGGCGGCGGTACGTCCGCCCGTTGTCCAGGTCCGGCGCCACCGGGTGGATCCGCGTGATCAGCGCCACCATCCTGACCTGCGCGTAGCGGTGGGTGCCGCCGTCCACCACGAGCTGGTACCCGAGGTAGCGAGGCGCCCCGATCTCCAGGGTGACCTCCTCCCAGGTCTCCCGGCGCAGGGTGGCGGCCGGGCCCGCGTCCTCGAGTTCCCGTTTGCCACCGGGCAGGCCGTGCCGGGCGCCGTCGACCCGGAGAAACGCGCGCCCGTCCGGCGCGAAGAGGAAGCCGTGCACCTGACGGACGGGGAGGTCGGGCGGGGGAGCCGCCCGGTACCACCTGAGCCGCACCACGGGCACCTCCTCGACCGCCGTCCTCCCGCAACCATCGGTCGCCCCGGGCGGGGGCTTGACGGGTGGGGCCGTGCGCGGGCTCAGAGCGCCGCGACCGCCGCGTAGGTGCCCGAGCGGTGCGGTTCGTCGTCGAGCAGTTCCCGGCCGTCCGGCCGCCACAGGGGTGTCCAGACCAGGCCCGGTTCCACCAGCTGGGTGCCGTCCAACAACGCCCGCACCTCCGCCTTCGTGCGATGGGTCACCGGGTTGGGTGAGTCGCCGAACAGACGTCTCAGCTCGGCCACGAGGTGGGGGTTCGCCTGGTCCGAGGTGGTGTGGGAGAGCACCAGCACGCTGCCCGGGGGGAGGCGGTCCCGGTAGGCGGCGATGATCGCGGCGGGATCGTCCTGGTCGGACACGTAGTGCAGCACCGCGACCATCATCAGGGCGACCGGCTGGTCGAGGTCGAGTTGCCGCCGGGTCTCGGGCGCCGCGAGTACCCCTCGGACGTCACGCATGTCGGCCGGGACGATGTCGGCGCGATCGTTGTCGCGCAGGATCTGCCGGGTGTGGCTGACCGCGACCGGCTCGTTGTCGACGTAGACCACGCGGGCGTCGGGGGCGGCGGTCTGCGCGATCTCGTGCACGTTGCCCTCGGTGGGGATGCCGGAGCCGAGGTCGAGGAACTGCCGAACGCCCTGGTCGAGGCAGTAGCGCACGGCGCGGCGGAGGAAGGCGCGGTTCGTCCTCCCGACCAGCGGCGCGTCGGGGTCGATCTCCGCGAGCCGGTCGAAGGCGTCCCGGTCGATCGCGAAGT
The DNA here is from genome assembly GCF_049311605.1 of Actinoalloteichus caeruleus. NCBI lineage: Bacteria > Bacillati > Actinomycetota > Actinomycetes > Pseudonocardiales > Pseudonocardiaceae > Actinoalloteichus > Actinoalloteichus caeruleus. Next base: position 4,937,776 of record NZ_CP186005.1, read on the forward strand.
TGTGCGCCCCCCCGAGGGCGTAGTCGTACATGCGCGCGGGGTTGGGTTGGGAGAGGTCCACGCCGGGCGGGCCCTGTTCCATGCTGACCTCCGTGTCGATGTCGGCACTCACAGTATGCGCGTTCATCCGATCACGCAGCACCCTGTGAGCACCGATCACCCTCGGTCGAGACTCCACCCCGAAATTGGTCACCCTAGGTGATAACTGGTGTACGCACCGGGTGACTCCAACCCGGGAGTCGCGAGGGGCCCCGCCACGGGCCGACCGCGACCCCCGGGTCTCCCACCGAGTCCCTGTCGTCCCCGGGCAACCGGGGCTGGCCAGCTCACGGCACCGTCCACCCGCGATCGCGGCGGGGTGCGGGCCGAGGGTGCCGCCCGCAGGCCCGGCGGTCAGCGGTCGAGGTGCTCGACCACGGCCGAGGAGATCTCCCGGGTCTTGCCGGACAGCCGCCCGGCGGTTCCCGCCGCGTTGACCGCCTTCTCGATGGCGGTGGCCTGTTCCTCGAACCCGATCTCGCGCAGCAGCAGGGCCGCGGACAGGATCGACCCCGTGGGGTTGGCCACCCCCAGCCCCGCGATGTCCGGTGCGGACCCGTGCACCGGCTCGAACAACCCCGGGTGCTGGTTGTCCGGGGCGATGTTGGCCGAGGGCAGGAACCCGATGCCGCCCGCCACCGCCCCACCGAGGTCGGTGACCAGGTCACCGAACAGGTTGTCGGTGACGGCCACGTCGAAACGCCCCGGGTCCTGGACCAGGTGAATGCAGGTCGCGTCGGCGTGCTGGTAGGCCACCTCGACCTGGGGGAAGCGCTGGTGCTGCTCCTCGACGACCTTCGCCCACAGCCTCCCGGCGTGGGTCAGCACGTTCGTCTTGTGGATCCAGGTCAGGTGACCGCGTCGCGCCGCGGCGAGCTCGAAGGCGTACCGCACCGCCCTGGTCACGGCCCTCCTGGTGTTCACCGAGTCCTGGAGCGCCAACTCGTCGGGGGTGTCGACGCGGAACGACCCCCCGGTCCCCGCGTAGGGCCCCTCGGTGTTCTCCCGCACGAAGACCATGTCCACGCTCTCGGCGTTCGCCGCGCGCAACGGGCTCCTGGCACCGGGGAGGAGGCGGACCGGCCTCAGGTTGACTCCCAGGTCGTAGCGGAACCGCAGCCTGAGCAGGATGTCGCGTTCCAACACGCCGGAGGGGACGGCCGGGTCGCCGACGGCCCCGAGCAGGATGCCCGCGCTGGTGTCGAGGCGCTCGAGTTCCTCCTCTCCGATGAGGTCCTCCCCTCGGTGCCACCGGCCCGAGTTGATGCCGAACTCCTCGAACTCGACCGGAGCCCCGGTCGCCTCGACGACGGCGATCGCCTCGCTGGTCACCTCGGGCCCGATGCCGTCGCCGGGGATGACGGCCACTCGCTTGCTCGTCACGCGTGTCTCTCTCCTTCGTCGTGCTGGCGCCTCGCGGCGCGGCAGGGCCGCCCGGGCACGGCGGCCCACCTCCCCGGACGGGCGCGGCGCCGGCGGAGCGGAGGCGGAGACCGTGTGCCGAGAACGGGGAACGCGGCCCGGTCGACGCTCTCCTCGGTCTGGGACGACGCGCCCGCGCGGTTCCGCCACCGTAGGGGCACCGCCCCCCGCGACCGAAGCCCAGCCGCGCGTTCGAGCTGACCGGGTGAGGAACAGCCCCACCTGTTCACCCGGTCGGGGGAGTACGGCGGGCGGGACCACCCGCCGCGCCGCCGGGCGGCGGACGCGGCGGCTCGGGCCAGCGCGGACCGCTGATCGCTCCCACCCGGCTCACCCGGGGGAGGCCCCGACGGATGCTCGTGGCTCACGAGCACGCCCGACGGAGTGCCGGAACCCTGTTCACGGGAACGACGTCGTCGCGCGGGGCGACCGGGTGGCACGAGCCCACGGCCGCCCCCGGTCGTGCGCCGGAGCCCCGCCTGGCCGAAGCGGGGAGGAACGCCGCCGCCTGGGTCAACCCGGCCACGGCCGCCGAGGGGGCGCCGTGGTCCGAGGACGGCGGCCTCGGCCGACCGCCTACGTGTCCCCCGCCCGCCCGGCGGCGACGGCCCGCCGGCCCCGCCACTCGTTGAGCGCCACCGCGAGGATGATCACCGCTCCCTGGATCGCCTGCTGCCAGTAGGCGCTCACCTGGAGGGCGATCAGGCCGTTGGTGATCAGGCTGAGCAACACCGCGCCGAGCACCGCGCCGAGCACCGTTCCTCGGCCGCCGAACAGGCTCGCGCCGCCGATGACGACGGCACCGATCGCGGTCAACTCGTAACCGACTCCGGTGCTGGGCTGGGCCACCGACAGCCGCGCGGTCTCCAACAGGCTCGACAGGGCGGCCAGCGAGCCCGCGACCACGTAGACGAACATCTTGACCCGTTGGACCCGGATCCCGGAGAGGACCGCGGCGGGTTCGTTCGACCCGGTGAAGTAGACGTGCCGCCCGATCGTCGTCCTGGTCAGGACCAGGTGCGCCACGACCGCGACCACCAGCGCCACCCACACCGGCACGGGAAGGCCCAACCAGGACCCCTGCCCGATGCCCAGGAAGGGCGGAGCGAAGCCCGTCTGGGTGGAACCGCTGGTCAAGCCCAGGGCCACGCCGCGGGCGATGCCCAACATGCCCAGGGTGATGATGAAGGGCGGGACCTTCGTGAGCACGATCAGGGCGCCGTTGAGCAGCCCGCAGGCCAGACCGGTGGCCAGGGACAGCGGGATCGCGACGATGTAGGGGAGGTCCGCCGAGATCACCCAGAACCCGGTCGCCACCGAGGTCAGCGCGACGACGGAGCCCACCGAGAGGTCGATGCCGCCGGTGGCGATCACGAAGGTCATGCCCACCGCGATGATCGCGACGAGGGCGGCCTGCCTGGCCACCACGAGCAGGTTGTCGACGGTGACGAAGGTGTCGGTCCTGATCGCCAGGAAGGCCAGGATCCCCAGCACCACCAGCAGCAGCCCCGACTCCCTGCCCCGGAAGGGCCGCAGCCACGGCGAGTCGGTTCGGCGCGTGCTGGCGCCGGAGGAGCCGGTCCGGTCCGGGTCGGCGGTGGGCGTCGTGGTCGTGGACATGGTGTTCGCTCCTCAGCCCGTCGCCGGGGTGCCGATTCCGGTGGCCAGCGCCACGATGGCTTCCTCCGTGGCCTCGTCCGCGGTCAGCTCGCCCGCCGTCCGTCCGGCGGAGAGCACCACGATCCGGTCACTCATCCCGATCACCTCGGGTAGCTCGCTGGAGATCATCAGGACCGCGACGCCGGCCGCAGCGAGTTCCCGGATGATCCGGTAGATCTCCGCCTTCGCCCCGACGTCGACTCCCCGGGTCGGCTCGTCGAGCAGGAGGACCGATGGCTCGGTCGCCAGCCACTTGGCCAGCGCGACCTTCTGCTGGTTCCCGCCGGAGAGCCCTCCGACGAGGGAGTCGACGCTGGGGCACGCGATCCGCAACGACGTGCGGAACCTGTCGGCCACGTCGCGTTCCGCCCGAGGCCGGAACCACCCCTTCGGCGCGATCGTCCTCGGGACCGTCACGGCGATGTTGCGCCGGACCGACATCTCCAGGAAGAGCCCGGTGGCCTTGCGGTCCTCGGAGAGGTAGCAGACCCCCTCCGCCAGGGCCTCCTTCGGGTGGCCGAAGCGCACCGGCCGGCCCCGCAGCAGGATCTCACCCTGGTGGGGGTCGGCGCCGAAGACGGCCCGCGCGGTCTCGGTCCGCCCCGAGCCCACCAGGCCGGCCAGGCCGACGATCTCCCCGGCGCGCACCGCCAGGGAGACGTCACGCACCCGATCCCCGGAGGAGAGGTTGCGGACCTCGAGCACGACCTCGTCCCGGGCCTGGTCGGACCGCTCCCCGTAGAGCTGGGTGATCTCCCGGCCGACCATCCTGGCGACGAGGGCGTCCGGGTCGGTGTCGTCCGCGCGCGACAGACCGGTGTGCCGCCCGTCCCGCAGCACGGTGATGCGGTCGCAGACCTCGAAGATCTCCCGCATCCGGTGGCTCACGTACACGATCGAGACGCCGGAGTCCCGCAGCCTCCTGACGACCGCGAGGAGCCGGTCCACCTCGTCCTCGGTGAGTGCCGAGGTCGGTTCGTCCATGACGATGAGCCGTGCCTTCGCGGCCAGCGCGCGGGCGACCTCGACGAGTTGCCGCCTGGCCAGGGACAGCCGTTCCACCTCGACCCACGGGTCGAGCTGGATGCCCAGCTCGGACAGCGCCGCCTCGGTCCGCCGTTCCATCTCCCGGCGGTCGAGCATCCCGAACCGGGTCGGCTCGGCGGCGACCAGGATGTTCTCGGCGACGGAGAGGTGCGGGGCGAGGGTGAGTTCCTGGTGGATCACCGCCAGCCCCAGCCGCTGGGCGTCCCGGGGGCCGCTCATCCGGACGGGACGCCCCTCGACGAGCACCTCGCCCTCGTCGGGGCTCACCACGCCGGCGAGCACCTTGAGCAGGGTGGACTTCCCGGCCCCGTTCTCACCGACCAGGCCCATCACCTCGCCGGGCCGGACCTCCAGGTCCACCGAGTCGAGGGCGCGCACGCCCGGGTAGGTCTTCACGATCCCGGTCATCCGCACCAGGGGTTCGACGCCGGGGGCCGGTGGGTCGTCCGTGGGCGGTTCCGCCTCGGGTGCCGCGCTCACGAGATGGTCCGCTCGAAGTCGGGGAGCGTCTCCTTGGTGATGGCGACGACGCCGGTGTCCAGCTCGGTCTCGTCCACGTCCGCGTCCTGGGCCATCGCGACCAGCAGTTGGAGGGCCGCCGCCGTCATCCCGTAGGGCCGCTGGGAGACGAGCAGCTGGATGCAGTCGTTGCGCATCAGGTCCCTGGCCTGGGGGATCGCGTCGAAGCCCGCGACCAGCACTTCGCCGCACCGCCCCGTCTGCTGGAGGGCGGTCGCGGCTCCGGGCGCGTCGCCACCGTTGACGCCGACGATCGCCGCGACGTCGGGGTGCGCGGCCAGGATCGCCTCGGTCTTGCTGGTCGCCTCGGCGATGGCGTCGCCCGACTCCTCGATCGCGACGATCTCCACGTCGGGGTCGGCCTCGACGACCTCGCGCAACCCGGTCAGCCGCTGCTGGCTGTTCACCGCGCCGAGCGAGCCGACGATCACGGCGATCTCGCCCTCCCCGCCGATCTGCTCCAGCAGCTGCTCACCGAAGGTCCGCCCGGCGTTGGTGTTGTCGGTCCCGATGTAGCCACGAGCCTCGCTGTCGGGCACGGGCGAGTCCCAGGCGATGACCTCGATGCCCATGTCCCGCGCGGTGGCGATGGTGCCCAGGACGGACGCCGGGTCGTTCGGCGAGATCGCGATGCCCTTGGGCTGCCGGGCGAGGGCGGCCTCGAACATCTGCACCTGCTGGCCGACGTCGGTGGTCTGGGGGCCGACGAACTCCGCCCGGACCCCGAGCCGTTCCGCAGCGTCCTCCATCCCGGCCCTGGCGTCGTCCCAGTACGGGTTGTCCAACGACTTGGGCAGGAAGACGTACAGGTCGTCCGACTCACCGGAGACGTCCGGGATGCCCAGCTCGGCCGCGAGTTCCTCGGCGACCTGCTGGCTCTCCTCACCCAGGTCCTCGGCCTCGGCCCGGGTCGGCAGGTAGTCCGAGTTCGAACCACAGGCCGTGAGGGACACCGCGAGCGCGGTGCCGAGCACGGCGGTCACGAACGGTGGGACCCGCACTGCGCACTCCCTTTCCGGCCAGCCACGCCGGCCTCTTTCCTCGTTTTCCCGGTTCTCCGGCGCGGGTGGCCACCGGAATCCGGTCACACCGGAAACCGGAGAGGGACACGCTACTCCCCCACTCGCGTCACACCCGGGAGACGTGGCCGCGATCGGCCCTCTTTGCGCCTCGGCGTGCGATTCTCCACAAGCGGAAGATAATGGCGCACTCCTCGTCGACATTCGGCCGCGTTTCACCCAGAAGGAGGAGTTTCGGGCGGTGGTACGCCTGCTTCCGGCAGGACCCGCACGGCGCGGACCACCGGTCGACCACCGATGACCTGGCGCCCTCCGCCTGCGCGGATCTCGATGGCGGAGGGGCCGGCGGCTGGCAGGTCGAGGCCTCACGCCACCGCGCGAGGTGTGTTCGCCGCCGGGCCGACGCCCGGGGAACCGAATTCCCCCGCCACTCCCGGCAGTGCCGGTTCGGGGCGGGCGGAGAGTCGGGCGGAGCCACCACGTGATGCCCTCGAGTGCGTTCCGCCCGAATTCTCCGTTCCTTCCCGGGGACGCCGGAACGAATACTCCCCCACCCGAGGAATTCCATTGCTCCAAATGCCGGACAAACAGCTGGGCCGGTGGACCGTTCCGCCTTCCCGGTTCTCGCCGGTGGCGGGACGCCATGCCCCGGACGAGGGCTGGAAGCGCGCCCCGAGCCGGTCACCCCGGCGGGAGCGGAGCTCCCACCGCCCCTCGTGCCCAGCTCCGTCAGCTCCCCGCCTCTCCCGAGGCCGCGCCGCGCGGGGTCGCCGAGGCGGCCTCCGCCGGTTCGCCCGCCGCCTCCACCTGCCGCGCCTCCGCCGGCAGGAACAGCAGGCCCACCACCAGGATCACCGACAGGCCGGCGGCGGACAGGAAACCAGCCCTGATCGAGGTCGCCTCCATCAGGGGACCGAACAGCAGCGGCGCGGCGAACTGGCCCGCGAAGGTGGCGGTCCCGGTCAACGAAGCGGCCTGCGCCCGTGCGGCTGGCGGTGCGGCATCCGCGATCAGCACGGTGAGGGCGGGCATCGCCAGCCCCATGCCCAGACCGAAGACGATCACGGCGAGCAGGATGAGCGGCGGTGAGTCGGTCAGGCCGAGGCAGAGGAAGCCGCCACTCCAGCCCACCACCGCGACCCGCAGCATCGCCGGGTACCGGAGGCGTCCCCGGATCCGGGCGTACCCCAGGCCCACGAGGCTCATCGCGACCGCGAGGACCGCGCTGAAGACCGACACGACGAAGGGGTTGTGCACGCCGACCTGGGCGAGCCGTTGGGGCAGGAAGACCGCGACGACGAGCATCAACATCGCCAGTACCAGGAGCAGCCCGCAGTACGCCATCAGGCGCGGCACACGCAGCAGCGAGACCAGTCCTCCACCTCCACCGCCCCGGGCCGGCGCGGGCACCTCCGGGAGCACCACCAGGGTCGCGATCGCGATCGGGACTCCGACGAGGTAGACGGCGAACGGGCCGTGCCAGGAGACCGCGCCCGCGGCTCCCCCGATCAGCGGCCAGAGCACACCCCCCATGCTGACGGCCGTCGACCGCCATCCCACGACGCGGTCGCGGGCCGTCCCCTGGTAGAGCATGAGGACCGCCACCGTCGTCCCCGTGAAGACCGCCGCCGCCCCCAGACCGAAGACCAGGCGGGTGACCAGCAGCTGGGTGTAGGACTCGACCACCAGCCCGGCTCCCCCGGCCAAGCCGTACACCAGGAGCCCCACCACCAACGGGCGGCGCACCCCCCAGCGGTCCATGACCCATCCCACCAGGGGGCTCGCGAGCGCGATCGCCAGGGAGTGGGCGGTGAGCACCAGGCCCGCCGCCGTTCCCGTGACGGCCAGGTCGGCGCGCAGCACCTCGATCACCGGCCCCAGGATGGCGCCCGCCATCACGCTCAGGGTCGAACCGAGCAGCAGGACGACGAGGACCCCGGGCCGCTGCCCGGTCCCGAGGCGTGCTGTCGTGGTCATCAGGACTCCCATCGGCGAGGCCCCCGGGCGGCGGTTGGGGCTCGGGACCGGGGTGTGCCGCGCGGCGGCACCGTGAACCTGGCCCTGATGATCTCGCGAACGGGCACGCAGGGCACCCGATTGGTGACACGGAGCGGTCACACTTCCCGCGCGGTGCGCGCGAGCGGCTCCCCCCGGGCACGGGAGGATTCCTCCGGAGGAGGGAGTCGGGAACCGGTTGTCACCCCGACTGACGATCATCGGGGGAACGCCCTGGACGCGGTCGTCGCCACCGCCACCGGGTCCCGGGCACCTCGGGCGGCCCCCGGCCGCACCGGGCTCGGGGCGCGCGGGGCGTCGGCGCGGCGGGTGCGCCGGGAGGACCCGGCCCGTGCCGGGGACGGCGTCCGGGCGGCACCTCCGGCACCGAGCGCGGTCCACGGGACGTCCAGCGGCGCTCCGGCGGCGCTCCGGCGGCTGGTCGGTCCCGCTCGGGACCGGCCCGACCGGGAGCTCCCGCCGGGTGGCGGGAGGGGCGCTGGCCCTCGCCCGTGGAACTCGCCGACCGGGAGCCGGCGCGAGCCGGAGGGAGCGGACGAGCGGTGGGGCGGTGTGTTCCGGGTGGCGGCCTCCCCGGTCCGCCGACTTCGGTGGATGGCGGGCGGGGGCACCCGGGTCATGACCCTCGGGCGCCCCCGCGCCGGCCCGGCCGCGCCTGTCCTCAGTCGCCGGAGCCGGGTATCCCGTTGGCCCTGATCACGCGGGCGAAGAACCTGCCGCTGTCCTTGACGGTCCGTTCCTGCGTCTTGTAGTCGACGTGGACGACACCGAACCGCTGGTCGTAGCCCCAGGCCCACTCGAAGTTGTCCAGCAGCGACCAGCAGCAGTACCCGCGCAGGTCGACGCCCTGCTCGATGGCGTCGTGCACGGCTCGCAGGTGCCCGTCGAGGTACCGGGTGCGGTCCTCGTCATGGACCTGGCCGTCCTCCGCCACCGTGTCCAGGTAGGCCGCGCCGTTCTCCGTGACGTAGAGCGGAACGCCCGGGTACTCCCGGTGCAGTCGCAGCAACAGGTCGGTCAGCCCCCGGGGGTCGACCGGCCAACCCATCGCGGTCCTGGGCAGGTCGCGCTCGGGATTGCTGAAGGGGGCCGCGCCCACGAGGGGTGTGGGACGTCCGTCCAGCGAGGGCGCCTCCGTCCCGCCGTGCCCGGAGACGACCTCGTCGTGGTAGAAGTTCACGCCCAACAGGTCGATCGGCTGGGAGATGAGCTTCAGGTCACCGTCCCGCACGAGTTCGGAGAACCCGAACTGGTCGAACTGCGTGTGGGCGTCCTCCGGGTACTCGCCCCGGAACAGCGGTTCGAGGAAGACGCGGTTGCGCACCAGGTCCACCCGCCTGGCGGCGGCGACGTCCACCGGGTCGTCCGGGTCCGCCGGCACGATGGGCGCGGGGTTCAGCGTGATGCCCAGCTTGACGTCGGGCCGCCGCGCCCTGATCAGCGCCGTGCCGAGACCGTGGGCCACCAGCAGGTGGTGCACGGCGGCGACCGCGGCGTCCGGCTCGGTCCGCCCCGGGGCGTGCTCTCCGGAGGCGTACCCGAGGAACGCCGCGCAGAAGGGCTCGTTCAGCGTGGTCCAGTAGGGCACCCGGTCACCGAGCGCGGTGACCACCGTGTCGGCGTACTCGGCGAAGCGGTAGGCGGTGTCCCGGTTCGTCCACCCGCCCCGTTCCTCCAGGGCCTGCGGGAGGTCCCAGTGGTAGAGGGTGATCCACGGAACGATGTCGCGTTCCAGCAGCTCGTCGACCAGACCCCGGTAGAAGTCCAGGCCCCGCTGGTTGACCGACCCACCGTCCGGTCGCACCCGCGGCCACGCGACGGAGAACCGGTAGGTGGCCAGTCCGAGATCCGCCATCAGCGCGACGTCCTCGGACACCCGGCGGTAGTGGTCCGCCGCCGGGTCACCGGTGTCCGCGTTGGCCACCGCGCCGGGTTTCCTGCAGAGGACGTCCCAGATGGAGTCGGTGCGCCCGTCGGCGGTGGTGGAGCCCTCGATCTGGAAGGACGCGGTGGACGCTCCCCAGAGGAATCCCTCCGGGAACGTGATGGCGGCCGAACTCGCGGCCGGGTCCTGGGCAGTGTGTTCCGTCATCTCGTTGTGGGGGCGCGCCGTCCCCGGCCGATCGCCGGGGAGCGCCCCTCGCCTCCGTCCTTGGCTCGGTGTTGCTCGCTGGTGTGTCTGCGGCGGAGAGATCAGGTGAACCCCGCGGGGAAGGCGCCGACCGGAGGCGCGTCCGGTCGGCGGTCGGGCCCCGCGGGCCCGCTCATCCCTTCACCGCTCCCTGGGCGATGTTGGCGACGATCTGCTTCCCGAAGATGACGAAGACCAGGAGGATCGGGATCGTGGCCAGCGTCGTCCCGGCCAGCACCAGCGAGTAGTTGGTGTAGTAGCCGGCCTGGAGCCGTTCCAGGGCCACCTGCACGGTCGGGTTCTGCGCGTCCAGGACCACGAGGGGCCAGAGGAAGTCGTTCCAGGAGTGCATGAAGGTGAACAGGCCGAGGATCGCGGCCGCGGGGCGGGCGATCGGCAGGACCACGTGCCAGAAGGTCCTGATCATGCTGCACCCATCGACCCTCGCGGCCTCCAGCAGTTCGTGGGGCAGCGCTCCGACCAGGTACTGGCGCATCCAGAACACGCCGAACGCGGTCACGAGGTTCGGGACGATCACGGCGGCGAGCTGGCCCTGCCAGCCGTAGGAGGTCATCGCGATGTAGAGGGGGATGATGCCCAGCTGGGTGGGTACCGCCAGCGTGGCGACCACGAAGGCGAACAGGGCGCCGCTCCCCCTGAACCGCAGCCGGGCGAAGGCGTAGCCGGCGAGGGTCCCGAAGAGCACCACCGAGACCGTCACCGTGGTGGCCACGATCAGGCTGTTGCCCAACGCCAGCCAGAAGGGAACGGTGTCGAACACCTCGGCGGCGTGGGAGAAGAAGTTCGCACCGGGCAGCAGGGGCGGGATGCGTTCCCGCACCACGGAGCTCTCGTGGCTGGCGACGATGAACGACCACCAGAGCGGGAAGACCGACCCGAGGACGAACGCGAGCAGCAGGCCGTAGGTCAGGAAGCGCGGCCGGCTGATCAGGGAGGCGTGTTCTCCTCCCTCGGACGCGCGGCGTCGGGTCCTCGGTGGCCGGGGAGCGGTCTGGGTACTCATCGACGTTCCTCCCCGGTCGAGGCGATCCGGCGGGTGATCAGGAAGTTGATCAGCGCGATCACGACGATCAGCAGGAACAGCGTCCAGGCGATCGCCGAGGCGTACCCGAGGTCGAAACGCTCGAATCCGGCCTGGTACATGAACAGGGTGATGGTCTGGAACTGGTTGTCCGACCCGCCGTTGTTCGAGCCCGGGATGTCGCTGAACAGCTTGGGCTCGGTGAAGATCTGGAGACCACCGATGGTCGAGGTGATCACGACGAAGATCAGCGTGGGCCGCAGCAGCGGCATCGTGACGCTGAAGAACCGGCGGAAGGGCCCGGCCCCGTCGACGACCGCGGCCTCGTAGAGGTCCCGGGGGATGGCCTGCATGGCGGCCAGGATGATGAGCGCGTTGTACCCGGTCCACCGCCAGTTCACCATCGTGGCGATGGCGACGTGGCTGGCGAAGCGGTCGCTGTGCCAGTTGATCCGGTCGAAACCGAAGAACTCCAGCACGTTGTTGATCAGACCGTAGTTGTGCCCGAACAGGTTGCTGAAGATGATGCCCAGGGCGACGAGGCTCACCACGTACGGGATCAGCACGCTGACGCGGAAGCCGGTGCGGGCGCGGATCCTCGCGTCCAGCAGCACGGCCAGCAGCACCGCGATCACCAGCTGCGGACCGGTGGACAGCAGGAAGATGCTGATGGTGTTGACCAGCGCCTTCCAGAACTGGTCCGACTCGATCAGCCTGGCGTAGTTGTCGAGCCCCACGAACTGCTGTTCGTCCGCCAGCATGTCCCAGTCGAACAGCGAGACGTAGGCGGTGAAGAGCAGCGGGAACAGGCCGACCAGGCCGAAGACGATGAAGAACGGCGCGATGTAGAAGTAGGGCGCCGACTTGACGTCGAAGCGGTAGAGGCGCTGTCGCAGGGTCAGGTCGTTCTTACCGGAGCCTGAACGGCCTCCGGGCGGTGGAGACGGTTTCCGGGACGCCTCGGCGGTCTCGGAGCGCAGATCGGCCAACTCCCCTCCTCGGTAGGGGCTGCGCGGACGCGGCGGACGGATGACGGTCGTGGAGCGGACGGGGCGCCGTCACGGCGCCCCGTCCGGGAGGTCGCGGTCAGCCCTCCAGTTCGTTGGCGCCGCGTACCGCCTGCTCCCACGCCTCGTCCGGGCTGGCCAGTCCCTGCTCGATGGTCTGGATGGCCGGTCCGAAGACGTTGTCCTGCAGGTCGCCGTCGCTCGGGCCCTTGTACTGCGCCCGCTCGATCCGCTTGGCCGCCTCCGAGAAGAGCGGTCCGACGTCCGGGGTGGCGAAGTAGTCGTCGCGGTGCTCCAGCAGCTCCTCCATGTCGAGGGCCTCGACCTGCGCCGGGAACGGGCCCTCCGCCACGAAGGCGCGGATCTGCTGCTCGGGGGCGGTGAGCCAGGCCGCCAGCTCCGCCGCCTCCTCGGGGTGCTCGCTCTGGGTGGGCACCGTCAGGTAGGTGCCGCCCCAGTTGCCGCCGCCGTCGGGGAAGGTCGGGCTGATGGCCCACTGCCCGGCGTGCTCCTCGCCGGAGTGCTCCTTGATCGGCCCCATCATCCACGCGGGGCAGGTCTTGGTCGCGAACGCCGAGTCGGCGAACCCGCTCTCCCACTCGTTGCTGAACGCCGCCAGCCCGGCGGACTGGCCGCCCTCGACCGCCGCGGTCATCCGGTCCCAGTTGTGCCGGACGTCCTCGTTGCTCTCGACGATCAGGTTGTCCTCGGCGTCGTAGTAGCCGAACTCGAGCTGGTTGTTCATGGCGTTGAAGACCTGGCTGCCGTTGTCGAACCAGGCGGAGCCGATGTCGGCCGAGGTGAACTCGTCGCCGGCCTCGAAGTAGGCCTCCCAGGTCTCGAAGAGGGGAGCCACCTCCTCCGGGTCGGAGGGCAGGCCAGCCTCCTCGAAGAGGTCCTGTCGGTAGCACATCGCCAGCGGGCCCATGTCGGTCCCATAGCCGATCAACCGGCCCTCGGCGTCCTGACCGCCGGCGTACTTCCACTCCTGCCAGCGGTCCTCGAGCCCCTCGGGACCGATCTCGGTGAGGTCGTTGAAGCGGGAGGAGGCACCCCGGGCCCGGGCCATGTGCCCCTCCTCCACGGCCTCGATGTCGGACAGTCCCGATCCGGCGCCGAGCTTCTGGAACAGGTTCTGGTGGTGGGCGGGGGACCGTCCGGTGTGCTGCTGGACGATGGTGATGCCCGGGTTCTGCTCCTCGTACTCCTCCAGCAGGGCCTCGTAGCCCATCGAGCCGAAGGTCGCGATGGTCAGCTCGATCTCACCGTCGCCGCCGCCACCACCTCCCCCGCCACCACCGCACGAGGCCAGCGTCAGCACGGCCGCCATCCCGGCCGAAACGGTCAGCGTTGTCCTGGATAAGTGACGCATCGTTGAATCACGCACCTCGAACTCCCTGTTGGTGGGTGCGACGGTCGACCTGCTCGAGGAACGACGGCGCCACACCTCATGTGAGCGCTCCCAAATTCGCTTGACCAGTCTTCGAGTGACACGCCCCACTGTCAAGCACTGTTGCAGGCCCGTGACCTGAAGATCACGCTCCGGGGTCGACCCACCCATCGAAACCGCACGCTGACCTGCTCGAAAAGTCCTCGATGGAGAGACAAACGAACCAGTGGTCCTTTGTGGTCACCCTCCAACGTGGCGCTCGTCGCTTGCCCCGGCGCCAACTAGCCCGGGAGCGCTCTCACGAGTAGGCTCGACGCGGGGCCTCACGCACCGTGACCACTCCACCACCAGGGCGTTCGTCGTCTCGGTTCCAGTGGTCCGGGTGGCCTACCATCGGCGGTAGGAGCGCTCACACCCACCACGGGGGCGGGGCGGGGAGCACCTCGCTGGCCCACCACCAGTCGGTTGGCCAGCGGGGCTCGGAACGGCCCCTTGGGTAGGCGCTAGTCGGGGAGGTACATCAGTGGTGGAAGCCACACGCAGCGGGAACGGGAGTGCCCGTCCCACCCTGGAACAGGTGGCGGCGGCCGCGGGGGTGTCCCGGGGGACGGTCTCCCGTGTGGTCAACGGTTCCCCCCAGGTCAGCGAGGCCGCTCGAGCGTCGGTGCTGGAGGCCGTGCAGCAACTGGGTTACGTTCCCAACCGGGCCGCCAGGAGCCTCGCCACCCGTCGCGCCGACTCGGTGGCCTTCGTCGTCTCCGAACCGGAGTCCCGCGTCTTCACCGAGCCCTTCTTCGGCAGTCTGCTGCGGGGTGTCAGCAAGGAACTGTCCGCCAGCGGTCTCCAACTGGTGCTGGTGATGGCCTGGACGGCCCGGGAACACGCCCAGGTCGAGCAGTACGTCCGCAACGGTCACGTCGACGGGGCCGTCCTGGTCTCCGTGCACGGGGACGATCCGCTGCCGTGGCGGCTGATGGAGAACGGCACGCCGGTGGTCATGTCCGGCCGTCCGCAGCTCTCACACCCCTCCCTCCCCTACGTCGACTCCGACAACGTCGAGGGCGCGCGCGCCGCGACCGCCCATCTCTACGAGCGCGGTCGCCGCCGCATCGCGGCGATCACCGGACCGCAGGACATGTCGGTGGGGGTGGACCGGCTCGCCGGCTACCGCAAGGCCCTCCGCGGGCGGCGGGGAGTCCCCCGTGACCTGTGCGCCTTCGGCGACTTCAGCCAGGAGAGCGGCGAACGGGCGATGCGCCAGCTGCTCGAACGCGACCCCGAGCTGGACGCCGTGTTCGCCGCGAGCGACATGATGGCCGTCGGCGCGTTGCGCGCGCTGCGGGCGGCCGGGCGACGGGTCCCGGACGACGTCGCCATCATCGGGTTCGACGACTCCGAGACGGCCAGGCACACCGACCCCCCACTGACCTCGGTACGACAGCCGACGGAACTGATGGGGCGCGAGATGACCCGCATGTTGTTGACCCTCATCGAGGGCGGGAGCACGACCAGCGAACCGGTCATCCTCCCCAACGAGCTGGTGTTGCGCGGCTCGGTGTGAGCCGGCGCCCGACCCGGACCAGGTCGACCCCGGCAGGCCACCCAGGACGGAGTGGGGCGCCACCCGCTCGCCGTTGAGCGGATGGCGCCCCGGTCAACGGGTCAGCCGAAGAGTTCGGCGTGGGTCGCGAAGGCGGTCGCGATGTCCGTCTGCGCCCAGAACCGGTGGTAGGTGAAGGTCGGCGCCGGTCCGCCGTCCAGGTAGGCCTGCACCTGCGGCCAGTCGGGGTCGTCCTGGTAGAAGCTGCGGATGGACCCGAAGGTGGAGTCGGAGTCGATCACGTCCCCGTTGGGCATCGTGCCGGTCCAGCCGTTGGGGATGTAGAGCTGCTGGTCCCCGGTCTCATCGAACCGCGAGTAGTCCTCCCGGGTCTCCTCGGTGGCGATACCGAGGTCGGTCTGGTTCGCCAACAGCGCGTCGAGCAGCCCCTCCCCGGTCGCCAGGGCGGCGCTGTCGCCGGTGGCGGCCGCGTAGTAGAGCAGCGTCTTGGCCAGACCCGCGGCCACGCCGACGTCCTGGCTCTGGTCCACCACGCTCACCCGCAGCGACGCGTTGTCACCCGGGTTGGCGGCGTCCCAGGTGTCGGGCTCCCCGCTCCACGAGAGGTTGCTCGGCACCCCGAAGTCGCCCCCGGTTCCGACCGTGGTGTGCTCGATGGCCCAGGGGATCCAGTTGTCGAGGATCTCGCCGGCGCGCTCGTCGCCGGTGATGTGGTGGTACTGGGCCACCCGCTCCATGTCCCACACCTGGAAACCGAACCAGTTGTTGCTCGGCGGGTCGTTCCACACCGGCTGCCAGTCGTAGGCCATCCCGTAGAAGGTGGGGTGGTCCGCTCCAGGGTCGGAGTAGTCGCCCTGCCAGCTGTTGGTGGCGCCGCCGGCGATGCCACCGTCGGCGGACTGGAGCCACCGCAGGAACTCCAGTTGGCGGTCGAGGCTGGTGGCCCAGTCCTCCTGGGCGGTCGGTGACTCGGGGATCAGCCCGTCGACCTCGGACAGCGCCCAGGCGGCCAGGACGTTCTGGTAGCCCTGGTGGGAGGCGCTGGAGCCGATGCGGAACGCCCACGGGTACTGGGCGTCGGCCAGGGCCCCGCCCCACGAGTAGTACCAGGACAGCAGGTAGTGCGCGCTGTCCTTGCCCTGCGCTCCCGGGCACCCGGTCTCGCTGGTGCAGTCGCCGATCTGCTTGAAGTACTTGTCGTACATCGAGTACCGCAGGTAGTCACCCATCTTCGCGGCGTCGGCCACGGTGTCGGCGACCGCTCCCGCCTGCCCCTGCTCCTCGGCCCAGGTCTGCGCCAGGTAGGCGACCTGGACGGCCCTGGCGTCGGCGTCGGGGGCGTTGGTGTAGCGCCACTGCGGGGAGTAGGCCTGGTCGTCGGTGAAGAGGTCGAGGAAGCCGTTCTCCCCGCCGAACTCGAAGGTCTCGCAGGAGGGGTGCGGAACGGTCTCCCACACCGACTCGCCCGAACCGCGCTGGTAGGTGTTGATGAAGGCCGGCTCGTCGTCGGTCCCGTCGCCGCAGAAGCCGTAGCCGTAGACGTTGTCCACGTCGAGCAGCCAGTGCATGCCGTAGATCTCGTCGGTGCCGTAGGTGGCGCTCAGCTCGCTGGCCAGCGGGTCCTCACCGACCGGCACGTCCTGGCGGAGCAGTGCGGGGTACTGCGTGGGCGAGGGGTGCTCGGCCGCGTAAGTCGCGGGGCTCCCGGGGTCGTAGGAGGAGTTCGTCGGTTGGTCCTCGGTCCCCGGGATGGCGAAGCGCTCCAGCGACTCCCAGGCCGCGTTGAACGGCTCCCAGTCACCGGTCACCCTGCCGTAGCTCGCCTCCAGCCACAGGTAGTAGCTGAACGCCTCGGAGGTGGTCTGGTGGCCGTGGTCGGGTGCCTCCACCAACAACGTCTCGACCGAGTGGTAGGGCACCAGCAGCCCGTCGAACTCGCGGAAGTAGCCGCTGGCCGGGTCCTTGATCTTCTCGTACTGGTCGAGGAAGGCCGCCTCGTACTCGGAGGGCTGGCGGGGCTCGACCTCGACGTCGGCCGGCAGGTCGTCGGCCGGGGCGCCGCCGAAGGCCGCCCCCGAGGTCACCGGCACCATCGCGGTGGTCAGGAGGGCCGCCGCCGCGAGGACGGGCGCCTTTCTCACCGACCTCCGCCGTAACGTGGACGCTGTCATGGCAGGGATGTCCTCCACTCGTCACTGGACCTTCACCGGGAACGGGCGCTCCCGGGCGAGCGCCTCCCTCCGGGCAGACGGGTCCCCGCAGTCGCGGTCAACCGGTTCGTCTCCGCCGCCGGATCGAATGAGCGCTCTCGTGCTGGATGACCGCGACTGGGGGTTGGGGTCCGGTGCGGAACGCGTGGGCGCGCAGCACGTTCCGCACCGGAGTCAGGAGGGCGGCCGACCGGCCACCGGTGTCCTCAGCCCGTGCCGCCACCGGAGGGCGGGAAGTCGGGCAGCGGGTCGCCGCCGTACTCGGCGTAGAGCTTGACCAGGGCCGAAGTGAACCCGGCGTTGTAGTCCAGGGCGACCTCGTTGGAGACGTAGTCGGTGCGGTCGTCCACGTACTGGTCGTCTGGCAGGGCCGGGCCGCCGACCAGCGCCCCGTACAACACGTGGGTGTTGGTCGCGGGGACGTCGATGTCGTCGGTGGTGGACCCGTGGGCGGAGCGGTGGTGGGGGTTGACCGGCGGGTTCTCACCGAAACCGACCACGTAGCTGGACTGGCGGGGGTTGTCGCCGAGGGCGTAGTCGACCTGGCGGACACCGAAGTCGTGGTACCGCTGGCGCAGCGCCGGGTCGCTCACCGTCTCGCTGTGCACCAGCGCGGCGAAGGCCGTCGTGGTCGCGTATCGGAGCGAGCCCCAGGTGTCGAGCACCGCCTGCCCGCCCGGGGAGTAGTCGACCCGGTCACCGTTGACCCCGACCGTCCAGAAGTCCAGCCACCGGTTGGCGTCCTCCACGTACCGCTGCTCGCCGGTGAGCTGGGCCATCAGCACGTAGCTGCCGTAGGCCTTGTCCGACCAGGACTGCGTCCAGCCGTAGGATTTCCAGCCGTTCGGGTCCGGCAACAGCTCGTACTCCTGACGAGCCTTGTCCAGGTAGGACCGCTCGCCGGTGGCGCGGTGGAGCCAGATGGCGCCCCAGACCAGCTCGTCCTGGTAGCCGCCCCAGGAGTTGTAGAAGTCCTGCGCGTTGGTGATGCAGTCGGAGTAGACACCACGGTGGGTGTCGGCGAAGTCGTACAGCTGCCGCGCGTGCTCGACGAGGGTCTCCGCGTAGGCCGGGTCGGAGTCGGCGAACACGAGCGAGGACGCGGCGAGGGCCGCCGCCGTCTCCCCGGCGAGGTCGGAGCCGGGGCAGCTGGGGTCGATCCGGAAGGCGGGCCGTTCCATCGTCATCGCCTCGGCCGGCCCCCAGAAGGAGTGGTCGAGATGGCCGTCGCCGACCTGTCCGTACAGCACGTCGGGTTCCGGGTGCGCCCGCAGGATGTAGTCGGTCCCCCAGCGCAGGTTGTCCCTGAGGTGTTCCAGCTGGCCCGACTCGGCGTACGCGTCGGGCTCCTCGACGGCTCCCCAGGCGAGCATCGTCATGGTGTAGGCGAACGGGAAGCCGAACTTCACGTGGTCCCCGGCGTCGTAGAACCCGCCGCTGAGGTCGAGGCCCACGTCGGAGCCGTCGTCCACGGCCGAGTCGCCGCGCCAGCTGACCCTGTTGTCGGCGGGCAGCACCCCGGAGCGCTGCGCGTCGTAGAACCAGATCGACTTCTGGAGTGCCTCACCGTAGTTGAACTGGCCGGTCCTCGGTTCCGCTCCGCCGGTGTCGGCCAGCGCGGGCGGGGTGGCTCCGAGCGCGGTCACCGTCAACAGCGAGATCGCTGCGGTCAGGCACGTACGTCTGCGTAACGGGCCGTTCGTCACGGCTACTCCTCACGTGAAACCTCGTCGGACGCGGGGCGTCGAGTCGATGAGACGTGTCGTGATGGGAGCGCTCCCAGGCCCTGATCGTAATTCTTGCGCAACACGGTGTAAACCCCGAATGTCGCGCAAAGTGATATTTCGCTTACCGCCCGCGACAGACGGGTGAGAGGGCTCCGCTGTCCGGCCGAGCACGAGCCTTTCCCTGCTCCGTTCGGTCGCGCACCCCGGCGCGCGGGGCGGCACCCGCTCGGCCGACGGCTCCCTACACCGGCCTACCCGGCGCGACCGACACCTGGGAGCGCTCCCAACTTTCGTCCCGTCGGTGGATCGGGAAGTGAGCCGAAGGCATGCCCCGGCCGTGGCGGTCGGCGCACGCCCGGACGAGGACGAAGCCCACCCGCCGCGCCGCGCCCCACGGCGCGCGGTGTTCGACTGACGTCGACGCCGCCCACTCGCACCGTTCGACACGGCGGCCACCGACCACGCGGGGTCCACCACCGGAAGCCGCGGGACCGGGCCGGGTGGCCCAGGGCGCGGGGAGGTAGCCGAGCCGGCGAACGGACCGACGCGGAACGGCGACATCGGGGACCCGCCCCGAGGTCAGTCGACCCCGGGACGAGGGGCTTGGCCGCCCCGCCCCTGGATTCGAGCCCCGGCCACCCCGGTGCGGGGCGGCACCGACGCCTCCCGTCGGTCCGCGCCCGAGGCCAGGCGACATCGACCGGACGAGGGACGAACGGGCGGGGAACCCGGGACGCCCGCGAGCAGGACGACCATCGCGCCGCCCCCCCGGCGAACACCACACAGCCCGCCCGGGAGTACCCGGACGGGCTGTGTGCGGCACGTCGTCGCTCAGGCTGGACCGAACGACAGGTCAGTCGGCGACGGAGACGCCCATCGACCGCGCGGAACCGGTGACGACCTTGATGGCGGCCTCGATGCTGGTCGCGTTCAGGTCGGGCATCTTGCGCTCGGCGATCTGCCGAACCTGCTCCTGGGTCAGGGAGCCACCGGAGCCGTGGCCCGGCTTGGCGTGGCCCGTGGTGACCCCCAGGGCCTTGCGGATCAGGAAGCTCGTCGGCGGGGTCTTGTACCGCAGGGAGTAGCTGCGGTCCTCGTACACCGTGATGACCACGGGAGCGATCTCGCCACGCTGGGCCGAGGTGGCCTCGTCGTACTCGAGCTTGATCTGGCGGGTGTTCGCGCCGGTCGGGCCGAGCATCTTACCGAGGTCGACCATGGCAGCGTTGCCAGCTTCGAGCTCCAACGTCGCTTCGAACGTCTTACGCTGCTTGGGAGGCATAATCGAAAACCTTACCTTGTCAGAAATCCTGGCCTGTCGGCGTTCGGCACCGCAGGGCATCCTACGCCAGCGCTCATGGCGCACTCGGCGCGGGGCCGCACCATGCTGTCCAGGCAGTCGACATCGGGTCCGCGCCGTTCGCGGGTGGACAACGTCCCACGGGTCCCGGCGCGTGATCAGCCTGCCTCAGCCGAGGCGGTTCGCCGCGTTCCCGGTCAGCCTACCGCACGGGCCGGGCCCCTGGTGCGGGCGTCGAACGCGCACCCCCACGAGCCGCCCACCGCGCGGCCCGCGCGTTGGCCCCGGGTCCTCCCCCCGGGAGCCCTCGACCGCGATGCCGCGCGGCCCCGCCACCCGGTCGTGCGAGGTGCGCCGCGCACCGCGACTGACAGCGAGCGAACACCCCAACCTGGGGGATTCGACACCCACCAGGGGGTGAACAGCGATAACGAGGGGGTCGCGATTGGCTGGCCTCCGCGTCAGGGCCTCCGGTCATGCGGTAACTTCGGCCGCCACACGGCACCACAAGATCCGCGGCTGGCGAGAACGCCACCCGGCGGCTGCTGACGTCCCTCGTGCTGCTGCTCCACCACGGCCGCCCGCCCCCAGGGCGACGGGCCGGGCGGACGCGCCACGACGGTGGCAGTTGACAACCCGTGACCACATCCTCTGGGGAGTGAGAGCATGGCCAGCGTCCCGGCCGCACCGGCCGCAGGCACCGACCGCCCCAAGCGCCGGCAGACCAGCTGGGACCTGCTCCGCGGTTTCGCCATCATCTTCGTCATCGTCCAGCACGCGACCTGGGGCGGACCGTTCCTGGTGTCCGAACTGGAGCGGCGCCCGTGGGAGTTCAGCATCCAGTCGGGCGCGGCGATCATGATGATGATCTCCGGCTACTTCGTCTGCCAGACGCTGAGTTCCAAGGGCCCGGGAACACTGCTCCGGAACCGGTTGGCCCGGATGCTCCCGGCCTTCCTGGTCGCCACCCTCCTCACCCAGATCATCACCCACCTGATCGGCCCCGAGTCGCTCCAGCGCAGCTTCACCTCGATGATCGGCACCATGCTGGTGCTCCCCCCGGGTTTCGTCGAGGGGATCGCCAGGACCGACGGCAGCTACTGGACCGTGCCGGTGCAGATCATCATGTTCTGCGTCGCGGCGCTGCTGTGGCCGCGTCGGTGGGGGCACGGGTGGCGTCTGCACCTGGTGCTGGCGGCGGCCATCACCCTGCCGGTGGTGGCCAAGCTGACGCTCACCGAGCCGGGTCTGGCCCAGGAGGTCCGTTCCCTGCTGTCCGCCGGAGGCGCCTACCGGGCGCACCTGTTCGCCGCCGGCGCCGCCCTGTGGCTCTGGGGTAACCGGCGGGGGAACTGGGCGACGCTGTTGCTGGTGCCGGCGGCGGTGTGGGCCCACGAGTTCCACCACGACGACATCGACTCGACGTTGTGGGTCGCGATCGCCACCGTGGGCATCGCGCTGGCCGCCCGGGGCAAGGACTACTACCACCCGGTGATGCGGCCCATCATCTGGCTCGCCGGGATCTCCTACTGCGTCTACCTGGTCAACCACAACATCGGCTACAGCGTCATGTACCAGCTGTCCGAGGCGGGCTGGCCGCCCATGGCCCAGTCGGGTGCCATGCTCGTGGTGGCGGTCGTCCTGGGTTGGGCGTTGACCCGCCTCGTCGAGGAACCGGCGGCGAACTGGTTGCGCTCGGGCGGCCTCTGGTCACGGCGGAAGGCGGCGCGGGCGGCGGCCGCCGGCGGGTCGGCGACCCACGACACGGTGTCCCAGGACACGGAACGGGAGTCCACGGTCACGGCGACCCCCCAGGACCGCGAGCCGGTCAGCCACCTGAGCTGGGTGGACACGGCGAGCGGCGCCGAGGTCGGCCGGGTGGAGGCACCGGCCAGGGCCGTGGACGACGCGGGGAGGGCGTCCACGGACGACCCGGCGGCGTCCTCCCGGGCCGCGGCGACCGGCCCGGTGCCGAGGGTGGACTGACCTCCACCACCGTTCGGCGTCGGCCCGGCTCGACGGGCTCCGGCCAGCTCGGCCGGAGAGGGCCGGCACGAGCTCGAGCTCAGCCGACCATCCGCAGGGCGAAGGAGCTGTGCGCGGCGGTACCGAGTGCCCGGCGGACGACCAGGTGCAGCCGCCCCATCCCCTCCAGTTCCCGAGCCCCGCGCAGGCCGCCCGCGTTCAGCGGCAGCATCCCCGCCGCCCGGACCAGGGTGAAGAGATCGACCCGGGCCTGTTCGTCGTCCGTGGCGACGAAGACGTCCACCAGGCCCGGGCCGAGGAGCGCGCCGGCGGTGACGGTGTTGAACGCCTTCACCACCACGGTGCCCGCGGGGACCAGCCGGGCCAGTTCCTCCGCCGCCGACGCCGGACCCGGCTCCGGGGACGCACCCGCCCCGGGCAGCCCCTGGTCCGGGTTGCTCACGTCCACCAGCACGCGGCCGGGGAGGTGCTCCCCGTACTGGGCGATGATGGCGGGGGCCGCCGCGAAGGGGACCGCGAGAACCAGCAGGTCGGCGGTGACGGGGTCGCCGAGGGTCGCGGGTCGCACCGCGTGGTCGTCCCGCGCCACCGCGGTCACGAGCCGCTCGGCGGCGCGGGTCGTGCGCCCGTACACCGTGACGGAGTGGGCGGCCGGGGCCAGCCGACCGGCCAGCCCACGTGCCATCTCGCCGGCCCCGATGATCGCCACGTCCATGCCGTACCTCCCGACCTCGCTCGAGCGGACCGGTGCGTACCCATCACAACGCCTCGCCGGGCGCGCCGCAGGTTTCGTGCTCCCTGTGGGTGACTGTCCGTGATCAACCCCAGCCCTAGGGGGTCAGTCGAACGCGGTTGACGAGCCGGGGCGCCCTGGGCAACCCCCGGCCTTGGCCGACCGGAGCCCGCGACGCGCCGTGCCCGTTGTCCAGCAGCGACCGGGCCCGGCCCCATCCCGTGGCACCGAACCGCCGAGCGCGCGTTACCCAGCATCCAGTCACGGGCAGTACCCAGTGAATCTCTTTCCGATGAGGGGCCGCCGAGGCGCCCTGCGGGGTCGGACGCCGCCACCCGCCGCCATCCCGGGCGCCGAACGCCCCGGCCGTCCCGCGACGGGTCGACGGGGGTGCGAGGCGCGTTCGACCGCTCCCGGCCGAGGGCCCGCGACCCGGGCCCTCGTCGCGCAGGACAGCCCGTGGCACGGCGGACCGGTGTCGGTCGTGCCGCGGCTGCCCGCCAGCGGTGTCGTCTGGTTGGCCCCCTCCGACTGATCCGCTCGGACCCTCGGGTTCCCGGCCGCGCGTCCCGCCCCCTCGGCTGGCGAGGGACGTCGATCGCGCACCGCTCGGCGGCGGTGACGCACGGTCCCGCTGGGCGGCGAAAAGCGCGAAACCGACAGTGGACGCCGACCCGGGAAAGTAGCCTGCTGGCCCGGGAGATCCGCCTGTGCCACCGAGCCGGGTCGGAACCGCCTCCCGTCGTGGCCCAACCTCTGACAGGAGCAGCGTGGCAGTGGCCAGCTCATCCAGAACGCCGTCCCCCGCCAGGATCGTGGCCGCGCTCGTCGTGGGCCTGGTGGTCCTGGTGGCCTGCGGGCACCGGGAGGTCGTCGGGACGGCGTCGGCCCTGGAGCGGATCAGCCCGGACGAGGCGGCCGGGCTGCCCATCACGAGCGGCCCCAGCGGCCCGAGGGCCTCGACTCCCCCCATCAGGGCCACCGCCCTGAACAGCGACGGGGGCCCGCTGGACCAACTGGCGCTCGCCGCGGTGACCGACCTGTACGACTACTGGGAGGTCGAGTTCCCCGCGACCTTCCCAGGGCTGACCTTCGAACCGGTGGCGACGCTGCTGTCCTACGACGCGAACGGGCAGGGCGTTCTGGTGTGCGGCATGGACACGACGGGCGTGCCCAACGCCTTCTACTGCCCGTCGGACGACTCGATCGCCTGGGACCGGGGCGTCCTGCTCCCCGAGCTCCGCAACACCTTCAGCGAGATGGCGGTGGTCACGGTCATCGCCCACGAGATGGGGCACGCGGTCCAGTACAAGGCGGGTCAGATGGGGCCGGCGATGCCCACGATCCTCGCCGAGCAGCAGGCGGACTGCTACGCGGGCGCCTACTTCCGCTACGTCGCCGACGGGGAGTCCCCGTTCTTCGAGATCTCCACCGGCGAGGGACTGAACGCCATCCTCGCGACCCTGTTCTTCATCAGGGACCAGGCGGGGACGGACTACCTCGCACCCCGGGCCCACGGCAGTGCCTTCGACCGGGTCTCGGCGTTCACCTTCGGCTTCACCGACGGGCCGTCCCGCTGCGCGGAGATGGACATCGAGGAGTTGGAGGGGCGCATCACGCAGCTGGAGTTCGCGGAGGGCGACGCCAACTCCGGTGAACTGCCGATCGTGGAGGAGAACGTCGAACACGTCGCCGGTTCCCTCCGCGAGGTGTTCGCCCGGTTCGGCGACGGGCCGGCGCTGGACTACCAGGGCGTGTCGTGCGGGAACACCGCTCCGGTGGCGTTCTGCGAGGCGGAGGACGTGATCTCCCTGGACCTGGCGGCGCTCCAGGTGATCGGGACCGCACCGAGGCGGCAGGGCGACAGCGGTATCGGCGACTTCGCCGCGTTCGCCGAGATCGCCTCCCGGTACGCGCTCTGGGTCCAGGCATGGCAGGGGCTGCCGTTGCGCGGGGACGAGGCCGGGTTGCGCACGGCCTGCCTGGTCGGCGCGTGGGCCGGCGAACTGCTGCCGGACGGCGCGCCGCGACCAGGTCGGGTCCGGATCTCCCCCGGCGACCTGGACGAGGCGATCGCCGAGCTGCTCACGGAGGGGAGCCTGATCGCCGCGGACATCGACGGCGAGAGCATTCCCGCCGGTTTCGCCCGGGTGGAGTCGTTGCGCATCGGTTTCGAGGACGGGATGGACACCTGCCTCGACGAGTTCAGCGGGTGATCAGGCTCCGGCGCCGGGGGTGACCGACGGGTCCAGCCCATGGCCACCGGCTCCCACGCCCCGCACCGGGACGTCCGCCCGGGTCCCGACTTCTTCCTCGCCGCCACCCGCGAACCGGCTTGGCGGGCCGGGGTCGGCGGCCGCGCCCGGGCGGCTTGGTCCTCGACGGGCTCGCCCGGGGAGCGGTGGCGTGGGCGTCCGGCAGGCGGCCGACCTCGTGCGGAGGGCGTCCTCGCGCACACCTGCCACGGGGGCCGCCGGGCGACGCTGCGCGCGCCGGTCGCCACCGCCACCTCCGCCGCACGGGCCGGGGTGTGGTGGTTCATCCTCCTCGGCGAACCACCACACCCTTGGCGACGACGCTCAGAACAGCGCGCTGGCGAGCGCTCGCCGCGCCGCGACGACCCGCTCGTCGGAGGCGGGGAACAGTTCGAAGAGCTCGACGAGGTGTGTCCGGACCCGGTCGCGGTCCTCGCCGCTGGTCCGCCGGACCAGTTCGATCAGCCGGTCGAACGCCGCCACCTCCTGCTGGGCGGACAGCTCGTAGTCGGCCGCCGCCAACTGGGCGTCGACATCGTCGGGCGCGGCGGCGGCACGCTCGACCGAGGACGGGTCGGCAGCCTGCGCCCTGGCGAGGAAGCGGACCTGGTTGAGCGCGTCCCTGGCCTGCTCGTTGGCGGGCTCGGTGTCCAGGATGTGCTGGTACGCCCGCTCGGCCGCGTCGAAGTCACCCCTGTCCAACGCGGCCTCGGCCTCGGTGAACCGGGGGTCCTCCGGAACCTCCGGCTCGGTCGGCTCCTCCGCCGGGGTGGCACCCTGTTCGGCGGCGCTGATGCCCGGCAGCTTGTCGCGCAGCGCGTCGAGCAGCGAGCCGATCCACTCGCGGATCTGGGGCTCGGGCTGGGCGCCGGCGAAGGCGTCGACAGGCTGTCCCCCGGCGATGGCGACCACGGTCGGCACCGACTGGACCCCGAACACCTGGGCGATGCGCGGGTTGGCGTCAACGTCGACCTTCGCGAGCACCCAGGCGCCGTTCGCGGCAGCCGCCAGCTTCTCGAGCACCGGCGACAGCTGTTTGCACGGCCCGCACCAGGTGGCCCAGAGGTCGACGACCACCGGGACCTGGAGGGAGCGTTCCAGCACCGCCGTCTGGAAGTCGGCCTCCGTGACGTCGATGACGTGGGGGGAGGAGGTGCCGGGGGTCCCGTTCCCGGCACCGGGGCCCCCTGCCGGGGACGCCGGGGTCTGGGTCTGCTGCCTGGCCGCGTCGGCTCTGGCCTTCACTGCGGAAAGATCGACCGCACCGGACAGCGCGGCGGACAGAGCTGCGGTCTGGCGTGGATCTGGCCTCGTCACGTCCCCCATCCTGGCACGGAGCGCGGATCCCCCGCCGCGAGGTCAGCGATCCGGTTCCCGGAGGCGGCCGGGTCAGAACCGGGCCGGTTCGGTGTAGTCGCCCCACTCGGCGCGGAGGGCACCGCAGATCTCCCCCAGGGTCGCTTCCGCCCGCACCGCCGCCAACATGGGCTCGATCAGGTTGTCCTCGCCGCGCGCCGCCCTGACGAGCTCGGCGAGCGCCTCCGCCACCACGCGCTGCCGCCGGGCCGTCTTCCTCGCGGCCAGGACCCGCTGCTGCTCGCGTTCGACCTCGTCGCTGACCCGGAGGATCTCCAGATCCCCCTCGGTGGGTTCGACGTGGCGGTTCACCCCGACCAGCCGCCGGTCACCCCGTTCCAGTGCCCGCTGGTGCGCGAAGGCGGCGTCGGCGATCTCCCCGGCGAACCAGCCGTCCTCGATGCCGCGCAGGATCCCCGAGGTCATCTCGCCGATCGGGTGCTCGCCCGACGGGACGGCGCTGGCCGCCATGTCCCGGATCCGGCCGAAGATCCGTTCCGCCTCCTCCTCCAACCTGTCGGTGAGGGTCTCCACGTACCAGGAGCCGCCGAGGGGGTCGGCGACGTTGGTGATCCCGGTCTCCTCGGCGATGACCTGCTGGGTGCGGAGGGCGATCCGCGCGGCGCGCTCACCGGGGAGGGCCAGCACCTCGTCGAGGGCGTTGGTGTGCAGGGAGTTGGTGCCGCCCAGCACGGCGGCCATCGCCTCGACCGCCGTCCGGACGATGTTGTTGTCCGGCTGCTGGGCGGTGAGCGACACGCCGGCGGTCTGGGTGTGGAACCGCATCCGCTGCGCCTTCTCGGTGGTGGCACCGTAGACGTCGCGCAGCCAGCGGGCCCAGGTGCGCCGCGCGGCGCGGAACTTCGCGATCTCCTCGAAGAAGTCGATGTGGGCGTCGAAGAAGAAGCTGAGGCCGGGGGCGAACCGGTCGACGTCCAGTCCGCGCGCGAGACCGAGTTCCACGTACCCGAACCCGTCGGCGAGGGTGAAGGCGAGTTCCTGCGCGGCGGTCGCCCCCGCCTCCCTGATGTGGTAGCCGGAGATCGAGAGGGGCTTGTAGTCGGGGGTGTTCCGCACGCAGTACTCCAGGAGGTCACCGATCAGCCGGAGGTGTGGTTCCGGCCCGAAGAGCCACTCCTTCTGCGCGATGTACTCCTTGAAGATGTCGGTCTGGAGGGTGCCGTTGAGCGCCCCGACGTCCACGCCCTGTCGCTCGGCCGACACCAGGTACATGCAGAAGACGGGCACCGCCGGCCCGGAGATGGTCATCGAGGTGGTGACCTGGTCGAGGGGGATGCCCTCGAACAGCAGATCGGTGTCGGCGGCGGAGTCGACGGCCACCCCGCAGTGCCCGACCTCGCCCCGCGCGCGCTCGTCGTCGGAGTCTCGGCCCATGAGGGTCGGCATGTCGAACGCGACGGAGAGACCGCCGCCCCCCTGGGCCAGGATCGTCCGATACCGCTCGTTGGTCTGGCGCGCGGTGCCGAAACCCGCGAACTGGCGGATCGTCCAGGGCTTCTCCCGGTACCCCGTCGTGTGAGGCCCCCGGGTGAACGGGAACTCCCCGGGCCAACCGATGCGGTCGAAACCGGGGACGACGCCCCCTTCCGGGGGGCCGTAGACGGGGTGCACCGGAACTCCGGACAGGGTGGTGACGTCGACGTCCGGGACCCGGCCCGAGGCGGCGGCGGCCTCGTAGCGCTCCCGCCAGCGCCGGCGGCCGGGTTCGGGGTCGTCTGGTCGGGGGTCCCGCCCCGTTCCGCGTTCCGACATCCTGACCTCCGCTCGTGCCCGCGTCGATCGACGGACCCCGGTGCGCCGTCATCAGTGTGCCGACGACCGGCGGTGATCACAGCCCGAGCGGCGGGGGCGGCCGTCCCGGGTCAGCCCTCCCCGGCCAACCGGCGCTCCACCCGCTCGACCTTGGCCCGCAGTTGCCCGGTGAAACCGGGGCGGATGTCGGCCTTGATGACCAGGGACGCGCGGGGCGCCCGCGCGAGCACGGCGTCGGTGGCGCGTCGGACCACGTCCATGACCTCGTCCCACTCCCCCTCAACGGTGGTGTACATCGAGGACAGCTCGTACGGGAGTCCGGAGTCCCGCACGATCCGCACCGCCTCGCTCACCGCGCCGCTGACGCTCTCCGGGCTCTCCTCCCCCCTGGCACCACCCGTGGGGCTGACGCTGAAGGCGACCAACATGAGCACGCACCTCCTGTTCGGGCGCCGGCGGTTCCGGCGCCTCCGTTCCCGGGCTACCCGGTGGGTCCGGGACCCGCCAAGCGGTCGGGCC
This sequence comes from Actinoalloteichus caeruleus, assembly GCF_049311605.1. NCBI lineage: Bacteria > Bacillati > Actinomycetota > Actinomycetes > Pseudonocardiales > Pseudonocardiaceae > Actinoalloteichus > Actinoalloteichus caeruleus. Next base: position 4,966,487 of record NZ_CP186005.1, read on the forward strand.
CACCTCCGACGCTGCTAGCGTCAGTTGTCATGACCGCCCAGCAACCACTTCCGTTCGATCCGATCGCGCGCGCCGCCGAACTGTGGGCCTCGCGCATCGGGCCCTCGAGCACGATGGCCGCGGTCACCAGCGTGATGCGGGTGCAGCAGCTCCTCCAGTCGGCGGTCGACGGTGCGCTGCGTCCCCTGAGCCTCACCTTCGCCCGGTACGAGGCACTGGTGCTGTTGACCTTCTCCCGGCGGGGGGCCCTCCCGATGAGGGTGATGGGCGAGCGGCTCCAGTTGCACCCCACCAGCGTCACCAACATCGTCGACCGGCTCGAACGGGACAAGCTGGTGCGCAGGACACCGCACCCCACCGACCGGCGGACCACGCTGGTGGAGATCACCGACGCGGGGCGGGGACGGATGGAGGCGGCCACCACCGCCGTGACCTCGGTGAACTTCGGGATGCGGGGCCTGAACGAGCAGGAGATGACCCAGTTGACCCAGCTGCTCACCGGCGTCCGGCTGGCGCACGGGGACTTCAGCCGCGAGCCGGCCGAGGGGTGAGTCGCCTCACGCGGCGGCACGCTCGTCGAGGGGCGCCCTGACCGCGCCGGGGTCGGCCAGCTTCCCCTTCCTGGTGGCCCAGCGCTCGAACAGCACGGTTCCCAGCGGGGGCACGCTCGCCACCAGCGCCCAGAAGAGGGTCACCAGGTTCCACCTCAACGCGCGGGCGGTGACCAGGGCCACGACGACGTAGAGGATGAAGAGCACCGCGTGGACCCGGCCGAAGATCGCCACCCCCACGTCGTTGTGCACCACGACGTACTTGAAGAACATGCCGACGAGCAGCCCGACCCAGGAGGCGGCCTCCGCCAGGGCTGCGAGGCGGAAGCGACCGACCGGCGTGGTGAACACTGCACTCCTCCTGGGGCTCGGTGGCGCCGGGCGACGACCCCGGCGGTCCCCAGTGTGCTCAGTGCCCCACGTCACCGGGCGACCGGGTCGCCGTCGGCCCACCCCGGCCGGCGACATTGCTCCCGCTATCGAGGACAGCGTCGGACGAATTCGGCTGACCGCCCTACTTTCTCCGACCCGCTGGCGTGACGACTTGACGCAATGCGAGGTTTCCCTTCAGGCCCCACTCAGCCATAACCCGGCAGCTACTTAATCGATAAAGCTGTGCTATTGGCGTAAACGGTCGCCGGGAATGGGCCCAGCCGGCCGGTGATCCGTCGAACTGTTGACAGCGAAGCGTCTACCGGGTGAGATGAGCTAGCTGTGACGACCTTGCCCGAGGGATTACGACGCCACCGACGTGCGACCATGAACGACGTGGCACGACTGGCCGACGTGAGCATCAAAACCGTTTCCCGGGTGGTGAACAACGAGCCCGGAGTACATCCGTCCACTGCGGAAATCGTCCTGTCGGCAATCGATCAACTCGGATTCCGCCGTAATCTCGGTGCCCGGAATCTGCGTCGCGGCTCGGCGACGGGAACGCTCGGCCTGTTGCTGGAGGACGTGGCCAACCCCTTCTATTCCCAGGTGACGAGAGCGGTCGAGGAGGTGGCGAGGAAACACGACCACCAGGTCCTCGCCGGTTCCTCCGACGAGAGCCACGTCCGGGAGCGCGAACTGGCGTTGGAGTTCTGCTCCCGCCGGGTCGACGGGATGTTGCTGGTCCCCTCCGGGGTCCAGCACGGCTACCTCGTACCGGAGATGCGGGCGGGCACCCCCATCGTGTTCCTGGACCGGCCGCCGGGGGACATCGCCGCCGACACCGTGTTGGTGGACAACCAGGGCGGTGTCGCCGAGGCGGTGGCCCACCTGGTGCGGCACGGCCACCGGCGGATCGCGTTCTTCGGGGACTCGCCCCACATCTACACGGCGGGCGAACGGGTGCGCGGCTACCGGGAGGGGCACGCCTCAGCCGGCCTCCCCTTCGACGAACGGCTCGTCTTCATGGGGCCGCACGACGAGACCACGCTGACCTGCGGCCTCTCCCGCATCAGCGGCGGCGCGGCCAGGGCGACAGCGGTCATCGCCGGCAACAACCGGATCACCGTCGGTCTGCTGCGCGCCCTCCGAGGCCGTTCCCACCGCCCCGCCCTGGTCGGCTTCGACGACTTCGAGCTGGCCGACCTGATGGCTCCGCCGATCACGGTCATCAGCCAGGACGTGCCAGAGTTGGGACGAACGGGCGCGGAGCTGCTGTTCTCCCGGATGGCGGGGGACGGTTCACCGCCGCAACGGGTCGTCCTGCCGGTGCGGCTGATCCCCAGAGGCTCAGGGGAGACGCCACCTCCCCCCGAGGACTGAGACCGGGCGCGGCCGACACCCCCGGACAGGGAACGCGCCCGCCCCTTCCAACGGTGCGGCGCGACGCGACCGGCACCGGCCGGCGCGCACCTCGGAGCACCGCCGAAACCGACCCGCCCGGCCCGTCCCCGGATCGATCCGCCCGGCCCGTTCGAGGGGCACCGTCGGGGTCAGGGGGTGTAATGGACCGGTGGTGACGGCGAGCGGGAGCGGGCGGTGGGTGGCGCACCTCGACATGGACGCGTTCTTCTCCTCCGTCGAGCAGCTGACCCGCCCCACCCTCCGGGAGTCGCCCGTGCTGGTCGGCGGTGCGGGGCCTCGGGGCACCGTGGCGGGAGCGAGTTACGAGGCCCGGGCCTACGGCGCGCGGTCGGCGATGTCGATGGCCCACGCCAGGCGGCTCTGCCCGGTGGCGACCGTCATCCCGCCTCGCTTCACCGTCTACCAGGCCGTCAGCGCCCGGGTCTTCGACCTGGTGCGCCGGTTCAGCCCGGTGGCGGAGCAGGTCTCGCTGGACGAGGCGTTCATCGAACCCGGCTCGCTGGCCGGGGCCCAGGCCGACGAGGTGCGCCGCGTCCTGGCCGAGCTGCGTGCCCGCATCCACTCCGAGGTGGGCATGGTGGCCTCGATCGGGGCCGGCTCGGGCAAGTCGGTGGCCAAGATCGCCTCGGATCTGGCCAAACCCGACGGTCTGCTCGTGGTAACTCCGGAGGAGCAACGCGCGGTACTGCGTGATCTTCCGGTCCGGGCGCTGTGGGGGATCGGCCCGGTCTCCGAGGGCAAGTTGCGGCGGATCGGGGTGCAGACGCTCGGTGAGTTCGCCGACCTCGATCCCGCCACCGTCACCGCGCTGCTCGGGACGGCCGTCGGCCGGGAGCTGCACGACCTCGCCCACGGCAGGGATCCCAGGCCGGTGGCGGAACGCGCCGAGGTGAAGCAGGTCAGCGCCGAGACGACCTTCGACACGGACCTGGTGGACGGCGGCGCGCTGGAGAGCGCGGCCGTCTCGATGACGAGCGCCGCGCACCAGAGGCTGGTGCGCTCGCACCGCGCCGCCAGGACGGTGACGGTGAAGGTCCGCAGCGCGGACTTCGCCACCGTCAGCCGTTCGGAGACCGTCCGCGCCGCCACCTCGGACCTGTCGTCGCTCTCCGCGATGGCCCGACGACTGGTGAGCTCCGCCGTTCCTCCCGGCACACCTGTCCGGCTGGTGGGGGTGTCCCTGGCTGGGCTGACGACGGCGGAGCAGGAGTCCCTGTTCCCCGCGCCGCCAACCGCCGTCCCTGAGCCGCACCCGGACGAGGAGACCGGACCGGACGAGGCGACCGACGCCGGACCCACCCCTCGACCGGACACGGCCCCGCTCCCGGGCGGTCGTGACCGTGGCGGCCGTGGTTGGGCGGCGGGTGACGACGTCCGCCACCCCGAGCACGGGCACGGGTGGGTGCAGGGAGCGGGGGTCGGCAGGGTGACGGTGCGGTTCGAGACCAGGACGACCGGGCCCGGACCGGCCAGGACCTTCGCGATGGACGACCCCGCGCTGCGCGTCGCGGACCCGCTCGCGAGCCTGGACTGGTTACCCGTCGTGGGCAGGAGGAACGACCTGGCACGGGCCCGGACGGTCGAGGACGGGAGGACGCCGCACCCGGGTCCGGCCGCCGGTTCCACGACGGTCATGGAGTGGGTGGCACCCGTCGGCCAGGAGCACGACGCCGTGAGCTCGTGAACGAGCACCGGGAACAGGGGGCGACGTGGACGATGGTGGAGGAGCAGCCGACTGGCCGCGCCGGCGGCGATCCGTTCTGGGCGGCGTGCCACCACGCGACGGGACTGAGCGGGAGTAGGCTGATCATCGAGACCGCAAGGTCAAGAAATGATAACGGCGCTCCATTCGCGCTGGTCGCGAAGGGTAAGCCCCGCGCAAGCGGGGGTGAGCCGCGTGGGCGGCGGCCGAACGGGCCACCGTAGAAGTAAGCCCCGCGCAAGCGGGGGTGAGCCGCCGGCGTCGCTCCCCGAGGGCCTGCCCGAGTTGTAAGCCCCGCGCAAGCGGGGGTGAGCCGGTGACACCCATGTGGCCGATCAGCGCGGCAGCGTAAGCCCCGCGCAAGCGGGGGTGAGCCGGCCGTGGGTGCGATGGACATCCGACGGTACACGTAAGCCCCGCGCAAGCGGGGGTGAGCCAGTTCGGGGTCGGTGTCCCGGCAGGCGGCGCCGTAAGCCCCGCGCAAGCGGGGGTGAGCCGGCGTTCGGTCCGGTGCGGTTCGCCGGGTGGGCGTAAGCCCCGCGCAAGCGGGGGTGAGCCGTTCCTCGAGGCGCATCAGCGGTGGTGGTAGTTGTAAGCCCCGCGCAAGCGGGGGTGAGCCGGGGCACCACGGTCAGCCGGTGGTCAGGCAGCGGTAAGCCCCGCGCAAGCGGGGGTGAGCCGAGCGGCCTGATGCGCGTGCTGGCCGACCACGTGTAAGCCCCGCGCAAGCGGGGGTGAGCCGGCCTTCCATTCGGATGTCCGCCATCCGCTGGGGTAAGCCCCGCGCAAGCGGGGGTGAGCCGCCGGCGGCCGACCGGGACGAGGAGCCGGCGGGGTAAGCCCCGCGCAAGCGGGGGTGAGCCGCATCCGCACGCTCCCCGACCTGCTCCGGGTCGGTAAGCCCCGCGCAAGCGGGGGTGAGCCGGACCGCGTCATCCGCGCGGCGAGGGCCGCAGGGTAAGCCCCGCGCAAGCGGGGGTGAGCCGACGACCCTCGCCGCAGGAGTGGCTGGCGCCCTGTAAGCCCCGCGCAAGCGAGGGAGAGCGGGTGCTCGACCGCGGATCTGAGCAGGGCGGCTACCGCCGCCACCCGCCGGCGAGCACCGCCCGGCCGGCCCGTTCGCGTCTTCGGTCCGGCCGGAACCGGGATGTCACACGTCCGGAACGCGCGGGCGGCTCATCGCCGTGGCCGCAGGCCCGCGACCAGCTCGTCCGCCGCCGTGTAGGGGTCGGTCCGCCCGGCCAGCACCCGGTCGGCGAGGTCGACCAGCGCGGAGCCGCCCCGCACATCCCCCAGCCGGCCCCGCAACTCCTCGACCGCGATCGCCTCGACCTCACTGGCGGCTCGCCGCCGCCGCCGGGCACTGAGCTCTCCGTGTTCCCGCATCCAGTCGTGGTGTTCGTCGACAGCCGCGACGAGCTCGGTCATCCCCTCCGCCCGGGATGCGACGGTCCGCACGATCGGCGGACGCCAACTCGGCCCCTCCTTCTCCCGGCGGCCCAGGGAGATCATGTGCTTGAGCTCGCGGACGGTCTGGTCGGTGCCCTCACGGTCGGCCTTGTTGACCACGAACACGTCCGCGACCTCGAGGATGCCCGCCTTCGCCGCCTGGATGCCGTCGCCCATGCCGGGAGCCAGCAGGACCAGGGTGGTGTCCGCCAGGGAGATGACGTCGACCTCCGACTGCCCGACGCCCACCGTCTCGACGAGGATGACGTCGAAGCCGGCGGCGTCGAGGACGCGCAGCGCCTGCGGCGTGGCCCAGGCGAGCCCGCCGAGGTGACCTCGCGTCGCCATCGAGCGGATGAACACCCCCGGGTCCAGCGCGTGGTCCTGCATGCGGACCCGGTCACCCAGGAGCGCACCACCGGAGAAGGGGGAGGAGGGGTCGACAGCCAAGACCCCCACCGTCCTCCCCTGGGCTCGTAGGGCCGTGACCAGCGCCGAGGTGGACGTGGACTTCCCCACTCCCGGTGGACCGGTCAGCCCGATCACTCGGGCGTGTCCCGTGTGGGGCGTGAGCTCGGCCGCCACGTCCCGCAGCCGAGGGCTGGCGTCCTCCACCAGGGAGATGAGCCGACCCAGTGCCCTCGGCTGTCCCGCGCGCGCCCGCTGGACCAGGTCGTCCACCTCGGCGTGGCTCATCGCTCGGCCCGGTCCGCCTCCGGGACGCGCAGCAGCAACGCGTCCCCCTGCCCGCCCCCGCCGCAGAGACCGGCGGCGCCGAGGCCGCCACCGCGCCGCCGGAGTTCGAGCGCCAGGTGGAGGACCAGTCGGGCACCGGACATCCCGATCGGGTGGCCGAGGGCGATGGCACCCCCGTTGACGTTGACCCGGTCCAGGTCCACGCCGAGCTCCCTCGCCGATACCAGGCCCACCGCCGCGAACGCCTCGTTGATCTCGACGAGGTCGAGATCGGCCGGGGTGACACCGGCTCGCCGGCAGGCGGCCGCGATCGCCCGGGAAGGCTGTTCGTGGAGGCTGGCGTCCGGGCCGGCGACCACCCCGTGCGGGCCGATCTCGGCGATCCACTCCAGGCCGAGCTCCTCCGCCCTGGCCCGGCTCATGACCACCACGGCCGCCGCCCCGTCGGAGATCTGGGAGGCGGAGCCCGCCGTGATGGTCCCGTCGGTGGCGAAGGCCGGCCGCAGCGCCGCGAGGCCCTCGGCGGTGGTGTCCGGGCGGATGCCCTCGTCACGATCGACGACCACGCCCGGTGCGCCCCGACGTCCCGGGAGCTCGACGGGGACGATCTCCTCGGCGAGGACCCCGGCGGCGGTGGCGGCGGCGGCGCGCTGGTGCGAGGCCGCCGCGAAGGCGTCCTGCTCGGCGCGGGCCAGGCCGTACCGGGAGTTGTACCGCTCGGTCGACTCCCCCATCGCCACCTGGTCGAAGGCGCAGAAGAGGCCGTCGTGGGCCATGTGGTCGCGGAGCACGGCGTCCCCGTACTTCGTCCCGGTCCGGGAGTTCGGCAGGAGGTGGGGTGCCTGGGACATCGACTCCTGCCCGCCGGCCACCACCACGTCGAACTCACCGGCTCGGATGAGTTGGTCGGCCAGGGCGATGGCGTCGAGCCCCGAGAGGCAGACCTTGTTGATGGTCAGGGCGGGCACGTCCATCGGGATGCCCGCGGCGACCGCCGCCTGCCGGGCGGGGATCTGCCCGGCTCCCGCGGTGAGCACCTGTCCCATGATCACGTACTGGACCTGGTCGGGGGTCACTCCCGACCGGTCCAACGCGGCCCTGATGGCGACGCCGCCCAGCTGGGCGGCGGACTGATCCTTGAGCGAACCCAGCAGCCGCCCGATCGGGGTGCGGGCTCCGGCGACGATGACGGAACCGGTCACGGATGTTCTCCCTCGTTCCTCCGCCTACGACTGATCCGGACCCTACCGGCCCCGCCAGGACCGACGAGGGGTGACGGCGACCACACACGTCGTCACGGGAGGCGGTGGGCGCACCGGGTGGGGCCGGCCCCGTTGGTGCGCGCCTCGGGGGAGGGGTGGCCGGAAGCCGGGGAACGGCAGCGGCGGACGGGCTCGTGGCCACGGCGAGGGGCGGCCGGCCCGAGGGGACGGCCCCGCCTCAGCCCAGTTCGGCCAGCTTGTTCCAGGCGGGGGCCAGCGGCCCCCCGTGGGAGGCGCGCAGGGCGCAGAGCGCGGCGAACCTCGGGGTCTGCGAGCGGGCCGCGTTCACCAGCAGCGCCGCCTCCGGCAGGCCGTGCACCAAGGCGCCGACCGCCGCCCAGCCGGCCAGCAGGGCGTCGCCGGGCAACCGGGCCGAGGCGTCGACGAGGCGGCGCGCCATGTCGATGTCCTCGTGCAGCACGGACGAGCCGCTGGCGATCAGGTCGTGGGCGTGGTGGACGTCCAGGAGGCGGCCGAGTTCGCGCAGCGGGTCGCGGTGGTCGTCGACCCTGAGGTCCAGCGGCAGCGGTTCGGTCCCCCCGGCGGCGCGGACGACGAGCGCCACGGACTGCTGCCCCCGGGCGTCGCCCCCGGCCTGCTGCCCGGCGCGGAGCGAGGCGACGAGTCGGCGGTGCAGCGGACCGGTGGTGGTGTGGAAGGTCTCGCGGGCCGCCTCCCACACCTCCGTGGAGGTCAGCAGGTTGCCCTGGACGGCGACCTCGGGCAGCGCGACGCCTCCGGCGGCACCGGGGCAGGCGTCGCCGGTCCAACTGGTGCTCTCCGACGGGGTGACGACACCGCACTGCATCTCCGCGCTGAGCCCAGCCGCGCGCACCGCCTCTTCCGGCTCGTTCCCCTCGCGGAGCCGGTCGAGGACGGCGTGGAGCTGGTCGGCGCCCGCGGCGCCCTGCACGACCACCGCCGCCAGCCCTGGTTCGACGGCGAGCGCCCTCGCGCCGATGGCGAGGACACCGCTGGCGACGGCGGCGCCCAGTTCACCGGTCACCGGGTCCCTGGCGACGATCGAGAAGGTCACACTGGCACCGTAATCGAGATCCGCGCCACATACCCTCCTGGAATGCCGGAGGAACTCAGCCAGTTCGTCACCGCCATCGACCACGTCGGTGTCGCCGTCGCCGACCTCGAGGAGGCCATCGCCTTCTACCGCGACACCTTTGGTCTCAGGGTCGTGCACATCGAGTCGAACGAGGAACAGGGCACCAGGGAGGCGATGCTCAGGGCGGCGGGGGACGCGGGGGACGGCGCGGCGCTCCAACTGCTGGCCCCGCTCAGCGCGGACTCGCCGATCGCGTCCTTCCTCGACCGGCGGGGCCCGGGCCTGCAACAACTGGCCTACCGGGTGTGGGACATCGACGCGATCAGCACGGCGCTGCGCCACAAGGGCGTCCGCCTCCTCTACGAGGAGGCCAGGCGGGGCACCGGGGGTTCGCGCATCAACTTCGTTCACCCGAAGGCGGCCGGGGGTGTCCTGATCGAACTCGTCGAACCTCCCAAGTCCGCGCTCCCGTGACCGGGGAGGGCGCGGCGGCACCGGCCCGGGGCCCCTCCCCGTCCGACCACCGGGGAAGGGCCGTCACCCGTACGGCGGGCCGGTCGGTGCGAGCCCCGTCGGCGATCCGGTCCGGAAATCACCCAGCAGGAGGAAACCGGACCGGCGGGACCGGCCCGTGACCGGGGTGACCGGCGGTGGAACCGCACCTCCCACTGGCCGCCGCTCACCCCAGGGCGGGACCGGGCTCAGCCGGGCAGCAGGACGATCCGTTCGCCCACGTGCCGTTCGATCTCGGCCCGGCTGTAGAGCAGGGGGACGAACTCGCCGTCGCGCCACGGCTCGGCGTGGTCGCGGTAGTGCGGGCTGTCCGGGTCACCGGACTGGCCTGGCCCGTTGATCACGAGGGAGCGGTCCCACTCGCCGACGTCGAGGACCATGCGGAACGACGGGCCGTTGGTCTGGCGGAAGTCGGAGACCCGGTAGGAGGACTGGTTCACGGTGTCCTTGGAGCCGCCCCGGGGGAAGGGCCCCACGTCGAGGCTGGCCGGGTCGTCTTCCGCGCCGCCCCGTCCGACGGGGTGCGCGAAGAGCGTGTGCTGCAACCGCCCCCACTCCCACCGCCGGTCGTTGCCGCCCAACAGCTCACCGGTCTCCCGGTAGGCCGCGCGCAGCGTGGTGAGCAGCAGCTCGTCGCGTTCCTCCTGGTCGAGCCAGCGGCCCGGGTTCTCCAGCTCCTCCACCAACACCAGGGTGTCGGGTTGTTCGATGATCTCCGCTGCCTCCGGAGCGGCCAGGCGGACGAACTCCGGACCGAGGTGCCGGGACAACCACACCTCGAACAGGGCCGCCGGGCCCGAGTCCGCGGTCTCCACGTGGTCCCACCCGACGAGGAGGTCGCGGGCTCGGCTGGTGATCGCGTCCCCGGGCTCCAGCCCGGGCAGCAGCGCGGTGATCCGTCGCGCGGGCAGGGACAGCTGGTCGAGCTGGAGGGCGGCCGAGTCGGCCAGACCGTGGTCGGTGTCCTGGGCGAGCACCTCGGTGATGCGCTGGAACCGGAACGGGTTGGTCCACTCGTACCCCAGCCCGTACTCCTCGTGCGGGAAGTCCGGTGGCAGGTTCATCTCGTTGGCGGTCGCCACGTACCCCTCGGCGGGATTGCGCGAACGCGGCAGCTCGGCCCCGTCGTGGAAACCCGTCCACTCGTAGCGGCCGTCTCCCGGGACGGGCAGCAGACCGTCGTAGCCGGAGCGTTCCGGCGCGAGGCCGCCGGGCACCCAACCGATCTCACCGGAGACGTCGGCGTACACCTGGTTCTCCGTCGGCGCTCCCCACGTCCGCATCGCCTCCTCGAACTCGTCGAAGCTCCGGGCCCCCTGGTAGGCGAGGCTGCCGAGGTAGGGGGACATCCCCGGTTCGCTCCACGCCGTTCGCACCGCGTACCCGAGGTCGCGGTCCTCGTCGACGTGGATGAGGGGACCGTGCCGGGTGTGCCGCGTCTCGACGGTCACCGCGTCCTCTCCGGCGACCTCGATCCGCTGTTCCTCGACCTCCACGCGTTCCCACCCGTCCCCGTAGCGGTACCGGTCGTGGTCGGCGGGATCGAGTTCGTAGACGTAGAGGTCCTCCTGGTCGATGGAGAAGATCGTCAGGCCGAAGGCCGCGGTGCCGTTGTGCCCGATGGACACGCCGGGCAGTGCGGGCTCACCGGCGCCGATCACGTCCAGCCCGGGTGCGGACAGGTGCGTGACGTACCGGAGGGCCGGGGCGGAGTAGGCGCGGTGCGGGTCGTTGGCGAGGATCGGGCGCCCGGTGCTCGTCCGTTCGGGCGCGACCACCCAGTTGTTGCTGCCCACCACGGTCGGGTCCTCCGCCTCGAGGACCCGCACCTCCCCGTCGGAGAACGCGACCCCGCTGGTTGCCAACCGGAACGTGTCGAGCACCTCGTCCCCGATGGCGCAGGGGTCGAGCCCGTCGGGGACCTCGGTGGTCCAGTCCGGTTCGAGGCCACGGCGCACCAGGTCGGCGTCGGTGCCCTCGGCGCACGCGACGCGCGCCCGGGCGACCTCACTGGTGAGGTTCCTGGTGAGCCCGTGGCTGCGGATCCGGACGACGTCCTCCGGGGCCCACCGGGAGGGCTCGTACCCGAGTTCGGCGAACTCGGGTGGGAGCTGGTCGGGGTTCTCCTCCAGCCAGTCGACGTAGGCGTTGATCCCGGTGACGAAGGCCGTCACGGTGCGTTCGGCGTCCGGTCCGTAGCTCGCCCACTCGGCCTCCATGTCGCCGTCGTAGAGGAAGAGCCGGGCGGCCCTGTCCTGTTCGACGTAGTCGGGCCCCAGGTCCGAGGACAGCTCGCCGAGTCCGCGTTTCCGCCACAGGTCGATCTGGAAGAGCCGGTCGCGGGCCGCGTTGAACCCCTGCGCCAGGTAGAGGTCGTCGGTGTTGGCGGCGAAGATGTGCGGGATCCCCCACTCGTCGACGAGGATCTCCACTTCCTCGGAGAGGCCGGGGAGGGTGACGGTGGTGCCGGCCCGCTCCTCACCGTCGGCCGCTCCGGAGGCGGTCACGGGCAGCAGGGCCACCAGCGCGACGGCCGTCGTTCGTCTCCGCCACCTGGCGGCGGGATCACGTCCGGTACTCGGTATGCGCATGACTACTCCGTCCGAGCGGCCCACCTGACGTGGGCTTCGGACACGAATCGTGCATGCAACGTGAATATTTCACCATGCGCCCCAGCAGGACCTCACTCGAACGGCCCAGGGCCGGGCGGCCACCACTACTCCACCTCGATCAGTGACCTACTCCGTCCGGCCGGGACCGCCGGCGTGCCGACGAGGACCGCGCACCCCGGACGGGACCGCCCGACGGTCGACCGGGCGCGTCCCCTCTCCGCGCTCGGTGTTCACCCGCTTTCCAGCGCCCGCGCGACGAAGTCCAACTCCCGGTCCAGCACGTCCGCCGGCTGGGTGTGCCGGGCCACCGAGTGGCGGTAGCTGACCGCCAGCGCCAGCAACGCCGCCGCGCTCTCGATGTCGTCGCTCCCCTCCCGGGCCCCGACCCTTCCCTCCCCGACGAGCGCCGTCTCCGCCGCCGGCCCCCCGGTCGCTTCCCGCGCGGCGATGAGCACCTCCCGGATCTGGGAGACGATCCCGCGCAGCCGCGCATCCAGCGCGTCCCGGACGGCCGGATGGGTGTCGGTCTCCCGCCAGAGCAGGTGGGACAGCAGCGGTGACGCGTCGAGACCTCGGTCGAGCGCGGCCACCAACTGGCGCAGGCTGGTGGCGACGTCCCCGGGGACGACGACCGAGGTCAGGTCCACCCGCACGTCTGGCAGGCGTTCGATGAGGGCCGCCAGCAGGTCCTGCTTGCGGCGGAAGTAGTAGTGCACCAGCCCCTTGGGGACCTCCGCCCGTTCGGCGATCCGCGAGGTGGGCGTGGCGTCGAAACCCGATTCGGCGAACAGCTCGCCGGCGGCGGTCAGGATGCGCTCCCGCGCCCCGACACCGTCCCGCTGGCCTGTCCGCCGCACCCTGCCGCTCCTCGTCGAGCCTGCCGCCGCGTCCGCCACGCTCACCGTTGTCCCTCCCCATACGCCGGTCGTGCCCACAACGGGTCCGCCTTCTCGGCACTGGACACGTTATGGGCACGCCGGGCGCGGGGACACCGCCGCCGGTGTGGCCGGCGGCATCCACTCAGTGGGCCATCACCCCCCGGTGAGCGGTGTTCGCCTCGGGCAGCGCCGCCGCGCTCACCAGGACCGCCAGCACACCCACGATCCACGAGGTCCACGCCGCGCCGCCCTGGTCCGTGTACCCGATGACCCAGGGCGCCAGGAACAACAGGACCCCGAAGAGCATGTGGGTCCACTCGCTGGCGACCGAACCGGGCGCCGAGAGCGACCACAGACCGCTGATCGCCAGCAGCGCGCCGAGCACGATCATGGTCCACGCCGTGCCCGCGGTGACGTCCAGCCAGATGGTCGAGATGACCGTGTAGACACCGAGCGCGAACGCTGCCCAGTCCTGCCAACGTGACCACTTTCCAGTCATGGTCTCCACCTCCGTTCCTGCAGGAACTACCCCAGGATGCGCCTTGGTTGGCCAACCGGTCAACCCGTGCGGTCTCGTCGTCCGGCGAACTCGGGACACGTGAACCACAATGGCGGGGAGATACCCCGAACCCTCCGGCCATCCAGGTAGCGTGACACTCATGGGCCTTGCCGACGACCGTGACCTACTACCCCTTGGCTCCGGCTTTGACGTCGCCAAACGTGGTTACGACCGCGCTCAGGTCGACGAGCACCTCGAGCGGTTGGACGCCGATCTCCGCATCCTCGCGGCCGACCGGAACGCGGCCCTGTCGCAGGCGGGCGACCTGGCCCGCCAGTTGGAGGCGGCCCGCTCCGAGATCGAGAGCCTCCACTCCCAACTGGAGCGGATGAGCCAGCCCCCCACCAGTCTGGAGGGGATGAGCGAACGCCTCCAGCGAATGCTCCGGCTGGCGCAGGAGGAGGCCAACGAGATCCGCGCCCGCGCCGAGACCGACGCGGCCGAGATGCAGGCCAAGGCCGAGAAGGAGGCCACCGGCCTCCGGAACCAGTACGAGCGGCTCATCGCCGAGAACGACACGCGTCGCGCCGAGATGGAGGCGGAGCACCGCGCCACCCTGGACAAGGCCAACCAGGAGGGTGAGCGCATCCGTGCCGCCGCGCAGGAGGTCCTCCAGCAGGGGGAGGCCGACGCGGACCGCATTCGGCAGGACGCCGAGAACATCCGCCGGCAGGGCGAGGCGGAGGCCCAGCGGCTCCGCCAGGAGGGCGAGTCGATCCGGCAGAAGGGCGAGCACGACGCCCAGGAGTACCTGCGGCAGGCCGAGCAGACCCGCCAGGCGGCCGACGCCGAGGCCGACGCCCGGCGCAAGCAGGTCGAGGACGACTTCGAGATGGCGATGTCGTCCCGCCGCAACGAGGCGATGCGCACGCTGGCCGAGCAGGAGGCCCACAGCAAGGCGGAGGCCGAGCGGCGGGTCAGGGAGGCCACCGAGGAGGCCAACCGGCGGCTCCAGGAGAGCACGAACGAGGCGCACCGCCGGGTGCGGGAGGCCACGGAGGAGGCCAACCGGCGGATCGGCCAGGCCCAGCGCCAGGTCGACACCCTGCGCCAGACGCGAGGCCGGCTGGCCCAGCAGCTCAAGGCGATCCGGGCGGTCTTCGTCGAGGCCGGCCCCCTGCTCGACCTCGCCGACGAGGACCAGCAGCCGGTCGAGCCGCCCGCGCTGCCGGCCGGTTCGCAGTCACGTCACGACCCGCCCACGCAGCACTTCCCCCGGCCCCACTTCCACCCGGTGCCCGCCGGCCCGCCGGTGCCCGGCTGGGCGCCCGCCAAGCAGCCGCCGCACCAGCAGCACAACGGGGCGGAGGAGACGGTCATCCAGCGCCACCCCCACCAGCGGACCCGGGTCTGGGACCAGTCGGCGTCGGTGCCGGTGAACGTGCCCTCCGCTCCGCAGGACGCGGTCTCGCAGGTGCGGTTGGAACAGCCCCACCCGCCGGCGCCCCCTGCCCCCCAGCAGGCCACCGACGCACAGGTGACCCAGGAGACGCCGGCCCCACCCCCAGCGAACGACCAGGTCGCGGCGGAGACGGCCACCGGCGCCGAGGCCACGCCGGCCGACGGGGCCGGTGCGGACAACGAGGGCACCACGGTGATGGCGATCCCCCGGGCCGAGGACGAGCGGGCCACCGGGGAGGAGCCGGCCACCCCGGCCACCGGGAGCTCCGACGCCGACGCGGCGGTGACCTCGGACGACGGCACCAGGATCATGCGGTTGCCCACGCCGGAGGACGAGCGGGAACCGGAGCAGCAGCCCGCCGAGGAGCAGGGAGCCGAGGCGAGCCAGGGGCACGGGGATGAGACCACCGTGTTGCCCGCTCCCAAGCAGCAGTAGCCGCGCGACAGGCCGCACCACCACCGCGAGGGGTCCCGGTTCCGGGGCCCCTCGCGGCGTTCCGAGCGCGCCAGCTGGAGGTCCTCCTCCCACCGCCCGCCCCCAGGCCCGACCATCCGTTCCGTGCGTTCCCACCTCCCAGCGGCGGCGACCACCACCGGGGGCCGTCGACGAGCACACCACCCGAGGCGGGTGGGAGTTCCCTGGTCGGAGGAACGGCTCACTCCCCCGCCGACGCCACCTCGTCGAGCCACGGGACGAGGCATCCGGCGAAACCGACCGGGTCCTCGACGGGGGCGAGGTGCCCGGCTCCCGGCACCACCCGCAGCGCGGAGCCCGCGATGTCTCCCGCCAGGGCGCGGTGCTCACCGACGGGGACCACGCCGTCCTCCTGGCCCGCCACGACGAGCACGGGCACCGTGGCGGCGGCCAGCAGCGCGCGCGAGTCCCGCCGAGACGCCATGGCCCGCTGCGCCCACGCCACGCCGGCCGGCGACTGCTCGCGCGCCCAACCCCGGACCGCGCGGACCACCTCCGGCCGGGACGCCCGCGTGGTCGGCCCGAGCAGTCCCTCCACGGCCGACTCGGCCGACCAGCCGGTCGCGCCCTCGCGTTCGAGCCGGTCCGCCACCCGCAGCCGGTTGGCGCGCTGTTCGGGACCGTCGGCGCCGGCCCGCGTGCCCACCAGCACCAGACCGGCGACCCGCCCCGGGGCACGCCGCAGCAGCGCCATCGCCACGTAACCGCCCATCGAACAGCCACCCACCACGACGCGCCTGACCCCCTGGGCATCCAGCTCGGCGAGGACGTCGTCGGCGACGACGTCGAGATCGGGCTGGGGCACGTCGCCGTCCCGGGTCAGGGGGCGACCGCCCAGTCCCCGCTGGTCGGGGGCGAACACCCGCCGGCCGGGCCCGAGCAGCGGGCGGACGCCGCCCCACATCCGGGCGTCCACGGGGAAGGCGTGCAGCAGCACCAGGGGCGGTGTCATCCTCGGTCCCTTCCGTCGGTACGCCGGCCATCCTCCCCCCGGCGACGCGGACGCAGCGACCGGAGCGGCCGATCCGACGGGCGGGTCAGGACTGGTGGACGGTGAACTGGTGGGTCTCGTACGGCCCGTCCCAGCTGCGGGGCAGTGGGGTCGGCACGTCCGGGGCCACGATGGAGACGATTTCGTCGAGGACGTCGTCGGCGCGACCGACCCAGAGGTGCTTGGCTCCCTCGAAGGGCACCACCCTGGCCCCGGGGATCGCCTGGAAGCGCTCGTGGGCGGCGGGCGGGCGCAGGTAGTCGTCGAACTCGGGCACGAGCGCGTGCACCGGCTTGCCCGACTCGGCCCACACCCGCAGGTGCTCCTCGCGGCTGTACCGGAGGGGCGGGGACAGCAGGATCGCACCCCGCACCAGCGGGTCGCAGCCGTGCATGAGCGCGAGGTCGGTACCGAAGGACCAGCCCAGCAACCAGACGTTGGGCAGGTCCTCGAACTCGGCGTACTCCAGGGCCGCGACCACGTCGTGCCGCTCGGCGTCCCCGTGGGAGAACTCGCCCTCGCTCCGCCCCGCCGCGCTCTCCGTTCCCCTCGTGTTGAACCGCAGCACCGCGATGTCGGCGAGCGCGGGCAACCGCCAGGCGGCCTTGCGGTAGACGTGCGAATCCATCATCCCGCCGTGGGTGGGCAGCGGGTGCAGGCAGACCAGCGTCGCCACCGGGGCCCTCCGCTCGGGCATCGCGAGCTCCCCGACCAGGCGCAGGTCGTCGGCGGTGTGCAGGGTGAGCGGCTCCCGGCGTGCGGGCAGTACCGTGCCCGCCCGGATCTGTGTACTCATCAACACTCGATCGTGCCATCACCGGCCGCGGTGGCCGGGGTGATCCGGGCCACCGGGACACGGGTCACGAACACCCGTTCCCTACCACCACCGCCGGGTCGGGCCCCGCCTGCCGCGCGCCTGCCAGCACCCGTTGTGCCAGTGCCGACGTTCCTCGGCGCTGCCGTACTCGTCGGCGGGCCAGGCCACCACGTGGGGGATGCCGGCGCGGATCTCGTGGTCGCAGCCCGGGCACCGGTAGGTCTTCACCGCCTGGGAACCGGGAACGGTGCGCACCATCCAGTCACCGTCGGGCCCGGAGACCCGCTGGGCGGACCCCACCCCCGCCGACAACGGGCGCGCGGCGGTGGCCCGACCTCGGACGGCGGACTTCGGGGATCGGTTGCGGCGCGGCACGGACGACCACGGTAGTCGCCCCGGCGCCCGCACCGAGTCCTCGGCCACCGTGACCGGCTGAGGGGCGGGGACGCCGGCAGGAGCCTCGACCGGCTCCGTTCTGCGATGATGGCGGCGTGCCCAGCTACGAGTTCCGCTGCCGTGAGTGCGCCACGACCTTCGAGGTCCAGCGGCCGATGAGCGCCGCCTCCGACCCGGCTCGCTGCCCGGTGGGTCACGACGACACCGTGAAACTCCTCTCGACGGTGGCCCTGGCCCGAGGGGGCGGCGCAGCGCCGGCCGGGGCCGCCGCTGCGACGCCGGCCGGGGGAGGCTGCTGCGGCGGGGGATGCTGCGGCTGACCTCGGCTGAGCGACCTGCTCCCGGCCCGGCGCGTAGGCGTGCGTCGGACGGTTCCCCCTCGGATGACCTCGCGTCGACTCCCTCGGCGGATCGGCGCGGTTCACTCGTCGAAGTTCCGCTCGACCAGGTCCGTCACCCGCCTCAGCGCGGTCTCGGCGTCCGGTCCGGTGGCCGACACGGTCACGGTGTCCCCCCGGCCGGCGCCGAGTCCCATCAGGGCCAGCACGCTGGCGGCGTCCACCTCCCCGTCACCGAAGCGCACCCGCACGTCCGCGTCCAGGCCGGCGATGCTCCTGGTGAGCAGGGCGGCGGGCCGCGCGTGGAGCCCGACCTCGTTGCGCAGAACGAACGTCTCGGCCCGGACCTCAGCGGTCTCGACCGCCCCTTCGGCCGCCGGCCCGGTGAGGGCCGGTCCCCGCGCTTCCGGGCCGGGTGCCGCCGCCACCGCCGCCGCGCCGACCGTGGCGAGTTCGCCGCCGTTCTGGGCGGCCACGGCGGCGGCAACGGCGCCCTCCACGAAGGGCGCGTCGACGAGCAGGACCCGGTCTGGATCGCCCACGCTCTCCGCCGCCAGCTCGGCGGTCATCCGGGCGCTGCCCAGGTCGTAGAGCACGACGAGGCCGGCCCCCTGGTCGGCGTCCGCGACGGCCGTGGAGACCGCGTCGAAGTCGGTGCCCAGGCCTCCTCCCGGCAGCCCGCCCACGGCCTCCAGCCGCACGTCCGGTGCCATCTGGCCGGCGAGTTCGGCCAGTCCCTCCGCCAGTGCCCGGCTGTGGGACACGAGGACCACCGCCACTCTCATCCCTCGCACTCCTTCCCCGGGGTTCGGCTGGGGCTGGGGCCGGGCGAGGCGAACGCGCCCAGCACCAGGGCGGTCGAGCGCGCACCGGGGTCGAGATGACCGGCGCTGCGTTCTCCCAGGTAGGACGCCCGTCCCTTCCTGGCGACGAGGGGGGCGGTCTCCCGCGCGCCGGTCTCGGCCGCGGCGGAGGCGGCGGCCAGCACGGCTCGGGTGTCCCCGCCGTCGCCGACCGCACGTTCCGCCGCCGCGACCGCCGGGACCAGCGCGTCCACCATGGTCTTGTCGCCCGCCTCCGCGCGTCCCCTGGCGACGACGCCCTCCAGGGCGGCGGCGAGCGCGGCGGCGACGTCCTCGGGGCCGAGTTCCACCCGGTCGGGCACCGCCTTGGCGGCTCGGAGCAGGGCCGTGCCGTAGAGGGGGCCGGCGGCGCCACCGACCGTGGAGATCAGGGTGCTGGCCACCAGTTTGAGCACCTCGGCGGGACTGCCGTGCTCACCCTCGTCCAAGCTCGCGCGGACCGCGGTGAAGCCTCGGGTGAGGTTCTCGCCGTGATCACCGTCCCCGATCGCCCGGTCGAGGTCGACCAGTTCGTCGCGGTGCGCGGTGATCACCTCGGCGACCCGGTGGAAGGCCGCCACCACCTCGTCCACCCCGCACCCCATCAGGACCCCCAGTTCAGCGCGGTGGTGCGCACGGGGGCGTCCCACAGCGCGGTCAGTTCGTCGTCCAACCGGAGCACGCTCACGCTGATGCCCCGCATCTCAAGGCTGGTCACGTAGGGGCCGACCAGGCTGCGGCGCACCCTGATCCCCCGTTCGGCGAGCAGGCGTTCGGCGATCCCGTGGGCCAGGTACAGCTCCAGCGGGGGAGTTCCGCCCATCGAGTTGGTGAACAGCAGGACCTCGTCCCCCGAGGCGAACGGCAGGTCGTCGAGCACGGGCTCCAGGAGCCGGCGGACCAGGCCGTCCGCGGGTTCGAGCGGGATGCGCTCCCGCCCCGGTTCACCGTGGATGCCGATCCCGATCTCGATCTCGTCCTCGCCCAACTCGAAACTGGGCCGGCCGACGTGGGGCACGACGCAGGGCGACAGCGCCAGCCCCATCGACCGCACCTGGGAGTTCACCCGGCCCGCGATCTCGGCGCACCGGTCGAGGGAGTCCCCCCGGGCGGCGGCCGCACCGACGATCTTCTCGACGAGGACGGTTCCCCCCACTCCCCGCCGCCCCGCGGTGAAGGAGGAGTCCGTGACGGCCACGTCGTCGTCGACCACCACCGTCCGCACCTCGACGCCCTCGGCCTCGAGCAGCTCGGCGGCCGTCTCGAAGTTGAGCACGTCGCCCGTGTAGTTCTTCACCACGAGCAGCGCGCCCCCGCCCGCCTCCACCTCCCGCACCGCGGCGACCACCTGGTCGGGGGTGGGTGAGGTGAACACCGGGCCGGGGCAGGCGGCCGCCAACATGCCCGGGCCGACGAACCCGGAGTGCAGCGGTTCGTGCCCCGAGCCGCCTCCGGACACGACCGCGACGGCGCCCGGCGGGGTCGGCTCCACCCGGGTGACCACGGCGGGGTCGGTGCTCACCCTGAGCAGCTCGGGATGAGCCAGGGCCAGACCTCGGAGCGCGTCGGTCACCACGGTCGAGGGATCGTTGAGGATCTTCTTCACGCGTCGAACCTCCCTGTCGACCCGCCCGGCTCGTCCGGGCAGGCCCCACGCCCGCCCCCTGACCGGGTGACGGCCGTCACCACGGTGACCCTACCGGTGCCAGAGGTGTCGGGTCGGGTGGCCGGCCGGGGCGGATGCGGACACGGGACGACGGCGCCGCCGGGAGTCACCGCCGGTAGCGCAGGCGCAGGAGCCGGCCCAGCCGCCGCACGGCCCTGGCCCGCCCCGTGAAGGTCATCGGGTTCAGCAGGGGGCGGAACCGCCGCCGCACCACCGACTGCGCCCTGGCGAAACCGCGGAGGCCGTCCTCCCCGTGCACCCGGCCGAAACCCGACTCGCCGGAACCCCCGAAGGGGAGAGCGGGAACGGCGGCGAAGGTGAGGACGCCGTCCACCGCCACCATGCCCGCTCGCAGCCGGGGCGCGAGGTCCGCTCCGGCCGGACCGGCGAAGACGGCCGCTCCCAGCGCGTGGCGTCCGGAGTTGGCCCGGGCGACGGCGGTGTCGAGATCGGGAACGCGGTGGACGACGAGGACCGGCCCGAAGGTCTCCTCCGAACTGACCAGCGCCTCCTCCGGCACGTCGACCAGCACCACCGGCTCGACGTACGGCGGCCGTACGGACTCCACGCCGCCGACCAGCGCCCTGCCTCCCCGCTCCAGCGCCTCGGCGAGCTGGCGGCGCACGACCTCGACCAGGGCCGGGTCGGTCATCGGCCCGTAGTCGGCGTGGGGTTCACCGCCGGGTCGCACCCGGGCCACCCGTTCGACGAGCAGTCGGAGGAACTCCTCCGCGACGGCCTCCACCACGTAGATCCGTTCCACCGACACGCAGATCTGGCCGGCGTTGGACAGCCCGCCCCACACGGCGGCGTCGGCGGCGCGTCCCAGGTCAGCGCCCTCCCCGACGATGAGGGCGTCCTTCCCCCCGCATTCGAGCACGACTGGTGTGAGGCTGTCGGCGCAGGCGTGGAGGACGGCCCGGCCCGTGCTCGCCGAGCCCGTGAAGGAGATCTTGTCCACCCCGGAGGCGCACAGCGCCGCGCCGGTGTCGCCAGCCCCGGTGACGGTGTGGAGCAGTTCGCGCTCCGGCACGCTCTCGGCGAGTGAGGCCGCCAGCCACCGCCCCACCCCGGGCGTGAGCTCGCTGGGTTTGAACACGACCGTGTTCCCGGCGGCGAGCGCGTAGGCGATGCTGCCCATCGGGGTGAGCACGGGGAAGTTCCAGGGCCCGATGACGCCGACGACGCCGAGCGGGAGGTACTCGACCGTGGAGACCTGGTTGTTCATCAGCCACCCGGACGGCACCCGCCGGCGCCCCAGCACCCGCTCCGCGTGCCGAGCCGCCCAGCTGAGGTGTTCGACGGCCATCGCCACCTCGACCCGGGCGTCGTCGACCGGCTTCCCGGTCTCGGCGCAGACGAGGTGCGCCAGCTCGTCGAAGTGGCGGACGAGGTGGCGGCGCCAGGCGGCGAGCCGGGCGGCACGGCCGCCGAACCCCAGCCCGGACCACCACTCGCCGGCGGCGCGCGCCGAGGCGACGGTGTCCTCGACCTCCTCGGGTGTCCGCAGCGGGTAGTGGCCGACGGTCTCCCCGGTGCGGGGGTCGACGGAGGTGAAGCGCCGCGCTCCCGGCCCCGTCACCGACTCGCCGGTGACCGTCCCGCAGCCGCCCCCGGACACCCCCGCCACGCTGTTGTCCTGGCCTGGCACGGGGTTCGGCATGGTGCATCCTCCCAGGGACCGGGGAGCGTCGCGGGCCGTCAGCCCAGTTCGCGCGCCGGACACGTCGCGGTCGTGACAGATCATCTTCCGGACACCCCCCATTGCGCACCCGTTGGCGTGGGGCCGTGGTGAAGATCCGACGAACGGGTGATGGGCGGGGTGGGCGGGGAACACCCCGTGAGTCAGGCCGAGGGCGGCAGCTCTGGCCTGACCTCCTGGGCCGCGGCGAGCGCGCCGGCGCAGACGTCGGCCCCGTCCCGCAGGACGTCGTCCATCACCACCCGGACGATCTCGGACTCGTACGCGCCGCCGCCGGTGGTTCGGTGCAACCAGCTGATCTCGCACTGGGGGTAGACGATTTCGGACCGTTCGCGGTAGGCGACCGCGCCGGCCACCTCCACCTCCTCGGTGACGTCGTCGTCGGCGGGGTCCGACCCCTGCGCGAACTCGACGAGGAGGGACGGGCCCGCCGGGGCTCCCCAGCGGCACCGGTACAGGCCGTCCGGCCGCGACTCCTGATCGGGTCCCAGGACGTCCTCCACCACGTCCGGGGCCAGCAGGGCGCAGGGGTCCCGTTCCAGCAGGGTGCCGTCCGGGGTGTCCAACAGCGGGGGACCCTCACGGAGTCGTTCGACCGCCACGCGGGCCAGTTCGCCGCCCTGGTCGCACAGATCCTCGCCGGGGCCGTCGACCAGCACGGTCAGCGCGCGGGGGTGTTCGCCCTCGCTGGTGAGCAGCCGCACCGTGCAGTTCCCGCCGGACCCGCTGCTCATCGACTGCAGGTAGGTGGGGAGGCCGGCGATGTCCTCGGCAGCCTCCTGCGCGAAGAGGAGCGCGTTGTCCCCGAGCTGGAGGGACACGTTCAGGGAACGTTCCTCCAGGAGCTTGTACCCGTAGCAGCGGTCCCAGCCGGAGTTGGACAGGGTCAGGTCGTCGGCCAACGGGGCGAGGGCCGCGGGGTCGACCAGCGCGCACGGATCGACCCGCCGTTGGGCGTCCAGGGTCAACGCCGGGTCCTGTGGTCCGGTCCACTCCGCCGCGACCCCCGGATCGACCGGGGCGGGTTCCATCGGGACCGTGCTCCTGGCCGAGACGGTCTTGGTCAGGTCGGGTGCCGCTCCGCAGCCGGCCGCCACCAGGGACATGAGCACGGCCGCTCCCAGGAACGAGGAGGCGGGACCGGTTCGACGCACAGGCACGTCCGCACGCTAGCCGGTCGTCGGCGCCGGTGGGTCCACTACGGCCAACCGTGGTCCCCCGGCTCGCGCGGGGAGCGCGTTCGGTCCCGTACGGGAAGTGGAGGACTCCGCTGGGTGCGCGTCCGCGCTGGTCCCCGCGCGCGGCCAGCCCGTCGAGGGCCGCGCCGGCGGGCGAGACCTCTCGGCCCGTTCCAGCCCCCGCCCGGACGGGGGCGCGCACGGGCGGCCGGGGAGGCGGTGAGGGCGGCCCGTCGGTTCACCGGCTCGGGCTCGTCCGCCGTCCCACCTGGATCCACCGCCGCTGGGGATGGCCGCCGCGCGGGGGGCTCCCGGAGTTCGGTGGCGAGCGGGTCGAGGGTCGTCACCAGGAACGTGAGGGGGACGTCGCGCGCGGCGAGCACGTCCGACGCCCAGTCGAGGAAACCGTGGAAGAGCTCGTCACCGCCGAGGTAGGGCGCGGTCACCAGGAAGCCGATGATGTGGACCCACGTCCTCGGCGGTGTGCTGGCGCTGCCGTTCGGTGTGCTCGGTGACAGCCGGGAACAGATCCTCCAGCCGCGCGCAGGTGGTCCGGACGAGGCCCGTGGCACGCCGCGCGACCATCGTGCACTCCCGCGCCACCAGGCGCGGGAGGTCGTCGACGGGGTGGCGGGGGAGGTCGGCGGTGGTGGCCGCCGCGCCGCGAGGAGGTCGGCCGCCTCGCGGGCGTCCCGGGCCCAGGCGTGCGCTCCGAGCGGTTCGGCGTAGCGGCCGTCCGCGCCGCAGGGGGCTCCGCCGACGATGACGGGCAGTCCGTCGGCATGGCAGGCGGTGACGGTCGCGTGCGCGGTGGGGAGGCGGGTGGCGATCGAGCGGGAGAGCGCCACGACGTCGGGGCCCTCCCGGTGCGGGTGGGTGATCAGCGGTGAGGAAACGGGAGTGCGCGTCGACCAACCACGCCGGTTGCCCTGGTCGAACCGGGCACCCACGTCAGCGGCGGGGAAGCCGTTGGGGGCCCGCGGGGTGCCGTCGCGCCCGAGCAGCACGGCGGGACAGGGCGTGGAACCCCACAGCTCGTCACCCACGAGGGGCGGGGAGGCGCGCGTCAGGCCGTCCGTGTCCACCGTTCCCACTGGTCCCGACCTGGTTCGGCGGTCGCGAACGGGTCAGCGGCGCTCACGTGTTGAGCGACCAGACCGCGGCGTTCAGCAGGGCCGCGAACCCCACCCAGAGCAGGTAGGGCACCAGCAGCACAGCCGCCGTGCGGTGGAGCCGGGCGAACAGGCCCACGAGGACGGCGACGACGAGGAACAGCACCACGATGTCGACCAACGCGAGGCCGTAACGTCCGGCGGCGAAGAACAGCGGCGTCCACGCGGCGTTCAACACGAGCTGGGCGCCGTACAACCCGAGCGCGGTACGGGCTCCGGTGACGCCGTGCCGCCGCCACACCAGCCAGCCCGAGACGGCGATCAACACGTAGAGCGCCGTCCACACGGGCCCGAAGAGCCAGGAGGGCGGGGCCCAGGACGGCAGTTCGAGCGCCGCGTAGTCCTCGGCCGCGGATCTTGAGGCGAGCGAGCCGACCACGGCGGTCGCCGCGACGGCCGCGACGAAGACGAGCAGCCCGCGCACCGGGTGCGCGGGGGCGTGGCCTGGCTCCGGTTGGACGGGCATCCCCCCAGGCTAGGGCCGATGCGGACGCCCGTGTTCCCGACGCCCCGCGCTCAGAAGAGGCGGAACTCGTCCGGTTCGATGCCCCGCAGGGCGTCGTAGTCGAGGGTGACGCAGCGGATGCCCCGGTCCTCGGCCAGCACCCGCGCCTGGGGCCTGATGATCTGCGCGGCGAAGACACCCCGCACCGGCGCCAGCAGGGGATCCCGGTTGAGCAGGTCCAGGTACCGGGTCAGCTGTTCGACCCCGTCGATCTCACCGCGACGCTTGATCTCCACGGCGACCGTGGCCCCCGCGTCGTCGCGGCAGAGCAGGTCGACCGGGCCGATGGCCGTCGGGTACTCGCGGCGCACCAGCGACCAGCCATCCCCGAGGGTGGTGACGTGCTCGGCGAGCAGCTCCTGGAGGTGCGCCTCGACACCGTCCTTGACCAGGCCCGGCTCCGGGCCCAGCTCGTGCTTGCTGTCGTGCAGGACCTCGCTGATGGTGATGACGAGCTTCTCGCCGGCCTTGTTCTGCACGGTCCACACGTCGGGGTCCTCGATCAGCCAGCAGGGCGGGCTCATCCAGTTCAGCGGTTTGTACGCGCGGTCGTCGGAGTGGACCGACACGGACCCGTCCGCCTTGATCAGCAGGAGCCTGGTGGCCTTCGGCAGATGGGCGGTGAGCCGGCCGACGTAGTCCACCTGGCACTGAGCGATCACGAGACGCACCCGGCACAGCCTAGATGCCCCGTCGGCGCCGTCGCGCGCGCCCCGCCGGCCGGCTCGCCGTCACTGCCCGGTGTAGAGGAGGAGGTTGGGCGAACCCGCCTGCGGGTCCTCGACCACGTCCGGCGTCGCGGCGTCGGTGAGGGCCGCCGCGATCTCCTCGGGAGTGGCCTCGGGGCTCTCGGCCAGGAGGAGGGCGGCGGCGCCCGCGACGTGGGGTGAGGCCATCGACGTCCCGCTGATGGTGTTGGTGGCGTCCTCCCCGTCGATCCAGGCCGAGGTGATGTCGACGCCGGGGGCGAACAGGTCGAGGCACTCCCCCCAGTTGGAGAAGTAGGCGCGGCCGTCCTCGGCGTCGGTGGCCCCGACCGTCACGGCTTCCTCGACCCGGGCCGGTGAGGTCCCGCAGGCGTCGGTGTTGGAGTTGCCCCCGGCCACGACGTAGGTGACGCCGGCGGCCACGGAGTTGGCGACGGCCTCGTCGATGGCGGTGGCCCCGGCGCTACCCAGGCTCATGTTGGCCACGGCGGGCGTCTCGGCGTTCTCGGTGACCCAGTCGATGCCCGCGATCACGCCGGAGCTCGTGCCGGAGCCGTCGCATCCGAGCACGCGCACCGAGTAGAGGTCGACGCCCTTGGCCACCCCGTACTCCTCGCCGCCGATGGTTCCCGCGACGTGGGTGCCGTGGCCGTTGCAGTCCTCGCCCTCCTGGCCGTCGTCGACCGCGTCGAACCCGAGTTGGGCTCGGCCACCGAAGTCGACGTGCCCGTGGTTGATGCCGGTGTCGAGGACGTAGACGGACACCCCCTCCGCGGTCGACTGGTACTCGTAGGCCTCGTCGAGGGGGAGTTCCCGCTGGTCGATGCGGTCCAGGCCCCAGGTGGGGCCCTCCTGGACATCGGTGAGCCGAACCCGCTGGTCCTGCTCGACGAGCGCGACACCGGGTTCGGCGGCCAGCAGCGGCGCCTCGGCGTCGTCCAGGCTGACGGCGAACCCGCGCAGCGCCGTCCGGTAGGTCATCTCCACGGAGCCGCCGAACTTGGCGGCCAGATCACCGGCGGTTCCCACGACGTCCTGGGCGGAGACCGTGTCGTCCAGGACCACGATGTACCGGCCGGGCACCGCGTCGGGGTTCTCGGTGCCCAGCACGTCCCCGCGTGGGCCTTCCGTCGCGAGTGCCGTTCCTGGCAGGGCCGCGACGAGCGCCACCGCCCCCAGGAACGCCACCGCCCTGGACCATGAGTCGTTCATTGCCACTCCTCCCCGTCGATCCGTCAGGAAATTTCCAACAGGACCGACTATTCGTAAGGGAAAGATTGACATTCGACCGGCTGGTTGCGGAATGCCTTCGCGTTCGTCGGGCGGGGCTGTACCCCTTCGAATGAGGGGTCTCACCCGTTCGGCCAAGGAACCGTTCACGAGTGGTGGCGGGGACTGCTCCAACCGGAGCACGGTCTCCACAGCGGAGCGGGGTTCGTGGGTCGCGGAAGCACCACCCCCGGACTTGGCACCCTCCTCGCCAGGAGGCAGGATCATCGGCCGTGGACACGCTCGACAGCCGCCAGGTGTACGCGAACCCGTGGATGAGCATCCGAGAGGACACCATCCGGCGCCAAGACGGTTCGGTCGGGATCTACGGGGTCATCGACAAGCCACCGTTCGCGCTGGTGATCCCGGAGGACGGGGAACGGTTGTTCCTCGTGGAGCAGTTCCGCTACCCACTGGGTCGGCGGTGCTGGGAGTTCCCGCAGGGCACCGCCCCGGACCAACTGGAACTCCCGCCGAGGGAACTGGCCGAACGCGAACTCCGCGAGGAGACCGGCCTGCGGGCGGGTCGGCTGACCGAACTCGGCACGCTCGACCTCGCGCCGGGGCTGAGCAGCCAGCGCGGCGCGGTCTTCCTGGCCACCGAACTCACCATCGGCGTGCACCAGCGGGAACACGAGGAGCAGGACATGCGTGCAGCCTGGTTCACCCACGAGCGGTTCCGGGAGATGGTGGCCACCGGCGAGATCACCGACGCCCAGTCCATCGCGGCGTACTCCCTGCTCCTGCTGCACCGGGCGGGCGTCGGCGTCGCTGACTGACCGACGCCCGCACCCGCTCAGGTCTCGTCGAGCACGGACTCCAGGAAGGTCCTGGTGCGCTCCTGCTTGGGGTCGTCGAAGATCTCGGCCGGCGGAGCCGCCTCGATGATCTTCCCCTGGTCGAACATGAGCACCCGGTGGGAGACGTCCCGGGCGAACTTCATCGCGTGGGTGACGCAGAGCATGGTGATGTCACTGCTCTTCGCGATGTCGCGCAGCACGTCGAGCACCTCGGCGGCCAGCTCGGGGTCCAGCGCCGAGGTGACCTCGTCGAGCAGCAGGATGTCCGGGTCCATGGCCAGCGCCCTGGCGATCGCTACCCGCTGCTGCTGACCACCGGAGAGCTGCGACGGGTACGCCCGGAGCTTGTCACCGAGCCCCACCATGTCGAGCAGTTCCTTCGCCCGCTCCTCCGCCTCGTCCTGCGAGCGGCCGAGGACGTGCACCGGGGCCTCGGTGACGTTGCGCAGGACCCGCATGTTCGGGAACAGGTTGTACTGCTGGAACACCATCGTGATCCGACCTCGGACCTTGCGGACGTGCTGCTCCCCGGCCTTGACCAGCTCGCCGTTCCGCTCCTCGTGGTAGAGGTAGTCCTCCCCCACCCTGATGGTGCCGGAGTCTGGCTTGGTCAGCGTCATGAGCATCCGAAGGATGGTGGTCTTCCCCGAACCGCTCGGCCCGATCAGCGTCACCCGCTCCCCGGACCCGACCGAGAACGACAGGTCGTCGAGGACGACGTTCTTCCCGAAGCGCTTGCTGATCTGGTCGAAGACGATGAACCCGTCGTCGGTGGTCGCTTTCTCCCCCGGCGAGCCGGCCGCCGCGGCGCTGGGCTCGGTCATGTCGAATCCTCTCGGTCTCACGAAGAACGGTGGGGTGGGGCTGGCGGCGGATCAGGCCGCGCGGACGGTGCCGAAACGGCGCTCGAAGATGCGGGCGATCCACGACATCACCAGGGCGGTCGCCAGGTAGAGGATGCCGGCGACGGTGATGGGTTCCGGGTAGCGGAAGGTCTCCGACCCGATGCCCTGGGCGGTGGTCAGCATCTCCGGGAGCGTGATGACGATGAGCTGCGGGGTGTCCTTGAACATCGCGATCACGTAGTTGCCCAGCGCCGGCGCCGAACGCGGGATCGCCTGCGGCAGGATCACGCTCGTCCAGGTGCGGCGAGCCGGCAGGTTCAGCGCCTTCGCCGCCTCCCACTGCCCCTGGGGCACCCCGTCGATGCCAGCCCGGTAGACCTCCGAGATGTAGGTGGCGTAGTGCACGCCCAGTCCGATGGCACCGGTCATCAGGGTGGAGAGGTGCACGTCGAACTGCGGCAGCACGTAGAAGAGGAAGAACAGCTGCACGAGCAGCGGCGTGGACCGGATGAACTCCACGACCAGCCCCACCGGAGCGGAGACCCAGACCAGCCGGCTGCGCCGCAGCAGGGCGAAGACCAGGCCGAGCACCAGTGCGATCAGGTAGCCGACGACGGTCGCCTGGAGCGCGATGACCAGCCCGTCGAGCAGCCGGGGGAAGGAGTCCCAGAAGATCTGCCAGTCCCAGTTCATGCGGAGGCCTCCGTCCTGCGGAAGATGCGGGCGATCATGCCCGGCGGCACGGTCCGGCCAAGCGAGGCGGCGGCACGCCGTTCGAGGAGCCGCATGAGCGTGGTGAAGACCAGGGCGATCAGGCCGTAGGCGACCAGGAGCAGACCGAAGGTGCCAGCGGTGTTACCGGTGGAGGCCCGCACCAGCTGCGCACCGAAGGTGAGGTCGGACAGGAAGACGACCGAGACCAGCGCGGTGGCCTTGAGCAGCTCGATGAGGTTGTTGCTGAAGGAGGGGATCATCGCCACGACCGCCTGCGGGAGGATGACCTTGCGCATCCGCTGCCACGGCGTGAAGTTGAGCGCGATCGCCGCCTCGATCTGCCCCTGCGGTACCGCCCGCACCGCCCCGCGCACCACCTCGGCGCCGTAGGCACCGATGTTGAGCGAGAGCGCGAGGACACCGGCGAACAGCGGCGCCAACTGGACCCCGAAGACCGTCGGGAGCACGAAGATCAACCAGAACAGCACCACCAGTGCCGAGAGCCCCCGGAAAGCCTCGGTGTAGGCGAATCCCATTCCCCGCAACAGTTTGTTCCCGCTGAGCCGGGCCAACCCGGCCGCGAAGGCGAACACCAGTCCCAGTATCGCCCCGAATATCGTGAGCTGAAGGGTGACAAGCAACCCTTCGAACATGTAGTTCCAGAGACCCGCGGACATCTGCGCGAACTCCTTCTCGTCAGGACACCGGCGCGCTGCACAGTTCGTCGGCGGTCAGATCAGTCATCTCTGCCTCGGTGAAACCGAACGGCTCGACGATTTCCAGCAGTTCTCCCGAGCTCTTCATGTCGGCGAGTTCGCGGTTGAAGTCGTTGACGATGTTCCCCTGGTCCTGCCGGAAGCCGAAAGCGCCGGCGCCGTGCTGCTCCACCCCGTCGACGACGGCGACGAACGGAGGCCCGAGTTCCAGCGGGGTGCCGGGGCGGGCCTCCAGCGCGGAGCGCAGCGAGAGGCCGGTGAGCAGGAAGGCGTCCGCTCGACCCGCCAGGACGCCGTCGAAACCGGAGGGCTGGTCCGGGAACACCACGATGCGGCTGTCCGGCACCCCGATGTCCCGGGCGATGCCCTGCTCGACGCCGCCCACGATGACCCCGATCACCGCGTCGTCGCGCCGCACGAAGTCCTCGACCGTGCCCAGCCCCTTGGGATTGCCCTCGGGCAGCAGCAGGTTGTAGGGGGCGTTGTAGTCCGGGTTCGTGAAGCGGATCTGCTCGCAGCGCGCGGGGGTGATGTACATGCCGGCGGCGATCACGTCGAACAGGCCCGCGTTGAGACCGGGGATCAGCGAGCTGAAGTCGGCGAGCTTCGGGACGAACTCCTCGACCCCGAGCCGGCGGAAGATGGTCTTCCCGACCTCGGAGGCCTGGCCGGTGAGGTTCCCCTCGCTGTCGATGTAGGCGAAGGGCCGCTCGTTGGCGAATCCCATGCGGACGTTGCCTCGGCTCCGGAGCTCGTCGAGCAGGCTCCCGCCCTCCGTGGTGGCCTCGAGATCCACTCGACTGCAACCGGTCGCGAGTCCCGTGCCGAGTCCGACCACCAGCAATCCGCCTGCCGCACCCCGGAGGAAGTTTCGTCGGTTGACGTTCGCAGCAGACACAGCGGGCCGCTCCCTACTTGGTAACAGGTGACGCCGGGTTCCCGATTACCCGGGTGACCCGGCGCTCCGAACCTAGGCCGCGTCATCCCCCCGGTCAAAGACGACCGTTCACACGGTCAGGCGACGTTATCGGAACGAGATTCACGATTCACCCCGCGAGCGACAAAGATCGCCACGGGAAAAACTCTGCGTTACCAGCAGATTCACCCATTCGGCTGACATCGTGCGAACGTTGTGCTATATGGGTCTCGTTTTGATTACGATCGGCCGCGCACGCGAGGACTGCGCACCGAAGGAGAACGACCACGTTTCGTGAGCGGCGCCGCGTTCCCCGCCAGGGAAACAGACCGGACGCGATCAGGAAACGATCCGGCAATGCATGCGGGAAGAATACGTGTGGAACGCCGCGCGGATGGGTACTCGCGTCGGGTGCGTCCCGCTCCCCCAGGCGCTCCCGCCCGACGGCGGGAGCGGACACGACATCCCACTCCCGGGGCGAGGCCACGGGCCCGCCGAGAGGTACCGCCGGGCTCTCCGAGGGCGGTCGTCTCGCGTCGATCGACGCGCCTGGTCGGTTGGTGCCTCGGGGGGATGGCGGATGGCGGATGCCTCGCGGATCGGGTCCGCCAGCCGCCCGGGCACGTGAGGACAGCGCCCGGGGCCGTGTCCAACGCGCCCGAGGGCTCGAGCGCCGTCACCTCGCCACGGCCCGGTCAACGGCGGCGGCCACCGCACGAGCACGTGACCGTCCGCCACCGGCACCCGGACACGGCCGTGGGCCTCGGGACGCCCGCCGAACCCGGAGGATCACTGGACCGGGCACCAACGCATGCCGAACCGACGGGCGACGCGGCGAGGGGGTCGAGCGACCGTCGAACGACGACGGGCCGGGCCTGGGCGGAGACTCCCGGGAGCAGCGTGGGCCACGCCGTGCGAGCTGCCCGCGCACCACCGCCGGGACCGAACGCCCACTGACCTGGCCGGTCGCCACCGACCGAGCGCACCTCGACACACGGAGCCTCGCCCCGCACCACCGCCCCGGGATGGTCGGGCCCGAGGCCTCGCCCGCCCCGGGCCCGCCAGGATCGTCGGCGCGACCGCGGTCGCCGCCGGGGTGCTCGTTCCGGTCATCCTGGGAGCGTCACGGCACCGGGAGGTTCGCTCGGCGAAGTCCGCTCCGGCCAAGCACGTCCCCACCCGCACCCACGAGAACGGTCCAACTCCGCCACGAACGGCCTGACCCGCATCACCAGAGCCCGCGGGAACGTGAGAAGTGGGGCCACGCGCCGACCGAGCGCGTGCTGGAGGCCGCGGCCCGGGCGACCCTCGGGCTGAGGGGCGCCACGCCGGCCCTCACCGGCGCCCAGACGCCCCGCCCGGCTCCCGGCGGGGCCCGGACCGGAGGCACCGGTCCGACCCCGGAGAATGCCGCTCAGCGCTGCGGGGGCTCCGACACCCGCTCGACGTCCGCGCCGAGCCCACGCAGGTTCTCGACGAACCTCGGGTAGCCCCGGTCGATGTGGAACACGTCCCACACCTCCGTGACGCCCTCCGAGCACAGCCCGGCCAGCACGAGACCGGCGCCCGCCCGGATGTCGGACGCCCACACCGGCGCGCTCGACAACCGCTCCACGCCCCTGATCACGGCGTGGTGGCCATCCGTCCTGGCATCGGCCCCCAACCGGACCATCTCGTCGATGAAGCGGAACCGGGCCTCGAAGACGTTCTCGGTGATCATCGACGTGCCGTCGGCGACCGCGGCCAGCACCACCGCGAACGGCTGGAGGTCGGTGGCGAACCCCGGGTAGGGCAACGTCACGAAGTCCACCGCCGAGGGCCGTCCGGACATGACGACCCGGAACTCCTCGTCCCCGACGGTGACCTCCGCGCCGGCCATCCGCAGCTTCTCCAGCACGAGGTCCAGGTGGTGCGGGTCGACGCCGCGCACGGTGATGTCCCCTCGCGTGGCCCCGGCGGCAAGCGCCCAGGTCGCGCCCACGATGCGGTCGCCGATCACCCGGTGCTGGGTCGGCTGGAGCGCCGTGACGCCGTGCACGGTGAGGGTCGACGTGCCCGCCCCCTCGATCTTCGCCCCCATCTGCTGGAGCATCGCGCAGAGATCGATGATCTCGGGCTCCCGGGCCGCGTTGTCGATCACCGTGGTGCCGTCCGCCAACACGGCCGCCATCAGGATGTTCTCCGTGGCGCCCACGCTGGGGAAGTCCAGCCAGATCTGCGCGCCGTGCAACCCCTCCGCCTCGGCCACAACGCACCCGTGTTCGATCTCGCTGCGCGCGCCCAGCTTCCGGAGCCCCGCCTGGTGCATGTCCAGCGGCCGCGAGCCGATCGCGTCCCCACCGGGCAACGCGACCACGGCCCGGCGGCACCGGCCCACCAGCGGCCCCAGCACGCACACCGAGGCGCGGAGCTTGCTCATCGACGCGAAGTCGGCACGGTGGTCCGGCTGGGCGGGCGTCGTGATGCGCACCGTCCCGCCGTCGATGGTCACCTCGCACCCGAGATTCCGCAGGACATCGCCCATCAACGGGACGTCCAGGATCTCGGGGCAGTTGGTGATGGTGGTGGTTCCCTCGGCCAGCAGTGCGGCCGCCATCAGTTTCAGGACGCTGTTCTTGGCGCCGACCACGTCGACGGTTCCCACCAACCGCGCGCCGCCACGAACCCGGAAGTGCTCACTCACGGCCAGCCAGCGTAATGGTCGACTCCTCGGCCGTCCGCGACGGCCACCGGACGTGGCGGGTCCGACCGTGCGACGCTGGCCAGACGGGCGACGCCTCCGTAGGCTGCCCGACATGTCGGTGCACCTGAACAGGATCTACACCAGGACCGGTGACGACGGCATGAGCCGTCTCGGCGACTCGAGCCAGGTGCGCAAGACGGACCCGAGGCTCGTGGCCTACGCCGACGTCGACGAGGCCAACGCGGCGATCGGGACCGCCCTGGCACTCGGCGCTCCCCCCGAGGACGTCACCGAGGTGCTCCGCACGATCCAGAACGACCTCTTCGACGTCGGAGCGGACCTGTGCACCCCGATCGTGCCCGACCCCAGGTACCCGCCGCTGCGCGTCACCCAGGCCGCCGTCGACCGCCTGGAGGGGTGGTGCGACGACTTCAACGCACGGCTCGGCAAGCTCGACTCGTTCATCCTGCCCGGCGGGACGCCGGCGGCCGCGCTGCTGCACACCGCCCGGACGGTGACCCGCCGGGCCGAGCGGGCGGTGTGGGCGCTGCTGGAGACCGACCCGGAACGCTGCAACATCCTCACCGCCCGCTACCTGAACCGGTTGTCCGACCTCCTGTTCATCCTCGCCCGGGTCTGCAACCCCGACGGGGACGTGCTGTGGAAGCCCGGCAGCGGCCAGGCCTGAGGACAGCGGCGAAGGAGCGGCGGCATCGGCTCCCTGGGCCCGAACTCCTCCCCCGCCGTGGGCGGGTCACGGCACGGCGGGCCGGCACCGCCAGCGGTCGCGCGACCGCCCGCCCCGAGGAACCCGACGCGCGGGGCGCGAGCTGACCGCGCCGAGGGCGGTACGGGAGGCGAACACCGGCCGCCGGAACGCGCCCTCCCGAGGAGGCCGGGACGGGTGACGTCACCGAGATCGCTCGGGGCGCGGCACCCGACCAGGGACGGCGGCGCGCTCCTCGACCGCGGTCCCAGCGACGCGGCCGCACCCACTCCGACACGGCGGGCGGCGGCGCGCTGGTTCATCCCACGGGAGTAACGCACACCGGGCGGTGCGGGGCTCAGGACGCCCAGGGCACCGAACGGCCGGGAGGGGACGACTCCAACCACGACAGGAACCCGGTCAACGCATCCGGCCCCATCGCCAGCTCGACCTCGAGGTCCCCCTCGGCCCCGGTGCAGTGCAGGACCGTGGAACCCGGTGGCATGGCGTAGGCCTCCGGCGCCGTCGGGGAGCGGCGGCTGGCGATCTCCAGGCCGGTCCGCCGCAACACCCGGTCCGGCCCGGAGCGGAGGCTCAACACGCGGTACCAGCGGAAGTCACCGCCCCGGTAGTGTCCGACACCCAGGTGCCAGCCCCGGGGCGTGTCATCCACGCGCGACCGCAGGGCCACGTCGACCCCACCGATCCGGCGCAACAGCCGGATCCGCCGGGTGATCAGGACTGCCAGGACCACCACGGCCACGAACAGGCCCACCCCGATGGTCTCGATCACCCACACGGCTCGGCCCGCCCGTATCTCGGCTTCTCAGACAGCCTGCCCGGCCGCTCGGAGCTTGCCCCGGGCTTTCGCCCGGATCACCGAGTCCTCGCTCTCCGCCTCGAGCTTCGCCTGCTCGATGTCGATCTCGTGGGAGAGCTGGGCGTCCTCGGCGAGCACGCTCACCCGGTCCCCGGTCACGGACAGGAACCCGCCGTGCACCGCCGCGTTGATCCGCTCCCCATCGGTGGTGGTCACGCGGAACACACCACCCTCGACGAGCTGACCGAGCAGCGGCTCGTGCCGGGGCAGGATGCCGATCTCCCCCTCGGTCGTCTCGGCCACCACGGAGGTCGCCGTCCCGGACCAGAGGCGACGCTCGACAGCGACGAGTTCGACGGTCATCTCGGCCACGCGCATCTCCTTCATCGGCTGGTTGCGTGCAGTCTAGACAACGGGACAGGCAACCTCCGCCGCCCTCCCGGTGTCCTGACCCGATGTACCCACTGACAGGAGACGGGAGCCGCCGGTGCACCGGCAGGACCGGGAGTTCCACGGCTTCGTCGTCCACGGATCGCGCGCCCTGCCGCGCACCGCGTACCTGCTCACCGGCGGGGACGCCCCCGGCTGCCGAGGACCCGCTCCAGGACGTCCTCGCCCGGACGTACCCGAGGTGGCGGTCCGTCGCCGGTTCCCCTGGGGCCCACGCGCGGGCGACGCTCGCCAACGCCACGGCCAACCGCTGGCGCCACCTCTCCCGACGGGGGGCCGGGAGACGCCGTGGGAGGACAGGGGCGACGGGGGCGAACATGGACCAGAACCCGAGCTGGTCCGGCCCGACGAGGTCACGCGCGCGGGCCACGCTGCCGCCCCGACAGCGGGCGGTGATCGTGCTCCGCTTCTCCGAGGACCTGACGGAAGAACGGACCGCCACGGCCCTCTGGGCCTCCAGGGGCACGGTCACGGAGCCAGACCGCGCGGGCACTCGCCCGGCTGCGCGGTGTCCCGCACCAGGCAGGGGACAACCAAGGCGCGAAGGGCCGCCCTCTCCCTCACTCTCCCTGCCCGCCGGGGAGAACGCCCCCGCGTCCCGGTCGGAGGAGACACCCCATGGACGTTGGGGAACCGCGGCGGGTACTGGCCCCCGCCGGCTCCGACCGCACACTCCCACCCGGCTTCGGGACGGGGCCGGGTCGCGGAGGCTGGCCAGAGGAACGCCGCCAGCTCCACCGCCGGCAGCCCGACCGTGCCAGTCACGAGGCCGAGGCGACGGCGTCGCCGGTAGCCACGGCCCTGGGCGAGGGTCGCGTCGGCCACGATCCTGGTGGCCCCCGGTACGGGCACCCGGCAGCGGGTGACCTCGCCGGAGCGCACGACCTCCTCCGAGGTGCTGGAGGGGTGACGGGAGTGGGTTCCCCACTTCGTGGAACCTGCGGCAGGGCCGGACGGAAGAGATCCCCGGCGTCCCCAGGTGCCGTGGCGGGCACCACACCTGGCGGAACGGTGGCCGTGATCGGCCAACGCGTGCTCCTACCAGCGAACGGGTCGTCACGGGCGAGGACCAGGTGAGCACCCTGGTCGGCCTGGTCGGACCGGACGCGGAGACCGGCGAGCTCCGCGTCCTCGGCGAGGATCTCGGCCACCGCGTTCCCGGTACCCAGCAGATCATCCCCTCGGGGTTCCTGATCGGCGAGGACGACCGCACCCTCCTCGTCATCGACCCCCGGCCGGAGCCCGAGCCGCACGTCTCGACCCGCCGGTGGTGGACCGAGGACGCCCGGGGCGAGCGGGACTGGCGTGAGCTGGACGTCCAGGGCGCGGTGGCGGTCACCGAACTGCCCGAAGACGTGGACAGCGAGGCCGTCCAGGTCGCCACCCCCGATCCGGGGTCGAGGTGATTCCGGAGGACGGCGAGCCCGTCGTCGTGCCCCTCGCCGGCTGACCGCCCGGAGCGGGGCGCGACCCGACGTGTCCACGCCACTCCCGCCGGCGCGGCGTGGACACCGTCCGGCCGGCCGGGGACACCGGGCCGTCGACGACCGCTGGCCCAGCTGCCCCGTTCCCTCCCCGGCGACCAGAACCCCGGCGCCGGGCCCGTCGAACACCTCCCCTCGCAACCACCGGGACCGGCACGGTGTCAGGTCGGGTGACAGTGCTCCGCCAACCACCGAGGTGGTCCGTGACAGGAAAGAACAAGGACTGGGACACGGAGTTCACCGACTTCGTCGTCCACCGTTCCCCGGCGCTCCTCAGAACGGCCTACCTGCTGGCCGGCGGGGACCCGGAGGCCGCACGGGACCTGCTCCAGGACGTGCTGGAGCGCATGTACCCCCGCTGGCCCCGCATCACCGGCTCCCCCGAGGCCTACGCCAGGGGCGCGCTGGCCAACACCGCCGCCAACCGCTGGCGCCGGCTGTCCCGCCGGGTGCGGGAGACACCGCTGGCACCAGGCCAGCTCGCTCCCGCGGTGGACGGGCCGGAGGAGGCCGTCGTCACGGCCGACCAGATCGCACCGCTGCTCGCCAGCCTGCCACCGAGGATGCGAGCCGTCATCGTGCTGCGGTTCTTCGACGACCTCAGCGAGCGGCAGGTGGCCGAGGTGCTCGGCTGCGGGATCGGCACGGTGAAGAGCCAGACCTCGCGCGGGCTCGCGCGGATGCGCGAAGCCCTGCGACCGGACGGGCCAGGAGCGGCCCGGTTGACCACCACTCCAGCGGGAGGACAGCGATGATCGACGAGGACTCGCTCCGGGAGGCCATGCGGGAGACCACTGACGGGCTCCGACCGCCGACCCGGTTGGCCGAGGAGGTCATCGGGGGCGCGCGTGCCCGCCGGCGTCGGCGGCGGCGGACCGGCGTCACGGCTGTCGCCCTGGCAGCGGCCCTCGTCGTGACCGGCGGAGCCCTGACGACGATGAACCTCACCACCACCGAGGTGCTGGGCGGCGAGGGTGCCCCCGCCGTCGCGAGGAGCTGGTTCGACGTGCCCACCCGGGGCGACCTCGCCGACGACCGGGACTTCGTCGCGCGAGCGAGCACGACCTGGCGGGATGAACTGCCGCTCTTCCTGGACATCAGGGCGGGCCTCGACGAGGGTGGCCGCGGCGACCCCCACCTGGTGGCCGCGACCACCACCCCGTCCGGCCCGGCCGCGATCTTCGTCCAGCGCCATGCCCCCCCGGGCGACGACGAGAGCTACGACATGCTGGGCCTGGTCGCACAGTCGCCGGAGGACGGCGAGCTGCACCTGCTCTCCGTGGGCCGCGACGAGGGCAAGGGCCAGCTGTACCTGTTCGGCGAGGACGACCGCACCCTGATCGGCCTGCCCGGCCCCGAACCGCTGCACCTCTCCACGGGGCCCGACATCGACGGGAGCACAGGTGAGGTCACCCGCCAGTGGGAGGAACTGGTCGCCGAGGACGGCCTCATCCTGCGGCAGCTGCCAGCGGACAGCCATGCGCACGACGTCGTCGCCGCGACGGAGGTTCCGGACACCCTGATACCCGAGGAACTCGAGCGCCGGCCCCCACTGGCGGTGCTCACCTCCGAGAGCAGGGCGGCCGCGCTCGATCCGGGCGCGGCGCAGCACTTCCTCCGGCCCCGTTCGCTGGACTCGAACTGGAACGAGAGCCTCACCTTCTTCTACCTACCGGTCGCCAGCCGACCCGCCCTGACCTACCAGGAACGGCTGGCCGAGGAGGAAGCCCTGGACAGCCCGGACAACTGGCGGTGCGAGACCGGTGAGAACGGCGGGGAAAGCTGTGAGCGG
This sequence comes from Actinoalloteichus caeruleus, assembly GCF_049311605.1. Lineage (NCBI taxonomy): Bacteria > Bacillati > Actinomycetota > Actinomycetes > Pseudonocardiales > Pseudonocardiaceae > Actinoalloteichus > Actinoalloteichus caeruleus. The sequence goes on from NZ_CP186005.1 coordinate 5,004,948, forward strand.
ATCACGGCAGCGCCCAGCCACCCCGACAGCGAGCGCGAGCTGGACCTGATGGACAGGACCCAACGCGCGCTCCGGGACTCCGGCCGCGCGGACCTGATCAACCACCACAGCGGGGGCGTCTTCGGCAGCTTCCTCGTCATCGTGCGCATGACCGACGGCAGGATCGCCACCATCGGCGAGCAGTGGAACCGCGTCCAGCACGGCGAGGCGCACGCCGTCGTGTTCACCGACGACAACCTCACCGAGGTCGACGACTTCGCCTACGGCGGCCCGACCCGGCCCGACGACCCGGTGCAGCTCTCCGTCCGGCTCCCGGACGACGAGGGCTGGGTCGTGCTCTCCTACCAGGCCGAACTGAGGTACCGCACCACCCCGGACGGTCCGTGGCAGGCGGTGGAGTCCGACCGCGGAGCGGCCCTGCTGCCGGCGGAGGCCGTGCAGGTCGAGGTCAGCCGCGAGGGCGGGACGGACGTGGTCGAGCTCGTCCGCTGAGGGCGGTGGTCCCCCTTGGTCGCCGCTCCCGCCCTGGTCGCCTGGGCGGCGGCGCGAACCCATCGCCGCGGCAGGCCCCGCCCGTGCCCTGCCAGGGCAGGGTGACGGCGAACGGCCGGGTGGAGCCAAGGGCGGCGCGCGACAGGACGCCCGCGCCGTCCGCGACACCCACCCGGAGGTCCGGCCCTGCCGGAAGACACGTCGGGGCCGGACCTCCGTGGTGGAGGTCCGGCCCCGAACGTCGCGCCGTGTCCGGCGCGGGACGACGCGGCGGCGCCGTCCCCACCGATCACTTGCCGGTGAGCTTCTTGTACGCCTTCTCCAGGTCCTCCAGACCACCGATGGAGAGGAACGCCTGCTCCGGGTAGTGGTCGAAGTCGCCCTTGGTCAGCCGGTCGAAGGCCTCGATGGTCTCCTTGACCGGGACGAACGAGCCCTCCTCGCCGGTGAACTTCTGCGCGACGAAGAAGTTCTGCGACAGGTACCGCTCGATCCGCCGGGCCCGGCTCACCGTGAGCTTGTCCTCCTCGGACAGCTCGTCCATGCCGAGGATGGCGATGATGTCCTGGAGCTCCTTGTACTTCTGGAGGATCCGCTTGACCTCCTGGGCCACCCGGTAGTGCTCCTGCCCCACGACCGAGGCGTCCAGGATCGTGGAGCTGGAGGTCAGCGGGTCCACCGCCGGGTAGATGCCCTTCTGGGAGATCGCCCGGGAGAGCTCGGTGGTGGCGTCCAGGTGCGCGAAGGTGGTCGCCGGCGCGGGGTCGGTGTAGTCGTCCGCCGGCACGTAGATCGCCTGGAGCGAGGTGATGGACCGGCCCTTGGTGGAGGTGATCCGCTCCTGGAGCTCACCCATCTCGTCGGCCAGCGTCGGCTGGTAACCGACGGCGGAGGGCATCCGGCCCAGCAGGGTCGACACCTCCTGACCGGCCTGCGTGAACCGGAAGATGTTGTCGATGAACAGCAGCACGTCCTGGTTCTGGACGTCCCGGAAGTACTCCGCCATCGTCAGCGCCGACAGCGCCACCCGCATACGGGTGCCGGGCGGCTCGTCCATCTGACCGAACACCAGCGCGGTGTCGGGGAGGACGCCCATCTCCTCCATCTCGACCCAGAGGTCGTTGCCCTCACGGGTCCGCTCGCCGACGCCGGCGAACACCGAGGTCCCGGAGAACTCCCGGGCGATACGGGTGATCATCTCCTGGATGAGCACCGTCTTGCCCACACCGGCGCCACCGAACAGGCCGATCTTGCCGCCCTTGACGTACGGGGTCAGCAGGTCGATGACCTTGATGCCCGTCTCCAGGACCTCGGTCCGACCCTCCAGCTGGTCGAAGGCCGGGGCCTTGCGGTGGATCTCCCAGCGCTCCGCGTCCGAGGCGTGCCCCGGCTTGTCCAGGCAGTCGCCCAGGGCGTTGAACACGTGGCCCTTGACCGAGTCGCCGACCGGCACCGAGATGCCGGCGCCCGAGTCGGTGACCTTGGCGCCCCGGACCAGGCCCTGGGTGGGCTGCATGGAGATGGTCCGCACCGAGTTGTCACCCAGGTGCTGCGCGACCTCCAGGGTCAGCGTCTTCTCCATGCCCTCGGCCGTGATCTCCACCTTGAGGGCGTTGTAGAGGTCGGGCACCTCGCCACGCGGGAACTCGACGTCCACGACCGGGCCGAGAACCTGGACAACGCGGCCGGCCCCAACCGCGGTGCTGGTGGCAGTTGCAGTCATGTCACTCACTTCCTGCGGACGAGAGCGCCTCGACACCGCCGACGATCTCGCTGATTTCCTGGGTGATCTGCGCCTGGCGGGCCTGGTTGGCCTGGCGACTGAGGTTCTGGATGATCTCGTCGGCGTTGTCCGTCGCGGACTTCATCGCGTTCCGGCGGGCCGCCAGCTCGGCCGCCGAGGCGTCGAGCAGACCGGCGTACAACCGGGAGTTGATGTACTTCGGCAACAACGCCGCCAGCAGCGCCTCCGCGTCCGGCTCGAACTCGTAGTTCGGCGTGGGCGCGGCCTCGGTCGGCTCGTCGGTGTACTCGACCTCCAGCGGAGCGACCCGGCGGGCCACCGGCCGCTGCGTGAGCATCGAGACGAACTCGGTGTGCACCATGTGCAGCTCGTCGATGCCGAGCACGCCGTCGGCGCCGGGCTCGTCACCCTCGTCGTCGGCACCGGCCAGGAAGGCCCGCACCAGGGTCTCGGCGACATCAGCGGCGTCGGTGTACCCGGGCCGCTGGCTGAAACCCGTCCAGCTCCGCTCGATGTGCCGCTGGCGGAAGCGGTAGTAGCTCACGCCCTTGCGGCCGACCACGTACAGCACCGGGGTCTTGCCCTGCTCGCGCAGCAGCGTCTGGAGCTCCTCCGCCGCCTTGATCACGTTGGCGTTGTAGCCGCCGCAGAGCCCCTGGTCACTGGTCACGACCAGCACACCGACCCGCTTGGGCTCCTCACGCTCGACCAGCATGGGGTGGTCGAGCGAGGAGGACCCGGCGAGCGCGCTGAGCACGTTCGTGATCTCCTCGGCGTAGGGCCGGGAGGCCTCCACCCGCGCCTGCGCCCGGTTGATCCGCGAGGTCGCGATCAGCTCCATCGCCTTGGTGATCTTGCGGGTGGACTTGACCGAGCGGACCCGTTCGCGTAGTTCTCGAAGTTGGGCCATGTCATCGGCTCACTTCTTCGGAGCGGGACGGTTCACCTTGACCGTCTCCTGCCCGACCTTCTCGGCGTCCATCGCCTCGGCGGGGGCCTCGTTCGGGATCAGCGAGGAGCCGTCGGAGGTGACGAACTGCTTCTTGAACTCGTCGGTCACCGAGACGAGCCGCTCCGCGTTGTCGTCGCTGAGCACCTTGCTGTCCCGGATCTCGGTGAGGATGCCCTCGTGGGCGTGCCGCAGGTGGTCCAGCAGCTCGGACTCGAAGCGGCGCAGGTCGGCGACCGGCACGGCGTCGAAGTGGCCCCTGGTGCCGAGGTAGATCGAGACGACCTCCTCCTGCACCGGCACCGGCTGGCCCTGGCCCTGCTTGAGGATCTCGTAGAGCCGCGCGCCCCGCTCCAGCTGCGCCTTGGAGGCCGCGTCCAGGTCCGAGGCGAAGGCGGAGAACGCCTCCAGCTCCCGGTACTGGGCGAGGTCGAGCCGCAGCGTTCCGGAGACCGCCTTCATCGCCTTGATCTGGGCGGCGCCACCAACACGGGAGACGGAGATACCGACGTCCACCGCCGGCCGCTGGCCGGAGTTGAACAGGTCGGACTGGAGGAAGCACTGCCCGTCGGTGATGGAGATGACGTTGGTGGGGATGTAGGCCGAGACGTCGTTGGCCTTGGTCTCGATGATCGGCAGACCGGTCATCGAGCCGCCGCCGAGCTCGTCCGACAGCTTCGCGCAACGCTCCAGCAGACGCGAGTGCAGGTAGAAGACGTCACCCGGGTAGGCCTCGCGGCCCGGCGGGCGGCGCAGCAGCAGCGAGATGGCCCGGTAGGCCTCCGCCTGCTTGGACAGGTCGTCGAAGATGATCAGGACGTGCTTGCCCTGGTACATCCAGTGCTGGCCGATGGCGGAACCCGCGTAGGGGGCCAGCCACTTCAGGCCGGGCGAGTCGGACGCGGTGGCGGCCACGATGGTCGTGTACTCCATCGCGCCGGCGTCCTCCAGCGACCGCTTCACCGAGGCGATCGTGGAGCCCTTCTGGCCGATGGCGACGTAGATGCAGCGGACCTGCTGCTTCGGGTCGCCGGTCTCCCAGTTGCCCTTCTGGTTGATGATGGTGTCCACGCAGACGGCGGTCTTGCCGGTCTTGCGGTCACCGATGACCAGCTGGCGCTGGCCCCGACCGATCGGGGTCATCGCGTCGATGGCCTTGATACCGGTCTGGAGCGGCTCGCGGACCTCCTGCCGCTGCACCACGGTGGCGGCCTGGAGCTCCAGCGCCCGCCGCTCCTCGGCGACGATCTCGCCGAGGCCGTCGATGGGCTCGCCCAGGGCGTTCACCACGCGGCCGAGGAAGCCATCGCCCACCGGCACCGACAGCACCTGGCCGGTGCGGCGGACCTGCTGGCCCTCCTCGATCTTCTCCGAGTCACCCAGGACGACGGCGCCGATCGACCTCTCGTTGAGGTTCATCGCGACGCCGTTGATGCCGCCGGGGAACTCCAGCAGCTCCTCCGTCATCACCGAAGGCAGGCCCTCGACATGGGCGATGCCGTCACCGGTGTCCGTGACGACGCCTACCTCTTCTCGGCTGACTTCGGGAGAGTAGCTGGAGACGTACTTCTCGATCGCACTGCGGATCTCGTCCGACGAGATCGTCAGCTCCGCCATGTCGTTCCTGCTCTCGGTCGTTCTCAAGCGGTGTTGGTCTTGGTTGCGCGGCTACTCGCGCGGGGCGCCGGCGCGCCTACCCCGCGAGCTGCCGCCGTAGTGCGGCCAACCGGCCCGCGGCGCTGCCGTCGATGATCTCGTCGCCGACCTGGATGACCAGGCCGCCGACCAGCGTCGGGTCCACCTCGGTGTGCACGGCGACTGGTCGGGAGTAGATCCGGCTGAGCAGCGCGGCCAGCCGTTCCTCCTGAGCGTCCGACAGCACGGTCGCGGAGCGAACGTGCGCCACGGAACGCTCCCGGCGCTTGGCGGCGGCTGCCGCCAACTCCTCCAGGCCCGCGACGGCCGTCCGGCCGCCCGGCTGGCTGACGAGCTGCTCCACCAGAGCCAGGGTCACCGGGTCACTCCGGTCGGTGAGCAACTGCCGGACCAGGGTCACCTTGCCCGCCGCCGACCCGGCCGGGTCGGACAGCAGCTGGTCGAGGTCGGGCTGGCTGGCGACGATCCGGCCGAGGCGGAACAGCTCGTCCTCGACGGTGTCCAGCCGACCGGCGCGCTCGGCGCTGATCAGCATGGCCTCCCAGCTCAGCCGGCTGACGCCCTCCACGAGTTCGCGAGGGCTCGACCAGCGGGCGGTCACCACGGTCGCGAGGACGTTCAGCGCCCGGGCGCCGATCTTGCGCCCGAGCACCTCCCGCACCAGCGACTCGCGGTGTGCCGGCTCACTGGCGGCGTCGGCGAGGGACCGGCGCAGCGAGGACTCCCGACCGAGCAGCCGGCTGACCGCTCCGAGGTCCTCGCCGACACCAGCCAGTTCCTCGCCGGTGACGCCGTCGAGTTCGGCGCGCAGCCGCTCGGCGGCGGCGGCGAAGGCGTCCCGACTCGCCGCGTGCAGTGTGGTCACGGTGGTCACGACGTCTCCACTCCCCTGTTCGGCACGATGGTCACCTGGTCACTTGCTCGCCGGAGCCGACACCGAGTCCAGCTCGTCCAGGAACCGGTCCACGGTTCCCCGACGACGGGCCTCGTCCTCCAGGGACTCGCCGATCACCCGGCTGGCCAGGTCGATCGACATGCGGCCCAGGTCGGCCCGGAGCTCGGCCACGATCTGGGCGCGCTGGGCGTCCAGCTGGGCCTGGCCCTGGGCGACGATGCGCGCGGACTCCTCCTGAGCCCTGGCCCGCATCTCCTCGATGATCTGGTCGCCCTCGGCACGAGCGTCGTCCCGGATGCGGGCCGCCTCGGCCCTGGCCTCGGCGAGCTGGGCCTGGTACTGCTCCAGCGTCTCCTTGGCCTCCTGCTGGGCCTTCTCGGCCCGGGCGATACCGCCCTCGATCTTGTCGGTTCGCTCGTCGAGCACGCGCTGGAAGATCGGGAGGACGAACTTCCAGAACAGCAGACCGACGAGAACGAAGCAGACCGCGGACCAGAAGATGTCGTACCCAGGCGGCAGCAGCGGATTCGGGTTGTCGCCCGCCGCCAGCACTGCGAATGTACTCACGATGGTCGCCTAACGGTCGGTTCGGATCAGCCCATGCCGCCGAAGAGGATGCCGGCGATGAGGCCCAGCAGACCCAGGACCTCGACGAAGGCGATACCCAGGATCATGGTGGTCCGCAGCTGACCGGCGATCTCCGGCTGACGCGCCATGCCCTCGACCGTCTTGCCGATCAGGATGCCCAGACCGATACCCGGGCCGAGAGTGGCCAGACCGTAGCCGACGGTCGCGATGTTGCCTTCGATCGCAGCGAGGATTTCCACTTCCGTGTCTTCCCTTTCATGTTGGCCTCCCGGCGTTCACCGGAAGGTCGTCTCTGGTGCTCGCAGGTCGTGCCGTCAGTGTTCGGCGTGGGACGCCAGGTCGATGTAGACGGCGGCGAGCAGAGTGAAGATGTACGCCTGCAGCACCGCCACCAGGATCTCGAAGAGCGTGAAGGCGAACCCGGCCCCGAGGGTCAGGACGCCGACCGGCGCGAGCAGCGCCGATCCCGCCTCGACGAACATGAAGTTGGTGGCGGAGAAGAACAGCACCAGGATCAGGTGGCCGGCCATCATGTTGGCCAGCAACCGGACCGTCAGCGCGAAGGGGCGCAGGATGAACGTCGAGACGAACTCGACGGGCACGATGATCGGCGCCATGTAGAGCGGAACACCTGACGGGAGCAGGTTGCTCTTCATGTAGGGGCCGAAACCCTGCGCCTTGATCCCCGCGTAGTTGAAGACGATCCACGCCACGATGGCCAACACCAGCGGGGTGCCGATGAGGCTCGTCCCCGCGATGTTGAGCAACGGGATCACGCCGGCGAGGTTCAACGCCGTGATCATGAAGAAGAACGTGGTGAGGATCGGCAGGAATCGTCGCGCCGCCCCCTTGCCGAGGATCTCCTCGGCGATGTGCAGGCGGACGAAGTCCAGGAAGTACTCGGCGACGTTCTGGAGCCCCCGGGGCACGAGCTTGGCCCGGCGCAGCGCGAGGATGAAGAACAACGCCAACAGCGCCACCATGACGAACCGGACCAGCATGATCCGGTTGATCTCGAAGATCGTGCCCTCGAAGAGCAGGGCACCGGGGTAGAACTCCTCGATACCGGGCGCGTGGAAACCCTCTCCGTCACCCGCGGCCAGCACGGCGGCCAACACTTGCGCGTTCAGTGTGGTCTCCCTGGTCGTAGCCGGCGCGGATCAGGCCCGGCCGAAACGGACGTACACGATGTAGAGCGCAGTAAGCAGCCCCAGCCCCAGACCGACGAAGGTCCACAGCCAGCTGTCACTGATCAGGTCAACGGCGAACCCGATGCCACCCCAGGCGATGGGGCCGGCGATCAGGGTCCTGATGAGCAACCCTCGGGTGGACTCACCCTTCTGGGGTGGTTTGTCCGACTGATCACTCATCTTGAAACGCACTTTACCAATCGGTTTTCGCCAGGACGAACCCCAGGGGCGTTAGCCGTCGTCACTGGTCAGAGCCTGATCGGCTCGTAGCGGGAGCGGTGTCGACCGCGTCGCTCCCCTCCGGGGCCACCCCGGGTCGAGCCGGTTCGTCCCCGGTGTCCGGTTCACTACTCGGCGTAGTGGTGTCGACGTAGGGCACCCGACTGGTGAGGATCACCCGGGTCTGGACGGCCATCACGCCGATCACCGTCAGTACGACGACGCCGAACAGGACTATCCGCGAGTAGAAGTCCTCGTTGCGCAACAGGGCCAGCACGACGAACAGCACGATCATCTTGCCCAGCCACGAGCCGAGCACGGCCGCCGCCATCACGGTGGGGGACGCCGACGCGGTCATGACGCTGACCACGGTCGTGACCAGCATGAACCCGGCGGCCAGCGCGATCCCGATCGCCGCGCCCCACACCCCGGGAACCCCGTCGACCAGCCAACCGGCGCCCAGCAGCACCGGGGTGCCCACCCCGAGTGCCAGCAGCGCCTGACGCAGGGCGGAACGCAGTGTCCCCGCCACGGTGGCTGCCTTCACCGCACGACCCCTCACTCGTCGACTGCGCGGGACTCACGTCCTCGCGCGGCACCATTGTCGCCCATACCCGGACCTCACCCGGCGACCGGGTGCCGGGCCGGCGCGCTCCGGCAACGCTGGTCACCGTGCGTGATGAGCAGGGAGGGGCGCGGGGCGCGGCGGCCGGATGTGGCCAGCGGCGGTCAGGGGCGCCGGCGGTTCGCGAGCTGGCGCAGCCGGGGCACGGCGGACACGATCACCGCGAGGAGCAGCCCGCCCAGCACGCCCCAGACGACCACTGACGGGTCGAAGATGGTCACCGCGACCGCCCCGAACGCCAACAACGCCGCCCACAGGTAGATCAGCATGACCGCGCGACGCTGGGAGTGCCCGATCTCCAGCAGGCGGTGGTGCAGGTGCATCTTGTCCGCGCTGAACGGGCTCTGCCCGCGCCGGGTACGGCGGATGATCGCCATGATCAGGTCGAGCAGCGGCACGAAGAGCACCGCCGCCACCACCAGCAGCGGGGAGAGCAACGCGATCGCGTCGCTCGCGCTGTAGCGGGAGTAGTCGATGTCGCCGGAGGCCGTGGTGCTCGCGGCCGCGAGCATCAGGCCGATCAGCATCGACCCCGAGTCACCCATGAACAGCCGAGCCGGCTGGAAGTTGTACGGCAGGAAGCCCAGGCAACCGCCCGCCAGGGTGGCCGCGATCAACGCCGGCGGGTAGGCGCCGACGTCACCCCCCACGTCCGAGAGCAGGCCCAGGGAGAACACGCAGATCGCCGAGGCCGCGATGAACCCGATGCCCGCCGCCAGCCCGTCGAGGCCGTCGACGAAGTTCATCGCGTTGATCATCGTGACGGCGAGCAGCACGGTGAGCACCGCGCCCTGGTTGCCGGAGAGCACCAGCAGCGAACCGACGCTGTCCCCCTGCTCCCCCCACGGCACCCAGAAGAAGAACCACTGCACGCCGAAGAGCACGAGGATGCCGGCGGTCATGATCTGGCCGGCGAGTTTGGTGATGGAGTCCAGCTCGAAACGGTCGTCGAGCATCCCGATCAGGACGATCACCCCGCCCGCGACGGCCACTCCGAGGATCTCGTAGGAGTAGTCGAAGGCGCGGCTGAGGACCGGGAGCCGCCAGGCGAGCAGCATGCCGGCCACCACGCCGATGAAGATCGCCACCCCACCCATCCTGGGCATGGGCTTGACGTGGACATCCCGCTGCCGGGGATGCGCCACGGCGCCGATGCGGATGGCGAGCAGCCGGATCACGCCGGTGACCAGGAAGGTCACGGCGGCTGCCGTCAGTCCCACGAGGAGGTACTCGCGGACCGGTAAGCCGGCCGGAGCGAAACCTGGCATCACGCTTGTCGTACCGCTTCTGTCGTCAGGCCGGACGGGGGTAGGCGGGGAGGGCGGCCACGAGCTCGGCCACCTCGGCACCGACCTCCGCGAGGACGTCGTCGCCGGTGGGGGAACCGGGTACCGCGCGGACCGCTCTGGCGAGCAGCTGGGCGATCTCCGCCATCTCGGGCTCCCGCATGCCCTGCGTGGTGACGGCCGGCGACCCGATCCGGATGCCGGAGGCGACCGCGGGTCGGGCCGGGTCGAAGGGGATGGCGTTCTTGTTCAGGGTGATGCGGGCAGCCTCGGCCCTGCTCTCGGCCTCGGCACCGGTCAGCCCGAGCGGACGCAGGTCGAGCAACGCCAGGTGGGTGTCCGTCCCGCCGGAGACGGCACGCATCCCCGCCGCCTCCAGGCCGCTCGCGAGTGCCCTGGCGTTCACCACCACCTGCCGGGCGTACTCCTGGTAGGCGGGGCTGGCCGCCTCGCGGAGCGCGACCGCCTTCGCCGCGACCGCGTGCATCAGCGGACCGCCCTGGGTGAAGGGGAAGACGGCCCTGTCGATCGCCCTGGCGTGCTCGGCACGGCAGAGGATCATGCCGCCACGCGGACCGCGCAACACCTTGTGGGTGGTGCAGGTGACCACGTCCGCGTAGGGAACGGGGGACGGGACGGCCCCGCCGGCGACCAGCCCGACGAAATGGGCCGCGTCGACCACCAGCACGGCTCCCACCTCGTCGGCGATCTCGCGGAACGCCGCGAAGTCGATCAGGCGCGGGTAGGCGGTGGCGCCGGCGATCAGCAGCCGGGGCCGGTGCTCCCGCGCGAGGTCGCGCACCTGGTCGTAGTCGATCAGTTCGCTGTCCGCGCGCACCCCGTAGGAGACCGCGTTGAACCAGCTCCCCGAGAAGTTGACCCGCGATCCGTGGGTGAGGTGGCCGCCCTGCTTGAGGTCCATGGCCAGCACGGTGTCCCCTGGCCTCGCGAACGCGGCGTAGACCGCGAGGTTGGCGCTGGCGCCCGAGTGCGGCTGGAGGTTGGCGTGCTCGGCTCCGAACAGTTCCCGCGCCCGCGCCGTCCCGATCTCCTCGGCGCGGTCGACCTGGGCGCAGCCCCCGTAGTAGCGGCGTCCCGGGTAGCCCTCGGCGTACTTGTTGGACAGCGTGGACCCCAGCGCGGCCAACACCGCCGGACTGGTCAGGTTCTCGCTGGCGATCAGTTGCAGCCCACCCCGCAACCGGTCCAGTTCCCCCAGGACCACGTCCGCGATCTCGGGGTCGGTGTCACGCAGGGAGTCGAAGTCCGGCCCCCAGAACGGCGTGCTCACTGCTGGATGCTCCTCGCCTCGGATGGGAACGAGTGACCGCGTCGCCTCGCCACGAGCGTTGGCCCGACCGGGCCCCGCGGTGTCCGCCCGTCGTCAGGTCTCCACCAACCGGCGCCCTCGCGCGTCGCGGTGCCCCAGACCTTAGCCCTGGTTGGTGGCGCCGGGCACACCAGCCTCGGGACGGGGAGGCCCCCGCGCGGGGGCGTCGGCGCGCCCGGAACCGGCGGGGACGCCGGGGCCGAACGCGCGCTCTCACGCTACTGCGTGATCTTGCTGTCAGGTCGGCGGCCCGATCTTCGTCCGGTCGGCGCGCCGTCCCCGAGCACCGAGGGGTCCCGCCTGTCGCGCCGTGGAGGGGCCAGCAGGGCGCCGCCGCCGAAGCCGAGGTCGACCGGCCCCACCCGCCTGACCGGGATGGCCGACGCGATGCCTCGGCGCCCTGTCGTGCGGGCACCGGCTTCGGCGTCGAGGAGCTCGGCCGCCGGACCCCTCAGTCCGCGACGGCCACCTCGACGCCGAGGACCTCGGAGATCTCCTCAGCCGACACCGCACCCACCCGCAGGATCTGGGGCGTGGGGCCGGTCAGGTCCACCATCGTGGACGGGGTGGCCCGCTCGGCGGCGCCACCGTCGAGGTAGACGGGGACGTCCTCCGCCAGCTGCTCCCTGGCCTCCTCCGCCGTGGTGGCCGGCGGCTGACCGGACCGGTTGGCGCTGGAGACGGCCATCGGGCCGACCTCGCGCAGCAGTTCGAGGGCCACCGGGTGCAACGGCATCCGCAGCATCACGGTTCCCCGGGTGCGCCCGAGGTCCCAGGCCAGGGAGGGGGCGTGGTTGAGCACCAGGGACAGGCCACCCGGCCAGAACGCCTCGATCAGGGCCCTGGCCGGCCTGGGCACCGACAGCACCAGGCCATCGATCGTCGTCCAGGACCCGACCAGCACCGGGACGGGCATGTCCGGGCCACGCCCCTTGACGCTCAACAGGCTTCGGACGGCGGCGGAGTCGAAGGCGTCGCACCCCAGCCCGTAGACGGTGTCGGTGGGCAGCACGACGAGCTGGCCGGCGCGCACCGTCTCCGCGGCGGCGGCGAGCCCCGCCTGCCGGGTCTCGGGAATGTTGCAGTCATAGCTCGTGCTCACACGGACGATCCTGGCACCCCCGGTGACGGGGAGGGCAGCGGGACCTGCCCGCCGGTGGCGGACAGGGGAACGGCCCACCCGCTCCCGACCGCCGGGGCCGGTGCCAGCGTGCCCCGTCCCGCCCCCCTGGCCGAGCGGGGCGACGACGGCCTTCCCCTGGGGGTCCGGCGAGGGAACAGCCGTCCTCCGCGAAACGGACCGGCACGCGATGCCCTCGGCACTCCCGCGTTTTCCCGGCCCCGCTCCGACGATTCCCTTCGTTCACCCGATCGCCTTTCCCGCGTCCGCGAGTGGAACGAACGTCGAATGACTGGCGGCGACTCCTTGTCATTCGCCCCGCACCGGGCGGGTGTACCCGCGATACGGCGAACCCGCAGCGCAACGGCGGCCACCTGGCCCGTTTTGGGCCGATTCTGACCACCTCTGATGCACCGCACGGCGGTATCCGGAGGTCCGGACGGAAGCGGTTCCAGTACTCCCGCCAGCCTCGCCCCAACCCCACGGGACATCCGCGCCCTTGACATCGGGAACTGGCGGTGTTTTGTTTCCGACCACAATTCTTCCGCCCGTGAGTGGAGGTCATCTTCATGGCCCTTTCCCCTGTGCCGACGTCCGGTCGACGTGGCCGGAGAAGGAATGCCGGCGTCCTGGCCGCTGTCCTGGCCGTCGGCGCGAGTCTCGCCGTACCGGCCGCCCACGCGGACGTCGACCCGGCACCCGATGTCGACGCGTCGACGGCGCTGGCGTCGACGACGAGCGCCCCCTCCTCGGCGGTCGGGGCGACCCCGCTCGCCCTCACCTGGGAGGACGACTTCGAGGGTCCCTCCGGCGCCGCCCCCGACCCCGCCAGGTGGAACCACGAGATCGGTGGCCACGGCTGGGGCAACAACGAACTCCAGTACTACACGGCCGACCGCCGCAACTCCGCGCTCGACGGGCAGGGCAACCTGGTCATCACCTCGACCCGGGAGGGCACCGACGGGCTGAGCTGCCACTACGGCCCCTGCCAGTTCACCTCCGCCCGCCTCACGACGCAGGACAAGTTCTCCCAGCGCTACGGCCGTTTCGAGGCCCGAATCCAGGTGCCCCGGGGCAACGGGGTGTGGCCAGCGTTCTGGATGTTGGGCGACAACTTCCCCGAGACACCCTGGCCGCACAGCGGCGAGATCGACATCATGGAGGTCGTCGGCCGGGAGGGTGGCACCGCGCACGGCACCATCCACGGCCCCGGCTACTCGGCCGGCGAGGGCATCACCGGCTCGTACACGCTGCCCGGCGGCCAGCAGTTCGCCGACGGGTTCCACGTCTTCGCGGTCGACTGGTCACCCGATGGCATGGTGTGGTCGGTGGACGGGCACGTGTACCACCAGGTCACGCGCTCCGACGTGGGCAACAACCCCTGGGTGTTCGACCAGGACTTCTTCATGATCCTGAACTCGGCGGTGGGCGGCAACTGGCCCGGCCCGCCCGACGACTCCACCCAGTTCCCCCAGCGGATGCTCATCGACTACGTACGGGTCTACGAGGGCTCGGGCACCCCGCCGCCCGGAGACGGGACCGGGACGATCAGGGGCATCGGCGAGCTGTGCCTGGACGTGGCCGGCGGCAACGCCAGCGACGGCACCCCGGTGCAGATCGCCCACTGCAACGGCTCGGACGCCCAGCAGTGGACCCGGGAAGGCGACACCATCCGCGCCCTCGGCTACTGCCTCGCCGTCGCCGGCGGCGACCCCTCCGCCGGCACCCCGGTGCGGATCGCGCACTGTGACGGGTCGGACGCCCAACGGTGGCGCGTCGAGTCGGGGGACATCGTCTCCGTGCTGGCCAACCGGTGCCTGGGCACGGAGCACGGCCGCTGGGACGACGGCACTCCGACCCTGATCTGGCACTGCACGGGCGCGGTCGACCAGAAGTGGTACCCGTACTGGTGACGGTTCACCGAGTCGGGGAGGGCGGCCGATCGGACGCCCTCCCCTGGTCGGATCAGGACAACGAACGCCGCAGGGCCGTGGCGAACCTCGGCCGTCCCGCCAGGTCGGGGTGGTCGGCGACCTCGGTGAGCACCTGGCGCGCCCGGAGCAGTTCGGGCACCGCCTCGCCGTGGGTGTCGTCATGTTCGAGCGCCAGCGCCCCACCTGGGCGGAGCAGCCGCACCGCGCAGTGCACGACGTGGCGGATGGTGTCCATGCCGTCGAGGCCGCTGAAGACCGCCGCGTGCGGATCGTGCTCCGCGACTTCGACCGGCACGGGCGTTCCCTCCGGCACGTAGGGCGGGTTGCACACGACGAGGTCGACCGTGCCGTCCAGCTCCGCCAGCAGCTCCGGATCGCCGACGTCACCGAACCGGAGATCGACCGGGCGGTCCCCCGCACCCACCAGCGCGTTGGCGTTGCGCCTCGCCCAGGCGAGCGCGCTCGGGTCCCGCTCGACCGCGTGGACGGAGGCGTCGGGGCGGGCGTTGGCGAAGGCGAGCGCCAGGACACCGGAGCCGGTGCACAGGTCCACGATCGTCGGCTGCCTGGTGCGGCGCAGGTGCGCCAGCCCCCAGGCCAGCAGCAGCTCCGTCTCCGGCCTCGGTACGAAGACGCCCGGCCCCACGCTCACCGTGATCGCCCCCATGGCCGCCCAGCCGGTGATGTGTTGGAGGGGGATGCCCTTCGACCGTTCCCTGACCAGTCGGTGCAGTTCCTCGACCACGGAGACGGACACCAACGGAACCATCGTGAGCTTGGTGCGTTCCACCCCGACGACGTGGGCGGCGAGCAGTTCGGCGTCCGCGCGGGGGCTCGCGACCCCGGCCTCCCGCAGGATTCGTTCGGCCTCGGCGACGGCGAGTCGCAACGGCTGCTTGGACAATTCCTCCCCCTCCCGGTCCGGAACCCGTCTCCCCCGCACCAGCCAACCACGGCCAGCGCGGTGCGCCCGGTCAGCGGGCGCCCGACCCGACCAACCCGCCGACCGGGCTACCGGGGTGGTCCCCCGCCGGAGTGAGCGCCCCGCCGGGGAGGTGGGCCGCCGATCGGTCCTCGAACCTCAGGCCGTCGGTGCCGCGCTGCGTTCCATCCGCTCCTGGCGGTCGGCGGCGCTCAGCGCGTCCAACACCGCGTCGAGGTCGCCCTCGAGGACCTGGTCCAGGTTGTGCGCCTTGTACCCGACCCGGTGATCGGAGATCCGGTTCTCCGGGAAGTTGTACGTCCGCACCCGCTCGGAGCGGTCGACCGTGCGCACCTGGCTGCGGCGGGCGGCGGACGCCTCCCGCGCGGCCTGTTCCTCCGCCGCCGCCAGCAGCCGCGCGCGGAGCACCTGCATGGCCCTGGTCTTGTTCTGCAACTGGCTGCGCTCGTTCTGGCAGGACACGACGATGCCCGTCGGCAGGTGGGTGATCCGGACCGCGGAGTCCGTCGTGTTCACGCTCTGCCCGCCGTGCCCGGAGGAGCGGAACACGTCCACCCGGAGGTCGTTCTCGTCGATCTCGACGGCGACGTCCTCCTGTTCCGGGTACACGAGGACCCCGGCGGCCGAGGTGTGGATGCGGCCCTGGGACTCCGTCACCGGGACCCGTTGGACGCGGTGCACCCCGCCCTCGAACTTCAGCCTCGACCACACGCCGTCGGCTCGCACCGGGCCCTTCACGACCATCGTGGCGTCCTTGATGCCCCCGAGTTCGGACTCGGTGACGCCCAGCACCTCGGTGCGCCACCCCCGGCGCTCGGCGTACCGCTCGTACATCCGCAGCAGCTCGGCGGCGAACAGCGCGGACTCCGCGCCGCCCTCCCCCGACTTGATCTCCAGCACGGCGTCGGAGGCGTCGTGCGGGTCGCGGGGGACGAGCAGCTCGGCCACCCTCGCCTCCAGCTCGGGGAGCTGGGCGGCCAGTTCCTCTGCCTCCTCGGCGAAGGCCTGGTCCTCGGAGGCGAGCTCCCGGGCGGCCTCCAGGTCGGTGCGCACCCGCTCCAGCTCGCGGGCGGCCTGCACGATGGCCGTCAGCTCGGCGTGCCGCCGGCCGTACCGGCGTGCCGCGGCGCGGTCCGCCAGCACGGCGGGGTCACCCAACCGCTCCTCCAGCTCCCCGTACTCGGTGAGCAAGCTCCGTAGCGCCGAGTTCTCCACGCCGCACCCTCCGTCCTGACGACACCGCCGGGCCCTGGTCACTGCCGACCGGACCCCGGACACACGCCGACGGCGCCCACCCCGCCAGCTCGGTGGGGTGGGCGCCGTCGAAAGAGCTACTTCTTGCGGCGGCCGTAGCGGGCCTCGAAGCGGGCCACCCGGCCACCGGTGTCCAGGATCCGCTGCTTGCCCGTGTAGAACGGGTGGCAGTTGGAGCAGACCTCGACAGTCACCGCACCGGTGGAACGGGTGCTCCGGGTGGTGAAGGTGTTGCCGCAACCGCAGGTGACCTGCGTGGTCACGTACTCGGGGTGGATACCGGTCTTCACAGGTGTGTCCCTTCCTTCTTGGGCCGCCGGGTCCGCCCTGCCTGGTCGCCTGGCACTCGCCAGGGGCCGGGTGAGGGGGTGAACCGGAGCCGGGTTCGGCGAACCAGTGTGCCAGATGGCCACCGCGTCGCCGCCACCCTCCACAACGCGTGGGGGTCGCCGTCTGTTTCCGAACGCCCCATGCCACTCACCGTGACGCAGGGGCCACCCGCCGCCGTCTCCGGTCCGCCGGGCGATCGGAGCGGCTGGCTGCCGCCGCGCCAGGCGGGGCTGTTCCATCCTGGCTCCGTGTTGTGCGCGAACCTGGGACCGCTGCGGGTGTGGGCCTGGCTGCTGGTGCCCCCGACGTTCCTGTGCACCGTGCTCGGGCTGGGTGGCCTGGGCCTGGTGCTGCCCGCCGCCGGGGATGCCGTTCACCCGGACTGGTCGGTCCTCTTCGGCGCGGCGGCCGGGTTGAACGCGGTGTTCGCCGGTTCGGTCGCGTGGACCCGCCCGTGGTCACCACGGTGGTTGAGCTGGCCCTACGGCCTGGTCCTGATCACCTGCGCGTTGACCGTGGGCGACCTGCCGGTCCCCACGTCGGCGGCGCTGGGGTGCGCCGCCGCGGCCGTGGTGTCCTGGGTGCTGCTGCTCGCCGGCCGGCGCCCCTGCCCGACCGATGGCGGCGAGGCGGACCGTTGTTCGCGGCCCGAGGTGGTGAGCGGCGCCGGGTGACCGGAGGCCCTGCCGCCGTGCGACGACGGCAACGCCTCCGGTGCGTCCTCAGTCCCCGTTCCCGCCAGGCGTGTTCTTCGCCACCTGCATCAGGAACTCGATGTTCGTCCGGGTCTTCCGCAGCCGCTCGAGCAGCAGGTCGAGCGCCTGCTGATCATCCAGCGCGGAGAGAACACGCCGCAGCTTGTGCGTGACGGCGAGCTCGTCCGGGGAGAGCAGGAGCTCCTCCTTGCGGGTGCTCGAGGCGTCGACGTCGACCGCCGGGAACGTCCGCTTGTCCGCGATCTTGCGGTCGAGCTTCAGCTCCGCGTTGCCGGTGCCCTTGAACTCCTCGAAGATCACCGTGTCGCCAGCGGATCCCGTCTCGACCAGCGCCGTCGCGAAGATGGTCAGTGAACCACCGTTCTCGATGTTGCGGGCCGCGCCCAGGAACCGCTTCGGCGGGTACAGCGCCGTCGAGTCCACACCACCGGAGAGGATCCGACCCGAGGCCGGCGCCGCCAGGTTGTAGGCCCGGCCGAGCCGGGTGATGGAGTCGAGGAGCACGACCACGTCGTAACCCAGCTCCACCAGCCGCTTCGCCCGCTCGATGGCGAGCTCCGACACCGTCGTGTGGTCGGACGGCGGCCGGTCGAAGGTCGAGGCGATGACCTCGCCCTTCACCGAGCGCTGCATGTCGGTGACTTCCTCGGGCCGCTCGTCGACCAGCACGACCATCAGGTAGCACTCGGGGTTGTTGGTCGTGATGGCGTTGGCGATGGCCTGGAGCACCATCGTCTTGCCGGCCTTGGGCGGCGAGACGATCAGGGCCCGCTGGCCCTTGCCCACCGGCATGACCAGGTCGATGACCCGGCCGGTCAGGGCGTGCGACTCGGTCTCCAACCGCAGCCGCTCGTTCGGGTACAGCGGAGTCATCTTGGTGAACTCCGGGCGTCCCCGAGCGGCGTCCGGCGCGAGGCCGTTGATGGAGTCGACCCGCACCATCGGGTTGAACTTCTGGCGCTGCTGCTCGCCCTCACGCGGCTGGCGGACCACACCGGTGATCGCGTCGCCCCGCCGGAGCCCGTACTTGCGGACCAACGACAGGGACACGTAGACGTCGTTCGGGCCGGCGAGGTACCCCGAAGTGCGGACGAACGCGTAGTTCTCCAGCACGTCCAGGATGCCGGCCACGGGCAGGAGGACGTCGTCCTCCCGCACCTCCGGCTCGTTCCCGCCACCCTCGGCGCGGCCACGGCCCCGGCGACGATCCCGGAACCTGCGTCCCCGCCGCCGGCCGCCGCCGTCCTCGTCGTCATCGTCCCGACCGTCGTTCTGGCGGTCGTTGCGCGACGCGCGGTCCTGGCGCTCGCCGCGGTCCTGACGCTCGCCACGGTCCTGACGCTCGCCACGGTCCTGACGCTCACCACGCTCCTGGCGCTCGCCGCCCCGGTCATCGCCGCCGCCACCGTCGGTGGCGCTGGCGGCCCGGCTCGAGGTGCGGCGACGACGGCCGCGACGGCCACCGTCCTCCTCACCCTCACCGGACGACGCGCTCTCGGACGCACTGGCGCCCCTGGAGCGGCGGCTGGGAGCCGGCTGCGCCGGCGCGTCCGCGGAGGTCTGCTCGGTCTTGCCCTGGTCCCCGGACCCGAACGGCAGCTGCGCAGCGGTGTCGGTCTTGGCGGAACCACCGCCCTGCCGCTCCTTGATCGCGGCGATGAGATCACCCTTACGCATTCCAGTGGTGCTGGTGATGCCGAGTTCCCCGGCGAGCTGGCGAAGCTCCGCCATCACCATGCCGGACAGCCCTCCGCGCCGACGGGGAGCGGCTCCGTTGTCCGCCTGGTGCGGTACCTCCCCCTTCGCCGCAGAGCCCTTGCGTGACTTGGGCTTATCCGCTTCTGGCTGGTCAGCAGCCGAGGCCGCCGTGCCCGCCTCGCCGCTCAACAGTTCGGTGTTGCTCACAAATGTCCTTCCTGACCGGTCCGCGCCTCCTACGCGGACCAGCGGACCTGCCACGCTGCGGGACGCAGTGCGGCACTGCGGGCTCGGGGGCAGAACTGGCGGTCACGACGTTCTGCCCGCACGCACCCTAACCTGCCCGCTTATGGCGATTCTCGACGCTGCCACACCTGACGACACTCACGAAGAACCACCCGTACGGACTCCTCGGCCACCCCAGGCTGTCCGGGTACTCTCCACCGCTGGTCCCCGCTGGATAGCGTGAACCAACCTCATAGCGAGAGAATGCCTCCCGAGTTGACTACCCGGGACGGTACCGGCGCCCGTGCGCGCGGTGACTGATCGCCTTCGAGGGTAGACCGCTCGTCAACAGCTCGCAACAACCCGCGTCACCTGCGTGTCTCCCGGCGGCCGAACCAACGGCCAAGATCACCACCGATGGAGGGTGTTGTGCCGTCGATCGGGTATGGCTGACGGAGAAGGCGACCAGGTAGCGGGGGTACTGGCGAAAGGCTGGAGGTCCAGCGGTTCTGGCCAGCGCGGTGCTTCGCCGCGGCCATCCCCCTCCGATGACTCCATGTTACCGGCTGCCCGGGAGTCCCCTCCTACCGGGGACCCCGAACAGCCCAGGCACGCCCGCGGCACCGGTCACGGATCGGCCGGCTCCTCACGGACCGTCACCCCTCGGGTGTCCACGGCCAACGGGCACACCTCGAACCCGCTCGTGTCGAATCCCGCCCAGGACGGCGCGCCGACGGGGAAGGCGACCACGGTGGGGCCCGCCCCGGAGATGGCCGCCGGGACACCGGCGGCCCGCAGCTCCTCCACCAGCGCCAACGACCGGGGCCAGGCGGGTCGCCGGTACTCCTGGTGCAGCCGGTCCCCGGTCGCGTCCAGCAGCAGGTCGGGCCGCGAGGTCAGCGCCGCGACGGCGAGGGCGGCCCGGCTGGCCGCGAACGCCGCGTCCTCGTGGGGGACCCGCTCCGGCAGCAGACCCCGCGTGGTGTGGGTGGCCGACTCCACCTCGGGCACCAGCAGCACCGGCGCGAGCGCGCGGTGCGGTTCGAGCCGGAGCGCGCGGAACGTCGGGGACGCACCGGCCGACGACCAGGCCACGACCACCCCGCCGACCATGCTCGCCGCCACGTTGTCGGCGTGTCCCTCGAACCGGGCGGCGAGGTCGAGCGCCGACTCGTCCGGCTCCCGCCCGGCCAACGCGTAACCGGCGGCGATCCCGGACACGATCGTCGCGGCGGAGGAGCCCAGACCCCGGGCGTGCGGGATGCGGTTGACGCACCGCAGCTCCACCCCGGGCAGCTCCACGCCGAGCGCGTCGGTGGCGGCCCGCAACGCCCGCAACAGCAGGTGGCTGGCGTCCCGGGGCACCGCGTCGGCTCCCTCGCCCGAGACCTCCACCCGGACGCCCCGGTCCACCACCCGGAGCCACACCTCGTCGTACAGCGCCAGGGCCAGCCCGAGGGTGTCGAACCCCGACCCCAGGTTCGCCGTCGACGCGGGAACCCGCACCGACAGCTCCCGGCCGATCACGGTCGCCTCCACCCGGGGAACGCCGCTCGTCTCCGGAGGCTCACCGGAGCTCCAGGGCGGCGGCGACGGCGTTCGCGTCGACGGGCAGCGGCTCCACGTCCACCGCGCCCTCCAGTGCGGTGCCCGGGTCCTTCAGACCGTGCCCGGTGACGGTGCACACCACCACGGACCCGGGGTCCAACCGCCCCTCCTCCGAGGACAGCAGCAGACCGGCCACGCTGGCCGCGGAGGCGGGCTCGACGAAGACACCCTCCCGGGCGGCCAGCAGCCGGTAGGCGCTCAGGATCCGCTCGTCGGTCACCGCGTCGAACCGACCACCGGACTCCGCCCTGGCGCGCTCGGCCCCCTGCCAGGACGCGGGGCTGCCCACCCGGATCGCGGTGGCGATCGTCTCCGGGTTGGCGACCGGCTGGCCGTGCACCATCGGAGCCGCCCCAGCCGCCTGGAAACCGAACATCCTGGGCGTACCCCGCACCAGGCCGTCGTCCGCGTACTCCTGGTAGCCCTTCCAGTAGGCGGTGATGTTCCCGGCGTTGCCCACCGGCAGGCAGTGGATGTCGGGGGCGCGGCCGAGGACGTCGCAGATCTCGAAGGCCGCGGTCTTCTGCCCCTCGATCCGCACCGGGTTGACCGAGTTGACCAGGGTCACCGGGTGCTCCGCCTCGGTCTTGCGGGCCAGTTCCAGGCAGTCGTCGAAGTTGCCGGCCACCTGGAGGATGCGGGCCCCGTGGGCCACTGCCTGGGCCATCTTGCCCAGGGCGATCTTCCCGCTGGGCACCAGCACCGCGCAGGTCAGGCCGGCCCTGGCCGCGTAGGCGGCGGCGGAGGCCGAGGTGTTGCCGGTGGACGCGCAGATCACGGCCTTGCTGCCGGAGGCCAGCGCGTGCGTGATCGCCACCGTCATGCCCCGGTCCTTGAAGGACCCGGTGGGGTTGACACCCTCCACCTTGAGGTAGACGGAGGTACCGGTCAGCTCGCTCAGGTGGGGGGCCGGGAGCAATGGGGTGCCGCCCTCGTGGAGGGTGACGATCCCGGCGCCGGCGGGTACCGCCACCCGAGCGGGGTAGGCGGCGATGACACCGGGCCACCCCGCCGCCGGACCGCCGGTGCCGGACACCGCCGAGGGGCCGGCCCCGCCGGACACCGCCGGTGGGATGGGGGACAACGCGGTCTGTTCGGTCACGGCTCCTCGCCCTCCACGCGCATCACGCTCACCACTTCCCGCACGGCGGAGAGGGCCGCGATCTTCTCGACGGTGCCCCGCAACGCGTCCTCGGAGGCGAGGTGCGTGGCGATGACCAGGCTCGCCTCGTCGCGGTGGCCCCGCTGGGTCACGGTCGCGATGCTCACGTCGTTCTCCGCGAACACGGCGGCGACCTGCGCCAACACTCCCGTGCGGTCCGCGACGTCCAGGCTGATGTGGTAGCGGGTCGCCACCTGCCCCATCGGGCGCACTGGCAGCTCGGCGTAGGCGGACTCCCGGGGGCTGCGCCCGCCGGCGACCCGGTTGCGGGCCACCGCGACGAGGTCCCCGAGGACGGCGCTCGCCGTCTGCGGGCCACCCGCGCCCTGCCCGTAGAACATCAGCTGCCCGGCTGCCTCCGCCTCCACGAACACGGCGTTGAACGCCCCGCCCACCGTCGCCAGCGGGTGGCCGCGCGGGATCATCGCCGGGTGCACCCGGACCGAGACGGACTCGCCGCCGTCCTCGTCCACCACCCGGTCGCAGATGGCCAGGAGCTTCACGACACGCCCCATGCCCCTGGCCGCCGTGATGTCGGCGGCGGTCACGCGCGAGATGCCCTCCCGGTGCACGGCCTCGGCCGGGACCCGGGTGTGGAAGGCCAGCGAGGCCAGGATCGCGGCCTTCGCGGCGGCGTCGAAACCGTCCACGTCCGCCGTCGGGTCGGCCTCGGCGTACCCGAGCCGCCCCGCCTCCTCCAGGGTCTCGCCGTAGGCGGCCCCGGTCGAGTCCATCGCCGACAGGACGTAGTTGGTCGTGCCGTTGACGATCCCCATCACCCGGTTGACCCGGTCACCGGCCAGTGACTCCCGCAGGGGCCGCAGCAGGGGGATCGCGCCGGCCACCGACGCCTCGAAGTAGAGGTCGGCGCCCGACTCGTCGGCCGCCTCGTACAGCTCGGGGCCGTGCTCGGCGAGCAGGGCCTTGTTGGCGGTCACCACCGACTTACCGGCGCGCAGGGCCGCCAGCAGCAGGCTCCTGGCCGGCTCGATCCCACCGATGACCTCCACGACGACATCGACGTCGGAGGCCACGAGCGCCTCGGCGTCCGTGGTCAGCAGTTCCTCCGGCACCTCACGGTGGCGGTGCGGTCGGCGCACCGCGATGCCGGTCAGCTCCACCGGAGCCCCGACCCGCGCGGTCAGGTCGGCGGACTGCTCCCGGATCAGGCGTTCGACCTGCGTACCGACCGTGCCGCAACCGAGCATCGCGACCCTGACCGGTGGGGTCGAACCGGTAGCCGATGTCATGACACCTCCAGGCGCAACAGGTCGTCCATGGTCTCCCGGCGCAGCAGCAACCGCGCCTGGCCGTCCCGGACCGCGACGACGGCGGGCCGGGGCAACCGGTTGTAGTCGCTCGCCATCGCGTAGCAGTAGGCGCCGGTCGCGGCGACGGCGACCAGGTCACCCGGTCGCAGGTCGGCGGGGAGCCAGCAGTCCCGCACGACGATGTCACCGGACTCGCAGTGCTTGCCGACGACCCGGCTGAGCACCGGCGGTTCCTCGGCCCGGCGGGAGACCAGGCGGCAGTCGTACACCGCGTCGTAGAGGGCGGTGCGGATGTTGTCGCTCATCCCGCCGTCGACGCTGACGTAGCGCCGGCTGGCCCCGTCCTGGACGACGACGTCCTTGGTGGTGCCCACCTCGTAGAGCGTCACCATCACCGGCCCGACGATCGAACGTCCCGGTTCCACGGCCAGCAGCGGCGTGTCCAGCCCGGCGAAGCCGCACTCCCGGCGGACGATCTCCCAGAGGGTGGCGGCGATCTCACCGACCTCGGGGACCCGGTCCTGCTCGGTGTAGGCGATGCCGAGCCCCCCGCCGAGGTCGAGGGTGTCCAGGTCCGCCATCGTCTGGGCGCCGTGCTCGTCGTGGAGGTCGGAGAGCAGGCCGACGATCCGCTTGGCGGCCAGTTCGAAACCGGCGAGGTCGAAGATCTGCGAACCGATGTGGCTGTGCAGGCCCACGAGCCGGAGCCCCCCAGCCCGCAGCACGCGCCTGGCCGCCTCGGCCGCGGCTCCCCCCGCCAGCGAGAAACCGAACTTCTGGTCCTCGTGGGCGGTCGCGATGAACTCGTGGGTGTGGGCCTCGACTCCCACCGTGACCCGGATCATGACGTCCTGCCGGCCGCCGGCCGGCGGGTTCTCGGCGGTGAGGCGGTCCAGGCGGTCGATCTCCTCGAAGGAGTCCACCACGATGACGCCGACGCCGGCGTCCAGGGCGGCCGCGAGCTCCGGGACCGACTTGTTGTTGCCGTGGAAGGCGATCCGCTCCGGGGGGAAGTCCGCTCGCAGCGCGACGGCGAGTTCCCCGCCGCTGCACACGTCGAGGCTGAGCCCTTCCTGGGCGACCCACCGGGCCGCCTCCGTGCACAGGAACGCCTTGGAGGCGTAGTGGACGCGGGCCCGTTCCCCGAAGGCGCGCTGGTACTCGCGGCACCGGGACCGGAAGTCGTCCTCGTCGAGGACGAACAGCGGGGTGCCGAAGTCCCTGGCCAGCTCACGGACGTCCACGCCACCGATCCGCACCGCTCCGTCGGCGTGGCGGGACGTGTTCGCCGGCCACACCGTGGGCGGCAACGCGTCGAGCTCGGCGGAGGACGCCGGCCGGGGGCCGGCGGTGTTGACCGGGAGCAGGACCTCCGCGTGGCGGGGACCGGCGGGATGGGCGCGCATGATCACATCCGTTCGGGTGCGCTGACGCCGAGCAGGGCGAGGCCGTTGGCCAGCACCTGCCGCGTGGCGGCGCAGAGCTGGAGGCGGGCCGAGGTCAACTCGGTCGGCTTCTCGTCGCCCATCGGCAGGACCCGGCAGGCGTCGTAGAACTTGTGGTAGGCGCTGGAGAGCTCCTCCAGGTACCTGGCGATCCGGTGCGGCTCCCGCAGCCGGGTGGCCATCTCCACTTTTTCCGGGAAGGCGGCGAGCTCCCGCAGGAGGTCACCCTCCCGCTCGTGGGAGAGCAGGCCGTAGTCGGTCCGCTCCGGGTCGCCGGCGTCCACCCCGAGCTCCAGGGCGTTGCGCTGGATCGAGGCGAGCCGGGAGTGCGCGTACTGCACGTAGAAGACCGGGTTCTCGTTGCTGCGCGAACTCCACAACTCCTGGTCGATGTCCAGCGGGGAGTCCACGGATGCCCGGATCAGCGAGTACCGGGCCGCGTCGACCCCGACGGCGTCCACCAGGTCCTCCAGGGTGACCACGGTGCCCGCGCGCTTGCTCATCCGGACGGTCTCCCCGCCCCGGACGAGGTTGACCATCTGGCCGATCAGGACCTCGACCGTGCCAGGGTCGTCCCCGAACGCGGCCGCGGCGGCCTTCAGGCGGTTGATGTAGCCGTGGTGGTCGGCCCCGAGCATGTAGACGCAGAGGTCGAAGCCCCGGGACCGCTTGTCCAGGTAGTAGGCGAGGTCACCGGCGATGTAGGCGGGCTGCCCGTCGCTCTTGATGACCGGCCGGTCCTTGTCGTCGCCGAACTCGGTGGAGCGGAGCCACCAGGCACCCTCGGAGTGGTAGAGGCTCCCCGCCTCCTTCAGCCGCTCGACCGCCCGGTCCACCGCTCCCGAGGAGTGCAGGGAGTCCTCGTGGAAGTAGACGTCGAAGTCGGTGCCGAAGTCGTGCAGGCTCCCTTTGATCTGCTCGAACATCATGCCGACGCCGACCCGGCGGAAGGTCTCGGCGACCTCGTCCTCCGGCAGGCCGAGCACGTCGGGCTCCGCCTGGAGCACGCTGGCGGCGATCTCGGCGATGTAGTCGCCCCCGTACCCGTCCTCGGGCACCGGCTCGCCCTTGGCGGCGGCCACCAGCGAGCGCACGAAGCGGTCGATCTGGGCGCCCGCGTCGTTGAAGTAGTACTCGCGGGTGACGTCGGCGCCGCGCGCGGCGAACAGCCGTCCCAGGGTGTCCCCGACCGCCGCCCAGCGGGTACCGCCCAGGTGGATGGGCCCGGTGGGGTTGGCGGAGACGAACTCCAGGTTGATCCGGGTGCCGGAGAGCTCGTCGCCCTCACCGAAGTGTTCGCCCCGGCGCAGCACCTCGCGGATGACCAGTCCCTGCGCCTCCGGGTCGAGGCGCAGGTTGAGGAAGCCGGGACCGGCGATGTCCACCGACCGCACGCCGTCCTGGTGCGCCAGCGCCTCGGCGAGCCACCCGGCGAACTCGCGGGGCGCCACTCCGACCTTCTTGGCGACCTGGAGGGCGAGGTTCGTGGCGTAGTCGCCGTGCTCGGGGTTTCTGGGTCGCTCCACGGTCACGGTGGCTGGCAGCACGGTGGTGTCCAGCCCACGGGTGGTGAGCGCTTCCGCTGCGGTGGAACGGATCAGGTCGCTGAGCACGGCGGGGTTCACCCGGGAAAGTCTAGGCAGCCGCCACCACGACAAACGAGCGGGTTGTCCGGTGGGCGCACCGCGTCCCGCCTGCTGGGACGCGGTGCGGCTTGGCCGCCCCGTGGGTGGCCCACCGCGCGTGTTCGCTCACGTCGAGTGCCCCCACCCGGTACCCGCACCCGCTTCACCGCCGGGTGCGGACACCGCGCACACGCCCGGCCGGGGCGGGGTCGGCGACCCCCGCGAGGGGTCGGCACCGTCCGCCATCCCGGTCTGACCCTGGGTGAACGAGAGGCCGACCACACGTACCGAATTCCGCTCGCGGCTCATAGACTGTCCGCCGTCAGGTGCGGAGTGCGGTAGTCACGGAGACGAGGTCCGACAGGCATGGCGAGCGGAAAGAGCTCCAAAGCGGTACGCAACGCCCGCGCGGCGACGGCCGTGAAGAAGTCGAAGCCCTGGGGCACCCTGGCCGCCGTGGCGGTGCTGGTGCTCTTCGCCGGCGGCATCTTCACCTACGTCTACACGCAGTACGAGGCCACCGCCGACATCCGCGCCTTCACCCCCTCGGAGGAGAACCAGAACCCGGCCCTGGACATCGAGGGCGTCACCAGCGAGGAGTACGCGGGCCAGCTGCACGTGGTCGCTCCGCAACGGGTCGCCTACCAGGAGTTCCCGCCCAACGGCGGGCCGCACGACGAGGTCTGGGCCGGCTGCAACGGCGTGGTCTACGACACCCCGGTCCGCAACGAGAACATGGTCCACTCACTGGAGCACGGCGCGGTCTGGATCGCCTACAACGAGGACCAGATCCAGGGCGAGGACCTGGAGACGCTGCGGAACAAGGTGATCGGCGAGCCGGCGATGATGATGTCGCCCTACCCCGACCTCGACAGCGCGATCTCGCTCCAGGCCTGGGGCCACCGGTTGAAGGTCGACAGCGCCGACGACGAGCGGATCGACCAGTTCATCACGGCCCTCCAGCTCAACGCCTACGTCTACCCCGAGGTCGGCGCCACCTGCATGCCGAACCCGGCGCGCTTCGACGTGGACAACCCGCCGCCCTTCGACCCGAGCGAGCCCGGCCCTGACGCCATGCCGATGTCGGCGAACCCGGAGGACTTCGGCGGCTACACCGGTCCCGGTGACGAGATGCTCGACCCCTCGGGCGCCCCGGAGGCGAGCGAGCAGCCGGAGGGCGAGGAGGACCCGACCGGGGACGAGTCGGAGGCCCCCGGATCCGACGAGGGCTCTGACGCGTCCGACGAGGGCGACACCAACGACTGAGGGCTGAGGGCCACGTGGTGACGAGGCACCCGAGGGCGCGGAGCGGGAGCGCCGAGAAGAGCGACGGTTCGCCGCCCCCGGGGGCCGGCTCCGGTGGGCCGCCGTGGATGCGGGCGGTGACCCTCGTGGGCGCGGTGCTGGCGCTGCTGCTCCTCGGCGCCGCCGGCGGCATGCTGGTCGGGCTGCCGGGGGCCGGCGGTTCGGCGGCCCCGTCGGCGGAGTCCGTGGACGTCGGCTTCGCGCAGGACATGACGATCCACCACCGCCAGGCGACGACGATGGCGACCCTGTACCGGGTGAACGGGGAGGACCCGTCGATCTCCCAGCTGGCCTTCGACATCGACACCAACCAGCGCGAGCAGATCGGCTGGATGCAGGGCTGGCTGAACATCTGGGACCGTTCGCTGACACCCGTGGACGGCTACATGAACTGGATGACCGGCCCGGAGGGCCACCAGCACCACGGCGCCGTGCCCCAGGACGAGAACGGTGCTCCGGCGATCATGCCGGGCATGGCCAGCGAGGAGGAGCTGGCCGAGCTGCGGGCGGCTCGGGGCGAGGAACTCGACGTCCTGTTCCTCCAGCTGATGCTCCGCCACCACGAGGGCGGTGTCGAGATGGCCACCTACGCGGCGGAGCGCGCCGGTCGGGTGCAGGTGCGCAACCTCGCGTCGAACATGTTGCAGCACCAGACCGCGGAGAGCGCGAAGATGGTGGGCATGCTGCGGGAGCGCGGGGCCGAGCCGCTGCCCTTCGACAACTGACCGACCCCACCGGCGCCGCGAGGGCGGTACTGGTCGGGAGCCCGCCCCTGCCGGGTGCCGGGGTGTGTTCGTACCCCCACCGCGCTCGGGCCGTCGGTGCGCTCGTGCTGGCGTACCGACCGCCACCACCCCCGGCGACGCGCCCGCCGAGGCGGGCGACTGACCGGCGACGCGCCCGCGCGCTCCTCGGCGGCGGTGCGCCAGGTCGTCCCCGCCGTCCCGGGCCGCCCCGGCGGGGGGTTCGTGGCCCTCTCCCGTTCCGACCTCCCGGGGGCTCGGCCGCCGCCCTCCACCCGTGCCGGTGCGACCGCCGGCGCGCTGATCGTCCCGCCACCACCGCCGGCTGGCCCCCGGGAGGTCGGGGCACGCCCGGGTTTGTCGGCGCCCCCACCTCCGGACGGTGCGCGACGGCTGGTCAGACCAGTGGTGGTCCGCCCGGTGCCCCGTCTCGGGCCGAACGGTTCACCAGCTCAACTCGCGGCAACTCATCGGGAGGTGGGCGGGTTCCACCTGGAGGGTGGCGTGGTGGATGCCGTACTTCTCCGCGAGCATCCGTTGGGCCTCGCCCAGCACGGTCCCGGTGTCGCCGTCGGTCTCGATCGTCAGGTGCGCCTGGAGGACCTCCATGCCGGAGGTGAGGGTCCAGACGTGGAGGTCGTGCACGCCGACCACGGCCGGGAGACCGACGAGGTCCCGCCTGAGCTGGCGCACGTCGACCTCGGCGGGCGCTTCCTGCACGAGGATGCGCAGGGCCTGGCCCGCGAGCCGTGCGGTCCGGGGGATGACGAAGGCCGCGATGGCGACGGCCACGAGCGGGTCGGCGTACCGCCAGCCGAAGAGCAGCGTGACGGCGGCGCCGATGAGCACCCCGACCGAGGCCAGCGTGTCGGCCAGCACCTCCAGGTAGGCGCCCCGCACGTTGATGCTCTCGGCCGCGCCCTGTCGCAGCAGGGCGAAGGCGACGAGGTTGGCGACCAGTCCGGCGGCGGCGGCGATCATGACCGGGCCGCCCTCGACCTCCGGCGGATCCGTGAAGCGGTGGGCGGCCTCGTACAGGATGAAGCCGGCGACCGCGAAGAGCAGCAGGGCGTTGGCCAGGGCCGCGAGCACCTCCAGCCGGTAGAGGCCGAAGGTGCGGCGCGTCCCGGAGGCGCGGCGCGCGGCTCGGCGGGCGGCGGTGATCGCGGCGAGGGCCATCCCGATGCCGAGGACGTCGGTCAGCATGTGGCCGGCGTCCGAGAGCAACGCGAGGGAGCCGGTGGCGAGGGCGACCACGACCTCCACGACGAGGAAGGTGACGAGCACGCACAACGCGGCCACCATCCGCCGCACATGCCTCCCGGACGCGCTCACCGCGTCGGCCGCGGTGATGCCGTGCCCGTGCCCGTGCCCCCGGTGCCCCTCGTCGGAACGACCGCCGTTGTCCGCTGTCATCTCGTCGCCTCCCGGAGCGAACATATAGCGATATGCGCATGAGTACAAGTCCGCAATCGCGCGCTCCCCCGGCCTAGGAGAACGAGGAGGTGAACTCGTTCAGGCGTCAACCAAGGGGGGGTGCGCGAACCCCCGATCGGGATGCGCTAAGCTTTCCCCGTCGCCGGCGAGGGGAATCCCGAAACCGACGATGGTGAGCCCTCGTAGCTCAGTGGATAGAGCACTGCCCTCCGGAGGCAGGTGTCACAGGTTCGAATCCTGTCGAGGGCGCAACGAGACCAACGAGCGCGGTGGCGGGCATCCCCCACCGCGCTTCGTCGTGTGCGGGCGACACGTCCTAGTTCCCCCTCGCGGTTTTCGGGAGACCCCAGACCCGCGAGACGGCACGTCTCCTCGACCAACTCCACGCTGGCGGACCGCGGCCGGCGGCTCACCTCACCCAGGGATGGGGTCGCGCCAGGAGAGCGGTCCGATTCCGCCATCGAGCTGTCCCCGGGACCCACGGGGGCGCGCGGCGCCCCACCGAAGCTGACGTGACGGTGGCGGCTTGCCTCCTCCCGGGCCGAGGGAGGCCGGCGGACGCTGCGCGAGCGAGCCGGTGCACGGGCGGGAGCGAGGCGTTCCCCCGGCAGGAGAACGACGAGACGTTCCCGCGCCGACGGCCAACCACCGCCGCCCCGCCCGGCTCGGCAGCTGACCCCCGGCACGGAGACCCGAGGGCGCTCCCCAGCCCGCTCTCGCCCGCCCGGGTACGCCAGTCGGGACCGCACGAGCGCCCAGGAGCGGCGGCCCTGGGGGACGAGGTCCTCGTCGGCGTCCCGACACCCACCACCGGCCCAGCCCGCGTCCCCACCGGCGGGGAGGGCCGAGCCCGGGACCATCCGCTCACGGAGGAGGCGGGTCGCCAGGCTCAGGAGGGGACCGGCGTGTCGTCGCGGTCGCCCACGAGTTCCTCGATGGCGGCGAGGGCCTCCTCGGTGGGCAGGTCCTCGTCGAGCACCAGGTGCAGCATCAGCCCGTCGAGCAGCGCCACCACCAGGGTGGCGACACCGGCGCAGCGGCTCGCCGACCAGTGCGGTCGGAGCGTGGCCAGCCGGTCGGCGGCCTGCGCCCTCGACTGGCGCATCTGGTCCCGCATCACGGCACCGAGGTTGCTGTCCCGCATCGCTCCGACAACGAGTTCGACCGCGAGCCGGCTCGCCCGCGTGCTCCCGGAACTCGGCAGCAGACCACGCAGCGTGTCCAGGGCGGCCTGTTCGTCGGAGGCCTCCAACAGCTCGTCGATGACCGGGTTGATCACGAGGTCACCCGCGCGTTCGGCTATCGCGCGGTGCAGGTTGCCGACACCTCCGAAGTGGTAGTGGATCAGCCCGACGTTCGCGGTCGCCCGCTCGGCGACCGCACGGGTGGTCACGGCGGGCCATCCGCCCTCCGCCAGCAGGTCGACGCCGACCGCCACCAGCTGCTCACGGCGTCGTTCACCTCGCCCGGGACCTGGTCGATCGACTGTTTTGGTCACTCGACCAAATTAGCACCCCGGCGGGCGCCGTACCCGGAGTTTGCGCGATTCCCGGCGGTTCGGCCCGGAGAACGGCGGAATCGGCCGGTGACCATCGCGGGCAGGATGGACGCGTCGCGCCCCCGCCGACGGGAGTGCGGCGATCGTCCGACGGGGCGGCACCCGTTCGGCGGTTACGGAGCGTCAGAACGCTGCCGGCGGCGACCGGGTGCCCCACCACTGGGCGACTCTGGTGCCACCAGGTAGTTTCCACAGTGGAAGCTCCGGTGCACGCGTTTCCCGTGCTGCCACGCTCGGCACCTGGGATGACGTCGAAGCGACGGAAAGCCGCGTCAGGGGAACCCGCCCAGACCCGACGTCGGCTCGAGTTGGCAAGATACGGACTCGCCGGTGCCTCGTGACGTCTCGCGCGGAACGCGGAAGCAGAAAGGATCCTGGTGAACTCGCAAACCATCCAGGTCGACGACCTCCGCCTGCTCGCAGTGCCCAATGCCGTGAATCTCGCCGATCTCTTTCTCCGGTTCACCCTGTCCGAGTGGTCCTTACGCCCCTTGCAGGACGACGCGTCCCGCGTGATGAGCGCGCTGGTCACGGCCACCGTCGAGGACACCGACCAGCAGTCGGCGGGCTTCATCACGGTGCGCCTGCGCCTGCGCGGTGACTGCCTCGTCGTGGAGGTCGAGACCGAACGGTTCAACGAGCACGCCCCGGTGCTGGCCCAGTTGTCGGAACTGCGCACCGGGCTCGTTCCGCTCGACGGCGGAATCCGACTCGCCTGGTGTGAGCTCCCCCTGCCGACGGGGTTGAACGGCACGGCGGTCCCCCTGCCCCAACGGGAGCGACGCCCCTCCCCCGCCGCCGAGGCGATGGCGGGGGAGCCGGACGACTTCGACCCCCAGGTCATGCAGCGGCTGCTGTTCGGCCTGAGCGGAGCGGGCAAGCCCCCGCACGACGGCGGCCTGGGCAACTGACGCCGCACCTCCGGGGCGGGGCGGTTTCGCCCCGCCCCGATCGGCGCGAGGTCCGTCCGGAAGGGTGACCGATCCGCGGGCCGCGCCCGAAGGCCGACGTCATCCACCCGACCGCGGCCGTGGTGCGCGCGCTGACCTCTCCTCGTGACTCCGGGGACGGGCTGGAGCGGAGCACCCGGCCGGGCCGTCACACCTCGGTCGCGGCCGACAGGTCCCACCGACCTGGTTCAGCGGCGCGGGGGCAGGCCCCCGAGGGCCTGGCCGGTGCGGTAGAGGCTGATCAGCAGTGGGCGCAGCGCTGTCCCGCGCTCGGTCACCGCGTACTCGGTCCGCGCCGGGAAGCCGGGGGCGCGCGTCCTGCCGACCAGGCCGCGCGCCTGGAGCTCACCCAACCGCTCGGTCAGCACCTTCGCGCTCAGGGTGGGAAGTCGGCGCCGGAGTTCCGTGAAGGAGCAGGGCCCGTGCAGGAGTTCCCGTAGCACCAGCGTGGTCCAGCGACCGGAGACGGCCGCCAGCGCGACCTCGACCGGGCAGTCCGGGTCCGGCCGCTGGGTGCGCCCCGCCACGTCCGGGACCAGCTCTCGGTCCCAGCCGCCGTCGGCCCTGACCACGGTTTCCGTTTGGTTACCCACGTGCGCCTCCTGTTGGCTCCGCTCCATGAGCGAGACTCCGACCCACATCCAACTCACGACGGACCCCGCACGGCACCCCGAGGTCTTCGCCTCGGCGTTCAACACCGGCGACGTCGACATCCTGGAACAGGTGTACGAGCCCGGGGCGCTGTTCGTTCCCCAACCCGGCACGGCCGTGACGGGGGAGGCACGGCGACTGGCCAACGCGGAGTTCCTGGAACTCGGGCTGCCCATCACCGTCTCCCCCCGCCACGTCTACGCCCTGGACGACGTCGCACTCTTGATCGTCGACTTCGTGATCGCCGGAACCGCGCGGCACGGCGGCTCCGTCCGCATCGAGGGAACGGCGACGGACGTGGCGCGCCGGGGGGCCGACGGGTACTGGCGCTACGCCATCGACAACCCCTTCGGCGTCGCGGAGGGGCCGGCGGGGTCGGGGCGAGCCAGCACCGCCTAACGGAGCAGGCGGAACCAGCCCAGGTCGATCTCTATCGGCAGGACCAGCAGGGGGAAGGTGAGGACGAGGCAGATCGCGCACAGCAGGAGGATGACCCGCCTGGTGGTCGGCGAGTCGCCCACCACCGCCGACAGGAGCGACACCGCGAGGCGAATCGCTTCCAACACCCCACCGCGCGAACCCCACCGTTCACCGGTCTTGCCCCCGACCTCGGTTGCGTCGAGCCAGGGGTCACGGCCTACTGTCATCAGGTTGGTCCTCCCTCGGAGCGCCAGGCGGACGCTGATCTCTGCCAGGAGCGGGCGTCCGCGAGCGCGGCTGGTGGCGACCGACCGGGGCGGCTTCCTTCCGAGGAAGCCGCCCACCACCGGCACCAATTCGTGCAAAGCAACCTACACCGGTGGGTCGATATCGCGACTACTGGCTGCCACCACTCGCTCAGCGGGCAGAAATCTTCCACGAACGGCCCAAGACGAGAGCCAAGGCGGTCAGCAGAACTAATATCGGCTGGTAGACGCAGTTCACTCGAGGCTGGAACACTCGTGGCGCCCTCGGCACGGCCCCATGCGCCGCCCGCGACTCGGACCTCCCCACCACCCGATCGTCCACGTCAGCCACCCCCAGTTCGACTACTCAGGGTAGTTTTCGGCCATGCCAAGCCTTCCCCCGCAAGGACTTATATTCCCTCGGCATATCGCCTACCGGTGATATGCTCGTCGCTCTCAGTCCCCACCGCCACGGGCGGGCTCCCCGCGTCGCGGTCGGAGCGACGGCGCCTTGAGGACGAGGCCGGCACGTCGCGCCTCGACTCCCCTCCCCCCGTGGTGGCCGAGCGGTTTGGAGCGGTGCCCACCGTTCCCGGGCTGGTAGGGTCCGTCGCGATGTCGCTCGCGCGGGGAGAGTGAGGTGCCGGTGCGCGTCGCCAGCTCGGCCCTCCCACCGCCACGGGAGCCCACCACGAGGGTGGCCGGTCCTGCCCCCAGGGCGCGGACCAGCCGCGCTCCGCAGCCACGACCGGCGCGCTGGCCCCAGGCGGTCCCAGCGGTGGCCCCCATCCCGTCGCCCGCGCTCGAGTCGACCCGTCGAGCCCTTTCCACGCCGCACCCGGTGCTGCCCCCCTCGGACACGAAACGGGCGACCGGCACCAACGGCTACACGAACTCCTGGGGAACCAACGCGCACGGCGAACTCAGCGGGTGCCCGCCGCCCCGTTCCCACGCCCTGGTCAGCGCCTCCTCTCCGCGCTGACCCGCTCCGTGGCCCCGGTCGGGACGCCACGGTCGTTCGCCCTACCCGGATTTCGCCCTCCTCGGGCTCCGGCTGTCACCGCCTTCCTCGTCCCGTGACCCGCGTCGCGGGACCACCGAGTGACGGCTGCCCCGAAGCCGAGCTGAGAGGTCACTCGTTTGGTCCTGCCACTGGTTCTCGCGGCGCTCACCGCGCTGGCGCTGGCGGCTCCCCTGCTCGACCGGTTCCTGGGCCGGTCGACGGGTTGGCCGTTGGCCGCCGCGTTCCTGGGCCTCGCCGCGCTCGTCGCCACCCGGGCACCCGAAGTGCTGTCCGGGGCCGGGGCCCCGTCCTTCGACGCACCGTGGATGCCCGCCGTCGGTGTGGGCTTCCACCTGCGGCTGGACGGTCTCGCCCTGCTGTTCGTCTCGCTCGTCCTGGTCGTGGGCGCACTGGTGATGGCCTACTCGGCCAGCTACTTCTCCCACGGGCGGCACGGCGACTTCTACCTGCTGATGACGCTGTTCGCCGCGGCGATGTTCGGTCTCGTCCTCGCCGACGACGTGGTGCTGTTGTTCGTCTTCTGGGAGATCACCACGATCTGCTCGTTCTTCCTCATCGGGAGATCGGGGTTGTCCGCGAGCCGCCCGGCGGTGCGGACGCTGATCCTCACGGCCGCGGGTGGCCTCGCGCTGCTCACCGCCGTGGTCCTGATGTGGGTGACCACCGGGACGACCCGGCTCAGCGTGATCCTGGAGCACTCCGCCTGGACCGACGACCCGGCCTTCGCCACCGCCGTCGCGGTCCTGGTGATCCTCGCCGCCTTCACCAAGTCCGCGCAGTTCCCGTTCCACTACTGGTTGCCCGACGCCATGGCCGCCAGCACACCGGTGAGCGCATACCTGCACGCCGCGGCGATGGTGAAGGCGGGGATCTACCTGCTGATGCGGTTCTCCCCCGCGCTGGCCGACCACGCGGTCTGGCAGACCGCGCTGATCGGCTTCGGCCTGGTGACCGCCGTCCTCGGCGCGCTGTTCGCCCTGCAACGCCACGACCTGAAGGAGCTGCTGGCCTACTCGACGGTGAGCCAGCTCGGGTTCCTCGTCGCGATCATCGGGGTGGGCACCCCGGCGGCGATGGCGGCCGCCACGGCCCACACCCTCGCGCACGCGCTGTTCAAGGCCACCCTGTTCATGCTGGTCGGCGTGGTGGACCGCGAGGCGGGCAGCCGGGACATCCGGAAGCTCACCGGTCTCCGACGGGTCATGCCGGTCACCGCGACGCTGACGGGGCTGGCGGCCCTGTCGATGGCCGGTGTTCCGCCGCTGCTGGGCTTCGTCAGCAAGGAGAGCATGTTCGGCGCCTTCCTCGACGCCCCGGGCCCCGGATGGGTGGGGCCGGTCGTGGGCGGGGTCGCCGTGGTGGGGGCGATCCTCACCTTCGCCTACTCCTTCCGGCTGGTCTACGGGGCTTTCGGCGGGCCCACCGAGCAGAGCCACCTCCGGGAGCCGAAGGCGGCGTTCCTGTTCCCCGCCGCCGTGGCGTCGGTGGCGGGTCTGGTGCTCGGGCTGGTGGTCCCGCTGCTCAACCCCCTGGTGGACCGGGTCGTCACCGATACCTGGGGGCTGGTCCACGACAGCGACCTCGCGCTCTGGCACGGTTTCTCCACCGCGCTGGGGATGTCGGTGGTCGTCCTCGGCGCCGGGACGGTGCTCTTCCTCCGACGGGCGTGGCTCGACCGGGTGTTGGACCGCTCGTTGTTCCCCGTCCGGGGGACGGAGGTGTTCGAACGCCTGTACCGGGGGACGATCGCCCTGGGTGCGCGGGTGGGTGATCTCACCCGGAGCGACTCCCCCGCCCAGCACCTCGCGATGCCCTTCGTGCTGCTGGCGGTGCTGGCCTCGGTCGCGTTGTCGGCCGGTCTCGCCGTCGGCGACTTCCCCGCTCCGGTGAGCCGGCCGATGGACTGGGTGCTCGTCGCCCTGATCGCCGCCTCGGTGCTCGGAGCGGTGGTGGCGCGCTCCCGCCTCGCCGCGCTGGGGTCGATCGGGGTGGGGGGTTTCACCGTCGCCCTGTGGTTCTTCACGCTCGGCGCCCCCGACGTCGGTCTGACCCAGCTGCTGGTCGAGGTGCTCACCGTCGTCGTCGCGGTCCTGGTCCTCCGGCGGCTGCCACGGTCCTTCCACCCGACGGGGAGGGTGCGGAGGGCCGCCGCCGCGGTCCTCGCGATCGTCGCCGGTGGGGTCGCCGCGCTCGCCACCTACACGATGACCGGTCGCCGGGAGCTGTCCCCCGCGGCGGACTACTTCCTGACCGAAGCCGAGAACGAGACCGGCGGCACCAACGTCGTGAACACCATCCTGGTGGACTTCCGCGCGTTGGACACGCTGGGGGAGCTGACCGTGCTCGGCATCGCCGGGCTGGTGATCGTGGCCGTGCTCAACGCCAACGGCCTGCTGCCGAACCGGCAGCCGACGGCCATCCACCGGTTCGCCGGCAGTCCCATTGATTCGCCGACCGATGCCACCATCCTGTTCCGCACCGTGGGGCGGTGGTTGGCGCCGCTGGTGATCCTGTTGTCGGCCTACCTGCTCCTGCGGGGCCACTACGAGCCGGGCGGCGGGTTCATCTCGGCGCTGGTGGGCGGCGCCGGGTTCGCCCTGGCCTACCTCAGCGCGCCGAGTTCGGACCGCGCCCCGATCCGCTGGCCCTACATCGCCCTGATCGCCTCCGGTGTCGGGGTCGCGGTGTTGACGGGGGTGGCGGGCTACCTGGAGGGGAGCTTCCTCCGGCCAGTCCACCTGGACATCCCGCTCCCCTGGGGGGGTGAGTACCACTTCACCTCGGCCCTGGTCTTCGACGTCGGTGTCTACCTGGCGGTGATCGGTGTCGTGGTCACGGCGTTGAACCGGCTGGGAGGGGATTCCGGCCCGCCGGGCGGGATGCCTCGTTCGCGGG
The DNA here is from genome assembly GCF_049311605.1 of Actinoalloteichus caeruleus. Classification (NCBI taxonomy): domain Bacteria; kingdom Bacillati; phylum Actinomycetota; class Actinomycetes; order Pseudonocardiales; family Pseudonocardiaceae; genus Actinoalloteichus; species Actinoalloteichus caeruleus. The sequence goes on from NZ_CP186005.1 coordinate 5,042,481, forward strand.
GCGCGTCCAGGTCCGGTCGGAGCGCGGGGAAGGAGACCCGATGACTCTCGCGATCTCCGTCGGCCTGCTGGTGGCCGGCGGCGTGTACCTGGTGGTGCAGCGCGGCATGGTGCGCATCACCTTCGGCTTCGTCCTGCTCGGCCACGCGGTGAACCTGCTGCTGGTGTCGGGTGGGGGCGCGTTCCGCAGGGAGGCCCCGCTGATGTCGGAGACGGACGCCTCGGTGGCGGCCGATCCGCTGCCGCAGGCGTTCGTCCTCACCGCGATCGTGATCGCGTTCGCGATCACCGTCTACATGCTCACCCTCGCCGGGGTCGGCAAGCGGGACGATGACACGCGGGGCGGCCCGGCCGTGTCCGGCGAGAAGGACGAGGAGAAGGCATGACCGGCGCTCTCCTGCCGTTGGCCGTGGCGGTGCCGCTGCTCGCCGCCGCGGTGTTGACCGTGCTCCGGGAACCCGCCCTACCGCGCCGGGTGATCCTGCTCGGAACGAGCGCGCTGAGCCTCGGGTTCGGTGTCCTGCTCGTCGTCGCCAGCTGGGACGGCGGCATCGTCTCGCACAACGTCGGTCTCTGGCCGAACGGGATCAGCATCCCGTTCGTCGGGGACATGTTCGGCGCCCTGATGATCGTGGTGACCTCGCTGCTGACACTGGTGTGTTCGGCGTTCGCGATCGCCGCGGGTGACGAGGAACGCAGGTTCTTCGCGCCGCTGGTCCTCGTCCTGGCGGCGGGTGTGAACGGGGCGCTGCTCACGGCGGACCTGTTCAACCTGTTCGTCTTCATCGAGGTGATGTTGCTGCCCTCGTACGGGCTGCTGGCGATGCTCACCGGCATCCGGGGGGTGCGGGCCGGCCGGCTGTACGTGGCGATGAACCTGCTGACCTCGACGGTGTTCCTCGCCGGCGTCGGCCTCGTCTACGGGGTGACGGGCACCGTCAACCTCGGGGAGCTGGCCGGGCTGGCCGCCGAATCCGAACTGGTGGCCACGGCGGTGGCGGTCGTGTTGATCGCCCTGTCGGTCAAGGCCGCCGTCGTCCCGGTGCACGGCTGGTTGGCCAGGACCTACCCCTACGCCTCCCCCGCGGTGACCGCGTTGTTCTCCGGGCTGCACACCAAGGTGGCGATCTACGCGATCTACCGGGTGTACGCGGTGGTCTTCGAGGGGGACAGCACCTACCTGTGGATCGGTGTGGTCGCGATGGGCGTGACCATGGTGGTGGGGGTGCTCGGCGCGGTCGGGGAGAACACGACGCGGTCGATCCTCGCGTTCCACATGATCTCCCAGATCGGCTACATCCTGCTGGGGGTGGCGCTGTTCGGCCCGCTCGGCCTGACCGCCGGCATCTTCTACCTGTTGCACCACATGGTCGTGAAGGCGTCGCTGTTCCTGTCCACCGGAGCGGTGGAGGTCACCTACGGGACGAACCGGCTGGACCGGCTGGGTGGGGTGGCCAGGACGGAACCGCTGCTCGCGGCGGCCTTCCTCGGTGCCGCCCTGTCGCTGGCCGGGATGCCGCCCTTCTCCGGGTTCGTGGCGAAGTTGACGCTGGTGCGGGCCGCCTTCGACGAGGGGCAGGTCGCGGTGGCGGTGGTCGCCGTGGCGGTCAGCCTGCTCACGCTGATGTCGATGCTGAAGATCTGGGGCGGGGTGTTCTGGGGCCGGTCCCCGGAGGACGTCGCGGGGCACCACCTCGAACGGCACCCGAGAGGAGCACTGCTCACCAGGGTCCGGCCGGCACTCGTGCTGCCAGCCCTGGTCCTCACCGGGGTGACCCTCGGGGTGGGTATCGGGGCGCAGGGCCTGCTGGTGCTGGCGGAACAGGCGGCGGCGGGACTGCTGGACACGTCCGGCTACATCGAGGCGGTGATCGGCCGATGACACGGCACCTGGCACGGATCCTCCGGCTGGTCGGGTTCCTGGGGTACTACCTGCTGGAACTCGTGAAGGCGAACGTCTCGGTGATCAGGGAGACCCTGGTCCCGAGTGACCGGTTGCGGCCCGGCATCGCCGAACTGCCGCTGCGCTGCCGGACGGACCTGGAGATCACGATGATCGCGAACCTGATCTCGTTGACCCCGGGGACGCTGACGGTGGCGGTCAGGGCGGAGCCGCCGACCCTGTGGGTGCACGGGATGTTCGCGGAGGACCGCGAGGCGTTCCGTGCCGAGTTGTACGAGATGGAGGGTCGGATGCTGGTGGCGATGCGGTTGTCCGCCGCCGCCGGCGCGCTGCCCGGTCCGGGGCCGGCGGATGGCCCCGCGTCCGAGGCGGGTGGCGTGGCGCGTCGGTCCGCCGACCGCGGCGAGGACGGAGACGAGACGTGATCCTCATCGATCTGGCGATCGTGCTGGTCGCCCTGAGCCTGCTCGCAGCCGTGGTCCGGTTGGTGCGCGGCCCCTCCGACGCGGACCGGGGTCTCGCCGGGGACCTGGTCTTCTTCGGTTTCGTCGCGCTCGTCGCCCTGGTCGGCCTCCGCGCGGACAGCGAGGTCGTCTTCGACGTGGTCCTGGTGGCCACCCTGGTCGGGTTCCTGGCCAGTCTCTCGATCGCCCGGCTCGTGACAGGGGGGAAACGATGAGCGTGCTGCTCGGTCACGTGGGAACCGCGCTGGTCGTGGTGGGTGCCCTCGTGCTGGCGCTGGCCGGGGTCGGGCTGCTGCGCCTGCCCGACCTGTACACGAGGGCCAGCGCGGTGACCACGGCCTCGGGTCTCGGGGTGGGGCTGGTGCTGGTGGGTGTGCTGCTGCACCACCCCAGCCTCGGGAACACCGTGAAGGTGGTGTTGGCGGTCGTGGTGCAGCTGACGACGGCGGCGGTCGGCGGTTACGCGATCGCCAGGGCCGGCTACCTGACCGGTGTCCCGCTGGCGAAGCGGACCCGCTACGACGAACTGGGGGCGGTGGTGCGGACCGCGCGGGGCGGTCCGGAGCGGCCGGGCCGGCGCCGCCGTCCCGGCCGTCGGCGGGGACGGGGACGGGGCTGAGCCACGGGCCTGGCCGGGCCGTCGCGTCCGGTCAGGCCCCGGGGCCGACGACGCGGGTGGTGCGCCCTCTGGCTGCCACCACGTCCCCCGGGGCGAGCTGGCGGCCCCGCCTGGTCTCCGGCTGGTCGTTGACGGTGACCTGCCCCGACTCCAGCATGTCCCTGGCGTCACCGCCGTCGGAGGCGAGGTCGGCGAGCTTGAGGAACTGACCGAGTCTGATGCTGCCGTCCCGGATCGGCACGTCGTCCATGCCGACCATCATGCCGGTGCCGGGCGCGACGCCGCGCACCGCTCCTCGGGCGCCCGGCCGTGGCGTGCGGCGCCGGTGCTCGGCGTTCCCCAGGACGCGGAGCGGGCCGGGTGGGAGCGCCGGGTGTGGGTTCCCCGACGCTCCCCGACCGTGGTGCGGTGACGCCTCGGTCAGCCGAGTTGGGCCTGGATGTCGGCGGCGTAGGTCGAGACGCGGGCGTAGACGCCGGGGTAGCCGGCCCAGGCGCAGCCGTTGCCCCAGGAGACGATGCCGATCAGCTTCCCGTCGACCACCAGCGGGCCGCCGGAGTCACCCTGGCAGGCGTCGTAGCCGCCCTCCGGGAACCCGGCGCACACCATGGCGGTGCTGTTGTACTGGGAGTAGGCCCCCGCGCAGGTGGCGTCGCTGGTCACCGGGACGTCCACCTCCAGCAGGTAGCGGGAGGCGGCGCCGCCGGAGGAGGTCGCCCCCCAGCCGAGGACCTTGCTGGTGGTGCCGGCCTCGTACAGCGCCGTGTCGGCGGGTGTGGCGAGCGGCAGCGTCTCGTAGGGGAGGTCGCGGTCCAGGGTGAGCACCGAGACGTCCTCGCCGATCAGGTAACTCCGGTAGTCGGGGTGGTTCCAGATGCTGGTGACGGAGGCGACCACGCCCGCCGTGCCGTTCTTGTCCTCGCGGCCCGCGACGACCCGGACGGCCGAGGCGGAGCGGTTGATCGTGCAGTGCGCCGCCGACACGACCTTGTTCGGCGCGACGAGCGCTCCGCCGCAGAACTGGGAGCCGGCGGTGTTGGTCAGGTAGACGGCCCACGGGTAGTCGGAGATGCTGGCCCGGGTTCCGCCGACGATGCGGGTGCCGACGTCTCCCGCCTCGGTGCCGGGCACGGTGGGGGCGGGGGCCCCGGCGATGGGCTCCGTCTCGGCCGCGGCCTGGATGCCCGTGAGCGGGAGGAGCGCGGCGGCGAGCATGGCGCCGAGGGCGGCCCACCGTCGGGACTTCGTGTTAGCCACGTTGGTCTCCTTCGTTCGCGACGCCGTGTGGACGAACCTGCGGCAGGGAGTGGCCGTCCGGCATCAGGAACATCAAACAGACGGTCCACACGCCAACGACAGGCCCAATAGAGGTAACCCGAAGAGACTCCACAATTACCTTCGGTAATCACGGTTGGTGTTCACACGACCGTCATGAGCCGCTGGTCAGGACGTCATGCGCGGGTGGACGCGACGGCACCACCCGCCCCGGCCCCGGTGGGCACGGGGCGGTCGGACGGCACGGCGAGTCGCGGCGGGAGGGAATTCGGGGCCGCCTCAGCTCCCGGGGGGCTCCGCCCTCCGCTCGTCGAAGGCACGGCGAGCGCCATCGATCTCGTCCAGGTACCGCCGGGTCCAGGCGCACATGCCGTTGACCGTGTCCCGCAGCGCCTCGCCCGCCGCGGTGAGCCGGTACTCCACCTTCGGCGGGATCGTCGGGTACACGGTGCGGTGCACGACGCCGTCGCGCTCCAGCCCCCGCAGCGTCTGGGTGAGCATCTTGTGGCTGATGCCCTCGATCGACGACCGGAGCTCGGTGAAGCGGAGCGTCCGCGTGCCCAGCACGGTGATGACCAGCAGGGCCCACTTGTTCGCGATCCCCGCGAAGATCTCCCGAGCCAGGGAATGGGCCCTCGTCACGTCGGCGTCGTCCGGTGCGGGCCTGACCTGTTCGGTCACCGCGAGGTTCCCTTCTCACCGCGGAGTGCGTTCTTCCAGCTCACAGCCTACTTCCCTACGGTTCCCCGGTATCCGGTGGTAACCGACCACCCGGGTGGAAGGGGAGTTCCATGACGATCCTGCGGACCTACGCGCGGCTGTGGACGGAGAACCTCGACGACGCGCTGCCGCTGCTGCGCGAGTTGACCGGCACCGAGCCGGACCTCCGGCTGAGCTTCGAGCGGGTCGAGCTGGCCACCGTCGGCGACTTCCTCGTGATCGGCGGGCCTCCCGAGGAACGCGCCCGGTACCAGCACGCCTCGGCCACGGTGGTGGTCACCGACCTCGACGAGCTGGAGGTGGTCCTCGCCCGGGCCGGCGGCACCATCACCACTCCCCGCGCCGCCGGTCCCACCGGCCACTTCCTCTACGCCCGCCATGCCGACGGCATCGAGGTCGAGTACGTGGAGTGGACCGAGGACCTCGTCGTCCGGCGGCTGACGCCAGGCGGCGTGTCCGAGCCGGACCCCGCCTGAGCCTCGCGGCTGATCCACCCCAGTCGTGGGCCGCCCACCGGGTGGCGGCCCCCACCGCTCCGCCCGAGTTGTCGGTCTCCTCCCCCAGGCTGGGGACGACAGTGATCACCGGAGAGGAGAACGGACATGCGGGACCACGCGCAGGGCACCATCGGCACCGTCACGGGGTTCGACCTCACCGTGTCGGACACCCCGGGCATCCGGGACTTCTACGCGGCGGTGGTGGGCGGGGAGGCACGGCCCCTCGGGTTGGGGGACCGCGACGACTACCAGATGCTGGCCGCCGACGACACTCCCAGGGCCGGGGTGTCCCCTCGGCGCGGCGCCAACGCCGACCGACCCGCGCACTGGCTGAGTCACGTCACCGTCGCCGACCTCGACACCAGCCTGGAGCGGGTGCGCGCCCTCGGCGGCCGGGTGCTGACCGAACCCCGGGGCACCGGGCCGGGCGCCTACGCCGTCATCGCCGACCCCGCCGGGGCGGTGCTGGCACTACGGCAACGAGCGGTGGACGGTTGAGGACCGGCTCGGCGGGCGCGCACCGGACGTCCGGGCCCGAGCCGCCGTAGCCTCGGAAGGACAGCCACGTCCACCTGGGAGCGGAACCCGACCATGACCACCCGTGACGTCCCACCCCGCGAAGTCGACCCCGGTGGGAGTTGCCTGGTCCTCGGCGGTGCCGGGGCGGTGGGCCGCCACCTCGCCCCGATGCTGGGGCAGGTCGTGCCGGGTGTGGTGGTGGTCGCGAGCCGGTGTCGCCACCGGGCGGCCGCCGTCGCCGCCACGGTCCAGGGCGGGAGCACCGCCGTCCAACTCGACCCGCACGACCCGACCGCCCTCTCCGAGGCCCTCCGGGACGTCGGGACGGTCGTGAACTGCGTGGAGGACCCCGAGGGGTGGGTGGCGGGCCGCTGCGCGGAACGCGGAGTCCGCTACGTCGACATCAGTGCCAACGCCGAGGTGCTGGGCGCCGTCGAGGCACGACGAGCGGACTTCCTCCGCAGCGGGACGACGGCGGTGCTCAGCGTGGGTGTCGCGCCGGGCCTGACGAACCTGCTGGCCACGCACGCGGTCTCCCGGCTGGCGGAGGCACCGGCCAGGGTCGAGATCGGCGTCCTGCTCGGGACGGGCGAGGCGCACGGAGCGGCCGGCGCGCGCTGGACGGCCGAAGGGCTGGCCGCCGCCCCCCGTGGTCGCGGCGCCGGCGGCAACCCCCGCCTCACCCGGTTCCCCGAGTTCGGTGCGCGCCGCGCGTACCCCTTCCCCTTCTCCGACCAGGAACACCTACGGGCCACCCTCGGGGTGCCGGTGACGACGCGGTTGTGCTTCGACAACCCGGCGGTGACGGCGGCGGTGTTCCGGGCCCGCCGGGCGGTGCGCCCGCTGGTGGCGCGTCTCGGAGCCGGTGAGCGGGTGGCGGCGACCGCTGGCCGGGTCCGCCTCGGGGGCAGCCGGTTCGCCGTCGTCGCCGAAGCCGTCGGGGCCGGGGGCGGGTCGGCGCGCTTCGGGGTGACCGGGGACGGGCAGAGCAGGGCGACCGCCCTGGTCGCCGCCCGGGTCGTGGAGCTGATGACCAGCGGTGCCCACCCGCCCGGCGTGTTCCACCTCGACCAGTTCGTCGAGCCGGCGCGGTTCCTCTCGTCCCTCACCGGCGCGGGGCTGCGGTGGCACGAGCGGAGGAACGTCGGCTCGGGCTGAACGTCGCGGATCGCGGGAGCGAGGGGCGACTGGAGTGGCGCACCCGACGGTGGGAGGTCATCGGCGAGCTCCTCCGCATCGGCCAGTCGGACGTGTCGACGCATGGGCACTTTCTCGCGCGAGACGTGCTCGTGGGGGAGGCGAGCTCACCCACCGGTCCGCCACGCGATGTCGCGATCCCGGGCGTGACGAACGCGGGGAGCCCCGCCAACTCCGCCGGGTCGGCAGGCGGCAACTCGAAAGGGCCTGACGCCGGCCATAGCCCGCTCTCTTCGTGGTGATGGGCGTACTTCAGGTTGACCTCAGCCACAAGGCATCGAGGGCCAGCCTTGCCAGCCTGGGATCTCACAGTAAGGTGCCCTTAGTGGTGACCCCGCTACGTCCAGTCACCGCCCTGGTTCAGGACCCGGACCGGCTGAAGCACCTGGCCGAGCGTCATCCCGTGCTGGTCTCGCTGACGGCCATGCCCGGCACAGTCCACTTGGAAGTGAAGCGTGATCGGCATGATGAGTGCGCACCCCGCGAGCGGAAGGACGACGCCGGAGTGATCGTTGACTCGGTGATGACCGACCACCCGTCCTGGCTCGCTAGCGGTACTGGCGCCTTCCGAGCTGTGCGCTGCGGAAACGCCGTCTGGGCGATGACCGTCGCCTCCGCCGAGGACGGTTGTCGCCAGCGCACCGCCGTCGATCGCGTGTCCGGTGATGGGGAGGCGCCAGTGGTCGACGTGGTTGATCCCGCGACTCTGACCGGGGCAGGCGACATCGTCGACAACCTGCGTGCCGCTGGACAAGTGGCGCGGTGGCGCAACCCGGATCTGTGGGACGCGTTGGCCACCTCGATCGTGCGGCAGGTTATCCGGGCGGGTCAGGCCCGCAAGCTCTACCGCGCCTTCGGCCAAGCCCACGGCGAGCCGGTAGTCACCTCGCACGGCCAGACGTGGCTGTTCCCTGATCCGGCGACGGTGCTCGAGCTGTCCGACGCCGAGTTCACGCGGCTGGGCATGGCGTTCAAAGCACGTCCCTTGCGCGCCGCCGCGGAAGCGTACCTGGAGTTCGGCGCCAAGTGGGCCGAACTCGAGCCGTCCACGCTGGTCGGCGAGGTGCAGAACGTACCGCGAATCGGTCCCTGGACCGCCGGCGCGACCGTAGCCGACCTCACCAACGACTACACCCTGTATCCCTTCGCCGACCTCGCCGTCCGCACCTGGGCGAAACGCCTCGCACCGCAGCGACTTTGGCCGGATACCGAGCCGGAGTTCGCGCGGGTGTGGGCGGAGGCGGCGGGGGGGCAGCTGTCCGCGCGGACCCTGCTCACTCTCGCCTGGGGAGTACGCCATGCCCGCACAACCGGAGTCGTCGCTCTCTAACCTGATCGCCGGTGCCGAGCACACCCGCCCGCTCGATGCCATCTTCGTCAACGCGCCCCTACGCGACTACACCCAACGGCCACGGGTCAACGACTTCACCCTGCCGGTCCTCGGCATGGGCTACCTCGCGACCTACGCCACGGCCCAGGGGTTCAACGTCGGTGTCCTGGATGCCGAAGCGCACGGCCAAGGCATCGCCGCAACCGTCGACCTGATCAACAGGCGGGGGCCTCGGTGGGTCGGGTTCAATCTGCTCGCTCCGACCTATGAGATCAGCGCTCGCATCGCCGCCCAACTCGATCCCTCGATCAAGGTCATGCTCGGCGGGCACCAAGCCAAGGCGATGCCCACCGAAATCCTGAACGACCCGCGTATGGCTGGGTGCGAAGCTCTGGTGCTGGGTGAGGGAGAGACCCGCGTGGCGGCCCTGTTGGCTGATCAGGGAGCCCGCGCCGACCTGCCCGGAGTGATGTGGCTGGACCCGATTCTGAAGTCTCCGGTTACCGGCGGGAAGCCCGGGACGGCGCACCACCTGGCGCCAGATATCAACGCTCTGCCCTTCATTGACCGCCGTTTCCTGGCCCAGGACCCACACCACGAGAACGGGCGGTGGGAAGCCAACATGGTCGGGGCACGAGGTTGCCCCTACGACTGTTCCTTCTGCGGCGCCGCTGTCTCAGCCAACCCGGACATCACCATCCGCACCCGTGACCCGTACAACATCCTCGCCGAGATGCACCAGCTCCGCGAGCAAGGCGTCACCGCGTTCCGCTTCGTCGACGACCTGTTCCTCGGCGCTCGGCGGGTCATCGAGCGGACGATGAACGCCTTCGCAGCCGACAGGGTCGGCGACTGGGCGGTGTGGGACGCTACCGGCCGCATCAACGTACTGGACCGCGCCAGTGACACCACCCTGGACAGGTTGGCACGTAACGGGTTACGCGAAGTCGCACTCGGGATCGAATCCGGAAGTCAACGGATCCTGGAGCTGATCGACAAACGCATCGATCCCGGTATGACCCAGCGTGTCGTGCGGAGGCTGACCGAACGCGGGATCAGTGTCAAGGGCTACTTCATCCTCGGATTCCCCACTGAGACGGTGGCCGAGATCGACTCCACCGTACGTCTGGTCCACGAACTCTGGAACCTCACCGAAGCGCTACCCGGACGATTCCGGGCCTCAGCTTTCGAGTATCGGCCCTATCCGGGGACCCCGGATTGGCACCGGCTCCTCGCGACCGGTCGCTACAGCACGGCCCAACTGCTCGATTACAGCGCCGTCGACCTCACCGGTGCCGGCCTGGACGAATCCATGCGAGAGCGCGACGAATTCAACTTCTCCGTCAACCTGCCCTTGGCCGAGGCACCGATCGACTACGTCCGCACGCGACTGGTCGCGCTCTCCCGCGAGCAGTACACCCGCAAGGCCACCGCCGCATGACCGCCACCGACTCGGTCACCGGGCATCGCGGGGTGTTCGTCACCCTCGACGGGATGGGTGGCGCTGGCAAGTCCACCACCACCCGGCATCTGAATGAGCACCTCGCCGCACAGGGGTACACGGTGCATGTCACCACCGAGCCCTCTCATGCCGAGTTGGGCGCAATCGCTCGTCACGGCACCGACACCTACAGCCGGCACGCCCTGGCCTGTCTGGTGGCCGCCGACCGCTACCACCACCTGGCCACCGAGATCCGCCCCAATCTGGCGGCTGGACGCATCGTCCTCTGCGACCGCTACGTCGCCTCCTCCTTCGTGTTGCAACGCATGGACCGTGTGCCCATCGAGTTCGTCGAAGCGCTCAATGCCGCCGCCGACATCCCGGACCTAGCGGTCATCCTGATTGCCGACGCGACCGTCACCGCTGGCCGGATCGAGAGGCGAGGCTCGCACAGCCGCTTCGAGAGCGGCCTGGCCACCAGCCGCGCCGAAGCCGAGCTCTACCAGGACACGAGCCGGCGCCTGGGTGCAGGCCGCTGGCCGCTGCTGACGGTGGACACCACCCGCACCCCCATCGCTCACGTCACAAGCCTGATCGCCAAGCGAATCGCCCACCTGGCGGGCCTCCCGCACGCCGATCCGGCCACCCCCTAAGCTCCGTTTGGTCCAGACCACGGGGGAGCCCTGCACTTGAGCGCTGCCCCCTACTGACCGCGCCGCAAGGGACTTGATGATGGCCGACCGTCACCTGATCGACGTCCACCTGCTCCTCGTGCGCGACGACCAGCTCCTGCTCAGTCGGCGGCGCGACACCAACCCGAGCTTCGACGGGCTGTGGCACCTGCCCTCAGGGAAACTCGACGCGCGTGAGTCCGTCCTGGACGCCGCAGCCCGGGAAGCCCACGAGGAGGTGGGGGTCCTCATCGATCCGAACGATCTGTGGCACGTGCACACCCTGCACGTCAACGGCTCCGGCCCCGACTCCCGCCTCGGGCTGTTCTTCGAGACCCGCCGGTGGGTTGGTGAACCCACCAACCGCGAACCCGACAAGTGCTCCGCGGTGTCCTGGTTCCCGCTCGACGCTCTTCCCGAGAAGATCATCGCCTACCCGGCGGCGGGTATCCACGCCTACCGCGCCGGCACCTCGTTCAGTGTCCACGGCTGGGCTGCGCGGCCCGTCCCCGCCAGTACGGCCGGCTGAGACAGCGTCCGCGACGCCCAGCTCGTCCCTCGCGCGCTCGGGGGTGGACGTCCCCGGTGCCGGCACGTCCACCGGGCCAACGTGCGCCGGCATGGACCGGGCGGGCCAGCCCAGGCTTCGCGCTGATCACGCAATGCGACCAAACGGCTCCAGGGACAATGCCACACTGCTAGTTTGATCTTTCATTGAGGCGACGCGAGCCGCAGTGGTGGGAGGCCCACGTGCACGTTGAGTCAAGCGGTGAGGATCAGGCGGGGTACGCCGCCGCGACGGCGAAGATGACGGGAAGCATCCACCGATTTCGGGCGGCGGCCGCTGCTGGCACAGTGACGGTGGACGCCGACAGCGCGGAACGCATGGCCTCGAAGCTGGAAGCCATGGCCGAACGCGCGACTGATCGTCTGGACAAGTTCGGGATTCTTGAGCAGGGTGCCCGACTGGGGTCGAGCCCGGTGGCCCTGGAGATGGCGGAGCAGACCAGGTTGTCGGCCTCGGGCACGCCGACCTCGGCCAAGGAGAACCTCCTCCTCTACATCGACGCCCTACGAGAACTCGCGGCGGCCGTCCGGGCGAGCGCCAGAACCACGGCCGGGATCGACTCCGCCACTGCGGCCCAGCTCGAACAGGCAGGAGAGCAGTTGTGATGACGTCCGTGTCCGGCCGGCGGTGGGCGGCAATGCCTACTGCGTTGGTTCTCGTTGGAGCGATCGCCGGGTGCACGACCGCGGAAGCCGGGAGGTCACTTCCGGTGGAGGACCCAACAGCTGTCGACACGTCCTCAGCGCATCCAGACGCCAGTGATACCCCTGAGTACACGGTCAGCGAGAAGTTGACGGCGATGCATCCCTGCGACGTGCTGTCCGACGAGCAGTTGGACGATCTCGGGTTCGATCCCGCGACCGCGAACTTCGACGGCGCGGGTATTTACAACCTCTGCCAGTACCGTTCGAAGCCTGGCAACGAGGCTGGGTTGATCCTCAACCTTGATACCTACGACGGTGTGGACACGTTGGATCTCACCAACTTTCAGCCGGAGGAGACGCAGGTGGGATCGCTGCGCGCCCTGCGCATCACGGATTCCCGCGACGCCGAGTTCTGCCAGTTCGCTATGGACCTGGACGGGCAGGCGAACGTCTCGATCATGATTCACCGTGGTGGGTCAACGGAGGAGGCATGCGCGACGGCCGAGCGGGTGGCGACGGCGGTGGAACCGTTGCTGCCCAGGTAGTGCTGCGGTGGCCTGGCCATCGTGTCTTCTGAAGAGGCTGGGTGACCAACTTGGGTATCGCCTCCACGTGGACTGAATCGCAGGCGACCCCCCGTCAGACCCAACCGCACCAGGCGACCGTGGTTCCTCCTATCCAGGAGCTTGCCCACTCGGCCCGGGCGGGTCACGGCCGACGGCGCACTCTTGGACGTGCTGGACATCATGGTGCGGCTGTGCGGGTTGAGAAAGTCGCCCGGGCCATGTCAGGGTGTCAACGAGCTGGGCAGCGCGTTCGGTGCGGGCCAGGTTCCCGTCACCAGGCGCCGCACCCGGTGCAGCGAGTGGCCTGGTGGCAGGTCCACCAGCTGTGGCCTGATCGCGTAGGCCAGCGAGTAGAGCCGCATCCGATCAGGCGCGGCCGGGATGTGGAAAGGCTCCGGGTAGTCCGCCTCGAGCAGGCGCAGCACGGTGGGTACGTGTCCTCCCGTTGAGCACGTCGCTGTCAGCGTTCTCGCAGAGCCGTTGGAGGTCCAACAGCGGTGGCCCGAAGCGGACCCACTAGAAGTCGAGCAGCGTGACCTCATCCGCCTCTGACCACAGCAGGTTGGACAGGTGCAGGTCACCGTGGACGAGGTTGTGGGGGTCGGGGGCGCCGACCGGCTGCGCCAGCCACCGCGGTTCCTCGAGGGCGGCACCCGCTCACCCACCCCGGGGGCTGCCGGCGCGCTCCCCGGCCACGCACCAGCCGACCACCGCAGCTCCCCGCTGCCCTGAACACACCCTTCCCCGGTGCCGGCGGTGACCACCACATCACAACGGTGGAAGCGGATTCAGGGTGTGGCACCGAGCGCGGTGGTGACCAGGCCGCCAGGACGAGAGGTGCCGGTAATGCCGTCCCCCAGCCGGCGGCACGCACACACGGGGCCGAGCCGGAAGCGCCACGCCAGCAATCGGGCCAGGATCAGCGGGAACGCATGGAACGAACGGGGTTCAGCGCGCGGGCAGGGCGATGCTGGCCGGCAGGCCCACCTCCCCGGACTCCGTGATGCCGCGCAGCGCGGTGATGGTGGCCCGGCCGGCGGCGAGGTGCGCGGCGTCCGTCCCGGGCGCGAAGTCGGGTTCCCCGACCATGGTGGTCATCCGCAGGTCGCTGTCGCCGGCGCGTTCCACCCGTGTCTGCACGGCGCCGAAGTGGCCGAGGCGGGCTCGGTGCAGTGTGTCGCAGGGACCGACGTCGTTGGGCACGTTCAGGTTGAACACCGTGCCGGCGGCGCACTCGGCGAGGAGGTGCCGGAGCGCGATGGGCACCACGTCGGCGGCCGTCTCCCAGTGCGGCTCGTCGACACCGGCCGACTCGTCCTCCACGCTGGAGTCGAGCGAGACGGCGATACCGCTGACCCCACCGAGACCGGCGGTCAGGGCGGCGCCGACCGTTCCCGAGTGCAGGACGGCCCGCCCGACGTTCGGTCCCCGGTTGATGCCGGAGAGCACGAGCTCGGGCGGATCGCCGAACGCCCCCTGGAGGGCGCTGAAGACGATGAACGCCGGTTGGGCTCCGACGGAGTACGCGGGCACACCGGGGAGGTCGGGGAGGTCGACGCGTTCCGAGGAGACCGCCCCGTCGCGCACGTGCGCGGTCAGGGCGGCGCTGCTGCCGCTGGCGTCGTGGGCCGGGGCCGCGACGGTGACCTCCGCGCCCTCCCGGACCGCCACCGCGGCCAACGCGTGCAACCCCGGAGAGTCAATTCCGTCGTCGTTGGTGACCAGTACCCGCACCCTCATCACCGTCCCGCTCCGCGCCTATGGCTGCTTCCGTCCGCCACGCCCGACGGCGCGCACCGTCCGGACCCGGCCTTTCCGCTCCGGTTCGTACCGCTGTCCGCCCGCTCCGCAGTCCGGCGGGCGGCGACCTCATCAGCACCCGGGAGTCTCAGGTCACGGCCTCCTCGACAGGGCGAATCCTGACCAGGTCCGACACCGCCAGGATCGCCTCGTCGCTCCCGGTGCCCAGCCCCCTGCGGGTCACGTTCACCGCTCCGGCGGCGGCACCGAGGGCGATGGCGTCCATCACCGAGCCTCCCCTGGCGATCCCGGCAGCCAGGCCCGCCGTCATCGAGTCGCCCGCGCCCCGGGGGTCGGCGGCATCCAGCTCGGGCACCGCGACCTCGTACCAGCTCTGGCCGACCCGCGCGAGCGAGGGATGGCCGACCCGCGACACGAGCACCGTGTCCGCGCCAGCCCGGCGGAGGCCTTCCATGCCGCGTCGGATGTCGCCGAGTTCGAGGCTGGTGGCGCGGCCGTCGGCGACGAGTTCCTGATCGCTGATCTTGAGCAGGTCGACGCCGCCCTCCAGGCTGGCGTCGAGCCGGGGGCCGGCCAGGTCCACCAGCACCTGGCAGCCGGTGGCCGAGAGGTTCGCGGCCAGCCTGCGGTAGACGTGGGTGGGCAGGACGTGCTCACCCGCCGGGCCGGAGAGGATCGCCACCCGGCTGCGCAGCCCCTCGGTGAACGCCGACTCGTACAACCGGTCGACCTCGTGCCGTCCGAGGGCGTCGCAGGGTGACTCCACGATCTCCACCCGTCCACCGCCCCGGCGGTCGTGCACGTATCCCCCGTTCTGGCTGGAGATCCGTTCCCCGGTGAGTTCGATTCCCTCGCCGCTGATCAGGCTGGCCAGTACCTGGCCGATCTCCCCGCCCAGCCCGGCCACCAGCCGGACCGGCACGTCGAGGGAGCGGAGCATTCTGGCCTGCCAGACACCCTGCCCACCCGGGTGGAGGTGGATGTCCGGTCGGCCGCCCCGGTCCTCGATGGTCACCGTCAACTGCGGCGACGGCGCGAAGATCATCACGGCGTCGCTCATGGTGTCGACCTACCCCGGGCCGGCGGCGCGGAAACCGCCCAGCTCGACACGAAGCCGACCCGAGCGGGTGGGGCTCCGCTGGCCCCGACCCCCCTTGCCACGTCCCGTGCGGTGCCGCGCCGAACGAGGGCCGCCACTACTCCGTTCGCACCCGGATGCGGGGTCCGGCACATAGCCGGGACCGAGCGGGGAAACCCGAACGGGTGTCGACGACGACCAGGCCTGGCCAGACCGGGAGGAGACCGCGACGATGACGGCCACCACCCACGCGGTGCCCACGACCCGCACCCCCGACGACGCCGCGCTGCCCGACAGCGCGACCCTGCGGCGGTACCGCCGCACCGCCGACTACCTCGCCGCCGCGATGATCTACCTGCGGGGCAACCACCTGCTGCGGGAACCGCTCCGGCGGGAACACCTGAAACCGAGGCTGCTCGGCCACTGGGGGACCTGCCCCGGGATCACCTACCTCTACAGCGGCCTGAACCGGCTGGTCCGGCGCACCGGGCAACGGACCCTGCTCGTGACCGGCCCTGGCCACGGCGCGCCGGCGGTCCACGCGAACCTCTGGTTGGAGGGCACCCACCAGGACCACGATCCGGCGCTGTCCCGGGACGGGCGCGGGCTGGCCAGGCTCGTGGACGGGTTCTCCTGGCCGGGTGGCTTCCCCAGCCACCTCTCCCCCGAGGTCCCCGGGGTGATCCACGAGGGCGGCGAACTCGGCTACGCGTTGTCCACCGCGTTCGGCGCCGCCATGGACAACCCGGACCTGCTGGTGGCCTGCCTGGTCGGCGACGGTGAGGCCGAGACAGGGCCGACGGCGGCCTCCTGGCACGGATCGAAGTACCTGGACCCGGTCACCGGGGGCGTCGTGCTGCCCGTCCTGCACCGCAACGGCTACAAGATCTCCTCGCCCACCGTGTTCGGGACGATGGACGACGAGGAGGTCATCGCCTACCTCGCCGGCGCCGGCTGGTCCCCGTTGTTGGTGGACGTCGAGAGCACCGACGACCCGGACGCCCTGCTGTCGGCCACCCTCGACCGCGCCCACGAGGAGATCACCGCCGTCCAGACGAGCTACCGACAGGGCTCGGCGACCCCGTCCCGACCGGTGTGGCCGATGATCGTCCTCCGCAGCCCCAAGGGTTGGGGCGCGCCGGAGCACGACGTGGACGGCACGCCGCTGGCGGGGACCTTCCACGCCCACCAGGTCCCGTTGGACGACGTCCACGACGATCCGGCGCAGCTGCGGCTGCTGGAACGTTGGCTGCGTTCCTACCGCCCGGAGGAGCTGTTCGACGAGGCCGGCCGCCCCCGCTCCGACGTCGTCTCGGTGCCGCCGAGCGGGGAGCTGCGCCTGGGCAGCGTCCCCGAGGCCAACGGGGGCCGGCTGCTCCGGCCGCTCCCGCTGCCCCCGGTCGAGGAGCACGCCGTCGACGTCCCCGAGCCGGGTGGGGCCACCGTCGGCGCCACCCCGGTGCTCGGTTCCTGGCTGGCGGACCTGGTGCGCCGCACCGAGGCGAGCAGGGACTTCCGCGTCGTCTGCCCGGACGAACTGGTCTCCAACAAGCTCGGGGCGATCCTGGACGTCACCGACCGGGCCTACACCTGGCCGGTCGACGAGTACGCCGAACACCTGGGCCGGGGCGGGCGGGTGCTGGAGGTCCTCTCCGAACACCTGTGCCAGGGCTGGTTGGAGGGGTACCTGCTCACCGGCCGGCACGGGCTCTTCCCCTGCTACGAGGCGTTCGCCTCGATCGTGGACAGCATGGTCAACCAGTACGCCAAGTTCCTCAAGATGTCGGCGGAGGTGCCGTGGCGGGAACCGGTGGCGAGCCTGAACTACCTGTTGACCAGCGAGGGGTGGCGCCAGGAGCACAACGGCTACAGCCACCAGGGGCCGGGCTTCATCAACAACCTGCTCACCAAGAAGGCCTCGGTCAGCCGGGTCCACCTCCCACCCGACGCCAACACCCTGCTGGTCACCATGCGGCGGTGCCTGGAGACGCGTGACCGGATCAACCTGGTCGTGGCCGGCAAGCAGCCCGGTCCGCAGTGGTTGGACCTCCCGGCAGCCGAACGGCACTGCCGGGCGGGGGCCGGCGTGTGGGAGTGGGCCTGCCACGACGGGAACGGCGCGGCGAACCCGGCCGAGCCGGACGTGGTGCTGGCGTGCGCCGGGAACATCCCCACGACCGAGGTCCTGGCGGCCGCGTGGCTGCTGCGCCGCCAGGCCCCGGACCTGCGGGTTCGGGTGGTCAACGTCGTCGACCTGCTCTCGCTGTCACCGCGTGACCGGCATCCGCACGGGATGTCGGACACCGACTTCACGCGCTGCTTCGGCACGGACGTGCCTGTCGTGTTCGGCTTCCACGGCTACCCCTCCGCCGTGCATGACGTGCTGCACGGGCGCGGGGTCAGCGACAGGGTGCACGTCCACGGCTACCTGGAGGAGGGTACGACCACGACCCCCTTCGACCTGCTCGTCAGCAACCGGATGAGCCGCTACGACCTGGCCGCCGACGCGGTGACCAGGGCGACCGGCTGGTCCTCGGCGGGCGGGGAGCTCGCCGAGTCCCTCGCCGGTGACCGGGACCGGCTGCGCCGGTACGCCTATCGGGAGGGAGCCGACGCGCCGGAGTTCACCGAGTGGCGGTGGTCGGCGTGACGAGGGTGCTGACGGTGAACGCCGGTTCGTCCAGCCTCCAGCTGCACCTCGTGGAGCTCCCGGAACCGCGCGTGGTGGACTCGGCGGCGGTGGAACGCCCGCCGGGCAGCGCCGAGGCGGAGCGGGAGCTGGACGACTTCCTCTCCCGCACCGACCCGTCGGGGGTCGCCGGGGTCGGACACCGCCTGGTGCACGGTGGTCGGGAGGTGCGGGCGCCCACGCTGGTCGACCGCTCCTCGGTGGCGTCGGTGCGGGCCGCGGCCGGGCTGGCGCCGTCCCACGTGCCGGCCGCGATGCGCCTGGTGGACACCCTGCTGAGCAGGCTGCCCGACCACCCGCACGTGTGGTGCCCCGACACCGCGTTCCACGCCGAGCTGCCCGAGGTCGCGACCACCTACCCGCTGCCAGCCGAGTGGACCCGGCGGTACGGGTTGCGGCGGTACGGGTTCCACGGGCTGTCCTACGGCTGGGCGCTGCGGCGGGCGACCGCCCTGCTCGGTGACCTCGGCCGGCCCGCCGACCAGCTGCTGCTCACCCACCTCGGTGGTGGGTGTTCGGTGAGCGCGGTCCGGGACGGGCGGAGCGTGGACACCTCGATGGGGATGACACCCCTGGAGGGAATGCCGATGACCACCCGGTCCGGCAGCGTCGACCCGGGGTTGCTGCTCTGGCTCACCAGCCGGGACGGCGCCGGGTTGTCATGGGAGGACCTCGACGAGGCGCTGCGCCGGCGTTCGGGCCTGCTGGGCCTCTCGGACGGGCTGTCGGCGGACACCCGGGACCTGGTGCGCGCCGCGGGGGCGGGTGACGCCACCGCGGCGCTGGCGTTGGACGTGTTCGCCCGTGGGGTGAGCCGGGAGCTGGCGGCCGCCGCCACCAGCCTGGATCGGGTGGACGCCCTCGTGTTCACCGGGGAGATCGGCTGGGACCAGCCCGAGGTGCGCGCGGCGGTGTGCCGGCGGCTGAACGTGCTGGGTGTGGAGGAGCCGGTGGTCGGCGACCGCGCCGAGGACGGGCTCGTCTCGGCGGGGGACGCCTCGGTGCCGGTCCTCGTGGTCGAACCGCGCGAGGAGCTGGGGATCGCGGTCGACACGGCCGGGGTCGTCGACGGTCTGTCCTCCCGGTGAGTGATCTCGGACGTTTCGGTGCTCGCCGCCCGGGTACGCCCGGCGGAGAAGCGGTCGTCCTCGGGCGACGACCGGGAACGGTCCGACCGACCAGATGGAGGTGAGAGACCATGCCTGGCTGGGACAGCCTCCCGGACACGCTGCGCCGCTCCCCCAAGAAGGCGCAGCGCACGTGGGTGAAGGCGCACGACTCGGCCATCGACAGCTACGGCGAGGGCCGGCGGGCCCACCAGGTCGCCTACGCCGCGCTGAAGCACTCCTACGAGAAGGTCGGCGACCACTGGGAGGCCAAACCGGAACGGGGGCCCTCGGATTCGCGGGCCCGGCGGGGCGCGAGCAGCTCGGGCGGGCGGTCCCGGTCGGGCGTCGACGCCAACGCCACCAAGGAACACCTGTACGAGGTGGCGAGGGAACTGGACCTGCCGGGCAGGTCGAAGATGAGCAAGAGCGAGCTGGTGCGCGCCATCGAGCGGACCAACGCCCGGGAGACGGCCCGCGCGCGACGCTGAGCGCGGGCCCACCGGGCCGGACGCATCACTCGTTCGGGACGGGGATGTCGGCCTCGTCGACCTCGCCGGTCCGGCAGAATGCGGCACCGGAGGTCCTCCCGGGCCGAGCCAGACCTGTGACAGCCCCGCATCCCGACCCGTGCCGGTAGCTCCGACGGCACTTCCCTGCGCCCAGCTCCCCCACGGGACCCGGAGGCGGCGGCTCCGGCGCGTGCGGGGTGTGGATGAGTGACGAGTCCGGCAGCGCGACCGTCGATCCCCAGCGGGGGCTGACCGAGGAGCAGGTGGCGACCCGGGTCGCCGAGGGCCGCACGAACGACGTGCCCGCCCGCGCCAGCCGCACCGTCTCCGAGATCGTCCGCGCGAACGTCCTCACCCGGTTCAACGCCATCATCGGGGTGCTCTTCGCCATCATCCTGGTGATCGGACCCATCCAGGACGGCCTGTTCGGTTTCGTCATCGTGGTCAACACCGCGATCGGCATCGTGCAGGAGCTGCGGGCGAAGCGGACCCTCGAACGGCTGGCGATCATCGGGGAGGCCCGACCGAGGGTGGTGCGGGACGGCCGGGCCCGCGAGGTGCCGCCCGCCCGGGTGGTGCTGGACGACGTCGTCGAACTCGGTGCGGGTGACCAGGTGGTCGTGGACGGCGTGGTGACCACGGCCTCCGGTCTGGAGATCGACGAATCGCTGCTCACCGGGGAGGCCGACCCGGTGGTCAAGGAGCCCGGCGACAGGGTCCTCTCCGGAAGCTTCGTCGCCGCCGGCAGCGGCCGCTACCAGGCGACGAGGGTGGGGCGGGAGGCCTACGCGGCCAGGCTGGCCGAAGAGGCGAGCCGGTTCACCCTGGTGCACTCGGAGCTCCGGTCGGGCATCGACCGCATCCTCCGGTTCATCACCTACCTGTTGGTCCCGGCGGGCGCTCTCATCATCTACAGCCAGTTCACCCTCGCCGACGAGGCGCTCCCCGACGCGGTGCGGGGCATGGTCGCGGCCTTGGTGCCCATGGTTCCGGAGGGGCTCGTCCTGCTGACCAGCATCGCGTTCGCGCTGGGCGTGATCCGCCTGGGCCGGCGGCACTGCCTGGTGCGGGAGCTGCCGGCGATCGAGGGTCTGGCCAGGGTCGACGTGGTGTGCGCCGACAAGACCGGCACCCTCACCGAGAACGGGATGCGGCTCGCCGACCTCCGGCCCGTCGGCGTCGGTGGGGAGGTCGACCCCGGGCTGGTGCTGGCCGCCCTCGCCGCCACCGACCCGAGGCCCAACGCCAGCCTGCTGGCCCTGCGGGAGGCGTTCCCCGAACCACCGGGGTGGGGGGTGGCGGCGACGGTGCCGTTCTCCTCGGCCCGCAAGTGGAGCGGGGCCCGGTTCACCGAGGCCGGGGACTGGGTGCTCGGCGCTCCCGACGTCCTGCTGCCAGGCACGGATCCGCTGCTCGCCGAGGTCGGTGAGGCCGCCAGCCAGGGGTTGCGGGTGTTGCTGCTGGGGCGGCCCGCCGGCGCGGTGGACGATCCGGCCGGCCCGGGTGTGGTGGAGCCGGCGGCCCTGGTGGTGCTCGAACAGCGGATACGGTCGGACGCGCGGGACACCCTGCGGTACTTCGCGGAGCAGGGCGTCACCGTCAAGATCATCTCTGGGGACAACGCCACGTCGGTGGGAGCGGTGGCCGCCCGACTGGACCTGCCGAACGCGGACCGCCCCCTGGACGCCCGGGGGCTGCCGACCGATCCCCGCGAACTGGCCGAGGCCGTGGACGGGCACTCCGTCTTCGGCAGGGTGACGCCGGCCCAGAAGCAGGACATGGTCGTCGCTCTCCGGTCCCGGGGGCACACGGTCGCGATGACCGGGGACGGTGTCAACGACGTGCTCGCCCTCAAGGACGCCGACATCGGGGTCGCGATGGGCTCGGGCAGTCCGGCGAGCCGGTCCGTGGCGCGGATCGTGCTGCTGGACAACCGGTTCGCCACCCTGCCGCACGTGGTCGCCGAGGGGCGCCGGGTCATCGGCAACATCGAACGGGTCGCCAACCTCTTCCTGACGAAGACGGTCTACTCGGTGCTGTTGGCGATCATGGTCGGGATCGCGCAGGTGCCCTTCCCGTTCCTGCCGAGGCACCTCACGCTGATCGGCGCGCTCACCATCGGCGTGCCGGCGTTCTTCCTGGCCCTGGCCCCGAACGCGGAGCGGGCACGTCCCGGTTTCGTCAACCGGGTGATGCGGCTCGCCCTGCCGGCCGGGGTGATCGCGGCGACGGCGACCTTCGTGACCTACTGGTGGGTCAGCGGTCGGGCCGACGGTTCCGCCGAGCAGCACGGGACGGCGACCCTGGTCACCCTCTACGTGGTGGCGACCTGGGTGTTGGTCATCATCGCGCGCCCCTACACGTGGTGGAAGGTCGTCCTGGTGGCCGGCATGGTCGGGCTGTTCCTGCTCGTGCTGGCGTTCCCGTCCTCCCGGGCGTTCTTCGCGCTCGACCCGGGCGGGGTGGGCGCGGTGCTCACGGCGCTGGCCGTCGCGGGGGTCGCGGTGGTCCTCGTCGAAGTCGCGTGGTCGCTCGACGGGTGGTTGCGTTCCCGCCCCTCCTGAGACGGGGACACCACCCGCCCACCGGAGTGGGTGTGCCCAGGGGTTGGGTGCGGCACGACCTGCCCTGGCTGACGTGGCCCCTCACCCCGCCGCTCCGGCCGGCCCCGGCGGCTCCACCAGCGCCCCGGGCCGACGGCGACGGGTCCCGCTCCACGGGGGATCAGGTCACGTCGTCGTAGTCCCGCCGGATCTCCTTGCTGTCCGTGGCCTGCTCGGGACCACTCGGCGTCAGGTCGAGCCGGGAGGGCTCGTCGAGGTCGCCGCCCGCGAGACCGGCCGCCGCCAGCTTCTTGGCCTTGCGCCTGTCGTGCAGCCAGGCGATCTGACTGGCCGCGCCGAACAGCAGGCACAGCGCGATCGCGAGCACCACCATCGACACCGGGTCCTGACCGGGGGTGACCAGCGCGGCGAAGCAGAACAGCGAGAAGGTGATGCCCCGCCACCAGCTCTTGATCTTGGCGAAGGGGAGCACCCCGGCGAAGTTGAGCATCACCACGAGCAGGGGGAGCTCGAAGCTGATGCCGAAGATCATCAGGAGCAGCAGGACGAAACTGATGTACTCCCCACCCGTCAGCGACGTGAAGAACTGGTCGCCGCCGAAGGAGGTCATGAAGCGCAGCCCCTGCGGGGCGACGTTGTAGGCGAGGACCGCGCCCACGGCGAAGAGCACCGACGCGAAGCCGACGAACAGCCCGGCGAACTTGCGCTCCCTGGCGTAGAGGCCCGGGGTGATGAAGGCCCAGATCTGGTACAGCCAGATCGGGGAGCCCAGGACCAGCCCGGCGGCGAAGGCCACCTTCAGCTGGAGCATGAAGACCTCGAAGGGGGCCGTCTGCATCAGCTGGCACTGGCCGTCGTTGGGCTCGAAGCGGATCTCGGTGGGCAGGGCGCAGTAGGGGGCGGTGAGCAGCTCACCCAGCGAGGGCAGCACCCACACCGAGTTGGTGAACCACAGGAAGCCGAGCACGGTGGTCACCACGAGCGCGGCGAAGGCGACCGTGAGCCGGTACCGCAGCTCGTACAGGTGCTCCATCAACGGCATCGTGCCGTCGGGGTTGGCACGCCGTCCCCACCTGCGACCGATCCCGCGACGCCGGAACCTGCTCAGCGTCTTGACCAGGCGCAGTGCCTTCAATCCTCGAACCACGACCGGGGGCCCCGCCGTTTCCGTGAACGCCGGCCGTGATCAGCGGCGGCTGTCGTCAGTGCTCTGCTGCTCGGCCTGTACCGGTTGCGCGTTGGTGACGGGCTGCGCGACGACCGGCTGACCTGGCGTGATCTGCTGCTGCGGAGCGGGCTGCGGAGCGGGCTGCGCCGCCGGCTGCTGCTGCGCCGCCTGGTCCTGGGACTCGGCCGCCTCGTCGTCCTTCTTGAAGCCCTTGGTCTCGGCGCGCAGGATGCGCGCCGACTGGCCGAGCGACCTGGCCATCTGCGGCAGCTTCGAGGCGCCGAAGAGCAGCACCAGAACGCCCACGATGATCAGGAGCTGCCATCCTCCGATTCCACCCACGGTGGACCTCCTCTCTCACTACCGGCCGATGTTACGCAGCCAGACCCCGATTTCACGAGACCCACGGGACACCTTAGGCCCCCATGCGCCATTCCGAACGGGCACGCCCCGGGCAGCCACCCCAGTGACGGTCAGCGGAGAAGCGCGGGACATCCCGCGTTCACGCACCCGACGTGGCGACCGCGTCACCCTCCGCCGACGTCCGGCCGGGAAAGCAGCCACCCATCCGCCCGTGCGGGGAGGAAACGCACTCATCGGGTGCGCACCCGGACCGAGGGCGACGACGCGAAGAGCACGGAGGTGGGGCGCGCGGCCCCGAACGGCTGTTCCCCGCGCCGCGAGGAGACCTGAGCCACACCCTGAAATACTTGAACGCTCTACTTCGTTGCGGATCGCGGTGGCTCCGCCCCCGCCAACCCCGATCCAGATCCCGATCCGATCTCCAGGAGCATTGCCCGATGACCAGCACGACGACCCCGCACATCACGATCTCCCCTGAGAGCCAGGAACAACTGTTCCGCGAGGCCAGGACCGCGAACACCTTCACTGACGAGCCGGTCACCGACGAGCAGGTGCGAGCGATCTACGACCTGGTGAAGTGGGCGCCGACGTCCATGAACCAGCAACCGCTGCGCGCGACGCTCGTGCGGTCGCCCGAGGCCAGGGAGCGCCTGGTCGGGCACATGGCCGACGGCAACAAGGAGAAGACCGGCAACGCCCCGCTGGCCGTCATCCTGACCGCCGACACCGACTTCCACGAGCACCTGCCGAGCCAGTTCCCGCCCGTGCCGAACGCGAAGGACTTCTTCGCCGAGGCGACCGGCCGGGAGAGCTCCGCTCGCCTGAACGCGACCCTCCAGGTCGGCTACTTCATCCTCGGCGTGCGCGCGGCCGGACTGGCCGCCGGCCCCATGACCGGCTTCGACGCGGCCGGCATCGAGGCGGACTTCTTCCCCGAGGGCAACCAGCGGGTGCTCGCGGTGGTCAACGTCGGCCGACCCGGCCCCGACGCCTGGTACCCGCGTCTGCCGCGACTGGAGTACGACCAGGTGGTCAGCTCCGTCTGAGGCGGGGCTTCCGCCCCCGCTCCCCGGGCGACATCCGGCGGCGACACCAAGGGCGGCACAACTTCACGCACGACTCGCGCACGATGTCCGGAACGGCCGGTTCGATCCATTGATCGGACCGGCCGTTGTCGTGTATTGAGAGGGAAACACCTGGTCACCCGGGCCGTCGCCGCTTCCCGCGCATTTTTCCGCGCGCAGCCTTTACACCCATCCGGACTACATGCAAGATGTATGCAATCTGCGTTCATCGGGGTACGGGGGTGAGGAAGCTGTGCTCGTCAACAGCGTGATCATGCGGGGCGGCACCAGCAGGGGCCTGTTCTTCCACGAGCGGGACCTCCCCCGGGAGCCCGCCGCCCGCGACGAGGTGATCCTCCGCGCGATGGGCAGCCCCGACCCCCACGGACGGCAGATCGACGGGCTCGGCGGTGCCACCTCCAGCACCAGCAAGGTCGCCGTCATCAGCCCAGGCACCCGGGGCGCGGACGTCGACTACGAGTTCTGCCAGGTCTCGATCGACGCCGCCGTGGTCGACCGGGGCGGGAACTGCGGGAACCTCTCCGCCGCCGTGGGCCCCTTCGCCGTGGACGAGGGGCTCGTCACCCCCGGGGCGGGCACCACCCGGGTCCGCATCCACAACACCAACACCGGCAAGATCATCGTGGCCACCGTCCCCACCAGGGACGGCCGCTTCGATCCCACCGGCGACTTCGCGATCCCCGGGATCCCCGGCACCGGATCCCGCATCCAGCTCGACTACCTGGACCCCGGGGGTTCCCGCACCGGTTCCCTCCTGCCCACCGGCAGCCCCCAGGAGACCCTGGACGTGCCCGGGCTCGGGGAGATCCCGGTGACGCTGATCGACGCGGCCAACCCCTTCGTCCTGGTCCGCTGGCGCGACCTCGGGCTCACCGGCCGGGAGACCCCCGACGAGCTGGACACCGACGTCGACCTGCTGGCCAGGCTGGAGCACGCCCGCACGGCCGGGGCCGTGCGCATGGGGCTCGCCGCCAGCCGGGAGGAGGCCGGCGCCACGCTCAGGGCCGTCCCGAAGCTGGCACTCGTCGGCCCGCCGACCACCTACCAGGCCACCGACGGCACCACCGTCGACGCGGCGGCCACCAGCCTCCGGGTCGCGGCGCTGTCCATGGGCCAGGTGCACCGCGCGCTCCCGGTGACCGCCGGCATCTGCCTCGCGGTCGCCGCCGGCGTCGACGGCACGGTCGTCGCCGAACAACCGCGGCCCGACGACGGCGGGTCGGAACGAGTCATCGGCCACCCCTCCGGAACCCTCGCCGTCGCCGCCGAACCACACCTGACCGCGAACGGCTGGACCGTCGACCGCGTCAGCGTCTTCCGCACCGCCCGCCGACTCATGGCCGGCCAGGTGCACGTCTAGCGCCTTCCGCTCCGACCCCGCCCGACCGGCGGCGCGTCGAACACCTCCCCGCACCGGCACGGCCGGTGTTCCCGGCTCGTCCCGGAACACCGGCGGCGTCGGCGACCCCGCACACCCACCGCCCTTCGCCACACCCACCCGTTCTCATGGAGGTCGAAGACGCAATGACGCGGCTCTTCCGACGCCGGGGCACCGCCCTGGCCGTCCTCACCACGGCCGCCCTGCTCGGCGCGGCCTGCGCGACACCCAACCCCCACGGGACGATGGCCGACGCCCACGAGGGCGACCCGCTCCCGTCCCGGGTCCGGGTCCTGATCCCCTACGCCGAAGGCGGCGGGACCGACGTCTGGGGGCGCTTCATCGGCAACCACCTCGGCGGGCACATCGAGACCGGCACGAGGTTCGTACCCGAGAACGTCCCCGGTGGCGAGAGCATCATCGGCTCCAACCGGTACGCGCGCAGCGCCGGCAACGACGGCTCCGAGGTCCTGGTGTCCTCCGGCACCACCTACTTCCAGTACCTGCTGGGGCGCCCGGAGGTCGAGTTCGACTTCGGCGAGATGCGCCCCCTCGTGATCAACGGCTCCGGCGGCGTCATCTACGGCTCGGTCGAGGGCGGGGTGACGTCCGTGGACGACCTCTTCTCCCCCTCGACGCCGCTCCAGTACGGCGGCATCAGCATCACCGGCCTCGACCTCAGCGCCGTCCTCGCCTTCGAGGTGTTGGGGCTCGACGTCACCTCCACCTTCGGGTTCGAGGGGCGGGGGCCGGCGCGGCTGGCCATCGAGCGCGGCGAGCTCAACGTCGACTACCAGACGACGTCCGGCTTCCTCACCCAGGTGCAACCGCTCATCGACGAGGGCCGGGCGGTCCCCCTGATGTCGCTGGGACAGCTCGACGACGCCGGCGAGGTCATCCGCGACCCGAACGTACCCGACCTGCCGGCCGTCCCCGAGGTGTACGAGGAGCACTACGGCGAACCGCCCTCCGGTCCCGGCTGGGACGCCTACAAGACCTTCCTCGCGGCCGGCTTCTCGTACCAGAAGGGGCTGTGGGTCCGCGAGGACACCCCGGACTCCGTCGTCCAGCCGGTCTTCGACGCGGTGCGCGAACTCCAGCGGGACGAGGCCTTCCTCGAACAGGGTCGCGAGGTCCTCGGCGGCTACCCCCTCTACGCCGGCGACGAGGTGGAGGAGTCGGTGCGCGCCGCGCTGCGCCTCGACGACTCCGTGCGCGAGTACGTCCTCGACCTGCTCGCCGAGAACTACGGCACGGTCATCGCCGGCTCCTGACCGGTCTCCCTCCCGAACCCGACACCGTCTCCACGGAACACACAGACAGGCGGTTCCACCATGCTCGACGCAGCGGCCTCCGCGCTGGGGGGCTTCCTCGATCCGCAGATGATCCTCATGCTGATCTCCGGCGTCCTCGCCGGTCTGGTCATGGGCATCATCCCGGGGCTCGGGGGCACCGGGGCGGTCGCCATCCTGTTGCCGTTCGTGTTCGTCCTCGAACCGCAGCAGGCCCTCGCCCTCATCATCGGCGCGACCGCCGTGATCCACACCTCGGACACGATCACCGCCGTGCTGATCGGGGTCCCCGGTTCGGCCTCGGCGACCGTGACGACCCTCGACGGTCACGCGATGGCCAAACAGGGGCAGGCGGCCCGGGCGCTGTCGATCGCCTTCATCTCCTCGATGGTCGGCGGTCTCGTCGGTGCGATCGGCCTGACCCTGGCCATCCCGCTGGCCCGCCCGCTGGTGCTGATGTTCGGCTCACCGGAGCTGTTCATGCTCACCGTGCTCGGCATCAGCCTCGCCGCCCTGCTCTCCAGGGGCAACGTCGCCAAGGGCCTGCTGGCCGGCGCCTTCGGACTGCTGATCGGCCAGATCGGCGCCGCCCCCGCGGCGGCCGAGTACCGCTTCACCTTCGGCTCGTTGTTCCTGACCGAGGGGCTCGACCTGGTCGCGGTCGCCCTGGGCACCTTCGGCATCGCCGAGATCATCGCGCTCATCGCCAGGAAGACCAGCGTCGCCTCCAAGACGGGGATCGGCGGCGGCTGGGGTCGCGGGTTCCGCGACGTCCTGACCCACTGGGGGCAGGTGCTGCGCGGAGCGCTCGTCGGCGTCTGGGCCGGCGTGCTCCCCGGCATCGGGGCGACCGCCGGCAGCTGGATCGCCTACGGCCAGGCCATCGCCACCTCGAAGGACAAGCGGAGGTTCGGCAAGGGCGACCCGCGTGGCATCGCCGCGCCGGAGGGCGCGAACACCTCGATCGCCGCCGGTGACCTGATCCCCACCCTCCTCTTCGGGATCCCGGGGAGCGCCGCCGCCGCCCTGCTGCTGGGAGCGCTGCTGGTCTTCGGCATCGAACCGGGACCACGGCTGATCACCCAGGACCTGGACCTCGTCTACACCATCATCTGGTCCTTCGCCCTGGCCGCCGTGCTCGGCGCGGCGCTGTGCTTCCTGCTCGCGGCACCGCTGGCCCGGCTGAGCTTCATCCGCTTCCCCGTCCTGGCCGGCGGCCTGGTCGTCATCATGTTCGTCGCCGCCTTCCAGGCCTCGCAGGAGTTCGGCGTCATGCAGGTGATGCTGCTGCTCGGCGTGTTCGGCTGGCTGATGAAGATGTGCGACTACCCGAGGGCGCCCTTCCTCATCGGATTCGTCCTGAGCATCCCGCTGGAGCGGTACTACTTCCTCACGGAGAGCCTCTACGAGCCGACCGAGTGGCTCACCAGGCCGGGCGTCGTGGTCATGATCGCCATCCTGCTGGCTCCGCTGCTCTTCAAGCTCGTCAAGGCGCTGCTGCGCGCCCGGCGGCAGCGGAACGCGGCCCCCGCCTCGGTCGGCGCCGGCGCCACCTCCGAGGGCACGTCCCCGGGCGCCGCGGGCTCGGGAACCGACACCGACGACCAGGGCGAGCGCTCGAACGACGCCACCACCGGAGGCGACGGTGCGGCCGCCGAACCGGTCATCAGCGAACCCGGACCGACGTTCACCGGCACCTACTGGCCGATGTCCCTCGCCGGGGTCTTCCTCGTGGTCTTCGGCGGGGCCTGGGTGATGAGCCAGGGCTTCGGCGAGGACGCCAGGCTGGTTCCCCAGCTGGTCGCCGGCATCGGGGTCCTGCTGACCCTCATCGTCGGCGTCCAGGAGTACCGGCGGTGGCGGGAGGAACGCGGGCGCGACTCGGAGTGGCGCACCGAGGTGAAGTGGACCGCGCACGCCCTCGGCTGGCTGTGCCTGTTCCTCGCCATCACCTGGGTGATCGGTGCGGTGCTCGCGGCCGCCGTGTTCGTGCCCCTGTTCCTGTGGAGGGTCGCGTCGATGCGGCCCGTCCCGATCGCGATCTACACGTCGGTGGTGGTCGCCGCGCTCGTCCTGCTCCAGGTCCTCGCGGACATCAGCATGCCGATGGGCTGGTTCACCCCGGCCTTCCTGGCCTGACACCGTCCTGGGCGGCGGGTCGGTACGCGCCGGCCCGCCGCCTCGGCGTCTCCGCCGTGGACCACTCGGGAGGCGGGGAGGCCAGCCCACGACAGCGAAGGGGGACGACGTGCTCACGCTCCCGGCGCGCGCACGCGGCGGACCGGGGCACGAGGCGACGCGGGGCCCTCGGGGCGGGACCGCGCTCGCCGGGTCGGGGCGGGCCTCCAAGGGCACCTGCTGCCCCGAAGCGGGTTCCCGGGGGGGTGGGGGCGCGGCACCGGCCAAGCCCCGCACGGCAGCGCGGGAGGGAGGCGGCGCGAACCGCCTCAGGTGTTGAGCAGCACGGCCAGCCGGATCTCCCTGGCGCTGCGCATGTGCTGCTTGGCGGCGGCCTCGGCGGCGTCCGGGTCACCCTGCTGGATGGCCCGCACGATCGCGTCGTGCTCCTCGATGGCGGAGGCCGGACGGCCAGGACGGGCGAAGGTCGTCGGCGGGAGGCGGCGCACCGCCTGTTCGGCCTGGGCCAGGAAGCGGTCCAGGTAGTGGTTGCCCGCCGCCTCCCTGATGAGCCGGTGGAACTCGATGTTCTGCTTGGCGAGCCGCTCGACGTTGGGCCGCTTGGCGGCCTTGGCCATCTCCGTCTGGACCGCGTCCAGCCTGCCGATCAACTCCGGGGTGGGCCTCAGCGCGGCCAGCCGCGCGGCGAGCCCCTCGAGGTTCTCCCGGATGACGTAGAGCGCGAGGATGTCCTCCAGGGACATCGGCGCGACGACGGTGCCCTGGTGGGCCGTCTTCACCGTCAGGCCCTCGTCGGACAGCCTGCGCAACGCCTCCCTGACGGGTGTTCGGCTCACCTGGAGCGCGGCGGCGATCTCGTCCTCGCGCAGCCACGTGGACGGGGGCAACGCACCGTCGAGGATCGCCTCCCGCAGCGCGTCCGACACGGCGTCGGTCGTCCGTCCCCAGGTCGGCTTGCCGTCGAGGTAGCGCGGCAGGGCGGCCACCGGCGAGTCGTGGGCCGGTCCCGTCACGGCCGAGGCCGGCGAGCCGGGGCTACCGGAGCCACGCTTGGAGGGCGGACGGCTGCGGTTACTTTCTGAGGCCACAACAGAACGTTACTTCGCGGACGGGGTGAAGTCCCATGGTGGTGGCCAGAGCGAAACCTGGTTCTCCCGCCGGCGACCCCCCGGCCGGCCAGCGGTGGAGTGGTCACCCGGCCGCCAGGCGCTCGACCACGGCGGCGGTCACCGCGCGGGTCCCGCCCTCCGGTCGCCCCTCGGCGAGCCGCACCGCACCGTCGGCGAAGGCGCCGTGCACGGCGGCCCGCACCGCGTCCCCGGCGGCCGGCAGGCCCGCGTGGTCGAGCAGCAGCGCGCCGGCCAGGACCTGGGAGACCGGGTTGGCGAGGTCGCGGCCGGCCAGGCTGGGCGCGCTGCCGTGGATCGGCTCGAAGTAGGCGGCATCCGCCCCGACGTTGGCCGAGGGGCACATCCCGAGTCCCCCGACGGTGGCCGCCCCCAGGTCGCTGAGGATGTCGCCGAGGAAGTTCTCCATGACCAGCACGTCGAAGTGCCCCGGGCTCGCCACCAGGTCGTGGGCGGCGGCGTCGGCGTACCGGAAGTCGTGCTCGACGTCCGGGTAGTCGGCGGCGACCTCCTCGAAGATCTCCCGGAAGAACGCGAAGCTGCGCAGCACGTTGCTCTTGTCGACGCAGGTCACGCGGCTCACACCGTCGACTGGCGCACCTCGCCGGGTGCGGGCCAGGTCGAAGGCGTGGCGGACGACCCGTTCGACGCCGTGCCGGGTCATCATCAGCTGGTCGACGGCGGCGCGGTCGTTGCGCACCCCGACACCCCGGGACAGGTAGAGGCCCTCGGTGTTCTCCCGGACGATGACGTAGTCGATGTCCCCCGGCGCGTACCTGGTCGGCGTGGCGACGCCCGGCAGCAGGCGCATGGGCCGCACGTTGGCGTAGGTGTCCAGGCCGCCCCGCAGCAGGCCGCCCAGCAGCCCGGCCTCCGTGCCGTCGGGGCGCCGCACGTCGGGCAGGCCCACGGGTCCCTTGAGCAACCCGTCGTACCCCCGCGCCCGGTCGAGGACCCCGGGGGCCAGCGCCTCCCCGGTGCGCCGGTAGGTGTCGGCGCCGCCGTCCTCGCGGACCAGCTCCAGCCGGTGGCCGACTCCGGCCACGGCGGCGTCGAGCACCTCGACGGCGGAGGCCACCAGTTCGGGTCCGATCCCGTCGCCCTCGATCACGCCGATCGTCAGCGTCCGCGCAACCTCGTCCCTACTTTGCATTCAATGAGTATGCAATACTCGCCCCACTGAGGGCCAGCGTCGCGACGACCGGGGTTGAGGTTGGCGCGAGAACCCCGCCCCAGCCGCCAGGGGACGACCCCTCCCGGCCGGCGGAGGCGCCTGGTCACGAATCGGACCAACCTGCGAGACGGCGGGAGGCAGCATGTCGATTGCGGTACCAGCGGTGCTGATGCGCGGGGGTACCAGCAAGTGCTGGACCTTCGACCTGCGGGAACTCGACGGCCTGACCGACGACCGGGACGGGCTGCTCCTCCGCGCGTACGGCAGTCCCGACCTGCGCCAGGTGGACGGGGTCGGCGGCGCCACCTCCACCACGAGCAAGGCGGCCCTGCTCGCCCCATCCCAGCGCGATGGAGTACACGTTGAATACACGTTCGCGCAGATCGGTATCGCCGAGGCGAAGGTGGACTGGAGCAACAACTGCGGGAACTGCGCCACCGTCGTCGGCCTCTACGCCGTCCAGCAGGGGTGGGTCGCCCCGACCGGCGACCTCACCAGGGTCATGGTGCTCAACACCAACACCGGCAAGCTGATCGCCCAGGACGTGCCCACCCCCGGCGGGCACCCCACCAACGAGGGCGAGGTGCGCATCGACGGTGTGCCCTTCCCCGGCCCCGGTATCCGGATGGGCTTCGTCCGACCGCAGGGGGCCGTCACGGGTCGTCTGCTCCCGACCGGGCGCGCGGTCGACCACCTCGACACCGAGCGGGGCCCGGTCCGGGCGACGCTGGTCGACGCCGGCAACCCCTCGGCCCTGCTGTGGGGCCCCGACCTGGGTCTCGACGGCACCGAACTCCCCGCGCGAGTGGACGGGGACACCGACCTGCTCCGGGTGTTGGACCAGGCCAGGGCGCACGCCTCCGAACTCATGGGCATCGCCCCCGACCGGGCCCGTGCCGCCGAGGTGTCCAGGGCCATCCCCAAACTCGCCTGGCTGGCCCCGAGCACCGACCAGCGCACGCTGTCCGGGGAGGCGGTCCGCGCCGACGAGGCGGACGTCTCCGCGCGCATGTTGTCGATGGGGCGGACCCACCCGGCGCTGGCGGTGACGGTCAGCGTCGCTGTCGCCGCCGCGGCCGCGACGCCGGGGACCGTCGTCCCGGAGAGCGCGCGGCACCGCGACCCGCTGCGCCTGAGCACGCCCTCCGGCGTCCTCCCGCTGTGGACCAGCAGCGAGGACGGCGAGCTGGACACCGTGTTCGTGCTGCGGAACGCCCGCCGGCTCGCCACGGCGACCCTGGACGTCCCCACGTCGGCGGCCCTCGGCTGACCCTGGCCGGGTGGGCCCTCCCCGATCTCCGCCGGCCCCCGGGGCCTCCTCCGGGGGCCGGCACCCGGAACGGCAGCGCCGCCTCGCCACGAAGGGCAGTGGCGGCGGGGCGGCGCGTCCTCGGGACCGCCCGCGCGCCCCGGGCGGTCCCCACCCGACCTGTCGACGGGCCGACCCGCTGGCCACTCGACCAGCCACGGGCGAGCGCCCTCGGGGCACCCCACCACCCGGGGGACGCGCGGCCGCCCCTCGGAAGGCGCCGACGATCCGCGCCGATCGCGGGTCCGCGACGGCCTCCGCGCCCCGGCCCCCGAACCGGGGGGACCCCCGCCACCCGCTGACCGCACCACCACCCGGCGGCGCGTCGACTGCCGGCGGGCAGCCCCACCAGCACTCCACACCCACGGCAGCACCGGAGGCACGACGAGACCGGTCCACGGGAAGGGCCCGGGGGCGGGTACCGGCGGGGGAAGCGGTTCACGAGAGGACCGCGCGGCCCCGCCGAGCTGGGTACCTCTCCCGACGGGGGAGCCTCCCGGGCTCCGTCCCGGCCGGGGGCGCTGCTCCCACCGGCCGGGACCGTGCCGCCCCTCAGGCGCGGAGCTGGGCGCTCTCCCCGGCCGCCGCGTACCCGGCCAACCGACCGAAGACCGCGCCCGCGGTCAGGCCGGAGCCGCCCGGGTAGTTGCCGGAGAACAGCCCGCCGACGAGCTCTCCGGCGGCGTAGAGGCCACCGATGCCCTCACCGGCCGCCGTCAGCACCTGGGCGGTCTCGTGGTGGACGCGCACACCGCCGAAGGTGAAGGTGATCCCGCAGGCGACCGGGTAGCCGTAGAACGGCGCGGTGTCCAACGCCTGCGCCCAGTTCGACTTGGGCGGGTCCACCCGCGCCGCGCGACCGTCCTTGACGGCGGGAGTGAACTCCACGTCGACGATCGACTCGTTGAACTCCCGCACGGTGCCCAACAGGCCGTCGCGGTCGACGCCGAGTTTGTCGGCCAGTTCCTCCAGGCTGTCCGCCACCGCGCTCGTGATGGGCACGCTGTCGTACTCCAGGGTCCGCAGGATCGGCCGGGTCTTGGCGTCGAAGAGCTGGTAGGCGACGCCCTCCGGCTGGGCGAGCACCTCGCGCCCGTACTTGGCGTAGGTGAAGTTGCGGTAGTCCGCGCCCTCGTCGATGAAGCGCCGCCCGTCCCGGTTGACCACAATGCCCACCGGATAGCTCTGCCGGGTCAACTGGTTGGTCAGCTCCCGGTTGCCACCGTCGGGCGAGGCGCCGGCGTCCCACTGCACGCTGTGGCAGGAGCCCCAGTCGCCGTGCGGAGCTGCGCCGGCGGCCAGCGCCATCTCCAGCACCTCGCCGGTGTTGAGCGGGTTGCCCCGGACCAACGCCCGCGACCACCCCGGCCCGAGGTGCCGTTCCCGCAGGTCCGGGTTCGCCTCGAAGCCACCCGCCGCCAGCACCACGGCCCCGGCCGCGACCTCGCGGCGGGCACCGGATCCGTCCTGGTAGACGACGCCCCGGACGGCTCCGTCGGCCCCCCGCACCAGCTCGCGGACCTCGGCCTCGTAGCGGATCTCCACGCCCGCGCTCTCGGCGGCGGCGGTGTGCTGGGCGATCAGGCCCTTGCCCCCGTCGACCGTGCCGACGGCCAGCCCACCGAAGAAGACCCACCGGCCGTCCTCGACGTAGGTCTGGCGCTCGTACAGCAGCTGCCAGCGGAGGCCCTTCCCGGTCAACCAGTCGACGGTGTCGGCGCTGTGGTCGACGAGGGTGCGGGTCAGGACCGGGTCGTTGCGGCCCTCCGTCACCCGCGCCATGTCCGAGGCGAAGTCGTCGGCGGAGTAGGCGGGCAGCTCGGTACTGGGCAGCCGCTCGACGCTGCCCTCGTCGAGGATCGGGGCCAGGGCTCGCCCGCCGCCGTGGGCGAAGCGGAACGCTCCCGCCGTGTAGTAGGAGTTGCCACCGGCCGTCTCCCGCGCGCCCTTCTCCAGCAACAACACGCTCGCACCTCGCTCGCGGGCCGCGTGTGCGGCGGAGAACGCGGCGTTGCCGCCGCCCACGACGACGACGTCGACCCGCTCGGCCGCGTCTGGTGCCGGGACGGCGGTGGAACCACTGACTGGGGTGGACCGCATCGGCTGTCTCCTCACTCTCCGGTCTGACAAGCGTCTGGTTCCATGCGACCCGGGTTCACCAGGATCCTGGAGCCGCACACATTGTATGCAATAAGTATGCGATTACGGGAGAGGTGGGCGACGACCAGCCCGCGACCACGCCGGGGATGAGCTGGCACACATCCGAGATGGAATCGGGGTGGTCGGACGTTCGCTGAAGGTTGTCTAATGAAACTGTCTGCCGGGTCAACCGGCGCCGCCTGGCGCCGCCGTTCACGGGCCCGGATCACAGGGAGGAATGGTGAATTCAGCACGCAATGGGCTCGCTGCGGACCAGCGTCAGCCCGCCGTGCCGTCCGAGGCGGACCGCGCACCCAGCGTGGAACGTCAACCCCGACAAGACCAGGCAGCGGAGCGGGCCGGCGAGCCCTTCCCGATCTCCCGGTGGCGACTGGCCGCGATCCTCGGAGCGCTGTCCGCGCTGGGCCCCCTGTCCATCGACACCTACCTGCCAGCGTTCCCCGCGATCGCCTCCGACTTCGACACCACCACCTCCCAGGTCCAGCTGAGCCTCACCGCCTGCCTGCTGGGTCTGGCACTCGGTCAGATCGTGGCCGGCCCCCTGAGCGACGCCCTCGGCCGGCGGCGGCCACTCCTCGTCGGCCTGTTCGTCTACGTCCTCTCCTCCGCCGCCTGCGCCGTCGCCCTGACCGCCCCCATGCTCACCGGCGCCCGCTTCGTCCAGGGACTGTCCGGGGCCGCGAGCCTGGTGATCGCCAGGGCGATCGTGCGCGACCGGTACTCCGGGGTCGCCGCCGCCAAGTTCTTCTCGATGCTGATGCTGGTCACCGGGGCGGCACCCGTGCTCGCGCCCCTCATCGGCAGCCAGCTGCTGTTGATCACCTCCTGGCAGGGCGTCTTCTTCGTCCTCGCCGGCTACGGCGTGGTCCTGCTGCTCCTCGCCGGCCTGCGGCTCCCCGAGACCCTGCCGCCGGAGCGCCGCCGCAGCGGAGGCGTCCGGGACACCCTGCGGACCTACCGTGGACTGTTGGCCAACCGCTTCTTCCTGGGCTGCGCGCTCTCGGGCGGCCTCGCCTTCACCGCCGTGTTCTGCTACATCTCGGCGTCGCCGTTCGTGCTCCAGGACATCTACGGGGTCTCCCCGCAGACCTTCGGCCTGCTGTTCGGCCTGAACTCGGTCGGCATCGTGATCGTCGGTCAGATCAACGGGTTGTTGGTCAGCCGGTTCGACCAGCGCAAGCTGCTGATCACCGGGCTCTGCTCCGCCCTGTTCGGAGCGACGGCGCTGCTGGTGGTCGTCACCACTGACGTGCTCGGCCTCGCCGGTGTCCTCCCGGCCCTGTTCCTGGTGGTCTCCAGCATCGGCCTCGTGATGCCCAACACCACCACGCTCGCACTGGCCGACCACCCGGACGCGGCCGGTTCCGCCTCGGCGCTGCTCGGGATGCTCCAGTTCGCGCTCGGTGGCTTGGCGGCCCCGCTGGTCGGGCTCGGGGGCAGCGAGAGCGCGGTGCCGATGGCCCTGGTGATGGTGCTCACCGCGCTGGCGGCCCTCGGGGTGTTCCTCACCCTGACCCGGGGCCGGCAGCCGGCCTGACGAGACGCCTCCCGTCGACCGGGTGTCCGGGCACCCGCGCGACCGAGCCAGGGAGAACGCGGCGGGATCCCGCTCGATCACGATCTTGACCTCGAGCGCGCTTGAGGTCATACCGTGCGGGCATCCATCCAGGCCCGGGAGCACAACCATGCGCGCGATCACACTGTCCTCGTTCGGCCCCGCCGATCACCTCGTGCTGGCGGAGGCCCCCGACCCGGTGCCGACGGAGGGCCAGGTCCGGGTCCGGGTCGCCGCCAGCGGCGTCCACCTCGTCGACACCCGACTGCGCCGAGGCGAGCCGGCCGGCCCGGCGAGGGCACCCGACCTCCCGGCCGTCCTCGGCCGGGAGGTCGCCGGGACCGTGGACGCGGTCGGGGACGGCGTCGATGGCGGCTGGCTGGGACGTCGCGTGGTCGCGCATCTCGGCGCCGTCGCCTCGGCAGGGGGTTACGCCGAGCTGGCGGTGGCCCCGGCGGCATCCCTGCACCCCGTGCCGGACGAGCTCACCCCGGAGGCGGCGGTCGCGATGGTCGGCACCGGGCGCACCGCCCTGGCCGTGCTGGACACGGTCACCCCCGGCCCCGCCGACGTCGTGCTCGTCCTGGCCGCCGCGGGGGGCCTGGGCACCCTGTTCACGCAGGAGGCGCTGGCCGTGGGCGCCACCGTCGTCGGCCTCGCCGGCGGCCCGGAGAAGGTCGACCGGGTGCGCGCGCTCGGAGCCCAGATCGCCGTGGACTACCGGAAGGAGGACTGGCCGGCCGCCGTCTCGGCCGCGCTCGGCCCGGAGCGGGCTCCGACGGTGGTGCTGGACGGGGTGGGTGGCCAGCTGGGCCGGCGAGCCCTGGAACTGCTGGGGCCGGGCGGGCGGCTGGCGATGTACGGCTGGGCCTCCGGCGTCGGCCCCACCGAGATCACCACCGCCGACCTCGTCGGGCGCGGTCTCACCGCGAGCTGGGGACTCGGGGCGCTCCGCCGGCCCGGCGCGCTCCGGGAACTGGAGGAACGGGCGCTGCGGGCGGCGGCGACGGGCCGCCTCCGGCCGGAACTGACCACCTTCCCCCTGGCGGAGGCCGCCGCCAGCCACCGCGCCCTGGAGGAGCGCCGGACCGTGGGCAAGGTGGTCCTGCTGCCGTGACCGGCCGACATGCCCGGGCGGGGCACGGCCCACCCGACGGTCACCTCCCGCGTTCCGCCGGAGGGCCGGCGGTGGCGGGCGAGGCGACGGCGTCGGAGGTCGTCCGGTCGGCTAGGACGTCGGGTCGCCGATGACCTGCCCGAGGCCGTCCGGAGCCCACTACACGCGATTCCTGGTGTGCGACTTCGACGGAGACGCTCGTGCCGAGGTCGTCCTGCGCACCTCCCCCGTCGGCGGGGCGGACCACCGACCGGCGAGTGCCCTGCCGATCAGGTGTGGGCCAGCTCCGCGCTCCGGAGCTGCTCGGCCAGTGCCCGCACCTCCGCCAGGGCCTGCCCGGTGTCGCGGTGCTGCTCACCGGCCAGTTCCTCGGCGATCTCGTCGTGGCTGAGACCGGCGGTGAGGCCACGGACGACCAGGGCACCCGACCTGTTCAACACCCAGTAACGACCGGTGCGCCGGTCGAGGAGGACCATCCCGTCCTCGGTCTCGGTCGTCGCCACGTCCGCGCGCAGCCGCAGGGGGGTCATCGCTCCTCCTGTTCTCGAGGGAACGGGTCGAACACCGGGGCGGGTGGCCCCTTCCCGGCCGCCGACCGGCACCGGTCCACCGCGTCGGCTCGACACCGTCCCGATCCCGCACCAGCGTTTGGCGTGACCCGGCCCGGAACAAGGGGACCGAGGCGATCTCACTCCGGTGACCAACGGTCCCGGTGAGGTGGGGGCGGGACGTCACACACCGTCGTCGCGGCGCCACCAGCGTCCGCGCACCCGCACCCCGGGCTCGGCCCGCGTGACGGGGTCTTCCCCTGTCCGCCGTCCGACGTCCACCGGGCCGTTCCTTCCCGACGGGCCGACCGGAATAGGGTCGGCCCGTGCGCATCTGTGTGTTCTGTGGATCCTCCCGTGGCCGGGGCGAACGGTACGTCGAGGCGGCCAGGGCCCTCGGCGAGCTCCTCGCGGCCCGCGACATCGGGCTCGTCTACGGCGGGGCCTCGGTCGGCACGATGGGAGCGGTGGCCGACGCGGCCATCGCGGCCGGCGGTTCGGTGACCGGCGTCATCCCCACCCAGCTGGTGGATCGCGAGATCGCCCACCCCGGCCTCACGGACCTCCGGGTGGTCTCTGACATGCACGAACGCAAGGCCATGATGGCCGAGCTGTCCGACGGGTTCATCGCACTCCCCGGCGGCGCGGGCACCCTGGAGGAACTGTTCGAGGTGTGGACCTGGGCGCAGATCGGGTTGCACGCCAAGCCCCTCGGCCTCCTCGACGTCGGTGGCTTCTACCAGCCGCTCCGCCGCTTCGTTGACCACATGGTCTCGGAGGAGTTCCTCGCGCCGGTGTTCCGG
Source organism: Actinoalloteichus caeruleus (assembly GCF_049311605.1). Taxonomy (NCBI): domain Bacteria; kingdom Bacillati; phylum Actinomycetota; class Actinomycetes; order Pseudonocardiales; family Pseudonocardiaceae; genus Actinoalloteichus; species Actinoalloteichus caeruleus. The sequence continues at coordinate 5,081,822 of NZ_CP186005.1, forward strand.
GACATGCTGCTCGTCGGGTCCGAGCCGGCCGAGCTGCTCGACCGCTTCGTCCGGTACGAGGCCCCGGAGAACAAGTGGGCGAACGCCAGGGCCCGCCAACTCCTCGGCGTCGACGAGCGGGGCGGCCCCCCGATCGACTGAGCGGCGGGGCCGGGGGACGGGGACGGGGACGGGAAACGGTCCGCGCCGGGCCCGGTGGGGCTCCGGGCCCGTCCCTCCCGGGCCAGCCGCTCAGTCGATCGGCCCCCTGTTCGAGGCGTGTCCGCGGCGCTAGCCTCGGTGTCGAAGGAGCCGGGAACGGCGGTGGCCGGGAGGCCACCGGGAGGTGGGACGTGACGGGAACCGGCCGCGACGAACCCGAACTGCGCCTGCCCTTCCCCGACGCCTTCGCCGTCGACCCGTCCCCGACCTGGGCCGAACTCCGGCGGGACGCGCCGGTGCGCCGGGTCCGCACCGTCGCCGGCGACGAGGTCTGGCTGGTCACCCGCTACGACGACGTCCGCGTCGTCCTCGCCGACCCCCGGTTCTCCCGGGCCCTCGTCGTGCGACCGGGTGCCCCCCGCACCGCCGTCGCCGCTCCGAGGGCCGGCTCGATCACGGCGGCCGACCCGCCCGAGCACACCCGGCTGCGCCGCCTGGTCGCCGGTTCCTTCACCCAGCGCAGGATGCGGGAGTTCCAGCCGTGGATCGCCGCGCTGACCCACCGCCTCGCCGACGACGTGGCCGCCATCGAGGGCCCCGCCGACCTGCGGCGGCTGTTCGCGCTGCCCCTGCCCATCACGGTGATCTGCCACCTGCTGGGCGTGCCCGCCGAGGACCAGCCGCGGTTCGCGCGCTGGTCCGAGGTCGTCTACAGCATGGACATGGCGGAGAAGGACGAGGTCGAACGCTCCTACGACGCGCTCGACGCCTACGTGACGGCGCTGGTGGCCGAGCGGCGCTCCGCGCTGCTCGCGGGCCGGGCCCCCTCCGGCGCGCTCCTCGACGAACTCGTGCTGGCCCGCGACCAGCAGGACCGGCTCAGCGAGGCTGAGTTGATCTCCCTGGTGCTCACCCTGCTGGTGGCGGGGCACGAGACCACGGCGAACCAGATCGGGAGCTTCCTGATCACCCTGCTCCGCGAACCCGCCCGGTGGGAGCGACTGGTGGCCGAGCCCGACCTGATCCCCGACGCCGTGGAGGAGCTGCTGCGGTTCAACCGCCTCGGCGAGACGGGGCAGTACCGGGTGGCGGCGGAGGACGTGACACTGGCCGGCGTGCGCATCCGGGCCGGTGACGGGGTCATCGCCGCGATCGGTTCGGCGAACCGGGACGAGGCGGTGTTCGACTCGCCGGACTCGCTCGACTTCGGGCGGGGCGGCGGGAACCCGCACCTGGCCTTCGGGCACGGCATCCACCACTGCCTGGGCGCCGCGCTGGCCAGGGTGGAGCTCCGGGAGGCTCTGCGGACCCTGACGACGAGGTTCCCCCGCCTGCGGCTCGCGGTCCCAGTGGGGGAACTGCGCTGGCGGCGTGTCCTCATCAGCGGTGTCGCGGAGCTTCCCGTCCACACCGGACCGCCCGCACCCCCTTCCGCGATCACAGCCCGTTGACCAGGGAGAACGCTGCGCTGAACCTGACCGCCGGTCACCGCCGGGACGCCCGTTTCCTAGTCCGAAAGCAGCATCCGATGTTGCTGCTTTCGCTCGTAGAGTTCCCACTACTCCCCACGTACGGTGAAGCCACCTCCCTAGCGAGGGCCCACAGTGATTCACCTCCTGTCGGGGTCTGAGCCGGCATCCGCAGTGGCCGGTCGGCTCGCCGGGACGGGACAGGAACCGCGCCGCAACACTCCTGTCCCGTCCGTGCCGTACTCCCCACCGGTGGCCCCGCTCCGAGCCCCTCCCGTCCTCCCCTGCCTCCTTGGCCCTCCCTGGCCGTTCCCTCGCGCGCCGTCCCCCGACGGGCGCTCCTCGCCGGGGAGGGAGTTCCGGGCGTCCAGCCGTAGCCGTGCCCGCGGTCCCCGGGGAGCCGGGGCCGGTCCCGTCCGGGGTTGGTCGAGCGCCGGACGGGACCGCCGAACTCGGCCTGTCCTGAGCGGGAAGCGGGGACAGCCGGCCGTTCCCCCGGACACGCCCGCCCGCCAGGCGCGGGCGGGCAGCGCCCCACCCCCGGTCACCCTGTTGAGGGCGCGCACGGCCACAGGACGGCGAGGCAGGGCCTCCTGGCGTACACGCGCGTACGGCCGGCTCCGCCCTGGGGCGGAACCGGCCGTAGGGGTGCCGAGCCCGGGATCACGAGGGGCGTGGCACGCCCACCCGGTCCCGGCGGGGCCCGGACCAGACCGGACCCCGACCGGCGCTCACTACTCGGAGATGACCTGGTAGGAGCGGATCACCGTCTGCTCCACGCTGTTGCCCGCCGAGTCAGTGGCCGAGGCCCGCAGCGACACGAACCCCTCCTCCGGGTGCTCGACGGTCACCGTGCCGTCCACGACCTCCACGGCCTCCCAGGTCTCCCCGTCGTCCGTGGACACCTCCACCGACAACTCGGTGACCTCACCCACGGCCCGTTCCACGTCCACGGTCAGGACGTGCTCACCACCACCGGGCAGCCGACCCAGCAGGTCGGCATCGCCGGTGGCCCCGGAGAACCGCACGCCGAGCATCGGCTGCTCCTCGACCTCGGTCTCACCGGCGGTGTCCGAGTGGAAGGTCCACCGGGCCTCCGCCGAGGAACCGAGGGTCGACCAGGGCACGTCCCGGACGGCGTTCGCCTCCACGGTGAACTCGGCCGGGCCGCTCGGCAAGGTCGCGAGCAGGTAGGCGACGTCCTCGCTGGAGGCGATGACCTCACCCTCGTGGGAGAGGGTCAGTTGTCCGACCACCCCGTCGCCGGAGGCGCTGTAGGGCTCGTAGAGGTCGGCGTCGGAGGTCGTGAAGAGGCTCGAACCGATCATGGCCTCGTCACCGACTCGCTGGGCGAGTCCGCTCACGGTGAGCGGAGCCAGGTTCCAGGAGCTCTCGGAGGAACCCGTCTCGTAGGTGCTGGTCCGGTCCCAGTACTCGTAGATCCCCGCGTCAGGGTCGCTGAGGTCGAAGATCTCCGTGTAGGAGAGGTTGTCCCCCACGCTGTAGTACAGGGTCTCCGTCGAGGGCACCTCCACCTCCTTGCTCAGCAGCATGTACAGGATGTCGTAGTCGAAGCGCGCGGTGACCGCCCGAGTGCCGGTGGCCTCGACGCCCTGGCCGTGGTAGGTCGCGGCGACCTCGGCCAACTCCTCGTCCGAGGGGGCGAAGAGGATCTCCTCCGGGATCTCGTCCACCAACTCGAAGGCGAGGTGGTACGTGTAGTCCTCCTCCGAGGAGGACGCCAGGACGGGCCGGTACGCCAAGGTGAAGGAACCCTCGTCCGGCACCGCGTACAGAGACGACGTGGCGTCGCCGACAACCCCGAGACCGAACAGGCGTTGCCCACTGACCAACGAGCCGTCCCACGAGGTCAGCTCCGTCGTGCGCTCGGTCTCGGCCCGCACCGGAACGCCGGGGGCGGCGTCCAGCGTGCCCTGGGCGTCACCCGAGGTGACGTCGATCCCCGCCTGGGTCACGAAGGTCTGGTCCTCGGACATCACCTCGTCACCCTCGCCGCCCGTGGGAGTGGGGATGATTCCGAGCAGGTTGTAGGTGCCCTTCGTGAGCCGGCCGACGTAGTCGCCGTTCTCGTCGGGCAGGATCTGGGTGTCCTCCCCGGTCTCGACGTTCTCGGCGACCAGCAGCGCCCACTCCGGAGTTCCCCCGTCGCGGTCCAGGACGGTGAGGTCGAGGGCGTAGCTCTCCTCCTCGACGAACACCCCCGCCGGTGTGGACACCGACACCTCGCCGGCGGTGGCGAGCAGCTGACCGCTGAGGTACCCGGTGGTCTCGTTGACGGTGGGGTCGACGGTGATCTCCACCTCGGCGGTGCCGCCCGCCGGGACCGTCACCTCGCTGGTCGACAGCTCGACCAGCCCGTCCGGGGCCGGCTCGCCCTCCGAGCCGACCACGTCGAAGGCCAGGTCCAGGGTCACGTCCTCATCACCGGAGTTGCGGTAGGTGACGGTCTCCACCACCGGCTCCAGATCGTCCTGGGGCCAGAGGAAGTTGCCCAACGACACCGCCGCCGGCTCGCTGACCACGGTCTGGTTGACGGCCCGTGCCACGTCCAGCCGACCGGCGCCCTGACCAGCGACCCCAATGCCCTCCAACGGCTGGGCGGAGGCCATCAACGCGGCCCGGAGTTCCGAGGACGTCCAGTCGGGGTTCGCCTGCGCCAGCAGGGCCACCGCGCCCGCGACGTGCGGTGCGGCCATCGACGTCCCGTCGGCCGAGGTGTGGTGCTCGTCCACCGGGGACCCCATCGAGGTGCCGGCCGCCCGCGCGGAGACGATCGCGGATCCCGGTGCGGCGATCTCCGGCTTCACCGCGCGGTCCCTCACCCGGGGTCCTCGGCTGGAGAAGCCGCTGAGCTCGTCGGACTTCGTGACGCTGCCCACGGCCAGCGCCGCGTCCGCGGCAGCGGGGCTGCTGACGCTCTCGTCCGCGCCGAAGTTCCCGGCGGCGATGACGAACAGCGTGTCGGTGGCCTCGGTGAGGGTGTTCACCGCCAGCGACATCGGGTCGGTCCCGTCGGTGGGGCCCCCACCCAGGCTCATGTTGACCGCGACGGCGTCACTCGCGGCGGCCCACTCCATGCCCGCGATGATCGCGTCCTCCGGGCAATCGAAGGGGCCGCACACCTTGCCCACCAGCAGGTCCGCATCCGGCGCCACCCCCCGATGCGCGCCATCCGAGGCAGTCCCCCGGCCCGCCACCGTGCCCGCCACATGCGTCCCGTGACCGTCCTCGTCCAACGCCGCGCCCTCGGGGTCGACGAAATTGACCGCCTCGGTGACCGCACCCTCGAAGTCGGGGTGCTCCGGGTCGTAGCCGCTGTCGAGCACCGCGATGGTCACACCCTCACCGGTGTAGCCCGACTCCCACGCCTCCGGCGCGCCCACCTGGGCGTTGCTCTCCTCATCCAGGGGCTGGGCGCGGCCGTTGAGCCACACCCGCTCCACCCCACCGGAGAAAACGCGCGCCTCCGCGTCGTCCTGGGTGATCTCGGACCAGACACCGTCACCGGAGTCCTCGTCCGGGTGCACCGCCACCGCGTTCAGGCTCTCCAACACCCGACCGGTGCTCGCCTCCTCGGAGAGCACCGACGCCCGCGCCCCCGGATCGCTGCCCTCGGCGTAGGAGACGATCAACGGCAGCGGACCGCTGTCGGCGAAGCCCTGCTCCAACAGCCCGCGCACGTCGAACAACCGCTCGTCCAACAGACCCGAACGCACCAGACCCAGCGCGTCGGACGGGATCACCACCAGACGATCCCCGTCGGCGTAGCGGACGAAGGTGACATGCTCGCGCCCCTCCGCCGGTTCCACCCGCACGCCGAGCGCGTCCCCGGCCTCGCGGTGGACGTGCAACCGGTCACCGGTCACCAGCGTCAACACCTCCGCCCGTCCGGAGGCGCTCGACGTGAGCGGAGCATCCCTGTTCGATTGTTCGGCGGCGGTGGCGGAGGGCACGGTGAGGGCCAGGCTCAGGCCCATCAACACCGCACCCCCCGCCGCTGTCAGTCGTCGTGGTCGCATGAACTCCCGCTTCCTTGGCGTCGCCCTCGTGAACCCCCACCGCGTGGCGTCGCGGTGGAAACTCACTCGGGATTTGCTGACGGCGCGTACGTTCACATATCGACCAGTTCACGAACAGATCTCGGTGCCATTCTCGAACCACTGGGCGGGAACAGTGGCCATATTGCCGAGAGCGCTCCGCCGAACGGCGTCGACCAAAAGTACGAGGCGAACCGGCCGGCTGGCCCCGCACCCGAGAAGGCGGCTCGAGCACGTGCACTGGCACCCCACCCCTCCACCAGGGAACGGCGGCGGCCCCGTCACGTCGCGGTCCCGCGCCCGCAGCCGTGGTCGAGGTCGGTCCAGCGGGCCCACCGGCGACGACAACGGATTACCGGAATCAGGGGAGAAGCATTCGGCGCGATGGTTAAACTGTCGCGGAACACGACCGCGTTCCTATCACCGAATTCGCCGTGCGTTCTCTCCTCGTGCGACGCGCGCCCTCGAAGGGAACCAGGGATGACGGTGGCGGTGGAATCGCCAGCTCACCGCCAAGCCGATGGCGCCGGGACGGGCACCCACGATCCTCGCCAACCACGCCACGACGACGCCTCGCCACGAGACCGGCCACCCGGACGGTCAACCGTGCCCGGAGACCGGGCTCGCCCTCGTGGCCGGGTGGGGCCGGGTGGGCGGCCGAGCGGGGAACGGCTGGTGCGACGTCCCGCCCCCGCGAGGTCGGGCCAGCGGCGCGGTGGTGGCGGGATCAGGCAGCAGACCGGGACGACGTGGCGCACGGGGATGGAACGACCCATCGTCCTCAATGCGGGCGGGCGACGCGGACCGGCCGGCCCCGCCCGCGAGGGCAGAGCCGGCCGGGGATGGCGCGGTGGTTCAGCTGCTGGCGCCGACCGGCTGCGGGGTGGCCGCGGAGGCCGGGTCGGGGTCAGCGGCCACCTCGGTGGGCGTGACCTCCGAGGTGGCGGCACCCGCACCGACCGGCGCGGTCTCGACCTCGGGGGCCGGCGCCGGTTCGGGGGCGGATTCGGCCACGGCGGTCTCGGCGGGGGTCTCCGCCGGAGTCGCCGGTGCCTCGGCCGGGGGCTGCGGCGCGGGCCGAGGAGCCACCTCGGCGACCGGGGCCGGCTCGGCCTCGACCTCGGAGGCCTGGGCGACGTCCGACGGCTCCTCGGCCGGCTCGGGCTCCTCCGCGGCGGCCGGCTGCGGGGTGAGCTCGCCGAGGAGACGCCTCGCCTCCTCCAGCTCGGCCTGCAACTGCTCGACGCGCGCCCGGTGCTGCTCGCGGGCCGCCTCCAGGACCGGCTCGATCGCGGCCTCAACGTCCTCGTGGAGCAGCGCGACGGCCTGCGACACGGCGGCCGGGCTGACGGTCGTCGGCTTGACCGCCTTCTTGGTGCCCAGCGTGACCTCGGCCGTCCAGAGGCCGTCCTGGGTGGACGTCAGGGTGAGTACCGCGGCCGTGGGCGCCTTGGCCTTCTTGGCGCTTCCCGCCTTCGCCTTCGAACTCCCGGGCTGGGACGTCGATGACTGTTCGGACACGGAACCTCCGCTCGTGGATGGGGACTTGGGCAACGCCGCGCCGGGCGCGGCGGAGAACGTGGGGCTCGGGGGGTTGGCCGGCTTCTTCGCCGCCGGCGCGGCGTTCTTGCCGTCCTTGCGCTTCCGCCCCGGCTTCTCGAGCGTGAGCTCGCTGGTGGAGAAGGTCAGGGTGTCCTGGGACCCGGTGGGAGTGACCTGGATGAAGTCGCCGTCCGCCGGGTCGCCCAGGCCCACGACCTTGCCGGACTTGCCCGCCTCGACCCCCACCGCACGGGACGTGAACCAGACCGGGGGCTGGCGTCCGGCGGCGAGCTCCTCCGTCAAGTATTGAAGATCCTGCTGGGACAGCACTTTCGGCATCGCTTCTCCTTGATCACGGCGCGCGCTGCCAGGGTGTCGCACCGGACCGACACCCTCCACGCACACCACTTTCACCCGTCAGAGGGGGCCGACACCCTCAGTAACGGCCTTACAGCGTGCCGTTCCGCTCCCACCATGCGGGTCCCGTCATCCGGACGGACGATGAGGCCATGTGGGAGGGGAGTAGCACCATGGAACTTGCACCCATCACGGTCAACTACGTGCAGGACGGGGAGGACTGGACGGTCACCGTGGTTGGCGAGGAGAGTTCCCGGACCGACCACGCGTCCGGCCTGCTCGCGGCGCGGGCCCGCGCCGACGAACTGATCGAGGAACTCTCCGGCGGACATCCCGTCGCAGTGCACCTGCTTGACGGTGACGCCGTTGCCTTCACCCGTGCCTACCTGTACGCCAGGCACGTGGCACCTCGGGACCACGGCGACACCGAGCGGAAGACCGCCGCCCAGTCCGGTTCGGACACTGTAGCCGATCAAGATCAGCAGCCAGCCGCCCCCGTCGGCGAAGGTGAGTCCACTGTGGCCGGTGTGACTGGTGGGTCTGATGTTTCCGCGAAGACCTCTGATCGGCCGGTGGACGCCGAGGCCGGGGCGGCGCGGGCCGCGTCGACCGACGAGGCGGGGACCGAGGTACCTCCTCCGGCGACGGGCGCGGCGGAGGAGACCACGTCCGACGTCCAGTCGCCGTCGGCGCCGGCCGCCGGGGACACCGACCAGGCGGGCAAGGAGGACGAGGACGAGCCCGACCAGGCGGAGTCGTCGACCGGGCCGGGGTTCGACCGTTCCGCCCCGGCGGCCGACACGAGCACCGGTGGCGGGGGAACGAAGCCGGCGGAGGGCGAGGGCGGGGCCACACGGAAGAAGAGGTCCCGCTCCGACTCGGCGACGAGGCGCGGGAAGCGGGCGAGCTAGTAGCGGCGGCCGAGCCGGGGTGGGGCCGGTCGGACGTCCCCGCCGCACCGGGCCGCCGACTCCGCGCCCAGCGGGAGTCGGAGACCGCCGTGACCGCCGCCCACCCCGCATCGCGGCCGTTACCACCCGCCCGAGCAGGCCCCCGCCGTACCGTGCCTCGGGGCGGTGACGGGGCGTGGTGGCGGACGTCCGCCGTCGTCAGCGCCAGCGGCGGAAACCGAGCGAGCCCCAGGGCCTCGCCGGGGAGCGCACGTGTTCGACACCGCCGGGTACCACGGATGCGGGTCCCTGCCTCGTACGCGCGACCACGCGCCGCGCGCTGAAGCGCGGATGGCGGAGGGAAACACCTGGCAGGCCCGGGCCGGGGAACGCTGCCCGCCGGAACGGGAGCCTCGCGCGTTCGGGGCATCGTCGGTGCGGCCCGGAGCGGATCCCGGAGTGGGCAGGACCGCCGCCGGAGGGGGCGAGGACCGCGGCCGTTCGGAGGAGGAACGTCGGGAGCGAGCCGAAGTGGACCCGTCCGCGACGCGCGGGCCGAAGCCACCCTCGGCATGGGTCGGGGGCGGAGCCGGCACCCGGCACCGCCCCCGACGACCTCGCTCAGCGGAACAGTTTGCGCAGCAACGCGAACGCGATCAGGGCACCGATCGCCATCAACGAGTACTTCACCCGAGGGTCCGCCAGCCTCTCCCGGGCGCTGGCCTTCCCGGACTCGATGAACCGCTGCGGGTTCGCCTTGCTACCCAGCTCGTCGAGCGTTCCGGCCAACGCGGTACGAGCGTCTTCGATCTCCCGCTCGATCTCGTCGGGGTCGCGAGCCACGTTTCCTCCTCACAGCAGTGCGGACCAGGAACTCGTGCACGACCGGCACGACCGGACCGGCCGGGCGACCACCCGACGCGGCCAGCAGCGATCCTGTTTCCGACACCGTAGAGGACGCCAGTCGGGCGAGCGAACGCGCGGCGGGTGCCGGTCACGGGCACCCCGCGCGGGCGGGGACGACGGGAACGTGGTCTCGCTGACACAATCGCGCCCCCTCGTCTCACGAGAGTGATCTTTCCGTTACCCTGTGGTCCGCGTCGGAACGGCGCGCGGGGGCCGTAGCCCAATTGGCAGAGGCACACGGTTTAGGTCCGTGCCAGTGTGGGTTCGAGTCCCACCGGCCCCACAAACACCCCGAACTCCGAATCCGGTCAGTGGGACGTGGGTCCCTGGTTCACGGAGCGAGTAGCGGTTCCTCCTGGTAGGCGCGGTGCAGCAGCTCCAGGAGGCGCGGGGCTGACGGGAGCGGCACCTCTCCGATGCGGTCCACCGCCACTCCCGGAGTCCACGAGTTCATCACGACGGCCCCGGACAGCGCGGGCAGGTCGTCCAGCCGCACCTGCTGGCTCCGCTGGGGGATGCCCAACCGGTCCAGGCCCCTGCGCACGATCCCCATCGTGGTCCCACCCAGCACGTGGGCCTCAGGCCACACCACCGCCTCACCGTCCCAGAAGGCCACGTTCCAGATCGTGGCCTCGCTGAGCCGGCTCCGGCGGTCGACGAAGACGGCATCGTCGAAACCCCGCGCGACGGCCTGTCGGAGGAAGTACGTCTTGGCGACCTCGCCGACGTGCTTGACGGCGGGAAGGACCCGTTCGTGATCGACGGCCATCAGTGCCAGCGGCCCGATGGGGCCGGTCGCGGGTGGGGCGGTCCGAACCAGCACCTCCAACTCCGCACCAGCACCGCCGGCGGTGAACTCGCCCGCCGGCGAGTACACCGTGGCCGTCAGCGAGAGGTCATCAGGCCCCGCCGCGAGCGCGGCGCGCAGCAGGGACCGCACCCGTTCCTCGGGCAGCGCCCGCCCGAACAGCTCCTCCGAAGCGGTCCGCAACCGATCGAGGTGCAGATCCAGACCACGCACCCGACCGCCACGTACCTGCATGGCGGTGAAATGGGCGTAGCCGGAGAAAGCGAGTGGGGCCAACTCATCGGCGGTGGCCGTCCGACCATCGCGCTGCACGACGTGAAAGGACATGGGAGGACCGTAGGATCTGCCGTCCACGTGAGGTTCAAGCGCGTATGAGGGAGATCACGTGCGGATCGGTGACCTGGCGCGGCTGAGCGGAGTGAGCCCACGACTGCTGCGCTACTACGAGGAACGTGGACTCCTGACCTCGCACCGCGTGGGGCACGGACACCGGCGGTACGCCGACGACGCCCCGATCGTCGTTCATGACATCAGGGCGCTGCTCGGCGCTGGCCTGACCACGAGCGCCATCCGGGAGGTGCTGCCCTGCGCCGGGGCCGGGCCCGGCACTGGAGCGCTGTGCGGCGCCGATGTCGCGCGAACGGCTCCGGGACATCGACGACCGGCTCACCACCCCGCGACACGCGCGGACCGCACTCGCCGACCCGCTCGCCGCCACGGAGGACGCCAGCGAGAACCCGGCGAGGACACCACCGAGGACGCCAGCGAGGACGCCAGCGACGAACGACCGGTGGCCCCGCCCAGGGGGATCGGACCAGGCTGAACCGCGAACACCGACAGCGGAGGCGATTCCCTCTCGGTGCGCGAGCGCTGGTCGCGATCCCTCCCGGCGGAGCGCGGCGTCAGCCGAGGATGTCGAGGAAGTCGAGGACGTGGCCCGCGATGATGTCGGGAGCCTCCAGGACCATGGCGTGGCTGGCCGCGACGTGCTCGACCCGCACCCGGGGGTTGGTCCGCGCCACGGAGTCGAGGTCCCGTTCGACACCTCGCCGCCACGCGGCGAGCAGGTCGGCGTACCGGTCGGCCTCGGGCAGGTCGCGGGTCGCCGTGAGGACCAGCACCGGGCACCGGGCGGCGGCGAGCGGCTCGGTGAGGTCGAGGGCGGCCATCCACGTGCGGAAGGCCGCCACCGTCCCGGGATCAGGGCGTGCCACCGTCAGCCCGTCCCGGACGGCCAGGCCACGGTCGAAGGCCTCGACGGCCCTGTCCCCGCCGGCGGTCCGGTGCTGGGCGCGGGCGGCCTCGACCGCCTCCGGCTGGAGCGGCTCGGCGAGCGCCGCCGCCTGTGCCGCGAAGTCGGCGCTGAGCTCGGCCAGGCGCGCCGCCAGCTCGTCCGGGTCGATCCCCAGGTAGTGCCGTTCCTCGGTCTCGACCCCCCGGAAGCCGTCGATGTTCACCGCCCCGGCCGCCTCCGGGTGGTGGCCGGCCCAGAGCGTGGCGACGGCACCGCCGAGCGAGTGGCCCACGACGACCGGGCGCTCGGCGCCGAGGTCGGCCACGACCCGGTCGACGTCGTCCACGAGGGCCTCCCAGTCCCAGGCGCCGTCACCGGAACGGCCGTGGCAACGCAGGTCGCAGGCGACGACCCGGTGGCGGCTGGTCAACAGTGGGACGAACGCCTCCCAGTTGAGCGCGTTCCCGCCGAATCCGTGCAGCAACACGATGTCGCGGCCGGTCCGCTGGCCGCCGTGGTCCCGCACCACGAGCCTCGGTGATCCCTCGACGTGTCGTTCCTCGACCATCGTCCGCTCCTCCACCCTCGTCAACTACTTGACGGAACTCGTCAAGTAGTTGACGAGAACGTAGAATACTTGTCGCCGGCCGTCAAGTAGTTGGGCTGGCGGCCCAGCCGCGGCGCGAGCGGCGGGATCCCATCGTGGACGGAGGCGTGGTTGACCCTGGAGAACGCGCTGCGGGACCAGCTCGTCGCGCTGGTCGACGCCCGGTGCGTGGATCCGCTGGAGATCCTCCTCGAGGACGCGGACACCGCCGACGCGCTGCGACACCGGGTGCGGGAACGGGCCCCGGCCTGGGCACGGGCGATGGTCGCTGGCGACGACGCGGAAGCCACCCTCGCCATCACCCGCGTGATCGCCACCCTGTACCCCGGCGACGGCCCCTTCGACCCACCGGCGGACTGGTGGCGCACCCCGTTGGGGACGATCACCGCCCGCCGGGTGGGACACCCCAGCGCCCACGCCCTCTCCTACCCCGTCGCGGGCGCCATGCTCGGCATCAGCAGGCAGGGCGTGCACGACCTGGTGAACCGGGGCAAACTCGAGCGCCACCCCGACGGCGGTGTCACCGCCTCCTCGGTGCGCGACCGGTCGCGGGCCAACGCCCTCCCGCAAGCGCCACACCACCCGGGGAGCGGCGCGGACCGGAGCTGACCGGCCGAGTAGGTGTCGGCACGGGGAGACGGGCGCCAGCCACGGGCATCCCGAGCCGCGCCCGGACGCCTTACCGGTTCAGCTGGTGGGAGACGCCAGGCGGGGGAAGAGGCGCACGGCGTTGTCCTCGAAGACGGCCCGCCGCAGTTCCCCGTCGAGCAGCGGGGTCTCGGCGAGGCGGTCCGCGAGCTCCCGGCCCAACGCGGCGGGGAAGAACGGGTAGTCACTCCCGTAGTGCAGCCGGTCCGGGTCGGCCAGCGAGAGCAGCGCACCCAACAGCTCGGGCACCGGGGCGCCGGCGAGGTCGAAGTGCAGTCGACGCATCGCGGCCCGCAGGCTCGGCGTGCTGCGCCCCTTCGGCACGGCCAACATCGGGACCAGCAGGTCCACCCGGTTCGCCAGCACCGGGAGCACCGCACCCGCGTGGGAGACGACCACCCGCAGGTCGGGGTGCCGCTCCAGCACCCCGGACAACACCAGGTCCACCACCGATCTCGTGGTGTCGAAGGGGAACTCCAGCGCGGGTTGCGGGTACCCCAGCGCCAGGTGCTCGGCGACGAAGGGCATCGCCGGGTGGACGAAGACGACCGAGCCCCGGGCCGCCACCTCGGCGTAGACGGGTTCGAGCCGCTCGTCCCCCAGGTAGAGACCGTGGTGGTTGCTCTGGAGGATCACCCCGTCGGCACCCAGGACGTCGAACGCGTGGCGCAGCTCGGCGACCGCCGGCTCCACCTCGGGTAGCGGCAGGGAGGCGAAGAACCCGAACCTGCCCGGATGCTCGCGGACCAGCCGGGCTCCCTCCTCGTTGACCCGGCGGGCGAGGTCGACCGCGCGGTCGGCGTCCCCGAAGTGGACTCCCGGGGTGGAGACGGACAGCATCGCCGTGCGCACGCCCAGCCGGTCCATCGTGCGCAACGCGAGCTGTTCGTCCCACTCCGGGAGCGAGGAGATGGCGGCCCGCCGCCCATGACCGGACTCGGCGAGCGCCTCCCGGTAGAAGTCCGGCAGGTAGTGCGCGTGCAGGTCGATTCTGCCGCCGGACATTCACGCTCCTCGTGTCGACGGGCCGGGCGCGGCGAGCCGCACCGCTTGCTGGACTATAGGCCGGCGGCGCGTCGAACGAGTGACACGAGGGATGCCGTGGACGGTCACGCGAGGCGGGCGGCGCGTGGGCGCGGCACGTCCGACCGGTCCCCACCGGGCTCCGCGTCCGGCGGAGGGGCGGACCCCCAGCACGGCGAGGCAGCTCCTCCCCCGGACGGCGACGCGGCGAGGCCCGCCCGGAGCACCGGACGGACCTCGTCGACGTGCGTGTGGTGGGTGGGCTGACCGATCCGCGTTCCACGGGAACGGCCGGCCGCCGGATCAGCAGTACAGGTTCCCGCCCGGCGTGGTGCCGAGGATCTGCGTGAAGCGCTGGTAGGTGTCGACCCGGCTCTGCACCTGGCCGGGGTTGGCGCCGTCGCACTCCAGCGCCCCGTTGATGCTGCGGATGGTCTCGCCGAAACCGTGGCCGTTGACGATGGCGTGGTGCGGGGTCATCGTGCCGGGACCGCTCTGGGTGTTCCAGTACCAGAGCGCCGTCCGCCAGGCCACCGACGCGTCGTTCTGCACCAGCCAGGGGTTACCGAGCAGGTCGAGCCCCAGGGCGTCGCCGGCCGCCTTGTAGTTGAAGTTCCAGCTCAGCTGGATCGGACCCCGCCCGTAGTAGGCGGCCTGCCCGGCCGGGCAACCGTAGGGCTGGCTCCAGTCGCAGTAGTGCGGGTAGTTCGCCTCGTTCTGCTCGACGATGTGCACGAGCCCACCGGTCTCGTGGCTGGCGTTGGCCAGGAACGCGGCGGCCTCCCGCCGCCGGGTCGTCTCGTCCCCGGTGTTCGTGAAGCCGGGGTAGGAGCTGAGCGCGGCGGTCAGCCCCTGGTACGTGTAGAAGGGGTTCCGGTTGGGGAACATCTGGTTGAACTGGGCCTCGCTCACCACGAAGCCCTGCGGCGCGGCCGGTTCGGCCGTCGCCGTGCTCGTCGTCATCGGTGCGGACACCAGCAGGGCACTCACCGCCGCCACGGCGGCGACTGCCTTCACCAGGCGTGTGATGGACACGTGATCGCTCCTTCGTCCAGCGCGAAGCGCACCGGGGAACTGGGAACGCGCACGAACGCGGGCAGGGAACGGCCGCTTCGCTTGGGGGATCGGATGGGATCGCCCCTCACTGAACCGGGTTGGTCTGAACCAGTCAATGGAGCGAACGAGTGTCAACCGGACGTCTGAGCGGAGGCGCCCTCCTGGGCCGTCCGGCCCTCGACCGGATGAACCGCGAGTCCGGACCCGCCCCGGACAGGGGGCCACGAACGGCGCACCCGCGCTCGGCGAACCGGCATCGCTCCCCCGGGCCAGCGTGATCCGTCTCCGCGTCCGAGCCGCCGGCGAGCGGCTACCGGGAACGCGGTCCTCACCTCCGCCGCCCGACATCCTCCCGGCGCCGGAGGGCACGGCCGTAGAGCCACATGGTGTGCCGGGTCCCGCCGGCGCGGGCGTGCGCGCGTCGCACCACGAAGGTGACCAGCCCGGCCCACTCCCCCGTCGTCGTGCGCTCCCAGGCGACCAGCTCCCCGGGCACCTCCGACGCCAGGTCCAGCCCCTCGGGCACGGGCGGACGACCGGAGGTCGGCTGGTTCAGGGCCGCGCCGAGGGACACCCAGACCGGCTGGGCGGGCCGCACGGCACGGTAGGTGTCCCGGGACCACCCGGGAACCGGCGAGCCATCACGTTCGAACACGCGTTCGATACTCTCCCGTGCCGCCGCCCCACCGCAAACCTGGGGAGGAACGTCACCCCGGCAGGAACGAGGCAGCCCGGGAACGGACGCGCCCAGCCCCACCACACTTCCCCGAGCCCCAGGTCACGACCGGACACGGCGCCCGGCCGCCAGCCCCACCCCCAGGGCACGAGGGGCCAAGCCGGGGAACCGAGCGCACCACCCCGGCGCGCGGACACGTCCGACCCGACCGATCCGGTCACCCAGCGCGGTATCCCAGCGGGACGAGCACACCCAACACCCACCCGTCCGGCGGTTCACGGGAAGAACAGGCACCTCCCTCCTGTCGTGGAATACGGGCGGCCCCTGCGCCAATCCCGCCGCGGCGTTCGGGGCCGCACCACGCACCCCCGGAAGAAGTATTCACCAGGAGCCTGTTCGGAGTATGACTCGAATCATGGCGGACGCGGTTGCGGACGACAATCCCGCCCTTATACCTTCCCGAAGCCACGATGGTGGGGAGATTCATGAGGCGGTGGGAACCAGCCGTTCCACCCACCGTCGCCGGAGTTTCCGCGACCTGGACGGAAGGATCCCCCTGAGCGTCACCGCAGGCCACAGCAACCAACCACAGCCCTGTCGCCTTTCGGGGACGTTTGTCGCGAGGGAAGCACCGCTGCCCGATGTTCCCGTGCCCCGACTCGAACAGGAACGGTTGAGATCAGGCACCCCACCTCCCACACCGGGATGCGATGACGGCGACGAACGCCGACAGTGGAACCAGGAAACACCGGAATTCCTCAGCCGGCACCCGCGACTACGCTGATTCGCGGAACGAGCTGCCACGGGCACTTCACCCCGAAGTCGAGGAATCACGCCCCCACCCCCGGAAAACCCGATCCCGTTGAGGATGGCGACCGTGCCGAACGCACCCTTGGTGAAGGCCCGCGGGCTACGACGACAACGCGGTAGGACCACGGTCCTCCACGACGTCGACTTCTCGGTCGACAAGGGCGTGACCTGCCTCCTCGGCCCCAACGGGGCGGGGAAGACCACGTTGCTCGAGACGATCGTGGGCGTGCTCAGCCCCCAGGGCGGCTCGCTCCTGGTATGCGGTCAGGACGTGAGCCGCCCCTCGGGCGTGGAGGCGGTCCGGGCCAGCACGGGATACCTGCCCCAGCGGTTCACCGCGCTGCCCTCCTTCTCCACCCTGGAGTTCGTCAGCTACACCGCGTGGAGCAAGGGGCTCTCCGCCCGACGGGCGCGGGAGAACGCGGCGCGGGTGCTCGGCACCGTCGGTCTCGCGGCCAGCTCGGGCACCAGGACCAGGAAACTGTCCGGCGGCATGCTGCAACGGCTGGGCATCGCCTGCGCCCTGGTGAACGAGCCGGCGCTCCTCGTCCTGGACGAGCCGACGGTCGGTCTCGACCCCGCGCAGCGAGCCTCCTTCCGCGCCCTGGTCCGCGCGGTGGGCAAGGAGACCCCGACCGTGCTCAGCACTCATCTCACCGACGACGTCGCGGCGGTGGCCGACTCGGTCCTGCTCCTCTCCGAGGGTCACGTGCGCTTCCAGGGGACGCTGGAGGAGTTCCTCGCGCCCGAGGGAGCCGACGGCTCGCGCTCGGAAGCCGTCGAAGCCGCCTACCTGCGCCGCCTCGCGATCCCCGCTGGGGGGTCGGCACATGCCTGAGGGCACGGAGCACCCGCTGTCCACCGCTGGTTCGTCCCGCGCGCGGCGCACGGCGTTCGCGCACGCCGTCCTGTTGGAGTCCCGGCGGTCCCCGGCCTGGCTGCTGGTGCCCGCCGTGGTCGGGCTCGGGCTGTTCGCGGCGTTCGCCGAGCTGACACCGGGAGTGTCGTACTGGGGCAACGCGATGGCCGCCTCGCAGGCCTCCACCATCGCGAGCGGCCCGGTGGTCAGCGGCGTCGCCGCGCTCGTCGCGAGCCGCGACCACCGGATGGGGCTCGGTTGGCTGGACGAGGTGGCGGTCCGGGGCCCGGGGTTCCGCCACGGTGCGCGACTCCTCGCCACCCTGCTCTGGGCGTGGCTCGGCCAGGGGCTGGTCCTGGCCGCCGTGTCCACCCGCATCCTCGTCGGCAACACGTGGGGCGAGCTGGAACCACTCGCGCTCCTGATCTCCCCGCTGGGTCTGTCGGCCTACGCACTGTTCGGTTATCTCGTCGGTGTCCTCCTCCCCCACGTCCTGACCGTCCCCGTCGTCGCGCTGGCCGCCTTCTCCCTCCACGCGGTCGGCTTCGCCCTCTCCCCGACGGCGGAGGCGCTCCTCCCGGCTCGGCAGCAGCTGGTCAACGTGTGGACGGCGGTGCCGGCCACCCTCCACCTCCGGTTGGTGGTCTGGTTCCTGGGGCTCGTGCTCGCGTTGCTCGCCGTCCTCGTGCTGGTGTGCCGCCTACGCGACCGCCACCAGCGTCGGCGGCCGTGGCGGCTGGTGGCCCTCGGCGCGGCGGCCGTCGTGGCGTCGCTCACCGCCATCCCGGTCCTCGCCCTGGGCGGGCGGACCACCCTCGCGGCCGAACCGCCCTTCACCCCGGTGTGCACCTGGCACGGGGAGCTGGAACTGTGCCTGCACCCGGCCTTCGACCACGCCTCGGCCGATCTCGGCGCCCGGCTCGCGGTGTTCCACGAGATGGCCGGGGACTCGCCGTTGGCCTTCGACCGGGTGGAGCACCGACCACGGGGAATGGGAGAGGCGCCGGTAGGGGAGGGCGTCGCGGTCCACCTCGACGACACCGCCGAGGGCACCCTCGTCGCCGCCGTACAGGAACTCGCGTTCAACCTGTCCGGCCTGGACGAATGCTTCCGCCCCTTCGACGAACGCGTGGAGCAGGGCGTCGAGGACCCCGACGCGGCCGCCGGCTACAACACCCTGGTGTCGACGGCGATCGCCCAACCCGGGGTCCCGGTCGCGGACGCTGGTGGGGTGTACCGGGAGGCCGCCGACTTCCTCGCCGGGTTGTCGGTCCTGGAATGGCGGGAGTGGCTGTCCCGGCACGGCGCGGCCTACCAGGGGTGTGCCCTGACCGAGGAGGCGTTCTCGCGATGAACGGCACCGACGCCTCCCGCGCCCCCGACCGTCTCGCGGAGCCGGACCCCGGCCTCCCCCGCGCGCGCCACCCCCTGCTGTCGTTCCTGATGGCGCGGAACACGGCGTGGATCGTCGGGACCGTCCTGCTCGGAGCGCTGGCCAGCGCCACCGTCGGCGCGATGACCTTCGCCGTGGGTGGTTCGGTGCCGGTTCCGCTGCCGTTCGCCGTGGTGATGCCCACCCTGCTCGCCTGCGCGGTGGCCACCTGGGCCACCTCCGGGGTGCCGGCCACCGATCGCGGTGCCGTGCGTCGCCTGGCCTGGTGGACGCTCGCGCACCGACTCGGGTGCTCGGGGTTCGCCGCCCTCGCCCTGTGGTTGTCCACCCCGGAGGTGGTGGCGGACTTCGGGGGCGGGGACGCGGCGGCCGTCCTGCTGGCGTTGACCGGCCTGGCCTGGGTGCTCCAGCTGGTCCTGCCCGCTCCACTCGCGGTGCTGCCCGTGATGCTGGTCGCCGTGCCCGGGTTCGTGGGCCTGTACACACCGGCCACCGGCGGGGACACCGCGCTGGTGAACGGGCTCCTCGGGTGGCTGGTGGGCCAGGACCCCTGGGGCCACGCCTGGGTGACCTCGCTCGTCCTGTTCGGCGCCGGTCTCGCCGCCAGCTTCGCGCGCCGGGGCGTCCCGCGCCCCGCCCGCTGGTAGGGGCGCCAGCCGACCCCGGTGGCCCCGACACCGACGGTGGGTCGGGGCCGGCCCGGCCCTGGGACGACCTACCGGCGCCGTCCCCGGGACTCGCCCGTCCCGGGGACGAGCGGCTTCCCGACTTCCGCGCGGCGGCCGGGGATCCGCGAGGGGAGAGCAGGTGGTGGGTCGGACAGGCTCGCTCCCGGGAAAACGGGTACGCCCGGACTCGGGGGGCGGGGTAGCGTGCGACCGGCCCACGGCCGGGGTCCTCCCGGGCGGAACCTCGGGAAGGACGACCTGATGCGCGAACTGACCTACGTCGTCGCCAGCACCCTGGACGGCGTCATCGCACCGCCGGACGGCTCGGACCCGTCGGCGCCGGGCGGGCTCTTCGACATCGACGGCGACCACCTGGGCACGCTCGTCGACGAGTACCCGGAGTTGGTGCCCGTCCAGGCGCGGCGCGCCCTCGGCATCGACCCGCCGAACCGCACCTTCGACACGGTGCTGGAGGGCAGGGGTTCCTACGACATGGGGCTCCGGGTGGGCGTCACCAACGCGTACCCGCACCTGCGCCACCTCGTGTTCTCGCGGAGCCTGACCGAGAGCCCTGACCCCACGGTCGAGCTGGTGTCCGGCGACCCGGTGACCGTCGTCCGCGAACTCAAGCGCGAACCTGGCGCGGGCATCTGGCTCTGCGGGGGCGGGCGGCTGGCCGGTGCGCTGCTGCCGGAGATCGACCGACTCGTGATCAAGCTGAACCCGGTCGTCGCCGGCGCGGGCATCGCCCTGTTCGGCGGCGCGTTCGACCCCACGGGGTTCCGGCTGGTCGAGACGAAGGCGCACGACAGCGGCGTGCTGTTCCTGACCTACACGCGTTCCTGACCGGGCGGGGCCGCTCGGCGTTCGGCACCACCCCCAGTTGGTCCGACTCCCGGGCGCCCGCCCCGTCAGGTCGTCCTCCCGGTGCCGCTTCCCGCGCCTCGGGAGGATGTCGGCACCATCCCACTCCGCTGACGCCTTCCTCCCGCGCCCGACCCGCTGGACGCCCAGCCGTCGAATCGCGGGAGGCCGCGTCCAGCTCACGGCCCGCCTCCACGATCGATGAACGCTCATGGGAGAAGGAGACCGGCGCGATACCTTTCACCACGGGATGTGGTGCGAGGCCATCGCCTGAACCACCACGTCCACTCCCCTCGACGATGCTGACGGCGGAGGCCGAAGCCGTGTCGAACACGTCCTCGACACATCGCAGGAGCCCTCAGCGTTCCTCAGACGAAGTCGGTTGGGGATTGCCCCGATCTCCTCAGGGGGCGAGCTGCCTCGCTGGCTTCGACCTGCGAACCGCAGGGAGCGCGGTGAAGTCAGCCGTCGTCGCACGGAGTCGCAGCGGCCCTCGTGACCCAGACCAACCGGGCAGTGATGTGGCGCCCCCAGCTGAACCCGCGTAGCGCGCTCTCCGGAGATCGCAAATGCATTCGAGAGCAGCCATCCACGTCGACAACCTCCACGTGGTCGGCGAATGCGATTCCCCACGCCGCGATTCGCCCGTCCACGCGATCGCCGTACTCCTGCACCACCGCGAACACGCGCGGCGCGAACTCGGCAACCATCCCCTCCAACAGGGCGGCGAACTCGCGCTCACCGCACAACGGCGGTCGATCCTCAGGACTAGGCACAGTGCTGTCCAGCGGGTTGCGGTAGTCGGCGTCACATCGCCACTTCCCGCTGGACAGTTCGTCCTCCCTGGTCACTGCGGTCATGTTCGCCCTCCCACCTGTAGCGGATACCCCGGCCGCGCAGGACACCCGGCCGAGCGTGGCTTGAGCCACCCCGCACTCAAACTCACCTTGTAGATCTTAAATTTTGATTCAACAGAACGCGAGTCCTCCGATGGGGTGGTCTGTTGGTGTTGACCGACCGCTCGCGAGCTGGCACCTCGAAAGGCGGTTATGGATGACGGGCACACTGACCTCGACGCTGACGAAGGAGGTTGGGGTGCCCGAAACATCAAGTCCTACGGTATGGCGGCGCTGGCTGGCGCTGGAGCTCACGCGCTTGCGCCAGGAAGCTGGACTTGATCAGAAAGATGTCGCGAAAGCCCTGCGCTGCACGGTCGGCAAGGTCTCGTACTACGAGACCGCCGAACGACCTGTGGTGATCCGCGACCTCGACGAGGTCTTACTGCCGCTGTTCAACGTGCCGATGGAACGTTGGCCGGACTACGTTCAGGCCGCCAAGAACTCACGTCAGAAAGGTTGGTGGGAGAGCCACGGCTCCGACACGCTGCCGAGCTGGTTCTCCCTCTTCATCGGCCTGGAGCAGGGCGCATCGCAGGCCCGGATATACGAGGCACAGTTCATTCCCGGCCTGCTGCAAACCAGGCAGTACGCCAGCGCGCTACTTCGTCGGAGCACGGCGGAACGCGCGGAGGACGAGATCGAACGCGCCGTGCAGTTGCGCCTCAACCGTCAACGCGTGCTCTCCCGCAGCCCCGAACCTCTCCGGTTGTGGACGGTCATCGACGAGGCTGCCCTGCGCCGGGTTGTCGGCAGTCCGCAGGTCATGAGAGACCAGCTCCTCCACCTCGCTGGAGCTGCGGAGCAGCCCAAGATCACCGTGCAGGTCATTCCGTTCACACGAGGTGCCCATCCCGGCATGACCGGACCCTTCGTCGTCATCGGGTTCCCCTGGCTCACAGATCCCGGCGTCGCCTACATCGAGCACCGGTCCGGTGCGCTCTACCTGGAACAACCGCACGAGATCGAGGCGCACAACGTTGCCTTCGAGCACCTGTGCGCGCTGGCTCTCACTCCCGACGAGTCTGCGAGAATGCTTCGGGATATCGCAGAGGAGTTCGATCATGACCAGACCTGACCGGGCGCACCGGGACCGCCTCGACGGCGCGGCGTGGCGCAAGTCCAGCTTCAGCTCCGACCAGGGCGGGGCGTGCGTCGAGGTCGCTCCGCTGCACGACGGCAGGATCGCCGTGCGCAACAGCAACCATCCCGGGGGAAGCGTCGTGTTCTTCACCCCTGCTGAGATGGACGCTTGGATCAAGGGCTGCAAGACAGGCGAGTTCGACGATCTGACGGTAGGCAAGGGGTAGCGGCCGCACGATTCCACCGTGAGGCTCCTGCCGGGTCTCGCGTGCGCCAGGAACCAACGTGCGCCGGGGGGTACGCGCTGCTCTGTGAACACCGCCGGTACGACGGACACTCGGGTGCGTGGTCGGTGAGGCATGCTGACAGCGCTCTGCTTCTGCCCTTCCGGGACAATCGGCGACTGGTGGATTCACCATCGCGAGAGAGCCGGTCCGACTGTCTACGGTTCGACGCGGTCGGCGACGGGCGGCTGGCCGGTGCGCTGCTGCCGGAGATCGACCGACTCGTGATCAAGCTGAACCCGGTCGTCGCCGGCGCGGGCATCGCCCTGTTCGGCGGCGCGTTCGACCCCACGAGGTTCCGACTGGTCGAGACGAAGGCGCACGAGAGCGGCGTGCTGTTCCTGACCTACACACGCTCCTGACCGGGCGGGGCCCGAGGACGACACGCACGGGCTTCGATGACGTGACGACGGGGCTTGGAGAACCCCAGCCCCATCGTCGCGGACCCACGGCCCGCTGAACGTCCAACGCCACCGCACAGCCGCGCGCGGGAATCAGCGGGTGGTGGCCCCGGCCGTCCCGGGCCGCCGCCATCCCAGGGCGGGTGCCACCTCGGTGGCGAGGAGCCGCAGGGACTCGATGAGGCGGTCAGGCGCCAGCCTGGCCGGGAATGCCTGGACGAGCAGTTCGTCGGCCAGGCCCACGGTCGGATCCGCCGCGAGCAGTTCCGCCACCCGCTCGGCGTCGCCGTACACCACGCCGTCCTGGACCAGCACCCGTTCCGGGCGGATCTCCTCGGCGGCGGGGTCCTCGGCTCGCCGCTGCCGCAGGTAGGGGCGGAGCCCGTCGAGCAGCTCAGCCCGCGCGGTCGCCGTGTCGGAGGAGACGTGGACCGTCCGGGACACCCCGATCCTCGGCGTGCCCCCGCCGAGCGGTCGCCATGCCTCCCGGTAGGCGCGGACCAGGTCCAGTTGGCGCTCCCCCGGCGGGCGGTCCGAGTCCGG
This sequence comes from Actinoalloteichus caeruleus, assembly GCF_049311605.1. Taxonomy (NCBI): domain Bacteria; kingdom Bacillati; phylum Actinomycetota; class Actinomycetes; order Pseudonocardiales; family Pseudonocardiaceae; genus Actinoalloteichus; species Actinoalloteichus caeruleus. The sequence continues at coordinate 5,105,038 of NZ_CP186005.1, forward strand.
TGCGTTGCGGGCCAGGAGCAGGCCGGTGCCCTGGGCGCCCGCCCGACGCGCCCCGGACACGCTCATCGCCGCCTGCCACAAGCGCCCGGTCAGCTCGGGGCGAGGTGGGCTCAGGACGGCGCCGCCGGGCAATGGCTCACCGGCCAGCGCCGACCGCAGCTCCCCGATCCGCTCGGCGAACTCCTCCCGACGAGCAGCGAAGTCCGCGCCCAACGCCTCGAAGGTCTCCGGCTCGGAGCCGGACCCCACACCGAGTTCCACCCGGCCGCCGGTGAGGGCGTCGAGGACGGCGGCGTCCTCAGCCACCCGCACCGGGGACTCGGTCGGCAGGGTGATCACGGCGGTGCCCAGTCGGAGCTGACTGGTCCGCTGGCCGGCCGCGGCCAGGAACACCAGCGGAGCCGGGACGCTCCCCCGGTGGGACCCGAAGTGGTGCTGGGCCACCCAACCGGTGGCGTAGCCGAACTCCTCAGCCGCCTCGAAGATCCGGAGGCCGTCCGCGTAGGCCGCGGCCGCGTCGCCCTCGCCCTCCAGCCTCGCGAAGAACCCCAGGCGGGGCCCCGATTCCGGGGCGGTGGGGGTGGGCGTTCCGGGAGTGGGCACGGGTCCGTCCTCACGCTGTTCCGGGCTGCTGTCCTTCCTCGCCACGGGACCGCCGCGACGGGGGTCCCGTGGATCCCTGACGCTACCGGGAGGAGTCCACCGGGGACCGTGGCCGGTGACCTGCTGTCCGGAATCGACGGCCGGGCAGCACGCCCGACGACGTGTCTCCTCCCGGCCGATGGGCCCGCGGCCCGCCCGGATTCGGACGCGGTCGAACGGGGTCGGAGACCATGCCGCGCGACGGCGGCGTGCCGTTCCCGACCTCCTCGCGTTCCCGACCTCCTCGAATCCCGGTCGAGCGCCACGACCGGGATTCGACGGCACCGGGCCGGCGCTCCGAGCACCCGTCCGGCGACTGACCAGCCTGTCGCACGCGCCGGGAGATCCATCCGAGCTCCGCCGCCGCGCGGCCGGCGCCCGCCGCGCCGGACGTGCCGCCCCACGCGGGTCGACGGCCAGCGGCCATCACTCCGACGCCGTCGTCCGCTCCCGCGCGTCCCCGCCCGCCGCCCATCCGTCGAGTGCGCGGAACACCGCGTCCAGTTCGCGGCCCCGCGCGGTGAGCCGGTAGTCGTTCCTGGGAGCTGAGCCGTCCGCCACCCGCCGCTCCACGAGCCCTTCCTCGGTGAGGAGGACGAGGCGTTCGGACAGCACCCGCCGGGACAGTCCGGGGATGGCGGAGAGCAGGTCGACGAACCTCGCCGCACCCCGGTGGAGCACGTAGAGGATCTCGGGCACCCAGCGGCGGCCCAGGGTCGCGAGCGCGGCGGCGACGGGTCCGTCGAGGGGGTGGCCGCTGTCCTCGGTCGCGGCCGGGTGGTCCTCGGTCGGGTCGGGGCCCGAAGCCGGCTCCGGGGTGCGGGCTCCCGCACCAGCGAACACCGGAGTTACTTTTTGATACTCCCTTGGGATGGCCTGGCCCGCGTCCTCGCCGGGCCGCGCCGCCACCGACCCGCGAGCGCGGTCGGCCACCAACACCCCGATCCCGTCGAGCACCCGGGCCAGCCCGAACTCGAAGCCCTCATCGGACACCAGGGTCTTGTCCGCGGCGGAGGGATCCACCCCGACCACGCTCGCGGCCAGCGTGGGCAGGTCGCCCCCCTCGAACAGCGCCCGCAGGTCCGGCAGTCGCGACTCCCACCACGTCGCGGCGTCCACCCCGCTCGTCTCCCTCGCCCTGGCCTCGACGAGCTCGTAGAGCGCCGCGCCCTGCACGTAGTCGCCGAGGGTGACGTACACCCGACGCGCCTCGACGGGCGACAAGCCGGCGGCGACCGCCGAAGCGGCGACCCACTCCGCCGCGGCCAGCACCTTCGGCCCCAACGGCGGCCTGGCGGTCATGGCCACGACCCCGAGCACCCACGGGTGCCGCCGGTACATCGACCGCTCCTGCCGCGCGGCGAGCTCAAGCCGGGCGCGCCAGCCCGAAGGGCCCGGCACCGGGTGGCGGATCTCGCCGAAGACCTCCTCGGTCATCAGGGCGGTCAGGGCGGCGCGGCCGGGGACGTGCCGGTAGAGCGACATCGCGCCGGCGTCCAGCTCGACGGCGAGGCGACGCATGGACAGCGCGGGCAGCCCCTCCTCGTCGGCGACCGCGATCGCGGCCCGCACGATGCGCTCCACGGTGAGCCCGGTCCTGCCGGACCGCTCCGCCGCCCGGTCGTCGTCCTCCGCCACCCCGCCATCATGCCCGCTGCGCGGATGTGCGTATCCTCACCCAAGACCATGAGTACACCGTACGCATCTGGGAGGGTTCAGTGTCCGAGACGATCACCGTGTGGCGGGCCGGGCGGGACGACATCGCCGGAGCGGCGGCGGCCTTCGCCGCCGCCAGCGAGGGCGAGGCCGTGATCACCTGGGTCATCCCCGACCAGGACGAGCGGCGGGAACGCATCGTGCGCGACCCCGAGGCGGCCGAGCCGTGGATCGGGGCCGTCGTCGCGACGGGGGAGGTCGTCGTGGCGGGAACCAGACCGGACGAGGTCACCGGCGTCTCCCTGTTGGAGTTCATCGACCCCACCTCGACGACCGGTGACCGGTCGATCGCCGCCGCGAGCCAGGACGAGGCGGACGCGGCCGTGGCGGCGGCCTTCGAAGCGGTCTACGGCCCCCACGCGCCACGGATGGCGACGGTGCGGCGGATGACCGAGGAGCGGCACCCCGCCGGAGAACCGCACTGGTACCTCCAGCAGATGGGGGTGCGACCGGATCACCGGGGACGGGGCGTGGGCGGAGCGCTGCTGCGCCACCAGCTCGCCAGGATCGACGAGGCGGGTCGGCCCGCCTACCTGGAGGCGAGTTCACCCCGGGCCGCCGCCCTCTACGAGCGGTACGGCTTCCGCGCGCTGGGCGAGCCGATCGTCCTGCCCGAGGAGGGCCCACGACTGCGTCCGATGTGGCCTCCGGTCGGCGGCTAGGGGACCTTTCCGGGCAGAGCGTCCGCTGCCGACGACGGCCGCGACGTCGTCCGCCCGTCGCGGTCTCGAGCTCGACGCGCACCACCGCCACGCTCGCCCGCGAGGGTCGTTGCCCACTGGCCGCCGGGAGACGACCCGTACCGCTCCACCCGGCCCTGACATGGCGAAACCCCGGCCGAGGCCGGGGCTTCTGGTGACGTAGGTTACTCCGCCAGCCCAGCCGAGGCCAGAGGAATTGTGTGGAATTCTGTTGCGAACCGATTCAGACCCCGATCGGCGGCGGACGGGGTAGGCGGTCGGGCCGCTCGCGACGACATCTCGGGCGCGGAACTCTCAGGAACGCGGGCTGGAGCGCCTTCCGGCGAGAGGTGCCCACACCGGACAGCGAGCGCGGGGATCAGCGTCTCGCGCTGGTCCGAGGCCGCGAGCACCACGCCGGAGGAAGTCCACCGATCGCCGCTCACTCCAACCATGCCGCGACCCACGCGCGCGGAAGGCCCACGAGCCGGTGCGCGCGCTGGAACGATCTGGGGAGGAACACCACCATGACAACCACCACCACTCCGTCCGAACGCGGTCCGGTGAAGGCCGGCGAACGCGTCCTCGCGCCTGATCTGGCCCGAGGCTGCATGTTGCTGCTCATCGTGCTCGCCAACACCGTCTTCTACCTGTGGGGATCCGAGCGGAGCCCCGGCAGCGCGCATCCGGTCGACGGCTCCGTCGCCGACAAGATCACCCAGGTGGTGCTCGTCGCCGGGGTCGACATGCGCTCCTACCCGATGTTCGCGTTCCTCTTCGGCTACGGCATCGTGCAGCTGCTGAGCCGCCAACTGGCCACCGGCACGCAGGAACGCGACGCGCGGGCGCTGCTGCGGCGGCGGCACCTGTGGCTGCTGGTCTTCGGCGTGGCGCACGCGGCCCTACTGTGGATGGGCGACATCCTCGCCGCCTACGGCATGACGGGCCTGATCCTCTGCTGGTTGTTCCTCCGCCGGTCCGACCGGGTGCTGCTGGTCTGGTCGGCCGTGCTCAGCGGGCTGGTCCTCACGCTGTCGTTGGCGCTCGTCGTCCTCGCGGCCCTCGCACCCGAGGGCACGGCCGGGGGAGCCCCCCTGGACTACGTACCGTTCCTGACGAGCAACATCAGTGAGACGAGCTACCTCGCCAGCATCCAGGGCCGGCTGCCGGCGTGGCTGTTCCTGGTCGTCGTGCAGGGCTTCGTCCTGCTCGTCCTGCCCGTGTCGATGTTGCTCGGCTTCTGGGCCGCCCGCCGCCGGGTGCTGGAGGAGCCGGGCCAGCACCTCCGCCTGCTGCGGCCGACCGCGGTGGTCGGCCTCGGCGGCGGTGTACTCCTGGGAGGCCTGCCCTACGCGCTCGCGCGGGTCGACGTGCTGTCCGTCTCCACGTTGATGAAGGAGGCGCTGAGCCTGACGCACATGACCAGTGGCCTGTTCGGCGGGGTTGGTTACGTCGCCGTGTTCGCGCTGGTCTCGCACCGCATCTCCCGGCGGGGCGGGGTGGGCCGGATCGGGGGAGCCATCGTCGCCACCGGACGCAGGTCCCTGTCGGCGTACCTGGCGCAGTCCGTGCTCTGCGCCCCACTGCTCGCCGCCTGGGGCCTCGGCTGGGGCGCCTCGTTCGGCAGCGCTCAGATGGCGCTGTTCGCCATCGGTGTCTGGCTGCTGACGGTCGTGGCCAGCGCCCTGCTGGAACGCGCCGGCCGGCGCGGCCCGGCGGAGGTGGTGTTGCGCGGCCTGACCTACCGGTCGCGGGGGAGGGCGGCCGCGCCGGCCGCCAGTCGTTCCCAGGACGGGCCGACGGAACGCGTGACCACCTGAGCCCCGACGTCGGGCCCGGCCTCGCGGTCCGGGCCCGACGAGGCCCGCCGAGGCGCACGCCCCGAGGCGCGGGAATTCAGCTCCGCCGGGGAGCGTGCCCCGCCGCGAGGACCGGGTCGAGGTGGGCCGGCCCGGTCGGGAAGTCGGCGACGGCCAGTCCCACCAGCGCCTCGCAGTCCCGCCGCCCGCACTCGCAGTCGAAGTGGGCCACCATCGTGGTGGCGTCGCCGGTGGTCCACGGCCGTGCCAGGTAGGCGAGGTGTTGGCGGACGACGTCCAGGTTGGCCAGTCGGAGCAGGGACACCCGGCCGGCGCGGTCCCGGACGACGGGCCCGGCGGCGAGGGCGGCGGCGAACCGCTCCTCGACTTCGGAGACCACCCGCCGGAGGGGCGCTCCCCGACCGGTGTGGACGACCGGCGCGCCCCGCCCGTGGACCTCGTCCTCGATCCGCTCCGCGAGCAGTTCGTAGAACCTGAGCACCGGTCGGCTCAGGTCCCGGTCCCGGAGGCGCCGGCGCCGTTCCGCCGCGTCGGGCAGCAGCCACACCGCGGTGGCGTCCGGCCCGACCACCCCGGGGGTGATGATGGTGCCCTCGACGACGGTGAGTGGTTCGGGGGGCAGGGACCGCACGTCCTCGACCACCATCGGCCCCCGCTCGTGGTGCAGCGACCGGGCCACCAGCACCTCGGGCGGCGCGGACCACCGGCGCTCGACGGAGAGGCGTTCGAAGTCGAGCGCGGCGGGCACGCCGGCACGCAGGGCGCGGTCGCGGTGCTCCCAGGTGCGGGTGTCACTCGCGTACACGCGGAGCCCGTGCCGGCGGGCGAGCAGCCGGGCCACCGAGCTCTTCCCGGCTCCGGGCGGACCGCCGATCCACACCACGGGAGGCGTCACGCCAGGCCTCCCACCCGGGTCCGCCCGCCCGGCGCGAGGTCGCCGGGCAGGTGGCGAGCAGCGGGAGACGCGCGTACCCGGTCACCTCGCTGCGACGACGTGCCCCCGGGAGCCGGTGTCCCGCTCCCCCGGGGTGAACCGGGCACCCCGTGCCGGCTCCGGCACCCCACCGCTGCCTCCTGGTCTCCGGCGACGACGAGCCCGGGCGGGCGGCCCGGCGGATCAGCCACGCCACAGCCGGGACAACGCGGTGTTCACCAGGTCCGGCCGCCCCTGGTGCGGCCAGTGGCTGGCGCCGGGCACCCGCAGCAGCTCGGCGCCCAGCAGGTCGGCGGTCACCCGCGCGCAGGCCATGATGGGGCGGCCCCCGTGCTCCCGGTAGTCGTCGGCGGCGTTCTCCCAGGTCCCGGTGATCACCAGCGTGGGACGCGGGGCGTTCGCCACGGCTTCGGAGGGGATCGGCGTGTCCCAGGCCGGTCGTTCGGCGAGCGCGGTCCTGGTCGCCCGGACGTGCCGCTCGGTGATCTCGGGAACGGGGAGACCGGCGGACCGGTAGTTGAGGCGGACCAGTTCCTCGGCGTCGATCGTCGGCGGGACCGCGTCCAGGGCCGCCCGGTTGCGTGCGATGGCAGCCGCGACGACGGGGTCGCGCGGGGCGAGCTGGAAGCACGCGGGTTCGATGAGGGTGAGGCTGCGGACCCTGTCCGGCCTGGCTGCCGTGACCAGCAGCGCGACGACGGCGCCCGAGGAGTGCCCCACGAGGTGGGCTCCGTCGTCGAGCAGCTCGCCGATGTCGATGGCGTCCTCATGCGGATCGCTGCGGGCCGTGTCGGGGCTCGCGCCGTAGCCACGCCGGTCGGGCACCACCAGCTGGTGGTCGGCGGCCAACGGCCGTTGGGCGGCGAACCCGAACGTGGCCGCGCCCCAGGTCCCCGAGCCGTGCACCAGGACGACGCGCGGACCGGCGGTGCCCCACGACGTGACGGACAGCGGTGCCGGCGCCATCCGTCCAGTGTGGCGGAACGGGGAGGCCGGTGCCAGGGTCAGATCTCCCACACCTCGTAGCCGTCCAGCTGGCGTCCCCTCGCCGGCCCGTGGTGCCGGAAGTGCCCGAGGCCGTGGTGTGCCCGGTGGTGGTGCCGGTGGGCGCGTCGACGACCCAGCGCCACCAGCACGAGCAGCGCGGCGGCCGTCCACCCGAGGGTGGCGCCTGGCCGCTTGCGGATCGCCTCCCGGCCCCGGTCGAGCTGCCGGGCCACCTGGGGCGGGGCCTTCTCGGTGAGTCGCGCGGCGGCCTGGTCGAGCGAGTGGAGCTTCTCCTCGGTCAGGTCCGAGACCTTGCCCCGCACGTCGAACTTGTCCACGAGGTCGGCCACGGTGTCGGCGAGTTCGTGCTCGGTGGCCTCGATGTCGCGCCGCAGTTCCTCGTCGGCCCAGCTCCCACGGGTCGCGGTGTGCCGGCCGCCGTGCTGCCTGTCTCCGTTCCGGTGGCTCATGTCCTCACCGCCCCGTCCGCGACTTGATGGTGTCCACCGTGTCCCGCATGTTGGCGACCGTCTGTTCGGGCACGACCGGGGTCACCTTGCGGAACTCGCGACGGCCGACCAGCGACATCACGCCGGCGGCCGCGAGCAGCGCGGCACCCGTCACCAGCGCCGCCAGCCAGCCCGGCCACACCAGCGCCAGCGCGAGGACCACGCACAGCACGAGCGCGCCCCCGCCGTAGAGGGCGAAGACCGCCGCTCCGCCGAACATGCCGCCGCCCATGGTGGCGTGGCGGCGTTTGCCGGAGAACTCCCGCATCGCCAGTCGCATCTCGCCGCGGATCAGGTGCCGGGTCTGTTCGAAGGCGTCGTGCACCAGCTGCGAGGTGTTGCGCTCCCGGTGCCGTTCGTCCTCCATCGACCGGACGTCGAATTGCTCAGCCATCGTCTCGCGCTCCGATTCCTTGGGACCACGTGCCGTCGGGCTACCCGACAGGTCGGCGCCGAAACCGCTCCCCGCTCCGGCCGACGGGATTCACCACCCTCCCTGGGTGGGATCGGCCGGATGCCTCCCCTGGTCATCAGGGGTGCGCAGGGACCGGTGGAGCGGCCTCGTCGCGGCGCGGAGCAAGCGGTGCCGTGGGCGGGGACCCGGCCGGTGCGAGGACGTCAGGGCGGGGCCGCCGGTGCTGCCCTCGACCGGTGCCCGGGCCGCAAGGTGCCGTCCCCGCTCGGGGCGGCCCCCCGCACCGGCCGCGGCGGTGGCGGAGACCGGGACTGGTGGTCGCCACCCCGCGGGGGCGGCGACCACCTCCTCCGGCCGGCGGTCCCGTCGACGGTGGCCTCGCGGGACACTGGGTCGACCGCGCGAACCGCCCGGTCAGGCCGCCGACGACCGGCCACGTGACCGCCTGGGCCGTGACCGCGCCCTGTCACCACCCGTTCACCCGGCAGCACTAGCGTTCGCGGCCACGACGCGACGGTTCTCGGGTGGGAGGCAACAGTGCCGTACGACGCCGCCGCCCGCTCGGACCCGTTCGCCCGGCGGGCTCGGGCCCGGGCCCGAGCCCGGTACCGCCGGGTGTGGGGAACCGGGATCGCACTCGCCGGGGTGTTCGGCAGCGCGGTGTTGATGCGCCTCGCCGTCCTGCCCACCGGTGTGGGGCTTCCGGGCCTGCCCGTGGCGCACGCCGCGTTCCCCGCCACCGGGTTGGCCGTGCTGGGTGCCGTGGTGATCGCCGCCCTGGTCGGGGTCGCCCTCGACCGGGTCCTCTCCCCCGTTGGCAGCCCGTGCTGGTGGGGAGGCGCGACGACGGTGGCCTGGGGCTACTGGGGTGGGCTGGTGTGGCCGGCATCCGCGACCGAGCCAGCCGCGCGGCTGGCTCCTGGTCCGCCGCCCTGGCTCCCCTGGGCCGTGCTGGTGGTCGCGTTGGCGTCCTCGCTGGTCGCGGTCCGGGCACTGAGGGCCGCCGTGGCCGAGGACCGGCGCGTGCTGGCGCTGCTGGAAAGCGGCCGGCGGTCGGTGGGGACCGTCCTCGACCTGGAGGCGATACCGGCATCGGGCCTGACGGGACCGGCCAGGGAACGCCTGCTGCTCCACATCGGTTTCCGGGACGGCAGCCGGGCGGTCGTCTCCCGGGTCCGGCTCGACCCGCGACCCGGCCTGGCCCCGCGCGTGGGCGACCGGCTGGATCTCTGGTACCGGCCCGCCGCCGTCCTCGTGGCACCCGACCCCCAGGAGCCGGCGCGGCTGGACGACCGGCACCTGGTGGTACGCGCCCGGAAGCCCACCGTCGACTTCTGAACCGGCCGGGCGCGGCCGACCCCGGGGAGGACTGGCCCATGCCGGTGACGGCCGAGTGCCGCCGGCGGAGTGGCACCGGCGGCACTCGGGCACGGGCAGGGGGGTGGGCGCTGACGGCCGATCGACCGGCGGGGGCCGACCGGGGTGGCATTCCGGGGTTCGACGCGGGGAACGGGGGCCGATGTCGCCGCCGTCCGCGAGGGCGCTCAGCGACCAGCCGCGCGCGGCCCCATCACCGCCCGAGGAGGGTGGGGCGGCGGAGGCCGAGGGTGGTGCTCATCCGCCTGGCCATCACCCTGGCGTCGGAACCGACACCCACGATGCTGTCCGACCCCAGGGTCCGCTGGTCCTCCACTCCCAGGTACGCCAGCCGCTGGTGGGTGGTGGACCACCCGTTGACCTGCCGGGGACGGCCCTCGCCGTCCAGGGCGCCGAGGCCGCGCAGGTAGCCGAAGTCCGGCCGGAACCCGGTGGCCAACACGATCACGTCCACGCGTTCCCGCAGCCCGTTGGGCCACACCACCTCGTCACCCTCCACCCGGTCGAACATCCGGCGGTGGTCGGGACGACCGGCTGCCACCGCCTGCTGGTAGCGGCCGACGTCGAGGACGGGCGCTCGGCCTCCCCGTCGGATCACCCGGAACTGGGGCACGGTGTCGATCCCGAGCACGCGCAGCCAGAAGTGCAGGTCACGGCCCGCGACGAACTGGGGTGCCCACTTGATCGTCCCTCGGCTGGCCAGGGTCACGACGGCGTGGTCCGCGAGTTCCACGGCGATCTGCACCGCCGAGTTCCCGCCGCCGACGACCACCACCCGGAGTCCCGCCCAGTCGTCGGGACGCCGGTACTCGGAGCTGTGGCGGAGGACGCCGGTGAAGGTGTCCAACCCGGGCAGGGCCGGCCGGTGGGGGCGGCCGAAGCTGCCGGTGGCGGCCACCACCGAGGGCGCGCGCGCCACCTGGCCGTCCGCCAGGTGCGCGGCGAAACCGTCGGGGGTGGCGCTCACGTCGAGCACCCGGTTGCCGGTGCGGATGTCGACGTCGAGGAGGCGGGAGTACCGGCGGAGGTAGGCGACGTGTTCCTCCCGGGTCGGGTACCGGTCGGGGTCGCCGCCGCAGGGGAGACCGGGGAGGGAGCTGTACCGGGCGGGGGTGAACAGGGTGAGGCTGTCGTAGTAGGACGGCCAGGAACCAACCGCTTCGGGGCCGGCCTCGAGCACCACGGGGCGGAGTCCCCTGGCGCGGAGGGCCTGGGCACCGGCCAGGCCGGCCTGTCCACCACCGATGATCAGCGTATGGGCATCGGACATCCACCGATCGTAGGAAGGTCGGTGCCCTCGTCGCGGGCCGGACGGCCGGGAACGCGGCCACGACCAGGCCCGGCATAAGCGCCGCTTTGGACGGGTTGCACCGCGCGGTACCCACCACGTCCACCTTCACCCGTACAGGGTAATCCTTTAGGATAGCCTCGCCTAATGTCCCCGTAGGGCGAAGGGAAACCCATGCCTGCCCCGCACCGCACCCACCGCCGCTCCCCTCGCGGAACCGGCGGGGAGGGTCCCGCTCGTCGGTCGTGGCGAGGGCGGCACGGCGACGTTCCCCGCACCGGCACCGGGCACCCGGGCACCGCACCGGCGCACCACGGCCCGCCGCGCGTCCTGGGTGGCGCTGCTGACCGCGACGCGGCGCGGCACGCCTGACCAGCACCGGCTGGCCGCGCCCCTCACCCCCACGTCAGGCGGGCCTCCCGGCCGGCCTCCTCTCCGGAAGGGAACACCCCAGCATGGCGGCAGCAGGAGCCGAGGGCGGACCGGTGGTCCCGGCCGCCAGCGCGGTGGCCTCGCGGGGCGGGACGCCCCGATGAACCCCGCCGACCAGGACCTCGCGCCGGCCGGCCCCGCCGGCTCGCTCCGCACCGCCGACCCGGCCGCGCGAACCACCACCGGGCGGCGCGCCCCGCGCCGACGGCTCGCGGCCGGGTTGGTGGTGCTGGCCGTCCTGCTGGTCGCGGCCGCCGTGGCCAGCCTCGTCGTCGGCACCAGGCCCATCCCGTTCGGGACCGTGCTCGACGCCCTCCGCGACGTCGACCCCACCAATCCGGACCACCTGGTCATCTGGGAACTGCGGCTTCCCCGGACCCTGGTGGGGCTCCTGGTCGGCGGCGCGCTCGGCCTCGCCGGCGCCGTCATGCAGGGCGTCGCCAGGAACCCGCTGGCCGACCCCGGGATCCTGGGTGTCAACGCCGGCGCCTCCTTCTTCGTCGTGGTCGCGATCAGCCTGCTCGGCGTGACCACCCTGACGGGGTACGTGTGGTTCGGTTTCCTGGGGGCGGCGCTCGCCACCGCCGTGGTGTACGGGATCGCGGCGGCCGGCCGGGAGGGCGCGACCCCGGTGAAGCTCGCGCTCGCCGGCGCGGCGGTCAGCGCGGCCCTGACCTCGCTGACCACCGCCGTCCTGCTGACCGACGTGGACACCTTCGACCAGTTCCGCTTCTGGCAGGTGGGCTCGCTGGCCGGCCGGGATCTCACGATCTTCTGGCAGGTGCTGCCGTTCCTCCTGGTCGGAGTGGTCCTCGCCCTGTGCTGCGGCCGAGTGCTCAACACGCTCTCCCTCGGCGACGACGTCGCCAGGGCCCTGGGGCAGCGGGTGGCCCTCTCCCGGGGGTTGGCCGGTCTCGCCGTGGTGGTCCTCTGCGGGGCGGCGACGGCCGCCGCCGGCCCCATCGCGTTCATCGGGCTGACCATCCCGCACATCGCCCGCGCGATCACCGGCCCCGACCACCGGTGGGTGCTGCCCTACTCGATGATGTTGGCGCCGGTGCTGTTGCTGGTCGCCGACGTCCTCGGTCGTGTCATCGCCCGGCCCGGCGAAGTCCAGGTCGGCATCGTCACCGCCGTGATCGGAGCGCCGTTCTTCATCGCGCTCGTCCGCCGCAGCCGAGTCGCGGAGCTCTGATCCGAGGATGACGAAGAGCCTCCCGACACCCGCTCTGGACCGCGACGCCCTCGTCGGCACCGGAGACGGCGCGGACCTGCTCCGGGCCCGGCGGGTGGTGTCCGCCGCCCGCCTCCGGCGCGGTGGCCGCGCCACCGCCGTCACCCTGGTCCTCGCCGTCGCCGTCGTCCTCGTCTTCGGGGTGTCGCTGTCCCTCGGCGAGTTCCCGATCCCCCTCCGGGACGTCGCGGCCTCCCTGGTGGGCCTGGCCGATCCCGCGACCGAGTTCGTCGTCCGTGACCTGCGGCTGCCCCGAGCGCTGGTCGGGATCCTGGTCGGGGCGGCGTTCGGGCTGTCGGGCGCGCTGTTCCAGAGCATGGTGCGCAACCCGTTGGCGAGCCCGGACATCATCGGCATCACCTCCGGGGCGTCGGCGGCGGCGGTGTTCGGCATCGTCGTGCTGGGGTTGGGCGGTGTCGCCGTGTCCGTCAGCGCGTTGGCCGGCGCGATGCTCACCGCGCTGGCCATCTACCTGTTGGCCTGGCGGCGCGGTGTCAGCGGCTACCGGCTCGTCCTGGTCGGCATCGGCACCGCCGCGATCCTCAACAGCGCGGTGTCCTACCTGATGACCCGGTCGCGGGTGGACACCGCGCAGCAGGCGCTGGCCTGGATGACCGGCAGCCTCAACGCCCGCACCTGGGACCACGTCGTCCCGCTGACGATCGGCATGGCGGTGCTGCTGCCGCTCGTGGTCGCCCTCTCCCGCCCGCTGCGCGCCCTCCAGCTCGGCGACGCCGCCGCCACCAGCCTCGGGGTGGGGGTCGAACGGTCCCGGCTCGGGCTGGTGCTCGTCGCCGTGGCCCTGGCGGGGGTGGCCACCGCCGCCGCCGGCCCGGTGGCCTTCGTGGCGTTCCTGTCCGCCCCGATCGCCCGCCGGTTGACCCGGGGCGCCGGCCTGGCGCTGCTGCCCGCCGCCCTGGTCGGGGCGCTGGTGGTCGGCCTGGGCGATGTGGTGGGTCAGCACCTGGTCAGCGGGGCGCAGTTCCCCGTGGGCGTGGTGACCGGCGCGGTGGGCGCCCCGTACCTGTTGTGGCTGTTGGCCGTGTCGAACCGTGTCGGGCGCGGTGGATGAGGAGTGCGTGATGACTGACCGCCACAGCCTGCGGGCGGAGGACCTGCGGCTCGGCTACGGCAACCGGGAGGTGGTGCGCGGGCTGTCCGTCGACATCCCCCCGGGACGGGTGACGGTGATCGTCGGCGCCAACGCCTGCGGCAAGTCCACCCTGTTGCGGGGGCTCGCCCGGCTGCTGGCGCCGAGCGGGGGAACGATCCACCTCGACGGCAGGGACATCAACGGCATGCCCACCAAGGCCGTCGCCGCCGTCCTCGGCCTGCTGCCCCAGACGCCGACCGCACCCGAGGGCATCCGGGTCGCCGACCTGGTGGGCCGGGGCCGCTACCCGCACCAGGGCTGGTTCCGGCAGTGGAGCCAGGGCGACGACGAAGCCGTGGCGGAGGCGTTGCTGGCCACCGGGACCCTCGACCTCGCCAACCGGCCGGTCGACGAGCTCTCCGGTGGGCAGCGGCAACGGGTGTGGATCGCGATGGCCCTGGCCCAGCGGACCGACCTGCTGTTGCTCGACGAACCCACCACCTACCTCGACGTCAACCACCAGGTGGAGGTCCTGGACCTGCTCACCGACCTCAACCGGCGGCGGGGCAGCACGGTGGTCCTGGTGCTCCACGACCTGAACCTGGCCTGCCGCTACGCCGACCACCTCATCGCCATGAAGGACGGGCTGATCGTCACCCAAGGGGCCCCGGGCGAGGTGGTCACCGAGGAGGTGGTGGCGGACGTGTTCGGGATGGCCTCCCGCGTCGTCCCCGACCCGGTGTCGGGAACACCGATGATCGTGCCCATCGGCCGGCACCACGTCACCGCCGCGCCCCCGGTCCCGGTGGCCGGCGGCGGGAATCCCGGGCACGGTGGTTGAGGTGGGCCGGGACCACCTCCGCGCCGAGGTCGTCGCGGTGGACCGCGTCGGCCCCCGCGTCGTCCGGGTCACCTTCGGCGGACCGGAGCTGGCCGGGTTCGGCAGCGTCGGAACCCCTGACGAATGGTTCCGACTCGTGGTGCCCTCGACCGCCGCGCACGGCGGGGACCCGGAGCCGGCCGGCGGTGCCCCCGCCTACCGGGCCGAGGAGTTCGGCCGCTGGTACACGGTGCGGCGGTGGGACGCCGAGACCGCGTTGCTCACCGTGGACCTCGTGCTGCACGGACGGGGAGTCGCCGCTGCCTGGGCCGGCTCCGCCGCCGTCGGCGACGTCGCGTGGGTCGGGCAGCCGCGAGGCTCCTACGTCCCGCCACCGCCCGGGGTGCCGGTGGTCCTCGCCGGTGACCTGACCTCGCTGCCCGCCCTCACCCGGATCGTGTCGTCCCTGCCCGAGGCGACCCCGACGCGGGTGGTCGTGGAGGTGGGTGGCGCCGCCGACGAACAGCCCCTCGACGGGCCGGCCGACCTGGAGGTCCGCTGGCTGCGCAACCCCCGTTTCGGACGCGCGGGGAGCCTGCTGCCCGCCGCGCTGCGGGAACACCTCCCGGCGGGATTCGATCCGAGGTCCTGCCGCTACTGGATGGCCGGCGAGGCCACCGCGGCCCGGCTCGTCCGGCACCACCTGCGCCACGAGCTGCGCGTGCCCGACGGGCAGCACCACGCCGTCGGCTACTGGCGGCTGGACGGGGAGGAGTGGAACCGCCGGTTCGCGGCGTCCGGCATCGACATCGGAGCCATCTGGGACGCGGGACAGCGCGCCGGCCGCACCCAGGAGGAGATCGTGGACGACATCCACGCGCGACTCGTCGACGCGGGGCTGTGATCCGGCTCTCGCGGCCCCTTCGGTGGTGCCGCCCCCGTGTCAATCACCCACGAAAGCGTGACACCGTTCCTCACGCCGCGTTCCCGGGCCCGGAGCCCGGCGGGGAGAGGCGGCGCGATCACCCGATCAGGGGACGACCTTCCAAGGAGAAGAGGAACAGCGATGGACAGCAGCGGTGACGGGCCGGGCCCCGTCCCCCCGGCGCCCGAGCCTCGCCGGGGCGGTGGTCGTCCGCTCACCGCGAACCGGGTGTTGTGGCGCGCCCTGGCACGACACCGGTTACGCCTGACCGGCGGCATCCTCGGGCTGTCCGGCCACCAGGCAGCCGAGACGCTGGTCCCCGTCGCGATCGGGATCATCATCGACCGGGCGGTGGCGACCGGGGACCCGGGGGCACTGGGCCTGTCCGTGCTCGGGCTGGCCGCCTTGTTCACCGTGCTCGCCCTGTCCTGGCGGCTGGGCGCCCGGTCGCTGTTCGGCGCGATCCAGCAGGAGAACCACCTGTTGCGCGTGGAGACCGCCGGACGTGCCCTCGACCCCAGGGGGCAGCGCTCCGGGCTGGCCACCGGGGAGCTGCTCAGCGTCGCCACCTCGGACGCCGAACGCACCTCCGACGTCCTGCGTGACGTGCCCAGCTTCTTCTCCGGTCTGGTGGCCCTGGGCATCTCGGCGTTCGTCCTGCTGCGGATCGACGTCCCGCTCGGGCTCGGCGTGCTCGTCGGGGTGCCGGTGCTGGTCGTCCTGCTCCAACTGCTCGGCCCCCTGCTGACCCGCAGGGCCGGGGAGAAGCAGGCGGCCACGGCGCGAACCGCCGCGCTCGCCACCGACCTGGTGCGCGGCGTGCGCGCCCTCCGGGGCATCGGCGGCGAACCGAGCGCCGTGCGCCGGTACCGCGAGTCCAGTGACGACGCGCTCCGCCGCACGCTGCGGGCGGCCACCCCGCTGGGGGCACACCGGGGCGCGACCACGGCGGCCAGCGGGCTGCTGCTGGCCGTGGTGGCCGGGTTCGCCGGTTGGCTCGCCGTGGACGGCCAGATCACCATCGGCGAGCTGATCACCGTGGTGGGGCTGGCCCAGTTCATCGCCGAACCGGTGCAACTGCTCGGGATCTGCGGGCAGGGCATCGCCGTGTCCAGGGCCTCCGCCGCCCGGCTGGTCACCCTCCTCACCGCGCCGCCCGTGGTGCGGCCGGGCTCCGCCCGGCTCCACGGGTTCCGGGAGCTGCGGTTCGACGGCGTCGCGCACGGCTCGCTGCGGTCACTGGACCTCACCGTGCGGGCCGGCGAGTTCGTCGGGGTCGTCGTGGACGACCCGAGGGACGCCGATGCGCTGCTCGCCCTGCTGTCAGGGCGGGTTCCGGCCGCCGACCACGAGGGGGAGCTGGTGGTCGACGGCGTCGCCGTGTCCGAGGTGGACATCGACGAACTGCGGCGGACGGTGCTGGTGGAGACCCACCACGTCACGCTCTTCGAGGGGACCCTCCGGGACGCGGTCACCTCCGGCCGCGAGGTCTCCGCCACCGGCCTGGAGCGCGCGTTGCGGGCCGCGGCCGCCGACGAGGTGGTGGCCACCCAGGCCGAGGGGCTGGACACCGAGGTCCTGGACCGGGGGGCCTCGCTGTCCGGCGGGCAGCGGCAACGGATCGCCCTGGCCAGGGCACTGCTGGCGGACCCGCCGGTCCTGGTGCTCCACGACCCCACCACGGCGGTGGACGCGGTCACCGAGGAGGTCATCGCCCTCGGCGTGGCCGAGCTGCGCCACCCCGCCACCCACCCTCCCGGTGCCGACGACCCCGACGCGGGCGGTCGGGACGAACGACCGGCGGGCGGTGACGGGGAGGGCCCGCCAGCGGGCGGCCCGAGGACGACGCTGCTCATCACCAGCAGTCCGGCGCTGCTGGCCCGGGCCGACCGGGTGGTGGTCCTCACCGACGGAGTGGTGCGCGCCGAGGGCACCCACGCCGACCTGGCGGCCACCGACGAGACCTACCAGCGGGGAGTACTGCGATGAGCGCGGAGGCGGGGACCGGCGGCCGCCGCCGGCGGAGGCGTTCGGCGGCGGCCGCCGAGTTCGACACGGCGACCTCGGCGGCCGACCGCCTCCCGGTCGCGACACCGCGCCAGGTCTGGCGGGTGCTGCGGGGCGAACTGGCCCGCCAGCCGTGGACGACGAGCGCCGCGTTGGGCGCCTGCCTGCTCGGCAACGCCTTCGGTCTGGTGGCCCCCTGGGTGCTCGGCGACCTGGTCGACACCATCGCGGCTGGCGGTCCGGACGCCGACGGGTCCGCCGTGCTGTGGACGGTCGCGCTCATCGCCGGTGCGGCGCTGCTGGGTGGCCTGCTCACCGGGGTGGCCACCGCGCTGATCGCCCGTGCCGGCGAGACGGTGCTGGCCCGGCTGCGGGAACGTGTCGTGGACCGCGCCCTGCACCTGCCCACCACCACCCTGGAACGGGTGGGCAGCGGGGACCTGCTCTCCCGGGTGGGCGACGACGTGTCGATCGTCGGCCGGATCGTGACCAACCAGGCGGCGGTGCTGATCTCGGCGTTCTTCACGGTCGTCCTGACGGTGGGTGGCCTGCTCACCCTGGACTGGCGGCTCGGGCTGGCCGGCATGGTGACCCTCCCGATGTACGTGTTGTCACTGCGCTGGTACCTGCCGCGTTCCGGCCCCGGTTACGCGGCGGAACGGGTGGCCATCGGGGAGAGGTCACAGGCCCTGGTCAGTTCCCTGCACGGGGTGGACGCGGTGCACGCGCACCGGCTGGGCGAGGCCCGGATGGGGTTGGTCACCGACCGCTCCGCGCGGTCCCGGGACATCTCGGTCCGGGTGTTCCGGCTGTTCACCCGGTTCGCCTCCGGCGCCAACCGCGCGGAGTGCGTGGGACTCGTGGCGATCGTCGTCACCGGGTTCCTCCTCGTCAGGGCCGACATCGTGACGGTCGGCGCGACCACGGCGGCGGCCCTGTACTTCCACCGGCTGTTCTCCCCGCTCGGCGCGTTGCTGTTGTCCTTCGACGAGGTGCAGTCGGCGGGGGCGAGCCTCGCTCGCCTGGTGGGCGTCGCGCGCCTCCCGGCGACCCCCGAACCGGAGGCACCGCCCCGCCCCGCCGACGCGGGCCTGCGGATCGAAGGGGTGAGCCACCGCTACGACGGCGGTCCGCTGGTGGTGGACGACGTGACCCTGGTGGTGGAGCCGGGTGAGCGGGTCGCCCTCGTCGGCGCCAGCGGAGCCGGGAAGACGACCCTGGCCGCGATCGTCGCCGGCCTCCTCGACCCGGCGGAGGGCTCCGTCCGGGTTGGCGGTGTTCCGCTCGCCGAGCTGGGACTCCGCCAGCTGCGCCGCCACGTCATGCTCGTCAGCCAGGACGTGCACGTCTTCTCCGGTCGGCTGGTGGACGACGTGCGCCTGACCGCACCGGACGCGTCGGAGGCCGAGGTGCTCACCGCGTTGGAGGCGGTGGGCGCCCGCCGCTGGGCGGAGGGCCTGCCGGGGGGCATCGAGACCCGGGTGGGCGAGGAGGGCCACCCGCTGACGGCGCCGCGGGCCCAGCAGTTGGCCCTGGCCCGGCTGGTGCTGGCCAACCCCTCGGTGGCGATCCTCGACGAGGCCAGCGCCGAGGCGGGCAGTTCCGGGGCCCGTGACCTGGAACAGGCCGCCCTCGCCGCCACCGAGGGGCGGACGTCGTTGGTCGTCGCGCACCGCCTGCCCCAGGCGGTGGCCGCCGACCGCGTGGTGGTGATGGACCACGGGCGCATCGTGGAGGTCGGTTCGCACGAGGAACTGGTGGCCGCCGGTGGCCGCTACGCGCGGCTGTGGGCGGCGTGGGAGGGCAGGGACCGCGAACCGCTGCCGGGCTGAGCGCGTCCCAGCCGCCCCCGTCCTCCCCTTGGCCGCCCTCGCCGCCTGCTCAGCCGACGGCGGCGGTGATCGGGGCTTCCCAGTCGACCCGGTACTCGTAGAGCCATCGCTGGTCGACGGCCTCGGCCCTGGCCATCCGCCGGAAGACGACGGGCAGCGCGAGATCCCGCACCACGCGCGCCACCGGCCCGGGGGCCTTCTGGTCCCCGTTGCGCTTGCCCTGCGCGACGACCCGCTCCACCCGGTCCCGCCGCGACGCCGTGTAGGTGGCGAGCGCGGCGGGGTGGTCGGGCACGTCCCGCAGGCACTTCGCCAGCACCAACGCGTCCTCGATGGCCAGTGACGCGCCCTGCCCGGAGGAGGGTGAGGTGGCGTGCGCCGAGTCCCCGACCAGCACGCAGCGGTCGGTGTGCCAGGTCGGCACGGACGGCAGGTCGTAGGTGTTCCAGGGCGGCATGATCCGCTCGGTCGCGGCGATGATCCTGGCCGCGGGCGTGCGGTCGCGCGCGACGAGCTCCAGGAGGTGCGCCCGCCACCACGTCGGGTCGATCGCGTCCAACTCCTCCTGGCTGGCCTCCTGGGCGCGGGGCGGGTTCGCGAACCACCACACCTCCCCGTCGGGGTGGCGGTAGTAGGCGAAGAAGCAGCGACGCCCGAAGACCATGTTGGCCACGCCCGGCTCGGCGTCCACCGGCACTCCCGGCGCGAAGCCCCCCGTGTTGAGCAGGCCGACGTACCGGCCCGAGGGCGCGCCAGGGTCGATCGCCCCGCGCACCCGGGACCGCAGCCCGTCCGCGCCGACCAGCAGGTCGCCGGTCGCCTCGCTCCCGTCGGCGAAGCGCGCGGTCACCCCGTCCGGGCGTTCGGTGAGGCCCACCAGGCGGCGGCCGTACTCGACGCGCACCCCCTCGTCGAGGGCCGCGTCCCGCAACGCCCGGTAGAGGTCGGACCGGCGGACCGTCCTGGTCACGGTGCCGTCGGGCAGCGCCCCGCCCTGGGCGAGCTCGGCGAGGAAACGGCCGGAACCGGTGCGGAAGGCCATCCGTGGCGTGTCGAACCCGGCGGCGAGCGCGCGTTCCAACAGGCCCAGTTCGGCCAGGGCCGACTGGCCGTTGGTGGCGACGCCGAGGTAGGCGCCCACGCCGTCGGCGGTCCGGTCGTACCCCTCGTACACGACCGGATCCAGCCCAGCCCGGCGCAGCGCCACCGCCGCGACCGTTCCCGCTATTCCTCCCCCGATCACCAGCACCCTCGTCATCGCCATCCCCTCCCCGAGGTCATAGTATGACTATACATAAAATGACTATACTCGCAAGCTGGCTAGGGTGTGCCCATGTCCGGTCGTCCCTCCCGAAGGTCACCGCTGGCGATGGCCCTGCTCGCCCTGCTCGCCGAGGCCCCGACGCACGCCTACCGCCTGCGGGAACTCATCCGGGAGCGCAGGAAGGACCAGGTGGTCAACGTCGCGCAGCGCAACAGCGTGTACCAGACGCTCGATCGCCTGCTCCGCGACGAGCTGGTCCAGGTGCGCGACACCGAACGGGTCGGGGACCGACCGGAGCGCACCGTCTACGAACTCACCGACGAGGGCGCGGCCACCCTCGACGGATGGCTGCGGGAGATGCTGTCCACCCCGGCACGGGAGTTCCCCGAGTTCCCGGCGGCCCTCGCCTTCCTCCCCCTGCTCACCCCGGACGCGGCACTCACCCTGCTGGCACGGCGGGCGGAGGCGCTCCGACGCACGTTGGCGGACCTGGACGCCGAGGAGGCACGGGTGGCGGGGGCGCTCCCCCGGGTCGTGCTCCTGGAGGGCGAGTACCAGCGCGCCACCGCCCTCGCGGAACTGCGGTGGCTGGAGGCGGTGACCGAGGATCTGCGCACCGGAGCCCTCGACTGGAACCGCGAGGACCTCGACGCCATCGCCGCCCGCTTCGAACCACGGGGGTGAGGCGGTGCTTCCCGAGAGCCCCAGGCCGCAGCCCCTCCGGCGCACAACCACGAAGGGACCACCTCGACCGTGGCACGCATCGGCATCACCGGCCATTCGAACCTGAGCCCGGACTCGGTCTCCCTCGTGGAGACCGCCCTGCGGGACCACCTGCGGGCGGAGGGCGACGGCGAGCTGGTCGGCGTGACCTGCCTGGCCCGCGGCGCCGACCAGATCTTCGCTCGTGCGGTGCTCGCCCTGGGCGGCACCACCACCGTGGTGCTCCCCGCCGAGGACTACCGGGAACGCAAGGTCGGACCCGACAACGCGGCCGAGTTCGACGCGCTGATCGACAGGGCCACCGATGTCGAGGTGATGCCGTTCGAGAGGTCGACTCGTGATGCCTACGTCGCGGCCAGCGAACGGGTGTTGAACCTCGTCGAACGGCTGGTGGCCGTGTGGGACGGCCAGTCGTCCGACGGTCGTAGCCGCACGGCGGACGTCGTGGCCGCCGCCCGCCAACGAGGGATCCCCGTCGTGGTGATCTGGCCGGAGAACGCCCGTCGGGCGTGACCCGCCGGCGGGGCGCCGAGCCCGCGCCGATCAACGGCCGTGGGCATCCCGGCCTGGAGGTCCAGGACCGGCACCGTCACCCTGGTCCGTGCTCCTCGGCTCGGACGCCGACCTATCCGGACACCAGCTCGCCGTCGGACGACTGACCTCGGTTCCTCGCGTGTGGAGCTGAGTTCGGGCGGGCGAACTCCGGCCGCGCGGCTTCCTACGGGGGCGGTCAAGGATTGAGCAGTGCTCGCGCGCGCCGTTCGAGTGGCCCTGCGAGGTCGGGGAACTCGCCGCTGTCGGTCCGGCGAGACAGTCGAGCGATGACGTAGAGCTGCGCGAACCGCCCCGCCTCGGTGTCGAGCACGTCGGCGAAGACCTTGTGAACTCGTTGCGCGATCGTGGGCACCAAGAGGCTGTAGCAGAGCAGAGTTGCCGCATCGGTGCCCACGGGTCCACGCCCCCACAGTTCCCAGTCGAGCAGGCCGAACCGCGGGCCGAACAGGTTTGCCCAGTGCACATCACCGTGCACGGTCTCCCACGCGGGCACGGCGGGGTCGACCGCGTCGCCGAATCGGTGCACGATGCGATCGGCGACCTTGTCCTGAGTGCTGTTGACACGCTCGGTCGGAGTCGTCGCGATGACGTCCACGGTATGACGCAGCTCCGTCCACCACTCGTCGGCAAGATCGACCTCGGCACGCAGTGCGTCCGTGGGCGAGCAGGGGGAGCCCGGCAACCGGGTCATGATCTCGGCGCGTTGCTGACGCCATTCCTCCCACTCGAAGACGTCGAGCACGCGTGGTTTGGCAAGGCCGGTCACCACGTTCGCGTCGACATTCCCGGTCCAGAAGTCGCCCCCGATCCACTGTTTGTCCTCGGAGACGACGCGCAGCCAGTAATCGGCGCCACCTTTGCGGACCGGCGCGCTGATCGACCGGTCGAGCCAGCCGAGCAGCGGCTCGCCGATGACGACTACGCCGAAGCGTTCCGCGGCGCGGTCAAGATTGCCGTGCATCCACTGCCTGAATCGTGCGTCGGCTTCGCTGGTGTCGACCACCACCGGCTCCCTCTCACTCGTCGGTGATGTACCGCAGGTAGGCGGTGGGATTGTTCATGTACCGACGCCAGTGGTCGACCAGGTCGAGGTCTTCCCACTCGATGCGCTGGAAACCGTCATCGCCCACTTCGATGATGTCGGCGCCGGGGGTGACCGCAAGGACCGGCGAGTGCGTCGCACAGATGACCTGAGCGCCGGATTGGCCGAGGTCATACAGGAGGTTGACCAGCCTGAGGCAGGACTTGAAAGACAGCGCCGCCTCAGGCTCGTCCATGAGGTAGAAGCCGGGCTCGCGGAACATGTTCGCCAGCACGGTGAGGAACCCCTCGCCGTGGCTCATTTCGCTGGTGTCCTCCTCCCAGTAGCCACGCATCCCGCTCACGGCCTCCATGAAGCCGAACGCGGTTTCGGCGCGCAGGAAGTACCCTCGGCGCTTGGTTCGCGTTCCGCTCTTGTGTCGCGCGCCCGCACTGGTGGTCTCCCAGCGGATCAGTTCACCGAGGGCGGTTTTCGGCCGGTCGTTGACGTACTTGCGCCCTGCCCGCCCGCCGCGCGCGTCCAGGCCCCACGCCTCGGCGAACGCCTCGACAAGGGTGGACTTCCCCGAACCGTTCTCCCCGACCAGGAACGTGATCGGCTTGTCGAACACCATGCCTTGCTCAGCCAACTGCGCCACGCACGGCACGGTGAGCGGCCAGCTGTCGGCCACCTCGGAAGACAGCAGTTCGTCGGGGATGTACGCACGGCGAGCGAGCATGTGTGTGTCCTTGATCAGTATTCGGACGGGACGCACGCACCGACCGGTGCGCAGTTGTTCGCGGGGACACACGCCGGGCTGCAGCTCGGCCCGCACTGTGGGTCGCACATGTTGGGCACGCACGGGTTCGACGGGCGAGCCGAGAAGTGCGCGGCCAGCACCGTTGTGGTCTTCAGCATCGTCGGCCCGGTCAGGATCTCGGCGAGGGGGGCGACCCGCACGTTACCGACCGGCAGCCAGCGCGAGAACACACACGGCCACACGGTGCCGTCAGCGGCCACTGCCACTTCTTGTCGACGGTCGGGGCCGCACGGCGGACGTCGTGGCCGCCGCCCGCCAACGAGGGATCCCCGTCGTGGTGATCTGGCCGGAGAACGCCCGTCGGGCGTGACCGCCGGCGGTGCGCCGAGCCCGCGCCGATCAGCGGCCGTGGATGACATCCCCGTCCAGAATGTCCCCCGACCGGCACCGCCACGTCCCAGCCGGGGGCGGCACGGCGGACGGCCCACCCCCGGGGCACCCCGCTCACTCCCAGCGGAAGAACCGGATCGCGATCGGCCAGATCAGCAACACCGTCACCCCCATCACCAGGAAGGGCTGGAGCGACAGCGCCTCCCCCGCCCAACTCGCCCGCAAGGCCTGCGTGACCGCACCCACCGGGGTGAGATCGCCGATCTGGCGCACCAGTTCGGGCAGGTCCTCGCGGGGGACCATCGCTCCACTGAGGAACATCATCGGCACCAGCAGGATCGAGCCGATGCCGTTGGCGATGTTCGCCGTCCTGGAGATCCCGGCGATGAGCATGGTGATCGACAGGGTGGTGACCATCGCGCACAGGTAGACCAGCAGGAACGCCGGCAGCGACCTCGGCGGTGCCAGGCCGTGGACGAGCGCGCCGCCGACCAGGACGGCCACCACCGCGAGGACCGAGATCAACGCGCCGATGGCGAAGTTCGCCACGAGCAGCCCGACCCGGGGAGCCGGGGTGGTGGACAACCTGCGGAGAATCCCCCTCTCCCGCACGGTGACGATCTGCTGCGGCATGAGCTGGAGCGAGATGATCAGCAGCGCGATGCTCAGCGCGATCGGGGCCATCACGACGTCGAAGGCGCGGAGCCCGTCCAGCCCGGGGATCGGGTCCATCATGTCGGGCAGGTTCGCGAACAGCAGCAACAGCACGACGGGGAACCCGATCCCGAAGAACAGCAGCGCCCAGTCCCTGCGGAGCAGCCGCAGTTCCATCCGGGTCATCCGACCCGTCGCCCGCAACACCCTGTTCACGCCGCCTCCTCGGTGAGCTGCCCGGTGATCGTGAGGAAGGCGTCGTCCAGGCTCGCCTGTTCCACGCGGAGGTTGGACGGGGTCACGCCGGCCGCCCCGAGCAGCTGGGAGACGGCGAAGACCAACTCGCCCTCGCCCCGCACCGTCACCGCCGCACCGTCGACGACGACCTCGGTGACCACCGGCAGTGCCCGCAGCTCCTCGACGGGCACCGGTTGGGTGGTGTGGAACCGCATGCGCTGGGTCGAGCCGGCGGCCGAGGCCAGGCCCTCGGGGGTGTCCAGTGCGGCTACCCTGCCCCGGGCGATGACGGCGATCCGGTCGCAGAGGTGCTGCGCCTCGGCCATGAAATGGGTGACGAGCAGGACTGTCACCCCCCGGTCCCGCACCCGCTCGACGACCTCCCAGGTGTCCCGGCGGGACTTCGGGTCCAACCCGGTGGTCAGCTCGTCGAGCACCGCGAGCCTGGGGTTGCCGACGAGCGCGAGGGCGATCGCGACCCGCTGCCGCTGGCCCCCGGAGAGCTTCCCCCAGTAGGCGGAGGCGCGGTCCCGCAGGCCCAGGGTGTCGATCAGCTCGTCGGGGTCGGCCGGATCGGCGTAGAAGGAGGCGTAGAGCCCAAGCGCCTCCCGCACGGTCATCTTCGGCTGGAGTTCGCTGTGTTGCAGCTGGACACCGACGGTCTCGCGCAACGCGTCGCGATCGGTGTCCGGGTCGTGGCCGAACACGCTCACCCGCCCGCCGTCGCGCCTCCGCAGCCCGGTGAGGCATTCGACGGTGGTGGTCTTCCCCGCCCCGTTGGGTCCGAGGATGCCGAAGATCTCCCCGCTCTCCACGCTGAACGAGACGTCGTCGACGGCGACGTGGTCGCGGTAGGTCTTGCGCAGTCCCTCGACTTCGATCACTGGCATGGCGTGCTCCCGCTGTCGGTGGTGGGTGGGACGGCGACCAGCGCTCGGTCGAAGGTGGTCACGAGCTGCTCGCCGGCCTCGGTGAGGTCGGTGTCCGGTTCCTCCAGCCAGCCCGCGATGACGGCGTCGATGGCGCCGCCGATGGCCTGGGCGAGGACCCGGGCGTCGAAGTCGCGGAACTCGCCGGCTGCCTGCCCGGCGCGGAGGAGGTCCGCGAGGGAGCGCCACCGCGCGCCCGCGTCGCCGGGGTCGAAGGAGTCGCCCGCCTCGGCACTGCCGCCGTCGTACGTCGCGGCCTCGGCGATCACCCGCACGTGGGTGGGGTTGTCGCGCATGTACCCGACGAGGGCGCGGATGTAGGCGGCGAGGGTGGACCGGACATCGGGGTGGTCGGCGAGCTCCCGCTCGAACCGGGCGCCGAGGGCCGCGTAGATCTGGCCGAGCGCGGTTTCGATCACCTCTCCCTTCCCGGAGAAGTGGTAGAGGATCACCCCCTTCGACACGCCGGCGCGTTCGGCGATCCGCACCAGTGACGCCTTCCGGTACCCGAACTCGGAGATCACCTCGATGGCGCAGGTGACGATCTGCGCCCGCCTGGCCTCCTCGATGAAGGTCCGCTCCTTCTGACTCCTGAGACTTTTTTCTGACCCCACGGTCAGAAGTATGCACCAGTGGGTCAGTTCTCGGCATCCAGGGCCAGGACGCGGCCCGCCCACCACAGCCGAGGCCGCTCCCGCGGGTCGGTGGTCGGAGGTCGGGCCAGCGGGCGGGAGCGGACAGCGTGGTCCCCATGCCGGTCACCTCCGCACGACTCGAACACCCCACCTGATCACCGGACGGACCTCTCCCCGCTGCCGTCCCAGGAGCGGGCGTCACTCCGACGTCTGGCCGGCGGGCGCACCGCGGCCTCGGCCAAGGACCTCCTCAGCACGGGCACGTGGCACCCGCACGGCCAGGGGCACAGCGGCGACCGGCACGAACTCGCGCTCACCCCCGTGGGCGCAGCGGCGGCGGGGGCCGCCACCTGCGGCCGGTGATCAGGCGAGGCGCGGCCGGGTCGCCAGGAGGCGGCAGCGCGCCGAGTTCCTCGGCCACCGGCCCCACCCGGCCGTCCCGGCACCAGACCACCCACTCGCCGTAGCAGACCCGCACCGCCTCGACCTCGCTCGCGCCCCGGATGACGCACCAGTCCACCGTGGAACAGCCGGGCCACTCGAAGTACCCCACCAGCGCCCCCGGCCCCCGGGTCAGGGACACCCAACGCCAGCCCCGGCGGGTCAGGGCGTACACCGCCGCCAGCTCCGGTACCACCGCGATCGCCTGCCGTGCCGTGTTCTCCACTCCGGTTCTCCTCGCACACGTGGGGGCGGACCCGGCTCCCGGGATGCGGCACCGGCTCGGGGCGGGATGCCCCCGCCCCGGCCAGTCGCGATCACTCGGACGAGTCCGTACTTCGCGAATCCGCCCCTGGCGTCGGCCGGGTCGACGGTGTCGACAGCCGATCGACAGGGGATGGGCGTTTCCGCCGGCGGTCGAGCGCCCAGCGGCGATCGCCGACCGGGGGCGGTGTCGACGACGGCGAGGGGTAAGGCGGCAGGGGCGGAGCGGACGCGGAACCGGGCGAGGGCGGGCACGATCACGGCGGCCTCCGGGAGGGCGTTCGGGGATTTGGGGAAGGGCCGCCCGGGCGGGAGCTCACGACCGGGGAGGAGGGTGTCGGAGCTCGACCGCCCGGACGACCGGGTCGGGATGTGGACGTGGTCGGGATGTGGACGTGCGGAGGTGCTGATCAGGACGTGACGAGAGGCCTGACCACCCCGACGGGCACGACGTCCCGGCCTCCGCAGCGGGCCGTCCGTTCGTGGTCACGGCATCGGCGCGCTTCTCGTTGGGAGTGCTCCCGGGCCGCGCCACTGGTCACCGCCCAGCTCCGGGCCTCCCGGGTGGTTCGCCGGGCCCGCCGAACTCGGCAGGCCATCGCCAGGCGGGGAACGATGGCGCGATCGACCCACTCGACGAGCCCGAGGGCGGCCAGGGCGATCGCGGCACCCACCGTCATGCTCAACACCGTCATGAGGCACGACCGTTCGACAGGGGTGGCAACGGGAGGACTCCGCTGAGCACGGTTTCCCACCCCGTCCGCGATGCCGGGACGTCCGGGGCCTCCCGGCATCGCCAGTGATGCCGCCCCTCCCGCTCGGGCAGCCGAGAACGCGCGGGCTGCCGCTCCCCGTGGCCGGTGGCGGCGTGACTCACCGAGTAGCCGAGCACCGCCCGACGCGCCGGCTCCCCCACCCCCACCGGCGACGCCCCCCTGGGCGCCGTGCGCACCGGCGCGGGCCGACGGGCGCACGACGCACGCGCCTCGAAGACCCGGGCGGAACGGTCGGGCGGGCTTGCCTCGATGCCGGCTATCTCGACGACGAACCGGACTCCGCCGCTCGTCACCAGGGCGCGGACGAAGCGCGATCGGCGGCGTCGCGACTGCCTGCACACGGCGACGAGTACGGCGATTACGGCCAGTAGCATGGCTACCGGGATGGGATCGACGGGCATTGCGTCGGTTCCTCTCGTCACGAGGGGCCGGGCGGCCTGCCAGTTAGCCCGGCCCCTTCTTCTGCGCACCCCTACCCAGGGTTGCGATACGCTGTTACGCAACCACCCTAGGTAATGCAACTTCTCGCCAACAAGCTTCGGTACCCATGAGAAGTTGCATTCCACTCGAAGTGGTGATCGATCGTCCAATTCGGAGCGTCACTACGCTGACACGCGAAGCGATGGAGGTACCCGTTGAGCGATCCGACCGTTCGGCAACGCCTCGTGGCCCGCACACTCCGACAGTGGCGGGCGGACGCGGGCATGGTGCTCGACGACGTCACCAGCCGCCTGGGATGGTCCCGATCCAAGCTGTCCCGCCTGGAACGAGCCGAGACGATCCCTGGCCCGGCGGAAGTGATCGTCCTGGCGACGATCTACGACATCCCCACACCCGAACGGGACGAGTACGCGGCCCTGGCCTCACACCACCGTCGCGATGACTGGGCGCGGGCCTATCCCGAGGACACCATCACCGGGGAACTCCAGGACTTCATCGAGCTCGAGTCAGAGGCGAGCAAACTCGAGAACTTCGAGGCGGTCCTCATCCCTGGATTACTCCAAACCGCCGAATACGCCGCTGCCGTAGCCGCCGGTTGGGACTGTGGCGTTCCCGATGACGACATCGCCGTCGCACACCGAACGGAGGTTCGTGTACGGAGACAAGCCCGACTTCACTCCGACAAGCCCCTCCTCCTGCACGCCGTGGTGCACGAACTAGCTCTGCGCAGTGTGATCGGCGGAAGTCAGGTGATGCGCAGGCAGCTACACCACCTTGCCGCCTCCGCCGAACGCCCCAACATCACCCTGCAGGTGCTACCCGCCTCAGCCGGAGCGCACCCGTCCTTCGGGTCAACCTTCGCGATCTTGCACCACGGCGAACACACGACGCCCACGGTCTTCCTCGATACCTTGATTCGCGGGATCTTCATCCAGGAACCAGAGGACGTTGAGCGGTGTAAGATCACGTTCGAGCGTCTACGAGACTTCGCGCTGAACAGCACGGAGTCCGTACGTTTGATTCGAGCCGTAGCAGCGGAGATCACAACTGACGAGGTTGGGGGAGCACGATGGTAACCGCCGAGGCAGGATGGTCTTGGCGCACATCCTCCCGTAGCAACGACAACGGGCAGTGCGTTGAGATCGGGCGCTCACGCGAGGCGTCCGGCACCGAAGTGGCCGGCATCCGCGACACCAAGAACCGCGACGGCGGAACCCTACGCCTCGACAACGCCACCCTCACCACCTTCCTCAACGCGGTCAAAGTTGGCCGCTTCTGAGCTCGGCTGAACCTTCACGAAACCGTGCTCGAGGTGAGACACCAGGATTCTCCGAGCCTACCCGCTGAACGCGATGAGGCCATCCTGGAAGTTCAGAGCTGACGTTCCGGGAAGTGACCGTGGATTCCTCGCTCTGGTCGGCGTCCGTTCGCGCGTCTCAGGGCGTCCGAGCCTTCGAGTCATCCGCCAGGAGCTGGTCGGGATCCGGGATGCGGTAGGTGGGAAGTGGCGTGGTGAACCAGCTCCGGTCGACCGCGAGCCCGGTGCGCAGCTCGACGGCCGCGAAGCTTGAGGCGTTGGGCCACTCGTCATCGAACACGGTGTCCTCGGCCCATGCGGGAACGAGGTCGCCAGCGCCACCCGGCTCCGCGATGAGGAACGGGTTGAACCAGGACACGACGGCGCCGCCCCGGGCCTCCACCACCCGCCGCGTGCCGGACATGCTCCAGTGCACGCTGAGGAAGAAACCCCTCGACGACGCGCGGCGCGCGATCCCGGGCAGATTGCCCGCCCACCCGTTCGGCTCGATCATGACGGTGCGCGACCCTTCGGTGAGCACCTGGACATGGAAGTAGGAGCCGAAATCCTCCTGCGGAACCCACGCGTCGTCATGTGTCAGAAGAACAGGCCCCCTTCCGCTGCCACCGTAGGCCGACACCACCTCGTCCACTGAACCGCAGGTGGTTACGGCGAGCGTGAGCACCAGGTCTTCGTCCTGGTCGGCCCAGCGGTACTTCTCGATCAGCTCCCGCATGTCGACTGGTCCTCCGCGATGTCCTGTCCCTGGTACGGCTCTACCGCGACCCGATGGGGGTTGCTGATGACGACGAGTAAATCGTCTCCAGCCCTTATTCCCTGCCACCGGTACGCGGCCGCGAGGGTTCCCCCTCGGCAGTCCTGTTCCCGCGCCGGAACCTCCTCGGTACGGGCACCGATGCCCCCCTGAACCGTCGAGGCGAAGGCGTACTCGTCACACGAACCGTCTACATGCTTTTTGACGAAGCCACCACAGGCGGCCTTGTAGTTCGCGTGCCGTGACACGCCGCTGCGGGTGAGGACGTGGTCTTTGCCCTCGCTCCAGGCAAGCGAGATATTCCGAGTAATGTGCGGCATCCTCGCCGCATCCATGATGACAACCTTGACCTCCCCACAACGCTTCTGCCTGAGCACCCGCGTTGTCGTGCACTTCCGCACCACGGATGCCGCGTCGTCGGCAACCATCACCGCCTCGTCGCCCACCCCGATGACAACTGGTCGCCGATCAGCGCACCTCGTACGGCGTCCTCCACCTCGTCCACCCCGAAGTAGGCCACCGCGCCTCCGACAAGCAACAGCGGAAGGAGGAAGCCGCCTTTGGCTTTCGTGGCCACCCGGCTCCCCCCCTATCGCGCACACCGAGTGCACCTCATAGGCAATCCACGTTGTACAGTCAAGTACGACAGTAGCCGCCAGTCTCCGGGATTCCGTTTCCTACGACGCGCGGCCACCGGGGAGATCACCAGTCCCCACAAGCCGTACGCGCGGCGGGCTCATCGCGGCGGCACCGCACCGCGATCGAATTTCTCCGGAATCGGATCACGACCAGCGCCGACAGTGGGAGCGAGCGGTTCGGCAGGAGCGCTGCCCGAGCGAGCCCCAGGTAACCCGCCGACCGCCCTCCCGGCACCGGCTGCCCGTGCTGGCTTGAGTCTCATGCCACTTGAGACCCGATAGTGGGCACCGTGAACGAGAACGAGCTGTACTCCATCGGCGACGTGGCGCGCCGCACCGGGCTGAGCGTCAGCGCCGTCCGCTACTACTCCGACGCGGGAATCGTCACCCCGACCGAGCAGACCCCCGCCGGCTACCGGCACTACGACGTCCAGGCCATCGCGCGCCTGGAGTTCGTGCGCACCCTCCGCGAGCTCGACGCGGGCCTGGACGACATCCGCCGGGTGCTCGCCGGTGAGACGACGCTCCACGACCTCGCCGCCGCGCACCTGGCCGTGGTCGAGGAGCAGACGCGCCGCTTCCAGGCCAGGCGGGCCGTGCTGCGCAGCATCCTGCGGCAGGACACCCCGGACGGCCAGGTGGTGCTGATGCACCGGCTCGTCTCGATGTCCGACGAGGACCGGGAACGGCTGCTCGACGAGTTCTGGGCCGAGGTGTCCGAAGGCCTCGACGTCAACCCCGCGATGATCGACCGCCTCAGCCAGACGCGGGCGGTACTGCCGGACGACCCCACCCCCGAGCAGCTGGAAGCGTGGATCGAACTGGCCGACCTGGTGCGGGACGAGGACTTCCGCGCGGCCGTCCGCAGCCACCTCCGCGAGGAGTGCTCGACGGAGGCGGGGCGGATCATGTCCTCCTCGTCGATGCTCGACTCCATCGACGAGGGAACCCCGATCATGGCGGAGGCGCTGGAGGCCCGCCGGGCCGGGATACCGGTGGACTCGTCCAGGGCCCGGGAGATCGCCGACCGGTACTCGGCCTGGCTCTCCGGGGTGTGCGGCAAACCGGACTGCCCCGAGTTCCGCCAGCAGTCGGCGAAGCAGCTGCGGATTGCCCTGGAGCTGCACGGCACCAGGAACGCCGAGGCCGATCCCCACTGGGAGTCGCCGTTCACCGGCCCCCACGACCGGTACCTGGACCTGGTGGCCACCATCAACGGGCACCCCACGAGCGACGAACTCGTCGACATGGTGGCCGACCAGGTGCCCTACGCCTGGCTCGCCGACGCCCTCACGGCCTCCGCCAGCTCCTCCGAGCCGGGGACGGCTGCCTGAACCAGCCCTCCGGTGGACGGGACGGTCGAGGACGCCACGCCGGGTTCAGGCGCTGCGCCGGGCGAGGAACACGTACTCCCGGTCAGGGCGGTCGGGGGCGTCCCGGACGTCCCGCACCTCGAACCCGGTCGCCACCAGGCTCTCCTCGACCTCGTCCCGGGTGCGGAACCGCAGCGTCGAGTCGGAGGCGAGGACGGTGTCCTCGGCCAGGAACCGGTAGACGTGCCGGAAGGACACGAACGGCAGGGCCACCTCGGTCACCTCAACGCGCGCCTCCACCGGCCCCTCCCCGGGCACCTCGCGGACGACGGGGGTGGCGACGGCCCACTTCTCCCAGGCCCGGCGCTCGGGCCGTCTGGTCTCGAACACCAGGTGACCGCCGGGGCGGAGGGCGGCGCGCGCCGCGCGCAGGGCGCCGAGCCAGTCGTCGTCTCCGAGGAAGACCTGTGCGACGTTCCCGGTCATCACCGCGAGGTCGGCGTCGACGGCCGGGGCCGCCGTGGCGTCGCCGTGGACCCAGGTGATCCGTCCCGCCGGGTCCTTCGCGCGGGCGGCCCGCAGCGACTCCGCCGCCGGGTCGACGCCCACGACCTCGTGCCCGCGCTCGGCGAGCAGGACGGCCAGGGACCCGGTGCCGCAGCCGAGGTCGAGCACCCGGCGGGCACCCAGTTCGTCGACGATGGCGAGGTAGTGGGTCAGGTCGTCCCGCTCACCGTCGAAGGTGTCGTAGAGGGCGACGAGCCTGGGGTGGGTGAAGATCGCGTCCGGCATCGGGCGACGCTATCCGCGGTGCCCCCGGTTCGGCCACGGCTTTTCCGGTGCGCCGGGGCCCTCCCGCTCACGACCCGGCACCGAGCGGGTCCTCCTCGCCGGGAGGACGGACCCGAACGGCGTCCCCGGACGCGGGCGGGTGGTCCGCCGGGGCGCGCCAGGCCCGGCCGGCCGCTCCTCCGAGCCTCAGAGCAGTGCCCGGCCGCTCACCCGTCGTTCGAGGTCGAGGAGGGTGCGTTTCCGTTCCACGCCCCCGGCGTAGCCGGTGAGGCCGCCGGTGGAACCCACCACCCGGTGGCAGGGCACGATGACGCTGATCGGGTTGCGGCCGTTGGCCAGGCCGACGGCCCGGGACGCGGAGGGGCGACCCATCCTCGCGGCCAGCTCGCCGTAGGAGACCGTCTCCCCGTAGGGGATGGCGCGGAGCTGGGCCCAGACCTGCTGTTGGAAGGGTGTTCCGTGCGGCGCCAGCGGCAGGTCGAAATCGGTGCGCCGCCCGGCGAAGTACTCCGCCAGCTGCTGGGCGACCAGGTCGAACCCGGTGTCGTCCCGCGTGCCGAAGGTGTCGCCGTCCGGGCGGTGGCGGTGCTCCTCCATGTAGACGCCGGCCAGCACGCCGTCGGTGGCGACCAGGGTCAGCGCCCCGATCGGGCTGTCGACGACGGTGTGGGTTCGACGCCCGTCGGGCGTCGCTGCGGTGCTCATGTCGAAATCTCCCTGCGAACGTCGTTCTCTCACATGGTCCGCCCCGCCGGAGGGGCGCCGCTCAGGCGGGTAAGCGGTTCATGAGGTGGCTGGTGGTGGACCACAGGTACTGCACGGCGTAGGCGCGCCAGGGCCGCCACGCCTCGGCACGGCGGGTCAGCGCCCCGGGCGTGTGCGGCAGCCCCACTGCCCTGGTCGCGTGCCGGATCCCCAGGTCGGTGGCGACGAAGGCGTCCGGGTCGCCGAGTGCCCGCATCGCGATCGTCTCCACCGTCCAGTCCCCCAGGCCGGGCAGCGGCCGGAGTTCGGCGCGGGCCCGGTCCCAGTCCGCTCCCGGGCCGAGGTCGAGGTCTCCCGCCGCCAGCCGGGCGACCAGGGTGGTCAGGGTGGCCCGCCGGGTGCGGGGCAGGGCGAGGCTGTCCGGGTCGAGACCGGCCAGGGTCCCCGGTTCGGGGAAGAGGTGGGTGAGGCCACCGTCCGGTGCGGCCAGCGGTTCCCCGTGGGCGGCGACCAGCCGGCCGGCGTGGGTGCGGGCGGCCGCCGTGGAGACCTGCTGGCCGAGGACGGCGCGGACGGCGAACTCCGGCCCGTCCGCCGCGCGGGGAACGCGCCGGCCCGGGCCGGCGTGGACCAGCGGCGCCAAGGCGGGATCGCCGGTGAGCAGCTCGTCGACCGCGACCGGGTCGGCGTCGAGGTCCAGCAGCCACCGGCACCGGTTGATCGCGGCGGACAGGTCGCGCAGGTCGGAGAGGGTGAGCCGGCACCCGATGTGGTCGGTCTCCGGTCGCAGGGCCACCACGGCCGGTCCGTGGGGAAGTCGCAGCGCGCGGCGGAACGCGCCGTCGCGCCACTCCTCGACGCCGGGGACCGCGGTGACCGCGAGGTGGCCGAAAAGGCTGTCCGGGGTGAACGGCCGGCGGAACGGCAACCGCACGGCCAGGGTCCCCGGGGTTCGGGGCGGCGCTCCACCGCGCACCCTCGACCGCAGCTCGGTCGGGGTGAGGCCGAAGACCGCCTGGACGGTGTCGTTGAACGAGCGGACGCTGGCGAAGCCGGCGGCGAAGGCGACGTCGGCCATCCGCAGGCTGGACGTCTCGATCAGCAGACGCGCGGTCTGCGCCCGCTGGGCCCTGGCCAGCGCCAGCGGCCCCGCGCCGAGCTCGGCCACCAGTTGCCGCTCCACCTGGCGGGGGCCGTAGCCGAGGCGGGCGGCCAGGCCGGGAACGCCGTCCCGGTCCACCACCCCGTCAGCGATGAGCCGCATCGCCCTGGCCACCAGGTCCGCCCGTTCGTTCCACTCGGGTGAGCCGGGGCTGGCGTCCGGGCGGCACCGCTTGCACGCCCGGAACCCCGCCTGCTGCGCCGAGGCGGCGCTGGGGTGGAAGCTCATGTTCTCCGGTTTGGGTGGCACCACGGGGCAGCTGGGTCGGCAGTAGATGCCGGTGGTGAGCACCGCCGTGTAGAACCACCCGTCGAAGCGGGCGTCCCTGGACCGCACCGCTCGCACGCACCGGTCCCGGTCGAGAAGCATGCGACCAGCATGCCCCAGTTCAGGGGGCTGCTCTGGCAGGAATCCGACATCACCCTCCGGTGGCCCGCCCCGGTCCCTCCTGGCGCTGGGGCGGGTGTCAGACCCGGTCCGGGGCCAGTCGCACCGGCATCCGGCGGGCCCGCACCGCCCGCCGCAGCTCGTGGGCGATCGCGGTGAACTCGGCCTCGCGGCCGGCGCTGTCCCGGTACACCACCCCGATGCGACGTCCCGGCTTCGGGGAGGCGAACCGGCTGACCCGCAGCTGGTTGCGGCGGGTCTCCAGGCTCACGGCGCTCGCCGGCAGCAGCGTCACCCCCATGCCCGCCGCCACCAGCTGCACCAGGGTGGTGAGGCTGGTCGCCCTGGCCGCGGTCTCCACGCCGGTGCCCACCTCGCGGCAGACGTCGAGGGCCTGGTCCCGCAGGCAGTGCCCCTCCTCCAGGAGCAGCACGTCCAGGTCCCGCAGCGCCTGCCGCGAGATCACCTGCCGCTCCGCCAGCGGGTGGTCCTTCGGGGTGACCAACACGAAGTCCTCCGCGTAGAGGAGGAGTGCGGCCAGGTTGCGGTCGACCACCGGCAGGGCGAGCACGGCGAGGTCCAGTCGCCCGGTGGTGGCGCCGTCGAGCAGCGGCGCGGTCCGCTCCTCGTGGACCTCGATCTCCAGTTCGGGGAAGGCACGGCGGAGGGCCGGCAACGCGACGGGCAGCAGGTAGGGGGCGACGGTGGGGATGATGCCCAGCCGCAGCCGGCCGGTGAAGGGACGACCGAAGACCGCGACCTCGGTCACGAGGGCGTCCATCGCGTCCAGCACGGCCCGGGCACGTGGCACGAGTCGCTCACCGGTCGCGGTGAGCATCACCCGGCGTGTGGTGCGTTCCACAAGGCGCGCGCCCAGCGCGTCCTCGCAGGCGGCGATCGCCGCCGACAGGGTGGGCTGGGTCACGCCCAACGAGGAGGCGGCCGCTCTGAAGTGCAGGAACTCCGCGACGGCGAGGAACGCCCTGAGCTGTGCCAGGCTCGGCGCGCGCTCACTGATCGGCATGGCCGATCAGTGTAGGTGGCGGAGTCGATTTCCCCTATCAATGCTGGCGGAGCAAGGTTGGTGGCGCATTCGGAGCAACACGACAGGAGAGAACGTGCTCACCGTTGGCCAGCAGTTTCCCGAGTACGCGCTGACCGCGTGCGTGTCCCTCGACGCCGACAAGGCGTTCGAGACGATCGACAACAAGTCGTACCAGGGCAAGTGGCGCGTCGTCTTCTTCTGGCCGAAGGACTTCACCTTCGTCTGCCCGACCGAGATCGCCACCTTCGGCCGGCTGAACGAGGAGTTCGCCGACCGCGACGCCCAGGTGCTCGGCGTCTCCGTCGACTCGGAGTACGTGCACCACGCGTGGCGGAAGAACCACGACGACCTGCGGGACCTGCCCTTCCCGATGCTCAGCGACATCAAGCGGGAACTCTCCGAGGCCTGCGGCGTACTCGGTGGCGACGGTGTCGCCCAGCGGGCCACCTTCATCGTCGACCCCGACAACGAGATCCAGTTCGTCATGGTGACGGCCGGTTCCGTTGGCCGGAACGTGGAGGAGGTGCTGCGGGTGCTCGACGCCCTCCAGACCGACGAGCTGTGCCCCTGCAACTGGAACAAGGGTGAGGGCACCCTCGACGCCGCGAAGCTGTTGGACGCCTGATGTCACTGGACGCGTTGAGGAGCGCGCTGCCCGCCTACGCCAAGGACACCAAGCTAAACCTCGGTTCGGTGATCGGCACCTCCACGCTGCCCAAGCAGCGGCTGTGGGGCACGGTGCTGGCGGTGGCGATCGCCTGCCGCAACGAGCAGGTGCTGCGGGAGCTGGAGTCCGAGGCCAGGGAACACCTGTCCGAGGAGGCGCTGAACGCCGCGAAGGCGGCCGCCTCGATCATGGCGATGAACAACATCTACTACCGGTCGAAGCACCTGATCGGCGACGCCGAGTACGACAACCTGCCGGCGCGGCTGCGCATGCAGGTCATCGGCAACCCCGGTGTGGACAAGGTGGACTTCGAGCTGTGGTCGTTGGCGGTCAGCGCCATCACCGGTTGCGGTGTCTGCCTGGAGTCGCACGAGAAGACGCTGCGGAAGTCGGACCTGCCCCGGGAGACGATCCACGAGGCACTGCGCGTGGCGGCCGTGGTGCACGCCGCCGCCGTGACGCTGGACGCGGAGCGGGTGCTGTCCGGGGTGTGACCCCCGACCCGCGCCCCGCTCGACCAGGGCCCGGCCCCGCTCCCCCACCGATGGGAAGTGGAGGCCGGGCCGTCCGCCGCCTGGGCCGGACCAGCTCCCGGCCACCCGCACCCGTCAGGCCCCGGCCGCGGCGGCGGCGACCGGCGTCCGCCGCGCCAGGGCGGTGTCGACCATCGCCGTCAGCAACTCCGAGTAGGACAGGCCGGCCGCCCGCCACATCAGCGGGTACTGGGACGCCGAGGTGAACCCGGGGAAGGTGTTGACCTCGTTGACCACCAGTTCCCCGTCGGCGCGCAGGAAGACGTCCACCCGGAGCAACCCGGCGCAGTCCAGGGCCTCGAACACCGCCACCGCGAGCCGGTCCAGGCGCTCGGCCGTCGAGGCGTCCAGGTTGGCCGGCACGTCGAAGACCGTGCCAACGGACCCGTCGTACTTGGCCTCGTAGTCGAAGAACCGCTGGTCCTCGGCGACCCTGATCTCCAGCGGCGGACTGACCTCCAGGGTGCCGTCGGCGCGCTGAAGCACGCCCACGTCGATCTCCCGACCGGGAACCGCGCCCTCGACCAGCACCTTCCCGTCGCTCTCCCGGGCGGTGGCCAGGGCCGCCGGCAACTGGGCGAGGTCGTCCACCCTGGACACCCCGAGACTGGAGCCGGCGCGGGCCGGTTTGACGAACAGCGGCAACCCGAGCGGGGCCAGGTCCTCCGGGCGGGGCCGCTGCCCCGGTCGCAGCACCAGGCCCGGCGCGACCGGGATCCCCGCCGAGGCCAGCATGGTCTTGGTGTGTTCCTTGTCCATGCCGACCGCGCTGGCCAGCACCCCGTTGCCGACGAAGGGGATGCCGTAGAGCGCCAGCATCGACTGGATCGTCCCGTCCTCCCCGAACGGGCCGTGCAACGCGGGGAACAGGACGTCGACGTCCCGCAGCCGGCGCAGCGCCTCCGTCATGCCCAACGCGGGGGCCGGTCCGGGTGCGCGCCACACGTCCTCGGTCGCGGCCCGGGCACCGGTGGCCGCCGGGTCGGGCCCGTCCTCCTCGATCCGCCACCCGCCGTCCCGGTCGATCAACACCGGGACCACCTGGTGGCGGTCGCGGTCGAGGTGGGTGAGGATGCTCGCCGCGGACTGGCGGGACACCGCGTGTTCCCCGCTGCGGCCGCCGTAGACCACGGCGACCCTGGTTCTCGGCTCAGACAAGGGACAACTCCTCCAGTTCGCGGGTTGCTCGTGCCCCACCGAGGTAGCGGCGGGGTATCCGCGCGCCGATGCCGGTGAGGACCTCGTGCGGGTTGGTCTCCGCCCAGGCCGCCCACTCGGCCGCCGTGGGTTCGCCGTCGTCCCCGGGGCCGAGCACCAGGACCTCGTCGCCGAGGTTCGCCTCGTCCCGGCCGAGGTCGAGGACCAGTTGGTCCATCGCGACGAGACCGGCGACGGGACGCCGACGGCCCGCCAGCAGGGCCGCACCCCGGTTGCTGGCCAGCCGGGGCACACCGTCGGCGAAGCCGACCGGCACCAGGGCGAGCGTGCTCTCCCCGGACGTCCGGTAGCGGTGCTCGTAGGAGACGCCCTCCCCGGCGGGAACCTTCTTCACCAGCACCGTCCTGGACCGCAAGGTCATCGCTGGCCGGAGGCCGCCGCTGCGCCCGGCGACCGGTTCCACCCCGTACAGGGCGATGCCGACCCGCACGAGGTCGTAGTGGGTGGCGGGCTCGGTCAGGGTGGCGGCCGAGTTCGCGAGGTGGCGCAGTTCCGGGTCGAGCCCGGCGTCCCGCGCCTCCCGCAGGGCCAGCTCGAAGGCCCGCACCTGCGTGCCGACCGGCGGCGACGCGGCGGGTGCCCCGGCCGCGCCCAGGTGGGACCAGACACCGCGCACCAGCAGCCGCCCCCGGCGTTGCAGCCACGCCGCCCGGTCCAGGAGGCCGCGCCACGCCGTGTGGTCCGCTCCGCCTCGGCGGAGCCCGGTGTCGACCTTCAGGTGGACGGCCGCGCGGGTGCCGACCCGGGTGGCGCACTCCGCGATCCGCTCCAGGTGCTCGGCGGAGGAGACGCCCAGATCGACACCGGCCAGGATCGCCGCGTCGAAGTCCTCGTCGTGCGCGTGCAGCCAGCTGAGCACCGGGGCCGTCACGCCGGCCTCCCGCAGCCGCAGCGCCTCGGCGTTGGTGGCGACCCCCAACCAGGTCGCGCCCGCGTCGAGCACGGTCCGGGTCACCGGCAACATCCCGTGCCCGAACGCGTCCGCCTTCACCACGGCGAGCACCGGGGCCGTCGCCCTGGCGGCGAGCAGCGCCGTGTTGTGGGCGATCGCGTCGAGGTCCACCGTGGCCTCGGCCAGGCCACCCCGTGCGGTCCAACTCGTCATCGTTCCGTCCTCGGGTCGCGTCCCACCCACGCTAGGAACGGCGTGTGCCAGGACTGTGACCGTTTCTCGACCGTTCCCCACCGGTGCCAGCGGCACTCGGCCCGCTCGGGGATCGCCGGCGCCTCCGGTCGTCACCGCTGGTCAACGGCGGGTCACGGTCCGGAGGGGCGTGTCCGGGTCGTATACCGTGGCGGCCGCGTCCGAGGTGGTGCGGACATCGGCGGAAGACGACGGGGAGCGACGAGCGGTGGCCCGGCTGTTACTGGTGGAGGACGACGACGCGCTGGCCGAGGCCCTCACCCTGGCCCTGCGGGGGCTGGGGCACGAGGTGGTGGCGGCTGGCGGCGGCGAGGGCGGGCTGGAACTGCTGGCCCTCGGGGAGTCGGTCGACCTGCTGCTGGTGGACGTGATGCTGCCCGGCATCGACGGCTTCGAGGTGTGCCGACGGGTGCGGGCGCGCAGCACGCTGCCGATCATCCTGCTCACCGCGCGGGGCGACCCGATCGACGTCGTCGCCGGCCTGGAGTGCGGCGCGGACGACTACGTCGTCAAACCGGTCGAGCCCCGCGTGCTCGACGCCAGGATCAAGGCGGTGCTGCGGCGGAGCGCCAGCGCTCCCGGGCAGGAGGTCGTCCGCATCGGCGAGGTGGCCATCGACCGCACCGCGATGGTGGTGACCCGCGAGGGGCACGAGGTGAACCTGACCTCGACGGAGCTGCGGCTGCTGCTGGAGTTCGCCGACCACTCCGGCCAGGTGCTCACCCGGCAGGTGCTGCTCCGCCGGGTGTGGGACTACGGGTACGTGGGCGACTCGCGGATCGTGGACGCGGCCGTGTCCCGGCTCCGGTCGAAGATCGAACGTGACCCGGCCAACCCGGAACTCGTGTTGACCGTCCGCGGCCTCGGGTACCGGCTGGCGAAACCGTGACCCCCCCTCGCGGCTGGTCGCTCGGGCTGCGCACGAGGATCGCGGCGAGCATCGTGCTCCTCACCGTCGCCGCGAGCGCCGGCGTCGGTTTCGCCTCCTACCGGGTGCAGGCCGACGACAGCACCGAACGCTTCGTGCTCGCGGCCGACGCCTCCTTCCAGTCCACGATCAACCACCTGCGCACCGAGGAGGAGCTCCACGGGGAGGGGCGGGTGGCGGTGCTCGCCGAGGAGATGGACCGCTGGGCGGGGGTGGGTTGGAGCGCGGTCGACCTCGGCGGCGCGCCGGTGTCCTGGCCACCGGCGGAGGGCGAACCGTCCGGTGCCGCCTTCCCGGCGACCGCCGGCGACCCACAGCACCAGAATGCTCCGGTTCCGGCGGAGCTCGTCCGCGAGGCCGTCGTCGGCCACCTCCCGGCTGTCCAGCGCGACCCGTACCGGTCGGGCTGGCTGCTCGTCGCCGGCGAGGTCACCCCCGGGCTCGTCCTCGTGCAGCACTACGGCATGCACCGGCTGGACGACGAGCTGTCCCGGCTCCGCCACCAACTCGCCGCGATCTCCGCCGTCGTCGCGTTCCTCGCCACGGTCGCCGCGATCCTGGCGGCCAACCAGGTGTCCCGACCGCTGCGGACGGCGGCGGACGCGGCCAGGAGGTTCGGGGACGGCGACCTGGGCACCAGGCTCCCGGTCGCCGGGCGGGACGACCTCGCCGACCTCGCCACCGCGTTCAACGCGATGGCCGAACGCCTGAGCCACTCGATCACGGACCTGCGGGCCAAGGACCGGCAGCAGCGGCGGTTCGTCTCGGACGTCACCCACGACCTGCGCACCCCCCTGGCCTCGATGGTGGCGGCGGCGGACAGCCTGAACAGCCTGGACGGCGAGTCGCGGGCGCGGGCGGCGGACCTGCTGACGGTGCAGAGCCGGCGGCTGGCGCGGTTGGTGGAGGACCTGCTGGAGATCTCCCGGTTCGACGCCGGTGTGGTCGAGGTGCTCCGGGAGCCGGTGGACCTGGCGGAGCTGGTGGCCGACGCCGTCGACCTCGCCGCCCCCGACGCCGACATCTCGATCCGGGTGGTGGGTGACGTCCTCGTCACCGGAGACGCCCGCCGGCTGCACACGATCGTGCGGAACCTGCTGACCAACGCCGTGACGCACGGAGCCGAACCGGTGGTGGTCACCGTCGACGGCACCGACTCCGCCACGGTGCTGGTGCGCGTCGCCGACGGCGGCCCCGGTGTCCCCGAGGAACTGGTGCCCATCGTGTTCGACCGCTTCGTCCGGGGTGACGCCTCACGACGGGTCACCGAGGGCAGCGGGCTCGGCCTGTCCATCGCCGCCGAGAACGCGACGGCCCACGACGGGCACCTCGGCGTGCGCAACGCGGACGGCGCCGTGTTCACCGTCACCCTCCCGAGAGGAGAACCCCCGACGACGGCCCCCTGAGGAGGAGGCGTTCGACCAGGCGAGCCGACCAGCGAGGGATTCCTGGTCACCGGGGGTACGCGTCGCACCCG
The DNA here is from genome assembly GCF_049311605.1 of Actinoalloteichus caeruleus. Lineage (NCBI taxonomy): Bacteria > Bacillati > Actinomycetota > Actinomycetes > Pseudonocardiales > Pseudonocardiaceae > Actinoalloteichus > Actinoalloteichus caeruleus. The sequence continues at coordinate 5,146,920 of NZ_CP186005.1, forward strand.
CCCTCGGCGCCCGCCTGCCCCCGGCCCAACGTCTCGGACCGGGCTCTGGACCATCTCGGTTCAGTGTCGAGCACGCGGAGGGCAAAACGGACAGCGCGTCGGTTCCGATACTTCCAGTGACAGCACTACGACATCGTGAGGACAACCGAGACCGTGCGTACCCGACTGACTCCCGTCATCTCCGCCGTCGCCGCGCTGGCCCTGCTCGCGGGCTGCGGCAGCTCGGACGAGGACACCACGCCCGAGACCACCGCCGAGCAGACCGCCGAGGAGGGGGCGGACCAGGCCCAGGAGGCCGCCGCCGAGGAGCCGGCCGGCAACCCGACCTGGGGCGACACCCACGACTTCGACGGCCTGCTGGTCACCTTCTCGGAGCCGAGGGAGCACGAGCCGAGCGAGTACCTCATCCAGGAGATCGACGGCGGCCGCGTCGTGGCCTTCGACATCTCCGTCGAGAACGGCAAGGACGAGGTCTACGACGGAGCGTTGTTCCACACCCAGGCGACCTCCGGGGGCCGGCCGACCGAGGAGCTCTTCGACAGCGGCGGCGGTCTTGACGGCACGGCGATGGGCTTCAGCAGCATCCCCTCCGGCGAGACCGTCACCGTGAGCGCGGGCTGGATCATCCCCGAGGGCAGCAGCGACCTGCGGCTCGAGGTCGCGCCCGAGCTGTTCAACGACGGCGACCCGGTCTTCTTCGAGGGCGAGGTCTGAGCCTCCCCTCGCCGCGCGGGGACGGGCACCACCCCGTCTCCGCGCGCCGCCTCCCGCCGGAGGTGGCGCCGCTCGGCGGTGCGCGCATCACGGCAGTCCCACCGGTCGCGGGGAACCACGACGGCAGCCCCCGGCGCCGCCCGAGTGACCACGCCTCGGGCCCTGGCTTCCGCGTCCCGGCGACCCGGCCTCCCTCCACGTCCCCCGCCAGGGCACGGGCGGTCGTCCCGCCGTCCCGAGGCATCTCAGGCCACGCGAGCGGACGCCCGCCTGGCCGCCCCGGTGCCGGCGCTCAGGGGCTGACGCGTCAGCGACACGGCCCTCCACCACCGCCCGGCTGCCGCCCGCCGGCCCGCCCGCCCCGGGTCGAGACCGGTGCCCCGCACATCAGAGGTGATCCAGCCGCTGCCCGTCCGGTGTGGAGTGATCCCCGGCGAGCTCGGCCTCGGAGCCTCCCCCTCTCCTCGCTCGTCGTGTCGGTGCCGGCTCCTACCCTCGCCGACGGCACCGAGGGTGCCGGTCGACGCCCCACCCCCGCCCGGGCCCCGAGGCGTCCGACCGGGGTGGTGAGGACACCTCGGAGCGCACCGCGCGGCCCCGGGTGGCGGTCGGGACCCGACCGACGAGGACGCGGACCACCTTTCCCTGGAGGACGGTTTGGGCCACTACGCGCGGATCGGCGACGTGCTCACCTGGTACGACGACCACGGAGCCGGGGAACCGCTGCTGCTGCTCCACGGCGGGCTCGGTGACTCCCGGGACTTCGACGGCCTGCTCGACGATCTCACCCCGCACTTCCGGGTCCTGCGCCCCGAACGGCGTGGTCACGGCCGGAGCCCCGACGCGCCCGGTCCGACGGGTTACGCGTCGATGGCCGAGGACACCATCCGGTTCCTGGAGGACGTGGTCGGTGGCCCCGCCCACCTCCTGGGCCACGGCGACGGCGGCACGGTGGCGTTGCTGACGGCGATCCGGCGGCCGGACCTGGTGCGGCGCGCGGTCCTGGTCGGGGCGGTGTTCCACCACGAGGGGCTGGTGCCCGAACTCCGCGCGGCGCTCGCCGAGCACGGCGTGGGACGGGTCCCGGCACCGCTCGCCCTGGCGCACGAGGAGGTCTCACCGCACGGCGCGGGGCACGCGCAGGACCTGTGGGAGCGCCTGATGACGATGATGTCGAGCGAGCCGGCGCTGCGCCGGGAGGACCTGGCCGGGGCGGACGTGCCCGTGCTGGTGATGAGCGGGGACCGCGACGTCGTGTCCCTGGAGCACTCGGTGGCGCTCTACCGAGGACTGCCCACGGCGTCGTTGGCGATCCTGCCCGAGGCCACCCGATCGCTGATCGCCGAGCACCCGGGGCTGTGCGGGCGGATCGCCGGTGACTTCCTCCGGGGTGCGACCGCGCCCGGGTGACGGAACCGGTCGCCGGTTCGAGGGCCGCCGGTGTCCGGCTCGAGTGCGGCTCGGTCGTCTCGACCGACCCGCACTCCCCACCACCGGATGCCGGTCCTCGGCCCGGGTCTCACAGGGCGGCGGAGACCACCAGCGCACCCAGCAGGACGGACAGCGCGACCATCAGCCCCCGTGTCCGGCTGACGACGTCGCTGAGCAGCCGTCCGACGAAACCGGACACCCCGCCCAGCAGGGCGACGACCACCCCGCCCAGCACGTCGGTGTCGACCGCGTCGAGGACGAACAGCAGGACGACCCCGACGACCGCGCCCAGCGCCGCGAACGCGAGGGACGCGGCGAGGGGACCCCACCGCGCCGTGAGCACCCCCAGCGGCCAGCCGAGCAGCAGGGCCGATGGCAGCAGGAGCGCCGCGAGGACCAGTGCGAACACCGACCAGGCAGCCCAGAAGGCGCCCACGGTCGTCGCCGCCGAGGCCTCGTGCGGTACCACGCCGACGAGCGTGGTGACCAGCAGCGAGGACAGCAGCACCGAGGACAGCACTCCCGCGAACAACCGCACCGGTCCTGGAGCGACCGGCGGCGGTTCGAACGTGCGCGTCTCCGGTAACCGTCCCCCAGCGTCGTCCGTCATGACGTCCCCCGGTACCCCGTGTCGGTCGGCCCCCGAGCTGATGGTCCACCTCCGGGGCCGCACCGAACCAGCGCGGATCGATAACGGTTGCGCCCCACCTGGTCGCCGCCCGGCCGACCGCCGTGCGGGGGCTCGCGGTCGTCCGCGGCGACCGGCCGCCGTGTTGGTGAACGGGCTCGGGACGCCGTTCCTTCTCCTGTCCATGCCGCTCAGCCAACCACCCGGAGATCACTACTCCAAGCAGTTGGTCGGACACCGTTAGTAGACGGAGGCGGCGGGCGAAGAGTGCGCGCGGCGATCCCCGACGGGTGCTGGCTGGTCAGCGGGACGCCGACGCGGATCGTGGCGGGCCGTGTGCCGGTCGGGCACCGACCACGGCGCTGCTACGCCCTCAGCGAACACCCCGGGTGCCGGTGCCGACGCGGCGACGGGGGCCACGTCCCACCGGAGGTCACGAGGCCGCGCGGTGCCGCCTGAGCGGGAACGGTCCCCCGCTCAGGCGCCCGACACCCGTTCCATCCGGTCGGTCGCGAAGACCAGGCCGTGCCCGGGGGCGGTGGCGGCCGTCACCGACGGCGCGCTGATCGTCACCCCACTCGGCTCCGCCAGGGCGCCGAGCGCCCCGAAGGACGCCCGGTCGATGTCCTCGACCATGGAGACGAGGGGCACGCAGAGCGCGAGCTGCGCCGACAGTTCCGGCAGCAGGTGGGGAGCCGTGGGAACACCGAAGACCCTGGCCAGCTCCGCGATCCGCAGGAAGGGGGTGATCCCGCCGACGCGCACGGCGTTGGGTTGGGCGAAGTCGACCGCGCCCGCGACGAGCGCGTCCCGGAACTGGTGGACCGTGCGCAGGTTCTCCCCCACCGCGATCCTGGCTCCCGTGTCGGCGCGCAGCCGGCCCAGGCCCGGCAGCTCGTCAGCCAGCAACGGCTCCTCGATCCAGTAGGGGTCGAAACGGGACAGCGCCCGGATCGCCCGCACCGCCGTCGGGTGGTCCCACCGCTGGTTGGCGTCCAGCATCAGCAGGCCACGCTCACCCAGGACGTCCCGGACGGCGGCGACCCGGTCGAGGTCCCGGTCCAGCTCGGGCGACCCGACCTTGATCTTCACCGCGTGGTGGCCGGCCTCGACGAACCGGCGGACCTGGGCGACGAGGTCGTCCCGACCGTAGTGGAGGTTCACCCCGCTGCCGTAGCAGGTCACGGTGTCCCTGCGCCGGCCAACCAGGTCCACCAGGGGCAGACCGGCGCGGCGGCCGACCAGGTCCCAGGCGGCGATGTCGACGGCGGCCAGGGCCATCGTGGTGATCCCTCCGGAACCGCCCTCGTGCAGGTGGTGCCAGAGCCGGTCCCACAGCACCTCCGGGCGGGCCAGGTCCGTGCCGACGAGGGCGTCGCGGATGTCGGTGCGCAGCAAGGCGTCGACGGCCGCCGGGCCGATCCTCGGTGTCCACGCGAAGCCCGTGCCGGTGGACCCGTCCTCGGTGGTCAGGGTCGTCACCACGAGGTACTGGTGGTCGACTCCCGGCCCCCAGGGCCGGTCGAGCGGAACCCGGTAGGTGCGGGTGCCCAGGTCGGTGACACGCATGGTGGGGTCTCCTCGGGAACGTGGTCGGTGGGACGGTCGGCTCGGGCCTCGGGTCAGGACCGGGCGGGCGAGGCCGCTCCGACGATCCCCAGTCCGGTGTCGATCAGCTCGGACAGGGTTCGCAGGTCCTCCTCGGTCGGGGGGACCAACGGCGGGCGGACCGGACCGACGTCGAGGCCCCGCAGCGTCTGACCGGCCTTCACCAGGGCGACCGCGTAGCCGGGCGTGGTGTCCCGCAGCGCGGCGAGCGGCTGGTAGAAGCCGGTCAGCAGTCGGGACACCAGGTCCTCATCCCCGCCCAGGGCGGCGTGGAAGGCCGCCGACACCTCGGGGACGAAGGCGAAGGCCGCCGAGGAGTACAGGTCGACGCCGATGCCCCGGTAGGCGCCCGCGGTCAACTCGGCGGTCGGGAGGCCGTTGAAGAAGAGGAAGTCCTCCCCCACCGCGTCCCGCACGGCCAGCACGATGGCGTGCAGCCGGTCGAGGTCGCCGACGCCGTCCTTGATGCCCACCACGTTCGGTATCCGCGCCACCTCGACCGCCGAGTCGACGGTGAGCACCGCGTTGCCCCGCTGGTAGAAGACGATGGGCAGCGGGCTGGACTCCGCGACGGTCCGGACGTAGTCGACCAGGCCGCGCTGGGGGGCGTTGACCAGGTAGGGCGGCAGGAGCAGGATCGCCTGGGCCCCGGCGTCGGCCGCGCCGCGCACCTGCTCCCGCGCGGTGGGCAGCGGGCCACCGGCTCCGGCGAACACCGGGATGTCCTCCGGGGTGACCGCCGCCGCCGTCGCCACCACGGTCGCCTGCTCGGCGACCGACAGGGCGTGCACCTCACCGGTGCCGCAGGCGGCGAACACCGCGCCCGGCCGGTGGGCGAGGCTGCGCCGCAGGTGTTCCGCCAGGACCTCCGTGTCCACCGCGCCCCGTGCGTCGAAGGGGGTGACCGGGAAGAACAGAACCCTGTCGAGCTTCACGACTCTCTCCTGTGCTCGCTCACGTTGTGCGGATCGGTGTTGCCGGCTTCCGGCCGGGACTCAGCGCAGCTCGGTGCGCCAGCTCCTGGCGGCGGTCCAGCCCAGCAGTCGGGCCGCCTTCGCCACGCGGAACGCCGGGGTGTCCCCCGTCAGCGGGGCGGCCACCTCCTCGGGCACGCTGGTGTGCGCGGGGAGCAGGTCGGCCAGCGGTTGCCTGGCGAGCGCGTCGCGGGCCCCCACGAAGAAGGTCTGGCCGGGGGGCAGGTCGTGCGCCCGTTCGAGCAGGACCGCGGTGAACTCCCCGGCGTCCCGGGCGTCGACGTAGTTGAACAGGGACACCGCGCCGAGTTCCGGGCGGTCCAGCCGGTCGTGGATGCGGTGTCCGGTCTGGGTGGGCGCGCCCTCCCACTCCTCCGGCGAGACGACGAAGCAGGGCCGGAAGCAGTGGAAGGCGGCGCGCTCCGGCCACCGGCGGGCGAAGGAACGGGTGATCTCCTCCGCGACGACCTTGGACAGGGCGTAGGAGTTCCACGGGCGCACCGGGGTGTCCTCGTCCAGCGGGAGCCGGTCGGGCTGCCACCCGGCCGGGTTGCCGTAGCCGAGGACCGTCGGGCTGCTGGCGGTCAGCACCGTGCGCACCCCCAGGTCGGTGGCGGCCTGGCACACGTTGAACGCCAGCTGGGTGTTGGTGCGGAAGGTGTCGGGGTCGGTGGCGACGAACGGCACCGGGATGGCCGCCAGGTGCACCACGGCGTCCGGCCGGTACCGACCGAGGGTGGCGTAGCACTCCCCCGTGTCGGTCAGGTCCGCCGTGAACGTCTCCACTCCCACCGGTTGGTCGGGAGCGCGGACCAGGTCGACGCACACCGGCTCGTGGCCCGCGTCCGCCATCGCCCGCACCACGCTGCGGCCCAGCCGGCCACTGCCGCCCGTCACCAGAACCCGCATCCTCGCGCACCTCTCCGTTCGCTGTTGCCCAGGTGTGGTGCCGCCGTTCCGCCGGCGGCCGGCGTCGTCCGACCGACCGTCAGATCCTGATCTCGGTGATCGGCACCCGGCGGCCCTCGGCGGAGGACAGCAGGCCCGCCTCGGCGAGCTGCACACCCCGGGCCCCCGAGAGGAAGTCGTGCGGGAAGGGGGCGTCCTCGACGACGTGCCGGATGAACTGCTCCCACTGCACCTTGAAGCCGTTGTCCAGCTCGGCGTTGTCCGGCACGGTCTGCCACTGCTCCCGGAAGGGCTCGGGCACGGCGATGTCGGGGTTCCACACCGGCTTGGGCGTGATCGCCCGGTGCTGGACGCGGCACTCCCGGAGTCCGGCGACGGCGCTGCCCTCGGTGCCGTCGACCTGGAACTCCACCAGCTCGTCCCGGTTGACCCGCACGCACCAGGAGGAGTTGATCTGGGCGATGACCCCGCCGGCGAGTTCGAAGATGCCGTAGGCGGCGTCGTCCGCGGTGGCCTCGTACGCCTTGCCCTGCTCGTCCCAGCGGCGGTCGACGTGGGTGACGGCCTTCGCGGTGACCGCCTCGACGGAGCCGAACAGCGCCTCCAGCACGTAGTGCCAGTGCGGGAACATGTCGACGATGATCCCGCCGCCGTCCTCGGCGCGGTAGTTCCAGCTCGGCCGCTGGGCGGGCTGCCAGTCACCCTCGTACACCCAGTACCCGAACTCGCCCCGGACCGACAGGATGCGACCGAAGAAGCCGCCGTCGATCAGCCGCTTGAGCTTGAGCAGGCCCGGCAGGAACAGCTTGTCCTGCACGACCCCCGTCTTCACCCCGGCGTCCCTGGCCACCCTGGCCAGCTCGACCGCGCCCTCCAGGGAGGTGGCGGTGGGCTTCTCCGCGTAGATGTGCTTGCCGGCCTTGACCGCCCGCAGCACCGCGGACTCGCGGGCGCTGGTGACCTGGGAGTCGAAGTAGATCGACACCGACTCGTCGGCGAGCACCTCGTCGAGGTCGGTCGTCCACCGGTCCAGGGAGTGCCGGTCCGCGAGTTCGCGCAGCTTCCGCTCGTTGCGGCCGACGAGGACCGGCTCGGGGAGGACGCGGGTCCCGTCGGACAGCTGGACCCCGCCCTCCTCCCGGATGGCCAGGATCGACCGCAGCAGGTGCTGGCGGTAGCCCATGCGGCCGGTGACCCCGTTCATCGCGATTGTCAGCACGTGACTGTCCATGAGTTCCATACCTCTCACACAGGGAAAGCGCTTTCCACCGTAACCGTAGTGCCGCCTCGCCGCCAAGGCCCTCCGTTCATCCCCGACCGACGCCCCCTTGACCAGAGCCCGCCGTTCGAGTGTCCTGTTCCGGTCATGTGATTGACACCACGAACAACGCTCCCTAGTTTTCGGTAAACGTTTTCCACTGCGCCGTGGGGCTCGGTGGAAACGCCGCTACGTCCCAGGAGGCCAGGCTGGCCTCTACGTCCCAGGAGGCCAGGAGATGGGTGTGCAAGGAAGCTCCCCATGGCGCAGAGGGCTCACGGTGTTATCGGCGCTCACGGTCCTCGGCGCTGTCGGAGCCTGCGGCGGCACGAACGACGGCGGCGACGGCGACGTCACGATCCGCTTCACGTGGTGGGGCAGTGACGACAGGGCACGGCTCACCGAGGAGGCGGTGGCGCTCTTCGAGGAGCGCAACCCCGGAATCGACGTCGTGACCTCATACTCCGCCTTCGACGGCTACTTCGAGAAACTCGCGACGGAGACCGCGGGCGGCAACCCGCCCGACGTGATCCAGATGGATTACGCGTACCTGCGGGAGTACGCGGACCGCGGGGTGCTGGCGGACCTCAACGAGTTCGGCGAGGACCAGCTCGGCACCGAGGAGATCACCCCCCTGCTCGCCACGTCCGGCGAGATCGACGGCGCGCTCTACGCGCTGCCGATGGGGCAGAACACGCACACCTTCGCCTACGACGTCGAACGCTGGACCGAGACCGGCGTCGACCTCCCCGAACCGGGCTGGACCTGGGAGGACTGGTTCGACGCCTCCCTCGAACTCGCCGATGCCACCGACGGCGAGAGCGTCGGGCTCACCGACTTCGGCTGGTCCTGGGAGACCTTCCAGGTGTGGTTGCGGCAGCAGGACAAGGACCTCTACACCGAGGACGCCGAGCTCGCCTTCGAGCGCGCCGACGTCGTGGAGTACATGGAGCTGCTCGACCGCTTCCGCTCCGAGGGAGCCTCCACCGAGGGTTCGGTGACCGCGCAGATCGACGGAGCCGTGGAGAACTCCCCGGTCTCGCGTGGCCTGGCGTTCGCCGACTTCAGCTGGGACAGCACCGTTCCCAGCTTCTTCTCCGTGCTCGGAAGGCCGGTCGCGCTCGCCCCCATGCCGAGGATCGGCGAGCGGGTCGGCCAGTTCGCCAAACCCGCGATGCTCGTGAGCGTCGCCGAGGGCAGCGAGCACAAGGAGGCCGCCGCCGCGCTCGTCGACTTCCTCCTCAACGACGAGGACGCCGGCAAGATCCAGGGCACGACCCGGGGCATGCCGGTGAACGAGTCGGTCCGCGAGGCGGTCGGCGCCGAGTTGGAGGGTGCCGACGAGGTCGTCTACGAGTACGAGGAGCTGCTCGCCGACGAGCTGGAGGAGACCCCGCCACCGCCCCCGCCCGGCAACAGCACGCTGAAGCGGGAGTGGGAACGGCTGAACCAGGTGGTCGCGTTCGGACAGATCAGCATTGACGAAGCCGCGGACCAGTTCCTCAACCGAGCACAACAGGAGCTCTGACGCGAGTCAGTTGGCGGGGGTGCCCGGTGAGCCGGGCACCCCCTGGGATAGGTGAACACATGGTCGCTCAACAAGTCGAAGCAGTGACGTCGCCCCCGCCGCAGGAGAGCAAGCGGGACCAGGCACGTCGCAAGAGGAACGCGAAAGGGCAGACGGGCGTCGCCTACCTGTTCCTCACGCCCTGGATGATCGGGGCGCTGCTGCTCACCGTGGGGCCGATGGTGGCCTCGCTGTACCTCTCCTTCACGAACTACAACCTGTTCACCGCCCCGGAATGGGTCGGCCTGGACAACTACGTCCGGTTGTTCACCGAGGACGACAGGTTCCTCAGCTCGGTGTCGGTGACCCTGCGCTACGTCCTGCTGTCGGCGCCGCTGAAGCTGGCCGCGGCCCTCGCCGTCGCCATGCTGCTCAACCGCCCGCGCAAGGGCCAGGGCTTCTACCGATCCGCCTTCTACGCGCCCTCCCTGCTGGGTGCCAGCGTCGCGATCGCCCTCGTCTGGCGGGCGCTGTTCACCGACAGCGGGACGGTCGACACCCTGCTCCAGAAGGTGGGCATCAACACCGGCGGCTGGATCAACCAGCCCCAGTACGCGACCATCGTGATCGTCATCCTGGCCGTGTGGCAGTTCGGCGCGCCCATGGTCATCTTCCTCGCGGGCCTCAAGCAGATCCCGCAGGACCTCTACGACGCGGCCGCCGTGGACGGCGCGAGCAAGTGGAAGACCTTCACCTCGGTGACGCTCCCCATGCTCACGCCGGTGGTGTTCTTCAACCTGGTCATGGAGATCATCAACTCGTTCCAGGCCTTCACCGGGGCGTTCGTCGTCAGCAACGGGCAGGGTGGCCCGGCCGACTCCACCCTCTTCTACACCCTGTACCTGTACCAGCGTGGCTTCTCCGACTTCCAGATGGGATACGCCTCGGCCATGGCGTGGCTCCTGCTGCTGGTGATCGCTCTGGTGACCGGCCTGCTCTTCTGGAGCTCCGGCCGGTGGGTGTTCTACAGCGGAGAGGACAAGTGATGAGCACCGCGACCGTGACACCTCCGAAGCAGGCCGCGACGCCAACCCCGAAGGCGAGGACCGGTCGTTGGCGGCCCGTCGTCTGGCACGTCATCGTCACCGCGATCGTGCTGCTCCTGCTCTACCCGATCATCTGGCTGGTGGCGGCGTCGTTCAAACCGGCCGACGAGGTCGTGACGAGCCTGAGCATCCTGCCGAACAACCCCACCCTGGAGAACTACACGGCGGCCTTCGACGGGATCGCCGGCGTCAGCTTCTGGTCCTACCTGGGGAACTCGCTGTTCGTCGCCATCGGCTCGGTGGCCGGCAACGTCGTGTCCTGCGTGCTGGCCGCCTACGCCTTCGCGCGGCTGCGGTTCCGGATGCGCGGCCTGATGTTCGCGTTCATGATCGGCACCATCATGCTGCCGTACCACGTGGTGCTGATCCCGCAGTACATCATCTTCCAGCAGATGGGGATGGTGGACAGCTTCTGGCCGCTGATCCTGCCCAAGTTCCTCGCCACCGAGGCGTTCTTCGTCTTCCTCATCATCCAGTTCATGCGGGGCCTGCCCAGGGAACTGGACGAGGCGGCGCGGATCGACGGCTGCGGACCGATCCGGATCTTCTTCCACATCATCCTGCCGCTGGTGCGACCCGCCCTGATCACCACGGCGATCTTCACCTTCATCTGGACCTGGAACGACTTCTTCAGCCAGCTCATCTACCTGAGCACGCCGAGCAACTACACGCTCCCGCTCGCGCTTCGGCTGTTCATCGACCAGACCAGCGTCTCCGCCTACGGACCGATGTTCGCCATGTCGGTGCTCACCCTGATCCCGATCGGGCTGTTCTTCCTGGCGTTCCAGCGGTTCCTGGTGCAGGGTGTGTCCACCACCGGACTCAAGGGCTGAGAGGTGATGGCGGTGTCCTCCAAGACCCGGGCGCCCGAGAACCGGACGACCGTGGTGGGAGAGCGGTTCGCGTTGTTCGCGGACTGCCTCTACCTCGGCCTGCTGGTGCTGGTCTCCTCACTCCCGCTGGTCACCGCGTACGCGGCGATCACCGCGGGGAGCGGGCTGCTGCGCCAACGGGTCCGCGAGGACACCTCCTTCACCATCGGCGGCTACTTCGCCCGGCTGCTGGCGGTCATCCGCCACCAGTGGCTGGTCCTGGTCGCCCCCCTCGGGTTGGCCCTGCTGCTCGGCGTCAACGCCGTCGCGGTGGCCTCCGGCGCCCCGGGCGCCGACGTGGTGGAACCGGTGTTGTGGCTGATCGGCGCGGCCCTGCTCGTCGTCGGGCTGCGGGCCGCGGTGCTGTGGACGCCGGACACCGGCTGGCGGGAGACCGTGGAGGCCGCCGGTACCGCGACCGTCCGCGACCCGGTGGGCAGCCTGCTGCTGCTCGGCGCGGCCTTCGCGTGCTACGTGATCGCCGGGCAGACGCTCATGCTCGTCCCGCTGGTGTGCGGGTTGTTGGTCTTCGCCGCCGTGGCGGTGACCGGAAGGGAACACGGGTGACCACCCCGACTCGCGTACTCCAGGTGGGCGCGCACGGCTACGGCCGGGTCCACCTCGACAACATCGCCGCGCTCGGCGAGAGCGGCCTGGTCCGGCTGGTGGGGCTGTGCGACCCGGTGCCGCCGGCCCCCGAGACCCTCGCGGCCTTCGACGGGGTCCCGGTGTCACCGGAGCTGGACGCGCTGCTCGCCGAACAGCGCCCCGACGTCACGATCGTGGCCACCCCGATCCACACCCACCTGCCGCTCGCCGTCACGGCGCTGCGCGCCGGCTCCCACGTCCTGCTGGAGAAACCGCCCACGCCGACCCTGGCGGACTTCGAGACGCTCCTCGCGGTCTCCGAGGAGACCGACCGGCGGTGCCAGATCGGCTTCCAGAGCCTGGGTTCGGCGGCGTTGGCCGAGGCGGTCGACCTGGTCGGCTCCGGGACGATCGGTGGGTTGCTCGGCATCGGCGCGGCCGGCACCTGGATCCGGGACACCGCCTACTACCAGCGGGCGCCCTGGGCGGGCCGGATGGTGCTCGACGGACGTCCGGTCACCGACGGCGCCCTCACCAACGCCTTCGCCCACGCCGTGGCCTCCGCGCTCCGCCTCGGCGGAGCCGAGCGGGCCGGCGACGTGCGCCGGGTGGAACTGGAGCGCTTCCACGCCCACCCCATCGAGGGTGACGACACCGCGTGCGTCCGGCTGACCAGGTCGGACGGCCTGCCGATCGTCGTCGCGGTCACCGTGTGCGCGGAGCGCACCCGCGACCCGTACCTGATCCTGCACGGCGAGTCCGGGCGCATCACCGTCTGGTACACCCGGGACCAGCTGCTGGTCGAGACGGGGAGCGCCTTCCCCGGCGCCCGGCCCGTCACCGACGACGCCCAGTCCCGCGCGCGGGTGCTGTCCCGCACCAACCTGCTGGCCAACCTCGTCGACCACCTCGCCGACCCGTCGGTCCCGCTGCTCTCCCCCTCGGCCGGCAGCCACACCTTCATGCGGGCGATGGAGGAGATCCGGCTCGACGGGCCGGCCAGGGCGATCGACCCCCGGTACTACCGCGAGGAGGGCACCGGCCAGCGGTGGCGCCCGATCATCGACGGGGTGGACACGGTCGTCGCCAGGTCGGCCGCCGAGCTGCGGCTCTTCTCCGAGCTCGGTGCTCCCTGGGCGGCCGGTTCCCCCCGGGACACCACGCTGCCCACCCGGCAGGGGGTCTCCTCACCGAGCTAGGCGCCGTGCTCCGGAAGGCGACCGGGAGCGGGGCCCGCCGGTCAGGGGCGCGTGCGGCTCACCGGTCGTCCTCCGTCGCCCGTTCCCCGTCCCGGCTCGGCCCGGACGAACCCCGGCCGGACCCCAGCACCTCCGCCCACGGGTCCGCACCGGACCGCTCGGCCAGCCGGGCGAGCACCCGCCGCTCCTCCTGCTCCTCGCGGGCGTTCGGAGCGGTGACGACGAGGATCAACGCCACCACCGTGACGACGCTCAGCGCGAGCAGCAGCGGCTCACCGAGGTCGGACGAGAGGTTGCCGGGCAGTGGCCCGGTCGCCTCGGTGAGCTCCGCGCTGGTGCCCGCGATCACCAGGTAGTGCATCCCGCAGACCGCTGCGGCCTGGCAGATCGCGGCGATCGTGACGAAGACCCGGCCCTGTTGCGCCACCGAGGTCCACAGCGCGATGACGGACCCGGACAGCGCGACCACCACCGCCGCGCCGAGCACGGCGCGATCGAAGGTGAGGTCCGCGTGCAGGCGCAACGCCGCCATCGAGCCGTAGTGCATCGCGGCGACGCCCAGACCCACGACCGTGCCCGCCAGGACGGCGCGGACACCGAGCAGCGCCCGCCCGCCCCCAGCCAGGATGGCCAGGCCGAACCCGCTCGCGGCGACCGCCACTCCGACGCTGAGCAACGTCAGCGGCCCGTCGTGCCGAATGGGTGTTCCGACGACCGCGAAACCCAGCATCGCCACGAAGTGGGCGGCCCAGGCCCCGGTGCCGCCCAACGCGAACGCTCCCAACACCACCCATCTGGCCCGGGAGAACGCGGTCGGCCCGCGCCGCGCCCGTTTCAGCGACAACACTCCCAGCAGACAACCGACGAAACACATACCGACGGCGAGCAGCGGGAAAAGGGGGCCTTCGGAGAACGGGTCAATCTCAGCCACGGAAGAACCTTCCTTCACGCTTCGACACCTGCGCGCCCGAAAGAAGGATTACCGGACAACCAACCCCGCGACACGGGAACGGGGAAAATTCCGGTCGTTCCGGGGAGGAAACAACACTGCTGGCGGTACGTCCCGGTGATCCCGACGACGTCCGGCCTCGCGGACGCCGCCGGGAGGGACGTGACCGGTGGGGGCGTCAGCCGACCCGGCCGGCACCGGCGCGGGCCGGGACCAGTCCGGGAACGGCCGAGGCCGGGTGGATCCGTTCGTGCCAACGCGGGACCCAGCCCACGTCGGCGGACAGTTCCGAGCCGTGCGCGAGGTTGTGCTCGGCACGGAGGTCGACGCGGCGGCGTCCGTCCTGGTCCTCCACCACGTCGCCACGCGTGCGAATGGCGGTGCCGCCCCAGTCGTAGACGACGTCGCCGGCGGTGAAGCGCTCACCCAACCGGAAGTAGTTGTTGTCCGTCACCACCTTCGACTCCACCCCGACACCGACGTGGTACCCGAGGCCGTCGATCGACTCGTAGTAGTTGTTGTAGACGTGCACCTGCCCGAACCGGACCCGGGGCGAACGCTCCAGCGTCTCGGAGAAGACGTTGTGGTGCAGGGTGATCCGGAGCTTCCCCCGATCCTCGAAGCGGCTGTTCGAGTTGCCGATCAGCATGGTCTTGTCGTGGTCCCGGAAGACGTTCCAGGACACCGTCACCAGGTCGGTCTCCCGCACCATGTCGAGCAGGCCGTCATGCCACTGGTAGGGGCGGCCGAAGTACCACGGCTGCGAACTGTCGGGGTACCGACCGTCGTGGAAGGTGTTGTGGTCGACCCAGACGTGGGTGGCGCCGTGCAGCTCGACGGCGTCGTACTCCGAGTTCCACTCCCCCGCCTCGTTGTCGGTGGGGTCCCAGGCCGGGAAGCAGTCGACCGGCGCCTCGAAGGTGATGTTGCGGATGATGACGTTGTCCGCGTCCCGCACCGAGAGGTTGAGCCCCCGGATCTCGGCGTCCGCGCCCAGGCCGACGATGGTGGTGTTCGAACCGACCCGGACCTGGATGTGGTCCCGCTGGTTGCGCATCGACCGGTCGCGGGCGTCCTCCAGCGGACCGTGCGGCTCCTCCTCGTAGCCCCAGTGCTCCGGGTCGTAGGCGGCGAGGTAGTCATCGAGGGAGTAGTCGGGGTCGGCGAAGTCCGCGCAGCTCAGCGGCGTTCCGTCGTCCGCCTCGTGCCCCTCGATGGCCCCGTCCACGTAGATGATCTTCGGGGTGGGGCTGCCGCCGTCGAGCGCGGCGACCAGCTCGGCGCGGTTGCCCACGTGGAACACCGCGTCGTCCTCGGCCGCGGCACCACCGGTGGTTCCCCCCTCGGCGGCCGCCCAGCCGTCGCGCTCACCGAGCACCTGCCGACCGAGGTCGGGTGCCCCGGTGGTCGTGGTGTCGGCGACCGCGACGGGGGCGGCCAACGCGGCCGTGGCGATGACCGCTCCCGTCAGAACAATGGATCTTCGCACCCTGCGCTCCTTTGCGACCTCGGCTGCGGACCGTCTCCAGCCGCGCCGAACGAACATCCGGCACGGTTTCGGGACTCCTGCGGAGAACGCGAGTGCCCCGGGTCCTGACAGTCGAAAATAGTGCGGGAATCCGGGAAGTCAACGGTTTCCGGCAAGGTTGGGAAAACGCTTACTCGAAGCGCCGGAACCACCCCACGAGAGCCCTTCCCCTTCCGCCGAACAGCGGTACCGCAGCACCGCGAACACCCTTTCCACGGCCCGAACCCCGCCAGCCGGCGCGGGGAATTCCGGCGGTGGACCTCGAACGCCGCACCGGGCCGGGGCCGGCCTCCCCCGCCCGCATCGACCCGGCCCCCTCCGGCGGCCCGGCACCGCTCAGCGCAGCCACTCCAGGAGGGTCGCGGCGTCCCGGGCGAAGGCCGCCGGCGAGTCGTCCCGCACGAACTCCAGCAGCACGTGCCGCCGGGGTCCACCCGCCAACCGCTCGAGCACGGGAACCCAGTGGTCGGCCCGCTCGGCGAGCGGCAGCCGGTCGTGGAAGCCCCCCGGGCCCCAGGAGAACACGTGCGCGCCGTCGATCCGGTCCGACAGCGCCTCGATCTCCCGCACCGAGACCGCCGGGTCCGGCTCCGCGCCCGGCTGCCAGTAGGAGCGGACCTCAGCCGGGTCGAGCTCGTCGAACAGCCGTCGCGCTGACCCCGGGTCGTCGGTCAGGGTCCCCGGGTGGTACTCCACCACCACCCGGATCCCCCGGGCGGCCGCCACCTCACCGCACCGCCGGAGGTCGTCGACCACGGCCGCGCGCCGCTCCGAGTCCACCTCGGCCGAGCCCGCCACCCCGGCCCACACCCGGATCGCGGGAGCCCCCAGTTCCTCGGCCGTCGCCACGACCCGGGCGAACTCGCCCGGGTCGGTGTCACCAGCGCGGTAGTAGGAGCCGTACGCCTCGACCTCCAGCCCGGCGTCCGCGCACCGCACCCTGGCGTCGACCGCCCGGTCGAAGGCGCCGACGGGGACGTGGACGTCACCACCCCAGTGCACCGCCGACAAGCCGTTCGCCGCCGCGAGATCCACGATCTCGGGCACGCCGAGCGACCGGAAGGTGACCGACACCAGACCTGGTACGAGCACGAGCGACTCCCTGAATCCGGCCCCGCCCCGCCGGAGGCGGGAACGACGGGACGACGACCAACCGTCCGGAGCACCCTAACGAGCCACCCGCCCGACGCCGGGCGTTCCGGCCCGGCCGGAACGGGCCCCTCGGCCGGCGACCACCCGTCCGACGGACACCACTCGACGTCGGACGCGGGTCGCCCCGGTGCGGCGGGTGCGCTTCACCCCACCGGCACCAGAGGGCATGTCCCATATATTCGACGCTGTCCGGCTTCCCCGCCGGCGGGGGCGCCAGCCCCGAACCGACCTTCGAAGGGAGCGGCGCCCCGATGAGCGCAGCCGACGCGACGGACACCGCCGAGGGCACCGTCGGCACCGACCCAGCACCCGCCGTGACCGGACCGGCCGTGCGCACCGGCGCCCTCCTCGTCGCGGTCACCGTCGTCCTGGGCATCGCCCTCGACCAGCTCACCAAGTGGTGGGCCCTCGAGGCCCTCGGCGACGGCACGGTCATCCCGCTGCTGCCGACCACCAGCTTCCGGTTGGTCTTCAACCCCGGGGTGGCCTTCGGCATGGGCAGCGAGATCGGCCCCGCGCTGACGGTCGTGCTGATCGGAGTGGTGCTGTTCCTCATCGGCTGGCTGGTCATGCACGTCCGCAGGCGGGAGGGCCTGGCGAACCAGCTGCTGCTGGCCGTCGTGGTCGCCGGTGCCTGCGGAAACCTCGCCGACCGGCTGTTCCGCGCCGAGGACGGCCCGCTCACCGGTCACGTCGTCGACTTCATCGCCGTGGACTGGTTCGCGGTCTTCAACGTCGCGGACATCTTCACCACCTGCGGTGTGCTGGCCTTCGCGGTCCTCGTCTTCTGGCAGGAGGGCCGTCGGCCGGCCGACGGCGAAGCCGAGGGGGATGGCACGAGCGGAACCGGGACCGCCGCCAGGGGTGACGCGGACGGCACCCCGCCTCCCGCCACCCCCGCTCCCGGCGCGGAGCGGTCCGCCCTGGGGGGCTCGGCGAGCACGGACTGACCCCCTCGGCCCGCACGGTCACCACGACCGTGCGGGACGTGCCGGCGCGGCGGGGGTGATCAGGGCAGTGGGACCGTGTGCGCCTGCCCGTCCGGCCACTCCACGGCGACCTGCCCGCCCCGCTCGACGAGCGCGACCCGGGGAGGACGCCCGCCGTCGCCGGGCTCCCCGCGTCCGGCCCCTGGCACGGGCTCGGCGTCCCCCACCAGACCGACCACCACCCAGTACCACCGCCCCGGCCGCACCGAGGACGTGGTGGCGGCGGGCACCGCGTGCCGGGAGCCGAGCGCGGAACGGCCCTGCCCGGTGATCGTGCCCACGGCCCAGTCGGCGTCGGCGGGGCCCGGTCCGGCCAGCAGGCTGCGGAGACCTCCCGCGCTCGCCTCCACCCCCCCGGCCGTCCGCCGTTCGGTCGGCGCGGAGTCCCCGGCCACCGGCCACCCGGTGATCCGCAACCGGAGTGCCCCGCCGGACGGCGCACCGCCCTCGGGGCGATCCGTGCCCGGCGCGTCGACCCGGACCAACCGCACCTCCCACGGGCCGCGCACCACCGACCCGACCGTCAACCAGGGACCCGGGACCAGGTCACCGTCCTCCCCGCCCTCGACCGACGACCAGTGGGCCCGGTGGCGGGAGAACGCCGACAGGGCACCCCCGGCACGGACTCCCAGCGACTGGACGGGAGGCCGGTGGGAGGGCCGCCCCTCGGCGTCGAGCAGCACGACGGCCGAGTCCACCGGCTCGGCGACCAGCCCACGCCCCGGGCGCAGTCCAGTGTCGGGGTCCTGCACGGTCGCGGTCGCCGTGGAGAACCCGTAGGCGGTGTAGACGGGGCGGTCGACAGCGGGTTCGTCGGTCGCCGCGCGGTCCGTGCCGTGGTTGACCACCCGGACGATCCCGTCCGCGCTGGTCCCGGAGACCAGCCAGCCGGGGGCCGGCAGCGCACGGGCCACGTCCCCCCGCTCGATGGCCATCGGTTCCTCGACGGCGGTCCACACCGGGTGGTCCCCGGGCAACAGCAGCCCGGCCATCCCCTTGCTCGCCCAGTAGGGCGAACCGGGGCCCGAATACCACTGGGCCAGCGGCGGGAACGGGCCGTGCCACCCCGTCGTGAGCAGGTCGTCGGTGTCGAGCGCCCCCCGGTCGAGGAAGTACCGGACCGTGCCGCTCGCCCACCTCCGCAGCTGGCCGGCGGGCAACGGGGAGCAGTCGAACAAGGCCGCCGTCCACACCGGGGCGAGCGTCGCCCAGCGGTAGGTCAACGACCGGCCCTGGAAGAGCGGCGCCCCGTCCCCGCCCACCAGGGTGGCGTAGTCGCCGAGGAAGGACCGGAGCCGGTCCTGGTAGCGCGCCCGCAGCTCGGCCACCCCCGGCTCGGTGCCTCCCGACATCCGGCAGTACCAGAGCGGGTAGAAGTGGAAGGCCCAGGCGCAGTAGTGGTCGAAGGAACGGCGTCCGCCGTCGGTGTACCAGCCACCGCCCCGATGCCACGAATCGGTCATGGCGCAGTTGCGCTCGATGTCCTCCCGCGACCACGGACCGCCGACGGAGCGGAGGAAGGCCTCCACGATCGTCTGGAACCAGACCCAGTTGCTGTCGACCGGGGGCTCTCCCACGAACGGGGCGAACCAGGCCACCACCTGGTCCCGGACCCGCTGGTCGAGGCGGTCCCACAACCAGGGCCGGGTCTCGTGCAACGCGATCGCCACCGACGCGGCCTCCACCCTCGCCTGCCGCAGCTCGGTCAGCCGGGGCCACCGCTCGGGGTGGTCGGGATCGGTGCCGTTGGCCAGCCCACGGGCGTACCAGCCCAGCAGGTCGTGGGGGTCGTTCCCGCCCGCCCCGGCGACCCGGAAGGCCGCGGACAGGAACGTCCGCGCGAAGCCCTCCAACCCGTCGCTCCACTCCCCGGAGCGGGACGCCGTCCCGGGTAACCGGACGAGCGCGGACGAGGCCGAGGCGTGCGGCCGCACCGCGAGCAGCAGCCGATCAGCCAGGTCCTCCCAATGCGCGCGTGTCCACCCCGTGTAGGGCGAGAGCGCGCGGTCCTCCCCGGTCAGCGACACGTCGACAGCCCCTTCCGTTTCGGTTCGGGCCACGGTAGCGACGAAACGCCGCACCCCACCCCCACCGGCGCTGACCGCATCCGGTCAAGGTCGATGACGTGATTGACGGAAAACGTTTCCATACTAGTTTTCCAGGCACGGGTCCGGCGACGCGGCCGCGCCCGAACCGAGGAGAACCGCGATGCGCGCTGACGTACCCCTGCGGGGTGGAAGCCGAACCACGACGACCACGGCCCTGCTCGCGAGCCTGGCGGTCACCGGAACCCTGGGCCTCGCCGCCTGCGGGTCGACCGCCGACGACTCCGGCACGGCGACCATCCACTTCACCTGGTACGGCAACGACGACCGGGCGAACGCCACCATGGAGGCGGTCGAGCTCTTCGAGAGCCGACACGAGGGCATCACCGTGGAGACCTCCTTCTCCGGGTTCGACTCCTACTTCGAGAAGATGTCGACCCAGATCGCCGGTGGCAGCGCACCGGACGTCCTGCAGATGGACGCCGGCTACCTGCGCGAGTACGCGGAACGCGGCGCCCTCGCCGACCTCGACGACTTCACCGGTGACGTCCTCGACATCGACGACGTCGACCCGGCCGGCCTCCGGTCCGGGGAGACCGGGGACGGGCGCTTCGCCGTCCCGCTGGGCCGCAGCACCCAGACCGTCGCCTACAACTCGCGGGTGTGGGCCGAGGCCGGACTCAAACCACCCGAGATGGGCTGGACGTGGGACGACCTGCGGGCGGCCGCCCGCACCATCAGCGAACACACCGACGGGGAGGTCCACGGGCTGACCGATCCCGGCTGGGCGATCGACTGGTTCCAGTTCTGGCTCCTCCAGGACGGCAAGATCCTTTACACCGACGACGGTGAAATCGGTTTCACCGAGGAGGACCTCGTCAACTACTGGACCTACACGCAGGAGATGCGGGACGAGGGCGCGGCGACCCCCGTGGAGATCACCACCCAGATCAGCGGGAACCTCGACACGTCCCCGCTGGCGTCCGGCACCGCCGGCGCCGAACTGAGCTACCTCGGGAGCTCGGCCGGGTTCTTCCCGATCCTCGGCGAGGAGATGGCCTTGGCGCCGTGGCCGAGCCGCAACGGCGAGTACGGGGCGTACGCCTCCACCTCGATCCAGATCAGCGTCAGCGCCGGCACCGAGCACCCGCGCGAGTCCGCGATGCTGGTGGACTTCCTCATGAACGACGTCGAAGCCGGCCGCATCCTGGGCACCACCCGGGGGACCCCGCCGAACGCCGAGGTGCGCGCGGCCGTCGCGGAGGACCTGTCCGGCGTTGAGGAGCTGCTCTTCGAGTTCGAGGAGAGCGTGTCCGACGCCCTCGGGGAGGCCCCGCCCCCACCCCCGCGGGGCTCCGGTTCGTTGAAGCGCAACTTCAGCCGGATCTACGACTCGGTCAACTTCGGCAACCTCACCGTCGAGGAGGGCGCCGCCCAGCTGATGACCGAAGCCCGCCAGCTGATCACCTGACCGACCCCGGCTGGCCACTGCCCCGGCGGGCCGAGGACCAGCACATCCCACCCGGTCCCACCCTCCCCCCAGCCCCCAACGACGAGGAGCTGATCACCGATGACCGGTTTCGCCAGACGCACCTTCATGCAGGGCACCGCGGCGGTCGGAGCCGCCACCCAACTGCCGTGGCTGCTCGCCCCCCAGGCCACCGCCGCAGACGGTGAGGACGTCCCCGCCGCCAGACCCGCCCCCATCCGGTGGTTGGAGTCCACCCCCACCGAGAACGTGGGCAGCACCTGGGGGGTGTCCTGGCCGAAGGGAACGCTGCCCGCCGACCAGTCCTTCTCCCTCCGCACCGCCGGCGGCGACCGAGTCCCGGTGCAGACCTGGCCGATCGGCTACTGGCCGGACGGGTCGCTGAAGTGGTCGGCCTGCGCGATCGGCGCCGCCGCCCCCGCCGCCGAGGAGTACGTCCTCGAACCAGGGGCCGGCCTGGCACCCCGCACGAAGGTGCGGGTCACCGAACGCGCCGACCACGTCATGGTCGACACCGGGGTCCTGCGCTGCCGGATCAACCGCTCCGGCACCACCCTCATCGCCTCCATGAGCCGAGGGGGACGGGAGATCGCGCGGGGCGGGGAACTGGTCTGCCAGTGGCAGGACGGCGTCGAGGACTCCGAGGACGGCAGCACCCGCCGGGCCAGGTTCGTCAGCCACATCGACAGCGTCGAGGTGGAACAGGACGGCCCGATCCGGGCGGTCGTGCGGATCACCGGCACCCACCGCGGCCAGCGAGGCCGCGAGTGGCTGCCCTTCACCGTCCGGCTCTACCTCTACGCCGGCGCCGAACACGTCCGGATGATGCACACCTTCGTGTTCGACTCCGACGGCTCCTCCGACTTCATCCGGGCCCTGGGCATCCGGTTCCGCGTGGTGATGCGCGACCAACCGCACGACCGGCACGTCCGCCTCGTCGGCGACGGGCACGGCCTGCTCTCCGAGGCGGTGCGAGGACTGACCGGGCTGCGCCGGGACCCCGGCCAGGAGGTGCGGGACGCGCAGGTGGCCGGACGGGCCACCCCGCCCGTCGACACCTTCCCCGACAACGTGCGGACCCGACTGCACCTGATCCCGACCTGGGGGGACTTCACCCTCGCCCAGCTCACCTCCGAGGGCTTCCAGATCCGCAAACGCACCAGCCCAGGGCACACCTGGATCACCGTCGACTCCGGTCACCGGGCCGCCGGCTTCGGGTACGTCGGCGGGGTCAGCGGCGGACTCGGCTTCGGCATGCGCGACTTCTGGCAGAAGTGCCCCACCCAGCTGGACGTCCGAGGGGCCGCCGGGGACGAGGCCGAGGTGACCGTCTGGCTGTGGTCCCCCGACGCCCCGCCGATGGACGTGCGGTTCTACCACGACGGCCTCGGCATGGACGACTACCCCGAGCAACGCGAGGGCCTGGAGATCACCTACGAGGACTACGAGCCGGGTTTCGGCACCGCCGAGGGCATCGCCAGGACGAGCGAACTGATGTTCTGGGCGTTGGACGCGACCCCCGAGGCGGACCGCCTGGTGGCGATGGCCGACACCGTCCGCACGCCCCCGCAGCTGGTGACCACGCCCGAACACCACCACCGGGCCGGGGTGTTCGGCGACTGGGCCCCCGTCGACCGGTCCACCCCGGAACGCGCCGAGATCGAGGACCGGCTCGACTTCCTCTTCGAGTTCCACCGCGACCAGGTCGACCAACACCACTGGTACGGGTTCTGGGACTACGGCGACGTCATGCACACCTACGACGGGGACCGGCACACCTGGCGGTACGACATCGGCGGGTACGCGTGGGACAACTCCGAACTCTCGCCTGACCTGTGGCTCTGGTACTCCTTCCTGCGCAGCGGCCGGGCCGACGTCTTCCGAATGGCCGAGGCGATGACCCGGCACACCGGGGAGACCGACGTCTACCACTCCGGCCCCTACGCCGGGCTCGGCACGCGCCACAACGTGCAGCACTGGGGGTGCAGCGCCAAGCAGGTGCGGATCAGCACGGTCGCCTACCGGCGCTTCTACTACTTCCTCACCGCCGACGAACGCGTTGGCGACCTCATGCGCGAGCTCGTCGACGCCGACCGGACCTTCCTGACCCTCGACCCGATCCGCAAGATCCGCGAGGGCGAGTACGCCCCGGACCCGAACGCCCTCGCCATCGGCCTGGGCACCGACTGGGGGGCGCTGTCCGCCGCCTGGCTGGCCGAGTGGGAACGGGGCGGCGACGACACCTACCGGGACAAGCTGCTGACCAGCATGCGCACCATCGGGGAGCTCTCCAGGGGCTTCTTCACCGACGACGTCCGCTACGACATGGACACCGGGACGTACAGCTCGGACTCCGACGTGGCCAGGGCCTCCCACCTCAGCGCCGTGCACGGCCTCACCGAGATCTGCTCCGAACTGGTGAGGCTCGTGCCGGAGGAGACCGGGTTCGCCGAGGCATGGTTGGGGTACTGCCGGCTGTACAACGCCTCGCGAGAGGAGCAGGAGGCCGAACTGGGACGACACCTGGGGAACCTCAACCTCCGGCAGGCGCACTGCCGGCTCACCGCCTACGCGGCGAACCGGCTCGGGGACGAGGACCTGGCCCAGCGCGCCAAGGAGGAGTTCTACCGGGGCGAGGCCGGCTACCCCCGGGACCTGACCTGGGAACGACGCCGCGTGGAAGGCCCGTCCGCGCTGAACCCGGTGGACGAGACCGACTTCGTATCCACCAATGCCAGCGCCCAGTACGGCCTGGCCGCCATCCAGACGCTGGCCCTGGTACCCGACCGGTTCTGACGTCCACCGAACCCGCCCGACGGCGTCCCCGGAGCCTCCCGGGGACGCCGCGGACCACGCTGCCCCGCCCGCACCCACCCGTGCCCGCCGATCCACGGCCACCCGCCGCCCCTCGCCGCCGCCCCTCCTGGCGGGGTTCGGCGACCGGGGCACCACGAGCCGCCCGACGTCCGCCCCGCCCGGGGACGGGTAAGGACGGGTAAGGACCTCCCGGTCCGCCGATCGTGGGCGGTTGCCCGATGTGCGGGCCCCCTCCTTACCCCCACTCTCGACGGTGGAGAGAGGGAGGTCATCACATGTGGGAGTCGATCGACACGCGGTGGCAGGAGGTCCGGGAGGTCCAGCGGGACCGCCGCGCCGAGGGGGCCTGGTACCGGACGAGGCTGCGGCCCAGCCGCCGACGCGCCCCCGAGTCCCCCGTCAGGGCGGACCGCCACGTCAGGGCGGCCGGCGACGAGGCCGGGACGACGGAGCGGCCCGGAGAGCCGACCACCGGTGAGGCACGCGCGCCCCGCCGCGCCCAGCCCGTCGCGGAGCTGGTGTGATCCCGGCCGACGGCGGCACCGGGGGCGACGGCGCACTGCTGGTCCGACGGGCGGCGATGACCCTCCTCGCCAGGAAGGGGGCCGCGCGGACGCATCCGGCCGGTGTCCAGTGGCTCGGGCCGGCAGCGGATCGGGCGGAGAACGCGGGCGATGCCACCGCCTGGCCACCGCTGCGGCCCGTGGGATCATTCGACGTGTCTTTCGGACCGGTGACCCCGTTGGTCGCGCGCGTCGACGAGTTCGCCACGCTCCGCTCCGCCTGGCGCTCCGCCCAGCTGGGGAGGGCTGGCGCGGTCCTCCTCGGCGGGGAGGCGGGGGTCGGCAAGTCCCGGCTGCTCGCCGAGCTGACCGCGCTGGCCAACGCTGACGACGCGGTGGTCCTGGGCGGGCGCTGCCTCGACCTCGACAGGGCCGGGCTGCCCTACCTGCCCTTCGCCGAGGCACTGGGCCGCGTGGTGTCCGCGACCGGCGAACTCCCCGCGATCGCCAGCCGCCGCGCCGAACTCGGCAGGTTGCTGCCCGGCCTGGAGATCCCCCACGACACCGGCTCCGGTGACGGGCCACCGGAACGCCTCCGGCTCTTCGACGCCGTCCACGGCCTGCTGGCCGACCTCGCGAGCGACCGCCCCGTGCTGCTCGCCCTGGAGGACCTGCACTGGGCCGACGCCTCCACCCGGGACCTCGTGCGGTTCCTCGTCTCCCGACTCGGACACCAACGCCTCCTGGTGGTGGCCACCTACCGCTCCGACGACCTCCACCGGCAACACCCGCTACGGCCGGTGATCGGCGAGCTGTCCCGGCTGCCCTCCGTCCTCCGGATGTCACTGCGCCCGTTCACGCCCGCCGAGACGCTCGACTTCGTGCGCGTCCTGACCGGCGACCAGCTGCCCGACTCGGTGACCAGGGGAATCGCGAGCAGGTCGGAGGGCAACGCGTTCTTCTGCGAGGAACTGGCGGAGGCGTGCCGGGAACGCGGCTCTCTCGACAACGGGCTCCCCGCCGTCCTGAGCGACCTGCTGCTCGCCCGGGTCGAACGGCTCAGCGGCGACGCGCAACGCGCCGTCCGCGCCGCCGCGTGCGCCGAAGGCGTCACCACCTCCCACGCCGCCCTGGTGGCGGCGTCGGGGCTCGAGGACACCGTCGCCGAGGACGCGCTGTACGAGGCGGTGCGACAACACGTGCTGGTCGCGACCACCGACGGCTCCTACACCTTCCGCCACGCGCTCGTGCGCGAGGCCGTCTACAACGACCTGCTCCCCGGTGAGCGGGTCAGGCTCCACCAGGGTTTCGCCAGGGTCGCCGACGACCAGGGCACGACCACGGCCCTCGCCTACCACGCGCGGCAGAGCAACGACCTGCCCGTGGCGCTCGCCGCATCGGTGACCGCCGCCCGTGAGGTGCGGCGGATGGGAGCCCCCGGGGAGTCGCTGCACCACCTGGAACAGGCCCTCCAGCTCTGGGACCGGGTGGCGGAACCGGAACGGGTCAGCGGAGTCGACCACCTCGCCCTGCTCCGGGAAACCTCCACCACGGCCGAGAGCGCCGGCGAACTCGAACGAGCGGCCGCGCACGCCCGCGCCGCCGTCCGGGTCGCCGACTCCGCCGCCACCCCGGAGGCCCGCGCCGCGGCCCGGGCCGAGCTGGCGGCCCGGCTCATCCCCCTGGAGGTGCACGCCGCCGAGATCAGCACCGTGCTCGCCGACGCGTGGGACCTGGTAGCTCCCCGGGCGGCGAGCCAGGAACGGGCCGCGGTCCTCGCCCTGATGGCCCGGAGCTGGGTGTGGCTGCGGGAGGACGACATCGACCTCCCCGCGCTCCGACGGCACGCCGAGGACGCCATCGTCGACGCGGAGTCGGTGGGCGCCGAACAGGTGGCGATCGACGCCATGGTCACCCTCGCCGTCTTCGCCTCCATGGAACGGCAGGTCTCCCGGTCCCTGGCACTGGGCCTGCGAGCCGCGGAACGGGCCACCGCCATCGGCGCCCACCAGGTCGAACTCCGGGCCAGGAAGAACTACGCCATCCACCTCAGCTGGCTGGGGCACTACTCGGAGGGGCGGCACGCCCTGAAGACGATCACCCAGCGGAGCGAGGAGATCGGGGTGCTCTGGGGCGGGATCGCCCTCGACTGCTACCAGGACCTCATCCTGATCTCGACGTGGACCGGCCACTGGGAGGAGGCCCTGGCGATCGCCGACCTCAGCGACCGCACGCCCCCCGCCCTGTTCCAGCAACGACTCGACGCCGTCACCCTGCCGATCCTTTCCGGCCTCGGGCGCCACGACG
The DNA here is from genome assembly GCF_049311605.1 of Actinoalloteichus caeruleus. NCBI lineage: Bacteria > Bacillati > Actinomycetota > Actinomycetes > Pseudonocardiales > Pseudonocardiaceae > Actinoalloteichus > Actinoalloteichus caeruleus. The sequence continues at coordinate 5,173,493 of NZ_CP186005.1, forward strand.
AGTTCGACCGGCTGGCCGCCCGGCTCGACCGGGACAGCAGGGAATCGGTCACCCGTTTCCTCGTCCAGTACGGCAGGGCGGTGCACCTCCACTCCCTCGGCCGGCACCGCGAGGCGCTCCACCACGTGCGGCACGCCCTGGCCTGGATCTTCCGGATCGAACGGATGCACGCCAGCAACGCCGTCGGCTGCCTGCGGCTCGGGCTGTCCTGCTGCGCGGAACTCACCCAGGTGGCCCGCCGATCCGGGGACACCGACACCCTCGCCGAGATGCGGGGGCTGGCCGACGGGTTCATCGCCCAGGTCCGGGAGATCCGCGACGAACGCCCCGACCGGCCATGGGGCTCACCGGAGTCCGCCGCGCGGAGCACCCAGGCCGAGGGGAGATGGGCCGAAGCCGAGTACGGCCGGCTCCTGGGGCGGAACGACCCGGCGACCTGGCGGAGCGCACTCGCGCTCTCCGAGGGACTGCGGGCCTGGCAGGCGCACATCCGGTTCGGCCTCGCCCAGGCCCTGACCGCGCGGGGCGACCGGCCCGGCGGCGACCGGGAGGCCGCCGCCGCGCTGGCCCTCGCCGACGAGATCGGCGCGGCCCCGCTCCGCACCCGGATCGAACGCTTCCGTGCCGGCTCCCGGCTGTCGGAACCCGGGGAGGGGGCCCACGACGCGGCACCTGACCACCACCCCACGCCCCCGGGGACACCCGACCCCCTCACCCCCCGGGAACGTTCGGCCCTCGAACTGGCCGCGGCCGGGCTGACCAACCGCCAGATCGGCGAGGACCTGCACATCAGCCCCAAGACCGTGAGCGTGCACCTGTCGAGGGTCATGGCCAAGCTGGGGGCGACCAGTCGCACCGAGGCTGTCGCCCGCGCCTACGAACAAGGGCTGCTGACCGTCGAGAACTGACCCGTGGCGGTGCCGGGACGCACCGCCGGCCCCCGGCCACCAACCCGTTCACGCACAGGGGTGGGACCGCTCAGCGCAGCGCCCGCCCCGCCTCCCGCACGAACCGCGCCGCCCCCTCCGACACCGACCGCTGACCGAAGTTGATCTCGTCGTAGATCCGGGTGAAGGTCCGCTTGTTGGTGCTGGCGCCCGTCGGTGGGGGCGGCGGGGCCTCGTTCAGCTCCTCCGCGACCGACTCCTGGAACTCGTACACCGCGCTGTCGGCGCCCTCCAACGAGCCGGACACCGCCGCCCGCACCTCGCCGTTGACCGGCATCGACCTGCTCACGCCCAGTGCGCGCCCCGCGTCGACGTCATTGACGAGGAAGCCGACGAACGCGGCGGCCTCCTCCGGGTGCTCGGTGCGGCTCGACACGCTCAGCAGCGAGGAGGCCCCGGCGTGCGCACCGCCGTTCCCGGTGTCCGTCGGCAGAGGCGCCAACGCCATGTCGTCCGACACCGTGAAGTAGCTGCCGGCCGTCGAGTCGTAGTTGTACTCAGACCCCGCCTGGCCCCGGGCCAGCGGCGAGGTGTCCAGCGCGCCGTTCACCGAGGTCGTCGTCTCCGGCGGGGTGGACACCCCCTCCCGCACCCAGTCCTGCGCGACCGTCCAGAAGTCGACCAGGTCGGCCTCGTCGAACCCCAGACCGGCGTCCTCGGTGTAGAGGGACTTGCCCTGCTGTCGCAACCAGAAGTCGAACCAGTCCGAGTTCCAGCCGAAGTCGGTCGTCCCCGCCTCCCCGGTCTCCTCGGCCACCCGCTCCGCCGCGCTCCGGTAGTCCTCCCAGGTCCAGCCGATCTCCGGCGCCGGCACCCCGGCGGCGTCCCACAGCTCCCGGTCGTAGACGAGGGCGGGAACGTTCTGGCCCAGGGGCAGCGCGTACAGGGCACCGTCGAGGGTCGCTCCCTCCAACAGGGTGTCCGGCAGGTGCTCGGTGCTGATGGCCTCACCGACGTGCTCGGTCAGATCCATCAGGACCCCGCGCTCCGCGTACTCACGAAGGAAGAAGGTGTCCATCTGGATCAGGTCGGGCGCGGCCCCACCCGCCACCTGGGTGGACAGCTTCTCCACGTACGACTCGTAGCTGGCGAACGACGTCGTCACCGTGATACCCGGGTTGCGTTCCTCGAACAGGTCAACCGCGCGCTGCGTCGCCTCGGCGCGGTCCTCGTTGCCCCACCAGGTGAAGTGCAGCGACACGGCGCCGCTCCCGCCGCCGCTGTCCCCGCAGGCGACGAGAGCCGCCCCGAGGACGGCCACCCCGAGGACACCCGCCACCCGGGTTCTCCCGGTCGTCGACATGTGGGACTCCTTCCGGTCACGCCGGACGGTAGGGCGACCGGCACCCGCGGGGACAGTGGCCACGACGCGGGTTGGCCGGAGTGGGCCGCCGTGTCGGGGAGTCGACTGGGCCGTCGGGAGTACCCGCCCAGCCGGCCGCGGGCGCGGAGCAACCCCACCTCGCGGTTCCACCGTCCACCCAGCACTCCCCTTCCGCGCCGGGTTCCTCGACCCGGGCCGAGGAAAGGATTCCCAATGAAGTTGTCAAGCGGTGAAGGTGTCGGGCCGTGAGCTCGTCAGGCCGCTGCGGCTTCGGGTTGCGGCGTGCCGGTCTGGAAGGCGCGGTTGTCGCGGATGAGTGCCCACAACACGTTCAGGCGTCGGCGGGCCAGCGCGAGGACGGCCTGTTTGTGCGCCTTGCCTTCGCGCCTTTTCCTGTCGTAGAAGGCTTTCGACGTCGGGCAACAGCGGGCGGCGACCTGCGCGGACAGGTAGAACATGCGCAGCAGGCGCCGGTTGTAGCGGCGTGGCCGGCGCAGGTTGCCCCGGACTCGTCCGGAGTCCTTGGGCACCGGCGCCAGGCCCGCGACACCGGCCAGCCGGTCGGCGCTGCCGAACGCGGCCATGTCGCCGCCGGTCAGCGCGATGAACTCGGCTCCGAGCAGGGGCCCGACGCCGGGCATGCTCAGGACCGCGACGGCGTGACGGTGTCGGCGAAACCGGCCCTCGATGAGCGCGTCGGTCTCCGCGATCTCGTCATCGAGGGCCATCACCCCCTTGGCGAGCCGGGCCACCATGGCCGCGGCCGTCATCTCTCCGGGGACGGTGGTGAACTGGGCTTCGGCGGCGGCGACTGCGGCGGCGGCGACCGTCGCGCTGTTGCGGACCTTCCGGGCGCGCAGCCAGTCGGCGAGCTGTTCCCGGCCGCGCTCACGCAGTGCGGCGGGGGTCTGGTGGCCGGTGAGCAGGACCAGGGCGGCCTTGGAGGTGCTGTAGTCGAAGGCCCGTTCCAACGCGGGGAAGTACTCCAGCAGTTGGGCGCGCAGCCGGTTGATCGCCCGGGTGCGGTCGGCGGCCAGGTCGTAGCGGCGGGCGGTGAGGATCCGCAACTCCACCGCGATCTCGTCGCCGGCGGTCACCGGGTGCAGGTCACGGCGCATCCGGGCCTGGTCGGCGATGACGAAGGCGTCCTTGGAGTCGCTCTTGCCGTCCCCACGATAGGTGCCGGCGGCGCGGTGGACGGTGCGACCGGGGATGTAGAGCAGCTTCTGTCCGTGGTTGACCAGCAATGCGATCAGCAGCGCGGCCCCGCCGGAGTTCAGGTCGATCGCCCACAGCACGTCCGGGGCCAAAGCCCGTACGTCACCGATCAGCTCCAACAGGTCGGCCTCGTTGTTGGCGACCCGGCGGGAAAGCACCTTCGTGCCGTCGGTATCAATCACCGTGCAGTGGTGCGCGGCCTTGCCCGCGTCCACGCCGGCCCAGAGTTCGGGCACGGCCACCTCCGTCGTCGTTCGTGCGGAACACCCGGCAGACGACCTCGCCGGCACGTCCTTATGCAGCGATCGGTTCGCTCATCCCAATCAGCGGTCGAGTCGTCGCGGGACCTCGGGCGGCCAATCCTTTCAAGCCACACCAACGGCGACCACATGACAGCCACACCCGAAGTCCCCGGGCCCTCCCGATCTTACGACTGACCAGAACAGACCCGACTTAGAAGATAAGGACACGGACATGACGACACGGGCGTTCAGAACCGGGGTGACCGCGACCTGCGTGCTGCTGGCACTCGCGGGATGCGCGGGAACCGGGACACCCGCGACCAGTGGACCGCCATACCCCTCGGCGTCCTCGACCCACCCGGAACCGCGCCTCGGGTCCGGTGGGCCGAGCGCCGAGGACGGGCCAGCCGAAGCGGGCGCGCACCACCACCCCGCCCAGGACCAGGTGGGCGAGCTGGAAGCCGCCCTCGTCGCCCAGGAACCCGACCGTTTCGGCGGAGCGTGGATCGGCGGGTACGAGCCGGAGTTCCGCGTCGTGGTCGCGCTGACCGAGGTCGACCCGCGCCCCACCGCGCTGGACGACTTCCCCGACCTCGTCGACCACGTCACCCTCACCCGGGTCGAGTTCGCGGCGCTGGAACTCGAGGCAGCCAGGGCCCGGGCCGAGGAGGCGTTGATTGAGGCGGGCGTGCTCGGCGGGATCGGCGTGCACCCCATGGACAACCGGGTGTTGGTCGAGGTCGCGGGGACCGACGTGGACGAGGCCGAACAGGCGGTGTCCGGCATCGCCGGCGTCACCGTCACCAGCGTTCCCGAACTGCCCGAGCGGTACCCCGGCCTCGGTGTCCACGAGACGGCACCGGACGAGCCGACCGGAGGCCGCTGACCGTGGCCTCCCGACGATCGGACGTTCGACGCGGACCGGCGGTGCTCGCCTCGGCGGTGGCCGCCCTGCTGGGCGCGGGCTGCGGACCCGCGACCGCTCCCCCGGCCGGCGACTGGCCGCATTTCGACTCCCTGGCGCGACTCCGCTCAGCCGCCGATGTCGTCGTTGAGGGTCGGCTGCTCGCCACGTCCCAGCGGCGGATCGACGTCGCCCTCGCCTCGGGCACCGAGCGGGCCGGCGGAGAACCGGCGGCCGTCATCTCGTACACCGTCCACGAACTCGAGGTCGAACGGGTCGTGCTGGGAGAACGCGCCGTCGGGGAGACGGTTCGCATCGGCCAACCCTCGGACGCCGACTCCACACGGATGGTCGTCGGGGACACCTACCTCCTGTTCGCCGAACTTTCCAGGGACGACCTGCCGTTGTCCCTCATCAGTCCCGTTCAGGGGGTGTACCGCAGTGTTGGGGACGGCGCCTTCGAACCGGTCCACGACGCGAACCCGCTCAGCTTCGGCGAGGAGGACCTGGCCGCCGCCGGATAGCCGCGAGCGACCCGTGCCCGCCGAAGCCCTCGTCCTCGCCGGTACCCGACGACCGCCAGCTCCCGTCCGCCCGGGACCGCCCGTCCGGCGAGCGGCCCGAGACGGCCCCACCCCGCCGGAGGTGGCCCCAGGAGCGCGGCTGCGCGCTCCCCCGCTCATCACCGAGCGCAAGCCCTCCTGCCCGAACGAGGGACCGCTGGTGCGCCACGGCGAAATGTCCGCTACGGCGCGCTGGCAGGATGAACCGATGTGAGCGAGGGCGGACATCACGGAGAAAACCGGCAGCGGCGAACCTGGACCGCACTGGGGCGCCGTCTCCACTGGACGCTGCTCGGCCTCAGCCTGGTCGGTTTCCTCGTCTGGATGCTGGTCGTGCAGGCGGCGATGCCGGTGTGGCTCGACCAGGGCGCCGCCTGCGCCGCGAGGTTCGACATCGACACGACGAGGGTCGTCGTCAGGACCACCCTGCTCCCCCCTCGGGCGACCTGCACCTTCCACGAGGTTCCCGGCGAGATCGCGCCCGTGGTCACCGAGTACATCTCCCCGAGCCTGGCCCTGGTCCTCACCGTGATGCTCCCCCTGCCCGCCGCCAGCGGCGTGGCCGGGCTGCTCCTGCTCGCGCGACGCATTCTCACCCCGGGGCGGACGGCACGCGGCCCTGACCGGGACGTCCCAGCCCCGGACCCGCCGCAGACCTCGGAAGGCGGCACGTCCCGGCGCACGTCGCACCTGCTCGGCGCCGCACTGCTCGGCGTCGTGGCCGGCACCTTCGGCGCCTCGGTCACGATGCTGTCCGTCGTCTTCGGGAGCTGGCCGGCCAGCATCGCCTCCTACGGGGCCATCGTGCTCGCCGTGGTCGTCGCGGCGACCGCGATGGACGCCGCGTTCGGGCCACGTGAGGGTGGTCGACGAGGATCCCGGCGACGAGGTCTCGCCCTGGGCGGGCTGGGCTGCGCGGTCGTGCTGGCACTCTGCCTACGGCAGAAGCTGGACGGCGACGGCATGGGCGAGGACGGTCACGGGTGGATCCCCCTCGTGTCCACCGTCGTGTTCCTCCTCGTGGCGGCGGTCCAATGGCGCCTCGCGCGCCGAGGACGCTGAAACACGTCCTACTTCTCGCTTCTCGCCTCGTCCTGACGCGTTCCTGCTCCGTTCGGAGTCGGTGCACCGATTCATACCTGCGGTGTGTTTCCCCGTTGGTAGCGTTGACCAGTGCCGCGGAGTCCGGCTGACGCCGCTCCGCGAAGAGAACGTGGGAGGCAGCGTGCACATCGAAAGCGACGGCGGCGGCACCGGTTCCGCGGTTCCCTCGACGGCGAAGATGACGGGCAGCATCGCGGCGTTCAGCGCGGCCGCCGCGGCGGGAAAGGTCTCGATCAACCCCGAGAGCGCCGAGAGCATGGCCACCAAAATCGACGCCATCGCCGTTCGTGCCACGGAGCGGCTGCGGAAGTTTCGCCTCCTCGAGGAACGCGTTCGACTGGGCTCGAGTCCGGTGGCGTTGACGATGGCTGAGCAGGACCTGGTGACGGCGGTCGGCACGCCGACCTCGGCCAAGGAAAACCTCGTGCTCTACATCCAGGCGCTCAAAGACCTCGCCGCCGCCATCCGCACCTCCGCCCGCAACAACCAACAACAGGACACCGACAACGCCACCCTGCTCAACAACACCGGAGACCACCTCACATGACCCGTCGGACACCCCCACACCGCCACACCCCGGCACTCGCGGGAATCACCCTGCTCACCGTCCTGACGGGATGCACCACCGAAACCACCGGACAAGCCCACACCCCCACCACCGCAAACACCACCAATTCCACCACCGCGGAGGGAACCACCGCCCCGGGCAACTCGACCTTCACCGAGGAACTGGCCAACGTCCTCCCCTGCCAAGTACTCGACGACAACCAGGTCACCGACCTCGGATTCGACCCCACCACCGCCGAATTCGATGACGTTGGTGTGGCGTACATGTGCCTCTACCGACCCGCGCCGTTGGAAAGCCCGCTCCTGTCCATCAACATTGACAAGGATTGGGCGCTGGACGAACTCAACCTCACCAACTTCAACTCCACGGAACACCAGGTCGGACCACTTCGCGCACTCCTCATCACCGACGACCGCGACCCGAGCATGTGCCAGATCTCCATGGAGCTGAGCGAGTCCGCTCATGCGACCGTTGCCGTGGACTTCGCAGAGTCGCAGGAGGCCGCCTGCGAGGCCGCCGAGCGGGTGGCCGCCGTCGTGGAGCCCGAACTCCCGCGAGAGCAGAGCTGAGCACACCTCCGCTGAAAGGGCGACCCAAAGCCGGCCCAGCACAGAGCACACGGCGAGCCAACTCACGGACGCTGAACCACCTCATGCCGCCCCACCGCGCTGCTCGGCCATCCCCACCCCCACCACGCGAGGCTGGGCAGCGGTCGCCAGCCAGGAGGGAAACGCTCCTCCCGACCACTGACAGTGGCGACAGCGACCACCCAGGCACGACCCCGGTGACGGCGGTCGGCGCGCCGACCTCGGCCAAGGAAAACCTCGTGCTCTACATCCAGGCGCTGGAGGACCTCGCCGCCGCCATCCGCACCTCCGCCCGCAACACCCAACAACAGGACACCAACAACGCCACCCTGCTCAACAACACCGGAGACCACCTCACATGACCCGTCGGACACCCCCACACCGCCACACCACGGCACTCGCGGGAATCACCCTGCTCACCGTCCTGACGGGCTGCACCACCGAAACCACCGGACAAGCCCATACCCCCACCACCCCAAACACCACCAACTCCACCACACCCGATACGACCACCAACCCCGACAACACCACCTTCGCCGAGGACATCGCCAACGTCCTGCCCTGCGAAGTACTCGACGACAACCAGATCACCGACCTCGGATTCGACCCCACCACCGCCGAGTTCGAGGATGTCGGCATCATCTACTGGTGCCGTTATCGAGCGGCGCCCATGGAAACACCAACAATGACCATCGGCCTCGACGCTGATTGGGCATTGGACGAGCTGAACCTCACCAACTACAACTCCACAGAACACCAGATCGGACCACTTCGCGCACTCCTCATCACCGACGACCGCGACCCGACCATGTGCCAGATCTCCATGGAACTCGCAGAAACAGCCCACGCCACTGTCACGGTCAGCTGGGCCGAATCGCAGGAGGCCGCCTGCGAGGCCGCCGAGCGGGTGGCCGCCGTCGTGGAACCCGAGCTTCCCCGCGAGCGGAGCTGAGGGCGGGGCCTCCGAGGTCGGGGCTGAAGCCACATCCCGGCGGTTCTGGCCCCCCTGGGCAGACGATCCCCTCCCGGCCCCTCGCCCTCGCCCAGAGGTTTGCCGATGTCCTGCCACAGACACGTCGTCCCCGTTGGAAGCGCACCTCGGGCTGGACGACGGTCACGGCCCCCGCGGTGGCGGGGTGGGTGCCGAGGGCGAGCCGAGCGGGGAGGCCGGTCCCGGTCAGCTCGCCGAGCTCGTGGCGCGCACCCGGCGGGCCGCCTCGGCCCAGGCTGAGGTGGTGGCGGCGGAGCGGTCCGGCTCGTACCGCCGGAGCGGCTGGGTGCTGGTGATCAGGGCGCGCATCTCCGGCAGGCCGGCCAGTTCGCTCCGCCCGGCGGCCCTGGCCTGGACGAGGAGGTTTCCCAGCGCGGTGGCTTCCACCGGCCCGGCCACGACGGGGATCCCGCAGGCGTCCGCGGTGAGTTGGCAGAGCAGTTCGTTGCGGCAGCCGCCTCCGACGAGGTGCAGCACGTCGACCTGCCGGTCGGCGAGTTCGCAGGCGGTCCGGAGCGTGCGCGCGTAGGCCAGGGCCAGGCTCTCCAGCACGCACCGTGTGAGCGCGGCGGGGGTCTCGGGCACGGGTTGCCCGGCGCGCCGGCAGGCGTCGGCGATGCGGGCGGGCATGTCCCCGGGAGCGAGGAACACCGGGTCGTCCGGGTCCAGCACGGAACGGAAGGGCTGTTCTCGGCTCGCGTCGGCGAGCAGGCGTTCGATGTCGTGGTCCTGCCCGGCGATTCGCCAGGCCCGCATGGATTCCTGGAGCAGCCAGAGCCCCATCACGTTGCGCAGGTACCGGACGGTGCCGTCCACGCCGAGTTCGTTGGTGAAGTTCGCCCGCCGGCTGTCGTCGGTGAGGACGGGGTGGTCGAGTTCGAGTCCGACGAGGGACCAGGTGCCGCAGGAGACGTACCCGAACCGTTCGGTGGTGGCGGGCACGGCGACCACGGCCGATGCCGTGTCGTGGGAGCCGACGGTGACGACGGGGAGCCCGGCTGGCAGGCCGTGGTGGGACGCCACCTCGTCGTGGACGGCACCGAGGGGGAGGCCCGGTTCCCGCACCGGCGGCAGGAGGCCGGGTGGGATCCTCGCCGCGTCCGCCAGTTCGGGCGACCAGCGGCGGGCGCGGACGTCGAACAGCTGGGTGGTGGAGGCGTTGGTGACCTCGGCGACGCGTTCGCCGGTCAGCCAGTAGCCCAGCAGGTCAGGGATGAGCAGGAGCGTCCTGGCGTGGTCGAGCTGGGCGCGGCCGGTCCTCGACCGCAGTTGGACGAGGGTGTTGATCGGCATGAACTGGATGCCGGTGATGTCGTAGATCCGTTCGGCCGGGACGTCGTCGAGCAGTTCGGGCAGGATGTCCTCGGTCCTGGCGTCCCGGTAGTGGAAGGGGGTGCCCAGCAGGGCCCCCTCTGCGTCCAGCAGGCCGTAGTCCACCGCCCAGGAGTCGATGCCGACGCTGGACAACGGCGTCCCGCCGAGCTGGGCGGCGGCGGCGAGGCCGCCCAGCGTCCGCTGGTAGAGGCCGAGGACGTCCCAGTGCAGTCGGGACACCCCGGAGCCGTCCACGGTGCGGACGGGGTCGTTGGGGAACCGGGCCGCCTCGGTGACGGAGAGCTCACCGCCGCCGATCCTGCCCAGCAGCACCCGGCCGCTGGAGGCGCCCAGGTCCACGGCGGCGCAGTGCACGGCTCCGCCCGCTGTCGGGTCGCTGGTGGCCCTGGTGGCCGTCACCGCGTCCTCCTCTCCTCGCAGGGCGGCGGGGCACCTGGTCCGGTGCCCCGCCGCGCTCGTCGTGTCGGTTGCCGCCCCCCGTGGGGGCGGTGGTCGCGGTGGCTGCCGCCGGCCGCGTCCGGTCGTCGCCCGTGGTGGGTGGGCTCAGATGAGCCCGCGCCGGGCGGCCCAGGCCACGGCCTGGATGGGTGTCTGCACGCCGAGTCGGTCGCACACGCCCCTGATCCTGCGGCGCAGGGTCCGGTTGGACGTGCACATCCGCCTGGCGATGCCGTCCAGGAGGTAGCCCTCCGCGAGCAGCGCGAGGATCTGGCGCTCCTCCCGGGTCAGCCGCACCTCCCCGACGCAGTCGGTCCTGATCTGTTCGGCACGAACCCGTTCCGCACTCAGTGCCGTCGCGCGCATAGCCACCGCAACCACTGGGACCTCCTCCTGTGTCCTCGACCGACCCCGGAAACGCTTCCGACGGGCGCCGTTCGGCGCCCTACCGCAGGAACGCCGCGGCGACTCCCGCGTCCACCGGCACGTGCAGCCCGGTGGTCCTGGTCAGCTCGCCGGCGACCAGGACGTGGACGGCGGCGGCGACGTGCTCGGGGAGCACCTCGCGCTTGAGCAGGGTCCGCTGGGCGTAGAACTCACCCAGCTCGGACTCGGGCACCCCGTAGACGGCGGCGCGCTGCGCGCCCCACCCGCCGGAGAAGATGCCGGAACCACGGACCACGCCGTCCGGATTGATGCCGTTGACCCGAATGCCGTGCGCGCCCAGCTCGGCGGCGAGCAGTCGGACCTGGTGCGCCTGGTCCGCCTTGGCCGCGCCGTAGGCGACGTTGTTGGGTCCGGCGAACACACCGTTCTTGCTGGCGACGTAGACGATGTCCCCGCCGATGCCCTGCTTCGCCATGGCCGCCGCGGCCGCACGGGCGACGAGGAAGGAGCCCCGGGCCATCACCCGGTGCTGCACGTCCCAGTCGGCGTCCGTCGTCTCCAGCAGGGGCTTGGAGATGGACAGTCCCGCGTTGTTGACGACCAGGTCGACCCCGCCGAAGGCGAGGCTCGCGGCGTCGACCGCCGCCGCCACCGCGTCGGTGTCGGTGACGTCCACCGTGACGGGAACGGCGACGTCGGCGGTGCGGAGGGCCTTGGCCCCGAGTTCGTCGGCGACCTCGGCGGCGGCGGCGCCGTCCCGGTCGGCGACGACGACGCACGCGCCCTCGGCGGCGAGCCGACGGGCGGTGGCCCGCCCGATTCCGCTGCCGCCACCCGTGACGAGGGCGATCCGCCCGGCCAGGGGCCGGGGCTTGGGCCGCCGCCGCAGCTTGGCCTCCTCCAGCTCCCAGTACTCGATGCGGAACTTCTCGTTCTCGTCGATGGGCTGGTACCGGGACAGCGCCTCCGCGCCGCGCATGACGTTGATCGCGTTGACGTAGAACTCGCCGGCGACGCGGGCGGTCTGCTTGTCGGCGCCGAAGGAGAACATCCCGACTCCTGGCACGAGCACGATGGCCGGGTCGGCGCCGCGCATCGGTGGGGAGTCGGGGGTGGCGTGCCGCTCGTAGTAGGCGCGGTAGTCGTCGCGGTAGGCGGCGTGGAGTTCCCGTAGTCGGGCGATCGTCTCGTCGAGGGGAGCCGTCGGGGGCAGGTCCAGGACGAGCGGCCGCACCTTGGTGCGGAGGAAGTGGTCCGGGCAGGAGGTGCCGAGCGCGGCGAGCTCGGGCATCCGCTCGCGGGAGACGAAGTCGAGGACGACGTCGGTGTCGGTGAAGTGGCCGAGCGGGCCGCGGCCCGGGGCGGGTTCGCCGGTCTCCCGCTGCGAGGTGGCGGCCAGTCCCCGGAGCACGGGGGCGAGCGCGGCCGCTCGCGCGCGTCGTTCCTCGGTGGGCAGGGGCTCCCAGCCGGGCACCACCGCGCCGAGCGGGTCCCGCCGGCCGTGGTTGTCGATGAACTCCTGGGCGGTGCTGATGATCTCCAGGGAGTTGGCGCGGCACTCCTCGGAGGTGTCGCCCCAGGCGGTGATGCCGTGGCCACCGAGGATGACGCCGATGGCCTGGGGGTTCTCGCGGCGGATCTGGGCGATGTCCAGGCCGAGTTGGAACCCGGGTCGCCGCCACGGCACCCAGGCGACGCGGTCGCCGAAGCAGCGGGCGGTCAGTTCGCGGGAGTCGGCCGCGGTGGCCAGCGCGATGCCCGCGTCGGGGTGCAGGTGGTCGACGTGGGCGGCGTCGACGAGGCCGTGCATGGCGGTGTCGATGGACGGCGCGGCGCCACCCTTGCCGTGCAGGCAGTAGTCGAACGCGGCGACCATCTCGTCCTCGCGGTCCACGCCGGGGTAGACGTCGACGAGGGAGCGGAGGCGGTCGACCCGGAGCACGGCCAGGCCCTCCTCGGTCAGGGTGCCCAGGTCACCACCGGAGCCCTTGACCCACATCAGCTCGACGGGTTCGCGCGTCACCGGGTCCGTACCGGACGCCTTCACGGAGGCGTTGCCACCGGCGTAGTTCGTGTTGCGCGGGTCGGAGCCGAGGTCGTGGCAGCGGGCGATGAGCGCGCTGACCTCCGGGTGCGTTCCCCGTCCGGTGTCCGGGGCGCCTGACGCTGAACTCGACACTGCGTTCCACTCTTCCCTGTTCGTGCGCCCCGGTGCCGGGACGGTGTTCCACTGGCTGCTGGCGCTTCCCGGTGTGGCCGGGTGCCCTGGTGCGGTCAGGCTCCCCAGCCCATCGCGTTGCCGCCGACCCGTTCCGCCTCGATGCGCTGCTGGTACCCCGAGCGGCGGTAGGCGGCGATCGGGTCGGGGTCGAGGCCCATGTCGGTGCGGAGTTCGGCGACCAGTGGCCGCACGTCGGTGTGGTAGGCGTCCATGAGCACCTCGTTGGCGCCGAGGACGTCACCGGCCTCCTGGGCCGAGCGCAGCGCGTCGGTGTCGACGAGGAGCGCCTTGGCGGTGGCCTCCTGCACGTTGGTGATGGATCGGATCATCGCCGGGATCTTGGGCTCGATGTTGTGGCACTGGTCGAGCATGAAGGCGAGGTCGGAGTCCGCGGCGAGGCCGCCGCCCCGGTTCACCTCGTACATGAGGCGGAACAGCTGGAACGGGTCGGCCAGGCCGACGATGAGGTCGTCGTCGGCGTAGAAGCGGGAGTTGAAGTGGAAGCCGCCGAGCATCCCGGCCCGCAGCAGGAAGGACACGATGAACTCGATGTTCGTGCCCGGGGCGTGGTGCCCGGTGTCGACGAGGACCTGCGCGGCCGGTCCGAGCTGAGCGCAGTGCGCGTAGGAGGTGCCCCAGTCGGGGACGTCCATCGTGTAGAAGGCGGGTTCGAAGAACTTGTACTCCAGCAGCAGCCGCATGCCTTCCGGCATCCGGTCGTAGACCTCGCGCAGCGCGGTGGCCAGCCGGTCCTGCCGGGCCCGGATGTCGTCCTGCCCCGGGTAGTTGGTGCCGTCGGCCACCCACATCGACAGGATCTTCGACCCGGTCTGCTCGGCGATCTCCACGCACTCCAGCAGGTGGTCGGTGGCCTTGCGGCGGATGCCGGGGTCCGGGTTGCAGATGCTGCCGAGTTTGTAGTCGTCCTCCTGGAAGACGTTGGGGTTGATCGCCCCGAGTTCGATGCCGGCGTCGCGGGCGTGGGCGGCGAGCCCGGCCCAGTCGTCGACCTTGTCCCAGGGGATGTGCAGGGCCACGCTGGGTGCCGCTCCGGTGAGTTCGTGGACCTTGGCGGCGTCGTCGATCTTCTCCTGCGGGGTGCGTGGCACTCCGGCCTGCGCGAACACCTTGAACCGGGTCCCGGAGTTGCCGTAGGCCCAGGACGGCGTCTCGATCCGCAGGCCGCGCAGGATCGACTTCACCGTGGCGCGGCGACTGGGACTGATCTCGGTCATCAGGAGGCTCCTTGCGGATGTGGACGGCGGCGACCACCGCGACCAGGGGACGCGGAGTGCGTGGGACGCGGGGGAGGGACCGTCAGGGAAGGTGGAAGACCTCGGGTAGTGGACTCATGTCCTCGTCGGCGGCGCCGGAGTCGAGTTCGGCGAACAGCGGGGCCATCTCGGCCTGCCAGCGTGCGTTGACCTCGGTGCGGTTCATCGCCTCCCTGGCGGCGTCGAAGTCGTCGCACTCCAGGTAGCCGATCAGCAGGCCGTCCTCGCGGAGGAAGAGGGAGTAGTTGCGCCACCCGGATTCGGATAGCGCTTTCCGCATGTCCGGCCAGACGTCCGCGTGCCGTTCGCGGTACTCCTCCAGGCGGTCAGGGCGCACCTGGAGCGTGAAGCAGATCCGCTGGGTCACGAGCGACCACCACGAACCACGGGGCCCCGAGCGACGGCTGTCGCCAACTCGGCCCGAACGTGCCGAAAACCCGTCATTGCGCGCGACCGCATCATGCGCCCGGCCTCCTCGTTGAGTGGGTCGTCCCGACAAACGCCGGCCGCCCCCTCGTCCTGGGTTGCCACCGGGTTAATGAATCGTTTCAACAACGCGCTTGTGCTGAGTTTGCAGCACGCCTCTTCGCGGTGTCAACCTCTCGTGCGGGACTTTTTGCCCGAGCATTCCCACCAGTGCGGCATACTTCCTCCAGGCTTCCCCACGGTGCGGGAAGCGACTCCATCACGGTGATTGACACGTTTCAAGACGTCAGCCAGCGTCTCGGCGTCTGCCCAGCGGGAGGTGCGGTGGGACAGCAGGCAGCAGCCAGCATCCGGCAGGTGGCCAGGGCCGCCCGGGTGTCGGTGGGGACGGTGTCCAACGTGCTCAACCGCCCGTCGGTCGTCGCGCCCGCCACGCGCCGGCGAGTCCTCGCCGCCATCGACGAACTCGGCTTCGTCCGCAACGAGTCGGCGCGGCAACTCCGGTCGGGGACCGCCCGCACCATCGGCCTGGTCGTCCTCGACGTCGGCAACCCGTTCTTCACCGACCTCGCCAAGGGCGTGGAGGCGGCCGCGACGGAGGCCGGGCACGCCGTGATGCTGTGCAACAGCGACGGATCACGGGACCGGGAGTCCCGCCACCTGGAACTGCTGGCCCAGCAGCAGGTGCACGGGGTGCTGATGTCCCCCGTGGAGGACGACCTGTCCTCGGCGCGCGAGTTGGCCGCGCGGGGGGTCTCCGTGGTCCTGGTCGGACATCCGGCCGAATCCGAGGACCTGTGCTCGGTGGCGGTCGACGACCGGGTCGGCGGGGAGGTCGCCGTCACCCACCTGCTGGCGACCGGACGTCGCCACCTGACGATGATCGCCGGTTCACCCGCGACCCGGCAGTGCGCGGAACGGCACGCCGGTGGGCGGCAGGCGTTGCGCAGGGCGGGCCACGACCCCGCGGACCTCGAGTTCCTGGAGGTGGCCACCCTCGACGTCGCGGCGGGCCAACGAGCCGCGGAACAGCTGTTGGCGCGGGGGGAGCTACCGGACGGCGTGTTCTGCGTGAACGACCTCGTCGCGCTCGGACTGCTCCAGGTGCTGCTGCGCGCCGGCGTCTCCGTGCCGGACGACGTGGCCGTCGTGGGTTACGACGACATCGACTTCGCCGCCGCGGCCGCCGTCCCGCTGACCTCCGTCCGACAACCCGCGACGTTGCTGGGACGGACGGCCGCCGACCTCGTCATCGCGGAGGGCACCGGTTCCGGGCACCAGCACCAGCAGGTCATGTTCACGCCGGAGCTGGTGGTCCGCGAGTCCACCGGACACCGGGAGGACAGGGGCCGGGCGACGGGCGGCCCCGCCTGGGGCGCCCTGCTGCGGCCGGTGCGCGAGCTCGGCGGCCGCGTCGGCGCGCAGGAGCCGGAACCGGCGGGCTGACAGGCTGACCGGGTGTCCCGGGCGGGCGCACCGGCGACGCGGGCGAGGTCCCCCCTGCCCTCCTCGACGGACCCCGTACGCTGGCCCGCCGCGGTACTCCATGCCACCGTCCGATCACCGGGAGGCACCAGACATGACGGGATCCTCGCGCCCGCGAGTCGCGACACCGCTGTGGGCCCTGCTCGCCTGCGCCGTCCTCACCGCCTGCACCACGGTGGAGGGAGGTCGCGCGCTGCCAGCCGAGGAACCGCCGGCGTCGCGCGCTTCCGAGGGCCCACCGGCCGACCAGAGCACCGGAGCTGGTCCCGAGCACGCCCCCGGCACCCCGGTCTCCCCCGGAGCTGGTCCCGAGGGCGACCAGCCGCCCTCGACGGAGGACGCGGCGATGATCCAGGCCTGTGAACTGCTGACGGCCGAGGAGACCACCGCCTTCGGTGTCGACGGGTCCGCCGCGGAGTCGATGCCGGGCACCGACGTCGCCTCCTGCCGTATCCCCGCCCTGGAGCGGGGCGGCCCGACCCTGTTGCTCGGCATCTCCGCGCTGCGGGGCGTCGACCCCACCCTGCTTCCCGACGACGCGGTGGAGACCCAGGTGGGTTCCCGGCCCGCCATGCGGTCGACCGAGGGCAACGCCTGCGATCTGACGATCGCCCTCGGTGCCGATGCGCACGCGCTCGTGCGCGCACGCAGCTCGGAGAACACCGACACCGCCTGCGCGCTGGCGGAGGCGGTCGCCGCCACCGTGGAGCCGCGCCTCCCCCGCGACCTGGGCTGACGTTCGCGGAGGAGGCGCTGGCGGCGGCTCCGGTGCGACTAGTCGCGGGCGAGGCGCAGCACGGCGACTCCCCGCCGTTCCACCGCGACCTCGGTCAGCGGGTCCCCGGGCTGGAGGACGTCGGTCCCGGGCGTGGGCAGGGGGATCCGCACCGGCTCCTCGCCCCGGTTGAGCACCAGCAGGTAGCGCTCACCGCTCTCCGCGACACGCTCCCAGGCCCGCACGCCGGCCGGCAGGTCGGGCAGCACCGGCGCCACCCCGGCCTCGGCCCGGATGCCGTCGACGAGGCCGCGCATGGCGTCCTCGGGCAGCCGGGTGCCGAGGTACCAGGCGACCCCGGAGCCGAACTCGTTGCGGGTGATCGCCGGGGACCCCGCCAGCTCCCCGCCGGCGAACGACGCGACGGCGGCGGCGCCCTCCAGGTGGATCTGCTCGGACCAGACGGTGCCGAGGACCTCCGTGTCCTGGTCTCCCAGGCCCCGCACCGGGACCGTCCCGTTCTCCGGCAGCGGCCAGAACTCCTCGACCCAGACGCCCAGCACGTCGCGGAAGGCTCCCGGGTAGCCGCCCAGGTAGACCTGGTCGCGGTCGTCGACGATGCCGGAGAAGAAGGACACCGCCAGGTGGCCGCCGCCCCGGACGTACTCGCGGAGGTTCCTGGCGGCCTGCGGGCTGACGCTGTAGAGGTTGGGCGCGATCACCAGCCGGTACCCGCTGAGGTCGGACTCCGGGTGCACGACGTCACAGGCCACGCCGGCCTCGAACAGCGGCGCGTAGTGCGCCAGACTGGACTCGACCTGCCGGACGTCGACGCTCGGGTGGGAGTCCATCTCCAACGCCCACCAGCTGGACCAGTCCAGCAGCAGCGCCACGTCGGCGACCACTCGGCTCCCGGCGACCTCCCGGGCCCTGGCCAGTTCGTCACCCAGTGCGCACACCTCGCGGAAGATGCGGGTGTTCTCCCCCGCGTGCGGCACCATCGCGGCGTGGAACTTCTCGGTGCCGCCCTGGGAAGCCCGCCACTGGAAGAACATGACAGCGTCGGCGCCCTGCGCCACGGCCTGCCAGCTGTCCAGCCGCATGACGCCCGGGGCCTTGGGCGAGTTCCGGTCCCGCCAGTTCACGCCGCTGGTGGCCTGTTCCATCAACAGCCAGGGCTGACCGGCCCGCAGTGACCGCATCAGGTCCGAGTTGAAGGCGATCTCCCGCTGGCTCTGGCGGTCCCACGGGTCCGGGTAGGCGTCGTAGGAGACGACGTCCATCTCCTCCGCCCACGCGAACGCGTCGATGGAGGCGCCGGAGCTGATGAAGTTGGTGGTCGCCGGCACGGAGGGCGCGGCCGCGCGGAGGATGTCGGCCTCCATGCGGTAGCAGGCCAGGAAGGCGTCGGAGGTGAACCTCGCGAAGTCGAGGCGCTGCCCGGGGTTGGAGTGGAAGGGAGCGGCCCTCGGCGGCAGGATCTCGTCCCAGTCGGTGTACCGCTGGGCCCAGAAGTCGGTGTACCAGGCGGTGTTCAGCTCGTCGATGTCGGTGTAGCGGCTGCGCAGCCACCGCCGGAAGTCCACCGCCGACTCGTCGCAGTAGCAGGCGGGCAGATGGCAGCCGTACTCGTTGTTGATGTGCCAGAGGGCGACGGCCGGGTGGTCGCCGTAGCGCTCACCGATCCGCCGCACCAGTTCGGCGGCGCGTTCCCGGTAGATCGGGCTGGAGGGGCAGTAGTGCTGGCGGGAACCGTGGGAGAGGCGGGTGCCGTCGACGGTCACGGGCAGCGTCTCCGGGTAGAGACGGCCCAGCCAGGCAGGGGGCGACGCGGTCATGGTCGCGAGGCAGGCGCCGATCCCGTTCTCGGCGAGCCCGTCGAGGACCCGGTCGAACCACGCGAAGTCGAACTGGCCGGGACGGGGTTCGACCCTGGCCCAGGAGAAGATCCCGACGCTGACGAGGGAGACCTTGGCCTCCCGCATCAACCGGAGGTCCTCGACCCACACATCTTCCGACCACTGCTCGGGGTTGTAGTCGCCGCCGTAGGCGAAGCCGCCAAGGCGTGCTCGGACAGCCTCCATGCTTCTGGTCATCAGTCGCTGCTTCCCTTTCCGCGGCTGCCGCCGCCGGTCGTCGCGCTGTCGGGTCTGGACGGTCGTGGGGGTGGGCCTGGGCGTGGGCCGGGGCCGGGGCCGGTCAGAGCGGGAGCAGGTCGGAGACCCGGACCGGCGCGCCGGTCCGGAACGACTCGGTGGCGGCCAGCCCCACCGCCAGCGCGTTCGCACCGGCGACGTGGTCGGCCCGCAGGCCGAGCGGGTCGGCGGCCGGCGGGCCGAACAGGGCGCGCAGCATCAGCTCGTCACCACCGCCGTGCCCCGGTTCGAGCGGTTCGTCGAGCAGCACCTCCGGCTCGGCGAACAACGGGTACCGCGTGATGGTGGCCCTGGTGAAGTCGGCGGCGTCCGTGCCGGGCGGGCGCTCGAGGCGGAAGCCGTCCTCGACGGGCGAGCGGGCGTAGTCGTTCTCCCGCACGGCGAGTTCGAGCCGGCCGCCGGACCCGTTGAAGCACACCCGGTAGCCCTCGTACGGCGAGTAGGCGTGCAGCTGGTAGTTCAGCGAGACCCCGGAGCGGTAGCGGGCGAGCACGGACATGTCGTCCTCGACGGTGATGCCGGAGCCGAACACGTTGCGGTCCCGCAGGTACCCGTCCTCGTGTTCGGCGTCGAGGTAGAGCGCGCGCATGCGGGGCGAGGCGGCGAGGTCGAGGGCGAACGGGTCGCTCCTGGCCTCCTCGGAGCCGGCGGCGCGCGCGTAGTCACGGGCCAGCCCGTGCCGGGCGCCGTTGGACTCGCCGTAGAAGAAGAGCCGCCCCATGCCGAACACCAGCTCGGGCCGGTCGTCGAGCCACCAGTTGACGAGGTCGAAGTGGTGGCTGGACTTGTGGACGAGGAGCCCACCGGAGTGCTCGCGTTCCCGGTGCCAGCGGCGGAAGTAGTCCGCTCCGTGCTGCACGTCGAGCAGCCACTCGAAGGTGACCGAGCCGACGCGTCCGACGGTGTCGTCCGCGAGGAGCTCCCTCACCCGTTGGTGCACCGGGTTGTAGCGGTAGTTGAAGGTGACCTCCACGGGAACGCCGGTGCGGCGTTGGGTGTCGAGGATGGCGCGGCACTTCGCCACGTCGACCGTCATGGGCTTCTCGGTGATGGCGCGGCGCCCGTTGTTCATCGCCGAGACGAGGTAGTGGTCGTGCGCGCTGTCCGTGGTGCAGACGATCACGGCGTCGACGCGTTCGGCCGTGAGCATCTCCTCGAAGCGGTCGGGGGTGTAGGCGGGCAACGCCGGGTGGCCGGCGTCGGTCAGCCAGCCGTTGTAGGCGGCGATCCTCGTCTGGTTGGAGTCGCAGAGAGCGACCAGTTCGGCCGTGTCCGGGAACCCGCTGGCCAGCGCGTTGACGTACATCTCGGCCCGAGATCCCAGCCCGACGAGGGCGTACCGGGTCCGCTGGTTGCCGTCACTCACCTTGAGGTGCTCCTTCCACAGGCGCTGGGCCTGTCCTCGCCGGGGCGGGTGCGCGTGGACGGGTCGCTCCGCACCTCCTGCCGCCACCCCGGCCGTCCGGCCGCCGCCCCGGCGTTCTCGTGCCGGTCTCGACCGCTGCCTGTGCGGATTCAACCTGTGTCCAACTCGCCCAGCAAGCGCTTACCGGCCCGACCGGCAGGCCGCTGACCGGTTCCGGCCAGCGCGGTCGGCGAGGCGGGACCGCCTACCCGACCGGAGCAGCCTCTGCCATCATCCGCATGGCGGAAAGTGCTTTCCCAACCACTCGGGCGGTGTGTGGCCAGGCTGGTGCGGGGCGCGGAGCGACGAGGCTCGAGGGCGGGAGGGGCGGTGGCACGACGACAACCAACCCTGGTCGAGGTGGCCCAACACGCCAGGGTCTCGTTGGCGACCGCGAGCCGGGTGCTCAACGGCTCGAACCGCAGGGTGGGCGAGGAGCTGCGGAACCGGGTCGTGGTCGCGGCGACCGAACTGGGCTACCTGGTGAACGCCTCGGCGCAGGCCTTGGCGCGCAGCGCTTCCCCCGTGGTCGGGCTGCTGGTGCACGACATCGCCGACCCCTACTTCTCCAGCATCGCCGCCGGCGTCAGCCGCGTCGCCGAGGACCGTGGTCTGGTGGTGGTGCTCGGCGTGACGGGCCGCGAGGCGCACCGGGAACTGTCGCTGCTCTCCACGCTGCGAGCCCACCGGGCCCGCGCCGTCGTGCTCGCCGGCAGCCGGACGACGGAGTCCCTGCACACGGAACGGCTGAGCACCGAGATGGTGGCCTTCATGGAGCAGGGCGGTCGGGTGGCGTGCATCTCGCAGGACCGCCTGCCCGTGCACACCGTGGTGCCCGCCAACAAGGACGGGGCCCGCGCGCTGGCGAGCAGGCTGGCCGAACTCGGTCACCGGCGGTTCGGGGTCCTCGCCGGTCCGGCCGACCTGGTCAGCGCGGTGGACCGGACCACGGGTTTCCTGGAGGGGTTGGCGAACCGCGACGACCCGCTGCCGGAGCCGGTACTGGTGCACGGCGCCTTCACCCGGGACGGTGGCTACCAGTCGACCCGGGAGATGCTGGCCAGGGACAGCGGCATCACCTGCCTGTTCGCCGTCAACGACGTGATGGCCACCGGGGCGATGGCGGCGATCCGCGACCAGGGGTTGCGGGTCCCCTCGGACCTCTCGGTGGCCGGCTTCGACGACATCCCCACCCTGCGGGACCTGGTGCCCTCGTTGAGCACGGTCCGCTTGCCCCTGGAGCAGATGGGCGAGCAGGCCGCGCGGCTGGCCTTCGGCGACCAGCCCATCCGGGGGACGCGCACGGTGCGCACCCGGGCCGAGGTGGTGCTCCGGCAGAGCACGGCCCCGCCGCCCCGTTGAGGGCGTCGACCCCGGGAACACCCGGCTCCACGCACCAGGGAGCCGGACGGGTGGCGGAGGCGCGAGTCGAGGCGGGACGACTCCCGGCCCGCATCCCTACCGCCAGGCGCGTGACCGGTGGGCCCGCTCCAGCCGCCCGCGTGGTCCTGGTCGCACCGCCGGCACGGAACGAGGTGCGTGTGGACGGTGACCCGGCGACGGTCGCGGGTGGAGGTGACCGGGGGATTCGCACCGAACCGGATCCCGAGAACGCCGGTTCACCTGAGTCGCTGGGCGCCCGCATCGCGGCGATCCGGGACTCGCGCACCCTGGCACCGCCCAGGTCGTCGGCACAGGCCATCCGGCACCCGGCACCCGAGGGTTGACCCGACTACGGAGGTGCCGCGAGCGGCCCGACCCCGCCACGCGGGTCGCGCCCAGCAGTAGCCCTGGACGGCGTCACCGACCGAGACGTCGGGCTCGGGGGTCGGAGGCGGGATCGCTGCCTACGGGCTTCGCCAACTGGGCGAGGGCCACATCGGCCGCGGGATGGGAGGCCCAGGCACGGCCTGTTCCACCCGGGTACCCGCTGTTCTTGTCGAGGTCGTCGCAGCGCACGGGGTACCCGTGGCCCGCCGACGACTGCGTGCTCGGCGGGCCGAGCCCCGGTACGGCGCGGCGCCCCGGGCCGGTGGGTACGACCCGGGGCGCCGACGGCTCACACCCGGCCCTCCTCAGGAGGACGCACGGCGGGGCGTGTCACCGCTCAGACACCGGTGTGCTGGGTGATCCAGTCCCGGTACGGGGTGATGTGGGTGTACACGGTGACGCTGCGGCGGTCGCTGGTGGAGGCGACACCGATCTGGTACCCGGACTCGGCGAACATCGGGCCGCCGGAATCACCACCGGCGGGGATGCCGTCGATGCGGGAACCGCACACACCCAGGCCGCCCCGGTAGTCACCGCGGCAGGTGCCGTCGACCCCGGTGACCTCGACGTTGGCGTACTTGAGGTACTGGGACTGGCAGCTGGCCTCGCCCTGGCCGGGCGCGGGGATGCAGGTGGCGCCCCACCCGTAGGTCTGGACCGTGTCGCCGACCGCGACCTGCTGGCTCGGGGCGAGGGGCGTGAACTCGGTGTCGACCTCGTTCGCCAGCCTGATCAGCGCCAGGTCGGCGCTGGGGTGGGTGATGACGCCGTTGGGAGCCTGGTCCACCAGGGTGCCGGCGTGCTGGTCCAGGTCGCCGTACCGGACGCTGTTGCCGCTGCTGGCGACGCAGTGCTCGGCGGTGAGAACCCATTCAGGGGCGATGACGGTGGCCGAGCACACCTCGGCGCCGTTGCGGAACAACCGGGCCGCGCCGCGGGTCTCCTCGGCGAAGTTCCCGTCGATGATCATCGGCTGGTTGGCCGTGTCCAGTTCGGCCGGTTCGGCGGTGGCGGCACCCGCCAGGGGGGCGACCAGACCACTGATCGCGAGACAGGCCGCGGCGGCGACAACTCGTAGTGGGCGCAAACTCAACTCCTCGGCTTGGGCGGGCGACCAGCCCGCCTTGGGCAGGGAACGAGGAATCCAACCTCGCGGTGAGTTTCACACGATCGAGTGAGGACGAAAAGGATTAACCTGGACCTTGTCCGGCGATGTCCACCTCGCCACCCGGTTGGAGCAGCGGGTCGTCACCGAGCGAGATCAGCCGAGGAGTTCGCGCATCGTGTCGATCTCGGCCGTCTGCCCCACCATCATGTCCGCCGCCATCGCCTGGAGGGCGACGTCCGACCCACGCGAGAGGACCTCGTCGGTCATCTCCAGCGCCCCCTCGTGATGGGCGATCATGAGACGGAGGAACAGCCGGTCGAAGTCCGATCCCTCGGCGGCGGCCAGCGCCGTGAGTTCCTCCGGGGTGGCCATCCCCGGCATGTCGGCGTGGTCGTGGCCCCCGTGGTGGTCCTCGTGGTGGGCATGCCCGGTCGCGTCGACGATCCCGTCGCGCCACCCCAGCATCGCCCCGATCTCCGGCCCCTGGGACCCCTCGATCCGCCCCGCGAGCGAGACGATGCGGGGGTCCGCTGCCCGGCTGGGGGCGAGCGCCGCCATCTCCAGCGCCTGCTCGTGGTGGGGAACCATCATGTCGACGAAGGTGAGGTCGTGCTCGTTGGCCTCGGGTTGTCCGGCGCTGAGCGGACCGTCGGGGGCGACCCGGCGTGGTTCGTCACCCGGCCCGCCCGGGGCGACCAGCGGCGGCGCCTCGGTACCCGTGTGCTCGTCCACACCGGATCCGGTGCATCCCGCGAGGAGTACCGCCCCGACGACCAGGACGGCCAGCCGTCCCATGCCCGACGCCCCCGGTCCGCCCACTCCCCGCACCCGCACCCGACTCTCCCGTCATCTCGTCACCGACCGGGCGGTACGCGGACCCGTCCAGGTCCACGGTGGAACCGCCGGCGCGCGCACCGAACGCGATGCGACTCGGGAGCCAGCCTAGGCGCGGTCACCGTCGATTCCTAGGCCGGAATCACGCCCTCCTCCGATTTGCCGCGCCCTCGACCATTCCTCCTCCCAAACCACCGCCGGACGGGTGAAACACATCATTCACATTCCCGTCACGGAATCCCGTCCACGGCCTGGGAGAATCGCGGGACAACGGGACGATGACACGGCACTACCCCACAGCACCGCGCTCACCAGCACTGATTTCCCTCCTCACCCAGCGTTGCCACCCGCATGAGATCCACGTGAAATCATCACTCTTTCGGCGGATACATTCGCCCCGACGGTCCTCCACATACTGCTAGGTGGTTCGACGTGCCACCGGGGGGGCGCATTCCCGAGGGGAGATCATTGTGAGGCAGGCTTTCCATTCCCGTGCGCGCAGAGCCCGGGCGGCTCTGGTCGCGGCCGCCGGTCTCGCGGCCGCCGCGACGCTGGCCGTCCCGGCGTACGCGCAGTCCGCGGACCCGCTCGAGGCGGACCCGTTCGCCACCGAGGGCGTCCTCCCGCAGTCGGTGGACGAGGAGGTCTTCCACAGCGACAACATCCGCCACGTCGCCCACCTGCCCAAGCAGGCGCCGTTCGACAACACCGACAGCGTCGGCAGCGACATCGGTTTCCGGGACGACTACGCGTTCTTCGGCAACTACAACGGTTTCGTCGTCTACGACATCGCCGACCCCGAGGACCCCCAGATCGTCTCCCAGGTGTGGTGCCCCGGCGGGCAGGGTGACATCACCGTGCACGGGGACCTGCTCTTCCTGTCGGTGGACTACCCGCGCACCAACAACACCTGCGACTCCGAGTCGACGACCGCGGCCGACCCGAACGGGTGGGAGGGGATCAGGGTCTTCGACATCAGCGACGTGACCAGCCCCCGCTACGTCGCCGACGTCCGCACCGACTGCGGCTCCCACACCCACACCCTCGTACCGGACAAGGGCGGTGAGGTCGCCTACCTGTACATCTCCTCGTACGCGCCGTCGGCGAACTTCCCCCAGTGCCAGCCGCCGCACAACAAGATCTCCATCGTCGAGGTGCCGTTGGACGACCCGGCGGCCACGGCGCTGATCGCCGAGCCGGTGCTCTTCCCCGGGGACACCGGCAACCCCGGCCCGCCCGCCGGCCAGCGGAGGACCACCGGGTGCCACGACATCACCGTGTTCCCGGCCAGGGATCTCGCGGCCGGCGCCTGCATGGGTGACGGCATCCTCATCGACATCGCCGACCCGGTGAACCCGGTCGTCATCGAACGGGTCCGCGACGACGTGAACTTCGCCTTCTGGCACTCCGCCACCTTCAACAACGCCGGCACGAAGGTGGTCTTCACCGACGAGCTCGGCGGAGGCGGCGCGGCGACCTGCAACGAGGAGGTCGGACCGACGCGCGGAGCGAACGGCATCTACGACGTGGTCGACCGGGGCGGCGAGCCCAAGCTCGAGTTCCGCAGCTACTACAAGATCCCCCGCCACCAGGAGGACACCGAGAACTGCGTCGCCCACAACGGGTCGCTGATCCCGACGAAGCACGGCGACTTCATGGTGCAGGCCTGGTACCAGGGCGGCATCTCCGTCTTCGACTTCACCAACTCCGCCCGGCCGAGGGAGATCGCCTACTTCGACCGGGGACCGTTGAACCCGGACCGGCTCCAGGGCGGCGGCTCGTGGTCCGCCTACTACTACAACGGCTACATCTACTCCAACGGGATGCAGCGGGGCCTCGACGTCGTCGAACTCGACGACCCGAGGACGAACACCGCGAAGCGCGTCACCTTCGACGAGTTCAACCCGCAGACCCAGTACGTGTACGACTGGCCGAACGGCCTGGTCGTGCCGGGCAACTGACACCACCGGACCAGCGGCCGTTCCGGCTGCCCCCACGCGAACGGGCCCGGCACACGCCGGGCCCGTTCCTCGTCCGGCCCTGCCCGGGTGACGCGGGTGATCCGAGCGGACCGGCCCACCGCGGCGGGACCAGCGCCACCCGCCCCAGTCCGGGCGGGCCGACCTCGGGCCCCTCAGCCGCCAGCGGAACCCCTGCCCCCACCCACCCGGCGGCGACCACCTCGCCGCTGGGGACCGGCGGGGGCCGACTGCTCCGGCAGACGCGCGGGCCTCCTCGGCGCGACGAGGCACCAGGCGGACAGGACCGGTGTTCCCGCGCCCCGAGGACGTCGAGGCCTGGCGGGACGTGCGCCTGACGCACCCGGTTCGCCCCACCCACCCCTGGACCAGGGTTGACCGGGCGGGGCTCAGCGCCGAGCCGCGTTCCGCGCGAGGCCGAGCAGGCCGGCGGCCGCCGAGACGAGGACGACGATCGACAGCGGTTGCACGGTTCCCGGCGAGACGAGAACCAGCAGGGACCACCCGGCCAGGAGCACCGTCCCCGCACCGAGCACCGCACCGCAGACCA
This sequence comes from Actinoalloteichus caeruleus, assembly GCF_049311605.1. Classification (NCBI taxonomy): domain Bacteria; kingdom Bacillati; phylum Actinomycetota; class Actinomycetes; order Pseudonocardiales; family Pseudonocardiaceae; genus Actinoalloteichus; species Actinoalloteichus caeruleus. The sequence goes on from NZ_CP186005.1 coordinate 5,200,024, forward strand.
GGAGGAGCGCCCTCCCCCGCAACGCGCCGATCACCTCGCCTCGGCGGGCTGGGGGCACGCGGCGCAGTCCGTGGGCGGGCAGGAGGACGACGGCGATCGCCACCATCAGCCCGGCGAGTCCGTGGATGCGCGTCGAGTCGGGCATCGAGGTCAGCAGCAGGAGGAGCGCCCCGCCGGCCTGGACGAGCCACATCTTCCGGAACAGCGGCCACAGGACCGCCTCGACACCCCGGCCGAGCTCCTGCCGGCGGGTGTCCCGTTCGATCCGTTCCTCGTCCCGGCCCTCGTCCGGCGTCCCTGTCCCGCCCACCTCGGGCTCGCCCGACCCGCCGTTCCTCCGCCAGCGGCGAGCGACGGGCCCACCACCGCGCGCCGACCTCCGCTCCGCCCTGGCCCGGGCGTCGCGCTCCTTGCGGACCACGCGCAGGCCCCGTTCCGCCACCGCCGACTTCGGGCGGAGCCGCAACGCCGTCCGGTAGGCCCACTCGGCGCGGCCCCAGTCGTGGCGCAGCAGGGCGGCGTCGCCCAACACCTCGTACGGCCGGCCCTCCTCCGGAGCGAGTTCGACGGCACGCGCCGCGCTGTCCTCGGCGTCCCGCAGGGCGCCCTCCCCGCCCTGGGCCGTCAGCGCCTCGGCCAGTCCGGAGTGGCACTGCCAGACCCGTGGTGCCTCCGCCACCGCCGTGCGGGCGGCGGCGACCGCGTCGTCGTGTTCCCCGAGGTCGGTGTGGGCCAGCGCCGCCAGCAGGTGCGGGGAGTGGTGGCCGGGCAGGACGATCATCGCGCGGCGGGCCAGGGCGAGTGCCTGCGTCGGGGCACCGACGTGCAGCTGCTCGCCCGCGAGCTGGCAGAGCACCGCCGCGTTCCCCGGGTGCTCGGACACCAGGTCGGACAGCAGGCGCACCGCCTCGCGGTGTTTGCCGGAACCGCTCAGTTCGGCGGCGCGGCGCAGGGTGGCGGTGACGTCGGGCACCACCCCAGTCTCTCAGCTCCCCGCGAGCCCGTTCCAGCGCTCGGCGACGAGCGGGTCCCGGTGCCGTCGACCCCCGCTTCCCCGTGCCCCTGTTCCTCGGGCGGCTGGGCCGGAACCGCGTTGTGGGAGGCCGGGGGCGCGCGGCAGGATCGGCCTCGGCCGTCGTCCGAACCCCGCGACCAGAGGAGCACGATGCACCCACCACCGATCCGCGTGTCGCGCGCCGAGGACCTCCCCGTCCTCGGCGAGGTCAGCAGGGCGGCGGACCGGCTGTTCGAGGACGTGGGACTGGTCCTGCCACCGGACGACCCCGAACACGCGCTGCGCTCCGCCGGCGAGGTGCTGGTGGCGGGAGAGCCACCCGTCGGTTTCGCCGCGATGGACGAGCTCGACGGCAGGACGCACCTGGACCAGCTCGCGGTGCACCCCGCCTTCGGCGGCCGGGGTATCGGTGGGGCGCTGCTGGCCGAGGTGCTGGCCCGGGCCGGCCGCCGGGGCTCACCCGCCGTCACCCTGACCACCTTCCGCGATGTTCCCTGGAACGCTCCCTGGTACCGGCGGCGCGGGTTCGTGGAACTGCCCCGGTCCGACTGGGGACCGGAGCTCCGCGCGCGTTGGGAGGAGGAGCGGGGCGCGGGCATCGCGGTGGCGCCCCGCGTCGTGATGATCGCGTGGGCGGACCCGGTGCCCGGGGGGTCGGGGAGCTGAGCGGACGTCCGCTCCGCCCGGACGCGGGGCTGCTCCCTCGTTCGGTGACCGTCCACCGCTCACCCCGACCACGGACCCGGCCGAGATCGGCGGACTCGGACTCCCCAGCGGCGAGCGGTGCTCCCCCACCGCTGCCCGAGGACGCGCGCGGGGTGGTCGGGCGGCGGCTGGTGGCGGTCCTCGGGCCGTCGAGCCGGTCTGTCCCCCAGATCCACCCGACCGCGCGCCGCGATCACCCGGGCGGATGGTGGCGCCGGTCGTCAGGGGTGTGCCAGCACGGCGTTCGCCCCTGTCACGGGCCGATCGCGTCCCCCTGGCCACGATCGCGGCTAGTATCCCGATGTGATTGAACGCTCCACCAGTTTGGGTGATCTGAGCGTCGTCACCGGCGCGGTGGGTGTCGATCTCCTCGCCTGGGGGCGAGAAACACTCGGAAAGCGGCCACGACGGGCGTCATGACCCCGGCGGCGGTGGCGTCTCACCACCGCGAGCACCGAGTGCAGGAGACCGCCGGTCACCGGCGGAGGAGTGGGGGGAGTGGTAGTGCGCAACGAGTGGTCCGTCAACTGCCGGGACGTCGCGGGGCGGCGACGGGACGTGGTCGTCTTCGTCGACCAGGGACAGGTGGTGCTGACAGCGCCCCCAGGGGAGACCGCGGTGCTGAGCCCGCTGGAGGTGGGACGGTTGCGCGCCGCCCTGCGGGACGCGGTGGTCGCCGCCTCGGTATCCCCCGAGGAGTGAGCGGGTACCCCGCTGCCGGGAGGTGACCGCGCCGCGCCCGCCTCCGAACGCTCCGGCGTCGGCCCGGACCAGCGGCGCACGACGACCGGCCGCCCGGCGGGTCGGGGACGACACAGGAGGGAGGCGCCGTTGACACGGGTGGAGGTTCGCCGGACGTTCGCGCAGTCACCGGACCGCCTGTGGTCCTGGCTCGGCGAGCCGACGACCTACCCCAGCTTCCTCCCCGAGGTCACCCGGCTGCAGCCCGTCGGGCACGAACAGCACGCTCCCGGTGACCGCTACCAGCTGTCCCGACGTGGCACGGCTGGTCGACCCGCCACCCACCTGACGGTGGAGGTCCGGGACGCCGCCCGTCGCATCGTGCTCTCCCAGGGACCCGGCGACATCCGACGGTTGGAGTTCCGGCTCCGCCCGCTGCACGGCGGCGGGACCGAGGTGCGTTTCGGGGTGGAGACGCTGGTCAGCGGGCCCGTCCGGCGACTCCTGGACAGCGCCGGCGCCCCCGTCCTGCGGCGCTGGGCGACCCGGGCGCTGGTGCGGCTGTCCCACGCGGCCGAGGGCTGGCCGGCCGGGCACGACGCACGGGCCTCCCGGCGGGGGCACCACCTGGTGGAGCGGTGGCGCGACCTGCGCGTCCTGGTCAACAACGGTGTGCTGCGCCCCGACCGACCCGACCGCATGGTCCGCCTCGCCGGCGCGTGGTGGCGCTGGGGCACGTCCCTCCCACTCGGCTACACGGCGGCGGCGGTCCGCCACCCCGACCGGGCGGCGCTGATCGACGAACACGGCGCGGTCAGCTTCGCCGAGCTGAGCGAGCGCACCACCCGGCTCGCCAACGCCCTGGCCGACCGGGGGTTGGGGGAGACCGACGCGGTCGCGTTGCTCTGCGGGAACCACCGCCTGCTCGTCGAACTGTTGATCGCGTGCAGCAAGCTGGGGGTCAGGACCGTCCTGCTCAGCCCCCGGTTGAACGCGGACCAGGTCAGCGGGTTGCTCCGCGAACAGCGCGCACGGACCGTGGTGGCCGACGCGGAGTACCGGCCGCTCCTGGTGCGAGCCCCGAGGAACTGCCAGCGGATCACCGCGTGGGTGGACGCCCCGACCCGGGCACTGACGGTCGAACAGCTGATCGCGGACTTCCCCGCCACCCCGCTCGGCCGCAAGGCGGCGGAGGGCACGACGATCGTCCTCACCTCGGGCACCGGCGGAGTCGCCCGCGCCGTGCCGTGGCAGGACCCGCCCCGGGTCACCCCGGCCGCCACGGTCTTCACCCGCGTCCCGCTCCGCGAGGGCGAACGCACGCTGATGGCGGCCCCCCTGGCCCACACCCGTGGTCTGTCAGCACTGCACCTGTGCGCGGTGCTCGGGGCGACGCTGGTGCTCCGACGTGATTTCTCCCCCGGGCAGGCCCTGCGCGAGGCGGCGCAGCACCGGTGCACCTCGATGTTCGTCCAGCCGGACCTGCTCAGGGGCCTGCTCGACCTGCCGCCCGCCGAGCGCCTCGAACACGACCTCGGCAGCCTGCGGGCCGTGGTCAGCACCGGTGCTCCCCTGCCCGCCGACCTGGCGGCGGACTTCCAGCGCGAGTTCGGCCCCCTCCTCTACAACCTCTACGGCTCCACGGACGTGTCCTGGGTCAGCATCGCGACGCCCACCGACCTGTCCGCCGCGCCCGGCACGGTCGGCAGGCCGCCGCGGGGTATCCGCATCGCGATCCTCGACGAGGACGGGAACCCGCTGCCCGCCGGTCGCGAGGGGCGGATCCACGTCGGCACCCACGCCAGCCACGGCCGGCACCGGGAGGACGTCGGTGGGGAACCACCGTTCCCGGAACTGGTGTTCACCGGCGACCTGGGGCACGTCGACGTGAGCGGCCGGCTGTTCGTCCGGGGCCGCGAACGGGACTGAACCCGCGTCCCGGGCCCCGCCTCCCGCGCCGGCGGGCGGACGTGGTGACCACCGCCCCGCGCCAGGCGAGCGAGGAACGCGGCCTCCCACCGGGGGGAGGCCGCGGCACCGGAAGACCGGAGGAGGACCCGCCCGGGATCGCCCGGCCCCCGCCGTCTTCGACAAGCACACCCCGGTCAGGCAGGGTAGGCGGGTGACTTCGATCGACCCCTCCTCCGGCGGAGGACCGGCAGACCTCCGGCTGCGCGCGCCCGAACACCGCGTGGCTCCCAGGGCGATCCTCTGGTGGTCCCTCCAGGCCCTGATCGGCTGGCTGGTGGTCACCCTGCCCCAGGCCGGCCTGCTGCTGTTCACCGACGACGCCCCCATCGGGGCGATGTGGGCGTTGTGGGCCTGCGTCACCGTCGGGGTCCTGCACGTGGCGATCATGCCCAGCTGGCGCTACCGGGTCCACCGCTGGGAGGTGGCGGCCGACGCCGTCTACACGCAGACGGGCTGGTTGACGCAGGAGTGGCGCGTCGCGCCGGCCTCGCGCATCCAGACCGTGGACGCGAAACGAGGGCCGCTGCAACAGCTGCTCGGCCTGTCCACCGTCACGGTGACCACCGCCTCGGCCGCCGGCCCCCTGCACATCGAGGGACTCGAGCACCAGCTGGCCGCGACGCTGGTCGAGGAGCTGACGGCGACGACCCAGGCCGTCCCGGGGGACGCGACGTGACCGGACCCGAGGGCACCGCTCCGGGCGGGGGTCCCACGCCGGACCAGCCGAGCCCGCAGGGACCGACCGGCCCCCACCTCGGCCCGGCGGGGGTGGGCCCGTCCCAGCAGGAGGACGCGATCTCCCCGCCGAAGGACGAGGACGTCGACCAGTGCCCGTTCGGGCCGGACGCGCCCCCTCCGCCCGAACTGTCCGACCCGGACGTGGACGAATGGCGACGGCTGGACCCCCGGATCATCGCGGCACGACCGCTCGGGGAGGCGGCGGGCCTGCTCTGGCTGCTGGTCGTCGCGCTGTTCGTCGGTGGGGACAACGGGTGGCAGCTGCGCATCGCGGGTGTGGTGATCGTGATCCTCGGGGTGAACGGTCTGATCCGCTGGCTGACCACCCGCTACCGGATCACCGAGGACCAGGTCCTGCTCCACACGGGGTGGGTCTTCCGCAAACACCTGTCGGTGCCCAGGGATCGCATCCGCACCGTCGACCTGACCTCCCCGCTGCTGCACCGGGTGTTCCGGTTGGTCGTGGTGACCGTCGGCACCGGCCACAGCGCCACGAGCCCCGACGAGCTGTCCCTGAACGCGGTGACCGCCGCCGAGGCCGAACAGCTCCGCGTCCTCCTGCTCCAGCGCGCCCGGGCCGGTGGGGAGGCGGCTGCCACGAAGGGGGCGGCCGAGGGGGCACCTCCCGACGGGGACGAGGTCGGGGAGACCTCGCCGGCTGGGGCGACCCCGCGCGAGGACGGGGAGCCCGTCCCTCCACCCGACCAGCTCTCCCGGCTCCGGCGGTCCTGGCTGCGCTTCGCGCCGCTGACGCTGGCCGGGCTGGCGGCGTTCGGTGTGCTGTTCGGCACCTCCTACCAGGCGTTGGAGGGGTTGAACGTCGAGATCACCGACTCCTCCGTGCTCGCCGGCATCCAGGAGTGGGTGACCGCGCTGCCGGCCCCCGTGCTGGTGGCCGTCGCGGCGCTGTCGTTCCTCGTCGTCATGGTCGGCGGCGCCCTGGTCGTCTACGTGGTGCGCTACTGGAAGTACGAGCTCAGCCGGGAACACGACGGGACGCTGCGGGTGCGGCGGGGGTTGCTCACCACCCGCTCGGTCTCGATCGAGGAGAAACGGCTCCGAGGGGTCGAGGTCGTCGAACCGCTGCTCCTGCGCTCCGCGAAGGGGGGCAGCGCGGACGCGATCGTCACGGGCTTCGGTGCGCTCAGCGGCGACCGCGACCTGCTGCTGCCGCCGGCTCCCGTCACCGAGGCGCACCGCGTCGCCGAACTCGTCACCAGGACACGTCCCGCCCCCACCCTGACCGGGCTGGCCCGGCACCCCTCGGCGGCGCGCCGTCGACGGCTCGTGCGAACGGTCGTGCCCACCCTGGGCCTCCTCGGGGGCCTGGCGTGGGCCGTGGTGGAAGGCCCGGTCCCGATGTGGGCCGGGTACCTGGGGTTGGTGGCGCTGCCGTTGGCGGTGCTGCTGGGCGTGGACCGCTACCGCAACCTGGGCAACCAGCTGGCGGACCGGTACCTGGTCGGTCGACGCGGTTCGCTGGTGCGGCGCACCTTCGCGTTGCGGACGGACGGCATCATCGGCTGGAAGGTCCGCAGGTCCCTGTTCCAGCGGCGGGCGGGACTGGCCACGGTCGTCGCCACGACCGCGGCCGGTGCGGGTCACTACGAGATCCAGGACGTCGACGTGGCGCGGGGACTGGCGGTGGCGGAGGCGGCCGTCCCGGGGTTGCTCACCCCGTTCCTGACCGAGGGGCCACGGCCGCCGGTCGAGCACCACGCCGACGACCTGAGCGAACGGGACGGGAGGCGGAACTAGAATCGCCACAGTGAACGGCCGGCTGGTATGGATCGACTGCGAGATGACCGGTCTCGACCTGCGCTCCGACGCGCTCATCGAGATCGCCGCTCTCGTCACCGATTCGGAACTCACTGTGTTGGGCGACGGGGTCGACGTGGTCATCCACGCCGACGACGCCGCGTTGGAGTCGATGCCCGAGGTGGTGCGGGACATGCACTCCCGATCCGGGCTGACCGAGGAGGTGCGGCGGTCGACCGTCACGATCGCCGAGGCCGAGCGGTTGGTCCTGGACTACGTGCGCGAGTACGTGCCCGATCCGCGCACGGCGCCGCTGGCCGGCAACTCGATCGCCACCGACCGGGGTTTCATCGCCAGGGACATGCCGGAACTGGACGCGCACCTGCACTACCGGATGGTGGACGTCTCCTCCATCAAGGAACTCTGCCGGCGGTGGTACCCGCGCGTCTACTACGCCCAGCCGGAGAAGGGGTTGGCCCACCGGGCCCTGGCCGACGTCCTGGAGTCGATCAAGGAGCTGCGTTACTACCGGCGGTCCGCGTTCGTTCCCCAACCCGGCCCGACCACGGACGAACTCCAGGTCATCGCCCAGGAGATCCTGAGCGGGGAAGGCGGGGTCGGCGGCACCGAACTGGCGCGCCGCGGCGGTACCGCCTGATCCGGCGAAACCGGCTCCGGGCTTCGGGAAACCCGGACACCGGCCCCACCGCGCGGTCCGTTCGCGCCGCACGCTAAGCTGTCGGCACCACGGTGGTCGGAGGGCATCCGCGCGGTGCGCCGAGACCACGACGGCATGGAGGGTGTAGCTCAGTAGGTAGAGCACTGGGTTGTGGTCCCAGTTGTCGCGGGTTCAAATCCCGTCATCCTCCCCAGTCACGGAAGGCCGGGCCGGTACTCCTCGGAGTGTCGACCCGGCCTTCCGCGTGTCGGACGCGCCGCGGAGGGGCCCGGTGCCGCGCCGTCAGCGGGAATCGCCGGAGACGGCGATCAGCACGAGGCGCGCCGCATCGTGCGCGCGCCGACGGCCAGGCCGACGACGGCCACCGCCACCGCCGTCAACGCCGCCCACAGCACCGAGGGATGTGCCAGGTCACCGGCGAACAGCGCCCGCTCCGCCTCGACCAGGTAGGTCAGCGGGTTGAACCGGGACGCGGTGTGCAACCAGTCGGGAGCGAAGTCCATGGGGAGCAGGACACCCGACAGCAGGAGCAGGGGGAAGAGCAGCCCCTGCTGGATTCCGTAGAAGGTGGACGGCTGGTCCCGCATGGCCAAGGCGAGGCTGATCGAGAGCGACCCGAGCCCGACCCCGAACACGGCGAGCAGGAGCAGGCCGACCAGCGCTCCGAGCGGGTGCGGGTCGAAGCCGACGGGCAGCGTGGCCAGGACGATCAGCAGCGCCTGCACCAGCAGGGTCGCCACCTCCTTCCCGGTGCGCCCGGCCAGGATGGCCGTCCGGCGCAACGGGGTGGCCAGGAGCCGTTCCAGGGTGCCGGCGCTGGCCTCGGTGAGCATGAGGTACCCGGCGCCGCTGGCGCCGAAGAGGCTGAGCATGACCACGATGCCCGGCACGAACCACTGCCAGGTGGATCCGTCGCCGACGGAGGGCATGACCGCGAGCAGCGGTCCGAAGAGCACGAGGAAGACGAGGGGCTCGGCCATCTGGAAGACGAGCCCGAGCGGGTTCCGGAGTCCCGGGCGCATCTCCCGCACGAAGACGATCCCGGTGTGGCTGACGAGGTTCACGGTGTCCGTACTCCTGTCGGTACGACGTGGTTGGTGGGGGCGGACGTGGTCGGGGGACCTCACTCCTCCGGCGCGTCGCCGTCCCGCAGCCGACGGCCGGTGAGCGCCAGGAAGACGTCGTCCAGGGTCGGGGTGCGCACCTCGGCCGTGAGCGCGGGCGCGGCGGACGTGTCCAGGGCGCGCAGGTACTCGGGCAGCACGGCGACCCCCCAGGTCGCGCGGACCCGGACGGTGGTCCCGTCCACGGTGGCCTCGGACACCGAGGGCATCCGGCTGGCGATCGCCGCGGCGGTGCCGGCGTGGTCGGTGTCGGCGAGGGTGAGGGTGATCAGGTCGCCGGCGAGCTGGGCCTTGAGGTTCTCCGCGGTGTCGTCGGCGACGATGGCGCCCCGGTCGACGATGATCACCCGTTCGGCCATCGCGTCGGCCTCGTCCAGGTAGTGCGTCGTGAGGAACAGGGTCGTGCCCGATTCCCGGCGGAGCCGGAGGATGTGTTCCCAGAGGTGGGCGCGGTTCTGCGGGTCCAGGCCGGTGGACGGCTCGTCGAGGAACAGCAGGGCCGGGCGGTGCACCATCCCGAGGGCGATGTCCAGCCGCCGCCGCTGCCCGCCGGACAAGGTGCCCGCGGGCCTCGTCGCCAGTGACTCCAGGTCGAGCATCGCCATCAGTTCCCCGGTGCGCCGCACGGCCTCGGTGCGGCTGAGCCCGTACGCGCGGCACTGCGTCATCAGCTCGTCGCGGGGCAGCATGTACTCGCCGGAACCACTGCCCTGCCCGATGTAGCCGATCCGCTGGCGCACGCGCGCGCCCTCGTGGGTCACGTCGTGACCAGCGACGAGCGCGGTGCCCGAGGTGGGCGGCAGCAGCGTGGTGAGCATCCGCAGGCTGGTCGACTTGCCGGCCCCGTTCGGGCCGAGGAAGGCGACCAGCTCCCCCGGTTCCACGTCGAGGTCGATGCCGCGCACGGCCTCGACCCGTTCGCCCTTGACCTGGAAAGTCCTGGCCAGTTGTCGGGCGTGAATCATCGGTCCTCCGATACTCAAATTTGGGCATGCGTCCTCGCCGACGCGGGGTCGGTACGCACTGGTGGAGAGGGGGCCACGACCATCCGCCGGGCCCCGGAGCCCGGAAAGCTTAGGACGGAAAACACGTTGATCGTCAGGGTGCCTGACGATCAACGGAGAACTGCCGGTTCGGCGGCCCGCGACCGGGACCGAGCACGGCTCCGGTCCGAGGCGGGCGCACCGCCCGTGTCCCCGGTGGGCATCAGGGCATCAGGGCATCAGGGCCCGGGCGTGGCGTGGCACGGCCGAGCCCGGCACGGGAACGCGCTCCGCCACCGGGCGGCCCCAGGGCAGGGATCCCGGCCCACCCGGCCGCGTCGACCGCGCACGGCAGGACGGCCGACCCGACCCCGGAAGTCCCGACCGGTTGGAGCGGCGCGACCGTGCGCGGGGTCCCACTGACAGCGACGCCCCGGCGCCCGGAGCCGGGCCGCACCCGTGCACTCAGGCCGACCGGTCGAGACGCCGTGGCGCCCCGACGGGATCACGGGGTCGCCGCCTCGGCGTGGTCACCGATCGATCGACGTCGTGCCGCACGGCGTCCTCGTCGACCACGACCTCGGTCACGCCCCCTCGGCCGGGCTCCGCGCACCCGCTGGTGAACAACACCTCCCACGGCACGGCGCGGTGAACCCGGGGGCGCCGGTCGACGGCGGCAGGCACGGGAGACCGGACCGGGAGGCGACGGGCGGCGCCAGTCGAGTCACGCCGCCCGTATCGTCGGCGCGATGGACGAGCAGCCGGCGCCCGCCGTTCCGTACCTCCTCGCCTACGCCTTCACCGTCGCCACCCGCCAGGCCAACGAGGCGCTGCGCCAGCACAACCTCACGATTCGGCAGTTCGGCGTGCTCGTCCAGCTCGATCTCGAGCCGGAACTGACGATGTCCGACCTGGCCCGCCAGCTCGGTGTGACGAGGCAGTCGCTGCACGAGATGGTGGGCGCGCTCGAGCAGGCTGGTTACCTCCGCCGGCTCCCGGGTTCCTCCGGCCGCACCCGGCGGCTCGAACTGACCAGGGGGACGCGACGGCTGATGAACCAGGTCGACGACCGGCTCCGCCTGGTGGAGGAGGAGTTCCTCGGCGGCCTTCGGGCCTCCGAGATCCACACGCTGCGGACACTCCTGCGGCGGCTGCTGGCCCACGCGACCGACGACGAGAGCTGGCTGGGTACTCCGTGACGCGGAGCGGGGTCGCCCGGCGGGTCCGGACCGGCTCGGTCCACCGCCCGCCGCCTGGAACGACGCGCGGCCCGGGCCGAATGGCCCGGGCCGCGCCTCCGCCCGTCGCGCTCGCGGATCAGCCGGCGCGCACGCCGCCGGTGAGCCACTCCTCCCACGGGATCTGCCAGTCGTTGAAGCCCCCTCGGCCGCCGTCCCCCGGCAGCTCCCGGCCGCCGGAGTCGGTGATCAGCACGACGTCACCCCGCTTGACGTTGTCGTAGAACCACTTCGCGTTCTCCATGGACAGGTTGATGCAGCCGTGGCTGACGTGCTCCTTGCCCTGCTGCGGCACGGACCAGGGCGCGGCGTGCACGAACTCGCCGTTGTTGGCGATCCGGGTCGCCCACTTGACCTGGGTCTGGTAGCCCCCCTGGTCCAGCGGCAGCCCGTAGGTCGAGGAGTCCATCAGGTAGTCGGCGTGCTTCTCGGTCACCACGTGCACCCCGTCCCAGGACCGGAAGTCGGGCTTGCCCAGGGACATCGGGAACTTCTTCACGACCTCGCCGTTGATCTCCACCGTCAGCTGGTAGGTGGAGCCGTCGGCGTGGGCGACGAAGGAGTCGCCGATCGTCAGCTCGGAGGTGCGGCTCTCCTTGCCGTAGACGCCGTTGCCGAAGTGCCTGCCGTAGATGTCGGCGTCGATGCTGATCTTCGTGCCCGGCTCCCAGTACTCCTCCGGCCGCCAGTGCACCCGTGTGTCGTCGAACCAGTAGAAGGCACCCTCGACTTCGGGGTCGGTGGTGATGGTGATCGAGTCCTCCACCGCCTGCTTGTCCTCCAGGGGGACCCCCTCGGAGAAGTAGAAGGCCAGTGGGTGTCCCACGCCGACGGTCTCCCCCGGGAGGGGCGAGAAGCCGACGTAGGTCTGCTGCGCGGGCTGGACGGTGGTGAAGGTGATCTCCTCGGACCGCTCCTGGCCGTCGTCACCCTCCCCCGCCACCGACAACGTGTAGGTCCGTCCGTAGCCGAGCGGCTCGGCCGTCGTCCACCCGCTGCCGTCCTCGGCCAGTTCCCCGTCCACCTCGACGCCGTCGGGGTTCAGCATCGTCACCTCGGTGAGCACGCCCCCCTCGGCGGCCACGGTGACGGGTTCCCCGGGTGCGACGTCGGTGGCCTCGTCCTCGGTGCTGAAGACCAGGGACAGCGGCTCGTTCTCCGGCGGCGCGGAGCTCCCGGGGGCGCCGCCCCCGGACGGGGCCGCGCTGCCGCTGGTGCAACTCGCGGTGATCACCGCGGTAAGACCCAGCACCGCTGCGAGCAGTCGGACACGCCCCGACTTCCGCCTGCCGCTCGCGACGCCAGTGATCCTGTGCATAGTCGTTCGTCCTCGTTCCCCCAGGCCCACCAATGGTGGACCGCCATTGCGCTCAACGGAGTAACAGGCGGTTCGGTGACACGACGAGGACCGCCACGCACGGACTCGCCCTGAACCTGCCTTTACCCAGGTAGACGTATGTACGGCCGAATCGGTTGCCAGAAGGGGCGAAGGCACGCACCTCTTCATCCATTCGGAGCACGACCAGGCATCCGGGTGAAGATCGCGTTGGGGTCGGACCCCTCCGGGCACTGGGCGGGGGGCCGGTGCGGGGGCCACGAACGGGGCTGTGTTAGAGTTTCCTCGCCGGTCGGGGAGAGCGACCAGACCGGCGAGGAATACTGGAGGAGCACTGGCAGCCAGCCAGTCAGCACCCCACAGGCGCCATTAGCTCAACTGGCAGAGCAGCGGACTCTTAATCCGCGGGTTCGGGGTTCGAGTCCCTGATGGCGCACCAGCTGGCACAACCCGTTCGACCAGCGCGAACGGACCAGCAGACGATACCAGGTGAATCCCCGTGAGCCCTCGTGGCCCACGGGGATTCGTCGTTCCACGTGCGGCCGTTCGCGACCTCCCGGACCGACCGCTCCGGTGTGGTGTCCCGCTCACGACCGCCGTCGCACTGTCCTCGACCTCAGCCCCGCGACCAGCTCACGAGGTTCGCGAGCGCGAGCACCCCCGCCACCGGGGCGAGGGCGAGGCCACGGCCGGTGACCACGGGACGCCGTTACCCCAGGCGCAGCGGGCCGGGTACTTCCGGTCGAAGTCCGGGGGGAACCGGGGCCGACCGAGCGTGGACGTACCTGGTCGACCGAGGTCCGCGAGCTCCACCGGCCGCGCACCGCGCGGGTTCGGCACCGGGGCCTCGCTGGGCGGCCGATGCCCGGTGAGCGGCGGGACCACGAGCCGGCCGTTCCGCGTGCGCGGCCTGGTGGCCGGCGGTCACCCCGGTTCCGGGCCAGCCCCGCCCCCGCGGGGCCGCGCCGTGGCCGCCACGTCGCGGGGCCGGGAGTTCGACCACGGTCGAGGGTCACTCGTCGACGACGGTGACGACGTGGCTCTCGATCCCCTCGGTGGCGCTCAGCAGGGTCAGCATCCCGACGATGCTGAGCACGACGACCGCCGTTCCGGTGATCAGGACGAGGAGGGAGAAGCCTCGTCGCGTCCCCCTCCGCAGCCCCACCGCCCCGAACGCCATCGCGACCAGGGCGGGAACGGGAGCGAGCGGGAAACTGGCGATCAGCGTGACCAGCGCGGCGAACGCGCTGACCGCACCGCCGACGAACAGGCCCAGGTCCGAATCCGACCGCGGACGCGCGTCACTCACGCCGTTCCTCCCAAGGGGATCCGGCCGCCCGTCCGCGGCCGAGGACGACCACCGCCCCTGGCCTCCGATTGTGGCAGGGCAGCCACGTCGTGGGTCCGGTTCCTCCGTTCCCGCCAACCACCCCGGGCGGCGGGTGGCGCGGCGATCCCTTCGGCCACGTGTCCCCGAGGGGGCCGCCGGCCGGGGCGGGTCCGGCGGGCGCTCGGTGGGGCGGCGCGGCGCGGCCGCCGTGGTCATGCCGCCGGGTGTTGACCGCCGTTCCCACGCCCGGTGGGGTCCCCGGGCGGTTTCTGGACGCCGCCCCGCCCTGGGGGGGCTCGGCCCAGGACGGTGCTCGCGGCCAGCGCCGGCCCCCCGGGGCCGTGACCTGGGTCAGAGCCGGGGCAACGCCCCGACCGGTTCGGGGCCCAGCGGCTCTCCCCGCAGTACCACCTCGTGCAGGAGTCTGAGCTCGTGCCCGGGGCGGACACCCGTCGCGGCGACCAGTTCCGACTCCAGCCGCTGGTAGCGGTGCACCGCCTCGACACGGTGACCCGTCGCGTACAGGGCCCGCACCAGTGCCGCGACGAGGGGCTCCGACAGCGGATGCCGCTCACTGAGCTCCGTGAGCGGGTCGACCGTCGCCGCGCCGTGGCCCAGGGCCCGCATCGTCTCGGCCCAGTCGAGGGTGACGGCCAGGTGGCGGTGTCGGAACCGGGACCTGCGGTGGGCGGCCCACTGTCCCGTCACCCCGGCCAGCGCCTCTCCCCGCCACAGCGTCCTCGCCTCCTCCAGGAGCACGCGCCGGTGGTCGAGGTCGTGGACGCGGGCCGCCGAGCCCGCCAGCGCCTCGAACCGGACGGCGTCGACGTGCAGGGGATCGGTGGCCAGTCGGTAGCCGCCGTCGTGCCGGAACAGACTCGCCACGGCGACGGGGCCCGTCCGGGGCAACGCGGCGAGCACCTTCCTGATCCGGCTGACGTGGGTGTGCAGGGTCCGGCCGGCCTGCGGTGGGGGGTGTTCACCCCACACCCGGTAGAGCAGCTGGTCCCTTGGCACGACGCGGTCGACGTCGACGAGCAGCGCGGCCAGCAGCGCCCGCTGCTGGGGGCGCATCCCGCCGGCCACCGCCGGGCCGGGGCCCAGGATGGTCACCGGGCCGAGAACACCGAACCACATCGTCACTCCTCCGGCACAGGCCACTGACGGGCGGGAACGCCAGTTCGGGAACCGTGCCGGCCACTCGGCCGCGCCAGACCGTGAGGCCGGATCGGGTGGTCGGGGGTGCGAGGCGGGCGTCCGACCGACAGCCACGCCGTCACCGGGCACGGGCGACCACCGTCGCGCTCCGGCCTCGTGGCTGACGGGGCCGCGTCGCCGCCGGCCATGCGACCGCGACGACGTGGCCCCTTCCCCCGCCCATGGAAGGTTCCCCTCGGGCAGGGACCACGCTAACCGGCGAACGGCTCAGTGTCCTTGACGGACAGTGGACGAGATCATGACGTTCCGAGGACGGCAGGACAGCGAGACGACTCGCTCCCTCGGCATGATCGGCGGTCCCGGAAGGTTCCGGACCCGTACCGGGGCACGGGCACTGGCCGTTCGGATCGCCTCACCGGCTGCCGCCGCCGTGGTCGACACGCCCCTGTGGTGTGTTCCCCCGGCGGGTGACCCCACCCTCAGCGGTCGAGCGCTCCGCCAGTGGAGCCGGGATCCGCCCGGTGGTCGCCGGGCCGCTCGACCTCGGCCCCGGGGTTGTTCCGGTAGTCCCTGGGCGTCATCCCGTAGGCGGCCCGGAACGCCCGGCTGAAGGCCGCGTGGTGCCCGAACCCTCGGCGCTCGGCGAGGTGGTGGATCGGCACGCCGGCGTTGCGCGGGTCCCGGAGCTCCTGCCGAATCCGCTCCAGACGCTCCCGCCGGACCCATTCGGACACCGTTTCCGCCTCGTCCCGGAACAGGCGGTGCAGGTAGCTCACCGAGATGTGGTGTGCCGAGGCGAGCATGGCGGGCGTCAGCGGAGCGCCGAGGTTCCGACGCGCGAAGGCCTTGACCCGGAGGACCAGGTTCCGCCGTCTGGCCTCCGGGGACAGCTCTCCCCCGTCGACCACGCCGGCGAACATCGCGGCCACCAGGTCGACGAGCACGCCCCCCAGCCGGGCGGCCTCCTCCCGGCCGAACTCCGTGGGGGCGGCGGCGAGCTGGCGGAGGAGCGCGCCCAGCATCGCGCCCATGCCGTCCTGGTCCGTCATCCGACGTCCGATCGCCCGCTCGGACTGCCGACGTGGCATGGGCAGGCTGTCCTGCGGCAGTTCCACCGCGACGCCGTGGATCAGCGAACCGCTGCCGTTCCGCACGTGCACCCGGTAGGTGTGGGACGTGTTGGTGGTGTGGAAGTGGTGGGGCCCGTGTTCCGTCTCCTCCTGGCGGGCACGGGACACGCCGAGCGTCCCGCCCAACATGTAGGAGAGGTGGTAACCCCCCGGGTCGGACTGGCGCACGAGCCTGGCCGTGCGGTCCATGACCACCGGTTGGAGTGCGACCGGCCACACGACCACCGGGCCGAGCTCGATCAGCCGACGAGTGACCCGGTAGGACCCGGCGTACTCGCTGGACAGCTCCATGGGGGCGTGCGTGCTGGCCATCAACTCACGCCAGCGCTCGAACCGCTCCGCCTCCGGCAGCTCCTCGCTGCGGAACACCGTCTCGCTCATGCGTCCCCCTTCGCCCCGGCCTCAACGCCGTCGGCAGTCACGTCCGCACCGGGGCACCGTTTCCGGAACGGGTGACCAGAAGAACGACGGTGGGCACCGCGATCTTCCCAACCGGTCGGCGTCCTCCGAGCGTGTTGGTCATCCCGCCCATGCCCCTCCCGGTCCCGAGCTCCCGCCGGCCGCGGCGGGGAGCGGCCCCTGCCGGCTCCGCACGCTCGGGACGGCGGGGACGCTCACTCCCCGGTCGGGCGGCCGCTCGCCACGCCGGGTCGAGCGCGCACGGGGAGGGCCGCGACGACGAGGTCGTAGGAGTCCTCCACCAGCTCGTCGAGGAGGTCGTCCGGGAGTGCGTGCGCGAGGTCGACGGTGATCCAGTGCCGCTTGTTCATGTGGTACCCGGGGATGACGCCGGGGTGGCGGTCCACCAGGAGGGCCCCGTACTCCGGCTCGCACTTGAGGGTGACCCGGCCGTGCTCGCCGCCCAGCGCGACCAGGGCGAAGATGCGGCCGCCGACCTTGAACACGGCGGTGTCCTCCCCGAAGGGGTACTCCCGCCGCGCGCCGGGCAGTTCCTCGCACAGTCTCAGGACGCGGTCACGTGGGTCGAGTCCCCGGCCGTTGTCCGGGTCCTGCCGCGGTGTCCCCTCCGGTGGTGTGGTCATGGCGGTGATCCTGCCCCTGCCCACCGACGGGCACCACGTCGGTCCGTCGGGTGCCCGCACGGGTGCGCCCGCGACCACTCCGGCGGCGGTTCACGTCCCGTTCACATTCCGGTGTGCTGGACGGTCACCGACCGGTGACCAGTCGCCACCCCGGACTGGCACCGTCGGCTGGTCATCGACCTGTCAGGTGGCCGGCGGGGCTCCGCCGGCCGGAGAGGACCACCATGCGCCTGCCCACCAGGGTGGCGGCGAGCGGCCTCGCGCTCACCGCCACCGTCAGTCTGGCGGTGCCCTCCGCCGCCACTCCCTCCGACGGAGCCGAGGGCGCCCCGGGCGTCACGAACGTCAGCCGATCCGCCTCGGCGCCACCCACCACCACCTTCGACGTGTTCAGCGACATCCAGGGCCACCTCGACGACTGGGACGACGTCCTGGCCGACGCGGCGCTGACCAACCCGGACTCGGTGGCGACCGTCATCAACGGCGACATCGTCGACCGGGGTTACGACTTCGAGTACGAGGCCGTCAGCGAGGTGCTGCGCGCGCACGGGCGGGACCTCCCGCTGCTCGCGGCGATCGGCAACCACGAGGCGTACGCACCCGCCTGGTGCGACCAGCACACCCTCTGCCAGCCGACCTGGCCCAACGGTTTCACCGAGGAGGGGCTGTACGAGTCCTTCCACGACTTCGCGGGTACCGACAGCGTCTACCAGGAGCTGGTCATCGACGACGCGGTCATGCTGACCCTGGGTACCGAGCGGCTCATGTGGTGGGAGAACCCGAACTTCGACGACCAGGTGTACCTGAGCGACACCCAGCTGGACTGGCTGCGGGACAGGCTCGCCCACCACGGTCGCACCGGGCGGCCGATCTTCGTCTTCACGCACTACCCGCTGGCGCGCACCGTCACCCAGTCCGACGGTGACGCCGGCCGCTACCACCTCCAGGACGCCGAGCTGCGGTCGATCCTGGGTGACTACCCGCAGTCGGTGCTCTTCAGCGGCCACACCCACGCCCAGGTCACCCACGACCGGTGGGCCACCAGGGTCCGGGTGCCCGGTGGGCACCCGGACGGGTTCCTCGCGGTGGACACGGCGGCGGTGCTCAACCACCAGTACCTCCAGGTCACCACCGGCCCCGAGGGCGCGGTGATCCGCGCCCGCGACGCCCGCACCGGCGACTACCCGAACGAGGTCCGCGTGCACTCGGTGGACCCGAGGGACACCTTCGCGGTGGTCGGGGTCCGGGCGGAGGCCAGCACCGTCGCACCGGGCGACGAGGTGGTGGTGACGGCGCGGCTGCGCAACCACGGTGCGCGCGCCCTGCCGCAGAGCGTCCTGCGTCCCGAACCGCCGGCGGGCTGGGAGGTCGTGGATCAGGCCGAGCGGATCGTGGGCCGAGTGGGCCGGGGCGAGGACGCGGAGGTCAGTTGGCGGCTGCGGGCGGCCGACGAGCCGGGTGAGGCGGCCGTCGGGGTGACCGCCGAGGTCCGGGGCGCCGAGGTACCGGTGGTCGTCGACGAGGCGGAGATCACGGTCGCCGCGGCTCCCGAGGGGGAGACCCGGGTGTCGAGCCTGCCGTTCCTCGCCGAGGAGAACGGCAAGGGCCCGGTGGAACGGGACTCGACCAACGGTGCGATGGGCCGGGGAGACGGGGGGCCGATCCAGCTGGACGGCGTTCGGTACGACCACGGTCTCGGCATGCTGGCTCCGGCGGAGGTCTCGCTGTACGCGGGTGGCCGGTGCTCGTCGCTGAACGCGGTCGTCGGGCTGGACGACGCCGCTCCGCAGGGCAGCCAGCGCCGGCCGTTGCCGGTGGGCACCCCGGCTGGCACCGCGGTCTTCGTGGTGCTCGCCGACGGCGAGGAGGTGTACCGGTCCGATGTGCTCCGCCGGGGTGAGGCCCCCGAGCGGATCGAGGTCCCCGTCGAGGGCGCCGAGCGGCTGCGGCTGGTCGTGGAGGACGCCGGTGACGGATCGGCGTGGGACTACGCGGACTGGGCGGAGGCCACCCTGGAGTGCGCCGGTCGCGTCTGACGTGGTCGTGGCCCGGACCGGCCCGTGGGTGAGCCCCGCGCGCCGGCCCGGGCCTCCTCATACCCTGCCCCGACAGGAAACCTTAGTCACTAAGATTCTTGACGATTAAGCTATCATCGCGAACCGTGGATCGCGAAGCCCAGGTCGAGCGCATCGTCCGGCAACTCCCGCTCTGGATGTCCGCGGTGGACGCCGTGAACGACGGGATCGCCCGCGAGGCGGGGATCAGCGCCTCCGACCTCGCCTGCCTGCACGAGGTGATCGTCGACGGGCCCCTCCCGGCCGGCGAGCTCGCCCGGCGCCTCCGGCTGACCACCGGCGCCATCACGCACCTGGTGGAGCGGCTGGTGCGGGCCGGCTGGGTTCGACGGTTCCCCGACGACACCGACCGGCGCCGGGTGCTGGTCGAGGCGCTGCCGGGTACCGGGGAACGGGTGATGGCCAGCTACGCGCCCCTCGACCGGACGACCCGGACCACCCTCTCCGAGTTCACCGCCGACGAACTCGCCGTCATCGCCCGCTTCGTGGAAGGCAGCCTCGGGGCCACCCGAACCCTGGTGGACGGTGACGCGTGACCACCTCTCCCCAGTGGACCTACCTCCCCGACCGGGCCTGCTGGTTCGTGTGGTCGCCGAACGGCGGGGGCCCGGCCGCGCCCTCCCCGGACCTGCCCTCGGTGCGGGCCACCACCACCCTCGCGGTCCCGGACGGCGACGCGGTCGCACCCCGGGACGTCCAGGGCGTGGAGGTTCCGCTGCTGGCCGGGTGGGACTGGCTGGGCACTCGCCGGGCGGACCCCGCTGACGCGGGGTCCCTCGCCGGGTGGACCCTGCTGGCCCGCGACCCGACGCGCTCGGCGCTCCCGCTCCCGGTCGCCGCGCACTGCGCCCCGACCCCGGACGGGGGGCACGTCCGCACGGCGGCCGCCACCCGCGATGACGTCCTCGGCGCGCTGGCGCTCCTCGACGGCCTCCGGGGCGGTGGGTTCACCGGAAGCCTTCGTGGCTACCAACTGGCCGGTGTGCGATGGCTCGCCGGTCGGCGGTCGGGGGCGCTCCTGGCCGACGACATGGGCCTGGGCAAGACGGTGCAGGCGCTGGCCCTGATCGCGAACCACCTCGATGAGGCGCACCTCGTGGTCTGCCCCACCTCGGTGACCCCGACCTGGAGGCGGGAGGCCGCCCGCCACACGCCCGAGCTCCGCGTCCTCCGGGACGGCGAGGAGCCGCGACCGGGGACCCTCACGATCGTCTCCTACGCCCGCCTGCGCCGAGCTCCCCACCCGTTCGGCGACCGCCGGTGGGGGATCGTGGTCTGCGACGAGGCCCAGCAGGTCAAGAACCCCCGAACGCTGGCGCACCGCGCCGTCGCGGGGCTCGACGCCCGGTACCGGCTGGTGATGACCGGAACTCCGGTGGAGAACGACCTGGGCGACCTGTGGGCGCTGGCCCAGTTGGCCACCCCGGGCTCGCTGGGCACCCGCCGCCGGTTCCACGACCGCTACGTGGTCCCGATCCAACACCGGGGTTCACCCTCCGCCGCCGCGCGGCTGGCGGCGCTGACACGCGAGTTCGTGCTCCGCCGCACCAAGGCGGAAGTCGCCCCGGAGCTGCCCGACCGGCAGGTCGTGGACCTGCCCTGCCCGCTCAGCCGGGAACAGCGGCGGCTCTACCAGGCGGCGTTGGACGAGACGTTCACCGACGGCCTGGGAACCGGTCGCGGGCGGCGGGCCAGCGTGCTGGCGCTGCTGACCCGGCTCAAGCAGATCTGCAACCACCCCGCCCAGGCCCTCGGCCAGCGCGGCCCGCTGCCCGAGAGGTCCGGCAAGTTCGACCGGCTCGTGGAGATGCTCGACGAGTCCCTGGGCGGCGGCACCGGCTGCCTGGTCTTCACCCAGTACACGAGCATGGGCCGCCTCCTCGTCGACCACCTCGGACGGCGCCACGGTGTCACCGTCCCGTTCCTGCACGGCGGACTGACCTCGGATGCCCGGGACCGGATCGCGGGTGACTTCCAGGGCGGCGGCGGGCCGGGGGTACTGGTGTTGTCCCTGCGGGCCGCCGGCTTCGGCCTCACCCTGACCAGGGCGAGCACCGTCATCCACTACGACCGTTGGTGGAACCCCGCCGTCGAGGACCAGGCATCCGACCGGGCGCACCGCATCGGACAGGCCCAGCCCGTCACGATCTACACCCTGCGGACCGCCGGGACCCTGGAGGACCACATCGCCACCGTCCACGAGCGCAAACGAGGTCTGGCGGAGGCGGTCACCTCGGGCGGTGAGGCCGAGCTGCTCGCCCTCTCCGACGACCAGCTCCGCGATGTCCTCGCCCTCCGCCCGGGAGCCCCGTCGTGACCGCCGAGTTCGGTTCCACCGCATGGGGGAGGGCGTGGTTGCGGCGCCTCGAACCCGTGACCAGCGCCGGGCCCGACCCCGACCGGGTTCGCGCCCGCGGCCTCGCCAGGCGGGCCGTGCGGGACCTGCGCATCCGGGACAACCAGGTGAGCGCCGTGCTCAGCGAACGCGGTCGGGACCACGCGATCACGTTGACCGTGCCCGCGTGGTCGCCGGACGAGGTCCGGACGGCGCGCCGACGGCTGCGGTCGTCCGTCGGACCGCCCGGGGGGCTCCACGAGGACCTTCCCGACGACCTCGCCGCGGAGCTGGAGACCGCCGGCCCGCGCATCGCGCCCGACCTGGGCGAGCTCACCGCGACCAGCTCGACCGGCCCCCTTCGACGCGCCCACCTGCTGGCCGTCTGCTACGCCCTGGTCCAACGCGTCGACGAGGAGCCGGCTCTGGCGGTCCGGTTGCGGACGCCCGCCATCCAGGACGTACTCGCCCCACCCGCTCCCGCGCGGTCCTCGATGGTCCCGTTGGCCGAGCTCGACCCGCACGACTTCTACGACCCGCCCCCACCGGGTGGCAGTCGGCCGGGCCTGGATTCGCGGTCTGGTGGCGGTGGTCCCCGCGCCCGGTGACCGGCACGCCCACCCGCAAGACCCCGGCCCGAGGACGGCCACTTCCGGCCACCGGAGGTGGGCCGGGCGGGAGGACGTCCCGCCCCTGCCGCGTCGGATCCCGACCACGTGCCTCGTCCCCGGCGTGACCGGCGCCTCGGCGCCTCCGGCGGCGTGGTCCGCCGCGCCCCTCCCCGCCCGCCCCACGGGCTCCCCGCCGGGGTGACGCTGGCGGATGAGTACCCGGAACCTCGTTGACCAGCCGAGACGTCGACGGAGCCCACCCGCCGGAGGAGGTCGGGGCGGACGACGGCACAGCACGTGCCGCCCTGTCTCGACTGGTCTCGGTACACCACCCTGCCAGGACTGACCGACATGCGTCCCCCGGTCCCCGCGCCTACCGTCGGGACATGGAGACCCTTCCCGCGATCCCGCTGGCGGAGTGGCGGCCGACCAAGGAGACCCTGCACCGCTACCTCCAGGTCGTCGGCAAGATCCGACTGGCCGCCAGTGCCCGCCGCAACCACTGGTGGAACGTCCCCTTCCACCTGACGGGGCGGGGCCTGACCACGAGGCCGATGAGCGGCGGGGAGGACGACCGGATCTTCACGATCGACCTCGACCTCGTCGCACACGAGCTCCAGGTGGCGGCGCTCGACGGCCGGTCGGTCCGCTTCTCCCTGGTCGGGCGGTCGGTGGCATCGTTCCACGACCAGACCCTGTCGGCGCTCGACGAGCTGGGCGTTCCGGTGCGCATCCCCCTCGACCACCCCTTCGACCTGCCGGACCAGAACCGCCCCTTCACCGAGGACACGGAGCACCGCGTGTACGAGGCGGCGCACGCCCTGCGCTACTGGCAGGTCCTGAGTCGGGTCAACCTGCTGTTGGAGCGGTTCAGCGCGGAGTTCCGGGGGAAGATCAGCCCGGTACACCACTTCTGGCACACCTTCGACATCGCCGTCACCCGGTTCCGGGGACGACCGGTCCCCCAGTCGGCCGACACGGACCCGGTCACGAGGGAGGCGTACTCGGAGGAGGTCATCAGCGCGGGGTTCTGGTTCGGCGACGACCGGGTCCCCGAACCCACCTTCTACTCGTACACGGCACCAGAACCGGAGGGACTGACGGGCCACCCCCTGGAACCGGCCGCCGCCCGCTGGGTGGAGGGTGGCGGTGGGAGTCACCTCGCGGTCCTGCCCTACGACGCGGTGCGCACCGCACCGGACGCGGAGGACCAGGTCCTCGCCTTCTACCGCGGCGCGTACCGGGCAGGCGCGGCCAGCGCGGGGTGGGACGTCGACCAGCTCGCCTGCCCGGCTGGCATCACCGACCCGGTCCTGGCCCGGAGCTGAGGCCGGCCGACCACGACCGGCCCCCGGGATCGAGGTGGCCCCCCGAGGGCCCCACCCCGAGGAGCACCAGTCGAGACCAGTCGAGTCCGGTTCGGGGCGACGACGGCAGCCGGGGGCGGCAACACCGGACGAGGGGCGGCGGCCCGGGCGGATCGGGACCCCGGCCACGACGCACCCGGCGGCGGTGAGCGCGCTCCCGGAATCCAGGCACCCACCTCGGGTATGGACGCCCCGCGCGGCGTTGACCTAGGGTTCCGTCCCGAGTGGACGGGGTACTCCAGCGCCACCACCACGGTCCGCCCGTGGCAGCGGCTGGTGGAGCGGCGTCCGGGCGTCCCCGCGCTCGTCGGATCACGACCAGGCGGTTCCCGTCCGTCAGTCCGGCCGCGGCTGCCGGTCCCGGTGCCGCCACGAGGGAGCGCCACCATGTCGCCGGAACTCCGATTACCGCCCTACACCCTGTCCCGGGCGCCCGGCGCCCCGTTCGACCCCCCGGCTGAGCACACCGCCCAGTACGGGGACCAGCCCGTGGGCCGGGTGAGCATCTGGGACGGCAGGCTCGCGGTGTGGCTGGTGACCCGCTACGACGACGCCCGCGTCGTTCTCGGGGACCGCCGCTTCAGCGCGGCGCACGGCCACCCCTGCTACCCGAGCAGGTTCGAGGCGGAACCCCCTCGGCCCCGTGTCTTCTTCTCCTCCCAGGACCCGCCCGAACACGGCGCCCTGCGCTCCCTGGTGGCACGGGACTTCCTGGCAAGGCGGGTGACCGCACTGCGCCCCACGATCCAGCGGCTGGCTGACCAGCTGCTCGACGAGATGGCCAGCGAGAACCCCCCGGTGGACCTCGTCGGGCGGTTCGCCCAGCCCCTGCCCTCGCTGGTCATCTGCGATCTGCTCGGCGTCCCCTACCAGGACCACGACTTCTTCCAACGTGCCGCGTCGACGGTCATCAGCCTGCACGTTCCGATGGAGGAGAAGCTCCGGTCCTTCGAGGCCCTGCGCGCCTTCCTCCGTGACGTGGTCAACGACAAGCGCGGCGCCCCGGAGGACGACGTGCTCAGCCGCCTCGCGGTCCGGGTGCGGGCCGGCGAGCTCACCGCCGGGGACGCGGCGGACCTGGGTGTCTTCCTGCTCAACACCGGGCACGAGACCACGGCGAACATGATCGGGCTGGGGGTGGCCGCGCTCCTGGACCACCCCGACCAGATCCCCCTGGTGGTGGCCGACGACGACTCCACGGCGCGCGCCGTGGAGGAGTTGCTGCGCTACCTGACGATCATCCACGCGGGCCAGCGCCGGTTCGCGACCGAGGATGTCGACCTCGGGGGTGTCACGATCCGCGCGGGCGACGGCGTCGTGGTGTCGCTCCCGGCGGCCAACCGGGACCCCTCGGCCTTCCCTGGTTCCCCGCCGGACCGGCTGGACGTGACGCGGCGGGCACGGCACCACCTGGCCTTCGGCCACGGGGACCACCTGTGCCTGGGGCAGCAGCTCGCGAGGGCGGAGCTGCGGATCGCGTTGCGCTCGCTGTTCGAGCGGTTTCCGGGTCTCCGGCTGGCCACCCCGCTCGAGCGGATCCCGTTCAAGCACGACGCCCAGATCTACGGGGTGCACGCGCTCCCGGTCCGTTGGTGACCGGGTTCGACGTCGTGACGGGGTGAGCACCCCGGTGTCTGGGAGGGGGTCCGTGATGCGGGTCAACGTCGACGTGGACGTCTGTCGCACCGCCGGGCAGTGCGTGGTGCTCGCGCCCGACGTCGTCGACCAGTCGGCGGAGGCCGGGCGGGTCATCCCGCTCGCCGCCCCGGCGGAGGCACTGGCGGCGGGGGTTCGGGAGGGCCACCGTCGCCTGCCCTGCCCTGCCCCGCATCCGGCTCACGCCCATCCGAGCGGAGGACCGGCACTCCGGTGACGTCGTCCATGCCGATCGGCCACGCCGGCGGCGTGGGGCCAGCGCGTCGCCGGCGGCCGCCGGGCCGGCGCGGCCACCCGAACGGCACAGCAGCTGGCGGGGACCCCGTGTCAGCGGACACGGCGGACCGGAGCGTGACGCCGCACGCTGCCCGGTGCGACTTCCCCGGCCCCGCGCGGCGGGACGCCCCGGCGTCCGGCCAGCCCCGGGTGGTGCCCGGGACCTCGGCTCCCGTCCGGGGCGGGCGCGTCGTGACCTCCCCGCGCGGCGGGTCCGGGCCCCCGACACCCCGACGACTTCCCCGGCCCCGAGCAGGCCGAGGGGGTCGGCTACCGCCGCCACCTCGGACGGTGCCTCCGCCTCGGGGAGGAGCCGGATCTCGTCATCGCGGGGGAGGCGGGCGCGGGCGCGGTGCGCCACCATCCACGCATGTCCTCGTTCCCAACACGTCCTAGCTCCACAACGACCACGGAGTCAGCACCGCCCGCCCCGGTACGTCCCCAGGGCAGGGTGCACGCCCTCGACGCGCTTCGAGGCTTCGCGCTGTGCGGGATCATCTTCGTCAACATCCCGCAGACCCTCGACATGATGCCGGTGCTCGGGGACGCACCCGAAGTCCTGCGCCTGTTCGTGGTCGGCAGGTTCTACCCGATCTTCTTCCTGCTCTTCGGCGTGGGTTTCGGCCTCTTCCTGCGCTCGGCGGCCAAGCGCACCGACCGTCCCCGGCCGCTGCTGGTGCGCCGGCTGGTGGCTCTCGGCGTGGTGGGAGCCCTGCACCACCTGCTGCAACCCGGTGAGGTGCTGCTGCCCTTCGCGGTCACGGGCCTGCTGGTGCTGCTGCCGCTCAGCTTCTGCTCCGGCAGGGTCAACCTGGTCGTCGGTCTCCTGTTGACGGTCCTGGGGCTGGTGGCCGGCGTCGGAGGGCTCGGGCTGCTGCCCGGCCTCTTCGTGCTGGGTTTCGCCTTCGCGCAGCTCGGGGTGGCGACCCGTCTCCCCGAACGGACGACGGCGCTCGTCGTCTCCTCGGTGGTCGCGGCGGTGGTCGCCGCCGGCTCGTACTGGGTGGTGGTCCACAGCGGCGCCGCCGAGGGGGTGACCCGCCGCGTCGGTCTGCTGTTCTCGTTCTCGATGGCCGCCGCCTACGCCGCCGCGTTCCTCGCACTGCTGGCGGTCCCCGTGCTGGGGTCGGCCCTGACCGCGCTGCTGGCCCCGCTGGGCCGGCTGGCGTTGACGAACTACCTCTCCGCGACCCTGCTGTTCGTGGCGTTGGGAACGGCGCTCGGTCTCCCCGGCTCCTCCCACTGGGCCGTCGCCACCGCGCTCGGGGCCGGCATCCTGCTGGCCCAGGCGGTCTGGAGCCCGCTGTGGACCCGCCACTTCCGCTACGGCCCAGCTGAGTGGGCGTGGCGTTGCGTGACCTACTGGCGGTGGCTGCCAGCACGGGTGGCACCGGCGGACGGCGCCTCCCGGTGAGGAATTCCGGTGGGCGGCGCGGGCCGGCGGGCGGCCGGCCCGCGCTGGCACCAACCCGGCGGGTCCGGTGGTGGACGCGGGCCCTGACCGCCGCCGGGGCACGAACCCCCGTCGCCAGGGACGCGGTCGTGGCCCTGGGACTGGCGCTCCTGCTCGTGGTGGTCCGGGTCGGGGCGGCGCTGGCCGTCAACGGCGGCATCCTGCCGGAGCCGCTGTGGACCGTCGTCCTGATGAACCTCGTCGCCAGCGCCGACGTGGCGGTCCTCGCGATTCGGCGGCTCGTGCCCCGCACCGCGCTCGTGCTGGCCACCGTCGTCGTCCTGGTGGCCTCGCTACCGCCCTTCGTCTACCCGGGCACCGGTCTCGGGCTGGTGGTGTGCGCCTACACGGTGGGGAGCCTGTTGCCCCGCCGGCGGGTCGTGCTCACACTCGCCGTCCTCGCCCTGGTCCACGCGGTGGGTGGTCTGCTGTCGGTCGCGGTGCTCGACGGCCGCATCACCCCGCTGCCGACCTTCTGGGGCAACGACGGCACCAACGCGCGCAACCTGCTGCTGGCGTCGCTGTTCTCCTACGGCCTGGCCGGCCTCCTCGGGCTCTACACGCGGACACGGCGGGACTACCTCGACGAACTGGCCGCCAGGGTCGACCGGCTGACCGCCGAACGCGCCGAACGCGCCAAGGCCGCGGTGCGGGAGGAGCGCGCCAGGATCGCCAGGGAACTGCACGACGTCGCGGCCCACGACCTCTCCGCGATCGTCGTCCAGGCTGGGGCCGCGGACCGGCTGGTGGACCGCGACCCCGCCCTGGTGCGGGAGGCCTTGCGGGGCATCCGAGGTCAGGGGCGGGCGACGCTGTCGGCGATGCGGCAGCTGGTGGGCATCCTGCGCACCGACGCCCCCGAGGACGACCAGGGCCCGCTGCCCTCGATGGGGTCGGTCGAGGAGCTGGTGGAGGAGGCACGGCGAGCCGGGACGGTGGTCACGCTGTCGGTGTCCGGCCCCGAGCAACCGCTCCCGGTGGCGGTGGACGTCGCCGCCTACCGGCTGGTGCAGGAGGCGATCAGCAACGCCCGCCAGCACTCCCCCGGCGCCGAGGTGGCGGTCGTCGTGGTCCGGTCTCCCGAGGGTCTCGAGGTGGCGGTGCGCAACGGCGCCGCCACCACCGGTGGGGATGCGACGGGCTCCGGTGGCTACGGTCTGATGGGTATGCGGGAACGGGTGCGGCAGACCTCGGGTCGGCTGCGGGTCGGACCGACGGCGGACGGGGGTTGGCTGGTGACGGCGTGGTTCCCGACGGAACCGGAGGGGCGGGAGTGACGGTTCGGGTGCTGCTGGCCGATGACCAGGCGATGGTTCGCGCAGGGCTGCGCACCATCCTGGAGGCCGAGCCGGACCTGGCGGTGGTGGGCGAGGCCGCGGACGGCGACCAGGCCGTCCGCGAGGCACTGCGCACCCGGCCGGACGTGCTCCTGCTCGACGTGCGCATGCCGGGCACCGACGGCATCACGGCGTTGGAACGGCTGGCGGACGCCGGGCTCGATCCTCCGGTGTCGGTGCTGGTGGTGACGACCTTCGACCTGGACGAGTACGTCTTCGCGGCGTTGCGGGCGGGGGCGAGCGGCTTCCTGCTCAAGGACGTGGAACCGGACGAGCTGGTGGCCGCCGTGCGCACCACCGCCCGCGGCGAGGGACTCATCTCGCCGAGGGTGACCCGCCGGTTGATCGCCGAGTTCGCCCGTCGGTCGACCGACCCACCACCACGCGAGCCCACGCCGCTGCCCGCGCACCCGGGACTGACCGAACGGGAACGCGAGATCCTCGTGCTGGTCGCGCGGGGCCTGTCCAACGCCGAGATCGCCGCGACCCTGGTCGTGGGGCAGTCCACGGTGAAGACGCACGTCGGGAACCTGCTGGCCAAGCTGGGCTGCCGCGACCGGGTGCAGGCGGTCGTCCTCGCCTACGAACACGGTCTGGTCCGTCCCGGCGGCTAGCCCGGGACAGGGCAGGTCGGGTGCCGGGGGTGCCGGGGGTGCCGGGGGTGCCGGGGGTGCCGGGGGTGCCGGGGAAGGGTCAGTGCGCGGTCTCGTCCCCACCGGTGGTGGGTCGCCCCACCTTCGTGGTCAACGCCCGGACCGCCGCGTCCACCGCCGCCAGGTGCACCGCCCGCTCCTCGGGTGCGGGTCGCAACAGCAGCGACCACATCAGCCCGTCCATCAACGCGATGACCAGGCACGCCAGGGCCTCGTGGTCGTGGCCGGCTGGCAGTTCGCCCACGGATTCCGCGTAGGCGAACACCCGGGCCAGCTGGTCCCTGGCCGGGCGGTCGAGTGCGGTGATCACGGCCCGGAACGCGGGGTCCACGACCGCGCGGGCGGAGAAGGCGGCCCAGATCCGGGACTCGGCGAGCCGGCCGTCGTCGAGGGGGAGGTACTCGACGACGGCCGCCCGGAGCGCGTCGGGGAAGGACATCAGACCGGGGCCGAGGCGGATCTCCGCCATGCGGCTGGCGGCCCGGCTGATGGCGGTCTCCAGTGCGAACCGCAACATTTCGTCCTTGCTGCGGAAGTAGCGCTGGACCGCGCCGACCGAGCACCCGGCCTCCGCCGAGACGGTTCGGACGCTGACCGCCTCCAACCCCTCGCGCTCGATGATGCGGAGCAGGGCGTCCGCCACGTGGTGGCGGCGTTCCTCACGGTCGACGTGCCTCGGCATACCCCCAGTCTCGCGCATACCCCCACGTAGGAATACAGTCGTATTCGATACGAACGTATTCCTACGTGGGAGGTTCCATGTCCAACACCGCGAGCGGCCGCTCACGCCAAGCCGGCCGGTGGCTCGCCCTCACCGGTGGCGCGGCGACGGGCCTGGCCGGGGCGGCGGCCGCCGCCACCGCGCTCCTCCCCATGCCGAGCCTCGAATGGTGGGCGGTGGGTCTTCTGGTGTTGGAGTTCAGCCTGCTGGTCAGCGCGGCGGGAGTCCTGGGCCTGGTCCTCGGCCTCCTGGGCGGACGACGCGCCAGCGGCCGGGGGAGGCGCTGGACCGCCACCGCCGTCGTCGCGGTGAACCTCGCGCTGGTCGTCTCGGGGGCCCTACCCGGCCTGTCCGCCTGGTCCACCGCGCGGGACCTCGGCGCCCCCCTGACCCTCGGCGGCTACCTCGACGGGCTCAGCGGCGAGGCGGACCGGGGCCCCGACGCGACCGTCCGCTACGCGGAGGTGGACGGCGAGGACCTGATGCTGGACGTGTGGCGGCCCACCACCGAACCCGCACCCGACCGCCCGCACCCCGTCGTCGTGAACGTCCACGGTGGAGCCGAGGACGCCCCGCAGAGCCCCTTCCCCCGGTGGGACGTCTGGCTCACCGAGCTCGACCACGTGGTCTTCGACGTCGACTACCGGTTCTTCCGCGACGGCGACTGGCGGACGCCGCCCGGCGACCTCAAGTGCGCGCTGGGCTGGATCGCGGCCAACGCCGAACGGTACGGGGCGGACCCGGACCGCATCACCGTGATGGGCCAGTCGGCCGGCGGGTACCTGGGGTTGCTCGCCTCGTACACGACCACCGAGGAGCTGGGGCCGACCTGCGACGCCCCGGCGGAGCCGGCGGAGGTGTCCGCCGTCATCGCCTGGTACGCGCCCGGGGACGCGACAGCGGAGATCAGCAAGCACCCGAGGTTGGGCGAGGGCGTGTGGCGCCAGCTGAGCGAGGAGACCTGGCGACTGGCCGACGAGGACTGGGTGCCCGCCTCTCCCAGCAGCTACCTGCGCCCCGACCTGCCGCCCACCCTGCTCATCCAGGGCGGGCGGGACGTCCTCCAACGGGCCGAGCGGACCCGGGCGTTCGCCGACCTGCTGGAGGAGGCCGGCGTCGACCACACCCTGGTGGAGATCCCCTACGCCGACCACCAGTTCGACCTCAGCTGGGGCGGTTTCGGCAGCCAGCTCGCCCGACACGCCATCAGCGAGTTCCTGACCACCCACGGGTGAGCGCGCTCAGCTGGGCGGCCGAGGCGGCCAACCCGGCTGGAGCACCCGACGGCCCGGTTCCGGGGCCGTGAACGCCACGGGGAGCAGGACGGTTCGTCTCGTCCCGCTCCCCGTGCCCTGTGCGCGGATGAGCACCCGGAAGGCGCCCGACTCCCGGCGGCACGGCGAACGGTCCCGCCAGGCGATCCTGTCCGCGACAAGGGACCTCATCGTCGAGCTCGGCTACCCCGGGGTCACCGTCGAGGCGATCGCGGCACGAGCCGGGGTGGGCGAGGCGACCATCTACCGGTGGTGGCCCACGAAGGGCGCGGTCGTCCTCCACTCGATCCTGGCCCTCAGCTCGCCAGACGAGGAAGACCAGGTCATGCTCCCCGACACCGGGGACCTCGAAGCCGACCTCCGCGCCGTGTCGCGGGCGACCGTCGCCGAGTTCGCCGCCCCCGCCTTCGAGCCGCCGAGCCGCGCGCTGAACACCGAGATCGCCGACGATCCCGAGCTGGCGGCCTCCTACGGGGAACGGCTCGGCGGGCCCCTGGAGCGGGCGAAGCGGGAGCGCCTCCGATCCGCGCGGCGGGCCGGACAACTCGCGGCGGACGCCGACCTCGACCTGGTGCTCGACCTGCTGTACGCGCCCGTCCACCATCGTGGGCCGCCGCGGAGCGGACCGCTCGCCCGGAGTACGCGGACGCGCTGGTCACCGCGGTCCGCGCCGCCTTCCGACCGGCCTGACGCCGCCTCGCCGCCCTCGGACGTCCCCGTTGGCACGCGGCGGCGGCACCCACCGACCGCGCTCCCGAACCCGCCAGCCCCGATCCGCCCCCGGCGCGGTCAGAACGGCGGCGCCTCCACGGCGACGGCGGCGGCGCCACTCGCGCGGGACGCCGAGGCCACCTCCGCCGGGCGTTCCCCCCTGCTCGGGCACCACCCGCCGACCGGGCAGGTCCCACAGGCGGACGAGGGGCGAGGCCGGAAGTCGAGATCACGGCTCCAGGGCGCCGCCGCGTCCGCCACCCGGCGACGGGCGGCCGCGAGTAGGGCCTCATCGGTGACGTCGACCGTGTACACCCGAGCCTCCTCCCGACCCAACACCTCCAGCTCCACCGCTGCCCCACCCTGGTGCGCGTCGGCCCGCACCACCGCCGCCAGCATCAGCACGTCCACCGCCAGCGCCAGGTAACGGACCATCGCGTCCTCGACGCCGGCCGGCAGATGCCCGAGGGTGCTCTTGGTCTCCCGCCACCGCCGTGCCGCACCCGCCCGGTAGACGAGGTCCGGACTGGCGGCCACCACGACGTCCGCCGTCGAGTCGTGGACCCGGTGGACCGGTTCCACCCGAACCGACGCCACCGCCTCACCGCGCAGCGGGCACCGGTCAACGTGCTGGCGGAGGAACGGCCACGCCGCCTCGTACTCCGAGTCGGTCAACACCTCCTGGTGGGCGGGCACCCCGGTGCCCGGTTCGGGAAGGTCCTCGACCACGCAGGCGACGGCGTCCGGCCTCGCGTGCGCGGCGGCCAGCCACCGGTGCACCGCGAGACCGCGCAGCTGCGCCGGCCCGACGCCGTCCTCCTTCGGCAGGTGCAGCACGTTGTCGCCGAAGTAGCGGGCCGGACAGCCGTGGTACCGGTCCAGTTCGGACGCGCTGACCGACCGGGTGTGGGTGGCGGGTTCGGCCAGGCCCAGCAACCCCGCCGCCCTCGGCATCGCGGGACACGTGGAAAGCCAACCGCACTGGTCGCAGTCGCGCCCCGGGCTCAGGCGGGTACCGCTGATGAGCTCGGCGATGACCGGACGCGCCTCCCGCTGGTAGAAGTCCCGCACCTGCGCCTGGGAACCGAGGTCGGCCACCACCGCCGTTCCACCGTCCCCCAGGCCCACCTCGACGACCGTCACCCGGTCCGGCCGCCCGTCGCCCTGCCGTCCGTCCGCCGTCGTCCCGTCCAGCGCGAGCTTGGCCGCCACGGCCGCCCACCGGTGGCTCTCCGCGCCGTCGCGGGCGGAGCCCACCCGCAGCCGACGCACCTCCCGCAGCGCACCGTCCGGGCTCTCGTAGTACAGGCCCCAGGCCGTCAGTTCCCGGTTCCCGTGCGTGATCTGCCGTTCACCGACCAGGGACAGCGGCCCCACCTCGTCGACCCGCTCGTCGTGGGCCTCCAGGTAGTTCCAGACCGCCGCGTCCAGGAAGCTCCGGGCCAGCGCGTGGAGGGTGACTCCGCTCCTGCTGACCTCCCGCCCCGCCGCGCGGATCGCCTCCTGCTCGTCAACACCCCGGTGCACCGAGGTGACCGCGCCGACCACGGCACCGAGCAGGAACGGCCACGGCTCGGGACGGCGGACGGACCTGTCCGCCGGAGCCACCCCGGGACGGGTCGCCAGGTTCAGCCGCCCGGGGCAACCGCCCCCCACCTGGTCGAGAAGGGAAGCCTTCACCCGCACCCGGTCCGGGCGCCCCCGGTAGGCCAGGTCCGCCGGCAACGGCTCGCTCATGTCGTCCTCCTCCCAGTGGGCGGGCGCCCGACACGTCCCGCCCCGCGTCCCGAGCCCGGACGGGGCTGGTGCCGTGGCCGCCCACCGCCTCCGGAAGCCGCGTGGTGTCCAGCCCTGGAGCGCGATGCGCGCTCGCGGCCCCCACGCCGTGGTTGGGCGGTCAGCGCGCGCCAGCCGATCACCCCGCCTGTATACCAACACCGAGGCGCGTGATCCCGGCTGGTCGTCGCCCCACCACTCGCCCTGGTCCGACCGGTCACCCGCATGGCGGGGGTCTCACCTGCCCAGGCGCGCCGCCACCTTGTCGATCTCGTCCACCATCTCCCGCCAACCCCGCAGCCGTGAGACGGGGCCCGCGGGATCAAGCCCGTTCAGCAGTTCGCGGCGGTGGGAGTTGCACCGCTGCCGCACCTCGCGGCGTCGACGGCCAGTCGCGGCAGCGGCCTCGAGCAGGCACCGCTGGAGGCGTTCCTTCGGGTTGCCGATCCGTTCCACCTCGCCCGGCGGCGGCAGCGGGATCGGCTGCCTGCCCCTCGGGTTCCCCGCCCGCTGCCTGATCGCGGCCTCATCCAGCAGGAGCCACGACTCCGTCATCCGATATCGGTACCACCGGGATCGCCTCCTGCGCGACGGAGCAGGAGGCGACCGCGTCCAGGATCTCGTTCCGCCGGGCATCCGAGCCCGCGTTGTCCGCGTCGCGGTGCACGACCAGGACAACCACCGGCTCCGACCTCAGCAGGTCCCGGAGGCAGTAGTCACGGCGTCTCGGCAGGTCCTTGGGGACGCGGGGCAGCTTCGTGAAGTCCGGTGTGCTCAGCCCGCAGCGGGACATCCCGTTCGAGGAAGGGCGTCTCCACGAGGCGCGCCAACGGTAGGTCCGAGGTCCCCTCGGCCAGGAAGAGTCCGGAGTACGAGGAATTCATGCCAACCCTCCTCGAAGAGCTGGGTCTGGGCACCGGGCGGCGTGACCAGGTAGGCAAGGACGTCGACTTCGGAGAAGCTCTCGCCGCGTCCGTCGTTGGCCCGGTCGCGCCAGGAACGGCGGAACGGCAGCAACGACAGCGCCGACACGATCCTCCCGTCAGGGAGTCGGCGGGGACGGAGATCGGCGAGGAGCAGATCGTCCTGGGAACACTGGCGCACGACACCCGGGGAATGGGTGTTGACGATGACCTGGCGGAACGGGTTGTCCGGATCGGGCTCCTCGCTGGCGTCCACGGCGAGGTCGCGGATGAGATCCACCACCGCCGACAGGTTCGCGGGATTCACGCCGTTCTCCGGCTCCTCCATGCAGATCAGCCCGGTGAACGTGGGGTCCTCCATCAACACGCAGAGCGCGAGGAACCTCAGGGTCCCCTCGGAAAGCCCGCGAGCGGGTAGCCGAAATCCCCCTTCTCCTGGAGGAGGAGCGTGAACACCTCGCGCACTGGATCCGGTTCCACGGCCAGTCGTTCGGCGCCGACCCCCACCAGGTCCGTCAGCCGGTCCACCACCCGCGCGAAGACGGCCTCGGGATCGTCCTGCCCGGCCGCACCGCCCGCCTTCTCGGTGGCGATCCGGTGCAGTGTCGAGGCCAGGTGCTTCCCGCTGGTACTCATCGACCTCGGCGCGGAGAAGGCGTCCGGAGCCCGCAGGGCGGAGGGCTCGAGCGCGAGCCTCCTCCAACTCCGCATCTCGCGCCGAGCCGCGAGGATCGTCGAGTAGTCGTTCGTGGTCACGGTGCTCAGCACGGTCCGTCCGGTACGCGCGGCGGCCCGAGGCTGGGGTTTCCCCCGGCTCCCCCCGTCGCCGTGCACGTTGATGACGGTCCCGTTCTCCCGCTCCTCCGTGGACAGGTAGGGCCCACCTGACCGCCGCCCCCTGACCACGCTGTCCCGGAACCGCTTCGACGGGCCGAACGGCAGGTGCCGCGCGGCCTCGGTTCGGTTGATGCCGTCGCGGCTGGACCGTCCACCCGCACGAGCTTCCCCAGGCGGGGCGCGCCTCCGCCGGCACGTGCGATCAGCGCAAGATCCAGGCTCGATCGGCGGTGACGAGCAAGGACAGATCACCGGTACTACTACTGCTGGTAGTCGAGCGAGCCGGCAGCGGAGCCACTGTTCACCCTTCGGACCCCTTTGCCTACTCTTTGGGGTGATCCATTTCCGGCGTTACGTGAGTGGGGCTGCTGCACATGTCAGGCGCGGACGAAGCACAGACCGGCGGATTCCTGCCGAGCGAGATCGACACCACCCGGCCCAGCATCGCGCGGGTCTACGACGCGTTCGTGGGTGGGAAGGACAACTTCGAGGTGGACCGCGAGGTCTACCGCCAGATCCTCCAGATCGCCCCCGAGGCCGCCGACACCGGCCGGCTCTGCCGGGCGTGGCTGATCCGGGTGGTCCGGTTCCTCGCGGGCGAGGCCGGGATCACCCAGTTCCTCGACCTGGGTTCCGGGCTTCCCACGGCGGAGAACACGCACCAGGCCGCGCAGCGGGTGAACCCCGAGGCCAGGGTCGTCTACGTCGACAACGACCCGGTGGTCGCCGCGCACGGACGGGCCCTGTTGGAGGAGAACGACCGCACCAGGTTCGTCGCCGGCGATCTGCGGCACCCGGCGACGCTGCTCGCGGACCCGGTCATCAGCGCACACCTCGACCTGTCGCGGCCGATCGCGCTGATCCACTCCAACACCCTGCACCACGTGCCGGACGAGGACCGCCCTGGCGAGGTGATGTCGGCCTATGTCGACGCGCTGGCCAGCGAATCATACCTGGCCATCAGCCACCTGCACATGCCCGCTCCCGACGACGAGCACCACACGCTGGCGCAGGAGGCCCAGGTCAAGTTCCTCCACCTCATGGGCAGCTGCATCTTCCGGAGCCGTGAGCGGATCGCCGGCTTCTTCGACGGCGTGGAGCTGGTGGAGCCCGGTCTCGGCTACCTGTTCGACTGGTGGCCGGACGGCCCGCAGGACACCCCGCCAGCACGCGGGGACCACCTGCTGCTCGGCGGCGTCGGCCGCAAGCCCTGATCGCGGGCCGCGACGGCGAGGGGCGAGGGCGGAGGAGGCGCTGACCGGCCGCCGGGGCTGACCGCCCCGTCCGGGCACGGCACCGGCCAGCGCCGTCCGCACCGGGTCGGGGACCGCACCCCGACCCGGTGCCGGAACCGCCGGCCGCACGGCGAGCCAGGTGGGGATGCCGGATCCGGCCTCGAACCCGTGCGGAGACCGGCGGCACCTCGGACGGACGATCCCGGCGTAGCGGTCGACGGACGCCGTCCGCCAGCGAGCACCGGGCCCCGTCGGTCCGGTGACGGCGACATCCCGTCCTCGGCAACGGAGCCACCCGCCCGCCACCGGTCCGCGCCGAGGGCCACCGACACCGCCGTCGAACCGTGCGACCCCGGCCCGAGACGACCGGGCGAACGGACGCGATCGGCGCCACCTCCTCGCCCGACGGGCTCGGCCCGGCGCCCCGGCCGGTGGAACGCCCGGCTCCGCCAGCGCACCTGGGGAGAACGGCGTGTGCGCGGAGGACGAACGCTCCCCGGCCGCGAACAGCCTGCCGGCCCCACCGCCCGCCGCCCGCCGCCGCGGCCTCCTGTTGGCGCGCTCGGTCGGGCGCGATGGAACACGGACGGGGCCGCTCGGGGCGCGAGGCCGCCGAGAGCGCGGAGCACCGACCCGGAGCACGCGGAGCCACGAGCCCACCCCGCCGCCCCCGAGCACCGGACCAGGCCGCTCCCCCGGTGCGGGGCCGGACGCGGTGTGCGCACCGGACCGGGCGGCGATGCCACACCCGCGAAGCCGACGCCGGGCACCCGGGTGCCGTCACCCACCGTGGGCCTCCCCCGCGAGAGACGTGCCTGACCGCCCCGGCACCATGATCAACGGACGCCCCCGCGAGGCGCACCCGGCGGCTCGCCCCGCCCGGGACGCCTCTCCTACCGTGTCCGCGCACGCACTGACGGCGATCGGAGTTCCGCACCGTGGTCGACCACTACGAACTGCTCGGTCTGTCCCGTGACGCGACCACCGCCGAGGTCAAGTCGGCCTACCGCCAGCTCGCCAAGACGATGCACCCGGACGCGGGTGGCACGGCGGGCGCGTTCCGGCTGCTCCAGGACGCCTACGAGACGCTGACCGACCCGCTCCTGCGCCGCCAGTACGACCGCGACCGTGCCAGGGCCGCCGCGCCGCCGGCCGCTCCAGGGGACTCCCGCTCGCCCTCCCGCTGGCACTCACGGCGACGCGGCCACCGCCGTCCCTTCGGCACCGACCCCGATTTCGTCCCGCCCACGCCCAAGGTGGATCCCGACGACCTCGACTGGTGGACGACCGTCCGGGAGACCGACCACGTCCGGCACGTCCCTCCCGCCGGCTGCGGGCACGCCCCACCCCTCGCGGCCACCGGGCTGTGGGCGGCGCTCCTCGCGCTCGCGCCGGTGATGGTCGGCTCGCCCGTCTCGCTGATGATGTGGCTGCTGCTGGTCGCGGCCGCCGCGGGCTGGGTGATCCGGATCGTGCGCCGCCAGCTGGCCGCGAGCCGGACGGACCGCGCCTTCGCCGAGGAGTTCGGTGACACCCGCGTCTTCGGCCGGCCGGGAGCGGAGCGGGACGAGGTCGCCGAACAGCTCACCGCCGACCTGCTGACGACGTACCTGACCCGGATCCCCGGGGTGCGGATCTTCCACGGGTTGGCCATGCCCGACTCCGTGTTCTCCGATGTCGACCACGCGGTGCTCTGCGGCCGCAGGCTGGTCCTCGTCGAGTCCCGGGCCTGGCTGCCCGGCCACTACGCCGTCGACGAGGACGGGGAGCTCTGGCGCAACGGGCACCCGTTCCGGGGTGGGAGCGTTCGCCTCCCCGACGTGGTCGCCGCCTACCGCCGGCTGCTGCCCGGAGTCGAGGTCCGGGGGGCGCTGCTCCTCTACCCGAGCCGGGCCGGCGAGATCACCACCGAGGAGGACGACGGTTCGATCTCCGCCCCGATGACCCCGGAACGGTTCGTCGACGAGGTCGGCGCATGGTTGGCCGAGGACCCCACGGCCGTGGACGCCAACCTGTTCAAAGCGGTCCTGAACCAGGTGGTGTCCGCCTCGGCCCGCTCCTGACCCGGGCCTTCCGGTGCCGGACGACCCGAGCGGCCGCCAGCGGACGGGATCGGCGTCCCACCCGAGGCATGACCGCGGCCCCGGTGGGGTAGTCAGGAGGTGCCGGCGCGGTCGTGTCCCCCGGGCTCAACACTCGGCCGTCGCGGAATACCGGTCCGGCCGGAGCCGCGTTCGGGTCATCGCCGTGAGGCGACCGCCGCGCCGGCCCTACTTGGGCTCCCGAGCTCCTCCGCCGGAGGGCAACCGCCGTCCGAGTGGCGCTCCCACCACGGTCGGTGTCGTGGACCGGTGCGCGACCAGCTCCGAGGAACGTCCTCCCCACCGGCGGGCCGTGCTGCGCCCGGCGCAGTACGACACCAGGTGCCGTCGGCCATCCGGACCAACCGACCTCGGATCCGTACCCACGGTGACCGAGCTGCGCGACCATGGCGGGAGGCGCAGCGAGCACGGGAGGTCGTGGTGTCGGACCGCACGGAGGCATCACCGCACTCGCCCGCCCAGGAGCGCCGTCGACCAGCTCCTCGACGCCCTCCGCAGCGTGACCGGCGAAGTGCTCGACCACTCGCGCGGCGCGGCGTTCCGAGTAGCCCGTGGGAGGAGACCACCCGGACGCCGCCACCGCGCCGGACATCCCGGTCCCGAGCTTCTTCCGTTCCCCCACGCGGTGTCCCGTCCCAACCCTCGGCCGGTGCCCGACCTCGATTGAGGCATCAGGCCAGCCGGACACTCCGCCACGGTCTCCGCGCAGGTCAGCACGGCCAGACCGCCACGGGGCGCCGCGGGTCAGGCCAGCGGTGAGGGCCACGGCTGAGGAGGGGCGGCACGCGAGCCCGGGCGGGGTCCCTGGCGTCCGGAGGAGCACGAGGGGCGTGGGCTGGACCGCGGGTTCGAACCAGGCCCGCGCCCGGGTGCCCGGCTCGGCCCGGCCGAGGTCCCTCCCAGCCCGACCACGGCCGCCCGACACCGCCGAGTGGCCCACCTGGCGCGCCACCGGCCACCGGCGCCGCTCTCCCCCGGACGCCCCCTCGGCGCGGCGGCCGTCCGCGTGGTCGCCGGTCCCGCCGTGGTCCGCCCGGATGGCGGCGGCTCGGAACGGGAACGGTGCGCACGGGTCCCTCGGGAGGCCCACCCGAACGGCAGCGGCTGCCCGCCGGGCGGTCACGGTGAGCAGTCGAGGCGCACGACGCCGGATGGCCGCTCCATGTCCCGCCGCGACGGATCCGCCGGCGGTGCCACCGCAGCGAGAGGACGAACCGCGATGAGACACCCCGCACGGTCAGGTGGGGAGCGGGAGCCGCAGCGACTGCTGAACCTCGCCGCCGCCGAGCTGCGTCGTGGCCTTGCCCCCGGCTGGTCGTCCGTGCAGGTGCTCTGCCGGGCGGCCGGGCAGCACGCCGAGTGGGAGGTGTGGGTGGTGATGCCGGACGGCACCAGCCACCGCGTCCCACCGCCGGAGGGCCTGCCGCCGCTGCTCGACCGGGTCAGGACGACCATGTACCAGCCGGGGACCGGGACGTGGGTCAGCGGAGTCCTCGTCCTCGACCAGAAGGCGGGTTCCTTCGAACAGCGGTGGGAGTTCGACAGGGAACCCCGCTGGGCCATCCGACCTCCCCCCTCGGTCTGGCTGGAGGAGCTGCGCCGACACCCCCGGGACGACGAACGGCTGCCCAGCTGGTGGCGGGACCACCTGGCGCGGGTCCAGCCGACCGGGACCTCCCCCGCCAACCAACGCCCACCCACCGAGGTGGCGGCCCCGCCGACCCCCGACCGGCCGGACGGGGCACCGCGACGCGGCCGGGCCCGGCCGGGCAGGGACCGCCGCGCGACGGCCGGCCCGCCCACGGCCCCCGGCACAACCCCAGCGGCGACCCGCGCCGAGTTGCGCCAGGCACGGGTGTTCGACGGTTCCGACCCCGACGGTCGCCCCCGTGCCACCCGCGAACAGGTCCCCCCCGCCGAACGCTCTCCCCTGCTCTCCTACCTGGAGAACGCGCCGACCGTGTCGGCCGTGGCCACCGGCCCCGACGAACTGGACCCCGCCCTGCCGGCCACCGTGCCGCACACCCTGCACTCCGACGGCGTCTGGGTCTGGTCCGGTGCCGTCCCCTACTACCTGCGCGAACACAACGTCCCCCCCGAACCGGACCTGGTGGCGCACGTGCGGTCGCGCCGGTTCCGGCTCCCCGTGCCGCCGGCGGCCGAGCTGGACCCGGTCCCCGGGAGCGTCGAGGAGCACGCCGAGGAATAGACCGAGGGAGGACGGCGTTGATCCGAGCGGTCGGCACGGGGCTGGTCCCCCGGGCTCAACACTCCTACCGTCGCGGAACACCGGTTCGGCCGGAGCCGCGTTCGGATCTCCGCCGAGAGGCGACACCCGTGCCGACCCCGACCCTCACCGATCCGCCCGCTCCCAGCGTCCGACTTCCCTCCCGCCGCTCCCGCGAACGGATCCGGCCCCGAAATCCTCAGGCGGATGTGCTCCGGACGCGTCCCGGCGACGACCTCGGGGTACCCCAGGAGCATGGAACGACACGACCGAGACGGGCTGAACCCGCAGCCGCCCCTGGCTCCGGACACGCCCACCCCGCCGGAGCTGGACGTCCGGCTACCGGAGTTGGACATCGACGCGGAGGACCTGGCGGCGGTGGACCCGGAGCTCGACACGGCGGACTCGGTGGACAGCTCCGACCAGGAACCGCCGGACTGACGTTGCCGCCGGTGCTGGCTCGACAGCGCCGGGGCCGCGGGTCCGCCCGGTCGCGGCCGCACTCCTAGTGCCGAGCCGCCCCGGTGGGTCCACGTTCGAGGAGGAGGCCCGATGACGCGCGACCGCCGACGGCGCCGGGGTGCGGGTGCGCGTGGCTCCCCGTCCTCGCCGCGTCCCGCCGACGGGACCCGTCACTCCACCTCCCGAGCCCCCGACGACCCGGCTCGACGGGATCGGGAGGAACCATCACCGGACTTCCCGGGCACACCCGAGCCGGACGACAGCCCACGGGAACCCACCCGTGACGACGTGCCGCCCGTGCCGGAACCCGACGAGCAGCCGACCTGGCCGGAACCCGACGCGGTCCCGCCCACCCCGGAACCACCACGTCACCCCCGCCGGCCGCACCCCGACCTCGGTCCGGACAGCGCACCCCCCGCATAGGCGCGAGCGCCCCAGCCGCGTCCCTCGTGCGCAAGGGCCTCACCAGCCCAGCTCCGCCACGGCCATCGGTCGGCGCCCCCCGGCTCGCCTCGTCCCGGGGTCCGCTGGCCCTCGCCGACGATGATCGGAGGCCGGCGCCCGCGCCGGCGCTCGGCCTCCCACTCCGCTGCCGTGCCACCGTCAGTGGCCGTGTCCCGAGTGGTCGTGCCCCTCGTGGTCCCCGTGGTGGTCGTGCCCCCCACCGTCACTCGTGCTGGTCTTCGGGTAGTCCTCGCGGTCGGCGCCCCCGGTGTTGCCGGTGGCGATGACGACGAGCAGCGCCACCACGACCGCCGCCGCACCGAGCCGCAGCACCAGGGAACCGACGTCGCGCGCGCTGAGGCCAGCGGACCACTCCGAGGGACGCCACGGCACCCGTTCACCACGCCGAGCCGGGTACAGGAGCCGCCACAGGAACAGCAGGGCCACCGGGATCTGCATCACCCAGAGAACGGTGCGCAGGCCACCCGTGAACCACACGTTGGTGCCCCACAGGAACGTGTGCCAGATCCCGAGCACGTAGACGACGATGATGAACCGGTGCGTCATCCGCCACAGGCGAGGGCCCATCCGGTTCCGCACGTAGTAGGTCAGCCCCATCGGCAGGGCCAGCCAGAAGGCGATCACACCGATCGCCACCGCGAACCGCCCTGGCGCGTGCGAGTAGAGCCCGGGCACGAACGCGCCGAGCAGGTCGTTCCCGCTGTCCCAGCTGAGCACCAGGGCGTGGGCGAATATCAGGGCGATGACCGTCAGGCTGGTCGTCCGGTGCAGCCGTTCGATGGTGGCGGGACGCAGCCTGATCCACGCCGGCCGGCTCCCGCCCACGAGCAGGCCGAACAGCACCGTGACCCAGGACCACAACAGGGCCGACCAGCCGAAAGCCTGGCTGAGCCAGTAGGGCCAGTTCGCGGCGGCGTCGGCCATGAAGGGCATCACCAGGGCCGTGTCCGACGTGCCGTTGTCGATCCGCCAGTGCAGGATCCCGTAGACCGACGCCGTCACCAGCAGGGCGATCGCCAGGTCCGGCAGCATGGCTCTGAGGTCGGACCGCAGGGTGCGGTCCCTCCTGTCGCGGCGCGGAGCGGGCGCCGCTGGTTCGTCAGTGTGCATTGCTCCTGGTCCTCCTCGTTCGCCCCGGCCGGCCACGGTGCCGACCGGGTGGGTCGCCGGCCCTTCCCCGGCCGGCGGACGACGGCGGTGTGGTGCTCCCCGCCGCCGAGATCTCCCCGTCCACCACGGCCAGCCGACCGCGACACGCGAGCGCCAGCAGCGCGGCGAGTCCGCCGGAGGAGGCCGCGGCCAGGACGGCGGGCTGGTATCCGGACGACGCCGCCAGGCCGCCGAGCGCGTTGCCGGCGGCGGCGCCGGTGAAGGTCGCGGTGATGCCGCAGGCGACGGCCTCGGTGCCGGCCCCGGCGCGGGCGTGGCGGGCCACGAGATCGAGGGTGTGGACCACGACGGGCCCCGACCACCAGCCCGCGGTGGCGGCCAGCGCCACCGGTGTCACGGGCCCCTCGTCGACGGCGAGGAGCAGGGTGGCCGCCGTGTACCCGGTCAGGAGCAGCGGTATCGCTCGCGCCGGCGTGGCCCCGGCACACCGGCCACCGGACCACGGCCCACCGCGCACGCCGCCCACCCCGAACGACGCCACCGCGAGGCCGAGCACCCCGGACATGGTGTGTCGGCGCCCCAACACCGCGAACGCGACGCGCAGGGTGCCCAGCACACCGCCGTCCACCGCGGCGACGGCCAGTACCAGGGGGCACGGGGACGCGGCGAGGGCGGCGAGCACGCCCCTGGGCCGGCGACGCCTCCTCGCGCCAGCACCGGGTACGTCACCACCCGGGGCCGGGTACCGGCGGGCGCGGTCGGCCCGCCGCCGCCCCTCAGCGTCCCGGGTGGCCAGCAGTGCGAGGAACCACGACGCCACGCGGAGGACCAACACCACCCCGCCCGGCACCGTCGTGGCCGACCCCGCCGCCACCGCGATCGCGGCCGCCGACAGCGGACCGCCCACCAGGGCGAGGTCAAGGGTCGCGGCGTCCACCCCCAGCGCGGCCCGCCGGGTTCCCGGTGCGGGCACCACCTCGGACCAGGGGGCCCGCTGCTCCGGGGCCACCCGGAGCAGGGTGGCCCCGGACGCGAACGCCACCAGCACCGGGGCCGGCCCGGCGGCCGGCCCGCCCAGCGCGACCACCAGTGTGACGAAGCAGCCCGGGTTGGTCGGGGCGAGGACCACCGTCGACCGCCGAGGGCCGAACAGGTCCACCCGCCGACCCTGCCACGGCACGGCCGTCGCGTCGCCGATCGCCGCCGCGCCGCTCACCCACCCAGCATGTGCGTGGGAATCCGTGGCCTGTACCGCCAGCAGCAGCACTCCCACCGGGTACGTCCGGAGCGCCACCCTGGAGAGCAGTGCGACGGCCACCATCCCGGTGACCCCTGGTTGACCAGCGAGTTCCCGGTAGCGGGACGGCAGGGGTCGCAGCGGCCAGCTCCGGCTGGCCGCTGGTGCTCCGTCTCCTCCGGACGCGGCTGGTCGGCCGGCCGGCTCAGCCGGTTCCGTGGGGACCCGCCGTCAGACTCGACCGGTCGACCAGCCCGGCGCGGGTGACCCCCTTCGGCATGCCGTTCTCGGCGAGGACGGGATGTCCCGCGCCGAACATGTAGACCGTGCCCTCCTCGAAGCCGTCGACACCGAGGGAAGCGTCGGTCTCGTCGTCCCGGAACGCGGCGCTCTGCCAGGCGCCCAGCCCGAGCGCGGTGGCC
The DNA here is from genome assembly GCF_049311605.1 of Actinoalloteichus caeruleus. Classification (NCBI taxonomy): domain Bacteria; kingdom Bacillati; phylum Actinomycetota; class Actinomycetes; order Pseudonocardiales; family Pseudonocardiaceae; genus Actinoalloteichus; species Actinoalloteichus caeruleus. The sequence goes on from NZ_CP186005.1 coordinate 5,244,178, forward strand.
GTCAGCACGAAGGTCTGGCCGAGGTGTCCCGCGCTGAGCAGGGTCACCCGCAGGGCCCGCGAGTTCCGGTACTTGTACATGGTCCGTTCGAACACGGCGGTCACGAAGCACACGAACGCCGAGGGCGTGCACATCTCCGACTCGTAGGTCAGCCGGTGCAGCCGGGCCCGGTCGAAGTCGGCGTCCACCAGTTCGAGCGCGTGCGACTCCCCGTCGTAGTGGTACAGGCCGGGCGGGACCCCCTCCACGTCGAGCACCGCCACGTAGCCCTCGAGTTCGTGGCGGGCGCCACCGCACGGGCTGGTGCGCAGCATGAGCGTTCCCAGGTCACCGGCGTCGTAGAGCTGGGTGGGCGCGAAGGTGTAGTGCAGGACCGAGGACAGGTCCCGCATGCTCACCTCCGCCCCGGTGAACACGCGGTGGGTGCGGCGGCGCAGCAGGACGTCGCCGAAGTCGTCGGTCATCCGCCGCACGTCACGAGGCAGGTAGACCCGGGGAGCCCCCGGGTAGTGCTTGAAGATCGCCGGCGGGGTCCCCCCGGTCTCCCGCACCCAGCGCGCGTCCGCCCGCCGCTGTTCCACGCTGTCGCCGGTGTAGATCGCGTTGCGGGTGCCGAAGTGGAAGAACCGCGCGTCCTCGCCCCAGTCGCGCCAGGCCGTCAGGAACCGTTCCTCCCGGTCGGCGGCCGACCTGGGGACGAGCAGCCCGTCCTCGGCGAGGAGTTCCACCGCGGCGCGGACCGAATCGGGATCGTGGTCGGGGTGGTCGGCGACCACCGCCTCCACGTCGGTCCACTCCTCGAACAGGCTGAGCAGCCGCACCGCCTCGGCGTCCACCGCCACCGCGTTCTCCGTCTCCTCGTCGGTGGAACGCGGTTCCAGGTAGTTCTCCGCGGTGAGTTCGCCGTCGTGCCAGTACAGGGCGAGACTGCGCGCGCGTCGGTATTCCATGCCACCCCTGCTTCCGCTGCTGGGTCGGCCGCGCTCGAACGGCCGTGGACAAGCTTGACGTCGGGACCGGTGGGACCGACCCGGCTCCGCCCCCGCCACCGGGCGCGGGTGGGAGGGCCGGGAACGCGGTGGGGACCGCGTTCCCGGTGGGTCGGCGGCCCGGCGGCGTCCGAGGACACCGGGCCGGACCGCCGACCGTCAGCCCGCGGCACCGTTCGGCGACGCGGGTCCCCGCCCGGATCAGGCGTGGTTGTTCAGGATGCGGGTGCGGGTCCGCTTGCGACGCACCTTCAGCTCGACCTTCTTCTTCATCGTCGGCACCTCCCTTCACGATCGGCGGGACCGGGACGGGGTGTCCCGGCACTCGCGCCGGAACGGAGCAGGCGGTGCGACAGGCTGGTACCTCGGCGGCCGCACCTCCGGCGCTCGTCACCCCACGAGTCGCCCGGGACGCCCCCCTGGTTCCCGGCTCCGGCGCAGTGTTCCGCTCGTCCCGGCCGCGACCAGCGCTTTCCGCCACGACTATCACCCGGGTGGACCAGCGGCCGCCGCTCCGCCGGGCAGAGCGGGACAGGGCGGGCCGCCCGGCGTCCGGGGCCGAGGCAGCCGAAGGTCAACCCGGTTCGGCCAGCTCCGAGTCGGTGGCCGGGTGGGGCGCGTCGGGCTGGGGCACCAGCCCGACCACGATGTCGGAGCCAGAACGCCCCACCTCGCGGACCACCTCGGCGGCGACGAGGAGCTCGCGGAACCGGGTGAAGCCGTACCGCGACTCCCTGAACTCGGGGTCCACCCGCAACATCCAGGTCTTCAACGCGCTCGCGGTGGCCCGCGCGCTCCCAGCGGACTCGAAGGCCCGGCGCACCAGCGCGACCACCTCGTCGAGCGGGCCGGGCGCCCCGACGGGTTCCTCCCCACCGCCGGCGCCGACCTCGGGCGGCGGGTCGTCGCCGGTCGGCGTCGGACACCGGGACTCCGCCGAAGGCCCGGGAGAGGGGGCACCCGACCCGGTCGACATCCCCGCGAGAAGCCCGTCCCACACCACGTACTCGGAGCAGACGGAGGCGAGCCTCGGGCTCGCCGCCCGCCGAGGGCCGACGCCGACGACGCGACGGCCGTGCTCCCGGAGTTTCGTGACGAGCGGGGAGAAGTCGCTGTCACCGGTGGCCACCACGACCGTGTCGAGGTCCGGGTGGACGAGGAGCGCCTCCATCGCGTCGACGGCGATGCGGATGTCGGCCGCGTTCTTCCGGGTCGCCCCGTGCCCGACCTGGATCAGGTCCACGCCCGCGTGTTCGAGGACCTGGTGGTACCGGCGGAAACGGGGGTCGGCCCAGTCCGCGTAGCCGCGCCGGATGCGGGCGCCGCCCCACGCGTGGCACAGCCATCGGACGACCGCCGCCGCGACGCCGTCCTCGGCGAGCGCGGGACCCGTACCGAGCACGAGGTTCTCGACGTCCAGGTACAACGCCACCTGTCCCCGCCGCCGCGACGCCGTCCTCGGCGAGCACGGCACCCACCGTTCGTCGAAGGCCATTCCCAGCCCACCTCCCCGCCCGGCTGGCCCCGGCCGCACCACCCACGACGGCGACGTCCGCCTGGTGGTGGCCTCCCGGTGGCTCTGCGGGCCTGCCCGCCCGGCCCCGGCCCTCCCGAAGTCAGCCGGTCCCCGACCGCGCCCCGTCGAGCGCGCGCATCAGATCGTCCCGGGCCCGGGCCACCCGGGACCGCACGGTCCCCACCGGGCACCCGCACACCTCGGCGGCCTCCTGGTAGGACAGCCCCAGCACCTGGGTGAGGACCAGGACCTCCCGCCGCTCCGGTTCCAACTCGTCCAGCAGGAGGTCGAGTTCGACCGCCCCCTCGAAGCCGCCCGAGGTGCGCCGCACCCGGGAGTGCGCGGCCTCGGCCGACCGTTCCCAGTCCTGCCCGCCCACCACCGTGGGACGCCGACCGGCGTAGCGGAGCTGGTCGACCACCGCTCGCCGCGCGATCGAGAGCAGCCAGGCACGGGCCGAGGAGCGCCCCTCGAAGGAGGGCAGCGCGCGCAACGCCCGCAGGTAGGTCTCCTGGGTCAGGTCGTCCGCGCTGTCCACGGTGGTCAGATGGGCGGTGAACCGCCACACGTCCCGCTGGGTGGCGCGCACGAACGCCGCGATCGCCTCGCGGTCCCCCGTGCCAGCCGCCACGGCCAACCGTGTGGTCTCGTCGTCGAAAACCCCACGCCAGGTCACAGATCAGTAGCGTAGCGCAGTGTCCCTACGGAACCGTGTCTGCCGAATGGCCGACAATCAGGGTGTGGAGTGCGAGACCTGCCGTGAAGCGTTGTCGGCCCGCATCGACGGGGAACGGGAACCGGTACCGGCCGAGGTGGTCGCGCGACACCTGGAGTCCTGCGCCCCCTGCGTCTTCTGGTACCGACGCGCGCAGGCCCTGACGCGATCGCTGCGGGTTCGTCCCGCGCCACGCGCACCGGACCTCGTCGACGCGGTCCTGCTGGCCGCTCCCGCTGTCGGAACTCGGCGGCGGCGGCCCCCGGCCCACCTGGCGGTCAGGATCGCGTTGGCCGTCGTGGCGGTCGTCCAGGTCCTGATCGCCGTCGGGCCCTACCTGGGTGTCGACTTCGGATTCGGTCACGACCACTCGGGTGAGCCACACCTGCTGAACGAGAGCACCGCCTGGAACGTGGCCCTGGGCCTCGGCATGTTGTGGGCGTCGTTCCGAGTGGAACACGCGCGGGGCATGGTGCCGGTGTTCGCGGGCTTCCTGGTGGTGTTGGCCGGGTTCTCGGTCTGGGACCTGGTGCGGGGCCAGGCACCCGTCGAGCGGGTGGCCTCCCACCTGGTCCTGCTCGTCGGCCTGGTCCTGCTCGTCGTGGTGCGCCGCCGGTCCTCCGGCCGCAGTCCCACCCCGGGTCGGCCGGATGTCGGCGACCGGCGGGTGAACGAGGCGGCGGACCGGGACTCGCGGGAGTCCGGGGAGGCGGACGGCTCCCCGCTGCCGGGCCGGCACCTGCACTCGGCGAGTTCCGAACGACACTCCTGGGTGGCCTGATCGGGGCCGGACCACCCGCGACACCCCTGTCAGCGCCCCGAAACGCCCGAGACGTCACCACCCGCCCGTACCAGTGGCACCCGCCGACCCCGCCGGCCCGCCGGCTGCGCGGGGCTTCCCGCCGGCACCACCGACGGCCGCTCACCGGCCGGGGTCGCCCGCACCGCCCGAGGAACCGCGACCGCGCCGCGCGGGGCGGCGCCCCACCACCACCGCGGCCCACGACCCTGGGCAGGCGGGATCCGCCGGTCACCCGCCCCCTGGCCCGGACCAGATCTCACCGACCAGGCCCCGGCACCAGTCCACCTCGTCCACGAGTTCCAGTTCCTCCGCCCCCAACACCCGCGACGCGAGCTGGGCGTGCCCCAGCGCCACCTCGGACAGCGCCATCGGCCCTCCCGGGTCGTACCAGCGGGCCACACCGGTGCACATCTCCAACAGGGCGAGCCGCGCCATGCCGGGCGCCTCCACCCGGAAGGCGCCCGAGGCGCGGCCCTCGTCGATCGTGGCCCGCCAGTAACGCTCGTACTCGTCGCGCAGCGACATCACCCCGCCCCGGCGGTCCCCCGACAACGCGCGCAGTTCCCCGTCGACCACCCTGGTCTCCCTCGGCCTGAGGGCGTGGGTGAGGACGTGCAGCTGCACCAGCGCGTTCATCCTAGGACCGGCCCCCGCCCGCTGCTGGGTCACCCGTTCGGCGGCCAGGACGAGCCGACGCAGCCCACGGGACATGACATCGGCGAGCAGGTCCTCCTTGGTGCCCATGTAGTGGTAGAGCGTCGCCGAGGACAGTCCCGCCTCCTCCGCCAGCTCCCGGATGCCCACTCCGTGGAAGCCCCGTTCCGACCACAGCCGTACCGCGGCGGCCCTGATCCGTTCCTCCGCGCCGACGGCGCCTCGCTGCGGCATTCCCGCCCCCGTTCCCGTCCGCATCACGCTCCGCGAGCGCCACGGCCGCGAGCAGGACGAACACCCGGTGACCGGTCACGCGCGGTACGTGCCCGGAGCGGGGTATTGACGACGTGAACACCCCGCTCCTACCGTCCGGTCCTGACTCTATCGATCGATCGATCGGACCGCGGAGGCGCCGGGGATGACCGTTGACTACCAGTACGAGAACGGGATCGCCTGTCTCCACCTCAACCGGCCGCACCGGCTGAACGCCGTCGTCCCCGAACTGACCGAGGCGCTGATCGACGGCCTGCGCCGCGCGGGCGGGGACGGTGCGGCCGTGGTGGTCGTGGCCGGGCGGGGACGCGCGTTCTGCGCGGGACACGACCTGCGGGAACCCACCCCCGAGGAGGACCCGCTCGGCACCAGGGCCAGGGTGGACCGCCTCCAGGACGTCACCAGGGAGATCCGCCGGTTCCCCGGGCCGGTGATCGCCGCGGTCCACGGCTACGCGCTCGGCGCCGGCTGCGAGTTCGCCCTCGCCTGCGACCTCGTGGTGGCGGCGGAGGACGCGTCCTTCGGTTTCCCCGAGGTCGGGGTCGGCCTCAGCGTCACGGGCGGCATCTCACGCCTCCTGCCCCTGGCGGTCGGCCCGATGCGGGCCAAGGAGGCGCTGATGCTCGGCGACCGGCTGGACGCGGAGACGGCCTCGGGACTCGGCCTGGTCAACCGGGTGGTCCCCGTCGGGACGCACGAGGCCGCCGCCCGCGAGCTGGCCGAGCGGTTGCGGGAGCGGCCCCGCACCGCGCTGACCCTCGCCAAACGTGTGCTCGACAGCGGGATGGACCACACCCTGGAACAGGCCATGTCGGTCGAGCTGGACCACGCCGTCACGACCCGCTTCACCTCGGAATCCGATGTGGGTCGGCAGGAGTTCGAGCGTCGCCGCGCCGACACGGGCTCCGACCCCGGGCGGGTCCGCCATGAGTGAGCTCGCGACGGGACCCGGTGGGCTCGCCGCCCACCGGGTGCCGGACCTGGTCACCGCGGTCCGGCGCGCGGCGGAGCGGTGGCCCGACCGGGTGGCCTGGACCTTCGACCTCGACCCGGGGTCGGCGGACCCGGACACCCCCCGTGCCGCGCCGGTCCGGCTCACCTTCGCCGAGGTGGACCGGCGCACCGCCCAGGTGGCGGCGGCACTGCGGGCCCGGGGGGTGCGCGCCGGCCACCGGGTGGCGGTCCTGCTGCGCAACCGGCCCGAGTACCCCCTGGTCTGGCTCGGTCTCGCCCGGCTCGGCGCGGTGATGGTCCCCGTCAACGCGAAGTACCGCGGCGTCGACACCGAGCACCTGCTCCGCACCGCCGGCACCCATGCCGTCGTGACCTCCCCGGAGTTCACGGACCTGCTCGCCGCGTTGCCCGCCACGCTTCCCGGCCTGGCGAACGTCCTCCTGGCCGAAGACCTGGCGACCGACCGGGGGGCGGCCCCCGTCGAGGACCACCAGCCGGAACCGGAGGACACGGTGAACATCCAGTTCACCTCCGGGACCACCGGTCGTCCCAAGGGATGTGTGCTCTCCCACCGGTACTGGACGGTGCTCGGCGGCGGCATGGTGGCGGAGTTCCCGCGCCTGGGCGAGGCGGACGTGCTGCTCACGGCGCAGCCCTTCTCCTACGTCGACCCGCAGTGGAACGTCGTGGCGGCCCTGTTGGCCGGGGCGGAACTGGTGGTGCTCGACGGCTTCCACCCGAGCAGCTTCTGGTCGCGGGTGCGGGAACACCGGGTGACCTACTTCTACTGCCTCGGGGCGATGCCGACGCTGCTGCTGCGGATGCCCCCCTCCGTCGCCGACCGGGACCACCGGGTGCGGGCCGTGCAGTGCTCCGCGATCCCTCCCGCCCTGCACGGCGAGTTGGAGCGGCGCTGGGGCGTGCCCTGGTACGAGGCGTTCGGGATGACGGAGACCGGAGCGGACATCAGGGTGGGTGCCGAGGAGCACGACGAGCTGGTGGGCACCGGTTGCCTCGGCCGCCCCACCCGTTCCCGGGAGGTGCGGATCGTCGACTCCGACGGGAACCCGGTGCCCACGGGGCTGGTCGGCGAGCTCACCCTGCGGGGGCCCGGGATGATGCGCGGCTACCTCGACGATCCCGAGGCCACCGCCCGCGTCATCCGACAGGGCTGGTTCCACACCGGGGACCTGGGTCGACTGGACGAACGAGGGCGGGTGTACCACTGTGGCCGGTTGAAGGACATGGTCCGGCGGGCCGGGGAGAACATCGCGGCCAGGGAGGTGGAGGAGGTCCTGCTCACCCACCCGGCCGTGCGACTGGCGGCGGTCACCGGTGTCGTGGACGAGCTTCGCGGGGAGGAGGTCAAGGCCTACCTGGCGCTGCGGGAACCGGACGCGGTGTCCCCCTCCGACCTGGCCGAGTTCTGCGCCAGCCGCCTGGCCGCCTTCAAGGTTCCCCGCTACTGGGAGTTCCACCCCGACCTCCCCAGGACGGCGTCCGAGCGGGTCACCAAGGCGGTCCTCGGGGAACTGGGCGGCGCGGTGTTCGACCGGTCCACGGGTTCCTGGTCGCCGTGACCCAGCCGCCCCGACCCGAGGCGCGGCATGGCTGCCCGGGTGGGCCGCCCGACGCGTCACGGCGGCGATGCCAGCACTCCCGTTCCACCCGCCCACGAGGTCTGCGAGAAGCGATGAACACGTCCCTGTCCCCCGTCTCCGCCCTGTCCGCCGAGGCGGCGGCCCGGTTGCGCCACATCTACGAGAGCGGGTTCGCCGAGCACCTCCGGGCCCCGTTCACCGAGGCGGTGGCCTCGGGACGGCAGGACGAGGAGGCACTGGCGCTGGTCGACGGCGACGGCGCACCGCTCGGCCTCGCGGTGCTGCGTCATCTCGGCGACACGCGATGGACCTACCTGCGGTACTTGGTCGTTGACGAGTCCCAGCGGGGGCGGGGGGTCGGCGCCGCGTTGTGGCGGGCGATGACGTCCCGGCTCGCCGCCGGGGGGCGGTCCCGGCTGCTCTGGGACGTCGAGGATCCGGAGGAGGACGGTGTCGACGAGGTCGAGGAGCTGGTCCGGCGCCGGCGCATCCGGTTCTACGAGCGTCAGGACGGCGTGTTGCTCCAGGTCGAGGGGTACCTCACCCCTCACGACACCCCGGGAGGGCGGCCCCAGTGGGACCCGATGCGGCTGATGACCGCCCGACTCGCCCCGGGGGAGGAGGCGCACCTGCGGGACCTGGTGATCGCCGTCTACCGGCACCGGTGGGGTCTTCCCGAGGAACACGCCGTCGTCGCCAGCACCCTGGACCGGTCGGGGCTCTGACGTCGGAACCCGCTGCTCCCACCCGCGCCTGGTCGCCGCCCGGTCCGGGTGCGCGGCGGTGGGCGCCCTGGCCGGGGCGCCCGGCGGAACCGGTCGTACCGGGCACCGGCTAGTTTCCCGGGCGGAACCCGAGGAGCTGGAGGACGGCCATGACAGCGCCGATCATGAACGTGCGGTACGGCGAGGACTGGGACGCGGATGCCCGTGACCTGCTCGGGCCGCTGCGCACCGCGACCGCGCGGGCGCGGCACGAGGCCGGGTCCCGGTACGCGGTGCTGCTGTCCAACGGGGACGCCCCGCAGGCCCTGCTCCAGGTGGGCGTGGCCGACCGCTACCTGGGCGTGTGGCTGTTCGACGGGCAGCGGCGCCGGGCGGCCCGCATCGAACTGCGGGAGATGCTGGAGGGGCGGCTCTTCCCGCTGGCGTTGGAGCACTGGGGTTACCAGGCCGAGGACCAGGCCGAGTTCGACCCGGGTGCCGCCCTCCACCGCGAACGGTACGACCACCGTGGCCGGGTGACGGTGCACCGGGAGCCGCGAGGCGCCGACGGACCCGCCAGCGAGACGGTGAACGTCATCGACGCCGACCCGTTGTGGAGGGACTTCCCCGAGTTCGGGGACTGGGTCCCCCTGCTGACCAGCCTCTCCGGCGCCTCCACTTCGACGTCCACCCCGCGTCCGACCCTTCGGGAGGCGGAGGACTCCGAGGTGGTGGAGACCCCGGTTCCGGCCGGGACCCGGTTGTGGGAGCCGCCGCGCCCCCTGCTGCCGGAGCGGCCGGATCGCCTCTTCGTCGAGGGCTGCCGGTCCGTGTTCCGCGACGGGCGGCCCGCGCTCAGCCGGGACCCGCTCGCGGCGGGGACGCTGGTGCTCCCGACCGGCCGGGTGGTGACCGCCGACCCGCATTCGGTGGAGGCGGACACCGATCCGCTGGTCGTGCGCCTGCCGAAGGGACGGCATCCGGTCGAACTCGCGCTGGTCGACACGGAGCGGCCGGGAGAGGGACCGCTGGTGGCCGCCGCGCGCGTCCGGTGGGGTGGCGGTGTCCCGACGAGCTGGGAACCGGCGCTGCGCGCGGGCCAGGACCCGCTGGAACTGCGCGCGGGGGAGTTCTTCGGTTTCGGTGTGGACTCCGGGCTGGCCTGCCTCTGCGCGGCCGAGGCCACCGGATGGGCGGCACGCGTGGTCAGCGAGGACGCGGTCCCGCCGGTGGACGTGGAGAAGCCGGTCGAACTGGTGGACTCGTCGTCCGGGGGTTCGCTGGTGGTGTTCCGGGCCGGGGAGGGGGACGGCAGCTACCCGACGTGGCTGGGACGGGACGCGGAGGGCGCACCGTGCGCGCTGGTGGTCGACTTCCTCCTCGTCTCCACCGAGGACGAATAGCTCGCCGGGGGGCGCCTCGCGATGCCCCCTGGGACGGGGAGAACTGCCGTTCCCGGTGACCCTGCTGCCACTCCCCTGAGCCGGTGCGGGAGCGGACCGAGTAGAACGGGCAGCCGGTTGAGCGGGTGACGTACCAGCGCGACAACTCGGGTCCGCCGCCGACGGGGGGGAGGCGGGGATCGTCGACGGCGGACCGAGTTGGGGCGGTTCGGTGCCGGGCGGGGGGCGGCACGGCACCGAACCGCGTTCCGCACGACCCGGGGAGGCGTGAGGCGCGGGAGAGACGACGGGGACATCGTCTTCGCCGCCCCGGGTTGGCGGTGGTTCAGCTGAGGCAGCCCGAGCGGGGCGCGGGAGCCGCGATCAACGGGGACAACCAGAGGTCGGGTGGGGGAAGTTCGAGCAGTTCGTTGAGGGTGTCGGCCAGGTGCCCGCCGCGCTGCCAGACGATGCCGCCCCGGCTGCCCGCCTGGTCGAGGACCATCCGGACGGCGACCGTGTCGGTCATGTCGTAGACGTAGACGGCGTCGAGGTACTGCTTCTCCCGCCGGTAGCCGACCACGCAGGACAGCTCACCGGCATCGTCGGTCATCAGCTCGAAATCCCAGCCGGCTTCCTTGATGAGCGCGAGACAGGAAAGCTCCGGATATTCGCGAAGCGCCTGCTCCCGGGTAATCGCCATGACCCCTCCTCGCCACCTCGACTCCGGACGGCGTTCCGGGTCGCTGCCGATCGCCTGGGGCGATGATGCCACACCGTGCACATTCTACCCAACTAGTTCATATTGTGCACCACATGAATTGGTTTCGGAAGCCATGAACGCCAGTCGAGGACAAACCGCGATGATCAGCGGAAATGGCGGGAGACACCGTCCCGAAAGTCGGTTTGCGTAGATAGTGCACAATGATTTGCCATCGAATTCCCAGGAAAGATCATCCAAGAGAGGGAGTGGCCGACGTGCTGAACGAAGACCGGCGACCCGTTTCGACAGGATCGCCGGCTGATTCCGCACCTCCTCCGGGAGCTAAGACCCTCGACACCGGACTGCGAATCCTGTGGGCCCTGCGAAACCACCCCGACGGCCTCACCCACGCCGAACTGACCAGGACGCTGGGCATCGAGCGCACCGCCGTCTACCGGCTCATCGGCACCCTCCAGTCGAACCGGCTGGTCACCCGGACCGAACGGGGCCGTTACCAACTCGCGCTCGGCGTCCTCGAACTCGGCACCGCCGTGCTGCCACACCTGCGGCGCGCGCTGGCCCCCGAGCTCCGGACCCTCGCCGAGAACTGCGGTGCCACCGCGTTCGTCACCGTGCTCGACGGCGAGACGAGCTGCGTCGTCGTCGCGGTCACCGAACCCTCGCGCACCTTCACCCACGTCGCCTACCGGGTCGGGACCCGGCACGAGGCGGGGCTCGGAGCCGCCGGCATGGCGATCCTGGCGGGGCGACCAGCCAAGCTCGACGAACGAGCGGAGGTCACCGCGGCGCGGGAACGGGGCTACTCGGTGACCAGCGGGGAGCTGCAACCGGGCGCCTGGGGACTCGCGGCCCCCATCGCGCCCTCCGACGGCCTCGCCGTGGCGAGCGTGGGCATCGTCTCGATCGGCACGCTGGCCGAGGCGGCGGTCGCCCCCGAGGTGCTCCGCGTCGCCAAACGGCTCGGACGCACGGTCACGGGGATCCGGGGGTGACTCTGGGCGGGTACCGGGCCCCGGAACCCACCCGAGTCGACACGGGGCGTGGACGACGCTTCACCCCGTCGGGTTCGCCTCGCCCCCGTACTCGTGACGGGCCACCACCCGCGCGGAGCGGGGCGGCCTGTCGGGGTTCGTCTGCCTCCCTCCCAGCGGAAACCTCCTCGTCCCCTGGAGGCGCGGCCGTCGTCGGCCCTCCACCGCGGGATCACGCAGGGTGATTCGTGGCGTCCCGTCCACATCGGCCAAAGGCTCCGACCGCAGGATTGACTTCACTGGCCAGGAGTCCAATCCTGGCATGATCAGCGATTCCGCCCGTCCGATCTCACGACCCAGTCCGGCTCGCCCTGTCCGGCCTGACCCAGTCCGGCTCGACCGAGACGGAAGACCCCAGCCCGAATGTGTCCGCCGACCCCACCCCGGTCAGCAGAACAGGAGCTGTTGTGGCTGTTCTCCCGCACGACGTCCTCGGTGACGGCCCGCACCACGTGCTGGCGCTGCACGGCTGGTTATCAGATCGGTCGGCCTTCGAGGCGATCACGCCGCAGCTGGACACCGACCGCTTCACCTGGGCGTTCATGGACTACCGGGGGTACGGCGAGGCGATGCGGATCGCCGGCGAGCACACGACTGCCGAGACCGCCTCCGACGTGCTCGCGGTCGCGGACTCGCTGGGGTGGCCGAACTTCTCCCTCGTCGGCCACTCCATGGGCGGGAAGGTGGCCGCGTCGGTGCTGGCCGAGTCGCCGGAGCGAGTACGCAAGATCGTCGGCGTGTCCCCCGTTCCCGCCTCGGGCGTACCCCTCGACGAGCGGACCTGGGAGTTGTTCTCGGGTGCGGCCGAGAGCGCGGCGAACCGCAGGGCGATCATCGACATGACCACCGGGGGCCGGTTGAGCGGGCGGTGGCTGGACGACATGGTCCGCCGCTCGCTGGACCGCTCGACGGTGACCGCCTTCGCGGAGTACCTGCGCGACTGGGCGCGCAACGACTTCCAGCAGAAGATCAGCGGTGACACCACTCCGATGCTGCTCATCGCGGGTGAGCACGATCCGGCGCTCAGCGCGGGGATGCTCCGGGACACCTGGGCACGTCACCACCCCAACGCGCGGGTGGAGCTGTTCCGCAACGCCGGGCACTACGCGATCGAGGAGGCGCCCCTGATCACGGTCACCCGGATCGAGGAGTTCCTCGCCAGCTGAGCCCGTCCGCGCTCCGGGGGAGCCGGGGCCGTGCGGCAGTGGGGCTCGCCGCACGGTCCACCGGCCGGCTCAGACCGGGTCGCGCTCGTCCGCCGTCGGCAACAGGGTGGACAGCCGCCGCAGGGACGCGTTCGCCAGCTCCGACGGCATGCCGCCGAAGTTGGTCAACGCCAGGAGGTGCCCCACGCCGAGCCCGCTGAGCTTCTCCACGCGCTCCCGCACCTCGTCCTGGTCGCCGAAGAGCACCAGGCCCGCGTCGGTGAGCTGGTCGTAACTGCGCCGGCTGCGGTGGTAGAGGCGGCTGTCGGTGTACTGCGCCAGCGCCGGCCCCACCTCGGATCGAACGTCGGGTCGGTCCCCGACGTAGGTGTGCAGGGCGACCGCGACCTCACCCCTGCCAGGCGCCCCGGACTCGGCGTACCCCCTGCGATAGCTGTCCACGATGGTCCCGAGGTCGCTGATGTCGGTGGCCGTGGCGTAGGGGATCAGCATGACGTTCCGGCCCTGCCGCCCCACGTGGTACGCGGCCTCGGCCCGGATGACGGCCACCCACAACGGTGGCGGTGCGAGCGGGGTGACCGCGATCCGCACGTCGTCCACGTGGTGGTAGTGGCCGTGGTACGTCACCGGCTCCCCGGTCCACGCCTTCGTCAGGACCTCCAGCGCCTCGTCGAAGCGGACCCGCTTCTCCGAGTTCCCGATCCCGAAACCCGCGTACTCGTGCTCGAGGTACCCCGACCCCACACCCAGCGCCAACCGCCCGCCGGACAGCTGGTCCAGCATCGCGTACTCCTCGGCGAGGACCAGCGGGTTGTGGAAGGGCAACACCGCCACGGCCGCTCCCAGCCCGATGCGGTTCGTCCGCCGAGCGGCGGCGGCCAACAGCACCGGCGGCGAGGTCACGACCCCGTACTCGTGGAAGTGGTGCTCGGCCACGAAGTAGTTGGCGAAACCCAGTTGGTCCGCGAGCTCGATCTCGTCGAGCAGCTGATCGTAGAAATCGGAAATACTCCGGCCCAGGCTCGGATGGTGGTCGGTGACCGAGAAGATGCTCAGCTTCATTGCGGCGTGTCCTTTCCGGGCAGGGACGGCCTTCGACGTCGAGAAGCGGAAGAGTCGGCGGGGAACGGGAAGGGGCGCGGAGTCACGGGAACGACCACCGCCCCGGAACCGCCGATCGACGGCGGGGCTCCCCATCCCATGGTGGCGGGTGGAGCGCCCTGGTGTTCACTCGCCCTCCGGGGAGGCGGCTTTCTTCCGAGGCCACCTCCGGGCAGCTCCGGGGGAGAACTCCGAACGCCATGACCGGGTCCCGTGATCCGGCATGCCGACCACACTCTCCTGTTCACATAGTGCATGAGATAAGCACAATATGAACAGACAGTGCCGGCTGAACTTCGCACTGTCAATGGCTCCACCCGGTTCCCCACCCGCTTCGGCGGTTTCTCGCACGGCTGGGCAGCAGCGGGTGCCACGTTCCGCACAAGCCGTGATGGAGTGGGCGGTTCCTCCGGCCCCCGAGCCGCCTGGTTCACCCTTTCGCGGGGGATCTCCTCGCCGGATCAGGCACAATGCGATCGTGACCCATCCGAGTGGACCGGGGGGAAGGCCCACGCCGCGCCCGGCGGCCCCGCTGCTGCTCGCGCTCGCGGCGGCCACGGTGGCCGGTTGCACCAGCACCTCGCCGGGCAGCGCCGTCGCCGGTGGAACGCCCGCCGCCCCGCCTCCCCCCGAGCTCCCCCAGATCGCCGCCAGCGCGGACGTGAACGGCGTTCCCCGCGGAACCCCCACCGGTACCGGCCATCCCGACTACCCGGCGAGCAGCGCGTGCGACCTCTTCGTCGACGGCCTGGCCGAAGCGGCCGACGTCAACGGGTTCGCGGTCCACGAGGAGAACGACCGCGGCCTGGGACTGTGCATCCTCGTCGACGGCACCACCCACCCCGGCCAGACCTGGGAGCTCGGCGTGGTCGTCGACCCCCACCACGGGATCGCCAACGCCTACACCGGTGACGTGACCAGCATCGAGCCGACCACGGCCGACCCGTTCGACGCCAGGCTGCTGCGCTACGCCGACGGCATGTGCCGGATGGACATCGACGTCGCGGAGGACGCGACCGTCAGCCTCATGGTCGCCGTCGGCCGGACCGGGAGCGACCCGGCCCCCGAGGGCGAGGAGGACGAGGTGGCCCGCACGGACCAGGCCTGCTCGGTCGTGGCCGACATCAGCCCCGTCCTGGCCCACCACCTGCCCGCCCGGGCGGACGGCGACCAGGACGGGCCGACCACGCTCAGCGCAACCCCATCTCCCGGCTGATCAGCATCCGCTGCACCTCCGAGGTCCCCTCGCCGATCTCCAGGATCTTGGCGTCCCGGTAGAAGCGGCCCACCGGCGTCTCGTTCATGAAGCCGTACCCACCGAAGATCTGCGTCGCCTCCCGCGCGTTGTCCATCGCGGCGTTCGAACTCACCAGTTTGGCGATCGAGGCCTGCTTCTTGAACGACTCACCCCGCGACATGCGCGCGGCGGCGTCGTAGTAGGCCAGCCGCGCCGTGTGCGCGCGGGCCTCCATGTCAGCGATCTTGAACTGGATGGCCTGGTAGGAACCGATGTTCTTCCCGAAGGCCGTTCGCTCCCTCGCGTAGCGCAGGCTCTCGTCCACGCAGCCCTGCGCCAGGCCGACGCCCAGCGCGGCGATCGCGATCCTGCCCTCGTCCAGGATGCGCAGGAACTGGGCGTAGCCCCGCCCGCGCTCACCCAACAGGTTGGCCTCGGGGACGCGGCAGTCGGCGAAGGCGAGCTCGCAGGTGTTGGAGGCGTTCCACCCCACCTTCGAGTAGTGACCGGCCACCGTGAAGCCGGGAGTGCCCGAGGGCACGACGACCGCCGAGATCTCGTTGCCCGCCTCGGACCGGCCGGTCACCGCCGTGACCGTCACCAGGGAGGTGATGTCGGTCCCCGAGTTGGTGATGAACACCTTGGAGCCGTTCACCACCCACTCCCCGCCCTCCAGGCTGGCTCTGGTCCGGGTGGCCTGGGCGTCCGAACCGCCGTCCGACTCCGTCAGCCCGAACGCGGCCAGCCGACGACCGGAGCACAGGTCGGGGAGCCAGCGAAGGCGTTGGTCCTCGGTGCCGAACCGGTAGATCGGCATCGCGCCCAACGACACCCCCGCCTCCAGGGTGATGGCCACGGACGAGTCCACCCTGGCCAGCTCCTCCAGGGCCAGGCACAACGCGAAGTAGTCCCCACCCATCCCCTCGTACTCCTCGGGGAAGGGCAGGCCGAACAGGCCCATCTCGCCCATGCCCCGGACGATGTCGTAGGGGAACTCCTCCCGCTCGTAGTACCCCGCGATCACCGGCGCCACGACGTCCCTGGCGAACTCGGCGACGGTGGCTCGCAGCTGCTCGTGTTCCTCGTCCAACCGGTAGTCGGGCATCGGCCGCTCCCCTGTCCTCGTGTGGTGGGTTGTCCCGTCACACCGGTCCGGGATCACCGGACGGTGCGGTCGCCGAGGTCGGGTCGACCACGGCGAGGTCCTCGTCGAGAGCCACTCGGCTGCCCGGCCGGACGAGCAGGGCCGCCACGCTCCCCGCTACCGGTGCCGTGACGGTGTGCTCCATCTTCATCGCCTCGACCACCAGCAGCTCCTGCCCGGCCACCACCTGGTCCCCCACGGCCACCCCCACGGTCAACACGGTTCCCGGCATGGGTGACCGCACCTGCCCGTCCGCCGTGGTCGCCGCCGGGGAGGACACCGCGGCCAACGGCTCGCGCTCCACCAGTTCCCAGGTGCCGCCCGCCCAGGCGAGCCACCGCCTGCCCCCCTCCCGCGCCACGGTGTACACCCTGGTCCGGCCGTCCACCCGCACGGTCAGCTCGGTGCCGTCGAGCCGCGCGCCACCCCGCACCGGGTCGGCCCCGCCCACCGACACCGCCGCGTCCTCGGCCCCACCCGTGACGAGGACGCGGTGCGCGGGCCGCCCCGGTTCCCCGAGCCACCAGGGCGTCGCCGCCGGACCACCCCAGCGCCAGCCGTCGGGCAGGGCGAACCTGCTGGCCACCGGACCGGCCGGTTCCCGGTCGAGCTGGCACCACAGGGCGCCCGCGACCAGCACCTCGCCCGGTGGATCAGTGGTCGGCAGGCGCTCCCCCTCGACGAAGCGCTCCACCAGCCCGGTGGACAACCGACCGGCCACCACGTCGGCGTCCCGGAGCAGTGCCCGGAGGAAGGGGACATTGGTCCGGACGCCGAGCACGGTGTGCTCGCCGAGCGCCCGGTCGAGCCGGCTCAGGGCCTCGCGGCGGTTCGGTGCCCACGCCACGACCTTCGCCAACATCGGGTCGTACCCGGTGCCGACGTCGACCCCGGTCGCGATGCCCGAGTCCACCCGCACGTGCTCGCCCCCCGGTTCCCGGAGCACCCGCACCCGCCCCCCCGTGGGCAGGAACCCCCGGGCCGGGTCCTCCGCGTACACCCGGGCCTCCACGGCGTGCCCGCTCGTGCCCAGCGCCGCCCGCACCGCCTCCTCCGCCTCAGGACCCCGGCCGTCCGTCGCCACCCCGAGCAGCCCGGGCAGACCGGCACCGTCGGCGACCCCGAGCTGCAGGGCCACCAGGTCCACCCCCCGACGCCCCTCCACCGTGGTCACCAGCTCGGTCACCGGGTGCTCCACCTGGAGGCGGGTGTTCATCTCCAGGAAGAAGAACTCGTCGGGCCGGTCGCCACCGACGATGAACTCCACGGTGCCGGCGCCCACGTAGTCGACGGCGCGGGCGACCCGGACCGCGGCCTCGCCCATCGCGGCCCGGGTCACGTCGCTCAGCACCGGCGAGGGAGCCTCCTCCACGATCTTCTGGTGTCTCCGTTGGAGGCTGCACTCCCGCTCCCCCAGGTGGACCAGGCAACCGGCGGAGTCCCCGATCACCTGGATCTCCACGTGCCGGGGGTTCTCGACATACCGCTCGGCCAGCAGGGTCCCGTCCCCGAAGGCCGCCACCGCCTCCCGACGCGCGCTCCGCACGGCCGAGGGCAGCTCGGTGAGGTCGCGGACCAGCCGCATGCCCTTGCCTCCCCCACCCGCCGAGGGCTTGAGCAGGATCGGGAGCCCGACGCGCCCCACCGCCGCCCGCCACTCCTGGTCGGTCAGGGGGGCGGCTGGGTCCTCGGCGACCCCGGGGAGCACCGGCACCCCGGCGGCCGCCACGGCGGCCTTCGCGCGGATCTTGTCCCCCATCGTGTCGATGGCGTCCGGGGAAGGACCGACGAAGACCAGCCCGGCACGACGGCACTCCGAGGCGAACCCGGCGTTCTCGGCGAGGAACCCGTAGCCGGGGTGCACGGCGCCGGCCCCGCTCCGGCGGGCGGCGGCGAGCACCGCGTCGACGTCCAGGTAGGTGGCCGGGCCGCCGTCCCCGCTGGTGAGGGCGACGGCCTCGTCGGCCGCCCCCACGTGCGGGGCCTCGGCGTCCTCCTCGGTGTGCACCGCGACCGCCCGCCGACCGGTCGCCCGCAGGGTGCGGATCACCCGCACCGCGATCTCTCCCCGGTTGGCCACCAGCACGGTGTCCGTCACTCGCACGTCAGGTCCTCCCTGCTCACAACGGCGGCCCCGGCACTCGCCAGGAACCGGTGGCGCCGGCCGGCCGGTCACATCCGGAAGACGCCGTAGCTCACCGGCGCCAGCGGCGCGTTCGCGGCGGCCGACAGCCCGAGTGCCAAGGCGGTCCTGGTGTCGGCCGGGTCGATCACCCCGTCGTCCCACAACCGCGCCGTGGAGTAGTAGGGGCTGCCCTGCTCCTCGTACTGCGCCCGGATCGGCGCGCGGAAAGCCTCCTCGTCGGCCGAGGACCACTCCTGACCCCGGGACTCGAGCTGGTCGCGGCGAACCGTGGCGAGCACGGAGGCGGCCTGCTCACCGCCCATCACCGAGATCCGCGCGTTGGGCCACATCCAGAGGAAGCGGGGGGAGTAGGCGCGCCCGCACATGCTGTAGTTCCCGGCGCCGAACGAACCACCGATGACGACGGTGAGCTTCGGGACCCGGGCACAGGCCACGGCGGTGACCATCTTGGCACCGTGCTTGGCGATGCCACCGGCCTCGTACTCGCGGCCCACCATGAAGCCGCTGATGTTCTGGAGGAAGACCAGGGGGATCCCCCGCCGGTCGCAGAGCTGGACGAAGTGGGCGCCCTTGAGCGCGGACTCCGAGAACAGCACCCCGTTGTTGGCGATGATGCCGACCGGGTGCCCGTGCAGCCGGGCGAAGCCGGTGACCAGGGTTGGTCCGTAGTCCGCCTTGAACTCGGCGAACTCGCTGCGGTCGACCAGCCGGGCGATGACCTCCCGGACGTCGTAGGGGACACGCGGGTCGACCGGGACCATGCCGTAGAGGTCGTCCGGGTCCACGGCCGGCGGTTCGGGCGGCCGGGTGTCCCACGGTGGCGGCGACGCCGGACCGAGGGTGTCCACCACGCCCCGCAGCAACCGCAGCGCGTGGGCGTCGTCCACCGCGAGGTGGTCGGTGACCCCGGAGACCCGGGCGTGCAGGTCGCCGCCGCCGAGGTCCTCGGCGCTGACCTCCTCGCCGGTGGCCGCCTTCACCAGGGGCGGCCCCCCGAGGAAGATCGTGCCCTGGTTCCGCACGATGACGGTCTGGTCGCTCATCGCCGGTACGTACGCCCCGCCCGCGGTGCAGGAACCCATGACCGCGGACAGTTGCGGGATGCCCAGCGCGGACATGGTCGCCTGGTTGTAGAAGATCCGCCCGAAGTGCTCGCGGTCGGGGAACACCTCGTCCTGGGCGGGCAGGAACGCGCCACCGGAGTCCACGAGGTAGAGGCAGGGCAGGTGGTTGTGCAGCGCGACCTCCTGCGCGCGGAGGTGCTTCTTCACCGACATCGGGTAGTAGGTGCCGCCCTTGACCGTCGCGTCGTTGGCGACGATCACGCAGTCGCGGCCCGAGACCCGCCCCACACCGGTGATGACCCCGGCCGCCGGCGCCGCGCCCTCGTACAACCCGTGGGCCGCCAGCGGTGACAGTTCGAGGAACGGCGAACCCGGGTCCAGCAGTGCGTTCACCCGCTCACGTGGCAGGAGCTTGCCCCGGGCCAGGTGGCGTTCCCGCGCGCTCTCCGGGCCGCCGAGGGCCGCGGCGGCCCGCCGGTCGTCGAGTTCGGCGACCAGGGCGAGGTGCGCGTCCCTGTTGCGCCGGTAGGACGCGGCGGCGCGGTCGCAGGTGCTGCGCAGGACGTCGATGTCCGTCACTCCCAGCCTCCCGATCCTCGACGGGGACCGCCGACGACGTTAATGAGCGTTAACCCTGGCTCCCGCGAATGTTAATGCTCGTTAACACCCTCGTCTACCCTGGGCGGGTGGACCACGACGACTCCGAGGCGGAACGCCGGACACCGCCGCCGGCACGCCGTGCGAGCAGCCGCCGCGACGCCATCCTGGCGGCCGCGGCCCCGCTCTTCGCCGAACGCGGGTTCCTCGGGGTCTCCATGGAGGACCTCGGCAAGGCGGTCGGGGTGTCAGGCCCCGCCCTCTACCGGCACTTCCGCAACAAGGAGTCGGTCCTGAGCGAGATGCTGCTCGACATCAGCCACCGGCTGCTCGACGAGGGGCGCCGCCGGGTCGCGGGCGCCACCTCACCCCAGGACGCCCTCACCACGCTGCTCACCTGGCACGTGGAGTTCGCCCTGGCCCAACCCGCCCTGATCCGGGTCCACGACCGCGAACTCCACAGCGTCCCCGCCGCCGACCGCCGCCGGATCCGGGCGGCGCAACGCCGCTACGTGGAGGAGTGGGTCGACGTCCTGGCCCGGCTCGCCCCCGGGGCGCCCTCCGAACGGCTCCGCGCCGCCACCCACGCGGTCTTCGGGCTGCTCAACTCCACTCCGCACAGCGCGAACGGCGTCGACACGACCACGATGGCCCTCCTGCTGCGCCGCATGGCCGAGGCGGCACTCGCCGAGGCCATCGCCACCGGCGGGGGAGCATCCTGACAGCTGGATCCGCACACCGCTCCAGCCCCGGTCACCCGGTTCCGCCGGAGGGCGGGACGCCTCGGCGCGTCGCGCCCCCGCCACGCCCAGCTCGTTAACTAGAACAGGTCATTTTCCTCGCTCGAACGAGGGTTTTCTCCGCATCGAACTTCAACGGCCCCGGGAACGACGTCGATCATGCTCGGGTGCGGTGGCGGCCCGCACGAGGTGAGTGCCCCACTCAAACCGTTGCCGACCAAGGAGCGCGCTGGCGCCGCGACCACCGCAGAGCGCCGGCAGTCGGTCCGTCCGGTCCGGGCCCCACCACCCCAGCACTCGCGACGACACCGAGGAGAAACCCCCCTTGTCTTCCAGGACCTCGCGCACTCTGAAGGCCGCGGTGATGGCGGCCGGCCTCGCCGCGGCGGGCGCCGGCACCGGAGCCGCCGCCGCGGCCGAGCACACCGACGGGACGACGGACCTTCCCTACGTCCCCAAGGAGCTCGGCGTGGAGGTGCCGCTGAACACCTGCGGCCCGCTCGTCTACCACCCCTTCGGCACCGAGGTCGTTCCCTGCCTCGACACCGAGGCCAAGCTCAGCGTGCCCAACGTCCTCACGGCGCCGGGCCACGCCGTCGAGGCGATCGCGCACGGCCTCGCGCGGGACGCCCAGTCCCCCCAGTCCCCGCTCGAGCCAGGGGCCACCTCGGCGTTCACCACGGCGATCGGCGAGCAGCTCAACGAACTCTCCGGCCTGACCCGCACCAGGCCGGACATCGAGGTCGGTGTCGCCCCGCAGAACATCGGCCTGCTGGAGGACACCAAGTCCGAGAAGCTCGTCCACGCCCACGTGTGGGAGCGCCCCGAGGTGCACTCGGGTTTCTCCGCCGTGGACACGGCGGTCGAGGTGACGGCCGTCGAGGGCTACAACCTCGACCCCGAGCTGAACCTGAACCCGGTCACCCAGCAGGTGGGGCAGGCCACCCAGCAGCTCCAGGTCCACCGCCTCCTCTCCACCCCACCGGTGCGGGAGCTGCCGGTGGTGGGCCCCGCCGCGGACCGGGTCGTCTCGGGTGGCGGCGAGACGCTGCGCAGCACGGCCTCCGGGCTGGGCGAGACCGCTGGCCAGGCCCGGCGGAACCTGTCCGAGCTGGACGCGGCCGGGACCCTGGGGGAGACGGCGGGAGCGCTGCGCGGAGTAGCGGACGCGGCCGGAGCCCACGTGAGCGGAACGGCGCCCGCCGCGAGGGGCCTCGTCGACCGCCTTCCGGGCGCCGACCGCTTCGACGTGCCGCAGGACGGCCTCGCCGGGCTGGCCTCGGCCGCTCGCCAGGAGCAGACGCCAGGCGAGGCCGACGAGCCGTCCACCCCCATGACCAGCACCGTCACCACCCTGTCCGACAACCTCTCCGGGGTTCTCGACCTCCTCCCCGGCCAGGAGGAGGCCCCAGGTGACGGCGGGACGCAGGCCGGCGGCGACACGAACGCCCGCATCCTGCCGGACCTGAGGCTGCCCGACCTCGGACTGCCCAGGTTGCCCGGTCAGACGCCAGCCGCCACCGCGGACCAGCAGGTCTCCGAGATCCCGCACTCCGTGGTGGAGAACGGAACGGCCGCCACCGGCCGCCTGCTCTCCGGGGTCGACCTGCCGGAACTCGCCTCCAGCCTCCCCGTGGGCGAGGCCGCGACGACGGAGCGGCTGCTGCCCGACCGCACCCTCCCGACGCTGCCCCTCCGGACCGAGCGGTCGCCCGAGACGCCGCAGACCCTGCCAGCACCGGCGGACCAGCCCCAGGCGGCGGCCGGGGGCGCCGAGGCCGCGCAGGACCCGGCCGAGCGGCCGCAGGTGCTGCCCGCCGCGGCGGACACGCAGCACAACGAGTCCTCCGGGGTGCTCGGCACCGCCCAGAACGTCCTGTCCCACGCGGCCGGATTCGCTCCGATGACGGGAACGCTGCCGCTCGACTGAATCACACGCGGAAACCACCGGGCGAAGGGCGAATAGGCCCTTCGCCCGGTTGGTGCTGCCCGCACCACATTCCCGGGTACGCCTTTTACCAAGCACCTCCCAGCCGGGAGGCCACCGTGGGAAAAATACCAAGATTCACTCTTTCAGGTACAGAAACCACAATTCTGCCGGACGGGGATGAATTACCGGTCGAAGTTGGGGCAGAATCCCCCCAGCGCCTCAGCGGGAGCCCTCCCCAGAGACGCTGCCAGACACTCACACGTAATTCCTGAAGGAAGGCACACCAGTGCGTACCTCGACTCGTATTGCAGGCGCCACCGCGGCGGCAACGCTCGGTGCTCTCGCCTTCAGCGCCCCCGCGTTCGCGGACGCCGCGGGCAACGACGGCATCAACGCCGTCAACGACAACAACATCAGCGCCGTGCCGATCCAGGCCTGCGGAAACAACATCGCCGCCGTGATCGGCGTCATCGTCCCGCTGGTCTCCCCGCAGATCAGCGACTGCACCAACGCCCCGATCCTCGACCACAACAAGGTCGAGGTCGAGGTCGAGCACGGCAAGTGACACAACCCGGCCGAGGCGAGACGCCCCGGATCAGCTGACTCAGCCGGCTGACCGACAACGCCGTCTTCCGTAAGGCCCCGGTGGGAGCTTTCCGCCGGAAATGCGCGTCACCGTTACTGCGCTTCCGACGAAAGAAACGCTGCCGCCACCCCAAAGCAACTCCTGTCGTGCGCGGCCGGCCGTCAATCACACGGCCGGCCGCGCACCGGGAGCTCCCGGCTCTCGCCCACTCCGGCGGCGACGGTCGACACCAAGCACGTTTCACCAGATCGAAAGGCCCACCAATGCGCACCTCCGCTCGTCTCGCCGGCGGCCTCGCCGGTGCCGCCCTCGGCGTCATGACGCTGGGTGCCACCGCGTTCGCGGACTCCGCGGACAACGACGGCATCAACCTGATCAACGACAACAACATCAGCGCCGTGCCGGTGCAGCTGTGCGGCAACAACGTGGCCGCCGTGATCGGCGTGATCGTGCCGATCGCGTCCCCGCAGCTCAGCGACTGCACCAACGCGCCGATCCTCGACCACAACAAGGTCGAGCTCGAGTTCGAGCACGAAGGCCACGAGGGCAAGGGCACCCCGCACGGCGGGCACGGCTCGCACCACGCCGGCTTCTGATCGGCACTGCCCACGGCAGGACACCCGGAAGGGCGTCGGTCCGCTCGGACCGGCGCCCTTCCGCACGTCCACGCCCGGGTGTCGCGGATTGCCGGGTGCGCGGGGGAGCCCCACCATGAGGCCCTGACAGTTCGCGTCCACCCGAACGGAGCAGCGCGTGTCGATTCCCGAACCACTACAGCCGGGGGCGGCCGTCCCGAACGATCCGGCTCTGCCCTCCGCTTACTGCCAGGTGACCACCACGACCGACTCCGAGGACACCGCGCTCCGGCTCGCCAGGGACA
The DNA here is from genome assembly GCF_049311605.1 of Actinoalloteichus caeruleus. Lineage (NCBI taxonomy): Bacteria > Bacillati > Actinomycetota > Actinomycetes > Pseudonocardiales > Pseudonocardiaceae > Actinoalloteichus > Actinoalloteichus caeruleus. The sequence continues at coordinate 5,268,114 of NZ_CP186005.1, forward strand.
TCGTCGAGACGGGCCTGGGCGCGAGCGCCCAGGTGCTGGGTCCGATCAGCAGCGTGTACCGCTGGGCGGGCCTGATCCAGGTCACGCAGGAGTGGCAGTGCGTCGTGAAGACCGTGATGTCCCGGTTGACCGACCTCACCGACCACATCGAGGCGATCCATGACCGGGAGGTCCCCGAGGTGGTGGCGACGCCGATCATCGGTGGCAACGAGGACTACCTGAACTGGGTGAGCGCGCAGGCCGCCCCCGAGGACCTCTGAGCTCCCGGACCCGGTGTTGGTGCTGAGGGCCCCCGTCACGCCGGACCGCCGCTGACGTCGCCGCCGAGGGACGACGTGCCAGTTCCTCCGTCGGCGGGGCCACCCATCCGCCAGGCGGCGACCCGGGCCCCGGCGGACACGAGGTCCCCTCGGGCCTGCCTCCACTCCCGCGCCGCGGCTCCCACCGCACCGCCATCGACCTTCGGGGGGCCGTCGAGACGCCGAGGATGTCCCGGGGAGGCGAACGGGATCCCCGCCACGGGCTGGGCGACCATGACGGCAGGCGTCCGACCGGCGACGGCGGGCTTCCTCAGACCCGTTCGACCACCGTGGCGATGCCCATCCCCCCGCCCGCGCACAGCGTGACGAGCCCGTACCGCAGCCGCCGCCGCTCCAACTCGTCGAGGACCGTTCCCAGGAGCATCGCCCCGGTCGCGCCCAACGGGTGGCCGAGCGCGATCGCGCCTCCGACCACGTTCACCCGCTCCGGGGAAAGGCCGTAGTCCCTCGTGAACTTCATGGGCACCGCGGCGAATGCCTCGTTGATCTCCACCAGATCGATGTCGGAGATCGTGAGCCCCGCCCGGTCCAGCGCCCGGTCGACGGCGGGGCCCGGGCCGGTCAGCATGATCGTGGGATCGGCCCCGCTGACCCCGGCCGCGAGGATCCGGGCCCTCGGCCGCAGGCCGATCCGTTCGCCCACCTCCTCGTTCCCGACGAGGACGAGCGCAGCACCGTCGACGATCCCCGAGGAGTTCCCGGCCGTGTGCACGTGGTGGACCTCGGACAGCGAGTCGTAACGGCCCAGGGCGACCGCGTCGAAACCGCCGTCGCGTCCCACTTCGGCGAAGGCGGGGGCCAGTTCTCCCAGCGCCTCCACGGTCGTTCCCTCCCGGGGGTGCTCGTCCTGGTCGAGCAGGACCCGGCCGTCACGGTCCCGCACCGGAACGAGCGAGCGGTCGAACAACCCCGCGGCCCGGGCCTCGGCGGCCCGGCGCTGCGACTCGGCGGCGTACCCGTCGACCGCGGCGCGGTCGAAACCCTCGATCGTGGCGATGAGATCCGCGCCGATGCCCTGGGGCACGAACGCCGTGCGCCGCATGGTCTCGGGGTCGTTGGCCCACGGACCGCCGTCAGAACCCAGCGGGACACGGGACATCGACTCCACCCCGCCGGCCAGCACCAGTCCCTCCCAGCCGGAGCGGACCTTCTGGGCGGCGACGTTGACCGCCTCCAGGCCCGAGGCGCAGAAGCGGTTCAGCTGCACTCCGGCCGTGGTCTCGGGGAGGCCCGCGAGGAGGGCGGCGGTCTTGGCGATGTCGCCCCCCTGGTCCCCTACCGGGGTGACCACTCCGAGGACCAGGTCCTCGACCAACGCGGGGTCCAGGCCGGGTGCCCGCCGGCGCAACTCCTCGACGAGCCCCACCACCAACTCGACCGGGGGAACACCGTGCAGGGCTCCCGTCCGCTTGCCCCGACCGCGCGGGGTCCGCACCGCCTCGTAGACGAACGCCTCGGCCGTCATGTCACCGCCTCCGCTCCCTGGACGCTCCCTGGCCTCCACAAGCTACCGTTCAGTAGCCATCTCGGGCGAGTGTTCCGGCTGATCGTTGACACCACCCCACCCGAAGGTCACGATCACAAGGACATTCCTCCTTTCAGGCAAGGAAGTCGCGATGACCCGTTTCTTCCGCTCACCGCCGCGCGGAGTACGCACCCCACTCGCGGTCGCACTCTCCATCCTGTTCTCCGGTGTCCTCCTCGCCCCGGCCGCGTCGGCCGGAACGCCCGACCTCGTGCGGGACGACCGATCCCACCACCACTACGTCGCACTCGGCGATTCCTTCACCGCCGGTCCCCTGATCCCCTATCCACAGCTCAACCCGCTCGGCTGTTTCCGGTCCACCAGGAACTACCCGGCGGTGCTCCGGGCGTCCCTCGACGTGAACTCCTTCACCGACGCCAGCTGCAGTGGCGCGACCACCGTGGACCTGCACGAGCCCCAGAACGTCCTCGCTGGACGCAACGCTCCCCAGCTCGACGCGTTGCGGCCGGACACCGACCTGGTCACGCTGCAGATCGGTGGCAACGACATCGGCTTCAGCGACATCGTCCTGACCTGCGCGACGCGGAGCGTCACCGCGCCCACCGGGAACCCGTGCGAACGCCACTACACCGGCGGGGGCGGGAACGAGCTGCTGGACCGCATCGAGGACACCGCGCCGCTGATCGACCGGGCACTGGACGAGATCACGCACCGGTCCCCGTCGGCGACGGTGCTGGTCGTCGGGTACCAGACGATCGTGCCCGCCACTGGTGGCTGCTTCCCCCGGGTACCGATCGCGCGGGGCGACACGGCCTTCCTCGACGGCGTGCACCAGGCACTCAACGCCATGCTCGCCTCGGCCGCCGACCGGGCTGGCGCGGTCTTCGTCGACACCTACGGCGCCTCGCAGGGCCACGACTGGTGCCAGCCGAAGGGCGTGAAGTGGGTGGAGGGCGTCCTCCCCACGAGTCCGGCCTTCCCCGTACACCCCAACGAACTCGGAATGGCGGCCGTCGCCGACATGATCGAGGCGGAACTGTCCACCCGGACCACCATTCCCGCGCTGGACTGAATCACGTCGCGGTGGCGGCAGTCGCCCACATTCGCGCCGACTGCCGTCACTCTGCGCCCCGATACACGAACGAGTTAAACCCGAACGAGTAGTTACTCCGTGGTTGCCTCGCGGCCGGATCGGCGAACAGGTAGACCCGATTTGCCCCCGCCGGCACGAAACCCGCCGCCATCCACTGGCGGGCACGACAACGCCCTCACCACACACGGAGGACTACCGACATGGCTCTGCACCACCTGGTCGTCAGCTCGCTCCTCGCGGGCAGCGCCCTTCTCGGCGGCGCGGCTCCCGCCGCCGGCAGCGAGCCGGCGGCCTCGCGGCCGGCCTCGACCGTGTTGACCCTGAACGTGCGTCCGGTCACCCCGGCGAAGGCCGACGAGTCCCCCCTGGGCAGGACCGTCCTGCTCACCTGCGACCCCGACGGGGGCGACCACCCGAACGCGGAGGCGGCCTGCGCCGAGCTCCGGGACTCCGGGGGTGACCTCGAGGCGATCCGAGGCGACGGCAACGCCTTGTGCACGATGATCTACCAGCCCGTCGCCGTCTCCGCGCGGGGGACGGTGGCGGGGGTGCCGGTGGACTACGAGACCGAGTGGTCGAACTCCTGCACGATGGCCGCCGGCACCGGCGCCCTGTTCCAGTTCTGAGCCGAGCTCCGAGCGCGCCGGTCGACATCCCGTCGGCCGGCGCGTTCGTGCCAGCGGCCGCGAGGACCCGCTCCCCGCGATGCCGCACGGCCCGGCGCCGGGCCTGCCCTGGCGCGGGAAGCCGGCCGCCGCGCACCCACCTCGGTGAACAGCCCGGCCCCTCCCGCCCGGGCCCAGGTGCTCAGCGGGCCGCCCGGTCGGGCCAGGCCGCCGGCAGCACGGCGAGCACGAGCAGGGCGACCACCATGAATCCGGCACCGTAGCCGGCCTGTTGGACGACGAGACCGATGGCGACCGCGCCGAGGCCGGTGCCCGCGTCGAAGCCGATGTTCCACTGCGTGCTCGCCAGCCCGTAGTTCCGCCGCTCGACCCGCTGGAACATGATCACCAGGGTGGCGTTCTGCACGACGCCGAAGCCGAGTCCGAACAGGACCATTCCGGTGAGGAGCACCACCGGCTGGTCCCCGAGCACGACCGCGCCGACGCCCGCACCGGCCGACACCACGGCGGGCACCAACAGCCGTCCGTTGCCGAACCGGTCTCCGAGGAGTCCCGCCGCCCAGCGCCCCCCGGTGGCGAAGGCCTGCTGGGCGAGCAGCGCCGCCGGCACGAGAGCGGCTCCGGCTCCGGTGACCGCCAGGGGGAGGAAGGTCACCACCGTTCCCGAGGCCACCGCGGTCATCGTCAACACCAGGAAGGGGCGACGCAGCGCGCCGGTCCGGAAGGCCCGGAGCAGACCGCCCGCCTCCTGGCCCCGCACCGGGCGGGGCGCGGCCAGGCCGATCGCGGCGAACAGGGAGACGAGCGGCACCAGCCCAGCCGTCAGGAACACCGTCTCGTAGCCGAGGTGCTCGGCCATCCAGACCCCCAGCGGCAGCGCGCCGAGTCCCGCCAGTCCGACGGCGCCGCCGTAGAGGCCGGAGCCCTTGCCCCGCAGCCGTGGTGGCACCAGCTCGGCGACCAGGGCGGCGCAGGCGACCGTCACGATGCCGAAGCCGAGGCCGCGCACGGCTGAGACGGCGAGGACCACATCGATCCGGGAGGACGCGATCAGCAGCAACGCCGGCGCTCCCAGCAGCACGGCACCCGACAACAACAGGGTCCGGTACCCGAACCGGACGAGCAGCCGGGGCATGAAGACCTGCAGGCCGACCGTCGCGAACATGTAGACGCCGGTCGTCGCGCCCGCGAGCGCCTCGGCCGCCCCGTTCGCCGCGGCGAACTGGGGCACCACCGAGAGCAGGAGGTAGAAGCTGGAGAAGACACCGAACGTCGTCGCCAGCAGCAACATCATCTGCCGGCTCCACACGCCGGTGGCCTCGGCTGCGGGTGGCTCGCTCCGCGTCTCCCTGGTGCTCACGTGCCTGACGGTAGCTCGTCCCCTCGTCCGTTCGGCTGGTCCGGGTGGTGTGAGCGCCCCGCGAATGGGTTACTTCGCTTCTAGTCGCACCCGTGTGACCGGCGATACGTTCGACTCACCCGTGCGATGCCGAACACCAACCGGCATCGCGGGACCGACGGCGGGCCGCGGGCAACCGGTCGCCGCCCGCCGACCCGCCGCCATCCGACGGAAGGAAACACCGTGAAGATCGCCGTTCCCCGCGAAGTGAAGAACAACGAGTACCGGGTCGCGCTCACCCCCGCCGGTGTGCTCGAACTCACCGGGCTGGGTCATGACGTGCTGGTGGAGACCGGGGCCGGGCAGGGCTCCGCGATCAGCGACGCCGAGTACCACTCCGCCGGCGCCAAGATCCTCGACACCGCGGAGGACGTGTGGGCCAGCGGTGACCTGGTCCTCAAGGTCAAGGAACCCGTTCCGTCCGAGTACCCGTTGTTGCGGGCCGGCCAGGTGCTCTTCACCTACCTGCACCTGGCCAGCAGCAGGGAACTCACCTCGGCGATGGTGGACAGCGGTGTGACCGGCATCGCCTACGAGACCGTGCAGGCCCCCGACGGCACGTTGCCGCTGCTCGCGCCCATGTCGGAGGTCGCGGGCCGGCTCGCCCCGATGGTGGCTGTCGGGGCCATGCTGCGGCCCGCCGGCGGCCGGGGCGTACTCCCCAGCGGCGTTCCCGGCGTCCCCCCCGCGAAGGTGACGGTCATCGGCGCCGGTGTCGCCGGGCTGAGCGCGGCCTCCATCGCGCTCGGGATGCAGGCCGACGTCGAGCTGCTCGACACCAGGGTCGACAGGCTGCGCTCGATCGACCGCGAGTTCCGGGGAAGGCTGCGCACGATCACCTCGAACCGGTACACCCTGGAACGGTCGGTGCTGTCCGCCGACCTCGTCATCGGCGCCGTGCTGGTGCCGGGCGCGAAGGCCCCGAAACTGGTCGACAACGACCTGGTGGCGCGCATGCGGCCGGGTTCGGTGCTGGTGGACATCTCGATCGACCAGGGTGGTTGTTTCGCTGACTCCCGCCCGACGACGCACGACGAGCCGACCTTCCGGGTGCACGACTCGGTCTTCTACTGCGTGGCCAACATGCCGGGCGCGGTTCCCCACACGTCCACCCACGCGCTGACGAACGTGACGCTGCCGCACGTGCTGGCACTGGCGGAGCACGGCTGGCGGGGGGCGGCGGGGCGGGACCCCGACCTGGCGCACGGGCTGAGCACCCACGAGGGGGCGTTGACGAACCGGCCGGTCGCTGAGGCGCACGGGATGGAGTGGGTCGAGCCGGAGCGCCTGTTGGGCGGGTGACGGAAGGGCGGGGCGCCGAGGCGGCGCCGTACCGGCATCACGCTTGGCACGAGGTCGCGACGCATCGCGGCACAGGGGCGGCCCGCTCAACCGGCCTGGGGGTCACCGGGAGCGGGCCGCCACCGTCAAGTCTAGTCGCTCGGTACGGCTTGTGTTGACCAGGTCGTGGTGTATCCGGAGAAGATCACCCGACTACCAACCTTTAGCCCATCCGAGAGCGCCCGATCGAGTGAACCTCCACCGGAAGACTGAATCATTTTCATCTCGTGGCCGATGACTGCTCAGTGAACGCCTCGGTCGACCCGACAGCTCACCCGTCGCACACCGCGCGGCCCATCCGTCACGGGCGGACGGACGAGGCCGGGCGGCCGCCGGGGGGACGACGTTGGCTGATCGCCTGCCACGACCCCTTCGGCCGGGACCGATCGGTGACCGTGCTGGTCGACGACCAGGACGTACTCCTGGTCGCACCCCCCGGGGCGAGCGCGGTGCTGTCCACCCAGCAGACGCGCTCCCTACGGCGGTCGCTGGACCGCGCCGCCGTCACCACGAGGGACCACGACGGAGATGAACGTGACTGAGAAGGCGCTGCGCCAGGCGGTGATGGAACGCTTGGCGATGCTCGACCGCGCCGCCGAGCATGACGACGAGAACACCCTGCTGCCGCTGGCCCGGGCGGAACTGCGACGCCTGGCCGACGGCTGGCGACTCCTGCTCACCGTGCACCAACCGGCCGACGACGGGCGCTGCCGCGCCTGCCCGGGTGGCTGGCGGCGCCGCCGCTGGCCCTGCAAGGTGTGGCTCATGGCCCACCGTCACCTGATCGGGGACGGGGGTGGGCAACGACCGCGCCGGGGCCCCCTCGGTTCCCTCGGGCGAGGGTCGGCCAGGGGAACGCCGCCGCACCGCATGAGCCCGACCCACGAACCCGAACACCCCCTCCCGGTGACCCCAGCCCCCACCACTCCCGGTGGATCCGGGGCACCGGGACCGCCCTGGCCGGACGACGCGCCCTCCCCCACCGCTCCGGCCTGGCCGGCGAGCGACCAGGAAGCCGCCGAAGCCGCCAGTGCCGAGAGCACGTCCACCTCCCCGGGGCAGGGCCACGTGTTCGCCACCCCGGTGGGCGGGCACCTCGAGACCGACAGCACCCGCATCCACCGGGCGAACGTGATGGAGCGCCAGTCGCGGCTGATGCGACGCCTCTCACCGAACGGCTGAGAGCGGCTCGCCATCCCCCGGCACGCGGGACACGTGCCCGAGGGCGGTGGGCGCGAGCCGTGACCTCCGTCGTCACCGGGCTGACGCACGACGCGGTGCGGCCGGGAACGCCGCCGCACACCGCTCCGCCCGGGACGACGAGCCCCGCCTCGGCTGCTCGGGGTGACGGGAACGCCGCCAGGACGGGCCCCGGCGGCGCCCCTCGAGCACCCGCCCGACCGCACCCGCTCGGCACCCGGCGGGTTCACTCCTCGACACCGCCCCGGCACGGTCGGTACTCCCACCGGCCCCCACCCGGCCCGGTACCCACGACCGCCCACCGGGGAACCGCCCCGTACGGCAGGATGAGCGCGTTCAGCCGCGCGGCGACGAGGAGGAATCCGTGCACGACGGCACAGGCCGGATCGTTGTGCAGGGCCTGACGAAACAGTTCGGTCCTGTCACGGCGGTGCAGAACCTCGACTTCACCGTGGAGCCCGGCTCGGTCACCGGGTTCCTTGGCCCCAACGGGTCCGGGAAGACGACCACCCTGCGGATGCTGTTGGGACTGGTGACACCCACCGCGGGCGTCGCCACCATCAACGGGCTCCGCTTCGACGACATCACCAACCCCGCCCGAGTGGTCGGCGCGGTCCTCGAGGCCCAGAGCTTCCACCCCACCCGAAACGCGCGGAACCACCTGCGCTGCTACGCGGCGGCGATCGGGCTGCCCGACTCGGCCGCCGACCGGGCCCTGGACCAGGTGGGGCTCGGGGTCGCGGCCCGGCGCGGCGTCCGGGGGTTCTCCCTCGGCATGCGGCAACGCCTGGCGCTGGCCACCGCGCTGCTCGGTGACCCGCAGGTCCTCGTCCTCGACGAGCCGGCGAACGGTCTCGACCCGGAGGGCATCGCCTGGCTGCGTGGATTCATGCGGTCCTTCGCCGCCGCCGGCAGGACCGTGCTCGTCTCCAGCCACCAACTCCGCGAGGTCGAACAGACCGTCGACAAGCTCATCATCGTCAGCCGCGGTCAGACCGTCTACTACGGCGGCCTCGACGATCTTCGGGCCACCCGTCCCAGCCGCGTGCTGGTCAGGGCGGACGACCCCAACAAGCTGGTGGAGGCGCTTCGGGCCGCCAACCTGACCAACCTGGAGACCACCCCGGACGGGACCCTCGCCGTGATGGGCGGCGCCGATCCGAGGCGGGTCGCCGACATCGCCCGCGACGCCGGGGTGGCCGTCTACGGGATCCAGGAGGACAAGGCGGACCTCGAGGAGATCTTCTTCCAGCTCACCAGCGGCCAGTACGGCGGCGCGCAACAGAACCTCTACACCCAGCAGCCACCAGGACCGGGCCAACCCGGCGGGTTCGGCGGTCCCCCGCCGCCGGCCGGGTACCAGCAGCCCCCGGGCTACCAGCAGCCCCCGGCCGGCTACCAGCCGCCTCCCGGGTACCAGCAGCCGCCACAGGGGTACCAGCAGCCACCACCGGGGTACCAGCAGCCACCGGCCGGCTACTCACCACCACCCGGCTACCAGCCACCGGGGTACCAACCGCCCCCCGGCTACCAGTCACCCCCCACCGGTGACCAGGCTCGCCCGGAACAGCAACCGCCCGGCGGGGACCCCTCCGAGGGCAACCAGGGAGGAAACGCCTGATGGGCCGGCTCATCACCTCCGAGTTCCGCAAGATCCTCACGGTGAACCTGTGGTGGGCACTGCTCATTCCCGCCGCGCTGTTCACCTTCTTCCTCGCCTGGTTCGGCGGCGCCGTGGGTTCCTTCGCGGGCAGCGCGGCCGAGTTCGGCGGCGACTCCGTTCCGGTCGCCGGGCTGATGTACGCGGCGGGCTTCAACCTGGCCACGGTCTTCGGCGCGATCTTCGGCGGTCTGTCGATGTCCGGTGAACTGCGGCACAAGACCATCACCACCACGTTCCTGACCGCCGACTCCCGGGCCGCCGTGCTCGGGGCGAAGCTCGTCAGCTGTGCCGCGGTCGGCGCGTTCTACGGTGTGGTCTGCGCGATCACGGGTTCCCTCGGCGCCTTCGTCGGTTACGGTGACGGCTTCCCCGCGGTGGGTGACTGGCTGCTGCTGTGCCTGGTCAGCATCGTCCTGATGGTGCTCTGGACGTTGTTGGGCGTGGGTTTCGGCGCGCTCGTCGGCAACCAGGTCGGGGTCGTCCTCATCATCCCGATCTACACGCTCCTCGGTGAGACCATCCTGGTCAGCCTGTTCTCCGAGATGGGTGGGAGCGCGGTCAGCCCGTACCTGCCGAACGGTTCCGGCAGTTTCGCCCTGCTCGGCCTGGCGATGGCCCAGCTGTTCTCCGTGGTCAGCACCCATGCGGGGACCGCGGACATCCCGCCGGAGGTGCGCGCCGACCTGGAAGCGTCCGGCGTCAGCGGGCAGTTCAACGACTGGTGGCTCAGCGGCCTGGCCTTCCTCGGGTGGGCGGCGCTGTTCGTCCTGCTCGGGTGGCTGCTCAACCAGAAGCGCGACGTCACCTGACGAGCGCGAGCCGCCGGCCCCACGACGGGGCCGGCGGCTCGCCCCGGCTCCCGCCTGGCGGCTCGTCCGCCCCGGCCGACCTGACGGCCCCAGTCCGCGCGGACGTGGGCCCCTGCCACACCTGTCGGCGGCACCCACCCACCCGCCCGCGGGTTCCTCCTGCTGGACCGCCGGGCAGGGGTGCTGGCGCCGCACCGGCCGGTCGGACGTCGACGCCCCTCGGCGCACAGCGGGTGCGCCGCGCTGGGAAAGGCCTAGCCTGACCACGTGCCTGACAGCTCTTCCCCGAGCCCCGACGCCAGACCGGGCTCCAACTCCTCCGGCCCCGGTTCCGCCCGTTCCGCCCCGGAGGACGCCACCGGCCCGGCGCGTTCCACAGACGAGCCCTCCCCCGCCGCGCCGGCGGCCGGCTGGGTGCGGCGTCTCGCCTCGGCGAGCTGGCGCCACCGCGGGACCGTCCTGCTGGCCTTCGGGGCTTCGGTGCTCGGGGTTGGTCTCGAGGCGGCCGCGCCGCTGCTCACCAGGGTCGTCGTGGACCGAGCCGTGGACGGGAGCACCGAGGGGATCGGCCTGCTGGTGGGTCTCCTCTTCGTCCTGGCCCTGGTCCGTTTCGGGATGGCGTTCGTCCGGCGCTACGAGGCGGGACGCCTCTCGGTCGACGTCCAGCACGACCTGCGCCAGGCCGTGTTCGCCGCGGTCAGCCGCTTCGACGGGGGCAAGCAGGACACGATGCGCACCGGCCAGGTCGTGTCCCGCGCGATCAGCGACCTCCAGGTCATCCAGACGCTGCTGGCGATGGCGCCCTTCTCCGCCGGCAGCGCCGTCCTCGCGCTGTTCTCACTGGTCGCCATGTTCTGGCTGTCGGCACCGCTGACGCTGATCGCGTTGGTGGTGCTGCCGCTGGCCGCGCTGACCGCGATGCGCAGCCGGCTCGTCCTCTACCCCGCGACGTGGGCCGCGCAGCAACGGGCGGGCGAGGTGGCCGGTCACGTCGAGGAGGCCGTGACCGGTGTGCGGGTGGTGAAGGGCTTCGGCCAGGAGGAACGGGAGATCGGGCGACTGGAGGACAGCGCGAGGAAGCTGTTCGGCGAGCGGCTGCGGGCGGCGCGCCTCACCGCGTGGCCCAGCTCCCTGCTGGCCGCGCTGCCCGTCGCCGGCCAGGTGGGGGTGCTCGGTCTCGGTGGCTGGTTGGCACTGCGGGGCGAGATCAGCCTCGGCACCTTCCTCGCCTTCGCCACCTACGTCGCCATGCTTGTCGGTCCGGCCCGCATGCTCACCAACATGGTGGTCAGCGCGCAGTTGGCCAGGGCCAGCGCGGAACGGGTCAACGAACTGATCGACTCCCAGCCCGAGGTGCGGGAGGCCGAGGGGGCCGTGGCACTGCCGGAGGGACCGCTGGCCGTGGAGCTGCGCGGCGTCGGGTTCGGCTACGTCCGGCGGGAGCGGGTGCTCGACGACGTGAGCCTGCGGGTGGCACCGGGCGAGACGGTGGCCCTGGTCGGGGCCGCGGGCTCCGGCAAGTCCACGGTCGCCCTGCTGCTCCCCCGCTTCTACGACGTCCACACCGGGTCGGTCCGGGTCGGCGGCCAGGACGCCCCCGTCGACGTCCGTGACCTGCGGCTGAACTCCCTGCGCGGAGCGGTCGGGGTCGCGTTCGAGGAAGCCTTCCTCTTCTCCGACACCGTGCGCGCCAACATCGCCTACGGCCGGCCGGAGGCGACGGAGGAGGAGATCAGGGCGGCGGCCGCGGCGGCGGAGGCCACCGAGTTCATCGACCGGCTCCCCGCCGGGTACGACACGGTGGTCGGCGAACGGGGCATGTCGCTCTCGGGTGGGCAGCGGCAACGGATCGCCCTGGCCAGGGCCCTGCTCACCGACCCGAGGGTCCTGGTGTTGGACGACGCGACGTCGGCCGTGGACCCCGTCACGGAGGCCGCGATCCACGCCACGCTCCGCTCGATCACCCGGGGGCGCACCACCCTGCTCGTGGCGCACCGACGTTCCACGCTCTCCCTCGCGGACCGCATCGCGGTCCTGGACCGGGGCAGGGTCGTCGACGTCGGCACCGAATCCGAACTGAACCAGCGGTGCCCGTTGTTCCGCCGACTCCTCGCCGGCCCTGGCGAGGAGATCGAGGGCACGGGCGACGACGGGGACGAGCCGGAGGGCGGACCGGGAACGGTGCCTCGGGGCCGGGACCTGTGGCCGGCGGTCACCGACGAGGACGGGACGACGAGCCGCCCGGCGCTGGAAGCCGACCCGGATCTGGCCGCCCGGGTGGCCGCGCTCCCGCCGGCGAGGGACGTGCCCGACCTCCGGGGTGTGGACGCCAGCGCCCCCGACCCGGAGTTCCGGTTCCGCCGTCAACTCCGCGTCGTCAGGTGGCCGCTGGCACTGGCCGTGGTCGCGGTCGCCCTTGACGCCCTCACCGGGCTCGCGCTCCCCACGCTGGTCCGGCACGGCGTGGACTCGGGCGTCGGGCAGGGTGACGGTGGCGCGCTGCTCGTGGCGACGGCCGCCGGCGCCGCCGTGGTCGTGGTGTCGTTGCTGGCGGTCGCCCTCCAGACCGTGGTGGCCGCCAGGGCCGGGGAGACCCTGCTGTACCTGTTGCGCGTCCGCAGCTTCTCGCACCTCCAACGGCTGGGGCTCGACTTCTACGAACGCGAGCTGGCCGGGCGGATCATGACGCGGATGACCACCGACGTCGACGCGCTGTCCACCTTCCTCCAGACCGGGTTGGCGACCGCGGTGGTGAGCCTGTTCACCCTCATCGGGATCACGGTCGCGCTCCTGCTGACCGACCTGTCGCTCGCCGTGGTCGCGCTGCTGCCCGTCCCGGTGCTGGTCCTGGCGACCCTGGTGTTCCGCCGCCTGTCCTCGGCCGCGTACTCCGAGGCGCGGGAACGGATCAGCGCGGTCAACGCGGACTTCCAGGAGAACCTGTCCGGCGTCCGCGTCGCCCAGTCCTTCACCCGCGAGAAGCGGTCCGCCGCGGTGTTCGCGAGCCGCAGCGACGCCTACCGCAGGTCGCGGTTGCGCGCCCAGCGCTACATCGCCACCTACTTCCCGTTCATCGCGTTGCTCTCCGAGCTCGCCCAGGCCGCGGTCCTCGCCGTGGGCGCCTTCCGCGTCGCCGACGGCGGCCTGTCCCCCGGCGTGCTACTGGCCTTCAGCCTCTACCTGCGGCTCTTCTTCTCGCCCATCCAGCAGTTGTCCACCGTGTTCGACGGGTACCAGCAGGCCAGGGTCGGCCTGCGCCGGATCGGCGGGCTGCTGCGCACCCCGACGTCGATCGTGCCGGCCGCCGAGCCGGTGCCGGTGCGGGGCCGACTGACCGGGCTGGTCGAGTTCAGCGACGTCAGCTTCACCTACCCGGGGGCCTCGACCGCCGCGTTGTCCGAGGTCTCGCTCCGGGTGGCACCCGGCGAGACCGTCGCACTGGTCGGCGCCACCGGTGCCGGCAAGTCGACCCTCGTGAAGCTGCTCGCCCGGTTCTACGAACCGCAGGAGGGGAGCGTGCTGGTCGACGGCGTGGACGTCCGCGACTACGACCTGGCGGGGTTCCGCGGTCGACTCGGCGTGGTGCCCCAGGAGGCGCACCTGTTCTCCGGCGACGTGGCCGACAACATCCGCTACGGACGTCCGACGGCCAGCCGCGCGGAGGTGGAACGCGCGACGGCGGCGGTCGGCGCCACCGCGATGGTGGGCAGCCTGCCCTCGGGGTTCCACCAGCCCGTCGGTGAGCGGGGCAACCAGCTGTCAGCGGGTCAACGGCAACTCGTCGGTCTGGCCAGAACGGAACTGGTCGACCCCGACATCCTGCTGCTCGACGAGGCGACGGCCGCGCTCGATCCGGCCACCGAGGGGGCCGTGCTGGCCGCCAGTGGCCACGTGTCCGCCGGCCGGACCACCTTCGTGGTGGCCCACCGGCTTGGCACCGCGGCCAGAGCGGACCGGATCGTCGTCCTCGACGCCGGCCGCATCGTCGAGGTCGGCCCGCACCAGGAACTGCTGGAGCGCCGCGGCTACTACTACCGACTGTGGTCAGCCACGAGTAACCTGGGTGACAGTATCGATTCAGTGATCGATCAGGAACGCCATCTGGCCGGCTGACCCCGTGGTCTCGTCACAACCGTTCGCCGCGAAGGATTAGCCTAGAAATAGTGTCTGTAACCCCGAGCAGATGGATCGAGGCGAACGGGAGCCGTGTCCAGCAGCAGTCCTGCGTCACAGTTCGGCCCTAACGAGTGGTTGGTCGAGGAGATGTACGAGCAGTTCCTCACCAACCCGTCATCAGTTGACCCCGCCTGGCACGATTTCTTCGCCGACTACAAGCCAACGCAGAACAGCGGCGCCCAGGGCGAAACAGGGACGACCGACGGCACGTCGAGCACGCTGACCAGCAAGAACTCCAGCGCCGCCCCGGCACCCAAGGGTGGCTCCGCCACCGCTGGCGCCAGCGGCGACCACCCACGCAACGGCAAGAAGACAGTGCAGCAGACCACGAAGAGCAGCAACGACGCGGCCGGGTCGGCCGCCCCCGCCAGGAGCACGGCCCGTCCGGCCGCGAAGCCCTCCCCGAAGGACGCGGCGAGCGCCGCTCCCGCGAAGCCCGCGAAGAAGGAGGAGGAGCGCAGGACGCTGCGGGGCGCCGCCGCCGCGATCGCCAAGAACATGCAGCAGTCGCTGACGGTGCCCACCGCCACCAGCGTGCGAGCCGTGCCGGCGAAGCTGCTCGCGGACAACCGCATCGTCATCAACAACCACCTGAAGCGGTCCCGTGGCGGCAAGGTCTCCTTCACCCACCTGATCGGGTACGCGCTCGTTCGGGCGCTCGAGAGCTTCCCGAACATGAACCGCTACTTCGCCGAGATCGACGGCAAGCCGCACGTGGTGACGCCGGAGCACGTGAACCTGGGCCTGGCGATCGACCTGCCCGGCAAGGACGGCTCCCGCTCCCTCGTGGTCGCGTCGATCAAGAACTGCGAGGGCACGAACTTCCTCCAGTTCTGGCAGGCCTACGAGGAACTGATCCGCAAGGCCCGGACCGGCTCGCTCAAGGCTGATGACTTCGCCGGGACCACGATCTCGCTGACCAACCCGGGCACGATCGGCACCAACCACTCGGTGCCCCGACTCACCGCCGGACAGGGCGCCATCATCGGGGTGGGCGCCATGGAGTACCCGGCGGAGTTCCAGGGCAGCAGCAGCAAGGCCCTCGTCGACCTGGGCATCGGCAAGATCATCACGCTGACCTCCACCTACGACCACCGGATCATCCAGGGCGCCGAGTCCGGGGACTTCCTGCGCCGGGTGCACCAGCTGCTGCTGGGCGAGGACGGCTTCTACGACGACATCTTCACCGCGCTCCGACTGCCCTACGAGCCGGTCCGCTGGGTCAGCGACATCCCGGAAGGCTCGGTCGACAAGACGGCCCGGGTGCTGGAACTGATCCACGCCTACCGGACGCGCGGCCACCTGATGGCCAACACGGATCCGTTGAACTACCGGCAACGCAAGCACCCCGACCTGGACATCCTGTCCCACGGGCTCACGCTGTGGGACCTGGACCGGGAGTTCGCCGTCGGCGGCTTCGCCGGCAAGGAGCGGATGAAGCTGCGGGACGTCCTCGGCGTGCTGCGCGACTCCTACTGCCGCACCGTCGGCGTGGAGTACATGCACATCCTGGAGCCCGACGAGCGCGACTGGCTGGAGAAGCGCGTCGAGGTCCCCCACACCAAGCCGGACCCCGCCGAGCAGAAGTACATCCTGTCCAAGCTCAACGCCGCCGAGGCGTTCGAGACGTTCCTGCAGACCAAGTACGTCGGGCAGAAGCGGTTCTCGCTGGAGGGCAGCGAGACGACCATCCCGCTGCTGGACACGGTCCTGGACACGGCCGCCGAGCACGAGCTGGACGAGGTCGTCATCGGCATGCCGCACCGAGGCCGGCTCAACGTGCTGGCCAACGTCGTCGGCAAGCCCATCGCCCAGATCTTCCGGGAGTTCGAGGGCAACCTCGACCCGGGGCAGGCCCACGGTTCCGGTGACGTGAAGTACCACCTCGGCGCCGAGGGCAAGTACTTCCGGATGTTCGGCGACGGTGAGACCACCGTGTCCCTCACCTCCAACCCCTCCCACCTGGAAGCGGTCAACCCGGTGCTCGAGGGCATCGTCCGGGCGAAGCAGGACCGCATCGACAAGGGCGAGCAGGGCTTCACCGTGCTGCCCGTACTGCTGCACGGCGACGCCGCGTTCGCCGGCCAGGGTGTGGTGGCCGAGACGCTGAACCTGTCGCTGCTGCGCGGCTACCGCACCGGCGGCACCGTGCACCTCATCATCAACAACCAGGTCGGGTTCACCACCGCCCCGGAGCACTCGCGGTCGAGCAAGTACTCCACCGACGTCGCCAAGATGATCGGCGCACCGGTCTTCCACGTCAACGGTGACGACCCCGAGGCGTGCGTCTGGGTCGCCCGGCTCGCCGTCGAGTACCGGCAGGCCTTCGGCAAGGACGTCGTCATCGACATGCTCTGCTACCGCCGGCGCGGGCACAACGAGGGCGACGACCCGTCGATGACCCAGCCGAAGATGTACGACGTCATCGACACCATGCGCAGCGTCCGCAAGACCTACACGGAGTCCCTGATCGGCCGGGGCGACATCTCCGTCGAGGACGCCGAGAAGGCCCTGCGGGACTACGCCAGCCAGCTCGAGTACGTCTTCAACGAGGTGCGTGAGCTGGAGAAGCACCCACCGGCGCCCAGCCCCTCCGTGGAGTCCGAGCAGGTCGTGCCGACCAAGCTCGACACCGGTGTGCCGGAGGAGGTCGTCCGCCGGATCGCCGACGCCCACGTCAACCTGCCCGACGGCTTCACACCGCACCCCCGCGTCAAGCCGGTGTTGGAGCGGCGGGAGAAGATGAGCCGCGAGGGCAACGTCGACTGGGCCTTCGCCGAACTACTCGCGTTCGGCTCGCTGACGATCGAGGGTCGCGACGTCCGGCTCGCCGGGCAGGACTCCCGGCGCGGCACCTTCGTGCAGCGGCACGCCGTCGTGATCGACCGGAAGACCGGCAACGAGTACACGCCGCTCCAGAACCTCGCCGAGGACCAGGGGCGCTTCATGGTGTACGACTCGGCGCTGTCGGAGTTCGCCGCGCTCGGCTTCGAGTACGGCTACTCCGTGGCCAACCCGGACGCCCTCGTGCTCTGGGAGGCCCAGTTCGGTGACTTCGTCAACGGCGCGCAGTCCATCATCGACGAGTTCATCTCCTCCGGTGAGGCCAAGTGGGGCCAGCGCGCCGACGTCGTGCTGCTGCTCCCCCACGGCCATGAGGGCCAGGGGCCGGACCACACCTCGGGTCGCATCGAGCGGTTCCTGCAACTGTGCGCGGAGGGGTCGATGACGGTGTCGATGCCGTCGACACCCGCGAACTACTTCCACCTGCTGCGTCGGCACGCCCTCGACGGCGTGAACCGCCCCCTGGTGGTGTTCACCCCCAAGCAGCTGCTGCGGCTCAAGGCCGCGGTCAGCCCCGTGTCCGACTTCACCGGCGGGAAGTTCCAGTCGGTGCTGGACGACCCGACGGTGAGCGACCCGAACGCGGTCCGCAGGCTGCTGCTGTGCAGCGGGAAGATCTCCTACGAGCTGCACAACGAGCGGGTCAAGCGCGGAGTGGACGACACGGCGATCGTGCGTCTTGAGCAGTTCTACCCGGTGCCCAAGCGGAAGCTGGCGGCGATGCTGGAGCGTTACCCGAACGCCACCGACGTCCGTTGGGTGCAGGAGGAACCGGCTAACCAGGGCGCGTGGCCGTTCCTGGGCCTGCACCTCCCGGACCTGCTGCCCGAGCGCCTCCGGGGCCTGCGGCGCGTGTCGCGGCGGGCCATGGCCGCCCCGTCCTCGGGGTCGCCGAAGGTGCACGAGGTCGAGCAGGCCGAGATCATGGCCTCGGCCTTCGGCGACTGACTCGCTGACGGGCACTGCTGAGTGACCGGGACGGGCGGTCGGATCACACGATCCGACCGCCCGTCCCCGTCAGTGCTCTGACGAGGTCCGTGTTCGGACTGACCGCCCGGCCGTGGCCTTCGCCCACCACTCCGACGGTCCATTCGTGACTCGAGCCTCCACCTCATCACCACCTGATGCGGGAGCCGGCAGGATGTGGACACCGCCACCGGCGCACCTGGGTCCGGCGCCTGTCGGCGTGGCCCCAACCGCGCTAACAGACCCCGCTCCACCCCGAAGGCTCGTTACCTGATCGTGTCCTTCGCACACGGGAACCCAGGGACCTCCACTCGCGTCATACATCCTGCGGAGGCTCCGCCCGGGTCCTCCCACAGGACTGCGGCAGCTTGGTCGGTTTCCCCCTGTCGGGACCGGCGACGCTGCTACGGTGCTGTTTGACCCGGCGGTGTCGCCGAGGGTCTGACGCGAGGGGGCGTGCGGGCCAGCGAGGCCCGAGCAGCCTCGGGCGCCCGCACAGTGTGCTGTTGGTTGAAGGTCTCCTGGGGAGGAACCGCCGTGAGCGGCAGCTACGCAGTGGACCTGGAGGCCCTGCCTCGGGCCATCGCGGAACTCAAGGTCGCACGGGACGTAGTCGCGGACTTGGAAGTTAAGGGAGCCTCCATCGCAGCGAAGCGTTCAACGCGTGGCGACGACGGCGTGAGCATGAACGCAGGAGAGCAGCTCGCTCGAGTGGGCGACGATCCAGGCGAAGGATCACTCGCCACGACCGCAGCCAAGCTCCGTGATGAGCTTGACAACACCATCTTTGCTTTCGAGCACATGCTTCGGGAGTACCTGGAGCTTGAGCAGTCCGCTACCCTACCTGAATACGACGGCGAGGTCAGCCAGATCAGCCTTCCTCCCGATTACTGGGAACGACAGGCCCTGAACAACGGTCGTCGATCCGGCGGCGACTACGTCGCCATCTGAGGCAAGGAGAACTTTCGTGCAGAAACACAGCAGTAGTGTCATGGGCGCACTGCTCCTGGCGACCGCCTTGGTTCTCGCCTCCTGCTCGACCGAGGACGCCTCGGAGCCAGACACCACTGACGCTACCACCGAGAGCACTGCGGCCCCGAGCCTGACCGAGGAGTTTCCACATGAGACGGAGCTACTCGCGCCACCCGTCTCGACCCCACTCGACGCGACCGATATCGAGCCGTGCGATCTGATCTCTGACCAGGCAGTCAGTGCTCTCAGGTACGACGCTGGCTCAGCCCGGATGGCCACTGACGAGGCTTGCAACTGGGACTCCACTGAACACGATGGCGCCAGGGCATCCCTACGCGCGAACACCGAGGATGGCGGACTGTCATGGATCTACCAGATCCGCGACACTTACGCGGTCTTCGACGAAATGACTGTCGGGAACTATCCTGCGGTACACGCCCACACCATCGAAGATGAATCGCGATGTGTGCTGTACACGGGCATCGCCGACGACCAGTACTTGGCCACCGACTTCATCCGAAACACGCTCGACAGTTTCGACTCATGCCAGGCCGCGATCGAATTCACCGAAGCAGTGATCGCCGAACTGCCAGCGGCTTCCTAAGGGGACATCATGCACCTCGAGACGACGTGTGAAACCTTCGCTGGCAAGAACGCGAAACAACTCCGGCAGGACATCACCGGGGAAGGCCACGGCGGAAACGCCAGCGACGTCTACGGCGAGTGGAGCGACGTCTCCATCCGCTTCGCAGAACTCGCCGACCACATCAAAACCTCCCTCGCCCGAGCAGCCGACGCCCACCAGGGAGAAGCGGCCGACACCTCACGAGCCGCCACCCTCCCCCTGGTCACCTACGCGGAACAGGCCAAGGACCAAGCACAGGCGATCGGCTCCGGCGTCTCCTCCCAAAGCACCAGCCGCAATGTCGCCGTCCTGAACATCCCCGAGGGACAGGACGAGCCCAAGAAGGAGGGGTTCGAGGTCATCCTCCCCTCCAGCTGGACCGGGCACGGTGACCGCATGGAGGCCTACGAAGCGGAGAACGAGGCCGCCCGCGAGGTCATGCAGACCTACCAGAACGAGACCAACAACGTTCTGATGTCCGTCCCCTCCTTCGAGGAGGTCCCCAGCACCACCTACTCCGCCAAGGGCACCACCAACCCCGAGTCCATCGGGAACGGGATCCCCGGTGGCGCGCCGTCGGTGCCCAGTGTCGGCGGTAGCGGCGGCGGAGGGGGCGGCGGCTACGGTGGCGGCACTCCCGGTGGCGGGATGAACTGGAACGGCACCGGCGGAGGGGGCGGTGGCGGCGGTGGCGGCGGTTACACGCCCCCCAGCCCGTCCGCGCCCAACCCCGGAGCACCCGTCACCCCCATCGGAGACGGACCCGGCGCGGTCCGCCCCGACCTCGTCGCCCCCAGCCCCGGCGGGCAGTTCCCCGGCGGCAACCTGCCCCCCGGCGCCGGCCCCCTCCCCGGTGGCGGCCCCGGCGGCGGGTGGGGCGGTATGCCCCCCGGCGGGATGCCCCCCGGAGGCATGCCGCCCGGCGGGATGCCGCCAGGGGGCGGCGGCCCCGGCGGGCCCGGCAGCGGGCGCCTCCCGGGCGGGCCCGGCGGCGGGTTCGGCGGCCGGCTCCCCGGCGGCGGCTTCGGCCCCGGCGGCGGGTTCGGCGGCCGGCTCCCCGGCGGCGGCTTCGGCCCCGGCGGTGGGTTCGGCCCCGGTGCCGGTGGCTTCGGCCCCGGCGGTGGCGGCTTCGGCCCCGGCTCCACACCCGGTGGCCCCGGCGGTATGGCCGGTGGCGGTATGGGCGGCGCCGGCGGCGGCATGGGCGGTGGCGCTGGCATGGGCGGTGGCGCGGCCGGCGGCGGAGGCGGCATGGCCGGCGGCGGTGCCCGAGGCCGCGGCGGACAGGGCGAGGACGACGGCGAGCACAAGCGCGCCGACTACCTGCTCGAGACCGACGACGTCTTCGGTGACGGCCGCCTGGTCGCGCCCTCCGTGCTCGGCGACCAACCTCCGACCGGACGGTGACCGTGTCACCACGAGGGCGCATCACGCTACCGGCGATCGCCGTCGACGTGATCCAGACCAGGCTCCGGGCCACGCTCCCCGCGGCATTGAAAACGGTCGGCTTCGGGTCCACCGAGGACGAACGCAGGATGCTGCACCACCGAGCGTGGCAGGAGTTGGAGGCCCGGGGCCTGGTCCGGCACGGTGACCTCGACCCGTTCCTGGAGGACGCGTTCCAGATCCTCGCCCGGCCACCACTCGCGGTCTGGGCACTGCTCCAAACCGATCGGGAGAACGGCATCGACGGGAACAATGCCACCGGCATGACTGCCTCACTGGGCGGTCGGATCACACCATCCGACACGCCCGTTCCCTGTTGCGGGCCACCCCGGTCGGATTCAGGACAGGCGTTCGCCCCCTCCATCGAGGTCTGGGCACTGCTTCAACTGACCGGGTGCAGGAGGAACCGGCGAGCCAGGGCGCGTGGCCGTTCCTGGGCCTGCACCTCCCGGACCTGTTGCCCGAGCGCCTCCGAGGCCTGCGGCGCGTGTCGCGGCGGGCCATGGCCGCCCCGTCCTCGGGGTCGCCGAAGGTGCACGAGGTCGAGCAGGCCGAGATCATGGCCTCGGCCTTCGGCGACTGACTCGCTGACGGGCACTGCTGAGTGACCGGGACGGGCGGTCGGATCACACAATCCGACAGCCCGTCCCCATCAGTGGCTCCTCGGCGTGGCCCCACCCGCGATAACAGACCCCGCTCCACCCCGAAGGCCCGTTACCTGATCGTGTCCTTCGCACACGGGAACCCAAGGGCCTCCACGGGCGTCATACATCCTGCGGAGGCTCCGCCCGGGTCCTCCCGCAGGACTGCGGCAGCTTGGTCGGTTTCCCCCTGTCGGGACCGGTGACGCTGCTACGGTGCTGTTTGACCCGGCGGTGTCGCCGAGGGTCTGACGCGAGGGGGCGTGCGGGCCAGCGAGGCCCGAGCAGCCTCGGGCGCCCGCACAGTGTGCTGTTGGTTGAAGATCTCCTGGGGAGGAACCGCCGTGAGCGGCAGCTACGAAGTGGACCCGGAGGCCCTGCCTCGGGCCATCGCGGAACTTGAGGAAGCACGAGAATCCGTGCTCGACCTTCAGGCCGTCGCTACCAACATCGGGAGCCAACCGCCGACACGGGGCGATGATCAGATCAGCTTGAACGCTGGCGAGCAGTTCGCGCTGCTTGCCGAGTCGCCGCAGTCTGGCTCGCTCGGGCTCACCGCACAGGAACTCGTGACCCGGTTGGAGGAGACGATCGAGGCCTTCAAGGAGATGCTGCGCGAGTATCTCGAACTTGATGCGGCCGCGACTCTGCCAGAGTATGACGGCGACGTGACTCGGTTCGAGAGCTCTCCCACCTATCAGGAGCGGTTGGCAGCGGCGAACAGTCGCCGCTCAGCTGACGGCTACCAGGCCATTTAAGGATCTGATCGTGATTTCGAACCGAAAGATCAGCGCAGCCCTACTTGTTCCCGCAATGCTGGTGTCGGCTTCTTGTTCCAGTGAAGGATCAGGGACTCCAGGTACGACAAGTCAATCGATTGACACACAGAGCTCGTCGACGGTGAACACTTCCGAGACCGAGGATGAGCCGGGCTCTGGCGCCCCGACTGTGGCCGATCCTCTAGACGTGTCGGCTGTGGCTCCCTGCGACCTGATTCCGGACTCTGCTGCCGAGCAAGCCGGACTCGACTCCGCGAGCAAACGGCTACGCCCTAACCACCGCGATCCCAACGCCCCTGAGGAGATGTGCCGTTGGGATTTCAACAACATGGAATACAGCTCGATCTCGGCTATAGCCAATATCGACCAAGGGGGCCTGTCCTCGGTATATGCCACCTCCTCGGGCAGGACGGTGTTCGAGCCTATGAGCATCGCGGGTTACCCCGCAGTACACGTGAACGACTCGTCTAACTCCGCCCGATGCCCCTTGTTCCTTGGTGTCTCCGACGATCAGACCATTCTCTACGATACCCAGCTGAGTGCGAGCGCGACTGAGGACGCGTGTGAGATGGCAGTGCGGGTCGTCGAAGCAGCCGTCGCCGAGCTTCCCTCCGCATCCCAGGAGTAACGAGCATGCAACTCGAAACCACCTGCGCATATTTTGGCGGCAAGAACGCCAAACAGCTGAACACCGAGCTCAACGGGCCGGGACACGGCGGAAGCTCCTCCGAAGCCTATGCGTCCTGGAGCAACGTCGGGACGAGTTTCGGCGACCTCGCCGAGTACATCAAGGGCGCTCTGGCCCGTGCCGCTGACGCTCACCAGGGCGAGGCAGCGGACACCTCCAGAGCAGCGACACTACCTTTGGTCACCTACGCCGACCAGGCTCGTGAGCAGTCGCACGCCAT
The DNA here is from genome assembly GCF_049311605.1 of Actinoalloteichus caeruleus. NCBI lineage: Bacteria > Bacillati > Actinomycetota > Actinomycetes > Pseudonocardiales > Pseudonocardiaceae > Actinoalloteichus > Actinoalloteichus caeruleus. Next base: position 5,291,408 of record NZ_CP186005.1, read on the forward strand.
CCGCGACAGCATTTCCAGTCAAGGCTTGAGCCGCACGAACGCGGTCCACAGCATCCCCGAGGGACAGGATGAGCCCAAGAAGGAGGGGTTCGAGGTCATCCTCCCCTCCAGCTGGACCGGGCACGGTGACCGCATGGAGGCCTACGAAGCGGAGAACGAGGCCGCCCGCGAGATCATGCAGACCTACCAGAACGAGACCAACAACGTTCTGATGTCCGTCCCCTCCTTCGAGGAGGTCCCCAGCACCACCTACTCCGCCAAGGGCACCACCAACCCCGATTCCATCGGGAACGGGATCCCCGGTGGCGCGCCATCGGTGCCCAGTGTCGGCGGTAGCGGCGGCGGAGGGGGCGGCGGCTACGGTGGCGGCACTCCCGGTGGCGGGATGAACTGGAACGGCACCGGCGGAGGGGGCGGTGGCGGCGGTGGCGGCGGTTACACGCCCCCCAGCCCGTCCGCGCCCAACCCCGGAGCACCCGTCACCCCCATCGGAGACGGACCCGGCGCGGTCCGCCCCGACCTCGTCGCCCCCAGCCCCGGCGGGCAGTTCCCCGGCGGCAACCTGCCCCCCGGCGCCGGCCCCCTCCCCGGTGGCGGCCCCGGCGGCGGGTGGGGCGGTATGCCCCCCGGCGGGATGCCCCCCGGAGGCATGCCGCCCGGCGGGATGCCGCCAGGGGGCGGCGGCCCCGGCGGGCCCGGCAGCGGGCGCCTCCCGGGCGGGCCCGGCGGCGGGTTCGGCGGCCGGCTCCCCGGCGGCGGCTTCGGCCCCGGCGGCGGGTTCGGCGGCCGGCTCCCCGGCGGCGGCTTCGGCCCCGGCGGTGGGTTCGGCCCCGGTGCCGGTGGCTTCGGCCCCGGCGGTGGCGGCTTCGGCCCCGGCTCCACACCCGGTGGCCCCGGCGGTATGGCCGGTGGCGGTATGGGCGGCGCCGGCGGCGGCATGGGCGGTGGCGCTGGCATGGGCGGTGGCGCGGCCGGCGGCGGAGGCGGCATGGCCGGCGGCGGTGCCCGAGGCCGCGGCGGACAGGGCGAGGACGACGGCGAGCACAAGCGCGCCGACTACCTGCTCGAGACCGACGACGTCTTCGGTGACGGCCGCCTGGTCGCGCCCTCCGTGCTCGGCGACCAACCTCCGACCGGACGGTGACCGTGTCACCACGAGGGCGCATCACGCTACCGGCGATCGCCGTCGACGTGATCCAGACCAGGCTCCGGGCCACGCTCCCCGCGGCATTGAAAACGGTCGGCTTCGGGTCCACCGAGGACGAACGCAGGATGCTGCACCACCGAGCGTGGCAGGAGTTGGAGGCCCGGGGCCTGGTCCGGCACGGTGACCTCGACCCGTTCCTGGAGGACGCGTTCCAGATCCTCGCCCGGCCACCACTCGCGGTCTGGGCACTGCTCCAAACCGACCGGGAGAACGGCATCGACGCGGTGATCGCGGCGAGCGGTGATTTCGCGGTGCTGGCCATGCAGTCCGGCCCCGAAAACGCTCCCCGCGAGGAGAAGGAGCTGGTGCTGGAGGCGGTACGCCCCACCGGTCTGGCGCACGTGGCGGCGAGCCTCCTTCCCGAGCACCGCCCGGGCAAGGGGCAGTCGGTGAGCTGCCCCTCGGATCTGATCGAGAAGGCGACGGCGAACGCGTCCCCCGGGCCTGGCGGGCTTCGCGCCTCCCTGACCTCCCATGGGATGCGTCCCGGGGAGGCGGAGTTCATCGCCGAGGTCCTGACCAGCGAACGCCTCCGGTACGGGGAGTTCAGCACGCGCTCCTTCAACCGGCTGGCGGGCAAGACCACCCGGTCGGCCTACCGGGTCGACGTGTTGGACACCTCCATCGGCCGGTACCTGTTGCAGCACAAGCCCGACGGTCAGGGAAGGCCCTGGTTCGCCATGGCCCCCACCGACCGGACTCGGATGGCCGGGCGGATCCAGGAACTGATCACCTCGGTGACCACCTGAGGGAACCGGCGGAACGGGGGGGGCGGGTGTCCAGCGTGGACGCCCGCCCCCTTCGTTTCTCCCCGGCGCGGGAACCGCGAGGACTGGGGGAACGGTGGCGTTCCTCCCTCGGGTCAGGAGCAGCGGTGCGCCCTTCGGCGGTCTTCCCGCGGTCCCCCGGGTCGGAGCTGTATCTTGCGAGGGCGCACCCGCACCCCGTGTGCCGCGAGCCGTGCCGGTGGCCGACGTGACCGGCCCTGGAGGCCGGTGCGTTCACCCGTACTCGAAGATGCGCTTCGCGGGCTGTCCAGGAGGCAGCGATGTACTTCACCGACCGTGGGATCGAGGAACTCGAGGACCGCCGGGGCGACGAGGAGGTGTCCTTCGGCTACCTCGCCGACAGGCTGCGTGCCTTCGTCGACGAGAACCCGCGGTTCGAGGATGCCGTGGAGCGACTGGCGACCTACCTCGCGCGGGACGACGGCGACGAGGACGCGGACTGAGCGACCTGGTACCCGGCGGGATCTCGGGAGCACACGCGGCCGCTCCCCCGCGTTCAGCGGATGCGGTGCCCCTTCCGCCACACGGCCCAGGTGAGGGGAACACCTGGCCGGTAGGCCAGGTGGGTGGCCGAGGGCGCGTCCAGGACGTGCACGTCGGCCCTGGCCCCTGGCCGCAGGACGCCCACCGCCCCTGGCCCGGCCTCCCTGCGCAGTGCCCTGGCACCGCCCCAGGTGGCCGCTCGCACTGCCTCGCTGACCGACATGCCGAGTTGCAGCACGGCGGTGGCCACGCAGAACGCCATGGAGGACGTGTAGGACGACCCCGGGTTGCAGTTGGAGGCCAAGGCAACGGTCGCCCCGGCGTCCAGGAGCTCCCTGGCGGGAGCGGGTGGTTGCCGGGTGGAGAGGTCGCAGGCGGGCAGCAGGGTGGCGACGGTGTCGGAGCCGGCGAGGGCGTCGATGTCGGCACCGCTGAGGTGGGTGCAGTGGTCGACGCTGGCCGCTCCCACCTCGACGGCGAGCTCCACTCCTGGCCCGGGGCCCAGTTGGTTGCCGTGGACCCGCAGGCCGAGGCCGCGTGCCGAGGCGGCGGCGAGCACCCGGCGTGACTGGTCGAGGTCGAAGGCGCCGGTCTCGCAGAAGACGTCGGCCCAGCGGACGTGCGGGGCGACGGCCTCGAGCATCGGTCCGGTGACGAGGTCGAGGTAGGCCGCCGCCCCGGTGCCGGGTGGGACGAGGTGCGCGCCGAGGAAGGTGACGTCGTCGGCCTGTTCGGCGGCGATCCGCGCGGCCCGTTCCTCGTCGGCCACGGTCAGCCCGTAGCCGGTCTTGGTCTCCACGCAGGTGGTGCCCTGGCTGGCGGCTTCGGCGAGGTGGCGGCGCAGCGTGTCCCGCAGGCTGTCGTCGGTGGCTGACCGGGTGGCGGCGACGGTGGTCGCGATTCCCCCCGCCCGGTAGGGCTCCCCGGCCATCCGGGCCTCGAACTCCGCGGTCCGGTCCCCGGCGAAGACGAGGTGGGTGTGGCTGTCCACCCAGCCGGGGAGGACGGCGCGGCCTTCCACGTCCACGCGGAGGTCGGCCGCGGGTGCGGTGTCCTCGGGCCCGACCCAGGCGACGCGGTCCGCGTCGAGTACGACCGCCGACGACGAGGGGCGGCCCAGGTCCGGGTCGTTGGTGGTCAGTTCGCCGATCCCGGTGATCAGCGTCGCGCTCATGGCGGCTCCGTCCCTTCCGCACGGTCACCCGTTCCGCCCTGGCCAGCCAGCCACGGGGTCGCTGCTGCTCGCGCGCCCCCGAGCGCCATGTCCGGCACGGGTCCGGGCGCGGCCAGGCTCACCCCCACAGCTGACCGATCACCTCCCTCATCTCGGCGCTGACGTCGGGTACGCGCAGGTGGATTCCGGCGGAGACCACCTGCTCGCCGTCGATGACGACGTCGACGACGTCGGAGGCCGTGGCGGCGTGGATGGCCGCCGAGGGGTCGACGCCGGCCAGCCGCACGCTGTCGAGGTCCAGGGTGACGATGTCGGCGCGGGCCCCGGTGTCGAGCCAGCCCGCGTCGGGCCAGCCCAGGGCCGTGTGCCCGGCGGATGTCGCGGCGCTCCACAGTTCCTGCGGTGTGAAGTGGCCGCGGGTCTCCGTTCGCAGACGTTCGTGGAGTTCCACGGCCCTGGCCTCGGCAAAGACGTCGATCACGGAGTGCCCGTCGCTGCCGAGGGCGGGGGTGCCGCAGGCGTCGGCGAGTGCCCTGCCCGGACCGATGCCGTCCGCCAGGTCCTGTTCGGTGGTGGGGCACAGGCAGACCGACGCGCCGGAGGCGCCGAGTTCGGTGATGTCGGGCACGCTGAGGTGGGTGGCGTGCACCAGGGTGGTGTCGGGGCCGAGGGCTCCGTGCCGGCTCAGCAGCTCCGTCGGTGTGCAGCCGTGGGCGGCCCGGCACATGTCGTTCTCGGCGCGCTGCTCGGACAGGTGGGCGTGCAGCGGGGCCCCGTGGCTGGTCGCCCAGTCGGCGACCACGCGGAGGCCGGAGGCCGGGACGGCGCGGACGGAGTGGATCGCGGCTCCGATCCGGACTCCGGGTGCGGCGGTCTCGGGTCGACCGGCCAGGTCGGCGGCCCGCACGGCCCACCCGTGGGCGTCGTTGTCGCCGAACCGCAGCTGCACCCCTTCCAACGGTTTGTCGATGCCGCCGGTGAGGTAGCAGGTGTCGAGGAGGGTGATCCGCGGGCCCGCCTCCCGGGCGGCGTCGACCAGGGCGAGCCCCATGGCGTTCTGGTCGTCGTACCGGATGCCGCCGATGTCGTGGTGCAGGTAGTGGAACTCGCCGACCGAGGTGATCCCCGCGAGGGCCATCTCGGCGTAGACGAGGCGGGCGAGGCGGCGGTAGCTGTCGGGGTCCAACCGCTCCGCCAGCGAGTACATCTGGCGTCGCCAGGTCCAGAACGTCCCGCCCTGGAAGTGGGTGCGGCCCCGGAGGGCGCGGTGGAAGGCGTGCGAGTGGGCGTTGGCCAGTCCCGGCACGGCAAGCCCGGTCAGTCGGGTGGCGTCAGGAGGGGCGGCGACGCCGGGGACGACCCTGGTGAGGCGGCCGTCGTCCTCCTCGAACAGGACGCCCCACTCCACTCTGGGCAGTTCGCTGCCGACGAGCGCGTAGGGCGCCCACCAACGCCTCACCACGGGGTTCTCCCGGTGGTGCTCGTCAGGTGGCCGAGGACGGTGGCCAGCGCCCTGGCGCCCGCTTCGCAGTCGGCGGGTTCGGCGTGCTCCGCCGGTGCGTGGCTGACCCCGGTGGGGTTGCGGACGAACAACATGGCGGTGGGCACCTCGGCGGCGAGGATCCCGGCGTCGTGGCCGGCCCCGGTCGGCAACGCGGGAACGTCCCCGAGGGTCGCGGACAGGGTTCGGCGGAGTCCCTCGTCGAAGGTGACGGGGCCGCCGTAGGACTCCTCGACGACCAGCAGCTCGCAGCCCTCGTCGGCGGCGGCGTCCTTGGCGGCGGCGGTGACCTGTTCGACGACAGCGCGGGTGGCGGCGTCGTCGGCGGCTCTGGCGTCCAACCAGAGGTCGGCGCTGGAGGAGATGACGTTGGTCCCGCCGGGGTTCGGGCTGAGCCTTCCGACGGTGGCGCGGGCGCCGGGTACGGATTCGCCGATGCGGCGCGCGGCCAGCACGGTCCGGGCTGCGGGGACCAGCGGGTCGCGGCGGTCGGACATCGGGGTCGCGCCCGCGTGGTTGCCCTCGCCGAAGAAGGTGAGCCGCCACCGGCCGTGGGCCAGGATCGAGGTGGCCAGTCCGACCGGGGCGTCGAGTTCGACGAGCCCTCGGCCCTGTTCGACGTGGAGTTCGACGAAGCAGCCGATGTGGCGCAGTGCCTCGCCGTCGCGACCGATGCGTTGCGGGTCGAGGCCCGCACCGCTCATCGCCTCGGCGAGGGTCATGCCGTTGCCGTCCATCAGCCGGGCGGCGTCCTTGGGGACGATGCCCCCGGTGAGCAGTCGGGAACCGAGGCAGGGCACCCCGAACCGGCCGCCTTCCTCCTCGGCGAACACGACGACCGCCAGTGGGCGGCGGGGTACGTGGTCGCGGGCGCGCAGCAGGTCCACCGCCGCCAGTGCCGAGGCCACGCCGAGCGGACCGTCGAACGCGCCGCCACCGGGAACGGAGTCGAGGTGGCTCCCGGTGACGATGGCGTTGGGCCCTGGTGGTCCCCACCAGGCCCACAGGTTGCCGTTGCGGTCGGGGCGGACATCCAGGCCTCGGCGGTCGGCCTGTTCACTGAACCACTCGCGCAGTTCCATCTCCGCGTAGTCGAAGCCGTGGCGGGAGAAACCACCCCGCCTGCGGTCCATTCCCACTCGTTCGATCCCGGCCAGCAGGCCGGTAGCACCTTCCGCCATGGCTCGCTCCCTCCCATGCCGTCCTCTCGAACGGTACGGTCGCCGACGGGCAAGATCCAGCCGTCGTTCCCGTCCGTCCTCCGTGTCCACCAGTTGGTGCGCCCGGCGGTCGGCCGGGCCGTCAGTCTCGCGGGACGGGGACGCGCAGCGACGCCTGGTCGGCCACCTCGACGGCCCTGGCGTAGCCGGCGTCGGCGTGGCGGAGCACACCGGTGGCGGGGTCGTTGGTCAGCACGCGTTCCAGCTTGCGGCCGGCGAGTTCCGTGCCGTCGGCGACGGTGACCTGGCCCGCGTGCAGGGACCGCCCCATGCCCACCCCGCCTCCGTGGTGGAGGGAGACCCAGGTCGCGCCCGAGGCGGTGTTGACCAGGGCGTTGAGCAGGGGCCAGTCCGCGATGGCGTCGGAGCCGTCGAGCATTCCCTCGGTCTCCCGGTAGGGGGAGGCCACCGAGCCGGTGTCGAGGTGGTCGCGGCCGAGGACGAGGGGCGCGCTGACCTCCCCGGTGGCGACGAGGTCGTTGAACAGGGCGCCGGCCTCGGCGCGTTCCCCCTGTCCCAGCCAGCAGATCCTGGCCGGGAGCCCCTGGAAGGCGACGCGTTCGCCGGCGAGCCGGAGCCAGCGGGCCAGGGGCTCGTTGTCGGGGAACAGGTCCAGGACGGCCCGGTCGGTGCGGGCGATGTCGGCGGGGTCCCCGGAGAGGGCGGCCCAGCGGAACGGCCCTCGGCCCTCGCAGAAGAGGGGGCGGATGTAGGCGGGGACGAATCCCGGGAAGTCGAAGGCTCGTTCGTACCCTCCGAGCCGCGCCTCCCCCCGCAGCGAGTTGCCGTAGTCGAAGACCTCCGCCCCCGCGTCGAGGAAGCCGACCATGGCCGCCACGTGCTCAGCCATGGACGCCCTGGCCCGATCGGTGAACTCGTCGGGCTTGGCCCTGGCGTAGTCGGTCCATTCCTCCAGGGCGACGCCGGCGGGCAGGTAGGAGAGCGGATCGTGGGCGGAGGTCTGGTCGGTGACGATGTCGACGTCCACGCCGCGGCGCAGCAGTTCGGGCAGCACTTCGGCGGCGTTGCCGACCAGGCCGACCGAGAGCGGGCGGCGTTCCCGGCGCGCCGCGAGCACCCGGTGGACGGCGTCGTCGAGGTCGTCGGCGACCTCGTCGAGGTACCGGGTGTCGACCCGGCGGCGGGCCCGGGCCGGGTCGACTTCCACGACGAGGGCGACGCCGCCGTTCATCGTGACCGCCAGTGGCTGGGCTCCGCCCATGCCACCCAGCCCCGCGGTGAGGGTCAGGGTCCCGGCGAGGCTGCCGCCGAAGCGTTTGGCGGCGACGGCGGCGAAGGTCTCGTAGGTGCCCTGAAGGATGCCCTGGGTGCCGATGTAGATCCAGGACCCGGCGGTCATCTGCCCGTACATCGTCAGGCCGAGGTGTTCCAGGCGGCGGAACTCGGGCCAGGTCGCCCAGTCCCCGACGAGGTTGGAGTTGGCGATCAACACCCGCGGAGCCCATTCGTGGGTGCGGAGGACGCCGACGGGTTTCCCGGACTGGACGAGCAGCGTCTCGTCCTGGTCGAGCCGCGTCAGTTCGCGGGTGATCGCGTCGAAGCTGGCCCAGTCCCGCGCGGCCCTGCCGGTCCCGCCGTAGACGACGAGGTCCTCGGGGCGTTCGGCGACCTCGGGGTCGAGGTTGTTGTGCAGCATGCGCAGCGGGGCCTCGGTGCTCCAGCTCCTGGCGGTCAGGTTGGTGCCTCGGGCGGCGCGCACCGCTCGTGGTCCTGGGTTCACGGTGACCTCCACGTTGTCGGGGTGGCGAGGGTGGGCGGTCGTGCGCTGTCGGGTCCGGCGGGGGCGCGAGGCGCGAGGCGTTCGTGCCTCCGAGGTGCTGGGACTGGTGGGGCCGGGGCCTGGCTCGTCCTCGTCCCGGTTGGTCGCCGGTCAGCGGGGTCGGGGCTCCACCGCCGGGGGGTGGTCGTGGTGGGTGGCCAGTCCGTCCGGGAGATGTTCGGCGACGGCGTCGAGCACCTGCCCGCCGCGAACCAGGTCCTCGGCGGCGTGGATCTCCGGTGCGAGGTGCCGGTCGGGTCCTGGCGGGGGGACGGTCACGCGGAGCAGGTCGCGGACGGCTCCCGTGGCCGCCGCCGGCCGGAGCGGGGCCCGGAGGTCGAGGGCCCGCGCGGCGGTGACCAGCTCCACGGCGAGCACCGAGGTCAGTCCGTCGACGGCTCGTCGGAGCTTGCGCGCCGCCGACCAGCCGAGGGAGACGTGGTCCTCCTGCATCGCGGAGCTGGGGATGGAGTCGACCGAGGCGGGGCTGGCCAGTCGTTTCAGCTCGGAGACGACGGCGGCCTGGGTGTACTGGGCGATCATGTGGCCGGAGTCCACGCCGGCGTCGACGGCGAGGAACGGTGGTAGTCCGTGGGAGCGGTGCACGTCGAGCATCCGGTCCGTGCGCCGTTCGGCCATGCTGGCGACGTCGGCGAGCGGGATGGCCAGGAAGTCCAGCACGTAGGCGAGGGGCGCGCCGTGGAAGTTGCCGTTGGACTCGACCCGCCCGCCTGGCAGGACGACGGGGTTGTCGATCACGCTGGCGAGTTCCCGTTCGGCGACGGAAGCGGCGTGGTCGAGCGTGTCCCTCGCGGCGCCGTGGACCTGTGGCGCGCAGCGGAGCGAGTAGGCGTCCTGCACCACCGGGCACTCGGGCCCCCGGTGGCTGGCCATGATCTCGGACCCGGCGAGCAGCGCGGTCATCCTGGCCGCGGCCACCGCCTGCCCGGGGTGGGGGCGGAGCCGCTGGAGGTCGTCGGCGAACACGCGGTCGGTGCCCAGGAGGGCTTCGACGGTCATGGCGGCGGTCACGTCCGCGATGTCGAGCAGTCGACGCAGGTCCGCGACGGCGAGCACCAGCATGCCCAGCATGCCGTCGGTGCCGTTGGTCAGGGCGAGCCCTTCCTTCTCCGCGAGTTCGACGGGCCGGAGCCCCGCGGCGGGGAGGGCTTCGGCGGCGGGGCGTCGGCGCCCTTCCGTGTCGGTGATCTCCCCTTCCCCCATCAACGCCAGCGCGACGGCGGCGAGCGGGGCGAGATCTCCGGAGCACCCCAGCGACCCGTACTCGTGCACGACGGGGGTGAGGCCCGCGTTGAGCATTCCGACCAACGCGTCGACGGTCGCCGGTCGCACCCCGCTCCTGCCGGCCGCCAGCGTCCGGAGGCGCAGCGCCATCATGGCGCGGACCACCTCGGTCTCCACGACGGGGCCGGTGCCGGCGGCGTGGGATCGGACCAGCGACCGCTGCAGGTCGGCGCGTCGGTCCGCCGGGATGTGGCGGGTCGCGAGTGCCCCGAAGCCGGTGGACACGCCGTAGACGGCGCGGGGTTCGGCTGCGAGCCCTCGGACTCGTTCCCTGGACTCGACGACGAGGTCCCTCGCTTCGGGGGTGAGGCGCACGGGGGCGCCGGCGCGGGCCACGGCGAGTACCTCGGCGGCGGTGAGGGGCCCGGGGCCGACCGCGATCGCGTGGGCTGACATGCCTCCATCACAGCGCGATGAGGGCGGGGCGCCAAGCGGACACCAGCCGGGAGGCGTCTGGTATCCCAGACTCGCACCAGGTGGTGTCTGAGGGGGCGGGCCCGCACCGGTCCCGGGGCCGGCTGTCCGAGCCGGGTGGTGCGGTGGTGGTGGGCGGGGCGGTCCCGCCGGGTGGCGGAGCTGGACGGGAGGCTCGGGTGGGGGACAGCAGCGATGTTCCGGCCCTGCGGCGGGGCCTCGCCCTGCTGCGGGCCCTGGGGAGCCGGCCCTCGCCGGTTTCGGCCGCTCACCTCGCCAGGGAGGTCGGCCTGCCCCGCTCGTCGACCTACCACCTGTTGGGCGAGCTCGTCGCCGCCGGGTTCGTGGTGCACTACCCGGAGGAGCACCGGTACGGGCTCGGGTGGGCGGCGGCCGATCTGGGGTCGGCGCACTCCGCGTCGCGCAGCCTGGAACGGCTCGGCCGTCCGTTGTTGACCGGGTTGGCGGCGGCCACCGGGCATCCGGCGCAGCTCGTCGTCCCGCACGGCGCGGAGGTCGTCTACCTGGTGAAGGCCCAGCCGCCGACACCGCAGACCCTGGTGACGCGGGAGGAGGTGCGGTTGCCGGCCACGTTGCCGGCGTCCGGCCGGGCGATCCTGGGTGGGCTGCCCTCGGCTCAGGTCCGGGCCCTGTTCCCCCGGGCCGCCAGCTTCGTGCGCCGTACCGGGAGGGGGCCGCGAACCCTGCCCGAGCTCCGCGCTCTGCTGGCCCGGCAGGTCCGCCGGGGGTGGGCGGTGGAGGACGGCTGCGTCACGGAGTCCTGGGCGTCGGTCGGGGCCCCGGTGCTCGACCACGCCGGCCGGGCGGTGGCGGCGGTGAGCCTGACGTTCCGGCACGTGTGCGAGGGGGTCGAGGAGTGTGGCCGGGAGTGGCCGGACCTCGCGGAACCGGTGACCCGCACCGCCGGGGAGCTGACCGCGCGGATCGGCGGTCCCGGGCGGGGTCGGACTCGTACCCGGTGAGGACGGGTCCCACTGACGAGGAACCGCGCCGGTCGCGTGCTCGCGCTTGCGCGGGAGGGGCGTCCTCCGCCCCTGGCCCGCCGAGGTGTCCAGCGGACCATCATGACCGGCTCCCCGGACGGGTACCCGCGAGCGGACGGTGACGGCTCCCACTCGAACAGGTTGGTCGGTAACCCACGCTTTCGAGCAGGAGTTCGACAATCGGACACGTCGCGTCCGGGAACGCTGCGCCACACCATCCCTCCGAGGCGACACAGCACCCAGAACCTCACCCCATCGAGTGAAAAGCTGGCGGTCGATCTACCAGCGGGAACGCGCGGTATGCCCTGGTGGGGAACCCGGTGGCGCCGGGCCTCCGGTCTTGCCTGATCGTCGGCCGCCCGCGATGCTCCTCGCCGACGCCCCGCTCGTTCGGGACAGCGGCGGAGGGGTCACCACGTCGTCGGTGAGGACAACCGCGCGACACCTCACCCGAGGACCGCGACACCCAGGACGGGCGCCCGCCGATCAGCGGGCCCGCCGGGTACACCGCGCGATCCTCCGACGACGCCGCACCCCCACGAACACCCCGGCACCCCCGACATCCAGCGGCGGTGTGACGGGTCGCCTCGGCACCGCGCCCCTCCGGAGGGACACCGGACCGGTGGCCGGTAGCCACCACGCACCGCGCGTGCCCAGCCCACCTCGGGCACCCCGGCACGACGAGCCGCTCCCGCACGGGCCGCCCCACGCGCCGAGCGCACCGCCGCGCACCTCTCGGTGCGCCGGCCCTCCGTGCGACACCCAGTTCCGACCGGTGGGACCGGTTCCCCGTCCCCTCCGCCTCCACCGCTGCCACCAGCGGGAAAGGAACCCCGAGATGCCGCTGCCCTGGACTTCCGTGCCCAACCGGCTCGTGCCCGCCCCCGGCGGTCCGGCCGTCCCGCACCCCGGTCCTCCCCGGCCCGTCCTCGCCGTCCTGCTCACCTGCCTGGTCGCGGTGCTGGCCGGCTGCGCCGCCTCGGAATCCATGCCCGCCCAGCCCACCCCGGCGCCGGGGGACGTGCGTCCCGTCGCGGTGACGGACACCGAACTGGCCGGGCTGCCGGAGGCCAGCACCTTCGGCGACGTCCCCGACGCCCCCGTCGACCCCGCTCCGCACGACCCCGGCACCGGCACCGTCGTCCGAGCCCACGCCGAGGTGCCGGTGTACGGGGAACCAGGTGGCGCGCCCGTCGCGCGCCTCCCCGAGCGCCAGCTCGGTTCGCCGACCTGGCTGCCCGTCGTCGACCGCGCCGGCGACTGGCTCCAGGTCCTGCTGCCCTCCCGGCCGAACGGCTCCACGGGCTGGCTCCACGCCGACGACGACCTCGAGGAGGCGGGCAACGACTTCCTCGTCACGGTCGACCTCGCGGACTTCGCCCTCACCGTCACCCGGGAAGGGGAGGAGATCGGCCGGTGGACCGTCGGTGTCGGCAGCGCCGAAGCCCCGACTCCGACCGGCCGCACCTTCGTGATGGCCTCCATCCAGGAGACCGTCACCGACTTCAGCCCCTACACCCTGCCGTTGGGCGCCCACTCCGACACCCACCAGACCTACGCGGGCGGACCCGGCACCGTCGCCATCCACGGCTGGCCTGACGAGACACCCTTCGGAACCGAGACCAGCGACGGTTGCGTCCGGGTTCCCGACGACGCCCTCGACCTGCTGATCACCCTGCCACTGGGCACGGTCGTCCTGGTCCGTTGAGCCCGCACTCCCCGCACCGATCCCGTCCCATCCTCCGGCCACGTCGGAGGCCCCAGAAAGGAACGCCAACCGTGCCCAGCAGAACAGCCACCCTCGGGGTCCTCGCCGCGACGGTGAGCGCCGGCCTGGTCCTCACGCCAGCCGCCCAGGCCGACCAGGCCCCGAGTTCGGCCTTCGCCCTGTCCGCTCGCGGCCTGCTCACGGTGGAGCCCCTGCCCCACCTCGACAGCGCGGCCGGCTACCAGGAGAGGTCGGTCGCCGAGGTCGGCGTCCCGTTGGACCTGGTGCGCGTCGGGGCGTTGAACGCGGCCGCCGGCGAGGGGCACGCCAGGGCCAGCGTCACCGACCTGAGGGTGGGGTTGGGTGAGGTGTCCCTGCTCGACCTCGGCCTCGCCGACCTCAACGCCGACGTCATCACCGCCGAATGCGAGAACGGTCAGGGCACCTCCACCGTCGTCGGCGCCTCCCTGGGCGGTGTCGCGCTGGAGGCCGGTGTCGGCCCGAACACTGGGGTCCAGGTGCCCGGGATCGCGGAGGTGCTGCTGAACAAGCAGGTGGAGAACGAGGACGGGACCCTGACCGTCACGGCGCTGTCCATCCGGGTGGTCGGCCTCCAGACCATTGACATCGCCTCCGCCACCTGCGGCGACGCCGGCGACGGCGGCACCGGACCGGAAGGACCGGATGAGGGGGGCCAGGCTCCCGCCCCTCCGGGCGAGGAGGACCCCGATGAGCGGCCCGGCGAGTCCCCCGACCCCGGTGGCCCCGGAAACAAGGACAATCAGCCCGGCGACGCGGAGCCGGGCGACCCCGGTCCCGGCGGCGGCCACGCGCCCCGACCCACTCCGGTACCCGGGCACCACCCGGTGACCGGATGACCTGACAGCCACGTCACCTCGGTGCTCCAGGCGGATCACCCGCGCCGATCCGCCGCCCCGGGACACCGGGGACCGCCTCCTCCCGAGGCCGGTGGGGCGTGACCAGTCCCGGTCACGCCCCACCGGCGTGGGACCGCACCCTGGCGGCGCTCAGCCGAGGACCCGCTCGACGAAGTCCCGTGCCACGTCGACGTAGTTCTCCCGGTCCACCTCGACCCGACGGGCCAACTCGGTCAGGTCGTCGGTGCTGATGCGCGCGCTCACCTCGTTCAGCGCGTCCCGCTGCTCGGCGCTGAGATCCCCGTCCCGCACCAGGGGGACGACGTTCTGCGCCGGGTACATCTGCCGGGTGTCCTCCAGCTCCACGAAACCGTGCTCCTGGATGGCGGGCATGGTGGTGAACAGGTTCGCGACGTCCACCGTCCCGTCGTCCAGGTTGTCGATCGTGATCGGACCGCCCGCATCGGTCGTGCGGATCTCGGCGAACTCGCACCCGTAGAGCTCCTGGATGCGCGACGCCCAGCGGTCCCGCCACTCGCCCGCCGCGCCGAGCACCAGCTCACCGCAGACCTCGCCGAGGTCGTCCAGCGTCTCCAGGCCGTACCGACCCGCCGTGCCCTCCGTGACGGTGAGCACGTCCGAGTTCTGGGCCTCGGCCTGGTCCAGCACCGCGAGCCCCTCGGGCAGCCGCTCGGCGAGCGCCCCGTACACGTCGTCCGGTGTCGTCTCGCCGGCATCGGTGTCCACGTAGTACAACAGGTTCCCCGTGTACTCGGGGACCACCGTCAACGAGCCGTCCTCCAGACCACCGACCAGGAACTCCCGGCTGCCGACGCCGGGCTCGGTGTTGACCTCCGCCCCGGTTCCCCGCAGGACCTCGGCATAGATCTCCATCAGGATCTGGTTCTCGGCGAAGTCCGCCGACCCGACCGTGATGGTCGTCGACCCCCCGCCATCGTTGCCCGGCCCGGTGTCCTCCGAAAGCGGATCACCGCTTCCGCAGGCCGTGGCCAGCGCCGCCGTCGACACGGCCACCACCAGTGTCCGTCGTCTCACCACGAACCTCCCGTCGTGCCGGCCGTCTCGGCCGGCGTCGTCCTACATCCCCCACACCAGCCGTTCGCAACCCGGCTGGCACCACGAGCCACTGCACCCCGGAGAGCACCACGTCCAGCAGGATCGCCAACAGGGCGACCAGCAGCGCGCCGGCGAGCACCTTCGGGTAGTCCACGGCGCGGATCCCGTCGAGCACGTACCGCCCGAGCCCGCCCAGACCCACGTACGCGGCGACGGCGGCGGTCGCCACCACCTGCAACACGGCGTTGCGGATGCCGCCGAGGATCAGCGGCATCGCGTTGGGCACCTCCACCTGCCAGAGCCGTTGCCAGCGGGTCATCCCCACACCGACGGCCGCGTCCACCACCCGTCGGTCCACCTGTTGCACACCCGAGTAGGCGCCGGCGAGGATCGGCGGCACCGCGAGCACCACGAGCCCGATGAGCGTCGCGGTCTGGGTGCCCCCGACGACCAGGTAGAGGAAGGTGACCAGGCCGAGCGTCGGCAGTGCGCGCAACGCGTTGCCCGCGCCGACCAGGAGCGTCCCGCCCCGCCCGGTGTGCCCGATGAAGAGGCCGACGGGCAGGGCGACGAGCGTGGCGAACCCGGCGGCGACCAGGCAGTAGTAGAGGTGCTCCAGGAGTCGTTTCGGAATGCCGTCCGGGCCGCGCCAGTGCGCCGGGTCGGTCAACCACTCGATGAGCTGCGGGATCACCGGGCGCCTCCCGGGGTCGACCTCGTCCAGGGGGTCAGGCGGTTCCGCGCCAGGACCAGCGCCCGGTCGACCACCAGGGCCAGGAGGAGGGTCAGCACGATCCCGACCAGGATCGGCGCGAGGTACCGCGTGCGGAAGCCCTCGGTGAACAGCACACCCAAGCCACCCGTTCCGATGAGCGCGCCAACGCTGACCAGGCTGATGTTGCTGACCGACGCCACCCGGACCCCGGCCGTGAGCACGGGCACGGCCAGGGGCAGCTCGACGGTGAGGAACCGCCGCAACGGGCGGTACCCCATCGCGGTGGCGGCGGCGGTCACCGGGCCGGGCACCGCGTCCAGCGCTCCCACCACGGACCGGACCAGCAGGGCGGCCGTGTACAGGGTGAGCGCCACCACCACGTTGATGCTGTCCAGGGTCCTCGTCCCGATGATGCCGGGGATCACCACGAACAGGGCCAGCGACGGCACGGTGTAGAGGACGCTCGCCCCGCCGAAGACCACCGCGCGGACCGAGGGGAGCCGCTGCGCTCCCCACCCGAGCGGAACGGCCACCAGCAGCCCGAGCAGCAGCGGGACCAGCGACAGGTAGACGTGCTGGCCGAACTGCTCGGCGAGCTGCTCGCGGTTGCTCGGGCTGCCGAGGTAGCGACCCAGCTCGTCCAGGGTCACCGTCCGCCCTCCGGCTCGGAGTCGGCGGCGGCCCGCTCGGTGGACAGCAGTTCGAGCACCTGGTGCGCCGTGACCACACCCACGGCTCGACCGTCGCGGTCCACGACGACTCCCCGCCCCGAGGGCGAGGACAACGCGGCGTCGAGGGCACCGCGCAGCGGCAGGCCGAGGGTGTGCAGTGAGCCGCCCGGCTCCAGCTCCTGTTCGCTGAGCGGACCCGCCACGGTGGCCCTCGGCCGCAACCAGCCCCGGGGACGCCGGTCCTCGTCGAGGGCCAACAGCCACTCGTCACCGGACACCACGCCCGGCGCTCCGACCGTGACGGTCTCCACCTCGTCGGGCCGCAACGCGGCGCCCGCGACGAACGACAGCCCCCGGTACCCCCGGTCCCGACCGACGAAGTCGGCGACGAAGTCGTTCGCCGGCCGCGCCAACAGCTCCGGTGGTTCGGAGTACTGGGCGAGCACGCCGCCCGTGGCGAACACCGCCACCCGCTCACCCACCCGCACGGCCTCGTCGATGTCGTGGGTGACGAACAGGACGGTCTTGTCCAGTTCGCTCTGCAACCGCAGCAGCTCGTCCTGGAGGCCTTCGCGCACCACGGGGTCCACCGCGCTGAACGGCTCGTCCATCAACAGCACTGGAGGGTCCGCGGCCAACGCCCTGGCGACTCCCACCCGCTGCTGCTGGCCTCCGGAGAGCTGCGCCGGGTAGCGGCGTCCCACCTCCTCGGGAAGACCGACCACCTCCAACAGCTCGGCCGCCCTGGACCGTGCCCGCCTCCGGGTCCACCCGGCCAGCAGGGGCACGGTGGCGACGTTGTCCAGCACCGTGCGGTGCGGGAACAGTCCCGCGTGTTGGATGACGTACCCGATCCCCCTGCGGAGCGACGCCGGGTCCGCCGACCGGACGTCACGACCGTCGACCAGGACTCGCCCCGAGGTGGGCTCCACCATGCGGTTGACCATGCGCAGGGACGTCGTCTTGCCACAACCGGACGGTCCGACGAAGACCGTGATCGTGCCCGCCTCCACCGTCAGGTCCAGGTCGTTCACGGCGACGGTCCCGTCGTCGAACGCCTTGGTGACCGACTGGAACTCGATCAACCGAGCCCCCCAAGCTCTCGCCACGGCCACTCGCCGGCCGAAGTCATCGCTCGACCCTAGAC
The DNA here is from genome assembly GCF_049311605.1 of Actinoalloteichus caeruleus. Lineage (NCBI taxonomy): Bacteria > Bacillati > Actinomycetota > Actinomycetes > Pseudonocardiales > Pseudonocardiaceae > Actinoalloteichus > Actinoalloteichus caeruleus. The sequence goes on from NZ_CP186005.1 coordinate 5,308,480, forward strand.
GGAACGGGGCACCACGGCGACCAAAAGTGCCACCGGGCACGTGGCCTACCGGGGCTCGTCCGTAGAGTGGGAGAACTGTGGCCACATCGCAGGACGGCGCCGACGCCGAACGCCCGGACGACGTGACGGACACGGCGCTGGCCGCCGTGGCCGGGTTGTCGCAGGAGGCCGGCATCCACCGGGACCGGGTCCGCGCCGTCCTCGCGCTGATCGTGGCGGGGCCCGTCTCCCTCGCCGACGCCGTCCGGTTGGCGGCGGTACCCCGGCGCACGGTGGAGGAGCTGTTGACGGCGCTCGGCCCCGACCTGGACCGGATCTCCCGGCGGGGTGAGGAGGAGGAGTTCCGGCTCCGCCCGGACCGCGTCGCCCAGTACCGCCCCCTCCTCGGCCGGGTGTCCCGCCCTCCCTCCGAACCCCGCCAACCGGGCTTCGAGGACCACGCCGACCTGGTGGCCACGACCACCGAGGACATCGCCTCCGGTCCGCCGCCGCTCCCGCACCTCGACCACGTGCCGGCGACGCCCACGAGCGTGGTCAACCGGGCGCTGTGGCTGCGCGACACCTATGACCTCGTGGACGCCAGGGTGATGTTCCTCGGCGACCACGACCTCACCTCGCTCGCCCTCGGGGGGCTGTGCCCCGACCTCCCCATCACCGTCGTCGACCTCGACGAGCGCGTCCTCGAGCACATCGACACCATCGCCACCCGCCGTGGCCTGCGCGTCCGGTGCCTGCACGCGGACCTGCGGTTCGGGCTCCCGCCCACCGCGGTGCGGCAGGCGGACCTCGTCTTCACCGACCCGCCCTACACCGAGGAGGGCATCGGCCTGTTCGCCGCTCGCGGTGTCGAGGCACTCCGCGCCGGGACCGGCCGGCTGCTCGTGGCCTACGGGTACAGCGCGCGCACACCTCGGCTGGGGCTGACCGTGCAGCGCCAGCTCGGGCGGCTCGGTCTGCTGTTCGAGGCGATCCTGCCCGACTTCGACCGCTACGTGGGGGCGCAGGCGATCGGTAGCAGCAGCGACCTGTACGTCTGCCGACCGGTCAGCGGAGCGGGTCGGCGACCGCAGGACGCTCCCAGCAACATCTACACCCACGGGGCGCAGTCGGTGGAGGCCGCTGGTCGGACGGCCGAGCGGACGGCGGACTGGACCTCACGGCTGCGGGACCTGGTGGGCGCGACCGACGACGACAGCGCGCCACGCCGTGTCGACTGGTCCGAGCCGGTGGGGCCCCCGGGTGGCGTGCTCCTCGCCGACGCCACCGGCGACCAGGGCTTCGGCCCGCTCCGGATCCTGCTGGCGGCCTCGGCCGACCGGGTCGCGGTGCTGGTGCCGGACGGCCACCCCGACGTGGTGGACGAGGCAGGGCAGCGACGGCTCGCGGGCCTGCTCGAGGGGCGGTACCAGCTCCGCTTCCACCGAGGGGTCCCCGGCCGGGGGCAGGCGGTGATCGCGGCGACCCCGGCCGGTCCAGCCGAGGACCCGGCACGGCCGGCGGACCGCACCGGTTCGCGGTTGGCCGAGGGTGAGTGGTGCGCCCGCCAACTGCTGCGCAGGGCGCACGGGCGGGTCGACAACGTATGGCGGGAGGCCCTGATCCGCCGGCGGGCGGCCGACGGGGTCAGCCTCAACAAGAAGGAGGCGCGGGAGCTGGTGCGCCGGTTGGCGCCTCGCCGGGAGGACCTCGCCGAGCGGCTCATCGACCTCCCCCGGCACCGGCTGGCCGAGCTGCTGGCGGCGGTGCGCGCCTCCTGACCCGGGCCTCCCTCCTCCGGCACCGACCTCGGGTTACCGGTCAGCCCGCCCTGGGCACGTGGAGGGGGCCGAGTCCCAGGACGGCCCGGAACTCCTTGGGCGGGACGGGACGGGAGAACAACCAGCCCTGGTAGGCGTCGACGCCCACACCCCGGAGGACGTGGAACTGCGTCGCCGTCTCGACGCCCTCGGCGACGCAGCTGCGCCCCATCGCCCTGGCCATGTCCACCACCGCGCGGGCCACCGCGAAGTCGGAGGGGTCGGTGCCCACTCCGGAGACGAACTGGCGGTCCACCTTCACGATCTGGGCCGGGAGTTCCTTGAGCCTGGCGAGGGAGGAGTAGCCGGTCCCGAAGTCGTCCACGGCGAACCGCACGCCCCGGTCCACCAGCTGCCCCATCGCGTTGAGCACTCGTGAGGGCAGGTCCATCAGGCTCGTCTCGACGAGTTCGAGGATCACCCGGTCCCAGGCGATCCCGCTCTCCGACACCGCGTTGATCACCGACTCGACGAAGTCGGGAACACCGGGCACGAGGCCGGCCAGGTTGACCGCCACCCCCACCTGCCGCCCGTCGGGTTCCGGCCAGGACGCGGCCTCCCGCAACGCGGTCCTGAGCACCCAACGGTCGAGCTCGCGGAGCAGGTCGCCCTGCTCGGCGACCGGCAGGAAGATGTCCGGGGACAGCAGACCCCGGTCCGGGTGCGGCCACCGCACGAGGGCCTCCGCGGTCTGCACCGAACCGTCGGCACCCACGACGGGCTGGAAGTGCAGGGTGAGCCCGTCCCGGCTGAGCGCGTCCCGCAGCTGGCCTTCCAGGTGCACCTGGCGGTCCGCCGAGGCGATGAGGGCCGCGCTGGCCAGCGACACCCGCCCGGCGCCCTCCCGCTTCGCCTCGAACATCGCCGCGTCCGCGAACCTCAGCAGGTCGGCGCCCGTGGAGGTGGCGCCGGTGGGCACCGCCGCCCCGATGGACGCCGAGACGCGGACCAGCTGGTTGTGGACCGGTACCGCGGCGCGCAGCAGGCCGGCCACCCGGGTGGCGAGCGCGTCGACACCTCCGACGGCCGCGACGTCGGAGCAGATCACCACGTACTCGTCACCGGAGATCCTCGCGGCCGTGCAGTGCGGGGGGAGTCCCCCTTCCAGCCTGCGGGCCAGGGCCACCAGCAGCTCGTCTCCCGCGTCGTGGCCGAGGGAGTCGTTGACCCGCTTGAAGTTGTCGATGTCGCAGAACAGCACGGCGAGCTGGTCGGGGTCGACGGTGGCCAGCAGTTTCCCCAACAACTCCTTGACCGCTGCCCGGTTGGGCAGCCCCGTCAGGTCGTCGTGGGTCGCCTGGTGGCGGAGCGCCTCCGCGGTCCTGCGGCGTTCGGTGATGTCCTGGAAGACGACGAGCCAGAACCGGCTCCCGTCGTCCTGGACGGAGATGGCGATGTGCAGCTCGCAGTACACCGGCTCCCCGCTGGACCGCACCAGGAGGCGCTGCGCGACCTTGGAGCTCTTCTCCCCCGACTCGGTGATCCAGGCCGCGGAGCGGGACCGCGCCGTGCGGTCCTCGGGATGGGTCATCTCCTCGGCGGTGATGCCCCGCAGCTGGTCGAGGTCGTAGCCGAGCAGCTCGCACAGCGCGTCGTTGGCGTCGACCAACCGTTCGGAGTGGTCGAAGATCCCGATCCCCACCGGGGTGATCGACACGAGGTCGGCGAAGCGCTGGCTGGAGCGTTCCACGATGGCCTCGGCGGCCCGGTGTTCGGTCACGTCCTGGGCGGTGCCCACCAGGGTCACCCGGCCGTCCGGGCCGGTGACGGCCGCGCCGTTGCACCGGAAGATCCGCTCCGCGCCGTCCGCCGTGACCATCTGGTGCTCGCAGGACACCGGTTCGTGCTTGACGGCGAGCTGGCGCCAGAGCCGGTCCACCCACTGCCGGTCGTCGGGGTGGACGAAGCTCAGGTAGCTGCCGTAGGTCAGGTCCAGGTCCGAGGACACGCCCACGAGCGCCGCCATCGTCTCGGACCACCGGCACTCGTCCGTGACCGGGTCCCACTCCCAGATGCCCAACATGGCGACTCGTTCGGCGTCCTCGGAACGTCGGAGCCGCTCCCGGAGCCGTCGCTCGTTCTCCCGGATGGTGGTGACGTCCTGGAGGGTGCCCAGCCAACGGATGACCTCGCCGGACTCGTCGAAGTCGGGTCGGGCGCGGAGCATGAAGAAGTGTTCACCGGTGAGGTCGCGCAACTCCATCTCGATCCGGTTCCGCCCCGCGTCGTTGATGAGGGTGGCGGTGGCGTCCCGGTCGTTGGGGTGCACGTTGGCCAGCGGGTCGTCCAGGTCGTAGCCGTGGCGGGCGAACATCTCCAAGGCGCCCTGGCTGAAGTACATCTCCTCGGTGGCGGGGTCGTAGGTCCAGCTCCCCACCCCGGCGAGCCGCTCCGCCTCCGCGAGGTCCTGGGCGTCGGTCAACCAGCCCACGTCGGGGAACTGCCCGGTGGGCACGCGGGCGGCGCGGGGCGCGGCCGGGGCGGCGGGTACGGCCTCCCCCGGCGGCCGCTCCTCGTCACAGGGGGTGCAGAGCACGAGGCGGAGCGCGGGATCGCGGCCGTTCCCCGTCGGCCACACCGACAGTCGCACCGTGGTCTCGGAGCCGTCGAGCCGGGAGAGCCGGTGCGCGCCCAGCGCGCCCGCCCGGACGAGGAAGCTGCCGAGGTCCTTGCCGATGAGGTCGTCGACGCCGCCTGCCGCCAGCAACCTGGCGAAGGGTTCGTTCGCGTACTCGACGACGTCTCCGTCGCTGCACAGCGCCGCCGGAACGGTGAGCGCGGTCAGCCGGTCGAGCTCGGTCGGCGTGGAGGCCTGGGCCTCCGGGGGGTTGTCCGCTGCGCCGCAGCGTGCGCGCCACGCATCCACGCTGATCTCGGCGCGCTGGGCCGGGTCGGTCACGGTCTCATCCTCCCGCACGGGCCCCAGAGGCAGAGCGTTGTCCCACGGAACATGCCGAGTGGACACATTCGGTTGTACTCCATTGGCAGGTGCGGAGCTCTCCCCTGAACAGGCGAGGGAAAGGACACCGTCCGGAGTCGCGCGGTTGACCGCCACCCGAGTCTCCACATCCATCCAGTGTCAAGCTTGAGTCAAGTGCGCTGGTCGCCGGACCGATCCTCCCAGCCGCACACGGGTCCGCCCGAAGTCGGGTCCCCGCGGGAGCGGGCCTGACCCCGGTCGCTGCAAGGTATCCCCCACGGCGGCGCCGGGCCAGCGGCGAGGATCATTCCGTAACGGGCTTACCCGCGCGGATTGGTCGTCCGAATTGCGGAAGGGCGGGTTTTGGGCGCTCTGCGTGACCAACCAACGCACATCTTCACCCGGAAGAGAGAGTTTCCGCGCGAACTACTCGCACAATTCAGTGATTCCCGGCGAGTTCGCTCCACCAAGACCCACAAGTTCGGAACGGGCCGGTCGGCGGCGGTGAGCGCCCGCCGACCGGCATCCGGGGCGGCCGCCCTCAGCGGGCGGCGCCGGCCACCGCCTCGGCCACGGCCGGAGCGACCGCCGGGTCGAACACGCTCGGCACGACCCGGTCCGCCCTCAGGCCCGGCAGGGCCACCCGGGCGATGGCCTCCGCGGCCGCGAGCTTCATCCGCTCGGTGATACGACGGGCTCCGGCGTCCAGCGCTCCCCGGAACACCCCGGGGAAGGCCAACACGTTGTTGATCTGGTTGGGGAAGTCGCTGCGCCCGGTCGCGACGACCGACGCGTGCCGCGCGGCGATGTCCGGGTGGATCTCCGGGTCGGGGTTGGACAGCGCGAACACCACGGCTCCCGGGGCCATCGACGCGACCAACTCCTCGGGCACGGGGGAGGACGACACCCCGACGAGGACATCCGCCCCCGCCAGCGCCTCGGCCAGCCCACCGGTGAGCCCCCTCGGGTTCGTGCGCCCCAACAGGGTCCGCTTCACCGGGTTCAGGTCGTCACGCCCGACGTGGAGCACCCCCCGTGAGTCCAGCACCGTGACGTCGGCGACGCCGGCCGCCAGCAGGATGCGCGCGCACGCGACACCGGCGGCGCCCGCGCCGGAGATCACGACCCGCAGCGATTCGACCGCGCGGTCCACCACCGTGGCGGCTCCCCGCAGCGCGGCGAGCACCACGATCGCGGTGCCGTGCTGGTCGTCGTGCATGACCGGGCAGTCGAGCGCCTCGACAAGGCGGTCCTCCAGCTCGAAGCAGCGCGGGGCCGCGACGTCCTCCAGGTTGACGGCACCGAAGGAGGGTCGGAGCCGGACGAGGGTCTCGACGAGCTCGTCGACGTCGGTCGTGTCGAGCACGAGGGGGATGGAGTCCAGACCCGCGAACTCCTTGAACAACGCCGCCTTCCCCTCCATCACCGGGAGCGCGGCACGGGGTCCCACGTCACCGAGACCCAGCACGGCGGTGCCGTCGCTGACGACGGCCACCAGCCGACCGGCCCAGGTGTGGGTACCGGCGAGAGCCGGGTCGTCGGCTATGGCACGGCTCATCCTGGCCACGCCGGGCGTGTAGGCGATCGAGAGGGTCCGCGCGTCGACCAGGGGGCGGGTGAGGTTGACGGCGAGCTTCCCCCCTCGGTGTCCCTCGAGGATCTCGGAGTCGGTCAGTGGCGAGGTGGTGTCCAGCGTTGTCATGTCGTCCTAACTGAGCGATGGCACCGCCACCAGGCTCCAGTGAGGGGGACGGCGCGGTGGGCCGACAAGGAACTGGGCGGGGCGGGGCGGTGGGCGCGGGCTCGGGGTCTGGCCACGCGGCGACGACGCGGTGCCGGACAGTGTGACAGCGCCTCGGCGGACTCCCCAAGGCCGGGCCAGCGAAAGGTGAGGGTCCGTGCACGTCCCCACCACGCCCCGCCCGGGATCCGGCACGCACCGACGAGGGCGGTACCGGCGTGGTGGGCGGCTCCGGCCGCACCGGCCCCTCCTCCGGTCGCGGAGACGACCTCATACGCTGCCCGGTGTGCAGGTACGCAAGCTTGAGATCGCCGGAGCCGTCGAGTTCATCCCCTCCGTCTTCCCCGACCACCGCGGGCTGTTCGTGGCACCGTTCCAGGAGGACGCGTTCGTGGAGGCGGTGGGGCGACCATTCCGGCTCGCCCAGACCAACCACAGCGTGTCCCGGCGAGGCACCGTTCGCGGCGTGCACTTCTCGGCCGTGCCACCGGGCCAGGCCAAGTACGTCTACTGCCCCCGGGGGGCGCTGCTCGACATCGTCGTCGACATTCGCGTGGGTTCCCCGACCTTCGGCCGGTGGGAGGCGGTCCGCCTGGACTCGCTCGACTTCCACGCGCTCTACCTCGCCGAGGGTCTCGGTCACGCGCTCGTCGCGCTCGAGGATGACACCCTCCTGACCTACCTCTGCTCGACCGGGTACCGGCCGGCCTCCGAGCACGGCATCAACCCGCTGGACCCCGAGCTCGGACTTCCACTGCCCCAGCACGACGGACTGGTCCTGTCCGACAAGGACCGGAGCGCACCGACGTTGCGGGAGGCCCAGGAGGCTGGCCTGCTGCCCCGGTACGAGGACTGCCTCGCCTGGTACGGGAGGCCGGCCGACCCGGGCGGGGCCTGACGCGCTCGACCCCGCCCCGGGGCACGGCGTCGAGCGGTGGATCGACCCGGCCACGAGTAGGGTCCGGCACGTCGACGCGGTACCCCGGCCACAGCAGGAGGAACCATGCCCCCGCCTCCACCCGACCCGGTCGGGAAGCCCACGACGGCGCGCCGGTCGAGCCTTCTCCCGCAGGGCGCCGCCGGCCGCGGGGCCACGAGTTCGCCGAACACGGGGCGGGGCCCCTCCCGGGTTCTCCCGGTCCGGACGGGTGGCCTCCCGCGTTCGGGGAGGCCGACGTGAGCCCGGCGGGTCCCGGGACCGGCGCACCCGCCGACCAGCCTGGGGATCGGCGTCCCCTGGTGTTCCTCGTCCGCCACGGGCAGACGCCCTGGTCCCTCGCTGGTCGTCACACCGGGCGCACCGACGTCCCCCTGACACCGGTGGGCGAGGAACAGGCGGTGCGGGCCGGCGAGGTGCTGCGCGGGGTGCTCCCGACCGGCCCCCCACCGCTGGTCCTCGTCAGCCCTCGGCAGCGCGCCCGCAGGACGGCGGAACTCGCCGGGCTCGACCACACCGAGGTCAGTGAGGACCTCCGCGAGATCGACTACGGGGACTACGAGGGCAGGACGACCGCCGACATCCGCCGCGAGCTCCCCGGGTGGTCGATCTGGACCCATCCCGCTCCCCACGGGGAAACCGCGGCCCAGGTCACGTCCCGCGCAGACCGCGTCCTGCACCGGGTCCGGGACGCCCTCCCGCACCGGGACGTCGTCCTCGTCGGCCACGGCCATCTCAGCCGGGTGATGATCGCCCGCTGGCTCGGCCTCCCGTTCTCCACCGCCGCGCACTTCTCGATGCTGACCGGGGGCGCGGCGGTGCTGGGGGTGGACAGGGGGACGCCGCAGCTCCAGGCGCTGAACCTGGGATCCTGGGGCCGGTAGGTAGGCCCCGTCGAGGAAGGCGTCCCCACGATCATGCCCGATTCCCGCGTTCGCCGCGTCGAACCCCGTGACGTCACCCGAGTGGTGGAGCTGGCGCACCAGTTGGCCGCGCACGAGGAGGCGGCGCACGAGTGCCACCTGACGGCCGACGCCCTGCGGACCGCGTTGTTCGGTCCCGAACCCGCCCTGTTCGGCCACGTCGCCGAGGTGGGTGGTGAGGTGGTGGGCTTCGCCCTGTGGTTCCTGAACTTCTCCACGTGGCGGGGCACGCACGGCATCTACCTGGAGGACCTGTTCGTCGCCCAGGACCGGCGGGGGGAGGGTCTCGGGCGGGCGTTGCTGGCCGCGCTGGCGGAGCTGTGCGTCGAGCGCGGTTACGCCCGTCTGGAGTGGTCGGTGCTGAACTGGTTGGAGCCGACGATCGCCTTCTACCGTTCACTGGGCGCCGTGCCGATGGACGAGTGGACCGTGTTCCGCCTGACCGGGAGCCCGCTGGCCGCGTTGGGTTCGGCCGATCCGGTGGGAGCCGGGAAGCCGGGAACCGAAGCCCCGCTCCCGACCGGTTCTGGCTGAACGCGTTCGACCCGGGGCCTGGCACCGCCGCGGCCCACCGTGGGGCGGGCGGGGCGACGCGTACGACGTCAGACCCGGTCGTGGCGCCCGCGCCGCACCGGTTCGACGAGCGGACGCGTCGCCCGTCGGAGACGTCGGCGGGTCCCCGACCGCCGTGCGATCCCCCTCGACCCCGGGTGGTTCAGAGCGCGCGACGCATGATGTGCGCGCCGACGAGGCCGAGACGGGGGTGGCGGAAGGCGTCGGGGACGGTCGCGAGCACCTCGAAGCCGAGCGACTTCCACAGCCGGACCGCGTGGGTGTTGGTCTCGACGACCGCGTTGAACTGCATCGCGAGGTAGCCGGCCTGGGCCGCCTCCGCGAGGACGAACTCGGCGAGACGTCGTCCGAGCCCGCGACCGGCCTGGTCAGGGTCGACCATGAAGGAGGCGTTGGCCACGTGGTCGCCTCCGGCCGGTTGGTTCGGTTTGAGCAGGGCCGTGGCGAGGAGTCCGCCGTCCTCCTCGAGCACGAACACCTTCGCCGGCGGGGGGAGCATCCAGTAGCTCGCCGCCTCGTCCTGGCCGACGTCGGGCAGCATGTAGGTCTCGCCCTCGGCCACGATCCGGTGCCAGATCGGCCAGATGTTGGGCCAGTCGGCGGAGTTCGCCTCTCGGAAACGCATCAGAGGTCCTTCCGGCGTCCGTGATCGGGTTCGACGGTCGGGTCGACGAGCTCAGGAGTTCTCGGGACGATCGTCCCCCGGCCCGGCCCCGGCGGGGAGGGGCTCTCCGGCCCGCCGTGCCAGCTCCTCCTCGGTCAGGTTGACCGACCAGAGGCGGGCCCTGATGGTGCACAGCGCGACGAAGGTCGCCACGCAGACGGCGCCGAGGGCGACGCCGGCGAGCCGCTGTTCGGAGGGGCCGAAGGCGTACCAGGCGACCGCGAACAGCAGGATCTGCACGAACAGCGCCGGTGTCCTGGCCCACGGCTTACCGCGCAGCAGCCCGGCGGCGATGGCGAGCACGCCGACGCTGAGCAGGCTGAAGTAGGCGACGTGGCCGAACCCGCTCCCGCCGGTCTCCTGCCCGACGCCGCCGATCTCCCTGGTGAGGAAGACCGCGACGAAGCCGAGACCCCCGAGCCCCTGGAGGGCGACGAGAAGTCCGGCGAGTCGGACGGACCGCGGCGGCGACTCGGAGCGCACGGGGACACCTCACGGGATGGGGGGCGGGAGTTCCGAACGCCGATGATAACCCCGACCAGCTCGAGGTCGACGTGGCGCGGCCGCCCGTGACGCGCGGGACGCGTGGCGATCACGGGGCGCGCTGGGGATCGCCCGGCCAGGCGACGCGCGATCACGCGACGGGCTGGCCTACCCTGCGATGCGTGCGCGCGCTCCTCGTGGTCAACCCGCAGGCCACCTCCACGACGTCCGGGGTTCGGGACGTGCTCGCGCACGCACTGGCGAGCACCGTCCGGCTGGAGGTCGCCGAGACGGACTACCGGGGGCACGCCGCGGACGCCGCCGCGAGGGCCATGGATGACGGCGTGGATCTCGTCGTGGCCCTCGGCGGTGACGGCACGGTGAACGAGGTGGTCAACGGTCTGTTGCGCCGGGGTGTTCGGGACGACGTCCCCGCGCTGGGCGTGGTTCCCGGTGGCATGGGCAACGTGTTCGCCCGTGCGCTGGGCATGCCCAGGGATCCGGTGGAGGCGACGCACCAGCTGCTCACCGCGATCGAGGAGGGGCGGTCCCGACGGGTGGGCCTCGGCCGGGCCAACGGCAGGTGGTTCACGTTCAACGCGGGGGTGGGCTGGGACGCCGACGTGATCGCCGGCGTCGAGCGCCTGCGCGCGCGGGGCCGCGAGGCGAGTGCCGCCCGTTACGTGCGCATCGCCGTGGCGAACTACTTCCGGCTCGTCGGTCGCCGCCCCCTGTTGACCGCGACGCTCCCCGGTCGGGAACCGGTCACCGGTCTCCACCTGGCGTTCGTGTCGAACACCGACCCCTGGACCTACCTCGGTCGCCGGCCGCTGCACGTGAACCCCGGGGCGTCCTTCGACGGCGGCCTGGGAGTCTTCGGTCTTCGTTCCACCGCGCTGCCGACCGTGCTCCGACACCTCGGGCAGGTGGTCAGTTCGTCGCGGGAACCCAAGGGACGCGCGGTGTTGCGGGTGGACGACGTGCCCTCGGTCGTGGTGCGCTGCGCGAGGCCGACGGGGCTCCAGGTCGACGGCGACTTCCTCGGTCACCACACCACAATCGAGTTCTCCGCAACACGAAACGCCCTACAGGTAGTAGTCTGATTCCCGGGCAATCACAACGGGCGCGAGTGTCATACCGCCATAGGGTGTGGTTCGGCCAGCGAGCTCCCCGACTTGGCCGCACCCGTAGCTACTCAGCGTGATCAAATTTGATCTTACAGGTGAGCTGCCTCACCTGATTGGATCTAACCCCTTGACATTGCGCCAGTTCGTGAAAGCATTCACAAGGCAAGGCACGTGAAAGCCTTCACAAGCACCCGCCACACTTACCCCCGAACAACGACCGGCGCGTTGCATCGCGCCTAGCGAGGAGCACGTAACAATGGACTGGCGCCACCGCGCGGCCTGCCGTGACGAGGACCCTGAGCTGTTCTTCCCCGTGGGCAACAGCGGTCCCGCCCTCCTGCAGATCGCCGAGGCGAAGGCCGTCTGCCGACGGTGCCCGGTGTCCTCCGAGTGCCTGACCTGGGCTTTGGAGAGCGGGCAGGACGCAGGCGTCTGGGGCGGAATGAGCGAGGACGAGCGACGCGCGCTGAAGCGGCGCAATGCCCGGACCCGCGCACGGAGCAACGCCTGAGCCGCGCGAACCCTCTGATCACGCCGAGAGCCCCCGAGCTCTCGGCGTTTTCATGTTCGGGGCATTTCCCTTCCCCTGAACCCGTCATGCGCGACGGGAATCGAGACGATTCCGAGTGCCCGACAAACGTCGGACCGAACATCGGAGCGACGTCCCACCCCGGCGCGCCGCCCGTTCCCCCAGTAGCGGGATGTCACCCCGGACAGCGGAATGATCTCCGCCATCCGGAGGAGCCCCGGCCATCAACGGCGGCGCTTGAGCGGAACACGCAGGACCGCCTGCGTCCCCACCGGCTCACCTCGTCGCAGGCTCAGCGACCCCTGGAGCTCGGAGTCCACCAACGTCCGCACGATCTGGAGTCCGAGCCCGTCGGCGCGTTCGAGGGAGAAGCCGGCCGGTAGTCCCCTGCCGTTGTCGTTGACCAACACGTCCAACCACTTCGCCGACCGGCTCGCCGACAACGAGACGTCGCCGCGCTGCCCACGGCTGAACGCGTGCTCGATCGCGTTCTGCACCAGCTCGGTCAGCACCATCACCAACGGGGTCGCCAGTTCGGCCGGGACGACGCCGAACCGGCCGTCCCGGCGGACCGCCACCCGGCTCTCCGCGGCCGCGACGTCGCTCATCATCGGGATGACCCGGTCGATCACGTCGTCGAGGTCGACCCTCTCGTCCACCGACATCGACAGGGTTTCGTGCACCAACGCGATCGACGTCACGCGGCGCATCGACTCCTGGAGCGCCTGCCGCGCCTCCGGCGTGGACATCCTCCTCGACTGGAGGCGCAGCAGGGCGGCGACGGTCTGGAGGTTGTTCTTCACCCGGTGGTGGATCTCACGGATCGTGGCGTCCTTCGACATCAGGGCCCGATCCCGCCGCTTCAGGTCGGTCACGTCACGCACCAGCACCAGCGCTCCCGCCGCCTGCCCTCGGGGCCGCAGCGGCAACGCGCGGAAGAGCACGGTGGCACCTCGGGCCTCCGCCTCCATCCGCATGCTCGGCTGGCCGTCAACGGCCAGCCTGATGCGCTGGGCGACCTCCGTCGCGTCGAAGGGATCGGAGATCAACGCCCGGGTCAGCGGCGCGAGCTGGGTGCCCAGGAGGTCGGCCGCGTGTCCCATCCGGTGGTAGGCCGACAGGGCGTTCGGGCTCGCGAACACCGCCGATCCGGTGGCGTCGAGCCTGATCAGGCCGTCGCCGACCCGGGGACTGGTGTGCACGTCGGGGGCCGGCTCGCTCGTCGGGAAACTCCCGTCGGCCACCATCTGGCACAGGTCCGAGGCACTGCCCAGGTAGGAGATCTCCAACGGGCTCGGGACCCTCGGCATCGCCAGGTTCGTGTCCCGGCTCAACACGGCGACCACCCGGTTCCCGTACCGGACCGGGATCGTCTCCCGGCGCACGGGCACCCCGAGGTGCCACTTCGGCTCCTCCTCCCGGCAGATGCGCCCGTCGAGAACGGCTCGCCGGAGCTGGGGGTGCTCGACGGAGGTGACGACGCCGCCCACGAGGTCCTCGGGGTGCGCCGTCGGCGCCGTGGTGGGCCGGGCCTGCGCCACGCACAGGAACCGGCCGTCGTCGACCTCGCCGTCGGCGTTCTCCACCGGGGTCCACAGCAGGAAGTCCGCGAAGGAGAGGTCGGACAGCAGCTGCCACTCCGCCACCACCATCTGCAGGTGGTCCACGACTCCGTCCGACAGGGTCGTGTGTTCGGCGAGCAGGTCACTGAGCGTGGACAAGGCCACCACCCCGTCCGAGGAAGAAGGTTCCGGTCACGGTCGTCCCGTCACTCGACGACGGCGATCAGGTCGCCCTCCTGGACCACGTCTCCCTCGGCGACCGCCAACCGGGAGAGGGTCCCCGCGATCTCCGTGAGCACCGGGATCTCCATCTTCATCGACTCGAGGAGCACGAGGGTGTCCCCGTCGTCGACCGCCTGCCCCTCGGTGGCCAGCACCTGGAGCACGTTTCCCACGATCTCGGCCCGAATCTCCTCGGCCATACCGTCCCGCCTTCGCTCGGAGGTCCCCTCCGACCATCCAACCACGCCCCTGGCCACGCCACGCTCGGCCCGGACCGCCCGCCTCGGGCGTTGGGACCGGGTTACCCACCTCGGCCCTCCCGCACCCCCACCCACCGGTGCGGGGTCGGCTCCCGCTCCGCCAGGTCGGCGCGGCGGCCCGCGTGCCCCCACACCGCCCGGGCCGCGGTTCGGCCGGCCGGGGATCACCGCGGGCCAACCCCCGGCCGGCCCATCCGGGGCCAGGTGTCAGACTGACGGGTAGACCTGCGCCCGGCTCCGCCTGGCGGTACCGGTCGCTCCTCCACCACGGCGAGGCGTGTGGAGGCCCCACGAAGGAGGAACGCATGGGAAAGCGTGCGCGCAAGAAGCGTGACCGGAAGAAGAACAAGGCCAACCACGGCAAGCGGCCCAACTCCTGAGGCCGACGACGGGGGCCCGGAGCGCGTGCTCCGGGCCCCCGTCGCCGTTCGACATGCCGTCCGGGCCGGTCAGGCCTCCTCGTCCACCCGCTGGTTGGTGAGGGTGACCTCCACGGTTCGGGCCCCGCCCGCCGCGGGCTCCACCGTCACCTCCGCCTGTGCGAGCACCGTCTCCCTGATGGAGGCGCGCAGCCGCTCCTTGAAGTCGGCCGAGGCCTGCTCATTACCGCACTTGCGGGCCAACAGCTCCTTCAGGTGTTCCTCGATCCCGAAGTGCTCGAGGCAACGCCCGCACTCGTCCAGGTGCCGTTGCAGCACCTCCCGGCGCTTCTCGTCGCACTCGTGGTCGAGGTACAGCCACAGCTCACCCAGGACCTCGTGACACGGGGTCGTCGCGTCGCCACAACTCACGAGCCAGTCACCTCCCGCTGCCCCGAACGGAGAAATCCACGGTCCCTCGCCACGTCCGTGAGCAGCTCGCGCAGCTGTGCCCGGCCTCGGTGGAGTCGGGACATCACTGTTCCGATCGGTGTTCCCATGATCTCCGCGATCTCCTTGTAGGAGAAGCCCTCGACATCCGCGAGGTAGACGGCCATCCGGAAGTCCTCGGCGAGCTCCTGCAACGCCGCCTTGACCGCGGTGTCCGGCAACCGGTCCAGCGCCTCCACCTCGGCGGAGCGCAGCCCCTGCGAGGTGTGGCTCTCGGCCTGGGCCAGCTGCCAGTCCGCGATCTCGTCGGTCGGCTGTTGCTGGGGCTGCCGCTGCTTCTTGCGGTAGCCGTTGATGTAGGTGTTGGTCAGGATGCGGTACAACCACGCCTTCAGGTTCGTGCCGGAGGCGAACGACTCGAAGGCGGCGTAGGCCTTGAGGAAGGTCTCCTGGACGAGGTCCTCGGCGTCGGCGGCGTTCCTGGTCATCCGCAGGGCCGCGCCGTAGAGCTGGTCGAGCAGCGGCATGGCGTCCCGTTCGAACCGCGCCGCCCGTTCGGCGGCGCTCTCCGCCGGCTGGTCCCCACCCTGCGAGGACGTGCCCTCACCAGCGGGGCGTCCGGCTTCGGACCTTCCGGTCACCGGCCTCCTTCCCCGCCGCGCGGACAGCCCGGCGGTCACCCTCGACGTGGGCCGACCACGCTGGCCGGCGACCGCCGCCAACCCTACGTCGTCGTGCCCGCTTTCGCGCGTTACGACATCTGTGACCACGTCGCGCACAACGCGTCCCACGCCGCTCGCATTCCCGGGGTGCCCGCGGTCACCCGGTCCTCCCTTCGGCCGGCCCGCCTATCCTTCCGGCATGGCGGGACACGGGACACCGGCGACCACGCTGGTGAGCAGGCGGGGCGTGCCGCACACCCTCCACGGCTACGACCACGACCCCAGGCACGAGTCCTACGGCCTGGAAGCGGCCGAGGCCTTGGGGGTCGCGCCCGAGCGGGTGTTCAAGACGTTGGTGGCGGACTCGGCGGGGACCCTGCTGGTGGGGGTCATCCCGGTGACCAGGCAGCTGGACCTCAAGGCGCTCGCGGCCGCCGTGGGGGTGAAGAGGGCACGGCTGGCCGAGGTGGTCGACGCCGAGCGGGCCACCGGGTACGTCGCCGGTGGCATCTCGCCGCTCGGGCAGCGCAAGCGCCTTCCGCTGGTGCTGGACGCCTCCGCCGAACGGTTCGAGACCATCTTCTGCAGCGGTGGCCGCCGCGGCCTGGAGATCGAACTCGCCCCGGCGGACCTGGTGAGGCTGACCAACGGCACCGTCGCCGCGCTCTGCGCCTGACGGGCACCCGTCCCCGTGCCGGGGGCGCGGGCGAGCTCAGGCGGTCGAGTCCGAGAGGTCGAGGGGGCGGAGCACCCGGTCGAGCCACTCGTGGACCGCCCGGTACACCAGGTCCTGCTCCCCGCGCAACGAATGGTTGCCCGCCACCAGGACCACCTGCCGGTGCGGAGCCGGTTCGGGACGGCCGAAGGGGTCACTCGCGCCCTGGACCACCAGCACCGGGACGTCGACCCCGTCCAGTTCCGCCAGCCGGTGCTTCTCCGGCTTCCCGGGGGGATGCACCGGGAAGGCCAGGCACAACACCGCCTCCGCGCCCCCCGCACCCGCCGTGCGGCAGGCCACGCGCGCCCCCGACGAGCGCCCACCGAACAACAGCGGCAGCTCCGGGAAGCGGTCGCTCGCCAGCGCGGAGGCGACGGCCAGCCAGGCGGCGTCCAGCTGCCGGGCCGGAGCGGGCGCCCGACGACCGGCCACCCGGTAGGGCTGTTCGACCGCCGCCACGTGCACCCCCGCGTCCACCGCCGCTCGCGTGGCCGTGACCAGGTCAGGGCTGTCGGTACCGCCCCCCGCACCGTGGCCGAGCAGCAGGACGCCCCGGTCCTGGGCCGCGCCGTGCACCTCGACCCGGGCGGTGCCGACCGGCGTCTCCACCTCCATGGCCGGCACGGAGGTCAGGCCTCGAACAGGGTAGGAGCCGGCGACGGTGGCTCGCGGTCCTCCAGCTCGACCGGATCCACCAGGCGCGGACCGTTGTTGCGCATGCTGTTGACCTCCTTGGACACCGGGTACATCGTCAACTCGTCCAGCGGAACGACGGCCGGGTCGTCGAGCAGGTGACGGACTTCCTCCGCCCCGGGGTCGAGCCATTCCTCCCAGTGCTCCCGACCGAGCACCAGGGGCATCCGGTGGTGCACCCGGGCGAACTCGCCCTGGGCCTCGGTGGTCACCACCGCGCAGCTCACCACCGGTGCGGTGTTCTCCTTGGGCTGGTCCTTGGGCCACCAGGTGGAGAAGACCGCCGCCATCGCCAGTGGGCGCCCGTCCCGCCGAACGCTGAGGAACGGCTGCTTCCCGGACTCGTTGGGCTGCCACTCGTACCACCCGGTGGCGGGGACGAGGCACCGGCGGCGGCGCACCGCCTGCCGGTAGGCGGGTTTCTCGGTGATGGTCTCCGCACGGGCGTTGATCATGGGCGGTCCGCTGGTCAGATCCGGTGCCCACGGGGGGACGAGCCCCCAGCGCACGGCCCGCACCGAACGCACCGGCGCGGGCCTGCGGTCCTCGGAGTCCGCCCCGACGGGGAACCGCTCGACGATGATCGGGATGAGGCGGGTGGGCGTCACGTTGTGATCCGGTCCCACGGCTCCCTCCGCACCGTCCACCGCGTCGAACTCGGCGGCCAGTCGCGCCGGATCCAGGCTGATCGCGTACCTACCGCACATCGGCGATTCGTCTCCCCGCGTCGCTGTCCCGGCGACGGGAGGGGCCGCGCCGCCCCGGTGTCGCCGGTGGGTCCGGGGATCATCCTTGCCGAAGGAGTGCCGAGGTGTCCAAGTCGGGGGTCACGCTGGTCCAGTCGAAGCGCCTGGTGAGCCGGGGGCCGTGGTGTTGGGCTCGGTTGACCTCGCGGGACACCGGCCGCACCTCGATGGCGGTCAGCTCCGCCGCCGGCGGGGGGACCATCAGGTCGGAGACGGTGTCCACGTCAGCGGTCGTGTCCAGCCACCGATCCCAGGCCGAGGGTGGCAGCAGCAGGGGCATCCGCTCGCCGATGGCGGCGAGGGGTCCGACCGCGGGTGTGGTCAGCACCGCGCAGGTGTCCAGTCGGCGGGTGGATCCCGGCTCCGGATCGCTCCACGAGGACCAGATGCCCGCGATCGCCAGCGCCGACCCGTCATAACGCGTGGAGTAGAAGGGGTACTTCCGGCCCGGCCCCCGCACCCACTCGTACCAGCCGTCGGCCGGGAGCAGGCAGCGGCGGGCGGCGGCGGCGTCGCGGAACGCCGGCTTGTCCGCCACCGTCTCGACACGCGCGGCGAACATCCTGGAACCGATGGCCGGGTCCTTCGCCCAGCGTGGCACCAGCCCCCACGTCATCACCCGGACGATGCGTCCCGCCCGGTGGCCCCCCACCGACCGATTCCACTCGTTCGGGTGCGCTCCGGTGATGACTAACACCGGGTGGGTCGGTTGGATGTTGTAGTCGGGACCGGGCGCGTCGCCCCCGGTGACGTCCACCGCGTCGAACTCCCGCGCCAACTGGGCCGGCTTCCGCGTCGAGGCATACCTTCCGCACACGCTGTTCCCCTTTCGTCGTTCCCACCACGGGTCGGAACGACGTCGAAGCACCCCCTCCGCGTCCAACGGTACGCAGGGCTCTCGTGCTCGCAGGGCCAATGACCAGGGTCAATGGCGGTTCGTGTCGCAACTTCATGGCACTGCGTGACGGAGGCTTCCCTGAACGAGTGAAGACGGGTGCCTCCACCTCCAGGTCAGCTCACCCCCTTCCGGTGACGTCCCCTCCCCTGCCCGGGCACCGGTCCGGCGGAACTCCGCCCGGCGAGGCCCTCACCGGTGCCGGTCGAGGTCGGGGAAGGGGTGGTGCGGGATTATCGGGTCATGGCAGAACTGTGGCCCGCGCCGAGCGCGGCAGGACCCGTCGGTGCGACCGTCTCGGTTCCCGGCTCGAAGTCGTTGACCAACCGCGCACTGCTGCTGGCCGCCCTCGCGGAGGGGGTCTCGGTGCTGCGGAACCCGCTGCGGAGCCGGGACACCACCCTGATGGCGGACGCGTTGCGGTCGCTGGGCATCGGTGTGCGCGACCTCGACGACGGGGACTGGGAGGTCACCGGGGGTCCGCTGCGGGGAGGCGCGCGCATCGACTGCGGCCTCGCGGGGACGGTGATGCGCTTCGTCCCCGCTGCCGCGGTCCTCGCCGACGGTCCCGTCCACTTCGACGGCGACCCGGGGGCCCGGGTCCGCCCGATGACGACCGTGCTGACGGCGCTGCGCGACCTCGGCGCCGAGGTGGCGGGCGACCGGTTGCCCTTCACCCTGAACGCCACCGGTCACCTGCCGGGCGGTGAGGTCACCATCGACGCCTCCGCCTCCTCCCAGTTCGTCTCGGGACTGCTCCTCGCCGGTGCCCGCTACGACCGCGGGGTCACGATCCGCCACGCGGGCCCCCCGGTGCCGTCGATGCCCCACGTCGTGATGACCGTGGCCGCGCTGCGCGAGGCTGGCGTGACCGTGGACGACGGGACGCCGGACGTGTGGCGGGTGGAGCCCGGTCCGATCGGGGCGCGGACGTGGGAGATCGAACCCGACCTCTCCAACGCCACCCCGTTCCTCGCCGCCGGCGCGGTCACCGGTGGCCGCGTGACCGTCGCCCACTGGCCGTCCGCGACCCACCAGCCGGGTGACGTGTTCCGGGGGCTGTTGGCCG
Source organism: Actinoalloteichus caeruleus (assembly GCF_049311605.1). Lineage (NCBI taxonomy): Bacteria > Bacillati > Actinomycetota > Actinomycetes > Pseudonocardiales > Pseudonocardiaceae > Actinoalloteichus > Actinoalloteichus caeruleus. The sequence continues at coordinate 5,327,809 of NZ_CP186005.1, forward strand.
AGATGGGCGCCGAGGTCGTCCTGGACGACCGGGGAGTCACGGTGACCGGACCGGACCGCCTCGTCGGCATCGACGCCGACCTGCACGAGGTCGGGGAACTGACCCCGACCGTCGCGGCCGTGGCGGCCCTGGCGGACACCCCTTCCCGGATCCGGGGAGTCGCGCACCTCCGAGGCCACGAGACCGACCGGCTCGCCGCGCTGGTGAGCGAGATCAACGGGCTCGGGGGGCGCGCCAGGGAGACCGAGGACGGGTTGGTGATCGAACCGGCGCCCCTGCACGGCGGGCGGTGGCGCTCCTACGCCGACCACCGCATGGCCACCGCGGGCGCCGTGATCGGCCTCCGGGTGCCCGGGGTCTCCGTGGAGGACATCGGCACGACGAGCAAGACGATCCCCGACTTCCCCGGCATGTGGGCGGCCATGCTCGGCGGGGGAGCCGGCGTCTCCGACGCCGAGCGGACGGAGGGTGTGGTCGGGTGAGCCGCCGCAGCTGGCGGGAGCTCGACGAGTCCGACGTCCGGGTACGTCCGAACCGGCGCGGGTCGCGGCCGCGCAGCAAGCGGCGGCCCGACCACGCCGACGCGGTGGCGGCGCTGGTCGTCGGTGTGGACCGGGGCCGGTGGACCTGCGCGCTGGACGCTGATCCGGACCAGCTCGTCACGGCGATGCGCGCCAGGGAACTGGGACGCACGCCGGTGGTGGTGGGGGACCGCGTCAGCCTGGTCGGCGACACCAGCGGAGCCGCCGACACGCTGGCCAGGATCGTCCGGGTCTCCGACCGGGAAAGCGTGCTGCGGCGGACCGCGGACGACACCGATCCCTACGAACGGGTCGTGGTGGCCAACGCGCACCAGCTCGTCATCGTCACCGCCCTCGCCGACCCACCGCCCCGGCTCGGGTTCATCGACCGTTGCCTCGTCGCCGCCTACGCGGGCGGGCTCGAACCGGTGCTGTGCCTGACCAAGTCGGACCTTGCCTCCCCGGACTCCATCCTGTCCGGCTACGAGGGCCTCGACCTGCCCGTCGTGGTCACCCGCCACGACACCGAGCCGGCGGAGCTGCGGTCGAGGCTGGCCGGCCGGGTCTCCGCCCTGGTGGGGCACTCCGGGGTGGGGAAGTCGACACTGGTGAACCACCTGGTGCCCAGCGCCCGCCGGGCGACGGGCGAGGTCAGCTCGGTGGGGAAGGGGCGGCACACCTCGACCTCGGCGGTGGCGCTGCCGCTCGAAGGCGGCGGCTGGGTCGTCGACACCCCCGGGATCAGGTCCTTCGGTCTCGCCCACATCAGCGCGGACGACGTCGTCTCGGCGTTCCCCGGCCTGGCCGAGGCGGCGGAGGAGTGCCCCCCGCACTGCGGCCACCTTGGCGCCCCCGAGGACCCCGGCTGCCACCTCGACCGGCACGTCGAGGAGGGGGACGGCTCCCAGGGCAGGCTCGACTCACTCCGCCGATTGCTGCTCTCCCGCGCTGGCCAGGACACGGAAGGGTGAGTTGCGGCCGACGCACGTACTCCGCGTGATGAAACATGTTTGGATCCGCACCCAAGTGGGAAAACCACCAACGTAATCGTGTGACGGTGGGAACCCGTTGCCCTCGCGGTACGTCCATCTCGGAAGACTCGGGCGACGAAGAGCACTCGGGTGGAGTGAGAGGAAGAGATTCTCAGTGCGCAAGACGACGATCGCCGCCTTCGCCGTCGCCCTGGCCGGGGTGGCCGCAGGTTGCGGGAACGCGGAGGACACCGCGGAGGACACCACTCCCGGCTCGTCCCAGGAGGCGGAGGGCGGCGACGCCGAGGGCTCCGGTGAGCACGGCGACGCCGGGGAACTCATGACCCGGATGAACGAGGCCATGATGGCCGAGGGAACCGTCACCCTCTCCTACGAGGGCGAGGCCGCCGGCGCGAGCATCAGCGGCGAGGGGGTCATGGAGTACCAGGACGGCGGAGCCGTCGACAGCTCCACGAGCATGGACGTCCCCGACTCCCCCAGCCCCGTGCGGTCCGTGCAGGTGGGCCAGATCATGTACCTCAACCTGGGGCAGGAGTTCGAGCCCGGCAAGAGCTGGTTGAAGATCGACCCGAACGAGGAGGCCGCGGGCGCCGGGGCGATGTTCCAGATGCTCGGCCAGCAGGCGGCGGCCTCGGGCAACCCGATGGCGATGTTGCAGGAGGCCGAGGACGCCCTTTCCATCGTGGACAGCGCGGAGGAGGAGGTCAACGGCCAGCAGGCCACCCGCTACACCGTCAGCCTCGACGTGGCCAGGGCCGGCGAGCTCGTGCAGGACGAGATGCAGGCGCAGGCCATGCAGATGCTCGCGCAGCAGGGTGTCGACACCATCGAGCAGCAGATCTGGCTGAACGACGCCGACCTGCCGGTCCAGGTCGTCCTCGACCAGGAGATCCCCGGCGCCGAGGACCAGGCGACCACCACGATCGTCACCTACTCGGGTTGGGGCGAGCCGGTGGACATCACCGTCCCGGCCGAGGAGGAGACGGTGAGCGCGAACGACCTGGAGGTGCCCTCCGGCGCCCCGACCGGCTGACGCCGGAACCGGGAGACCGCGTCTCGCGCCCCGGGACGGCGGTTCCGCCGCCGCGACCACATGCCGAACGCCCGGCCGGATCATCCGGCCGGGCGTTCGACCGTTCCCACCCGCTCCCGATCCCGCCTCGGGCCTCGGGCGGCCCTCACCCTCGTCGAGCCTCCGCCACCTCGCTCGCCGGCGGTGGCTCGAGGGCCACCCGCTCCTCCCCCCACCGGGAGAAGACCGCCTCGGTCACGTGCTCGGCGCCGTCAGCCGTGACGGCGCGGACCTCGGCTCTGGTCGGCAGGCCCTCGACGTCCACCCAGAGGTCGACGACGACGCGGGGCACCCCGTGATCGGTCAGCGCCCGGTAGTGGGCGCGGTCCGCCTCGTCGCGCGCGGCCGCCACCGCCGAGGCCGGGTCGACCTCCACCGTGTACCGCAGCACGGGGTCGTCGCCGTCCTCCGCCACCACCGCCACGAGGTCACCACCGGGTGGCAGCACACCGACGGGCGAGACCGCGCGCCGCACCAGCTCGGCGGTGGTCGCCAGGCCCTCGTACTGCCCGCCAGGGCCGAGCGCCAGCCAGGGTGGGCGGTGCGGATCCCTGGCGATCTCCGCCGTCTCGACTAACACCCCGTCCCCGACGGCGAGGAACCGGTCCTGGCTGCTTCCTGTCTCGGTACCCCCCAGGACGAAGCAGTCGACCCCGGGTTCCCGATCCGCGTAGACCACCAGGCAATCGCCGCTCAGCGGCGGCACATCCGCGCCGTGGCCGACCGTGACGCCCACCCGCGCGCTGCCGGCCTCCTCGACGGCGGCCACCGTCGCTTCGACGAGCTCCGACAGCGAGTGGTGTCGACCCGGTTCGGACCGGCCGGCGCACGCGGCGACCGCCAGGACGAGCAGGGCTGGTCCGACCACCCGGGCGATCCGGCTCACGGCGTCCTCCAGGGTCCTCACCAGCGCTGGGGCCGGCCACCAACGATCCCGCTGGCCGTCCCAGGCTAGGTCTCCACCCGGGGGGACGCCCCCTCCCGTCACTCGACGGTGGGGCGGACGGGCTCAGCCCATGTGCGGGTACCGGTGGTCGGTGGGAGGCACGAAGGTCTCCTTGACCGAGCGCGGGCTGGTCCACCTGACCAGGTTGAAGACGGAACCCGCCTTGTCGTTCGTCCCCGAGGACCGGGACCCGCCGAAGGGCTGCTGGCTGACCACCGAACCGGTGGGCTTGTCGTTGACGTAGAAGTTGCCGGCGGTGAACCGCAGTCGCCGGTGCGCCCGCTCCACCGCCGAGCGGTCGGTGGCGAAGACGGCGCCCGTGAGGGCGTAGGGGCTGGCCTCGTCGACGAGGTCCAGCACGCGCGAGTAGTCACCGTCCTCGTAGACGTGGACCGCGAGGATCGGGCCGAAGTACTCGGTGGCGAACACCTCGTGCCCCGGGTCGGTCCCGACCAGGACCGTGGGCTCGACGAAGTAGCCGACCGAGTCGTCGGTCCCACCTCCCACGAGGACGTCGACCGAGGGATCGTCGGCCACCCGGTCGAACAGCGCCCGGTGCTTGGCGAACGCGCGGGCGTCGATCACCGCCCCACCGAAGTTCGAGAAGTCGCTGATGTCGCCGTAGCGGATCGTCCTCGTCACGTCCGCCAGCTCCTCCCGGAGACCCGACTCCCACAACGACCGGGGCAGGTAGGCGCGGGACACCGCGGAACACTTCTGCCCCTGGTACTCGAACGCACCCCGGACGAGGGCCGTCACCAGGGCGGCTGGGTCAGCGGAGGAGTGCGCGACCACGAAGTCCTTGCCGCCGGTCTCGCCGACGATGCGCGGGTACGCGCGGTAGGTGTCCAGGTGCTCGCCGATCGTCCGCCAGAGCATGCGGAACGTACCGGTCGATCCGGTGAAGTGCAGGCCCCCGAGACCCGGGTCGGTGAGCGCGACCTCGCTGACCGCCTCCCCGCGCCCCGTCACCAGGTTGATCACGCCCGGGGGCAGGCCGGCCGCCTCCAACACCCGCATCGTGAAGTGCGCGGCGAGCTGCTGGGTGGGCGTGGGCTTCCAGACCACCGTGTTACCCATCAGGGCGGGCGCCGTCGGCAGGTTGCCCGCGATCGCGGTGAAGTTGAACGGCGTGATCGCCGTCACGAACCCGTCCAGAGGACGGTACTCGAGCCGGTTCCACACCCCGGGTGTCGACCTCGGTTGTTCGGCCAGGATGCGTCGGCCGTAGTGCGCGTTGAACCGGAGGAAGTCGATCAACTCGCAGGCCGCGTCGATCTCGGCCTGCTGGACCGACTTGGACTGCCCGAGCATCGTCGCGCCGTTGATGGTGTCCCGCCAGGGGCCGGCCAGCAGGTCCGCCGCACGCAGGAACACCGCGGCACGCTCGTCGTAGGAGGTCTCCGCCCAGGCGCCCGACGCGTCCTTGGCCGCGCGGACCGCGTCCGCCACGTCCTCCCGGGTCGCCTCGGCGCTCACCCCCAGGACCTGGGAGTGGTCGTGCGGCCGCACCACGTCGAAGGACTTCCCCCCAGCCAGGCGCTGGACCCCGCCGATGGTCTGCGTGAGCTCGTGGCGGGTGCCGCCCAGCTCAGCCAGTCTCCGCCGCAGGCTCTCCCGCTCCTCGGTGCCGGGAGCGTAGCTGCGGACCGGCTCGTTGTAGGGGGTTGGTGGTGACGTCACGGCGTCCATCGGGTGACTCGCCTCCTCGCCTGGTGGCGCACCGGCTGCTGGGGCGCGGGCGCTGTCCCGGGCCGCCGGCCGGTTCTGCTCGATCCCTGCCTCCATGGTGGCACGGAGACCGCCTCGTGACCGTCGGTCCGGCGACGGCACGTCGGGGTGCGGAGGACGTCAGCGGAGCGACCGACGGCTCCGTGAACGACGTGGTGAACCCGGCGCGGCATGCCGGGAGCCGCCCCTCGACGGCACCAGGAGGCGGGGGCGGGTGACGGACGGAGGACGCGCGCGGGACGCCGGCGCCCCTGGCGGCGGCGGGTGAACCGCCCTGCCTCAGGGCTCCATCAGCTCCAGCAGGAAGGGCAGCTCCTGCGGGGCGTACCAGGCGAGTTCGTGGTCCTCCGCCTCGCCGATCTGGAACTCCGCGTCGTCGTCACCCAGGTCGGCGGCGTCGACCACCTCGGCGGCGGTGCGCACCGCGTCCTCGGCGGCGGGGTCGTCGAGGTGCACGGCGGCCACCTCGGCGGAGGTCACCGGCCCGGCCAGTCGGACGACTGCGGCGTCCAGGTCCGGCCGCAGCCGGACGTCCTCGACGTCAGCCGCCACCACCCCGCGACGAGCCGGGGTCTTCTGGTCCTCGGCCCACTCCGCCGCGAGCAACCGCAGCGAGGCGCGGGCCGCCTCCAGCATCGCGGCGTACTCGAGTTCGTCCGTGGAACCCGAGGCGTAGGACTCCCGGAGCATCGGGGTCAGAGCGAACGCCGTCCCGCTGATCGCCCGCAGCTCACCGGTGTCGACCAGGCTCCGCAACATCGTCACCGTGACCGGAACGTAGACCCTCACGCAGCACCCACCGTCCCGACCAGTTCCTCGACCGACTCGTTGATCATCCCAGCCAGCACATCCACGTCGAACATGGCGTCCCGGTCGCCGTTGAGACCGTAGTAGACACCGCCATCGTAGGACGTCACTCCCACCGACAGCGCCTGGTTCTTCGCGAGCGGCACCACGGGGAACATCTCCCGCATTCTCGCCCCTCCCGCGTACAGCGGCACCTGGGGCCCCGGGACGTTCGTCACCATGACGTTGAACAGGCGTTGGGAGAAGGAGTTCGCCGCCCGGGCCCCGAGCGCGTGCAGCGTCGGCGGGGCGAACCCCGACAACCGGACCAGCGCGTTCGCCGCGACCGACTGCCCCGACTCCTGGTGGGCCCGCATCTCGTGGCTGACCTGGTGCAGCCGCACCAGCGGGCTGCTCTCACCGACGGGCAGGTTCACCAGGTAGGCGGACACCTGTCCCGCCCCCGGGTCCTGGTGCCACGCCCCCTCGGTCACCCGCCCGGACGCCTCCGCTGCCACCGTCCGAACCGAGAGCGGCACCATCGCCCGCACCGTCGTCGACGCGGAGACCGCCTCCCCCCTCGACAGCAACCAGTTGCGGAGCGCGCCGGCCACCACTGCGAGCACCACGTCGTTGACGGTGCCACCGTGCCGCTGCCGCACGCTGCGGTAGTCGGTCAACGAGGTACGCGCGACGGCGTACCGGCGCTGGCTGGAGATCGCGACGTTGAGCGGGCCCGCCGGCGGGGGACGCACCGCCGTCCGCAACGCGGAGGCGACGCCGGTGACCGCGCCCACCAGCTTCCGCGCGGTGGCGGCAAGGTCGAGCGCGGCCAGGCGGGCGTTCTCCACCGCCTCACCCGGCTGGCGGACCGCCTCCCACGCCGCGTCGAGGACGAGCTGGGAACCCGAGGGTTGCGGCTCCGGCATCCACAGCTCCGGGTCCTGCTGGGGAGGACGACGGCTCGACCGGAGGAGGACCTGGCCGATGTCCACCCCGGCGACCCCGTCGACGACCGCGTTGTGCGTCTTGGTGATGACCGCGACCCGGTTGCGGCTCAGCCCCTCCACCAGGTAGATCTCCCACAGCGGGCGGGAGTGGTCCAGCGGCCGGGACATCAGCCTCGCCACGAGCTCGTTCAGCTGCTCCTCACTGCCGGGTCTGGGCAGGGCGGACCGCCGGACGTGGTACCCGATGTCGAAGTCCGGGTCGTCGACCCACACCGGCCTGGCCAACCTGCCGGGGACCGCCACCACCTTCTGCCGGTACCGGGGCACCAACGCGAGCCGCTGCTCGATCAGGGAGACCAACCAGTCGTACTCGGCCGAGGGCGTCGCCGCCTCCCCCGCCCCGGCGGAGCGGGATGACCGGCGCGGCAGCTGGAGCAGCAGCACCGTGCCCACGTGCATCGGAGTGGTGGCGTCGTCCAGGTACAGGAAGGACGCGTCCAGGGCCGAGAGACGATCGGGCATGCCTCGATCCTGGCACAGCGGCCGGTGGCGCGACGGTCCCTCCGGGTCTCCGGCCCGCCGCCGGACGAGCCGCCCGGGTGGCCCCGTCCGCCCTGGCGATCGGCCGGGACGCGGCTCCCGGTGGGCCTGCTCCTCCCCCGGTGCCGGGGGCTTGCGATGCTGACGCCATGCAGACCCCCATCTCCCCGAAGGACCGCTTCGTCACGGTGTACGGCCGCAAGCCGGTGCTGGAGGCGTTGGCGGACCCCGAGCTCACCGTGGACAAGGTCGTGCTGGCGACCAACGCGAGCGGCGACTCCGCCGGTGAGATCCTGCGGGCGGCCAAGCGTCGTGGGGTGACCGTGCAGCGCGCCACCGCGCAACGGGTGAAGGTGCTCGCCGGGAACGGCCGCCACGACCAGGGGGTTCTCGCGGACGTCGTCGCGCGCCGGATGCGTCCGCTGTCCCTGGCGCTCTCGGAGGGCCCGGCGCCGAGGACGGTGCTGGTGTTGGACGGCATCACCACACCGGCCAACGTCGGCATGATCCTGCGCACCGCGACCGCAGCGGGCGTGGAGGGCATCGTGGTGCCCCGGCGGGGCGTGGCGGCGATCGACCCGATGGTGGTGAAGGCATCGGCTGGCGTCGCGTTCCACGCCCCGGTGCTCCGGTGCGCCACCGCGGCCGGTGCCGTAGAGGAGCTGGCGGCCGAGGGCTACCAGGTCGTGGGCATGCAGGCGAGCGCCCACCGGTCCCTGTTCGACCTGACCCTCCCCGACGAGCGGGTGGCCTTCGTGCTCGGTGGCGAGACGGAGGGGATCTCGGTCGACGTGCACCGCCAGGTGACCAGGTGGACCCGCATCCCGCTCGGCGGCGGCGTCGAGTCGCTCAACGTGGCGAGCGCCGCGGCGGTGCTCTGCTTCGAGCTGGTGCGCCGGGGCCTGACCCACGACGGGTGACGGACGCCGAGGGCGAGGCGAGCGCCGGGGAGTTCGGGACGGCTCACCGTTCCGGGAACAGCGCGTCCAGTTCCTCGAGGGTGGCGGCCACGGTGTCGTGCCGCACCCCGACCATGCCGACGGCGACGGCACCACGCACGTTGCGGGGGAGGTCGTCGACGAAGACGCACCGGGAGGGGGCGAGACCGAGTCGAGCGGCGGTCAGGCGGTACACGCGCGGGTCCGGCTTCCCCATCCCGACCTCGCCGGACACCACCACGGCGTCGAAGTCGGCACGCCAGCCGGCATCGGGCGGGTACCCCTGGGCGTTGGACAGCACGGCCGTCCGCACGCCTCGGCGGCGCAACAGCCGCACCGCGCCCAGCAGCGGGGGCTCCTCGGACGCCGGAACCCCGCCGAGGTCGGTCAACACCCCGCCGACATCCATGACCAGGCCGACCAACGAATCCGACGACACGCGGCCCAGGGTAGTGCGCCAAGGTGGGACGACCGCCGTCCGTCGTCCGGGTTGGCCGTGCCCGAGGTCAGGTGGGTGGCCAGCGCCCGCGTCCGGCGCTCGGTACGGGGAGAACGCCCCCACCGTCGCGTCCGCACGTCGCACGGTGGACCGGGACCACTTGATCAGGTGAAAATCCCGGCCGGGTGACCGCAGGCGTGGTGCTCGGGGATCAGCCAGGTGTCCCGTGTCCCGGAACCTGGGAGATCCCGTGGAACGTTCGTTCGCCGCCGGCACGTCACTGCTGGTCCCGCCGAGCCCGGGCCTCGTCCGCGACGAGGCTGAGCGGCTGCTGGCCGATGTCCTGCCCGCCCTGCGCCTCCGCCCGCTGCCGGAGTTCGAACCGCCGCTGCGCCCGCTTCCGCCACCGCCCCAGCAAGGCACCCCGGTCGACGAACCGGCGTGGCACCGGAGCGGCCTGGCGGCACTGGCCGCCCAGGGACCGGTGCTCCTGCCCGGTGGTACCCGCGCCGGGGAACGGCTCGCGTACCGGGTGGCGCGGCCCGCCCTGACCGTCATCGTCGAGGTGTTCGCCCGCCGCAGGCCGGCGAGCCAGCTGCGGGCGGTGCTGGCCCCAGCCCTGGTCCGCGAGCTCCGCCCCGGCGGTCCCGGAGCGCCACCGGCGGCCCCCTACCGGCTGTGCTCGCTGCGCGCCCAGACCGTCCTCGACGCGCGGGGCGAGTGGTCCGGGGTGGAGGCCAGCGGTCTGGTGGCCCTGGGTGATCGCCGGCAGGCACTGGTCGCCCGCTTCGTCAGGGTGGGGCGGACATGGCGGTGCGCCGTGTTCGACCTCGTCGGTCGGACACGGCGCACCGGTCACGTCGTGGACGGGGGCCGGCGGTGACGCCGTTGGCCGGGTCAGCCGCGCCGGTCGCGCTTCGACTGGGCCCGCGCGGCCGCCCGGCGGTCCTTCCGGTTGCCGCCCTGGCTCCGGCCGGCCTGGTTCCCGCCGGTGTTCGCGGTGCCACCCGAGCGGCCGCCGCCTCGACCACCCTGGTTGGCGGGGGCGCCGGCCTCGTCCGGTCCCGAGTAGTTCAGCTGCTGACGCCCCGGGCCGTCCAGCCCCTTGCCTCGCAGTGCCGCGGGCACGGGCGCCTGCTCCGCCGCCGGCGGCGGGGGTGCCGCTGGCCGACGGCCGCCGTTGCCGTTGGTCCTCGCCTGGCCGGGGGTGGCGGCCGGGTCCGCGCTGCCGGCACCCGAGCTGACGGTCACCGCGACCTTGTCCTCGCCCTCGCCGGCGGCGCGTTTGCGGTCCTTGTCCTCCGGCGGCTCGACCTGGATGTTGAACAGGAAACCGACCGATTCCTCCTTCAACGCGTCCAACATCGCGTTGAACATGTCGAAGCCCTCGCGCTGGTACTCGATCGCGGGGTCCCGCTGCGCCATCGCCCGCAGGCCGATGCCCTCCTTGAGGTAGTCCATCTCGTAGAGGTGCTCGCGCCACTTGCGGTCCAGGACGGAGAGGAGGACCCGCCGCTCCAGTTCACGCATGGCGTTCTCGTCGCCGACCAGCTCGTTGATCTCCGCCTCACGCCGCTCGTAGGCGCGTTCGGCGTCCGCCAGCACCGCGTCGAGCAGACCCTGCTTCGTCAGCCCCTTGCCGTCCTGCTCCAGCAGTTCCTTCCAGTCGATGCCGACCGGGTAGAGAGTGCGCAGCGCGGTCCACAGCTGCTCGAGATCCCAGTCCTCCGGGTAGCCGTCGTCGGCGGCGCCCTCCACGTAGGCCGTGCAGACGTCCCGCATCATGTGGTGGATCTGCTCGCGCAGGTCCTCACCCTCGAGCACCCGGCGGCGCTCGGCGTAGATGACGGTCCGCTGCTTGTTCATCACCTCGTCGTACTTGAGGACGTTCTTCCGGATCTCGAAGTTCTGCTGCTCGACCTGGGTCTGGGCGCTGCGGATCGCCCTGGTCACCATCTTGTGCTCGATCGGGACGTCGTCGGGCACCCGCAGCCTGGTCATCACCATCTCGACCATGCTGGCGTTGAAGCGCCGCATCAGCTCATCGCCCAGGGAGAGGTAGAACCGCGTCTCACCCGGGTCGCCCTGCCGCCCGGCCCGACCGCGCAGCTGGTTGTCGATGCGCCGCGACTCGTGGCGCTCGGTGCCCAGCACGTAGAGACCGCCGGCCTCCCTGACCAGCTCCGCCTCCGCCTCGGCCTCGGCCTTCGCCTTGTCGAGCTCCGCGTCCCAGGCGGCCTCGTACTCCTCCCGGGTCTCCACCGGGTCCAGGCCCCGGTCGCGGAGTTCCTTGTCCGCGATGAAGTCGGGGTTGCCACCCAGCACGATGTCGGTTCCCCGGCCCGCCATGTTGGTGGCCACCGTGACCGCGCCCCGCACACCGGCGAGGGCGATGATGGCGGCCTCCCGCTCGTGGTGCTTGGCGTTGAGGACCTCGTGCTTGACACCCTTCTTGGTGAGGATCTTGGAGAGGTGTTCGGAGCGCTCGACGCTCGTCGTCCCGACCAGCACCGGCTGCCCCTCGCGGTGCCGCTCCTCGATGTCCTCGGCGACGGCCTCGAACTTCGCCACCTCGGTCTTGTAGACCAGGTCCGGCTGGTCCTTCCGCTGCATCGTGCGGTTCGTCGGGATGGTGACGACACCCAGCTTGTAGATCTGGTGCAGCTCGGCCGCCTCGGTCTGCGCCGTACCGGTCATCCCGGACAGCTTGTCGTAGAGGCGGAAGTAGTTCTGCAGCGTGATGGTGGCCAGCGTCTGGTTCTCGGCCTTGATCGGGACCCGCTCCTTGGCCTCGATGGCCTGGTGCATCCCCTCGTTGTACCGGCGCCCCGCGAGCACCCGGCCGGTGAACTCGTCGACGATCATCACGTCGTCGCCGCGCACGATGTAGTCCTTGTTCTTGTTGAACAGCTCCTTGGCCTTCAACGCGTTGTTCAGGTAGCCCACGAGCGGCGTGTTCGCCGCCTCGTAGAGGTTCTCGATACCGAGCTGGTCCTCGACCAGCTCCACACCGGCCTCGGTCACACCGATGGTGCGCTTGCGCTCGTCGACCTCGTAGTGCTTCTCCCGCTCCATCAGCGGCGCGATCCGCGCGAACTCCTGGTACCAGCGGGAGGACTGGTCGGCCGGGCCGGAGATGATCAGCGGGGTCCTGGCCTCGTCGATGAGGATGGAGTCCACCTCGTCGACCACGGCGAAGTTGTGGCCGCGCTGCACGCAGTCCCGCAGGTTCCACGCCATGTTGTCGCGCAGGTAGTCGAAACCGAACTCGTTGTTGGTGCCGTAGGTGATGTCCGCCCGGTAGGCCTCCCGTCGCTGCTCGGGGGTCATCTGGGCGACGATGACGCTGACCTCCAGGCCCAGGAAGCGGTGGACCCGGCCCATCCACTCCGAGTCACGTTTGGCCAGGTAGTCGTTGGTGGTGACGACGTGAACGCCCTCACCGGAGATCGCGTTCAGGTAGGCGGGCAACGACGAGGTGAGCGTCTTGCCCTCACCGGTGCGCATCTCGGCGACCTGCCCGAGGTGCAGGGCGGCGCCACCCATGAGCTGCACATCGAAGTGACGCTGGCCCAGCGTGCGCTTGGCGGCCTCCCGCACGACGGCGAAGGCCTCTGGCAGCAGCTCGTCGAGACTCTCGCCATCGGCGTGACGGCTGCGGAACTCGTCGGTCTTCGCCCGCAGCTGATCGTCGGTCAGCGGGGCGATCTCCTCCTCGAGCGAGTTCACGTGCGCCGCGATGTTGCGCAGGCGCTTGAGAGTCTTGCCCTCGCCGGCGCGGAGCAGTCGGGACAGGACCATTCGGTCGACCTCACTAGCTGATCGTCACGCGCCCGCCACAGGCGCTTTGCCGCCATACTAGGCGCGGATTGGGAGTGCGATACGTCCGTGCGGGGCAAGCATGACCGGCGGGAGCGCCCCGGAGTCGGTGCCACGCGGACGCGCCCACCGGGAACACCGACCTCACCGCCCCCACTCGCGGGGCGGTCCCCGACCCGATCCTGTCGGGCGGGGACCACTCGCACGGTCGCACTCTCAGTATGGCCCGTGCCGCGAACCGTCACTCACGGCAGTCAGACCAGACTGATCACACCGTAGTCGAAACCCCGACGCCGGTACACGACGCTGGGACGGCCGCTGTCGGCGTCGGAGAAGAGGTAGAAATCGTGGCCGACCAGTTCCATCTGGTAGAGGGCCTGGTCAACGGTCATCGGCTCGGCCGGGTGCTCCTTGGTGCGCACGATCCGGCCGGGTTCGTCGGAACTCCACTGGGAGGGGATCTCGCTCACGTTCTCGGCCTGAGCCACCTGGCGCTCGGTCGTGTCCAGCACGGTCGTCCTCCCTGTCTGCCCGCGATCAGCGTTCCCGGCGCCTCCGCCGGCCGTCGGCATCCCGACGAGGCTCGGCCACTCGGCGGAACCGGCGGCGGTCCCGGCCATCGTCTCCGCGATGGACTTCGCCTTGCGCCTGCCGTCCTTCCGCCGGTCGTGGATGCGGCGCAGCCGGTTCTCCAGCTTGTTCACCGCCACGTCCAACGCCGCGTAGAAGTCCTGGGCACAGGCCTCGGCGCGGACCACGGGTCCGCGTCCCTTGCCGGTGATCTCGACGCGCTGGCAGTTCTTCGCCTGCCGCGGATTGGGTTCGTGGAACAACTCGACGTCGAAGCGGATGACTTTGCGGTCATAACGTTCGAGTCGGCCCAGCTTCTCCGCCACGTGCACCCGGTAGTGCTGCGGGATCTCGACGTTACGACCCTTGACCACGATGTCCATAAACGACCTCCCTCGCGCGATCTGCGAGCGATGCGTGAAACGGTGGCGTCGGAGCGCGCCCGGGCTCATCCGGCCTCACGACGCCAATGGCATGAGTTGATCGCCTCCCTCCGGCGGTGTCATCCGGCCGGTTCGTCTGGCCCTCCGCGACTGATAGCCGAGCACGTTAGCCCCATCCGTCGGTATTGCCCAGCCCCGTGGAGAGCGATGCGCGATGACTACCGACCGTCACAGCACCCCTCGGCGGTCCCGAGACGTCGACGACCGAGGGCATGCTCGTCCGACCCGGTGTCCCACCGGGCTTGACCTCCGCCCTCACTGCCGCCGCCTCGTAATCGCCTCATACCCGGGTAACGGGTGCGCGCAACCCGAAGTTCCCGAATTGGTCGCGAAAAATTCGCGGGAAACCAACCGATCGGGCGAGCGCGGAAACCCCGGGAGTCACGTCAGGTAATCGCCATGCGCCGTTCCACCGGTACCCGCGAGGCGCGCCGAACCCCCGCCCGCCACCGCCAGCACCACCACCGCGCGCACCCGCAGCCCGGCGTCGAGGAGGGAGCGCACCGACTGGGCGGCGGTGGCGCCGGAGGTGACCACGTCGTCCAGCACGACGACCTCCGCTCCCCGGGGTGGCAGGCGGCGGGGGCGCACCACGACCCGGCCGGCGAGGTTCGCCAGCCGTTCGGCGGGCGGCAGACCGACCGAGTCCCTGGCACCGGGTCCCAGCCGCAGGCCGTCCGCGACACCGACGGCCAGGCCACCCGCGCGGAGTCCCGCCGCGGCGACCTCGGCCAGTCGCAGAACGTGGCTCCCGCCCCTCCTCCGCACCGCGGCCGGGCGGGACGGCGCGGGGACGAGCCACCACGGTTCGTCACGCCCCAGCCTCGGTGGAGCTCCTGCGGGACGGTGCGGACCGCCGATCCCCTCGGCGAGGGCCCGGCCCAGGGGCACCGCGAGCCCCCGCCTGGCCCGCTCCTTGAACGCGAGGACGGCGGACCTGGTCGCGCCGGCGTACTCGGCCAGCGCGTACACCGGCGCCGCCACCGCGACCGGCCTCCTCGTCACCGCGCGGGGTCGGCCGAGCCCACGCCGGCAGCCGTCGCAGAGGTCGACCCCGGGGAGGTCGCAGCCCACGCACCAGCGGGGGACGAGCAGGTCCAGCACCGAGTCGCACAGCGCACGCATGGTTCGGAGCCTCCCGAGCGGGACCGACGGAAACCGGGTTCCCGACGCTCGATCGCGGCCGACTCCGACCGATCGGGTGTCACCCGGGGTAGAGCGGTACCGCGCCGCCGTTCTTGACGGCGGTGTGCTGCTGCCAGTAGCTGTTCACGTCCTGCACGGTCCACAGCCCGTTCTGGTCGGCGACCATCACGTCCTTCTTCGGGAACGCGGTCACCGTCGTGACGTCCTGGGTCAGGTTCGACTGCTGGTAGCGCTGGAAGACCATGCCGTCCGGGCTGATCCGCATCACCGGGTACTTCCCGCTGACCGCGACGATCAGGTACTCGCTGCCCTGTTCCCCGGGGGCCGGGTACTGCCAGGCCACCGAGCGGGCCTGGATCTCCTCCCCGATGCGGTGCAACACGTGGTGCCCTCCGATCCTGGGCCCCTCGTTGTCGCTGGACACGGAGGCGACCAGCAGGTCGTCACCCCCGACCACGGCCACCCGCATCCCGTCCGGGGACAGCCGGAGATCGGTGACGGGCAACTGGTCGTCCGGCAGCCGGTGGGGCACCGGCCTGGTCACCCAGCCGTTCTGCCCCGTGGCCACCACCTGCAGCACCGTGTCGCCGTCGGCGACGGTCCACAACTCGGAGGTGCCAGCCCGCCACGTCGGCCTGGTGAGCGTCTCGGCGTCGATCTCCACCGGCAGCAGGTCCTCGCCGTAGCCACCGACCCAGAGGGTGGGCCGACCGCCCAGGTCACGGCCCACGACCGCGAGCTGGCTCCCGTCGACCGACTGCGCGGCCGTCTCCGCCCGGTAGTCGCCCGCGCCGGCCGGCCCCGGCACCGGTTCCCCGGTCAACGTCTCCACCCGGCCGTTGCGCACCATCAGCCCCGGCAGGTCCAGGTTGGGGGCGAACGCCTGCATCTCCGCCCGGAAGTCGACCATGCGCCACAGCTTCTTCTCGGGCAGCACGTCGACGTTCTCGTACATCACCCGCACCGGACGCGGGGTGACCGACTGGATGGAGAGCACGATGCCCGCGACCATCCGCCGGTAGGACTCCGGTGTCGGGTCCTTCCCCAGGTTCGACAGGTTGACCTCGATCACCGCGTCCCGCGCGTCGCTGACGTTGGACCGCATCGCCGCGCCCCGGGGCAGCACGGGAGCCACCGCTCCGGCGAGGCTGGCCGAGGGACCGCTCTGGAGCAACTCGACGACCTTCCCGGGATGCGCGGTGCTCGGCTGCGCCGGGATGTACCGCAGGTCCGGCACCAGGCCCGGCCGGTCACTGGCGTGGAAGTACAGCTGCACCTGCTGGTAGTTCAGGTTGAAGTCGTCCACCGTCATGACCACGTCGGTCGGGGGCTGGCTGATCCGCCACCCCCGCTCCTCGCTCTCCTTGGTCATCACCAGCCGCATGTCGTGCGTCCCCCAGTCGGGCACGAAGGACATGTCCGGCTCGATCCGGCCGATGCGGCGCGCGGTGACCCGGACGACCGCCACATCGTCCGGGGCCTCGCTCACGGCGAGTTCCTGGTCGTGGATCACCAGCTGGAGCTCGTCCACCAGGGTGATGCGGGACTCGGTGTCCCACTGGCGCTGCGCGTCGTCGGTCAGGTACGCACGCGCCTCCGCGTGGTCGTCGTCGGGGCGCGCGCTCGCCTGCACGAAGGCACGGGCCAGCTCGGGGGCATCCAGTTCCGGGTCGGGCTCCTGGACGTCACCGCCGGGAATCCCGTCATCCATCCGTTGCGCCACGGTGGCCGTGGAGGACTCCGGGATCGCCACGCACCCCCCGGCGAGCAGGCTCACTCCCGCGAGCAGCATCACCAGCAGGCTCGCCGCCGGTCCTCCCCCACCAGGTCCGCTCCGCCCCGACGTCACGTCGAGTCCCTCCCCCGGTCGCCGGTCAACGCCTCGGACCAGCTGGGAAGGCCCAGCTTCTCCAACCGCTCCCGCGTCGCCCGCGCCTCGGCTACCGCCACGTCGTCCTCCGCGCCGACCAGCACCGAGTCCTCCGGGTGGTCCGGGTCCTCGACCGGTGCCGGAGCGGGTGGCCCCGCTGGAGCGCCGTCCTCGGGCCCGGCACCGCTCACGAGATCGGCGAGCCCGTCGTCCTGGACCCCGCCCGCCACGAGGCGCTCGGCGTCGTAGTAGGAGCGGGCACCGCCCCACGACGGGTCCGCCACCATCAACGGCAGCGGGCTCCGCGTCAGCTCGATCCCGGGACGCCGGGGCAGCGTCAGCCGGAAGCAGGCGCCCTCCCCGGGTTCACCGACCGCCTCCAACTCGCCGTTGTGCAGGCGGGCGTCCTCCAGGCTGATCGCCAGCCCGAGCCCCGTGCCACCGCTGTGCCGGTTCCTGGAGGGGTCGGCACGCCAGAAGCGGTTGAAGACCAGCTCCTCCTCACCGGGCCTGAGCCCCACGCCGAAGTCGCGGACGGTGACGGCGACCGCGGCGGAACTCTCACCGACCCTGACCTCCACGGGTTTGCCCTCACCGTGGTCGACGGCGTTGGCAAGCAGGTTGCGCAGCACCCGTTCGATGCGGCGGGAGTCGATGGCGACCATCACCGGGTCGGGTGGCAGGTGGAGGTCGATGCGGACCTTCGCCGTCGCGGCGATCGCGCGCACCGACTCCGCGGCGCTGCGCACCACCGGCCGCAGGTCCACGCTCTCCGCGCTGAGCTGGATCACCCCGGCGTCCAGTCGGCTGATCTCCAACAGGTCGCTGAGCAGGGACTCGAAGCGGTCCAGTTCGTTGACCAACAGCTCCGTGGAGCGGGCGAGGCCGGCGGGGAACTGGTCTCGGGAGGCGTGCAGCACGTCCGCCGCCATCCGGACCGTGGTCAACGGCGTCCGCAACTCGTGGGAGACGTCGGAGGTGAATCGGCGCTGGAGCTGGCCGAACTCCTCCAGCTGGCGGATCTGCCCCTGGAGGCTCTCGGCCATGGCGTTGAAGGACTCGGCGAGCCTGGCCACCTCGTCCTCACCGGTCGCCCGCATCCGGTCGTCCAGGTCCCCGTCGGCGAAGCGCTCGGCGACCTCGGCCGCCTCCCGGACCGGTCGGACGACCTGCCTGGTCACGAGGTAGGTGACGCCGCCCAACAGGACGACCAGCGCGAGCCCTCCGACGAGCAGCGTGCTCTGCACGAGGCTGATGGTCCGCTGCTCCGGGGTCAGCGGGTACAGCTGGTAGAGCTGGATCGTCCGGCTCACGGTGGGCACGGGAATGCCGACCGCGAGCATCGTCACGGGTTGGCCGTCGCGGTCGACCGTGGTGATCTGGGAGGCGAGGCTGTTCTCGTCCTCCACCTGCCGCCGCAGGTCCTCCGGGATGTCGTCGAGGGGGCCGGACTGGGCCAGGGGCTCCCCCGTCTCGGTCTGGCGCCCGTAGAAGTCGGCCAGCACCGGGTCGAAGACGCCGGCTGACCCGGACGAGTCCTGGTCGGTCCTGGTGCTGAGCGTGTTCCTCGCCGCGCTGAGCTGGGTGCCGAAACCGTCCGAGTTCGGGTTGGATCCGCGCAACTCGTTGCTGACGATCTCCCTGCTGGTCTGGGCCTGTTCCAGCGCGGCGTCGCGCTTGCCGTCGATCAGCCGCGAGATGATCTGCGTCTGGAGCACCATCACCAACACGAACACCACGGCGGAGGAAAGCGCCAGCGTGCTCACGACCACCCGCACCTGGAGCGACCGCCGCCACAACCCGGCGGCTGCTCCCAGCCGCCGGCGGACGAGGCGATGAGCTCGCCGGAACCGCCGGGCGGCGCGCCGGTGGAACGACTCACCGCCGCGATCAGAACTCCTCACCCGCACCACCCGGTCCCGTCACGGGTCATGGGGGCCGGCCTTGTATCCCACCCCACGAACGGTCAGTACCACCTCGGGGTGCTCCGGGTCGCGTTCGACCTTGGAACGCAGCCGCTGCACGTGGACGTTCACCAGCCGGGTGTCGGCGGCGTGCCGGTAACCCCACACCTGTTCCAGCAAGACCTCACGAGTGAACACCTGCCTGGGTTTGCGGGCAAGGGCGACCAGCAGGTCGAACTCCAGCGGAGTCAGCGAGATCGGTCGTCCCTCCCTGGTCACCTCGTGTCCGGGCACGTCGATGGTGAGATCTCCGATACTCAGCACCTCCGCCGGCTCGGACTCGGTCCGCCGGAGCCGGGCACGCAGGCGGGCCACCAACTCCTTGGGTTTGAACGGTTTCACCACGTAGTCGTCGGCACCGGATTCGAGGCCGAGCACGACGTCCACCGTGTCGTTCTTCGCCGTCAGCATCACGATCGGAACGCCCGACTCAGCGCGGATCGCCTTGCACACGTCGATGCCGTTCATCCCGGGGAGCATGAGGTCCAGCAGCACCAGGTCCGGCTTGAGCTCCCGCACGGCGGGAAGGGCGCGTGTGCCGTCGCCGACGACCGCGGTGTCGAATCCCTCGCCCCGGAGGACGATCGTCAGCATCTCGGCGAGCGCGGGGTCGTCGTCAACTACCAGTACACGCGACTTCATGCTGGATATCGTCGCATTGGCTGCCCTGCGGGAACGCACCACCCAGGGACGTGAGACGTGACCGTTGTTACCGAACCGCTCGCCGTGCACGGTGCTCGCATTTCGCACCAGCTCCCCCTCTTCCACGCCGTGGTGACTCGAATCACGTTGTATCCCCCGGTCTTAGACCGTTTCCGGTGACCGGTTCGTTACGCGTGGGGCAGGCGTGGTCGGGACGGGGTCGGGCTAGTCGGAACGGCTGCCTCCCAAGGCCGTTCCGGCGGCCTCCACGCTCTTCGTGGGGGGACTCTCGAGGCTCTCGCGGGGTGCGACCAGGAAGCCCTCCCCGGGGGGAGCGCCGTCGTCCTCGCTCGTGCCCGTCGGGTGCCCGTCGGGCACGTCGGCCAGGACCCGGCCGGGTTCCGCCGCCCCCGTCCAGGAGGGGAACCGCCGCACCCGGTGGGTCATGCGCCGCCGCCACATCCAGGTCCACGAGGACACCGTCACCCGGTGCTCGCCGCCGGGCCAGCGCACGGCGTAGGGGTGGCTCGCGGACCTGCCCACCAGCTCGTCGAACTCGACCTGCCCCCGCGCGGCGGCGAGCAACAGCGAGTGGAGGCGCTCCGCCTCACCCTCCTCCCGGAGGTCGAACTCGACGGGCTCGGCGATGTCCAGGAAGACCAGCGCGATCTGGCCGAGCAGCCACACCACGACGTCACCGGCGGCGTCGGGCGGGCAGACCTCGACGATCGAGTGGTCGCCGTGCTCCTCCCGGACCCAGTCCGTCACGGGCAGGCCAGTCTCGGACCGCACCTCGTCGAGCAGGGCGAGTACGAGGGTGTGCGGCTGTTCAGCCGAAGAGTTCATCGACCAACCGATTCGTATCCACCGTGGACACCGCGTCCACGACCGTCCAGGGCGCGAGCCAGCCGCGTCGGGCGAGCTGCTCGTAGAGCGCGGCGCACCGAGCCTGGAGGTCGGCGTCCGACTCGTAGATGTCACGTTCGCGCCCCACCTCGGTCGCCTCACGGCGGGTCACTCGGGAGGCGGCGACGGTGGGGGTGACGCTGAGCAGGAGGTGCGCGTCGGGGACGGGCAGCCGGAAGCGGGAGATCTCCAGGTCGTGCACCCAGCGCACGAAGTCGCCGTCGGCGTCCTGGCGCAGCCGGGCGGCACCGTACGCGGCGTTCGACGCCACGTAGCGGTCCAGCAGCACGACGTCGTACCGCTCCAGGTCCGCTCGCAGGCCCTCCGCCGCGTCCCGCCGGTCGAGCGCGTACAGCAGGCCCATCGCGTGCGGCGAGTCCGAGACCGGACCCAGGTCGCCGTGCAGGGCGTCCCGCACCAGGTCCGCGTGCACGTCCACGCCGTAGCGGGGGAAGGCTCGACCGCGCACGCTCAGCCCGCGTTCGGTGAGTGCCGTGCTCAGCTTCCCGAACAAGGTCCGCTTGCCCGCTCCGTCAATGCCCTCGATCCCGATCAAGCGTCCCACGGGCGCACACCGTAGCCACCCCTCGGGAGCCCGCGGACGCCGGCCCACGGATGTCGCTCGTGGCCGGTCACCAGGCGCACGACGTCGCGACGGCGAACCACGGCGGTGGGCGGCCGCCCGAGGCGGTGGGAGCTTCCTGGGCCGCGAACCCCCTCCGCACCCCTCGGATGAGGCGCGCCTGGCGGCGGCGGGCGCGGGCCCGCGCGTCCTCGCGCCGCCGGCGGGACTGGCACGCGTGAGCACGGCACGGCCGAGGGGCGGTCCGCCCCTCGGCGCCGGCCCCGGCGGTGGTGGCACCCCGGTCCGGCACCGGTCGTCGCCCTCCGGGCCCCGCGACGCGCCGCCGGCACCACCAGCCGCCTCGACGCCTCCCGTCGGCACCACGGGTTGGGCGGACCGCTCAGCCGGCACCCCACCAGCGGGGCGCTGCCGGAACCCGGGACGGCGGCAGCGGCGGCCAGCCCCGTGCTCGGACGGGGGCGGCTGGCTCGCGCACCACCTCCTCCGGGCCGGGTGCGCGGCCCCGCCGGCGCCCAGCCAGCACGAGGAGATCACCGCCGGGCTCGGGGCTGGGCGGAGCCCGGCCACCGGCGCCTTGGCCAAGGGGAGGGTGGCGGCGTCGCGACGAGGGGCGGGGGGAGGTGCTGACCCCCGAGGCAGGGCGCGCGCCGAACGGGGGGACCGAGGACCGCCACCACCACGCCCCGCCCGGAGGGCACCCGGGCGCGTCACGCGGCGGCAGCGGGCGACCCACCACGGCCGGATGGTCCCTCGGCTGCGGGGCGTCCCGACCAACCGGAGTCCGGCACATCGTCGGGAGGGCGCGCGGGACCGCCGCCCTCGGGCGGGACGGGGTGCTCCTCGGGCCGGGCGGAGCGGCTGCCCGCGCCGAGACGCGGACCCGGCACCGCACGGGAGCCCGCCGGCGACAGGTGGGCGACCGGGAGCGGCCCCCGGCGGGGCATCCGCCGGGGACCGGGACGGTCAGTACCGGTAGTGCTCGGACTTGAAGGGGCCGTCGACGGCGACGTCGATGTACTCGGCCTGCTCCTTGGTGAGCTTGGTCAGCTCACCACCCAGCGCCTCCAGGTGGATGCGCGCGACCTTCTCGTCGAGCTTCTTCGGCAGCCGGAAGACCTCCTTGTCGTACTCCTCGTGCTTGGTGAACAGCTCGATCTGGGCGATCACCTGGTTGGAGAAGGAGTTCGACATCACGAAGGACGGGTGCCCGGTGGCGTTGCCCAGGTTCAGCAGGCGCCCCTCGGAGAGCACGATGATCGAGTGGCCGTCGGGGAAGACCCACTCGTCGACCTGCGGCTTGATGTTGACGCGCCGAACGCCCTTCCACCGGGCGAGCCCCGCGATGTCGAGCTCGTTGTCGAAGTGCCCGATGTTGCCCAGGATCGCCTGGTGCTTCATCCGGGACATGTGCTCGGCGCTGACGACGTCCTTGTTGCCCGTGGTGGTGATGACGATGTCGGCCTGGTCGATGACGCTGTCCAGCGTGGACACCTGGTACCCGTCCATCAGGGCCTGGAGACCGCAGATCGGGTCGATCTCGGTGACGATGACCCTGGCGCCCTGACCCCGCAGCGACTCGGCCGCGCCCTTGCCCACGTCACCGTAGCCGCACACCACCGCGACCTTGCCGCCCATGAGGACGTCGGTGCCCCGGTTGATGCCGTCGATCAGCGAGTGCCGGATGCCGTACCGGTTGTCGAACTTCGACTTGGTGACCGAGTCGTTCACGTTGATGGCGGGGAAGAGCAGCTCACCGGCCGCCGCGAGCTGGTACAGGCGCAGGACGCCGGTGGTGGTCTCCTCGGTGACGCCCAGGATGGACTCCCCGACACGCGTCCACCGCGAGTCGTCCTCCTTCAGCGAGCGGCCGAGCAGGTCGAGGATGACCTTCCACTCGTCGGGGTCGTCGTCGGCCGCCGAGGGAACCACGCCGGCCTTCTCGTACTGCGTTCCCTTGTGCACCAACAGGGTGGCGTCGCCACCGTCGTCGAGGAGCATGTTGGGCAGGGCGCCCCCACCCCAGGTGAGCATCTTGTCGGTGCACCACCAGTACTCCTCCAGGGTCTCCCCCTTCCAGGCGAAGACGGGGACGCCCTTGGGCTCCTCCTCGGTGCCGTTCGGACCCACGACGACGGCGGCCGCCGCGTGGTCCTGGGTGGAGAAGATGTTGCAGGACGCCCACCGGACCTCGGCGCCCAGATCCACCAGCGTCTCGATCAGCACCGCGGTCTGCACCGTCATGTGCAGCGATCCGGAGATACGGGCTCCACGCAGCGGAAACGCACCCGCGTACTCCCGCCGCAGCGCCATCAGCCCGGGCATCTCGTGCTCGGCGAGCCGGATCTCCTTGCGTCCGAAGTCGGCGAGTGACAGGTCTGCGATGGCGAACTCGATACCGGCACGGGTCTGGAGCCTTTCGGCGCTCATCAGGCGTCTCCTCACGACATGGGAACAGCCCCCGCACACTACCGTTCGCCACGCCGGAGCCCCAATACTCGCCAGTGACGATCAAATAGCCCAGGATTGCCACCGATCCACCACCGGAGAACCGATAATCGATCGCACGGAGCACGACGGGGCAGGGAGGGCGGTGGCCGTGGTGATACCCGGGCCCGACACACGCGTCGTGGAGCTGAGGGTCCACGGCGTTCTCGGAACCACCCCGGAGGACCTGACCGGATCGGTGTCCGCCGTCGAGGTGGCCGGGGACGGCCTCGGCCAACTCGTCCGCCCCGCCGACCGGCTCCGCAGACCCGCGCCCGGGCCGATGCTCAACGCCGGGGGACGGCCGGTGCCACGTGTCGTCGAGGGTTACGTCTGGGGCGGCATGACCTCCGGCGGGTTCGCGAAGGCGACCTGGGCACTGCTCTTCCCCTTCGCGATGGCCAACGTCGCGCACTGGATGCTGCCTCCCGTGCGGGAGGGCAGCGCCGCCTCCCGGGGGCTCGGCCACCTGCTGCGCGCCCTGCTCCGGTTGGCCGCGCTCCTGCTCTCCTGCCTGCTCGTGTCCCAGCTCACCGTCATCTTCCTCGACCTCGTCGCGACGCAGTGCCTGCGGCCCGGCTCCTCCTGCCTGCCGTTCGCGCCGGACTCCCTGCGCGGGTGGGACCTGGGACGCGCCGTGCTCGGCCTGCTCCCGGTGGTGGCCCTGGTCGCCGTGTTGCACCGGGTGTCGACGGTGAGCTGGAAGGTCAACAGGTCCTCGGACCCGTTGCCCGCCGACCCGGAGCGGCGGCGCAGCCGGCTCGCCGGCCTCCCCGGCGAGACCGTCATCGCCGACCCCGACACCCCCGTTCTCCGGATGACGCACACCGTGGCGACGCTGGCGGTGGTCGCGATCCTCGCGCTGGGCGGGCCCACCGGCGCCACCGACGGTTCCAACGACTGGTTGTGGTGGTCGGCCGCCGCCCTGTTCCTCTTCGGGCTCCTGGCCACCGCCCTGTTGGACGACCCACCGGAGCTGCGGGCCAGGGGCGGCCTGGGGGGAAGGCTCCGGCGGTTCCTGGGGTCCTGGCCGTCCCAGGTCATGGTCGGCGCGTCGGTACTGCTCGTGGCCCTGGTGTCGGTCCGGTTGGGCCCGCTGCCCGCCGAGCTGCCGGCATCGACGCTCACCGTCGAGGTGGTCGCCGCCCTGCTCGCGCTCTGCTGCGTCCTGTTCGGCGCCCTGCTCGTCCCGGCCGCCTGGCTGGCGCGGGTGGAGTGGCGCGGGCAACCGCGCGACCAGCGCCCCTGGGCCGGGGGCTGGTTCTCGGCTCCGGTGCTCACCCTGGCCGCCCTGTTGGGAGCCGGGTTCGGTGCCGGGTTGACGCTAACCGTCCGCCAGTTGTTGGGGCGAGGACATCTCGCCGATCCGGAGGGCTACGAGGCGATCACCCTGTTGTGGGGCGCCGGTGCCGTTCTCGCCGTCGTCGCGGTCGCGGTCGTCGTCCCGGTGGTGCTCTTCCGCCGCTGGCTCGCCGAGCGCCGCGACCGACTGGCCCCGCCCGAGACCACGCTCCTGCACGCGGGCCGGCCGGAGGACTCCCGAGTAGGCGCGAGGGCCTGGTGGTGGGCCGCGGCGCAGCGCCGGCACCTGCACCACATCCTGTTGCTGGTCGCCGGGGTGCTCAGTGCCGGTGCGCTGATCGCGTTGGTCGTCCGGCTCGCGGACCTCTCGCTGCCCGACTGGTTCGACCCGCTCGCCGGGATCGGGGTCGTGGTGCTCGCCGCACTGGCCCTGGCGTTGCTGCGCACCGTCCACCTGGCGAAACGGCGCCCGGAAACCGCCAAGGTGCTGGGCATCCTCGCCGACCTGACGAGTTTCTGGCCCAGGGAGGCCCACCCGACGGTGCCGCCCTGTTACGCGTTGAAGGTCATCCCCGAGTTGGCGGACCGGGTGGTCCACCACCTCAAGGACCCCGGGGTCCGGGTGGTCATCACCGGGCACAGCCAGGGCAGTCTGTTGGCGGCGGTCACGGCGGCGCGGCTCGCGCAGTCCCTGCCCGACGCGGACCGGCACCGGGTCGGTCTGGTGACGCACGGCTCCCAGCTCCAGTGGATCTACGCGCGCGCGTTCCCCTCGGTGGTGCCGCTGTCCTCCCTGGCGGAGCTGTCCGGCGCGCTCCGGGGCCGGTGGCGTTCCCTCTGCCGTGGGACGGACCCGTTGGGCGGGCCGGTCACCACCTGGAACCGGCAGGTCTACGAGGGGACCCTGATCGGCGTCGGGTTCCGCGCCGACGGCTCGGTCGGCCCCCTGCCCGCCGCGACGCGGAGCCCCAACGGCGCCCTGGTGCTCGGCGGCGACCACTGGCTCCCCGACCCGATGCGGGGGCCGTTCACCGGTCGTCGGTGGAGCCCCGGGGTGCTCTCGCACTACGACTACCCCGTCGACCCGGAGTGGGACCGCGCGGTGGCCATCGCGGCCGGCCTGGAACTGCCACCGAGGGACACCCCGACGACGGGCAGCCTGCTCAGCGCGTTGGGGGTGGGCTCCGACGGCGCCGCCGCCGGCCAGTCCCCTCCACGAGGAGCGGCGGACCCGATCGACGGCGGTGGTGGTGGCTCGGCCGACCCGGAGGGCCGAGGACGACCGCCGGGACGACCGTCGAAAACGTCGTTATCCGACCCCGTGCCACCTCCCACCGAGATCCCCCGGGGCCGCAGCACTCCCTGGGAACGTGCCGCCGAGTTGCCGGTGAAGGGCGGCTGAGCGTTCGGGGTCGACGGGCGTCGCCGGCCCGGAGCCGCACGCGAGGAGCGCTCGCGCGCCCTGGGGTGGCCCTCGGGCCCGGGCCCTGGGACCACGCCCCGAGCGGAGAGGACGGCGCTCACCGCCGTCACGAGCCGGGACGCCGAGGAGCTGGCCGCCGGCGCGCGGGGAGATCCGCGTGGTGCCCTGGATGACGTGACGCCGCACTCCCCGCCTCCCTCGGGCGGGTTCCCCGGTCCCCCTGGCGCCCGGAGGGGTCAACCCGAGGCACCGCCCGGGTCCGGCTCGACGGCGGCGCCGCCGGCCGCGTCCATGCCGGGTTCTCGTGGGGCCGCCCCCGGCCTCGGACTGGTCCGCCGACGCGCGGGTGGTGGACCGGGCTGTCCGTCAGGAACCCCCACCCGACCCGTGCCCGCGAACGGGCACCGAGCCGGGGCGGCTGGGAGCGGGCCGCGGTGCGTCGGGGGGCCGGTGGCGAGCGTGGACCGACCCCCGAGGCACGGCGCTCCTCTCCGCACGAGCCGTGGGCGGTCGACGCCGACCGGTCACCGGCGGCGTCGAATCCCGCCGCCCGACTCGCCCCACGGCCCCGCCACCGACCGGGTCAGGTCAGTCACCCGCAGCGCCGGAGGAGGAGCCGTCCCCGGTGCCGTCGGAGGTGGACCCGCCGCCGGACGCACCGTCCGCACCGTCGTCCTGGGCCGTCGCCGGGCCCCGGGGTCCCGCCCCGCCGCGTCCCCCGGCAGCGTCACCCGCCTCGGAGGGCACCGGGCCAGCGGCCGCGCCCGCCGGGGCCGTCGCCATCCGCTCCCGCCTGGCCAGGGTGGAGTTCCGGTAGCCGTAGACGAAGTAGATCACCGCGCCCAGCGCCATCCAGATCGAGAACCGCACCCACGTCAGCGCGGTCAGGTTGAACATCAACCAGACGCAGGCGAGGATCGCGAGGATCGGGATCAACGGGACCAGCGGGACCCGGAATCCCCTCTTGAGGTCCGGCCGGGTGCGGCGCAGGACGATGACCCCCGCGGAGACCAGGACGAAGGCGAACAGGGTGCCGACGTTCACCATCTCCTCCAGCGCGTGCGCCGGGAGGAAACCGGCGACCACGGCCACCACCCCACCGACCAGGAGGGTGGCCCGCACCGGCGTGCCGCGCCTGCCCGTCGGTGCCAGCCTCCGGGGCACCAGCCCGTCCCGTGACATCGCGAAGAGGACCCGGATCTGGCCCATCATGAGCACCATCACCACGGTGGTCAGACCGGCGAGAGCCCCCACGGAGATCACTCCGGCGGCCCAGTCGACCCCGTTCGCGGCGAACGCGGTCGCCAGGGTGGCGTCCTGCCCTCCGGGTTGGGTGGCGAGTTCCTGGTAGCTCTGCATCCCGGTCAGCACGAGGGCCACCAGCACGTAGAGGACGGTCACGATGAGCAGGGAACCGAGGATGCCTCGGGGCAGGTCGCGCTGCGGGTTCCTGGTCTCCTCGGCCGTCGTGGCCACCACGTCGAATCCGATGAAGGCGAAGAACACCAGGGACGCCGCCGCGAGCAGGCCGAACACCCCGTACGTGCTGGTCTCCACGCCGAACACCAACGACAACAAGGACTGGTCGAGCCCGGAACCGCCACCCTCGGCGCTGCCCTGGGCCGGGGGGATGAACGGCGAGTAGTTCTCGGCCCGCACGTAGGCGAAGCCCACGATGATCACGAGCAGCACGACGGCGACCTTGATGGCGGTGATGACCTGGCTGACCCGGGAGGAGAGCTTGGTGCCCAGGGCCAGCAGGAGCGTCAGCACGGCGATGAGCAGGACGGCGCCCCAGTCGAACTCGAGCGACCCCAGGGTGACGGTGGTGGGCACGTCCAGACCCAGCAGGGCCAGTCCCTCACGCAGGTAGTCCGACCAGCCCTTGCTGACCACCGCCGAGGCCAGGGCGAACTCGAGGATCAGGTCCCAGCCGATGATCCAGGCGAGGAACTCGCCGAAGGTCGCGTAGGAGAAGGTGTAGGCCGAACCGGCGACCGGCAGGGTCGAGGCGAACTCGGCGTAGCACAACGCGGCCAGGCCACACGCGATCGCGGCGAGGACGAACGACAACGAGACGGAGGGGCCGGCCACGTTCCCGGCGGTTCTGGCCGCCAACGTGAAGATCCCCGCTCCGATGACGACCGCGACACCGAAGACCGTCAGGTCCCAGGCCGTGAGGTCCCTGCGGAGTCGCGTACCGGGCTCGTCCGTCTCGGCGATGGACTGCTCCACGCTCTTGGTTCGCATCAGCCCATGCCGGGCCATGTCGTTCGCCCCTCACTGCCTTCCCCGGGGTTCCCCCCGAGGCCCCACCGTTGGAAAGTCACCGAAACGATAGTCCTCGCGGCGCTGAAGTCCAGACCATTTGACGTTGGCCACACGGGGGTGAGCACTGGTCGCACCCGCCCACCGGACGATTCGGTCGTTTCGCACCGGTTCGCCGTCCGGGCGGCGGGCGAGCCAGGCCCGCGGGGCCACGGTCGTGGTCGGCTCACCGGGTGGGACACCGCCCGCGCCGCAGCGCCTCCCACCCGCCCGTCGACCGTTCACCCCCGGTCGAGATCGGCTTCGAGGTAGACGAGGCGGGCGACGGGAACGGCGGCGCGGAGTCTGCCCTCCGCCTCGTCGATGGCGGCGGCCACCTCGCGGGTGGAGAGCGACGCCGTCACGGCGATCTTGGCGGCGACCAGCAGCTCCTCCGGCCCGAGGTACTCGGTCCGCAGGTGGATGACGCGGGATACCCGGCTCCCGACCAGCGCCTCCCGGATGCGCCGCACCTCCTCGGCGCTCGCCCCCTCGCCCACCAGCAGGCTCTTGGTCTCGATGATCAGGGTGACCGCGATGAACCCGAGCAACGCGCCGATGCCGAGGGTGGCCACTCCGTCCCACACCGGGTCGCCGGTCAGCACGGTGAGGCCGATACCGGCGAGGGCGAGTACCAGCCCGACCAGCGCACCGCTGTCCTCCAACAGCACGATGGGGAGTTCGGGCTCCTTGGCCTGCCGGATGAACCGCCACCAGCTCCGGGTCCCCCGCGCGGCCCGGGAGTTGCGCACCGCCGTCCGCAGGCTGAGGGACTCCAGCCCGATGCCCACGAGCAGGATCACCACGGCGACCAGGGGAGAGGTGAGGGTCTCCGCGCCGAACACCTTGCGCACGCCCTCGTAGAGGGCGAACACGGACCCGAGGGAGAAGAGCAGCAGGGCCACCACGAAGGCGTAGAAGTAGCGGTCCCGTCCGTACCCGAAGGGGTGTTCCGGTGTCGCCCTCCGCCGGGAGGTCCGCTTCCCGACCAACAGCAGCCCCTGGTTCGAGGTGTCGGCAACCGAGTGCACGCTCTCGGCGAGCATGGCCGACGACCCGGTGACGAGGAAACCGACGAACTTCGCGACCGCGAGACCCAGATTCGCGGCCAGCGCGGCCAGTACCGCCCTGGTGCTCTCCTCCCCTGCCACGCCCCGCCCTCCCGTGGTCCGACCCCGGGTCAGCGCGCTGACCGCGGGTGGAAGCGCCGCAGCGGCAGACCCGTGCCCGGGCGCCTCACCCGCCGCCGCGCTGGTCACGGTAGCGAGAGCGTGGGGAGCCGGCTGGGTGGCACGAGTCCCACCGCGCTCTGATCACCCACCCGGGTCGGGGTGGACGGGCCGGGCCCGCGCGATGGCGTGGTCGCCACGAACCGGACGAACCGCGACCAACGGGGGGCGTGCCCGCCGGGCCGGCGCGACGACCGCGGCCCCTCGGCAGTGGTCAGCCGAGCGGCGCGGTGGCGTGGAAGAGCTGGGTGCGGGCCCCGGTCGCCGGGCGCACCCGCACCGGTGGGTCCTCCGCCGGGAGCCACACCGACTGCCCCCGGCACACCTCCAGTTCACCGTGCTCGGGGCTGGTGAGGGTGACCTGACCGTCCGTGCAGAGGAGCAGTTGGGGGGTGGCGCCGGTCAGGGCGACCGGCGCCACCTCGTCGGCGTCCCAGTCGATGCGCGACAGCTGGAACTCCTCGGCCGGGGTCCGGTAGACGGTCAGGTGCTGGCCCTCCTGGTCACCGGTCAGCACCGGCATCGGGCCGTGGGCGAAGTCCAACACCCGCATGAGTTCCGGCACGTCCACGTGCTTCGGGGTGAGTCCCCCGCGCAGGACGTTGTCGGAGTTCGCCATGATCTCCACCCCGGTGCCCAGCAGGTAGCTGTGCAGGTTCCCCGCCGGGAGGTAGATGGCCTCCCCTGGCTGGAGGACGACGCGGTTGAGCAACAGGGCGGCCAGGACGCCCGCGTCCCCCGGGTAGGCCTCCCCCAGCTCCAGCACCGTCCGGCACTCCTGACCGAACGCGCCGCGTTCCCGCAGGTGCCGGACGCAGCCCTCCAGCACCGGCGGGAGCAGCACGTCCAGGGCGCGCTGCGGCAGCGTGATGAGGGTGGTGAACAGCGCCCGCAGGCCACCCGGCCCGGGCTCGGCGGCCAGCAGGCCCGTGTAGGGCCGCAGCGTCGGCACGTCGAGCGCGTCGAGGAACCGCAGGGTCACCTGGGCGTCCCGGAAACCGGCGAGGGCGTGGAACTCGGTGAGCGCGCAGATCAACTCGGGTTTGTGACTGCTGTCGCGGTAGTTCCGGGTCGGTGCCAGCAGGGGAACGCCCGCGGCCTCCTCCCGCTCGAACCCCTCCTCCGCCTGCTCGGAGGACGGGTGGGCCTGGAGGCTGAGCGGTTCCTCGGCGGCGAGCACCTTCATCAGGAAGGGGAGCCGAGGCCCCCACCGGTCGGCGCACTTGCTGCCGAGCTGCCCGATCGGATCGGCGTGGAGGAGCTCGGTGAGGGCGGCTTCGGTACCGTCCGGCCGCACCAGGACCGAGGAGTCGGAGGGATGGGCGCCGAGCCACAGTTCTGCCTCGGGGTGGGGCGCCGGGATCGGTCGACCGAGCAGTTCCGAGATCGCGGTGCGGGAACCCCAGGCATAGGGGCGCACCGGATTGCGCAGCAGGTCCACTGTCGTCTCTCGTTCGCTTGTCCGCTGGTCTCAAGCCGGGCCGGCGCTGGCCGCCGCCCGGACGGTCACACGCCGGACGGCCGCAGCTCGGCCGAGCCGCCCATCGCCCCGGTGGTCAGACCGAGGTAGACGGCGGCGGTGTCCAGTCGGCACGCGAGGGACAACGCACCGGTCACCGGGTCGCCCTGCGACTCCTCACCGGGAACGAGGAGGTCCGCGGCGGGAAGGCGGTCCGTCGCCCTCCGCAGCACGAGGTCCGCCTCGCGCTGGTCGGGGCGGGGCGGGACCGGGGACACGGCCGGTCCGGCGGGCACGCTGACCAGCAGTACCCGCACCCGCTGCTGCCCGGACAGGTCGTCCGGGTCGGCGAAGATGTCCCCGTCGGAGCCCTGGGAGACGGCGGTCCTGAACAGCGCGGGACGGCGTTCGGCCTGCTGGTAGCCGGTGGCGTCGGCGGCGACACCCGCGAACCCGGCCAGCGCGCCCGCGCCGTGGCCGGCCACGGCGACCGCGACCGGGTCGACGCCCCAGAGCAGCGGCAGGCGTTCCCCGAGCCGCAGCGCCAGCGACTTGGCCGGGTTGACGAAGGACTCGTGGGAGAGGTGGTCGCGCTCCGACGCGTGGTCCAACCGGTCGGCCAGACCGTCGAGGTCGACGCGGAGGAGCCCGAGCGCGTCGGTCACCGCGAGGGTGAGCGCGACGGCGGCCGCGAGCCCCAACCCCGGTGGGACCGGGACCCGGGTGGGGAGCAGGATCGCCTGCCCGCCGGCCGCCGCGGCGGCCACCGGCCCGTCGCCGGGCCCGGCGACGACCACCCGCGCCCCGCGCCGGCCCGCTCGGTACACGCCCTCCGCCAGGGCGGGTTCGTCGACCATGTCGTCGACGTGGACGACGACGACGTCGAGTGGGCCGACCCAGCGCGGGATGTCGGGCGAGGTCACCACGGGGACCGGGCACTCCGGCCCCAGCAGCGCGGTCACCAGCGGTGCCGCGTCGGCGCCGGCGGTGCTCCTGGAGAGCAGGACCAGCGCCCTGGGCCGTTCACTGACGAGGCGGGACAGGCCCGCCTCGACCGCGGCGCCGGCGGTGGCCCGCACCTGGGCTCCCGGGGTCGCGGCCGCCCGGAGCAGACCGGCGGTGTCGGCCTGCTGGAGCCACGCCGGATCGTCGAGCAGGGTGTCGTCGAGCACCGGGATCACCTGCTCGCCGAGTCCCCACCGGTCGGTGCGCCGGTTCCGGTCCCCCGCGCCGCGTCCGGGCCGCCCTCGGCCTCGTCCAGCAGCAGCACCGGGATGCCGTCGCGGACCGGGAACCGTCGGGCGCACAGGGTGCAGGTCAGGTAGTCGGCGTCGGGGTCGGACGGCGTACCGGTCCGCAGGGGGCCGTGCTCGTCACACGGGCACGCGAGCACGTCCAGCAGACGGGGGTTCAGATCAACGGCCACGGTTCCTCCTCTTCACCGGGAGTCGCAAGGCCGGCACGCCGCCCTCTGACTCGTCGTCGACGTCAACCTCGGACGATCGCGAGCACGTCGTCGCGCAGTCCCGCGACCGTCGCCTCGTCCGGTCCCTCGATGTTCAACCTCAACAGCGGCTCGGTGTTCGACGGGCGCAGATTGAACCACGCTCCCCCGGGCAGCGAGACGGTCAGGCCGTCCAACTCGTCGAGGACCACCTCGGGGCGGTCCGCGTAGGCGGACCGCACCGCCGCGAGCCGCTCGGTCGGCTCGTCCACCGTCGAGTTGATCTCCCCCGACGCCTGGTAGCGCTGGTAGGCGGCGGTGAGCTCGGACAGCGGCCGGTCCTGTTCGCCCAGGGCCGCCAGCACGTGCAGCGCGGCGAGCATGCCGGTGTCCGCCCGCCAGAAGTCGCGGAAGTAGTAGTGGGCCGAGTGCTCCCCGCCGAAGATCGCCCCCGTCTGGGCCATCGTCTGCTTGATGAAGGAGTGGCCGACCCGGGTGCGGACGGGCTTCCCGCCGTGTTCGGTGACGATCTCGGGAACTCCCCGGGAAGTGATCAGGTTGTGGATCACCGTCGCGCCCGGTTCCTTGGCCAGTTCCCGCACGGCCACCAGCGCGGTGATCGCGCTCGGGGACACCGCCTCTCCCCGCTCGTCCACCACGAAGCAGCGGTCGGCGTCCCCGTCGAACGCGAGTCCCGCGTCGGCCCCCTCGGCGCGGACCCGCGCCTGTAGGTCGACCAGGTTCTTCGGGTCGAGCGGGTTGGCCTCGTGGTTCGGGAACTCGCCGTCGAGCTCGAAGTACAGCGGGACGATCTCGATCGGCAGCCCCTCGAAGACGCTGGGGACGGTGTGGCCGCCCATGCCGTTCCCGGCGTCGACCACGACGCGCAGCGGCCGGGAACCGGACAGGTCCACCAGTTCGCGCAGGTAGCGGGCGTAGTCCGCGAGGAGGTCGCGCTGCCGGACCGTTCCCTGCCTCCCCACGAAACCCGGGACGCCGGTGGCGACCATCTCGCGGATCTCGGCGAGGCCGCTGTCCTGGCCCACGGGCGCCGCGCCGGCCCGGCACAACTTGATGCCGTTGTAGGCGGCGGGGTTGTGGCTCGCGGTGAACATCGCGCCGGGCAGGTCGAGCGTGCCGGAGGCGAAGTACAGCATGTCGGTGCTGGCCAGACCGATGCTCACGACATCGATCCCCTGGCCGGTGACCCCCTCGGCGAACGCCGCGGCGAGCCCGGGTGACGACTCCCGCATGTCGTGGCCGACGACGATCTCCGGGCCGCCCACCAGTCGCGCGAACGCGGCGCCGATGTCCCGCACCACGTCCTCGTCGAGTTGTTCACCGACCAGACCGCGGATGTCGTAGGCCTTCACGATGTCGGACAGGTCGCGCACGCCGCCTCCCTCACTGCGGGCCGTCCCCGATCTCGCCGACCCTGGCCTCCGAAGGGTACCGGCGCGGAGCGGTCACCAGAACGGGTCGGTGGGCAAAGCCTCCGGTCAGCCCTCACCCTCCACGACATCCGGATCAAGACCGAGGTAGCTGGCCACCTGCTCGACCAGGACGTCGTGCACGAGGTCGGAGAGGTCCGCGCCGTCCCGCGCCCTCGCCTCCAGGGGCCGGCGGTAGAGCACGACCCTGGCCCTGGTGGGAACGCCGCGCCGGTCGACGCCCGCCGGTACGAGCCGCGCGAGGGGGATCTCGCCGTCGCCCACGACATCACCCTGGTCGCCGTCCGGCCGGTAGCCGGCGCGCAGCTCGGGCACATCGTCCACGGCGACGTCGAGCTGGGTCAGCTCCGCCCGCCACCGCTGCTCGATGGGCTCCAGCGCCTCCAGCACGAGGGCGTCGAACCGCTCCGCCCGACTGCGTGCCGCCGGCATCGACGGCGGGTACAGCGTGCCTCGCAGGCCACGCCCCCGCCGATCACGTCGGCAGCGAGTTCGCCTCTGGTATCCGCGCGCTACCGCCACAGGGCCAAGGGTACGGGACCAGGCAGCCCTTCCGGTCCGCCGTCACCGGACCGGCTGCCCAGGAGCACCCACCGGCGGACCGGCGGAACCGGAGCGTGACCGGCGGGGAATGGATCACGAAAGCGTGTCATCCGCGTGGCTGCTACTCGCCAGGGCGGACAGGCGCTATCGTCCCCGCTGTGCGGAGCGTGAGACGGTGCTCGCGAACCGGGTGTACCAACCCGGCTGTCGCCACGCTCACCTACGCGTACGCGGACTCCACCGCAGTTGTCGGGCCCCTGGCCACCTACGCCGAGCCACACAGCTACGACTTGTGCGAAGCGCACGCGATGAGGTTGACGGCACCCAAGGGATGGGACGTAGTCCGGTACGAGGGCGAGTTCGCCCTGTCCCAACCGTCGGTCGACGATCTGACCGCGCTCGCGGAGGCAGTCCGCGAGGCCGGTCGCGTCGACCGGCAGGCAGAGGTGCCCGAGGAGTCGGTGACCAGCCCTGGTCGGCCACACCTGCGAGTACTCCGGAATCCCCATGACGACTGAGGCGGGGTCCGGTCGCCGGACCGGAACGGGTGGCCGACCCGCCCGGGACAACCGACGTGGCCAAGATCACTTCCGGACCGCGGCGGGGGTGCCCTGACCGAGTTCCGACTACGCAGCGCAGCCACCGGGCGCCCGTGGCGAGAACGCCAGACGGGGCTCCGGGCCGCCCCCTGGGCGCGGGAACGACGGAGCCCCTCGGCGTGCCGAGGGGCTCCGCACACGCGGCGTCAGACCGCGCGTTTCTTGAGCTTGCGTCGCTCACGTTCGGACAGTCCGCCCCAGATGCCGAAACGTTCGTCGTGCGCCAGCGCGTACTCGAGGCACTCGGAGCGCACCTCGCAGCCGGAGCAGATCCGTTTCGCCTCCCGGGTCGACCCACCCTTCTCTGGGAAGAACGCTTCCGGATCGGTCTGCGCGCACAGTGCGCGCTCCTGCCAGTCCTGTTCTTCCTCTCCCGTATCGAACAAACCGGTCAGCACGTCCAACTCCCCAAGCTGGACGGTCCCCCGCTCTGTCTCACGGTCCAGTTCGAATTCCCGCACGTCCGCCTCCTCGCCTTCCGCACTCCCCGGTTGGCGGACGCCACCCGTCGGCCCCCTCGGTCGACGAATGACACCGATGTGATTACACCTGTGTAACCGCTAGGGGTCAAGCGATAGTCAGCCGAACGAGTTACCAGCGCACGGGGTTCCCGAAGGCGGGTGCGGAACGCCGAACTCGCTAGGCCATCAGGAGGTTTCCCGGAAACCCACGGACAGCCGCTTGACAGCGACGCGCCGCGAAAGGCCCACCGATCGGGCGGTGGCGGCGGGCCGGCTGGGAGGGACCTCTCTCCCACCGGTCGCCCCCGGGAGGTGGGGGACACTGGCCTCGTGACGAGTTCTCCCGTTCGCCTCAGCCCGCTCTTCCTCGCCATCCTCGCGGCGACCGTGGCCGGCGGCGCGCTGACCCTCGTCGACGCCTCCGCCGCCGCCACCGCGGGAGTCGTGCTCGTCGTCCTCGGCGGCTGGGCGGTCTCCCTGTGCCTCCACGAGTTCGGTCACGCCGCCGTCGCCTACCGGGGCGGGGACCTGTCGGTCAGGGACAAGGGCTACCTGACGCTCGACCCCCGGCGGTACACCGACCCGGTCCTGAGCCTGCTGCTGCCGATCCTGCTGCTGATGGCGGGTGGGATCCCGCTGCCAGGCGGGGCGGTCTGGATCAACCGGCACGCGCTGCGCTCCCGTGCGGTGGAAAGCGGGGTCTCCCTCGCCGGCCCGCTGACCAACCTCGCCCTGGGCGGGTTGCTCGTCGCCGCGGTGTCGCTGACCCAGCCCCCGCTCACGCTGGCGGCCGCGCTGTCCTACCTGGCCTACGTCCAGATCATCGCCTTCGTGCTGAACATGCTCCCGGTTCCGGGGTTGGACGGGTACGGGGCGCTCGAACCGCACCTCTCCGCCAAGTGGCGGCACTACGGGTCGGTGGCCCGACCCTGGGCCCCGCTCGCGCTCTTCGCCGTCCTGCTGGGGTTGCCCCAGATCGGCTTCCCGTACCTGACCGACGGGCTGTTCACCCTCACCTCCGAGCTGTTCCGCCTGATCGGCGGCGACGCCATGCTGGCCGCCTGGGGCGGGTCGGAGTTCCGGTTCTGGCGGTAGACCCGAGCCCCGCTGCCCGCCCCGCCCCGCGCCGCCCGTCCGACCCGCTTCCGACGGCTCCCGGCGGTGGCCGTGATCGGGGAATGCGAGGATGACGCCTCGTGAGAATCGTGGTGCTGGTCGGGGGAGTCGGGGGCGCTCGCTTCCTCCTCGGGGTCAAGGCCGCGCTCGGACTGCCCCCGGTCGGGGAACCGACCTCGGGCTCCGGCGGCGACGTGGGGGAACACCAGGTGACGGCGGTGGTCAACACCGGCGACGACACCTGGATGCACGGTCTCCGGATCTGCCCGGACCTCGACACCTGCATGTACACCCTGGGCGGTGGCATCGACGAGGAACGGGGCTGGGGCCGCGCGGGGGAGAGCTGGGCGGTGAAGGGGGAACTCGCCGCCTACGGCGCGCCCCCGGACTGGTTCGGCCTCGGCGACCGGGACATCGCCACGCACCTGGTGCGCAGCCGCATGCTCCGCGCCGGCTACCCCCTGTCCGCCGTCACCGAGGCCCTGTGCGACCGGTGGCGGCCGGGGGTCCGGCTCCTCCCCGCGTCCGACGACCGAGTGGAGACCCACGTCTCGGTGGACGACCCCGACTCCGGGGAGCGGCGCGCGATCCACTTCCAGGAGTGGTGGGTGCGGCACAGGGCTGGCCTACCGGCGCACTGGATAGGCCAGGTCGGCGCCGAGACCGCCACCCCGGCCCCCGGCGTCGCGGCCGCCCTCGACGAAGCGGACATCGTGCTGCTGGCGCCGTCCAACCCCGTCGTCAGCATCGGGTCGATCCTGGCCGTCGAGGGCGTCCGGGACGCTGTGCGCGCCACCTCCGCCCCCGTGGTCGGCGTGTCCCCGATCATCGCGGGGAAACCGCTCCGGGGCATGGCCGACGCCTGTCTCCGGGCCATCGGGGTCCCCTCGACCGCCGAGGGGGTGGGCCGGCACTACGGCGGGCGGGGGCAGGGGGGCTCCGGCCTGCTCGACGGCTGGCTCGTGCACACCGGGGACACCGCCGTCGTCCCCGGCGCGGCGGTGCGTTCCGTGCCGCTGCTCATGTCCGACGTCGCCGCCACGGCTGCGATGGTGGAGGCGGCCTTCGATCTGGCTGAGGTGACCCGATGAGCACGACGTCCACCCCCCACGAGGAGAGCCCCGCACCCCAGGGCGCCGGCCCGGCGCGGGGCGGTTCCGACACCACCACGCCGCCGGTGCGGGAGGGCGACCACGCGGCGAGCCGCCTCGAACTGTTCCCGGTCCCGGGGCTGCCCGAGGTCCGGCCCGGTACCGACCTGGCCGCGCTGGTCGCCGGATCGGCCCCCTGGCTGCGGGACCACGACGTCGTCGTGGTCACCAGCAAGATCGTCTCGAAGGCCGAGGGCCGGTTGGTGACCGTTCCCCGCGACCCGGAGGCCCGCGAGGCCGCCCGGCGGGAACTGGTCGGCCAGGAGGCGGTCTCGGTGATCGCCCGGTTCCGGAACAGCCTCATCACGGAGAACCGGTTGGGCATCGTGCAGGCCGCCTCCGGGGTCGACGCCTCCAACGTCGCCACCGACCAGATCGCGCTGCTCCCGGAGGACCCGGACGCCAGCGCCGCGCGGCTCAGGGCCGGCGTCCGGGAGCGGCTGGGCGTCGAGGTGGCGGTCGTGGTGACCGACACGATGGGCCGGGCCTGGCGGAACGGGCAGACCGACGCGGCGATCGGCGCCTCCGGGTTGCCGGTGCTCCACGGTTACGCCGGGCGGGTCGACCAGCACGGCAACGAACTCGCGGTGACGTCCGTGGCGCTGGCCGACGAGATCGCCGCCGCGGCCGACCTGGTCAAGGGCAAACTGGGTGGCGTGCCGGTCGCCGTGGTGCGCGGGCTGCGTCTGGTGGACGACGGGTCAACGGCACGCGCCCTGGTGCGGCCGGTGGAGCAGGACCTGTTCCGCATGGGGACCGCAGAGGCGGTGCGACGCGGGCGGTCCGAGGCCGTCCTGTCGCGGCGGTCGGTCCGCGAGTTCGCGGACGAGCCGGTGAGCCCCGACGCGGTCCGCCGTGCCGTGGGTGCCGCGCTGACGGCCCCCGCACCCCACCACAGCCGCCCGGTTCGCTTCGTGTGGCTCCGGGACCCGGTGCGGAGGCGGACGCTGCTGGCGGCCATGCGGCGGGCGTGGTTGGCCGACCTCGCCGGCGACGGCCTGACGGCCGAGCGCGCGGAACGGCGGGTGCGGCGGGGTGACCTGCTCCACCGCGCTCCCGAACTCGTCCTGCCCTTCCTGGTCCGGGACGCGGCGCACGACTACCCCGACGCGCGGCGACAGGAGGCGGAGCGGTCGATGTTCACCGTCGCCGGGGGCGCCGCGGTGCAGGGCCTGCTCGTCGCCCTCGCCGCCGAGGACCTCGGCTCCTGCTGGGTGTCGTCGACCCTGTTCTGCCCGGAGGTGGTGCGGGAGGTGCTCGAGCTACCCGAGCACTGGGAACCGCTGGGCACCGTGGCGGTGGGGCACCCGGCCCAGCCGGCCGAGGGCCCCCGCCCGCCGGCCGCCCTGGACGAGGGCATGGTGGAGCTGTGACCGCGCCAGGGCCGGACCTCCACACCAACGCCGTGCGCTGCCTGTCCTCGTGGCGGACGGCGGACCCCGGGCAGGAGGCGCTGCGCCAGGCCTTCCTGGGTTTCCTCGCCGCCAGGGCGGACGCGTGCCACCGGTCCTGCGAGGCCGGCCACCTCACCGCCTCCGCGTTGGTGCTGGACGCGACGGGGGAACGCACCCTGCTGACGCTCCACCCCCGGGTCGGGCGGTGGCTCCAACTCGGCGGGCACTGCGAACCGGAGGACACCGACCTGGTGTCGGCGGCGTTGCGGGAGGCCACCGAGGAGTCCGGCATCACCGGGCTGCGCATCGACCCGCGTCCCCTGCACCTCGACGTCCACGAGGTGACCTGCTCCCTCGGTGTGCCGACCCGGCACTTCGACGTCCGCTTCCTGGTGCGCGCCCCGGTGGCGGCGCGGGAGGTGCTCAGCGCGGAGTCGCTCGACCTGCGCTGGTTCCCGCTGGCGGCGCTGCCGGCGGACGTGGACTCGGTGCCCACCATGGTCAGCCTGGCGATGACCAGGGCGGCCGGTGCGGCTGAGGCCGGATCAGCAGGCCCGGTAGTCCCGGGGTGACAGCCTCGGCCCCCTCCGGGGGGCGCGGGAACCGACCGCCGTCAGGTACCGGACCGCGCGGTGCCGCTGGCCGGCGTAGGGGGCGAGCAACGCGAGCATGCCCGCGTCGTCCACCCGCCGGCCGAGCAACGCCCACCCGATCGTGTTGGACAGGTGGTAGTCCCCGACGCTCACCGCGTCGGGGTCGCCCCAGGCCCGCTGGGCGACCTCGGCTGCCGTCCACTCCCCCACGCCGGGCACGACGCGGAGCAGGGCCCGTCCCTCCGCACCGCCGAGTTCGACCGCGCGCTCCAGGCGGGACGCGACGCCCGCGACCGCCAGCAGGGTGCGCCTCCTCGCGCCGTCCACACCGCACTGGTGCCACTGCCAGTCGGTGATCGACCGCAGCCGAGCCGGGTCCGGTGGGACCCGCAGGTCCACCCCGTCGGGGCCGGGGGCCCGCCCGCCGAAACGGCGGGCCAGCTCACGCCAGGAGCGCCACGCCTCGGTGCTGGTGACCTTCTGCTCCAGGACGGCGGCCAGCAGCACGTCCCACACCCGGCCCGTGGAGCACAGCCGCAGCCCCGGCAGGGTCCGGCGCGCGAGGGCGACCGCCGGGTGGTGCGCGACGAACCCGCCGTCGTCGTCCTCGGCGCCGCACAGCGCCGGGAGCCCCTCGACCAGCCGCGCCGCCCCGGGCCCCCACGCCGTCGCCAGGACCGCCCCCCGGTGCCGTCGCAGCGCCAGGGTCCCGGGGCCCTCGTCGGTGTTGGTCGCCCACCAGTAGGCGTCGCCGTGGGTGCGGAGGCACGGGTCGCCGCTCCCCCGCCGGAGTGGCCCGAGCAGCTCCCCCAGGTCCACCGGGCGGGCCGGGGTCCAGGACCGGGTGAGGGGTGTCCGGGGGTGTCCGGCGGGCGGGCGGGCCGCCGCGCGCGACCGCGTCCCGGACTCGCGGTTCACACGTCCGCCGAGAACCGGATGCCGTTGGAGGGCAGCTCCACTCCGGGCCACACGCGGGCGCCGCCGACCAGCTCGCAGTTCTCGCCGACGACCGCGTCGTCGCCGATCACGGAATCCTCGATGACCGCCCCGGCCCCGATGACGGCGCGCGCGCCGACGACGCACCGCCGGACCTCGGCGCCCTTGCCGACCACGGCACCGGAGAACAGCACGGACCCCTCGACGGTGGCGCCGGAACCCACCTCGGCCCCCTCGCCCACGGCGGTGCCCCCGTGCACCTTCGCGTCGTCGGCGACCCTCGCGCCGTCGAGCACGATGGCGGGGCCGGCGGGGCGGGGGAGGGCCGGGGAG
Organism: Actinoalloteichus caeruleus; assembly: GCF_049311605.1. NCBI lineage: Bacteria > Bacillati > Actinomycetota > Actinomycetes > Pseudonocardiales > Pseudonocardiaceae > Actinoalloteichus > Actinoalloteichus caeruleus. The sequence continues at coordinate 5,368,895 of NZ_CP186005.1, forward strand.
TGCACGACACCCCGGACGAGGTCGGCGGAGCCTCGGACGAACGCGGCGGGGGTGCCGAGGTCGAGCCAGTAGGACGTGTCGACGTGGCCCTGGAGCCGAGCTCCGGACTCCAGGAGGCCGGGGAAGGTCTCCCGTTCGACCGACACCGGCCGTCCGGCCGGGATGTCGTCGACGACCTCGCGGCGGAAGACGTAGCAGCCGGCGTTGATCTGGTCGGTCGGTGGGTCGTCGGTCTTCTCCAGGAAGGCGAGGACCCGCCCCGTCTCGTCGGTGGGGACGCTGCCGAACCTGCGGGGGTCCTTCACCCGGACCAGGTGCAGGGTGGCGTGCGCTCCCGAGGAGCGGTGCGTGTCGACGACGGCGGCCGGGTCCACCCCGGAGAGGATGTCCCCGTTGAACACCAGCACGTCGCGGGCGGTCAGGCCGGCGGCCGCGTTGCGGATCGCGCCCGCCGTGTCCAGCGGACGGTCCTCCACCACGTACCGCAGGTCGAGCCCGAGGGCCGACCCGTCGCCGAAGTGCCGCTCGAACACCTCCGCCTTGTACGAGGTCCCCAGCACCACTCTCGTCACCCCGGCGGCCCGGATCCGGCAGAGCAGGTGGGTGAGGAACGGCACGCCGGCGGTGGGCAGCATGGGCTTGGGTGCGGAGAGGGTCAGGGGCCGCAACCGGGTACCCTTGCCTCCGACCAGCACAACCGCGTCGACGTCGCGCAGTGCTCGTCGCGATCCGGACTCAGTCGCCGGTGGCTCGGCTGGACTCACCGACATGCGACGCTCCTCCTGATCTATCGAAACCACGTCGGAGGGCCTACTCTGGCATGAGCGACCAAGCGCGCGGGCAGTGGACCCACCGAGGCGCCGCGGTCACACACCGCGAGTAGGTCTCCAGCCGCCCACCGAACACCGCTCGCGTCGGCCCCCGCGGCTCCGCGGCAACGTCAGGAGAGGTCACCGATGGACCCCCGAAACCGTGCTGACGCGGCCCTGGCGCGTGCCAGGGCGCGCGGCTCATTCGTCGTGACCCCCGATGACGCCACCTCACCGATGGACGCCGCCAGCACCGTGCAGATCCCCCGCCGGGTGGTCTCGGCGGCGGACCCGGGCCGGAAACTCGCCGACGCGGAGAGCACCGTGGTCCTCCGGCCGGACCAGCGCCCGGCCCCCACCGCCCCCGGTCATCCCGGGATGGGCCAGCCCGGTCAGCACGGACAGCAGCCGGGGCCGGGTGGCCCCGGCCGGCCGCAGCCGCCCGCGCAGCAGACCGGTGGGCACGGCATGACCGCGCCCCAGCAACGGCCCCCGCACCAGCCCCCGCCGCAGGCCGCTCCGTCGCCGGGTGGTCAGCAGGCCCCGCACCCGGGGCCGGGCGCTGGCGGGCACCAGCAGGCCGAGAGCACCACCCCGCCCTGGCACAACCAGCAGTTCTAGGCCTCCCAGGCGCGTTCCCCAGGCCAGCGCCCGCTCCACCGGGCGCGACTGGCCGTCACGGGTCGGGCGCGGCGCCGGCCGCCGGCCCGCGCGCGTGCCGGCGGCAACCCGCCCTCCTGGCCCTGGCGCCGGACGAACTCGGGCCCGGTGCGTCGAACGGGCTGGGCGGGGGCCACCTCCGGATGAGGACGCCGGGGTCCCGGTCGGCCGGAGGCGGGGTGCGGCCACTCGTCGGCCCGGGGTGACGGTGCCGTGCCCCGTCACCGCGCTCCACCTCCGGGTCAGCCCCCGGTGCGTCGGGAGCCGCGCAGCTCCCAGCGGTAGCGGGCGTTCAGGCCGGTGCGCAGGGCGAACCGCAGCGGAGCCCAGGCGGGCCCCTGGTGCCGGTCGCTGAGGTACCGGTAGGCGCTGCGGTGGTGGGCCGCGAGCATCCGTTCCGACGCCGTCGAGGTGGACGCTCCCCCGACGTGCATGACCTCGGCGCTGGGCACGTACACGTTGAGCCAGCCGGCCCGTGCCAGCCGATCGCCCAGGTCCACGTCCTCGAAGTACATGAAGTAGCGGGGGTCGAAGCCACCGACCGAGTCGAAGGCCTCCCGGCGGAAGAGCTGGCAGGACCCGGAGAGCCAGCCAGCGGTCCGCTCGACGACGGCGGTGTCGGACTGCCGGTAGGCCCTGGACCACGGGTTGTCGCTCCAGACCTTCCCGAGGACGGCGTGCCCGACGCCGCGCCCCAGGGAGGGCAGGAGGCGCGCGGACGGGTAGACGTCGCCGGCGGGCTCCCGGATCAGCGGGCCGAAGGCCCCGCCGCGCGGCCACCGCTCGGCGGCGGCCAACAGCACGTCGAGGCTTCCCGGCGTCCACTCCAGATCGGGGTTGGCGACGACGACCCAGCCGACCTCGTCCCCGAGGCGCTCGACACCGTGGTTGGCCGCCCGCCCGTACCCGAGGTTGCCCCCGGTGGGGGCGAGTTCGACGTTCGGTCGTTCGGCCGCCCGTTCTGGGGCGCCGTCGGTGGACCCGTTGTCGGCGAGGACGACCTTCGGGGTGCGTTCTGTCGCGGTGACCAGGGTGTCCAGGAAGCGGTCGATCGTCTCCCCTGGTGAGTAGGTGACGGTGACGACGGCGACATCGTCGCCGTAGGTCGCTGGTTTCCGGCTCTGCGCACTCGACGAGGTCACGGCGGACCATTCTGCCGTGGACCGCTCGTGCGCCACCGGCCCCCCGCGTCCTCGGTCCAGCTGGCGCTCCCGCGGCGCGAACGGCGTGTCGCGGCCGGCGAGCGGGGCGTGTCGGAGACGGTCAACGGCCGCGCCGGTGGATCCAGTCAGCCCGCGCGAAGGCCTCCAGGTGCCCGGCGGCGCACCCCGCCCAGGAGAACTCCTTGGACCGGGTGAGCGCGGCGGTGCTCAGCTCGGCGCGCCGCCGTGGCTGGTCCAGGAGCTCGGTGATCGCCTGGGCGATGTCCGCCGCCCCCACCCCGCAGTAGGCGACCGCGTCGCCGCCGACCTCGGGGAGGCTGAGGCGCTGGGTGGTCAGGACGCAGGCCCCGCAGGCCATCGCCTCCAACACCGGCAGGCCGAAGCCTTCCCCGAGGCTCGGGTAGGCGACCAGTTCCGCGCCGCCCAGGAACCCGGCGAGGTTCCGGAACGGGAGGTAGCCGGGCCGGATCACCCGCACGCGGTGGGGAACCGAGTCCAGGGCTCGTTCGACCTGACCGTCCCAGCCCGGTTGACCGGCCAACACCAGCGTGGGCGGGTCCTCCCGTCCCTGGCACGCCTTCGCGAACCCCCGGATCAGCGAGGGCACGTTCTTCCGGGGTTCCAGCGCGCCGAGGAAGGCGACGTAGGGCGCGTCCCGCAGACCCAGCAGCTGGCGAACCTCGGCGACCTCCTCCGGGGTCGGCGGGTGGAACCGGTTGGTGTCGACGCCGTGCGGCACCACCGACATGGCGCTGCGCCTGGCGCCGAGCAACCGGACGAGTTCGCTGGTCGTCGCGTCGCTGGGGGTGACGCACAGCGTGGCGCGGGCCAGGGACGCGCGGATCCACCCCCGGAAGAACCCGGCCTTGACCGACGAGTGCAACGCGGGGTCGGTGAAGAAGGTCGCGTCGTGCAGGGTGACCACGCTGGCCACCGGGTTGGCCAGCGGCATCGTGTAGTGGGGTGAGTGCAGCACCCGGACGCCCAGTCGTCGGACGAGCCGGGGCAGGGTGAGCTGTTCCCAGCTGAGGCGCGCCGTCCTGGTCGCCACCGACTCCGAGGCCGGAACGACCCGGGAGGACGGCGCGGTCCTGGTGTACAGCTCGGCGTCACGAGGTTGGCAGACGACGCTGAGCTGGGCCCCGGCGGCGTCAAGGCCAGCGATCAACGAGTCCACGTACCGGCCCACTCCACCTCGGTCGGTGGGCACAGCGGTGGCGTCGATCAGGACGCTGGGTTCGGCAGACCGCACCACTGAAGCCTACGGCCGCTTCACACGCGATCCGGCGCCTTTGGCCGAATCGGCGGCCGGCAGTGGGCAGCCCCACGTCCACGCGCCTCGGCGACGGGTCCGCGCTCGCCTCCCGTGCCCGGGTTCCCGCGCTCCGTGGCCGTTCCCCTTCCCGTCGACCCGCCTGGGGACGGCCGGGCGGGGCACGGTGGCGGGCCGCCGGACCGTGGTGGTCCGAGGTGTCCGCACGGCCGACCCGAGGACCTTGACCTCAACAATCGTTCAGGTTGAACGATGGTGGCATGACGACGACCGAACAGGACAGCACGACCACCCTCGCCCACGATCCGCTGGTCGGCCCGGAACTCGACACGGCACCGGAGACCGCGCGGGGGTGGGCTTCCGCCGATCTCGACCTGGACGCCTACCTCGCCCGCATCGGCTACGACGGCGACCGCGCCCCCAACGCCGACACGCTGCGGGCGGTGCACCGCGCCCACGCCACCACCGTCCCGTTCGAGAACCTGGGCCTCCTCTCAGGTGGGGGTGTCCGACTGGACACGGCCTCCCTCCAGGACAAACTGGTCCGGCGCCGTCGTGGCGGCTACTGCTTCGAGCAGAACGTCCTGCTCGCCGCCGCCTTGGAGCGCCTCGGCTACCGGGTGTCCGGAGTGAGCACCCGAATCCGGCTCGGTTCCCGGAACGTGCGACCCGCCGCGCACGCCGCCCTCCTCGTCGAGGCCGAGGAGCGGATGTGGTTGGCGGACGTCAGCGTCGGCGAGCAGGGCGTGCTGGAACCGACACCCCTGGTGTCGGGAGCCGAGGTTCGGCAGGGAGCCGGGTGGCGGCACCGCCTCGCACGGGAGGAGGACGGGACCTGGGCACTCCAGTTGGCGCGCGGCGAGGACTGGCAGGACCTCTACGGCTTCACCCTGGAACCCCACTACCGCGTGGACTACGTGGTGCAGAACCACTTCGCGGCGACCCACCCGACCTCGCCGTTCCGCCGAACCCTGTTCGGCTCGCGCGGCGGGGAGGAGACGGCGCACAGCCTCTCCGGCCTGGACCTGACGGTGTCCCGCCCCGATTCCCCGGACGAGGTGGTCGTCCTGGGGCCCGACGAACTCCCCGGGTACTTCCGCGACGTGTTGGACGTTCCCCTGACATCGGAGGAGGCCGACGAGTTGGTGGTGATCGGCGAGCGCGCCCGCGCGGACCGGGAGACCTCCGGCTGAACCACTCCTGGCCGCGGTCGGCTGGCGTCAGCCGACCGCGTCGAGGTGGATCCGCCAGAGCGCCCGCGCCGCGTGTTCCCAGTCGTAGTGCTCGGCCCGGCGCAGACCCGCGCGGATCATCGCCTGGGCCCGCCCGGAGTCGGAGGCCACGGCGCGCAGCGCCCCGGCCAGGGTGTCCGGGTCCCCCCGCCGCACCACCAGACCCGCCCCGCCCGCGACCTCGACGAGCGCGGGCACGTCGGTGTGCACCACTGGAACGCCGACGGCCATCGCCTCCAGGACCGGTAACCCGAAACCCTCGGCCCGGCTCGGTGCCGCGAGGACCGTCGCCTGCCGGAGGACGGCGGACAGCTCGGTGTCCTCGATCCGCCCCAGCACCCGCAGCCGATCGCGGGCGAGCCCGTGCTCCTCGGCCAGCCGCCGGGGGTCGACCCCGCCCCAGCCGCTGGCTCCGACCAGGACCAGGGGGAGATCCGGGCCCCTGGCACCGGCCATCGCCCGGATGAGGACGTCGATGCCCTTCCGGGGCTCCACGGTGCCCACGGCGAGGACGTACCGGTCTGGCAGTCTCAACTTCCGACCCACCCGCTGCTGGAACTCGTCGGTCAACGGACGGCGCAACGCGTCCGAGACGCCCTCGCCGACCACGTGGGTCCGGGGGCCGGTGGCGCCGATCGTGCCCGCCCCGGACCGTTGCCGGTCGGCGTCGAGGTGCCTGGCGAGTTCCGCCGCCACGGCCGCGGTCGGGGTCACCAGCGCGGAGGCACGGCGGGCGGCGCGGCCCACCATCCGCCGGTGCCAGGCCGCGCCCCGACGGGTCAGCGTCTCGGGGTGGGTCCACGGCACGGTGTCGTGCACCGTGACCACCAGCCCCCGCCCCCGTGGCACGGACGGCGGGGCGAACGGGGTGGGCGCGTGCACCGAGTCACCTCCGGGCCAGACCGGGATCCCGCGTTCCCACAACGCGGAGAGCACCCGCCTCGGGTAGGGCAACGACTTCGGTCCGATCAGCCCGGGGATCACGGCGGCGTCCGGGTCGGCGTGCTTCGCGACGACCCCGGCGACATCCCACCCCGGGGGCGCCGTCCCGGCGAGCGCGGCGGCGAGTTCCCGGGTGTAGCGGCCCGTCCCACCCGGGACGGGAGCGAGCAGCTGTTCGGTGAGCACAACGAGGAGCGGCACCCGCCAACACTGCCACGAACACCGCGGCGTTTCGCCGGGACCGGACGATCCGGAGCCGGGACCGCCGGCCGCCACCGGCCCCGGCCCCGTGGGTAGGTTGGTCGGTCATGGACACGGCCGACCCCGGGACCACATCGGCTCGCAGCACCGTCGTCATCGTGACCTGGCGGGCGAGGGACCACCTCGAACACTGCCTGGACGCGCTGGCGGCACAGACCCGGCCGCACCGGCTGCTGGTGGTCGACAACGCTTCGGACGACGGCACGGCCGACCTGCTGAGGGCGCACCCGACCGCCCCGGAGGTGCTGCGGCTACCGGCCAACTCCGGGTACGCCGGGGGGATGGCCGCCGCGCTGCGCCGGGTCCGCACCGAGTTCATGGTGTGGCTGAACGACGACGCCGTCCCCGCACGCGACTGGCTCGCGGCCCTGGAGGACGCCGCCGACGCCGACCCGGGGGCAGGGGCGGTCAGTTCGCTGTTGCGCGCGGAGGACGGCACCGTGCAGTCGGCCGGCGTCGGGTTGACCCCCGACGGCCACGGACGCGATCTCGGTGCGACCACCGGGGTGGACGGCACCGCCGAACCCGTGGAGGTGTTCTCCTTCTGCGGGGGCGCCGCCCTGGTGCGCACCGAGCCGCTGCGCGCGCTCGGCGGCGTGCCCGAGTCCTACTTCTGCTACTACGAGGACACCGACACCGCGTGGCGGCTGCGGCTCGGGGGCTGGCGGGTACTGCTCGCCCCCGCCGCCGGGGTGCGCCACGCGCACGGTGCGAGCAGCGCCCCGGGCTCCCCCCGTTTCCACCGGTGGAACGAACGGAACCGCCTCGTGACGCTGGTGCGCTGCGCGCCGCTGCCGGTCGCGCTCCGGGAGGTGCTGCGGTTCACCGCGATCACCGCGGCGCTCCCCCTCCGACGCCGGCTGGGACGACCAACGCCGGACGCCGCGAACTTCCGGGTGGGGCTCCGCCTCGGCGTGCTCGGCGAGACGCTGGCGCGGACACCCGAGGCGCTGCGGTTCCGGCGGGAACTCGGCCGCCGGGCCGTGCTGGACCGGACGGCGGTGTGGCGTAGCTGGGCTGGCCGGGACGAGCGGTGAGCGGCGCCGCCCGCACCGCCCCTGGTCGCCGTGCCAGCGGGTGGACCGCCCCGCTCGTGACGAGGAGCGCGCCGCTCCCGCCGCGCCGGCCCGCCGGCCCGACTCCGCGGTGATGGCCGCACCGACGACCAGGCGAGCGGAGCACCGGCAGCGCGGCCTGGCCTGGTGACGGCACCCGCCCCCGTGACGTCGTAGCCCCCGCCCGACGACGGCGGGGAGGGATGCGACGTGGCCCAACGTGGCCCACCTCCTCGACCAGGGTCGGGACGGGACCGAACCTCCCCGATCACCTCGCCTAGCGGACCGGGTCCTCGGCGTCCGACCTCAGCGGCCGGCCCCGGAGCACCGGCGCGAGCGGCGCCGGCCGGCGGGGAGCAGGAACCCGCTCGGCCCACACCGCGAAGTACTCCCACGACCGGAAGTGCTGCCACGACCGGTCATCCCCCGCCGCCTGGTCACTCGGGTGGACCCCGAGGCCCGACGGGGAACCGCACCCCGCCTGGGCCACCTCACCCGCCACGTGGGCAACCGGGCCGTCTCGCCCCCCGACCTCCGCGCGGTCGGCGCGCGGGGGCGGGGAACGCCCGGCGGTTGGCCGCCGGGACGGCCCCGGGTCAGGCCGAGCTCTCCCCGGTCGCGAAGGGCTTGTCGTCGACCTGGGTGGAGTACACGGCGAGGTTCTTCGGCACGGCGATGGCGAGGGTCTGGGCCACGTCGGTGAGGACGTCACCGAGCTTCGCGACGTGCTTGCTGAGCCCGGTGATGCTCAGCACGGCCTTCTGGATCCAGTCCTGGACCTTGTTGGCCCACTTCATCACCAGCCGGATCCCGTCGGCCACGAGGACCGGGGTGGCGAGGCCCAGGGTCAGTCCGGCGGCGGCCGCCGCCCGGATGAGCCACTGCACGAGCTCGCTCATCGCCTCGGCGATGAGGTCCCGCACGATGGTGCGCACCACCGACACCACCGTGGCCCCCGCCGTCAACGCGACTCCGACCCCGTTGGCGGCGATCGAGGCGGCCTGGATGGCGGCGGCCTGGCCCATCGCGACGGGGCGGTAGGCCTCCACCGCCGGCCCCTCCCAGCCCTCGGTGTCGGCGCGGACGATGTCGCCCATGTCCTGGGAGGACTGCCCGAGCGAGTCGGCCACGTTGCCCCAGGTGGCCGCGTTGGTGTGCACCACGTCGGGGTTGCCGGCCAGGCAGTTCAGCATGTCGGGCAGCGGCGGCACGTGTTCGATGAACCAGGCGAAGGCGGAGGTGAGCAGCGTGCCGAAGGGGTCGGCGACCACTGCCAGCGCGTCCAGGCCGGCCGCGCCGATGTTCACCCCGGCCTCGAGCCAGTCGCCGTTCTGGACGGCGGTCACCGCGTCGCCGGCGGCCTCCACCATCACGACCGCGTCGAGCTTGTCACCCCCGCTGTAGTCGGGGGCGATCAGCGGGTTCGTCATGGCGTCGACGGTCCTTCCAGTCGCTCGGCGATCTGGGCGAAGAGGCGGCTCACGCCCTCCTCCAACAGCTCGTAGGTGTCCGCGGAGGCGGTGATGGCGGTGCTGGTCGCGCTGACCGTTTCGCCGGCGGCGGCGATCGCGCCGTGGCCGAGGGCCTCGATGCTGCCCATCAGGGGCAGCATGATGGGACTGCACAGCAGCCCGTACGCGGTGGTGCCGCTGATCGAGGCGTGGGTGGCGGCGTCCTGCGCGACCCCGATCTGCTGGACCACCCCGTCGAGCCGGGCGGCGTGCTGCCGCATCTGCTCGGGGTAGACGTGGAACCCGTCCATCCGTCACCACCCCCTGTCGTTGCGCCAGCTGGCGCCGCCGTCCGGGTCGTCCGGGTCCTGGGGGTCGTCCGAGCTCCGGGCTGCTCCCCCGGTGTCCTCGTCGTCGAGCTGGGGGAACCGCTCCTGGTAGCCGCCCATCACCGCGTTCAGCGACTCGCTGTCCTCGCCGAGGATCGGGGCCAGCGCCTCCCGCATCTGGTCGGCGATCCGGGCCTGCGCCCGGCGGAGGGTGTCGAGGATCTGCGCGGACAGCTCCTCGGGGCGCCGGGTCATCGCGGCCGGCGTCAGGTCGAGGGCGGTCATGCCCCCGTTGCTGTCGACCGTCACCGAGACGGCGCCGTCCCGGCTGCGTTCGCTGACGCGCGCCTCCCTGGCGGCGGCCTGCAACTGGTCGGCCTGGCGCAGCTTGGCCTGCATCTGTTCCTGGAAGCCGCGCAACATGGCGTCGGCGGCGCTGGTGTCGGGCTGCACGTGTCCTCAGTCTCCCTGTCCGGTGGTGCCTCGCTGCTGGTGGGGCGGTAGGTGGCTGGCGGGGGGAGCGAGTGGTCCGCCCTGGCTCCCCGGTCGGCCGCTGCTGCCCCAGTGCGGTCCGAACCTGGGGTTCGGGGGGCTCCCCCCGCCGTTCCGCTCCTGCTCACCCTCCCGCTCCGGACGCGGCAGGAACCCGAGGCGCACCAGGACGCCGACGGTCACGGCGAGGACGAGCAGGTTCGCCAGGGCGTAGGCGGCGATAGAGATCGGCGGCGGGACGGGGGCTCCGGAGCGGTCCGTCCGGAAGACGGCGAGCTTCCATCCGCCACCCGCCACGATCTGGACCTCCTCCACCGGGACCTCGGTGCCCAGGTCCTCCCGGGTCAGCTGCCGGGGGTAGGCCTCACGGTGCTCCACCCGGCCGTCCGACCAGTGGATCTCCGCGGTGCACACGTCGGCCGGCCCGATGCCGCCCTCCAGGCTGATGGGCCCGGTGCTCCGGCAGCTCGTCACCTCGGCGGTTCCCGCGTCCACCACCGGCCTGTCGTCCGCCTTGGTCCCGCCCCAGGTGTGCAGGGTGGTCGTGAACGGGAACACGAGGGCGAACAGGGTCAGGCCGACCACCCCGAGGACGACCCCGGCCACGATCTTCCGGCCTCTGCTGATCTCCGCCACCGTCCACTCCTCACCTGGACCTGACACCCTGACGGAAGCGTAGACAGCGCGGCCGGCCTCCGGGGGCGTTTTCCTCACAGAAGGTTGCCACGGGACTCCGCAGGGCGATCATGGTGGCGGGGGGCGGCGGTTCCCCCGGGTCCGCCCCCCGGCGCGAAGCGGATAGGGCAGGCTTAGACGCGGCTGGTCGCCGACCGGCCCGAGGAGAAGCTGAGGGGGAGCGACGTGCCCGAGCCGAGTTCCGGGGGCCTGCCGACAGTTTCCGTGGTGGTGGTGAACTACCGGGGGGTCAAGGACACGATCACCTGCCTCCGGTCGCTGCGGGACGACCTGGACTACCCGGCCGACCGCCTGGAGATCATCTGCGTCGACAACGCCTCCGGCGACGGCAGCGTGGAACGGCTCCGGGACGAGATGCCCGACGTCACCCTGGTCGAGTCTCCGGAGAACCTCGGTTTCGCCGGCGGCTGCAACCTCGGCGCCCGCCAGGCCAGTGGCCAGGTGCTCGCGTTCCTCAACAACGACGCCCGCCCGGACGCGGAGTGGGTGCGGGCCGCGGTCGCCGTGTTCCGCGCGGAGCCCACGGTCGGCGCGGTCGCCAGCAAGGTGCTCGACTGGGGCGGCGAGCTGATCGACTTCGTCGACGGCGGCCTCACCTGGTTCGGGATGGGGTACAAGCGGCACGCCGGTCAACGTGACGACGGCAGCCACGAGGTCGCCAGGGACGTGCTCTTCGGAACCGGTTCGGCGCTGTTCGTGCGCACCGAGCTGTTCACCGCCCTCGGTGGCTTCGACGAGCGCTACTTCATGTTCTACGAGGACGTGGACCTCGGCTGGCGGCTGAACCTGCGCGGCTGGCGGGTGCGGTACGAACCGACGTCGGTGACCTACCACCGGCACCACGGCTCGATGGGTTCGGTCGACTCGTCCCGTGAGTACTACCTGTTGGAACGCAACGCCCTGGCGACGCTCTACAAGAACCTGGAGGACGAGACGCTGGCGAAGGTGCTGCCGGCGGCGCTCGCCCTCGCGGTGCGCCGGTCGACGGCACGGGGGGACATCGACCCCACCCAGCTGGAGATCACCCGCCGCCCGGCGGACCGGGGTGCCGACGCCGAGCCCGTCCCGGTGTCGCGGGAGGCGCTGGCCGGTTTCCTGGCGATCGACCAGTTCGTCGAACTGCTGCCCCAGTTGGCCGAGTCCAGGAAGGTGGAGCAGGAGTCGCGGGTCCGCTCGGACGGCGACATCGTTCCGCTGATGCGCAAGGCGCTGGAGCCGGCCTACCCGCTCCCCCGCTACCTGGCCGCCCACGAGACCCTGGTGCGGGCCTTCGGACTGGACGAGGCGTTCGGACGCCCCCGGCGGGTGCTGGTCGTCACCGGTGACGCGATCGCCGAACGGATGGCGGGCCCGGCGATCCGCGCCTGGCACATGGCCGAGGCGCTGTCCACCGAGCACGAGGTCAGGTTGGTCAGCGTCAACAACCACCACGAGCCGCCGGAGGCGGGTTTCCCGGTGGTGCACGCCAGGCCGAGGGACCTGGGCACGCACATCGCGTGGTCCGACATCGTGGTGGTGCAGGGCCACATCATGGAGATGGCGCCCGAGCTGAAGGACCCCTCCTCGGGCAAGATCGTGGTCTGCGACGTCTACGACCCGATGCACCTGGAGTACCTGGAGCAGGGCAAGGACGTCGACGACGAACGTCGCGCCCGCGACCTCGACGGGGTGACCCGGGTGTTGAACACCCAGCTGATGCGCGGGGACTTCTTCCTCTGCGCCTCGGAGCGGCAGCGGCACTTCTGGCTCGGGCACCTGGCCTCCCTGGGCCGGCTCAGCCCCGGGATGTACGACTCCGACCCCACCGTGCGGTCCCTGCTGTCCGTCGTCCCCTTCGGACTGCCGGCGGCCCGCCCACGGCGCACCGCGCCGGCGATCCGGGACGTGGTGCCCGGCATCGGCCAACGGGACCGGGTCGTGCTGTGGGCCGGCGGCGTGTACAGCTGGTTCGACCCGTTGACCCTCGTCCAGGCCATCGACAAACTGCGCCGGGAGGAGGACGGCGTCCGGTTGTTCTTCCTCGGCATGCAGCACCCCAACCCGGACGTGCCCGAGATGGGCATGGCCGGGCAGACCCGCCAGCTCGCCGACCGGCTGGGCCTGGTCGGTTCGCACGTCTTCTTCAACGAGACCTGGGTGCCCTACCACGAGCGGCACAACTGGCTGCTGGACGCCGACTGCGGGGTCACCACGCACTTCGACCACGTCGAGACGACGTTCGCGTTCCGCACCAGGGTGTTGGACTACCTGTGGGCGGGTCTGCCGATCATCACCACCGACGGGGACTCGTTCGCGGACCTCGTGCGGCGGGAACGGCTCGGGGTGGTCGTGCCGGCCGAGGATGTCGACGCGCTGGCCGCCGCCCTGCGCCGGGTGCTCTACGACGAGGCGTTCGCCGAGTCCTGCCGGACGCGGATCGCGGAGGTGCGCGAGCGGTTCACCTGGGACGCGACCCTGCGCCCGCTGCTGGAGTTCTGCCGCGACCCCCGGCCGGCGGTGGACCGGCTGGGCGGGTCGGCTCCCTTGGTGCGCGAGCAGCCGCGAGGGGCCGGCGGCCAACTGAGGCATGATCTTGGTCTGATCCGGGAGTACCTCGACCTCGGTGGTCCCGGCGAGGTCGCCCGCAGGGCGGCCGGCAGGTTACGCAGGCTGGTGAAGGAGACGGTGCGTGGTCGACGCTGACGGTTCCGGGCGCAAGCTGAGGATTCTGCTGGACGGGACGCCGCTGCTGGGCGCCCGCACCGGGATCGGCCGGTACACGGCCGCGTTGGCCGAGGAACTGGCGTCGATGCCGGGCATGGACGTGACCGCTCTCGCGTTCACGCTGCGCGGTTGGCGGACCCTGCGCGGTGTCCTGCCGCACGGGGTCCGGGCCCGTGGTCTTCCCGTGCCGGCGCGTGCCCTGCGGGCGGCCTGGCTCCGCACCTCGGCGCCTCCGGTGGAGCTGCTGGCCGGCCGCGCGGCGGTGCTGCACGCGACGAACTTCGTCCTGGCACCCACGATCTTCGCGCGGGGTGTGCTCACCGTGCACGACCTGGACTTCCTGGACTCCCCCGAGGAACTGCCGGCCGGGGAACGGGACCTGCCCGAACTGGTGCGGCGCTCCGCTGGCCGGGCGGCGGTGGTGTGCACGCCGACCTCGGCGGTGGCCGAGGTGGTCACGGAACGGCTGGGGGTGCCCCAGGAGCGGATCGTGGTGACGCCGTTGGGCGTGGACGCGGCCTGGTTCGCCGCCCGCCACCCGACCTCCGCGCTCCGGTCCGCGTTGGGCATCCCCAAGGAGTACCTCCTGTTCGTGGGCGCGGACGGCCCGAGGAAGGGTCTGAGCACGCTGCTGGCCGCCCACGCGGCGCGCCCGGAGCTGCCGCCGTTGGTGATCGCCGGCCCGGCCGCCGCGGACCCGCCAGGGTCGACCGACCGGGTGATCAGAACCGGCTACCTGCCGGAAGTGGACCTGCGGAGGGTGGTGGCCGGCGCCTCGGCGCTGGTGCTGCCGTCCCGGAACGAGGGCTTCGGTCTTCCGGTGTTGGAGGCGCTGGCCTGTGGGGTGCCGGTGGTCTGCTCCGATGTGCCCGCGCTGCGCGAGGTGGCGGGTGGGCAGGCCGTCCTCGCCCCGGTGGGCGACGTGGAGGCGCTCGGGGCGGCCCTGGTCCAGGCGTTGGACAGCCCCAGCGACACGGCGACGTTGACCGCGCGCCGGGACCACGCCGCCGACTTCAGTTGGCGCCGGTGCGCCGAGGCGACGGCGGCGGCCTACCGCAGGGCGGCTGGCTGAGGCGGAGCCGCCGTGGGCGGTCCGGGCTCCCGGGGCGCGGCTCGTCCACCAACACCTCCACCGCCAACCGGGCCACATCCTCCCGAGCCACCCACGCCACCCGACCACCCCCAGCCGGAGCCGAAAGCACCCCGTCCTCCCCCACGCACCCCGGCGCCACATCCGCGTTAGACCGTGCTGCGCGACAACCGTTGGGGGGCGGGACGCCGTTGGGGGGCGGGGCGGCCGTGCCCCTCATGGGGGACCCGTCAGCGACGGGACGACCGGGTCGCCTGTTCCGCTCATCCTCGGTGTCGGGTGGTGCCCGCACGTCCACCCGGGGGAGCAGCCGTGTCCTGTCGGCGAGGTAGCCGGAGCACACCCCCACCCACCCGGGGGAGCAGCCCCGCGGCAAGCCTATCGGCGGGCCGGTGACGTGCGCCTCCACCCGCACCGACCGCTGTGGACAACTCCCTGATGGGGACAGGGCGGCCAACCGAGGAGTTCCTGATGGGGACAGGGCGGCCAGCCGAGGAGTTCCTGATGGGGACAGGGCGGCCAACCGAGGACGATCAGCACGGCCACCGGGCGGCACCTCTGGCCGGGCCGTGGGGACCACGGCTGCCACTCCCCCGGGGGACGCTCACCCTTCCCGCCGGGATTCCGGGGCACGCCCGCCCCAAGAGGGAAGGACGGGCAGGGCGGGTTCCGGCGGGGGCCTCGGCACGCTCGCCCGGGGAGGCGCGCCCTGGTAGCGGGCCGCGTTCCTCCCCGAGGTCCCGGGCTCAGTTCCGCAGTTCCTCACCCTGCTCGGCGAAGGCCGCCGCCAACGCCTCCCGCCAGGGGCGGAGCGCTCCCAACCCCTCGTCCTCCCACCGCCGTGGGGACAGCACCGAGTAGGCCGGGCGGGGCGCCGGGCGGGGGAAGTCCTCGGTTCCGCAGGGGCGGACCCGCTCCGGGTCGGCGCCGAGTTCGACGAAGACCGCCCTGGCGAACTCGAACCAGCTCGTCACGCCCGTGTTGGTGCAGTGCAGCACCCTGTTCTCCGGCGGTCGGCCGGCGGCCACCACCGACGCCAGCCGCAGCAGTCCGGCGGCCAGATCGGCCGACCAGGTCGGCGAACCCACCTGGTCGGACACGACGCTCAGCGTGTCGCGCTGCCGTTCCAACCTGGCCATCGTCCGGACGAAGTTGCCGCCACCAGCCCCGTACACCCAGGCGGTGCGCACCACCCATGACCGGTCGGTGCCACCCAGCACCGCCCGCTCGCCGGCGAGCTTCGTCCTTCCGTACGCCGAGCGGGGAGCGGGCGGGTCGCTCGGCTCGTACGGCCGGTCGCCATCACCCGCGAAGACGTAGTCCGTGGAGACGTGGACCAGCGGCACGGCCTCCGCCGCGCACGCCGCCGCCAGCGCCGCCGCCCCGGCCGCGTTGATCTCGTGGGCCCGGGCCTCGTCCTCCTCCGCGGCGTCCACCGCCGTGTAGGCGGCCGCGTTCACCACCACCGGCACGACACCGGAGTTCCGAGCCGCCTCGGCCAGCGCCCCGACGGCGTCCCGGACGGTGTCGGCGTCGGTGATGTCCAACTCGGCGGACCCCGGCGCGTGCGCGAACCCCGCGTCGCCGAGGTGGGCGGGCGCCAATCTGGCGAGGTCGCGGCCGAGCTGCCCGTGGCCTCCCGGCACCAGCAGGGCGAGTTCTGGCATGTCCGTCAGCTCCTCACCAGCGCGGCGCGCCGCTTCAGCGGCTCCCACCAGGCGCGGTTGTCCCGGTACCAGGCGATCGTGCCCGCCAGGCCCTCGTCGAAGGGCACCTTCGGGGCATAGCCGAGTTCCGCCTGGATCTTGCCGATGTCGACGGAGTACCGCCGGTCGTGTCCCTTCCGGTCGGCCACCGGTTCCACCGAGGACCAGTCGGCGCCGAGAGCCGTGAGCAGCCGGCCGGTCAGCTCGCGGTTGGTCAGTTCGGTCCCGCCCCCGATGTTGTAGATCTCCCCGGGACGGCCGCCCTCCGCGACCAGTTGGATGCCCCGGCAGTGGTCGTCCACGTGCAACCAGTCGCGGACGTTCCCGCCGTCCCCGTACAGGGGCACCGTGCCCCCGTCGAGGAGCCGCGTGACGAACAGCGGGATGAGCTTCTCCGGGAACTGGTACGGACCGTAGTTGTTCGAACAGCGGGTGATGGAGACCGGGAGCCCGTGGGTGCGGTGGTAGGCGCGCGCGAGCAGGTCGGAGGCGGCCTTGGACGCCGAGTAGGGCGAGTTGGGTTCGAGGACGTGGCCCTCGTCCCAGGACCCCTCCGCGATCGAGCCGTAGACCTCGTCGGTGGAGACGTGGACGACCCGGCCGACCTCGGCCTCCAGCGCGGCCTGGAGCAGGACCTGCGTGCCCAGGACGTTCGTGACGACGAAGTCGGAGGCGCCGTCGATCGAGCGGTCCACGTGTGATTCGGCGGCGAAGTGCACGAGGAGGTCGGTTCCGCGCATCAGCGGGTTCACCGTCTCCGGGTCACAGATGTCGCCCTCGACCAGGCGGAACCTCGGGTCGGACGCCACGGGGGCCAGGTTGTCGACGCTCGCCGCGTAGGTGAGCTTGTCGAGGACCACGACCTCGGCGTCCGCCAGGGCCGGGTACGCGCCAGCGAGCAGGGACCGGACGTAGTGGGAGCCGATGAAGCCCGCTCCACCGGTCACTAGGACTCGCATCACACTTCCTCCTTCGTCGGGGGGCCGACGACGTCACGTCGAGGGTGACCGACACGCCGACACACGGGGGAAGGGCGTGCGCACCGACCGGGCGGCGCCCGGCCCGGACAGTCTGTCACGGGCGGTTCGGGTCGGGAGTGAACCTCGAGGATCTCGAAAACGTCAAACATGTAGCGAGGTGACACCCGTTCAGCCCAACACGGGATTAGCCTTGTTCGGGGCCGGGTACCAACGGTCAGTCGGGGCAGTGCCGGCGCGCACGCGGCAACGTGCGCTCCTGCGGGGAGGAGTTCACGCGTGGAGGATATGCCGCCCGATCCGGGAGGGGCATCCCGCCGCCGCAGAGGCGGTCCGACGCCTCCCCAGCCTGGTCGTACACCCTCTGAGCTGCGGCGGGTCGCCGCGGGCGACCTTGATGACGACCTTTCCTCCGCGCCGACCCAGGTGGGCGTCGGCGGTGGTGCGCTCACCGAGCCGATCGGGGCGGTGGGCGGCGCGGCCAGGGCCTCGGCCGAGCGCGACCGAGCTCGGCGCGGCCGGGGCCGGGTGCGCCCGAGCCGGGCCGGGCGGGCCGCGCTGGCCACCGCGAAGAGCGTGGTGGCCCTCTGCTCGGCGATCGTCATCGGCGGAACCGGCTACGCGTGGGCGACGCTGGGCAGCCTCGGGTCCGGGATGACGACGACGAACGTCTTCGGCGACCGCGACCGCGCGCCGATCACCCCGGACGGGCCGAGCCCGCTCGACGGGGGCATGGACATGCTGCTGGTGGGCATGGACAGCCGCACCGACGCGGAGGGCAACCCCCTGCCGGAGGAGGTCCTCGCGGAGCTGCGGGCGTCCGACAACGACGGTGAGCTGACCGACACCCTCATCCTGGTGCGCGTCCCGGTGGGTGGGGAGAGCGCGACGGCGGTGTCGATTCCGCGGGACAGCCTGGTCAACATCCCCGGCCACGGCTCCTACAAGGTCAATTCCGCGTTCGGCCGGGGGAAACGCGCGGCGGAGGCGACCCTCGCCGCGCAGGGGGTCACCGATCCCCAACAGCTCCACCAGGAGTCCTCCGCCGAGGGGCGCAAGTTGCTCATCGAGACCATCGAGGAGTTCACCGGCGTCGAGATCGACCACTACGCCGAGGTGAACCTGCTCGGCTTCTTCGAGATCACCGACGCCATCGGCGGCGTCACCGTCTGCCTCAACTCCGCGGTGAGCGAACCGAAATCCGGCGCCGACTTCGAGGCGGGTGAGCAGACCATCTCCGGGGGCGACGCGCTGGCCTTCGTGCGCCAGCGCTACGGCCTGCCCCGAGGTGACCTCGACCGGGTGGTGCGGCAGCAGGTGTTCCTCGCCGGGCTGGCGAACAAGCTGTTGTCCACCGACACCCTGACGAACCCGGCGAAGCTGAACAACCTGGTGTCCGCCGTGCAGCGGTCCGTCGTCCTCGACGACGGCCTCGACGTCCCGGGTTTCGCCATGCACATGCAGGACATGGCCGGGGGGAACATGGCGTTCGAGACCATCCCGGTCGGTCACGTCGGGAACTACATCGAGGTTGACCCGGTGGCCGTCCAGGAGTACATGCGGTCGCTGACCGCCGGTTCCTCGGAGGACGGCGGTTCCGAGGAGGCCGCCGACGCGGACAGGGCGGCGGTCACGGTCGGCGTGCACAACGCGGCGCAGGTGACCGGCCTGGCCGGGCAGGTGATGGAGCGGCTGACGACGGCGGGTTTCACCGAGGGCGTGACCGGGAACGCGGAACTGCGCGAGACCACGGTGGTCAGGCACGCGCCGGGCGAGGAGGCCAACGCGGAGCTCGTGGCCGAGGAACTCGGTGGCGTGTCCATCGAGCCGGACGCGAACCTGCCAGCCGGGTCCGTCTCGGTGCTGCTGGGGCTGGACTACTCCGGTGGGGAGTTGGCGGAGGGCGCGGAGCCCGGTCCGGGTGCCGTCGACCCCGGGGCGGTCCAACCGAACGCCACCGCGACGGACGAGGGCGGCGACATCACCGCGAGCACGGTTCCCTGCGTCAACTGACCACCCTCCTCGTCCCGTCGGGTTCCGCACGGTGGCGGCGCGGGCCGGTGATGCGCACTATGAGCGTGGGGGAAACGCTCGGGGCGTGACCACGGCCGGTAACGCCCGGGGGACAGCGAGGGACAGGACCGGTGAGGGCGCGATCCCGCGCCAGCTCGGCGACAGTAGGGGGAACAGGTGGCCGACGAGGGGGAGCCGGGCCGGCGGACATCGGCGACCGACCCGCCGGGGGGAGTGGCGGCGAGCGGGTCCGGGGAGCCCACGCCCCCACCCGCCACCGGGCGGGTCCGGGTGGTGCCAGGTGGTCGAGGACGTGGTCGGGCCCGGCGGGTGCTGGTCGCCGGTGGCCGCTCGCTGACGATCCTCGTCTCGGTCACCGCCCTGGTCGTGACCGGGGTCGCCTGGGTCATGGTCGACCGCATCCAGGAGGACCTGAGCACCACGAGCGTCCTGGCGGACCTGCGGCGGGCGCCCGTGGAGGCCGAGAGGAACGCTCCACCACCGCCCGACGCGGCCGATCTCGCCACCGACATCCTGCTGGTGGGCAACGACAGCAGGACCGACGCGCAGGGCCGCCCCCTGCCGGAGTCGGTGCTCCGGGAGCTGCGCACCGAGGCCAACGCCGGCCTGAACACCGACACCATCATCCTGCTGCGGATCCCCGACGACGGGAGCGCCGCGCACGCCGTGTCCATTCCCCGGGACACCTCGGTTCCGGTGTCGGCGCTCGGCACCGAGGAGAAGATCAACGGCGCCTTCGGGCTGGTGAAGGCGCGGAAGGCGAACGAGTTGGCCGCCCAGGGCGTCACGGACCGGTCCCGGATCGAACGGGAGTCCGACCACGCGGGCCGGTTGGCGCTCGTCCGGGCGGTCCAGGACCTGACGGGCGCGCACATCGACCACTACGCCGAGGTGAACCTGTACGGTTTCTACCTGTTCACGGAGGCGATCGGCGGCGTCGAGGTCTGCCTGAACCAGGCCACCAGCGACACCGACTCCGGCGCCAGC
This sequence comes from Actinoalloteichus caeruleus, assembly GCF_049311605.1. Lineage (NCBI taxonomy): Bacteria > Bacillati > Actinomycetota > Actinomycetes > Pseudonocardiales > Pseudonocardiaceae > Actinoalloteichus > Actinoalloteichus caeruleus. The sequence goes on from NZ_CP186005.1 coordinate 5,388,755, forward strand.
TTCACCAGGGGCGCGCAGGTCATCTCCGGCGGCGACGCGCTCGCGTTCGTCCGGCAACGCAAGAACCTGCCGCGAGGCGACCTGGACCGGATCGTCCGGCAGCAGGTCTTCCTCGCAGCCCTGGCGAACAAGGTGCTGTCCACCGGCACCCTCACCGATCCGGGCAAGCTCCAGGCCCTGTTGGCCGCGACCCGGGACTCGGTGGTCCTCGACGAGGACCTGGACCTCGTGGGCTTCGCCCGACAGCTGGAGGGCATCGCCAGCGGCGCCATCCAGTTCACCACCATCCCCGTCACCGGGGTCGGCGCCCGCAACGACCGGGGTCAGAGCATCATCACCGTGGACCCGACCCAGGTGCGCGACTTCGTCGCCGGCCTCCTCGACGGCGTGGAGGACCCGCCCGCGCCCGCCCGGTCGTCCGGGCCCGGGACACCCGCGCCGGGAGCGCCGTCCGAAGCCCAGGAGACCGGCGCGCCGAGCGCCGGCCCGGCCGCGGCCGGCGGCCCCTCTCGACCGGCGGAGGCGTCCTCGCTGGCCGCTGGTGCGCCGACGGACGAGGACCCGATCACCGCCGAGGGCCTGACCTGCGTGAACTGAGCCGCCCCCGGCGTTCGCCCGGTCGTCACCTCTCGGGCCGGGGCCGTCCGTCCGTGCCGGCACCGCCCGGGGTCCGCCGCTCGGAGCAGGGGCCGGGTCGACGGCGGCGGACACTAGGCTTGCCGGTATGAGCGTCACCGATCACCTGTTGCGCCCGCTGCTCGCCCGCAACCCCAGCCGGCCGATGCTCACCTACTACGACGGGCCCGGGGGTTACCGGGTGGAGCTGTCGGTGGCGACGGCGGCGAACTGGGCGGCCAAGACCGCGAACTGGCTGCGTGACGAGTGCGACGTGGAGCCGGGGACACCGGTGGTGGTCGCGTTGCCGGCGCACTGGCAGACGCTGGGTGTGCTGTTGGGCAGCTGGTGGTGCGGTGCGCACGTGGTGGCGGCGACCGGTGGGGACGGGTTGGGGGACGAGGAGGCGGCGGTCGCCTTCGTGCCGGCGACGGCGGTCGAGGCGCACCGGGGAACGGCGACGACGATCGCGAAGGTCGGTCTCGACGCGCTGGGGATGTCCGGAGGCGGGCAGGACGATGACGCCGTGGACTACACCTCGGAGATCCGCATCCAGCCCGACGACTTCGTCCCGTGGTCACCGGTGCCGGGTTCGACCCCGGCCCTGCTGGGGATGACGGTCGACGAGGTGCTCGCCACCGCCGAGGAACGGGCTTCGGCCCTCGGGGTGGAACGGGGCTCACGTGTCCTCTCGGCCCTCGAGTGGACGCTGCCGGCCGGTGTGCTCGACGGCGTCCTCGCGGTGTTCGCACGGGAGGCGGGGCTGGTCCAGTACGGCACCGCGCCCGGGGGCGTCGTCGACCCCGAGCGGCTGGCGTCGTTGCGGGACTCCGAGCTCGCCGCCCTCGTCCTCCCCCGGACCGGCGGCGTCGACGGGGCCTGACGCGCGCTTGTCGTCGTGGTCAGGCGTTGACCTCGGCCGTCGGCTTCGGCTGCCCGCTCGTGCCGGCGGCGGCGACCGGGGGCGTGCCTCGGAACAGCAGGCGGTCCACGGCGTAGGAGCCGCCGTTGAAGCCGAGCGCCAGGGCGGCGGTGCCCAGGACGAGGACGAGTTCGACACCGCCCTCGGAGGCGAAGAACCCGTTGCCGATGTGGACGAAGAAGGCCGCGCCGGCCATCAGGGCGGCGAGGACCACCCCGGCGACTGGGAGGCCGACGCCCAGGACCAGGGCCGCGCCACCGACGAGCTCCCCGACCGCGGTGACCCACGCGGACACCTCGGGCAGGGGCACGCCCATCGCGTCGAACCCGGTCGCGACGTTGCCGATCCCGTTCGAGAACTTGTCCCAGCCGTGCGCGACGAAGGCCAGGCCGATTGCCAGCCTGGCCACCAGCAGGGTGATGTCCTTGATCATGCTCATGCTGATCTCCTGTGCTTGGTGCGGGGGCTCACGAGTGCCGAATTATATGAACGCTCAACTAAGCTTGCCGTGAACCTACACCGGGAGTGATGCTCCGAGCGATCGATGTCACGACTCGTTCATGCGAGACCCAGCCAAACACGACAGACAAGACACCACTTCCACATACTGGGAACCGGTGGAGCCATCCGCTCACCCCACCGGGGCAGGCGACGAGGCCGGTCGACCATCCCCCGACAACGGCGGAGGACACGCCCCCTCCCACCTCCTACGCCGGCCGAACGACGAACGGCTCCCACGGAGAGTGACCGTCGACACTCCTTGGCGACATACCGTGATCGACGGTCGGCGGCGTACCGTGTCGCGGCACCAGGCGGATTCGACCGGCCCACGAGCCGGGATCCAGCACGAGCGCGTCGACCGCCCGCGACCACGACGCCTCGCCACCCCGAGCACACGGATTCCGGACGGCCCGCTACCGCGTGCGGTACGGGCCGGGGATGCCACCGGCCTTCCACCCGTGGCCGCCGCCAGGAGCCCGACCGGTGACGGACGGTGGAACGGTCCCGTCAGCACGAGCGATCGTGCCGGCCTCCGGCCGTGGGGCTGGGCAGCCGCCGCACGCCGCGGAGGCGCTCCGCCAACCGCACGGCGACGGCACGGCGAGCGGCGAAGCGCAGTCGTCGACCACCCACCGGGGCCGGCGTGGCCCGGGGACCACGGACCGGGCCGGTTCGAACGCCCGAGGCTCGGCATCGGCCTCGGCGGGCCACGCCGCGTCGTCCACGCCCGGACTGGGGTGTGGAGGCGGTCCGGGTGCCCGCGCACGGCTCGTTCGCCCACCGCGCCCGGGCACCACGAGCTCGTGCCCTCCTCACCGGCCGCCGCGCGCGGCGGCCGGTGGTCCCGGGTGACCGCCGCCTCCCGTCCCCAGCCCAGGAGGCGGACGGCGCCGGCCCGGGACGCTCGGGGCACGCCGAAGGACGCCCTGGTCGCCTCCGGGTGGCCGGAGGGCCGGGTGCAGGCCCCGGCGGCTCGGTGCCCACGAGCAGCGACGGCGAGGCGGCCGGGGCGGACTCCGCCCTCGTGCGCCCGGTTCAGCCCCGGAGCAGGGACTTCGCCATCACCATGCGCTGGATCTGGTTCGTGCCCTCGTAGATCTGGGTGATCTTGGCGTCACGCATCATCCGCTCGACCGGGAAGTCCGTGGTGTAACCGGCACCGCCGAAGAGCTGCACCGCATCGGTGGTGACCCGCATCGCGACGTCCGACGCGAAGCACTTCGCGGCGGCCGAGACGAACACGAGGTCGTCCTCACCGCGCTCGGCGCGCGCCGCCGCCACGTACACCATGTGCCGCGCCGCCTCGATGCTCATCGCCATGTCGGCGAGCATGAACTGGACGCCCTGGAAATCGCTGACGGGGCGGCCGAACTGGCGGCGCTCCCGCACGTAGGCGACGGCCGCGTCCAGGGCGCCCTGAGCGATGCCGACCGCCTGCGCGCCGATCGTCGGCCTGGTGTGGTCCAGGGCGCGCAGGGCGGTGCGCAGTCCCGTCCCCGGCTCCCCGATGATCCGGTTCTCGGGGATCGCGCAGTCGCTGAAGTGGATCTCACACGTGGGCGACCCCTTGATGCCGAGCTTGCGCTCCTTGGCCCCGACCTCGAAGCCGGGGTCGTCGGCGTGCACCAGGAACGCGGAGATCCCGTCCGCCTTCCTGGCCGCGTCCGGATCGGTCACGGCCATCACCGTGTACCAACTGGACTCGCCCGCGTTCGTGATCCAGCACTTGGTGCCGTTGAGCACCCAGTGGTCGCCGTCCAGGCGAGCCCTGGTGCGCATCGACGCCGTGTCGGAGCCCGCCTCGCGCTCGGACAGCGCGTAGGACACCATGGCCTCGCCGTTGGCGACGGAGGGCAGCACCGTCCGCTTCAGCTCATCGGAGGCGCCGAGCAGGATCGGCATGGTGCCCAGCTTGTTGACGGCCGGGATGAGCGACGACGAGGCGCACACCCGGGCGACCTCCTCGATGACGATGCAGGTCGCGATGGAGTCGGCGCCCTCCCCGGCGTAGTCCTCGGGGATGTGCGCGGCGTGGAACCCGGCCTTGACCAGGGCCTTCTTCGCCTCGATCGGGAACCGCGACTGCTCGTCGACCTCGGCCGCGTGCGGCGCGATCTCCTTCTCCGAGAGGGACCGCACCGCCGCGCGCAGCGCTTCGTGCTCCTCTGCCAGCTGGTAGGTGTCGAAGCCACGGTTCACCGCACGTCCTCCTGTTACCGACGGGTAGCAACGCTCCTGCGGGCGATCGTAGCGGGGTTACCCGCCAGTAGCGAGGGAGCGTGCCGACACCGGTGCTGGTGACGGGTGCCCAGGTTCCCGGCGGAGCGCGCCTCTCGGGTCGGCCGCCGTGTGGGAGGTCGACCGGATCCAGGGGAGCGCTCCTCCCCGACCGGGCCGGAGGAGCCCGCGCCAGCGCGGTCGTGACCAGCCGGACCCCGACACCGCGTGCGGTGGAGGTCAGCCGGTGATCGCCTCGCCCTGGCTGATCCGTTCCCGCAGCGCCGCGTCCTTGTCGAGCACCAGGCGTTCCATCTCCGCCTGGAACGCGGCCATCCGCTGCCGGTACCCGGCCGCGCGCTCGTCGGTTCCCGCACCGAGCACGCGCACGGCGAGCAACCCCGCGTTGCGCGCCCCGCCCACCGACACCGTCGCGACCGGGACCCCGGCCGGCATCTGCACGATCGAGAGCAGCGAGTCCATGCCCTCCAGGTGCCGCAGGGGCACCGGAACGCCGATGACCGGCAGCACGGTCGCCGAGGCGACCATGCCGGGCAGGTGCGCCGCCCCACCGGCTCCGGCGACGATCACGCGGATTCCCCGCTCCGCCGCCGTCCGCGCGTAGTCGAGCATGCGCTGGGGTGTGCGGTGAGCCGACACCACCGACACCTCGTGCGGGACGTCGAACTCGGCCAGGGTCTCGGCGGCGACGCCCATCACGGGCCAGTCCGAGTCACTGCCCATGATCACACCGACGAGAGGCGCCTGTTGTTCTGCCACGTTGGTTCTCTTCTCCCTCCGCGGCCCCACCGGGCGGCCGCACCAGGAGGGTGGGCCGGCGGGACCGACGCTCTGCGCTACGGGACGACGTCGCCTCGGGCGGGCGGACCGACCCCGGCCATCCTGACCCGACCCGGGGTGGTGGCGGGGCCGTGCCACGCCGGCGGCGACCAGTTCTAGGTGCCGTGGATGTCGTGGCCGTCGGGCCAGCGGGCGTCCCGCAGCCACGCCGCGGCCTGCCCCGCGCGCCCGCGAGCGGCGTCCGGATCGGCGCCCAGCGCGGTGACGTGACCGATCTTGCGCCCCGGCCGCTCCTCCTTGCCGTAGAGGTGGATCTTCACGTCGGGGTACCGGGCGAACAGGTGGTGCACCCGTTCGTCCATGGTCATCTCCGGAACGGGGTCCCCGCCCAGCACGTTGGCCATCACGACGGCGGGCGCCGCCAGGTCGGTGGCGCCGAGCGGGTAGTCGAGCACGGCCCGGAGGTGCTGCTCGAACTGGGAGGTCCGCGAGCCCTCGATCGTCCAGTGGCCCGAGTTGTGGGGGCGCATGGCGAGCTCGTTGACCAGCAACCTCCCGTCCCGGGTCTCGAACAGCTCCACCGCCAGCACCCCGACGACGCCCAACGCGGACGCGATCGTGAAGGCCAGCTCCTGGGCCTGGGCGGCCTGGCCCTCGGTCAGGCCCGGCGCGGGCGCCAGCACCTCGACGCAGATGCCGTCCCGCTGCACCGTCTCGACCACGGGCCACGCCCCGCCCTGGCCGAAGGGGGACCGTGCGACCAGGGCGGCCAGCTCGCGGTGGAGGTCGACCCTTTCCTCGACCAGCAGTGGGGTACCGGCGGCGAGCAGTTCCGCCACCAGGGCCGCCCCGTCCTCCCGGGTGTCCACCATCCACACCCCGCGCCCGTCGTAGCCCCCTCTCGCGGCCTTGAGCACGCAGGGCCAGCCGTGTTCCTCCCCGAAGGCGACCAGGTCCGCCGGCGAGGTCACCTCCGCGAAGGCGGGGCCCGCGACGCCCAGCTCGGCGAGCCGGCGACGCATGACGAGCTTGTCCTGCGCGTGCGCCAGCGCGGCCGACCCCGGGTGGACGGTGACCCCTTCCGCCTCGAGCGCGCGCAGGTGTTCGCCGGGCACGTGCTCGTGGTCGAACGTGAGGACGTCGCTGTCCCGGGCGAAGGACCGCAACGCCTCCAGGTCGGTGTGGTGGCCGAAGGCGACGTCGCTGGCGACGACGGCGGCGGGGTCCGTCTCCGCCACCGCCAGCACCCGGAGGGACTGCCCGAGGGGAATCGCTGCCTGGTGGGTCATCCGCGCGAGCTGACCGCCGCCCACCATGCCGACCGAGGGCATGGTGGAACGGCCGCCGCGGCGGGCACGTCGGTCGTTGCTGGTCTCCACGGTTCCAGGAGCCTAAACGGGGGCCACGCGGAGAGGGTCCGGTGGCCTGGCTCCGAGGGACCGCGCGTTGCCGGTCCCCGCCCCGCTCGTCCGTCACGGTGGCCCTGATGGCGCGACGGGTAACCGGTTGGTCACAATGTGTGCTTCCGTGTGATGAGGAGGCGGCGGGCGTGGCAGACCCGGGGAACACGCACGGCACGAGTGACGAGGACCTGATCGATGCCGTCCGCCAGGGGGTCACCTCGGCGTACGGGGAGCTCTACGTCCGGCACGTCGACGCGGCGCGCAACCTGTCCCGCCAGCTCGCCAGGACCCCGATCGAGGCCGACGACCTGGTGTCGGAGGCGTTCGCCCGGGTACTCCAGGTGCTGCGGACAGGTGGGGGCCCGGACTCGGCCTTCCGCGCCTACCTGCTGACGTCGTTGCGGCACACCGCCTACGACCGGACCCGGCGGGAACGGCGGGTCGAGCTGTCCGAGGACGTGGGCGCCGTCGCGGGCGCCGACCTCGCGGTGCCCTTCACCGACACCGCGGTCGCCGGCCTGGAACGCTCCCTCGCCGCCCGGGCGTTCGCTCGACTCCCCGAACGGTGGCAGACGGTGCTGTGGCACACCGAGATCGAGGGACAGCCGCCCTCCGCGGTGGCACCGATCCTCGGGCTCTCCGCCAACGGGGTGGCGGCCCTCGCGTACCGGGCGAGGGAGGGGCTGCGGCAGGCCTTCCTCCAGGAGCACCTCAGCGAGGTCGGGGCGACGTCGCGGTGTCGCGCGGTGGCCGAGCGGCTCGGCGCGTGGACGAGGGATGGCCTCTCCCGACGGGAGACGGCCCAGGTGGAGACCCACCTCGACGGTTGCGAACGTTGTCGGACCCTCGCCTCCGAGCTGGCCGACCTCAACGGGGCGCTGCGCGGCGTCGCGTTCGTCGTCCTCGGGGTGGGAGCGGGCGGCTACCTCGCCACGGCGGCGGCGACCTCCCTGACCGGCGCGGGAGTCGGCGCGGTGACCGGGTCGACGGCGGGTGCGGTCAGCGGGCTCATCAGCGGCGCCCCCCGCCAGTGGTTGGGTGCTGCCTCCTCGGCCGCCGCGCTGGCCGCGGCGATGGTGCTCGGCCTGTTGAGCGGAGGTCCCGCACCCGACCCGGTGGCGCAGCCCTCCGACCCGCCGGCCAGCGAGTCCTTACCGCTGCCCGAGGTCCCGACCGCGCCCCCGACCGTGCGGGATCCGGTCCAGCTCCCACCCCCACCACCGACCCCGTCCCCGTCGCCGCCCCACCCGCCAAGGCCGGCGGACCCACCTCCGCCCCCGGAGGAAACACCGGAGCCGGTGGGCGCGCGGCTGGAGGCGACCGTTCCCGACAGCTCACTCGTCCTGGTCGCCGGCGGCGAACCGGTGGACCTCCCCATCACGGTGCGCAACACCGGGGACCGTGCGTCGGAACCCGTCACCGTGTCGTTGGACCTCCCGAAGGGGGTCACGGCAACGGGACGAACCGTCCCGGACGCCCCTTCCGGATCGCGGCCCGCCGGAGACACCCCGGGAACGGGGGCCGGCGAACCGCCCGCCCCGGATCCGGCCGCGAGACCGCGAACCGGCGCCGAACCTCCCTCACCGAGGGCCGCCGAGGATCCCACCGGAGCCGCGCCGGCCGCCCCATCCCCGGTCCCGACCACCGTCGGCGAGCCGGACGTCTGCGTCCAACACCCGACCGGCACGAGGGTCACCTGCCGGTCGGCCGAGGGGGTGCCCGCCGGGGGCGACCTGACGCTCCACATCCAGTTGACCGCCTCGGTCGACGCCGAGGGGGGCGCCATCAGCGGCACCCTGCACGCCGGCACCGCCATCCACCTCCGCCTGGCCACCATCACCGTCACCGTGCGCCCCGCCACGGTCGACCACCTGGCCCTGGGCGGGAGCGCGCTCCGCACCCCTGGGGGCGGGTGGCCCGCCCCCGCCGAACTCAGGGCCGAGGTCACGAACACCGGGACGAGCACCGCGCCCGTCTCCGTGGAGCTGCGGCTGCCGTGGTGGGTCCGGGTCGACGGCCTTCCGCCCCGGTGCGACCTGCGGTCCGACGCGTTCCGTCACCCCCACTCCTCCTGGGTCGTCGCCTCGGCGCTGCCCCCGTCGGTGGTTCGCTGCGAGTCACCGGGCGAGGTGGCACCGGGCGACCGGCACGACGTCCGCCTGCGGCTCCGCACCTGGCTGCCCGTGGAGACGCCGATCCGGGTCACCGCGAGGCTGGGCGCGGCGCGGGAGGCGCTGGACCTCCGGCTGACCGCGGCGCGCCCGGCCCTCCGGGTCGAGGCCCTCGGCGTTCCGGAGCCGCTGCCGCCCGGCGGCCCCGCCGGGTCGGTCACCTACCGCCTGCGGAACACGGGGAACGCCCCGACGGGCCCGGTGACCGTGCGAGCCGAGGTCCCGCGCCACTTCGCCCTCGACGGCGGGGAGGACATCTCGTGCGACGGGCGTGGACGGTTGGTCCACTGCCACGTTCCGGGCGGCCTCGAACCCGGTGAGCAGGCCGACCTCCCTCTCGTGGTCCGCGCGCTGGCGGCGGCGGGTTCGGCCGGGGAGGTCACGGGACACGTTCGAGGGGTGGACGGCGCGCTGACCCGGCTGCCAGCGGTACGGCTGGACCTGGCGGAACGGCCGTCCGGGGTGGCGGTCTCCACGGGGACCGGACCCGCGTGGTCGACGCCGTCCCCGAGTGGCGCCGGCCACCGCTCCTACCACGCGGTGCTGCGGGTCCGGGTGAGCAACGTCGGCCAGACGACGGCGCCGGCGAGGCTGGAGGCCACGCTGCCGCCGGGTGTCCGGATGCGCCAGTTGCCCGGTTGGCCCCTCGACCCGCCGAGGGGGCTCGCTGGCTGCCCCTCGGGGTCGACCCGACCCCGGCCCACGCCGCCCCTCAGCCCGGGCTCGTCACGGCACCTCGTCCTGTGGTTCTGCGCGGAGGGCGGTCGGGACGTGCCACCCGCGTCCTCCGTCGCACTGCTGGCGCGGCTCGGCGACTCCGAGCACCCGACGTCGGTGCGGGTGGAGTGGTCCCACCGACCGTTCGGCGGTCCCGCGGTCGGGGAGGCGCCGGACCCGGTGGAGGACGTCGACCGGGACGGACCACCGGCACCGAGGGACGCCGCGGACCCGGAACCGCGGCCACGGGCCCCCGCTCCACCGGAGGGGCCCCCGGGGCCGGCTCCTGAGCACGGCGTCGAATCCCGGGATCCTCCCCGTCCCGACCGGACCCCGGAGGCGCCGCACCGACCGTCGCCCCCGTCCACGCCCCCTCCGGTCAGCGGGAGCGGGCCACCCCAACCGGGGGGTCCGCCGGGCGGTGGTCGGGACGCACGGTCAGTACCACTTCCCTCACCTCCTTCACTCGACAGTGGCGTAATGCGACGGTTGTCCGATACGTTCGGTAGGAGGAACCAGGCGGACCGGCACGACCACCCACTGGGGATCGGGGGGCGCTCGCACGGCTGAACAGGGGGAATTCACCACTTCGCTGCGGGGTCCGGTAGCTACACACGGCCGTGGAGCGTGGTTCCGTAGACTGCGGTGGTGTCCGTCGTCCACAAGGTCCTCGATCGACTACCAGCGCCGCTGCGCACCGTCATGCTCAAGCACCGCGAACTGCTCAAGTTCGCGGTCGTGGGCGGCACGGCCTGGGTGATCGACACGATCGTCTTCTACACCGTCAAGTTGTGGATCCTGGACAAGCCCCTCACCGCGAAGGTCATCGCGGTGCTGGTGGCCACCGCCGCCTCCTACGTGCTGAACCGGGAGTGGTCCTTCCGGACGCGGGGAGGCCGACGCCCGGGGCACGAGGCGAGCCTGTTCTTCGTCATCAGCGGTCTCGCCTTCGTGCTCTACCTGGCCCCGCTGGCGGTGTCGCGTTACGTGCTCGACCTCAAGCAGCCGGCGGTCAGCTTCGTCACGGAGCAGGTCGCCGACTTCGTCAGCAGCCAGGTCATCGGCGTCCTCCTCGGCATGATCTTCCGGTACTGGGCGTTCCGCCGGTTCGTCTTCCCCCAGAGCGGGGTCCGCAACCTGGAGACGAGCTACGACACGGCCGGGTCGGAGACCGACACCCTCGACGGCCCGCCCCCGGCCCGGGCGGTGCCGGCCGCCTCGGCGCCGCCCGCCTCGGCGCCGGAGCACGGGCGGCGAGCCCACCCGGAGTCGGAGGAGCAGCCGGCCGAGGAGGCACGAGACCGGAACCGCATCCGTCGCAGGTGAGCGAACGCGCGCGGGGGAGCTGACGCCGGCGACCCACCGGTCCTCTGCCGTTCCCCTGGGCCCGGACGCGCGGGCCACCGACCTCGCTCCCGTCGTCGACGACGGTGGGCGCCCCCGTCCCGATCAGCCGCCCGCGCCGGTGGGCACCACGTGCCGGGGACTCAGCGCGGGGCCTCCGCCCGCCAGGACACGCCGAGGACGTCGTCGACGCGGGGCACCCGGAGGTAGATGACGAACGCCGCCGTGCGTTCGGGGCTCACCTTCAACCGGCCCCCGTCGGCCTCCACCAGCGCCCGGGCCACCGCGAGCCCCACCCCGGTCGAGCCGGCGGCGGACACGCCGCGTTCGAACACGTGGGGTACCAGCTCCTCCGGCACGCCCTTGCCCTGGTCGGTGACCTCGATGGTCACCATTCCCCCGGTCAGCCGCGCGGTCACCGCCACGGTCCCGGCGCCGTGGACGACGGCGTTCTCCAGCAGCACCCCGATCGCCTCCCGCAACCGAGCGGGTGTCGCCCTGGCCAGCAGGTTGGGTTCGACCCGCACCCGCAGGGCGCGGCCCGCCCCGCGCAGCCGGTCACGCCACTCGGCCACCATCGTGGGCAGTTCGGCGCTCAGTTCGAGGGGCTCGGCGCTGAGCGAACGCACCGCCGTCGCCGTCGCCAGCAGGTCCTCCAGCACCCGGGCCAGCAGCTCGGCCTGCTCCAGGGCCGCCCTCGCCTCCCCCGGCTCGGGTTGGTGCCGGGGGTCGGCGAGTTCCTCCAACCGCAGCTGGAGGGCGGTGAGGTGGCTTCGCAACTGGTGGGAGACGTCCCCGACCAGCTCACGCTCCCGCTCGACGAGCTGTGAGAGCGCGGCTGCCGAGGTGTCCAGGGCCTCGGCGACGCGGTCCAGCTCGGGCACGCCGTGGCGCCGCGAGTCCGGCCGGAAGTCACCCGCCCCCAGCCGGGCCGCCCGGTCCCCCACGTGCCGCAGCGGCTCGGACAACCGGCGCGCGGTCACGTTGGCGACGAGCATCCCGGTCCCGACCGAGAGCACCACCAGCAGCAGCACGACGGCCGCCATCTGGGCCTGGGCCGTGCGCAGCGGCCCGGAGGGAACCGCCAGCGACACGGTGCCCTGCTGCACGATCGCGGCTCGCTCCACCACCGGGTTCGGGCCGGGGTCAGGCCCCTGCTCCACCGGCGGCTCTCCCGGGATGGTCACCCTGATCTGGCCGTCCTCCGGCACCGCGACCCGGATCTGGCCCAGGTCGAGGTCCCGGCCGAAGGCCAGCTGGTCGTCGAGGCTGGCGGCGATCTGCTGGACGCGACCGCTCAGTTCGCCCCGGGTGATGTCCTCGACGAGGCGCAGGGCGCTGAAGCCGAGGGGCAGGCCGAGCGCGACCGCGGTCACCGCCACGGCGAGCAGGATCGACTGGAGGATTCGACGTCGCACCGGACTCAGCCGTCGCCGTTCGACCCTGCGCCGGGTCCGGGGCGGACGCCGACCCCGTCGTCCGCCCCGGTCCGGGCACGATCCCTCTCGGGCAGTCGCCGAGCCACCTGGGTCACCCCGTCAGTCGATGTTGAATCGGAAGCCCACGCCGCGGACGGTGGCGATGCGCTGGTCCGCCGGCTTCGCGTTGGTGTCACACAGTTTGCGGCGCAGCCAGGACACGTGCATGTCCAGGGTCTTGCTCGTCCTGCTCTCCGGCCCGTTCCACACCTCGTCCAGGATCGCGTCCCTGGTCACCACCTCGCCGGCGTGCTGCATCAGCACGCGCAGCAGCTCGAACTCCTTGTTCGCCAGCTGGACCTCGGATCCGTTCACCTGGACCCGCCGCGCCGCCAGGTCCATCCGCACCCCGTTCGCCTCGATGGTCTTCACGGCGCGCCGCCGGAGCAGCGCCCTGATCCTGGCGAGCAGTTCGGCCAGTCGGAAGGGTTTCGCGACGTAGTCGTCGGCACCCGCGTCCAACCCGACCACGAAGTCCACCTCGTCGGTGCGCGCGGTCAACATCAGGACGGGAATGCCGACACCGTCCGAGCGCAGCCGCCGGCACACCTCCAACCCGTCCATCTCGGGCAGCCCCAGGTCGAGCACGAGAAGGTCGGCGCCGCCGGCCCGGGTCGCGCCCAACGCGCTCGGGCCGTCCCCGACCACGCGCACCACGTAGCCCTCGCGTTGCAGCGCCCGGCACAGTGGTTCCGCGATCGCCTTGTCGTCCTCAGCCAGCAGCACCACGCTCACGCCTCCCAGCCTAGAGCGGCCGGTCCGCCCCGGGTGGGGTGACGACCGAGGTGACCACCTCCCAGCGGGCGCCGAAGGTCCCAGCGGGTGGCGGCCGTCCGCCGGCTAGGCTTGCGGGCCGTGGGTGCTGACGGGGAGGACCTGGTCCTGGCGGGCCAGACGGGGGACGCGGTGGCGGCGGACCTCCGGCTGGCGCTGGCGCTGGCGGACGCCGCCGACGAGATCACGACGCGGCGCTTCCGGGCGCTCGACCTCCGGTCGGAGCGGAAGCCGGACCGCACGCCGGTGACCGACGCCGACCGGGCCGTCGAGGAGCTGATCAGGACGTCCCTCGCCGAACATCGGCCGGCGGACGTGTTCGTCGGCGAGGAGAGCGGGGAGTCCGGGGCGGAACGAGCATCCACCGATCGGGTGTGGATCGTCGATCCCATCGACGGCACCAAGAACTTCCTCCGGGGTGTGCCGGCGTGGGCCACCCTGATCGCCCTGGTCGTGGACGGCACGCCCGCGGTGGGCGTGGTCAGCGCGCCCCGGTTGCGCCGTCGGTGGTGGGCGGCCCGGGGGCTCGGCGCCTGGGCGGCGACGGCCGAGGAGCCCCCTGAGCGGCTGCGGGTGTCCACCGTGTCCCAGCTGGAGGACGCGTACCTGTCCACCACCCACCTGGGCACCTGGGTGGAGTACGCGTCCCGGGACGCCTACCTGGCCTTGGCCGACGCCTGCTGGGAGAACCGCGCCTTCGGCGACTTCTGGCAGCACTGCCTCGTCGCCGAGGGGGCGATCGACCTGGCGGCCGAACCGGTCGTGAACGCCTGGGACGTCGCCGCCCTCCAGGTGCTCGTCGAGGAGGCCGGGGGCCGCTTCTCCGACCTGCGGGGAACACGCACGCACGAGGGCGGTGACGCGTTGTCCTCGAACGGTCCGCTGCACGACGCGGCGCTGCGCGTGTTGGGCGGCTGACAGCTCGCCCGACGCGCACCGGCCGCCGCGACGCCGGTCACCGGCCGACCGGAAGCCCCGTGGGCGGGGTGGCGGCCTCATGCGCGGTGACCGGTGGCGGGCTCGGACGGATCTCGTCCACGGTGGACGTGGGTGACGTGGTGCCGAGGGCACCTCGGAGCACCTGGGTCCAGGACAGCCGCCCGAACAGGTAGAAGCAGGCCACCTGTTCGTTGGAGAACCTGGCCCAGTCGTACCGGTTCCCGTGCTCGCGCCAGAAGACCTCCCAGGCGGGCTCGCCGCCGTTCTCCCCCGGGTCGTGCAGCACGCACCAGGCGTCCTCGGCCTCCCGGCCGACGGACACGACCTCGTCCGGCACCCCCACCCGGGCGAGCCAGTCCGCGATCGAGTTCATGTTCACGTGGTGTCTCCTCCGGTCGCCGTGGAGCCGAGCCGATCCAGGTAGCCCATCGCCACCAACTCGGCCACCGCGTACGTGGTGCGGTATCTCAGGGCGCCCCCCGGTTGGGCGAACCAGGCGGCGGCGGGGCCGGCCCACACGGGCAACGGCCGGGCGACCCGGTACCGCGCGTACTCGCGGTCGGCGTGGCCCGGTGGCAGCGACCGCGCCTCGAACGGGGCCCCCGCGCGGCAGAGCAGGCGTCCCTCCTCGTCGCCGAACCGGTCGAGTTCCGCCCCCTCGGACAGCACCACGGGCTCCAGGCCACCAGGGTCGGCGGCGCCCTCGGGGAAGAGCTCCGGTGGCGGCCAGGCGTACTCGGGTGGGCGGCCCGTCGCCAGGTCGATGCCGCGCACCACGAACCGGCGGTCCCACTCGCGGTCGGTGGGCGTCGGTTCGGGGACGGCCACGGCCGCCCCGGGGGGTGAGGTGCCCTCGGGTGCGGGCCCGGAGCCGTCGGGGCCCTCTCCCCCGGGTGTGTCCAGGGTGTTCACCAGGTCCGCGCGCGGATGGTCCTGGGGCGCGTACCTCCCGCCGGGGGCGTAGTCGCTGTCGGGAGCGGGAGCGGGCCGTTGCCGGGCGGGTTCGACCTCGGGGACCGGGATGCGTCCGAGGGGGAACAGGTGCATGACGAACGAGGCGACCTCGGGGAGTTCGCCCTGCGGGGTGGCGGTGCGTCGCGTCGTGCGCGGTTCGGCCGGTGGCGCCGCCGGTCCGTCCGGGGCCCCGGGTCCGAGCACCTGCTTGGCGACCGGAGCCGCGCCGGCAACCGGGGCCAGCGGCTGCTGGCCGGGGGCCGGGGCTGGGGCGGGGGCGACGGCGGCTCCGGGTGGTACGGCCGTTCCACCGCCCACCGGGAACTCGGGTCGGAACGGCATCGGTTTCGGCTGGCCGCCGAGCGGCGGAGCGGCCCCGGCGCCGCGACCGGGGTCGGCCTGGCCGCCTGGCGCGCCGGCGCCCCCAGCACCGCCCGAACCGGGAGGGACCGTCGGCGCGGGCCCACCGTGCGGAAGGCCGGGACCACCCGCTCCCGGTGGCGCGGCGGGCAGGCCGCCAGCTGGGAGGTGCCCGCCAGGCGGCTGTCCCCCTCCTGGAGGGGGCGGCGGCACCGGCTGACCACCCGGCTGCCGTTCGGCCGGTGCGGTCGGCTGCGCGGGAGCGCTTCCGGCCCAGTTCGGGTCCACCCTGGTCGGTCCGGTGACCTCCCCCGGACCTGCCCCGGCCGGGGGTGCCCCAGCGGGGGGCGGCGCCGACGGGGGTGCCGCCGCTGCCGGTGGTTCGGTGATCGGGGGTGTGCCCGCCACGGGCGGGGCGGGCGGGGCGGCGGAGTGGACTGGCGGCCCGGGCACGGCGGCCGGGACACCGGCACCCGTTCCGACGGGTGCGTCCGTTCCGACGGGTGCGTCCGTTCCGGACGGCGCGGTGCCTCGGGTGGATGCCGGGAGGGGTGGGGCTCCGGTGTCCGATGGTTCGGACGGTGGTGGGGGCGTCTCCTCGCCAGGGACATCCGGGATCGGCTGGCCGTCACGGCCACCCAGGAAGCCCTCGTCCAGCCCCCACTCCTCGCCGCTGCGGACGGCGAACTCCTCGGAGATCTCCCCCTCGGCCACCAGGCTGCTCATCACCTCCTCCAGCAGGAACGCGGAGTCCGAGGCGGACCGTTCGAGGAAGTCCCCGTCGTGCTGGCCGAGCCCGAACGGCGCGCCCTCCCCGATCCCGTCCTCGTCACCGAGCAGTGCCTCCGGCGAGGAGAAGGTGAGCGCTGTCGGGCTGCTCGCACCGGCGACCGGGGTCGCGCCGGGCATCATGACGCCGTTCCCGAGGTCCACGGCCTCGGCCAGGCCGCCCTGGATCTGGGCGAACTCGGTGCGGGCGGCCGAGAAGAGGGAGTCGAGCCCGGCCAGGGCGTCGGTGTGCCCCGCCGCGGCCGCCTGCTCGGCGGCGTCCGCGCGCTGGGCGAGGACGACCAGCCGGCGCACGATCGCCACCTTGGCGGCCCCGACCTGTTCGGCGCCGTGTTCCAGGCGGTCGGCGGCCGCCAGGCAGCCCTGGACGATCAGCGGGTAGTCACCCGCGTCGGCGTCCACGAAGGCGCGCCACTCGCGGCGGGCGCCGTCCGCGGTCGCGCCGGTGAAGCCGTCCAACGCCTGGTCGGCGAGGGAGTCGGCCCGCCGACCCGCGACCTCGACGTCCTCGGCGGCCTCCCGCCAGGCCTCCGCCTGGTCACGCATGGCCTCCTCGTCGGCGGCCGGCCAGCGCACCCCGGCCCGGTTGGCGATGTCCACGAGCTCGCCGGGTAGTTCGATCCCCATCCTCAGATCCCTTCGGCGAGATCAGCGGCTACCGGGTCCGGTGCCCAGCGCGCTGGTGTTGGTCTCCTCGGCGTCGCGGTAGGTGGCGGCCGAGGCGCGGAGGCGGTCGGTGTGGTCGGTGAGCCTTCCCGGCAGGCCGCTCATCAGCTCCAGGGTGGTGTCGGCGGGGTCCACGTGACCGGCGGCGAACCGGCGGCCGATCTCGTCGTCGCCCCAGCACTCCCCGGTCGCGTCCAGCACCTCGCGCAGCCGGCCCAGGATCCGCTCAGCCGTGGTCGCCTCCCCGCCCAGCGCGGCGGCGCGCTCGGCGAGGAGCTCCGGGTCGACCTGGTATCCGTCGTGGCTCACCGTCCGCTCCTCTCTCCCGACGTGGACCACCCGCCGGGGCGGAGCCAGCTCACCGCGTCGAACGAGTCGTCCTCGCTCGTGCCACCAGAAGCGGCGGCGCCCTCGTTCCGGTCTCGGCCGCACGCGTCGGGGCCGGGGAGCAGGTCCCGATCGGAGAGGTCACCGGTCCCCGCCAGCACCGAGTCCGAGCCGACCCGTTCGGGCAGCACGGGGGCCAGGGCGAGTTCGGCGGCCCGACTCGCGGCCTGGGAGGCTTCGGAGACGGTGGTGAGCACGAGTCTCGCGAGCTCGTCCGGCCGGTGCCGCCGGTAGGCGTCCGGGCTGATCGTCAGGTCCCGCAACGCGCCCTGGGAGCCGACCGTCGCCGTGACCGTCCGGTCCGGGCTGCTCGCGGTCTCGCGGATCGCCACGAGATCACGGCGCACGGTGCCCAGCTGCTCCCGGCTGCGCCGGTAGTCGGCCAGCAGCGCGTTCACGTCGGCCTGGTGGTCCATGTGGGCCAAGGTCGCCTCCGGGGTGGCCGACGGCACGGGGGTACCGGTCTGGCAGGTTCCGGCTTTGACGGCGGCAGGGCTCCCCCGGTTCCGACGGAATGGGGAAACTTTTTCACGTCCACCCCGGCGGTCCGTTGATCAGCAACGCCGACCGGCTCAGGGCGCCAGCGCCGCGACCACCCGGGAGACGCTGGGGCGGCCGAGCCGCTCCGCCATCCACCTGCTGGTCTCGACCAGCGCGGGCAGGTCGACGCCGTGGCGCACCCCGAGCCCGTCGAGCATCCACACCAGGTCCTCGGTGGCGAGGTTCCCGGTGGCCGACCCCGCGAAGGGACAGCCCCCGAGCCCACCCGCCGAGGAGTCCACCGTCCGGACGCCGGCGCGCAGCGCCGTCAGGGTGTTCGACAGGGCCTGGCCGTAGGTGTCGTGGAAGTGGACGGCGAGCGTCACCGCCGGAGTTCCGGCGCGCTCGAAGGCGGCTAGCACGGCGAGCACGTGGCCGGGCGTCGCGACCCCGATGGTGTCCCCGAGGGAGAGCTGGTCCACTCCCATCTCCGCCAGGCGCGCGCCCGAGGCCACGACTCGTTCCGGCGGGACCGCCCCTTCCCACGGGTCGCCGAAGCACATCGACAGGTAGCCGCGCACCCGGACCCCCTCGGCGACCGCCCGCGCCACCACCGGTTCGAGCATGGCGAACTGCTCGTCGAAGGACCGGTTCAGGTTCCGCCGCGCGAAGGTCTCGGTCGCGCTGGCGAAGACGGCGATGTCCTCGACCCCGGCCCGCAGGGCGCGGTCCAGCCCGCGTTCGTTGGGCACCAGCACGGGGTACCGGACACCGGGTCGGCGGGGAAGGCGGGCCAGCAGCTCCTCGGCGTCGGCGAGCTGGGGAACCCACTTCGGGTGGACCAGGCTGGTGGCCTCCACGACGGGCAGGCCGGCCGCCGCCAGCCTCTCGAGGAACTCGAGCTTGACGGCGAGGTCCACCGGGCGGGACTCGTTCTGGAGGCCGTCCCTGGGCCCCACCTCCCAGATGGTGACCCGAGGGGGCAGGCCCTCCTCCTCGGGTGCCGGAACGGTCTGGGGCAGGCCGGGGGTGCGGGTGCTCAACGCTGGGCTCCTCACCGTGTCGGCGGCGCCTGCTCCAGGGCCGCTAGTCCGGGTCGCGTTGCGGACGGGACCGGTAGTAGTAGTCGCCGTCGTCATCGTCGTTGATCTGGTGGTAGAGCAGGCCGTGCACCCGCTCGACACTCGGGATGTCGTCGAACTCCAGGGGCTCCTCGGACGCGGACTCGATGATGAGCGTGCCGCACCCGAGGACCCGGTCGATCAGGCTGTGCTGGAAGCGGACGCTGTTGATGCGGGACAGCGGGATGTCGATGCCGGTGCGGTGCAGGACCCCCTCCCGCACCATGACCCGTTCCGAGGTGACGACGAAGTGGGTGCTGCGCCACCGCACGAGGGGGGTGACGAACAACCAGAGGATGAGGACGCCCCCCAGCACCGCGAGCGAGATCCAGGCGATCTGGTTCCAGGAGAGGTCCTGGGCCAGCGCGGCGAGGTAGGAGCCACCCCCCACGATGACCAGGAAGGCGATGGTGGGCCAGACGAGCGTCTTCCAGTGCGGATGCTTGTGGATGACCACCCGTTCGTCGTCGGTGAGCATGTTCTCCGGGTATCCCACGGATCCCTCCCCGCTCTGCCCGTACCGCTGCCGACCTGATCACCGTACCGGCGCGCCAGCCCGCGCGGGACGGCAACCGACCCGATTCCGTCACGTCCCACCCCCGGTGGGGGCACCGCCCGGCCCCGGCTCGGCCCGCAGGTGGTGGACGTCCCCGGCCGGGTAGTGGGCGCGCGCGCCGTCGTCGGTGCGCAGCACCAGCTGGCCCAGGTCGTCGACGTCCTCGGCGACTCCCGTCAGGTGCCCGCCTCCGGGCAGGTCGAGCCGCACCCGGGTGCCGAGGGTCGCGCACCGTTCGCGGTAGGCGGCGAGCTGACCGGACCGGCGGACGTCTCCCGCGTGATCCCGCCACCGCCGTTCCGCCGAGGCCAGCTCGTGGAGGAACACCGAGGCGAGGGTGGTGCGATCGGTCTCGGTGGCCCCCTGGAGCACCAACGACGTCGCCGGGACCGCGCCTGGACGGCTGGGCAGCTCCTCGGCCTCCTGGGTGACGTTGAGCCCGACACCGACCACCACGGCGGGCCGCTGCCCCTCCGATGCGGCCCTCGCTCCCCCCGGGTCGGCCGGAGGCACCGCCACCTCGGCGAGGATGCCGGCGCACTTGGCGCCCTCCGCCCCGACGAGCAGGTCGTTCGGCCACTTGAGGGCCGCCCGGACCCCGCACCGCTCACGCACCGTCCGCACGAGGGCGAGGCCGGTGAGCAGCGGCAACCAGCCCCACGCCGTTCCCGGCACGTCCGCCGGCCGGAACAGCACGCTGAGGGTGAGACCCGCCCGGGGCGGGGACTCCCAGTCCCGCCGGAGCCGGCCGCGCCCGGACCGCTGTTCCTCGGCCAGCAGCGCACTCCGGTCAGGAGCGCCCCGCCGGGCGGCGTCCACGAGGTCGGCGTTGGTCGACCCCGTCACCCCGACCACGTCGACGGAGGTGAACGGGCCGCCGTCCAGCACCAGCTCGTGGTGGAGGCGGACCGCGTCGAGCGGGGGTCTGTCGAGTCGAGCGCGCACCGCACCAGCCTACGAACGACCGGCCGCCCACCGGTCGGGCCGGCCCCCGGGACGGGCGCCCCGCGTCCGAGGCCCTGGCGCGGCTCGGCGCGCCGGGCCCGCCTCGTCACGCTGGGGTCGGGGCGGGCCGCCATCCGACGCCGCCGGTCCCGTTCCCGCTCCCGCCTTTTCCTGGTTCCGCCCGGAACGGCACCGGACCCGGAATCGAAAAGCACCGTCCCGGTGTCGTCGTCCCCGGGGGGTGGTGGTCCGCCGGCCGATTTCCGCTCGTGCGACACCATTCGCCTTCCGCGACAACCGGATGCGCCAACTTCCCCTTTCCCCCACTTCCGAGTGAAACGCGGGTCCTGAATCCGCTACCGCGGTGCCGCGTGCCGTCGGCCCGGCCACGCCGCCAGGCCCCGAGGCCGCGGCCGCGCGACCCGCCGGCCGCCGCGGGGCGCGGCGCCGGCCCTCCCGGCGGCACGGCCCGGGCCCCCGCCTCGGCCCGACGAGCGCCGCACCCCCGGTGGGTGGTACGGGCAGGCCCCGCGGCCCCCGCGCGAACCGCTCAGCACCGACCCGTGCGTGGACGACAAAGCGAGCGGTCCGTTCTTGGTCCAGTTCCACAGAACTACCGCATCGCGGCAGGTGGTATGGGGTGCGGTCCTGGCAGGAGGAGTCCGGGCAAGGGTGCGGAGAAGTGGCTCCGACAACGCTAGGCTGCCTCCTCATGAGCAGCGCGACGGAGCCGATCGGGGAAGTGCCGGATGCCGAGCCGGACATCCACACCACGGCGGGCAAGCTCGCCGACCTCTACCGCCGGAGCCACGAGGCGGTGCACGCCGGCTCGGCCCGAGCGGTGGAGAAGCAACACGCGAAGGGCAAGAAGACCGCCCGTGAGCGGATCGACATGTTGCTCGACCCGGGGTCCTTCGTGGAGATCGACGAGCACGCTCGTCACCGGTCCACCAATTTCGGCATGGAGCGGAACCGCCCACTCGGCGACGGTGTCGTCACCGGATTCGGCACCGTCGACGGCCGAAAGGTGTGCGTCTACTCCCAGGACTTCACGATTTTCGGCGGTTCGCTGGGCGAGGTGCTCGGCGAGAAGATCGTCAAGATCATGGACCTCGCCATGAAGACCGGCTGCCCGATCGTCGGGATCAACGATTCGGGGGGCGCGCGGATCCAGGAGGGCGTGGTCTCCCTGGGGCTCTACGGCGAGATCTTCCGGCGCAACACCCACGCCTCGGGCGTCATCCCCCAGATCTCGCTGATCATGGGGCCCTGCGCGGGCGGTGCGGTGTACTCCCCCGCCATCACCGACTTCACCGTGATGGTCGACAAGACCTCGCACATGTTCGTGACCGGCCCGGACGTCATCCGGACCGTGACCGGTGAGGACGTCGGGTTCGAGGAACTGGGCGGCGCGGAGACGCACAACTCGCGGTCGGGCAACGCCCACTACCTGGCGGAGGACGAGGACGACGCGATCTCCTACGTCAAGGCGCTGCTGAGCTACCTCCCCTCGAACAACCTGTCGGACGCCCCGGTCTTCGAGGGGGAGGACACCGGCGAGGGCCCGGTCGCCGACACGCTCACCGAGAGCGACCTGGAGCTGGACACCCTCGTCCCGGACTCGCCGAACCAGCCCTACGACATCCGGGACGTCGTGACCCGCGTGCTCGACATGGGTGACTTCTGCGAGGTCCAGGAGCTGTTCGCACCCAACATCGTGATCGGCTTCGGCCGCGTCGAGGGGCACAGCGTCGGAGTGGTCGCCAACCAGCCCACCCAGTTCGCCGGCACGCTGGACATCGCCGCCAGCGAGAAGGCCGCCCGTTTCGTGCGGACCTGCGACGCCTTCAACATCCCGGTGCTGACCTTCGTCGACGTCCCCGGCTTCCTGCCAGGCACGGACCAGGAGTGGAACGGCATCATCCGACGCGGGGCGAAGCTGCTCTACGCCTACGCGGAGGCCACGGTCCCCAAGATCACCGTGATCACCCGCAAGGCGTACGGGGGCGCCTACGACGTCATGGGCTCCAAGCACCTGGGCGCGGACATGAACCTGGCGTGGCCCACCGCCCAGATCGCGGTGATGGGGGCGCAGGGCGCGGTCAACATCCTGCACCGCCGGACCCTGGTCGAGGCGGCGAACCGGGGAGAGGACATCGCCGAGGTGCGAGCCCGTCTCCAGCAGGAGTACGAGGACACCCTGTGCAATCCCTACGTGGCCGCGGAACGGGGCTACGTGGACTCGGTGATCCCGCCGTCCCACACCCGGGGGTACATCGCCCGGTCCCTGCGGATGCTGCGGGACAAGCGGGAGGCGCTGCCCCCCAAGAAGCACGGGAACATCCCGCTCTGACCCTGGCGGGCCGACGGTCAACGGAGGTGAACGCATGAGCACGAACGACGAGGGCCAGCCGGCGCGTCCGCTGCTGCGGATCGTCCGGGGCACCCCGGACGACGTCGAGCTGGCGGCGCTGACCAGCGTGGTGGCCTCACTGGCCTCGGCCGGTCCGGCCGAGGGCGGCCGGCGGGAGCGGTCGCCCTGGGCGGAGCGCTCCGCCTCCTTCCGCCAACCCCTGAGCCCCGGGCCCGGGGCGTGGCGGCGTTCCACGCTCCCCCGGGGGTGACGGGCCGCTGGGCGCGAGCCGACCGGAGGCCGTCGAGCGCGGGGACCGGTGGCCGGGCATCGCGATCCGGCGCCGTTCCCGCCCCCGGAGTTGGTGCCGCCCCTGGCCCTGGCGGGTCGCGGCACCCCTCTACGCTCGACCCGTGCAGCTGATTCTCGCCTCGGCCTCACCCGCCCGACGCAGTGTGCTGCGGGCCGCCGGTGTCGATCCGGTGGTCCGGGTCTCCGGCGTCGACGAGGACGCGCTCATCGCGGGGATGTCCCGGCCGGACCCGGCTCGGGTCGTCGTGGAGCTGGCCAGGGCGAAGGCGGACGCGGTCGCCTCCGAGATCGCCTCGGAGCACCCGGATTCCGTCGTCGTCGCCTGTGACTCGATGCTGGCGGTGACGGGTCCGGACGGCGTGACGGCCGTGGGCAAGCCCGGTTCGGTCGAGCGCGCGAGGGAACGGTGGAAGTCCCTGTCCGGGAGCAGCGCCGAGCTGTTGACGGGCCACGCGGTGGTGCGCGTCGAACACGGTCGGCGGGTCCAGTCGCTGGAGGGCATCGCGGGGACCACGGTCCGGTTCGGTGAGCCGACCGAGGCCGAGTTGGAGGCCTACCTGGCCACGGGCGAACCGCTCCAGGTCGCCGGGGCCTTCACCCTCGACGGTCGCGGCGGGTGGTTCGTGGAGGGTGTGGAGGGGGACCCGTCGAACGTCGTCGGGATCAGCCTGCCCCTGACCAGGAAACTCCTCGCCGCCGCCGGGGTCGACGTGGTGGCGCTGTGGAGCTGACCGGCGAACGCCGGGCGAGGGCCAGCGGCCCCACGTCGCGGGTTCTCGGTCTCGACGTGGCGCGCGCCCTCGCGGTGTTGGGGATGTTCGCCGCGCACATCGGCCCGCACCCCAGGGACGGCGCGGAGGGCGCCGTGGTGCTCGAGGTGTTCCACGGCCGGTCCGCGGCGCTGTTCGCCCTGCTCGCGGGCGTCTCGCTCGCCCTGCTCAGCGGCGGCCGCACCCCCGCGGCGGGTGGGGACCGCGGTGCCGTCGTCGTCAGGCTCGCCGTCCGAGCCCTGCTGCTGTTCCTGATCGGCCTGGTGCTGGGCGCGCTGGGCACCCCGGTGCTGGTGATCCTCTGCTACTACGCCGTGTACTTCGCGCTGGCCCTGCCGCTGCTCTGGCTCCGACCGGCCGCGCTCTGGGCGGTCGCGGCCGCCTGGGCCGTCCTCGGACCGTTGGTGTCCTTCTGGCTGCGGTCGCGGTGGGCGCCCAGCGATCAGCCGTACGAGTACCACGTGTTCGAGTCACTGGAGTGGTCGAATCCCGACGGGCTGCCCGCGCTGCTGGTCACCGGGTCCTACCCGGCGCTGACGTGGATGCCGTTCGTGCTCGCCGGCGTCGCGGTGGGGCGGCTGGACCTCTCCTCCACCCGGGTCGCCAGGACGCTGTCGCTGGTCGGGGCGGGCCTGGCGGTGGCCGGGTACGGGCTGTCGGTCTGGATATCGGCCTCGGGGAACGCGGACCGGCTGCGTGGACTCCTCCTCGACCAGTACGGGTTGGGCACGCAGCCGACCGAGGAGTTCGCCGCCCGTCTCGACCAGCTCGTCCAGTGGGGCATGCTCGGCACCGTGCCCAGCGCCGACCCCGCGTGGCTGCTGGTCTCCTCCCCGCATTCGGGAACTCCCTTCGAGGTCGTGGGGGCGACCGGAGTCGGTCTGCTGGTGCTGGGCGGGTGTCTCCTGCTCTGCCGGTGGGGGGTGGTCGCGGCGGCACTCACCCCCCTCCGGGCGATCGGGTCGATGCCGCTGACCGTCTACGGCGCCCACCTGGTCGCGCTGGCCGCCGCGCATCCCCTCGACGAGGGCGACCGGTGGCCGGCGCTGGGGTTGTTCGTGTTGATCACGGCCGTGGTGGCGGTCGGGTGGTCGCTGGTGTTCCGCCGGGGGCCGCTGGAGTGGATGTTGTGGTCGGCGAGCACCCGCGTCTCCGAGGCGGTGACCGGCTCCGCCGGCGCCCGGTGACGACGGTCGTCGGCACCGGTTCGCGGGCCGCCCGACGGCCGGCCCCGCCCCCCCGACGCCCGCCTCGGAGGCTGACGGCGGGGGCTGTCACCACCGGCCGTGGTGCCCCGTCGCCGGCCTGCCAGCCCCGTCCCCGCCTCCGACCGGATCCACCCCTCCCCCGCCAGCCGTGAGCACCGGGTGCCCGCGCTCCGCCGCGTGCCCGGATCGAGGGCGGCTCCGCCACGTGCCCGACCGCTGTCCGATGGGGTCGAGGCCCGATCCGGCCCCCCTGGATGTCGTTCGCGGCCCTGGCCGTCACGCCCGGGCGAGGTGGGGGCGGACGGCGTGAACGCCCGCGCGGCCACGACCGGGTGATGGAGAACTCATGCCCCGCTGGTCCGAGCGGCGGTGTCGGACGGCGGTGACCGCAACCACAATCGGCGCGGAACGGGAAGAGATCTTCACACGATCGGGTTACAGCCCCCGCTATGCGAAGCCGATACAGGACTCCCCTGCTGACCCGCCGTCGCCACGTCGACTACTGCCGGTTGGCGAGTGCCACCTGTCCGGGTCGCTGATCCGACTCAGCACCCGACCGCCCGCACTCGTCCAGGAGTCCTCCCATGTCCGAGGCGACCGTCCGCCGCAGATCCCTCCGTCCCAGCCTCGCCATCCAGGTGCTCGCCGCCCTGTTGCTCGGCCTGTTGCTCGGCCTGGCCGCCAGGTCCCTCGAGTGGGACTGGCTGACCACCACCCTGGCCACCCTCGGTTCCTCCTACGTGAGCGCGTTGCAGGTGACCGTGGTCCCGCTGATCTTCACGGCGATCGTCGTGAGCATCGCGAACCTCCGCGACCTCGGGCGGGGCCCGGGAGCGGTCGCCCGCCTCGGCGGGAAGACCCTGCTGTGGTTCGCCGCCACCTCGCTCATCGCGGTGCTCATCGGACTGGCGACCGGCCTGCTCAGCCGCCCGGGGGAGGGCGTCGCGATCCAGCCCGATCCCGAGACGGTGGAGTCGCTGGCCGAGCGGCAGCCCGGTTCCTGGCTGGACTTCCTGACGGGCCTGGTCCCGAACAACCTCTTCGCCGCGTTCGCCGACGGAGCGGTGCTCCAGGTGGTCGTGATCTCCGTGGTCACCGGCATCGCCGCCTACGCGCTGAAGGACAAGGCCGCTCCCTTCATCGCCTTCAACCGGTCCGCGTTGGAGATCGTGCAGAAGGTGCTGTGGTGGCTGGTGCTGCTCGCGCCGCTCGGCGTCCTCGGGCTCATCGGCCGCGCCGTCGCCACCTACGGCGTCGGGGAGACCCTGGCCCCCCTGCTTCGCCTCGGCGTCTCCGTCTACGTCGCGTGCTTCGTCGTGCTGCTCGCCGTCTACCCGCTGCTGCTCCGACTGGTCGCCGGGGTCAGCCCGCTGTTGTTCTTCCGGAAGGCCTGGCCCGTCCTCCAGTTCGCGTTCGTCTCCCGTTCCTCCGGGGCGACGCTCCCGCTGAGCACCCGGACCGCGGTCAACCTCGGCGTGGACTCGCGGTACGCGAGCTTCGCGGTGCCCCTGGGCGTGACCACCAAGATGGACGGGTGCGCCGCCATCTACCCGGCCATCGCGACCATCTTCATCGCCCAGTTCTACGGTGTGACGCTCACCCCCACCGACTACCTGCTCATCGTCCTCGTCGCGGTGGTCGGCTCGTCGGCGACGGCCGGCGTGACGGGGTGGTTCACGATGCTCACCCTGACCCTGAGCACCGTCGGCCTGCCGTTGGAGGGGGTCGCCCTGGTGTTCGCCATCGACCCGATCCTGGACATGATCAGGACCGCGACCAACGTCGCTGGTCAGATCGTCGTCCCGGTCCTCGTCGCCCGGAGCGAGGGGCTTCTCGACCGGGAGACCCTGCTCTCCCGGGACAGCTCACTGCTCGACCCCACCGCACCGCCGCTGGCCGAGGAGACCGCGCCGGCCGGTGCCCACGACGGGGGGTCGTCCAGCGGGCAACCCCCGGTACCAGCCGGTGAGGGGCGCTCCCCGGCAACGGGCTGAGCGCCGAACGGCCACCCGCGAACCGGATCATCCATCCGCCAAATGGGTGATCCGGTTCGCGTTCGGCGGACCGTTCGGGCGCGTGCCACCCGGGGAGCTGTCGGGCAGCGACAGAAACGGGCCCCGCCTTTGGTAGGGCTTCGCCATGACCGATCGCCCCTCCGGGCAGCGAGCATCGATCAGGGGTTTTGTGCCCGGACGCGTCCTTCGGTCCGCCACTCGCCGTAACGGCGACGGCCAGGGCCCCAGCAAACTTTGGTCGGGCCGGCCGTCGGCGACGACGTGCCAGGCGAGGAGGTTGAGCGTGCCCGAGTTGGCAGCCGAACACGGCACCGGAACCGGGTCGAGTGTCGAGATCCGTCCCCTACGCAAGGTGCTGATCGCCAATCGCGGCGAGATCGCCGTCAGGGTGATCCGGGCCTGCCGGGACGCCGGTCTGAGCAGCGTGGCGGTGTACGCCGACCCGGATCGGGACGCTCCGTTCGTCCGGTTGGCGGACGAGGCCTTCGCCCTCGGCGGGGACACCGCGGCCGACAGCTACCTGTCCGTCGACAAGCTGCTGGACGCCGCCGAGCGCAGCGGCGCCGACGCGGTCCACCCCGGCTACGGTTTCCTCTCCGAGAACGCCGACTTCGCCGAGGCCGTGACCAAGGCCGGCTTGACCTGGATCGGCCCGACGCCGCAGGCGATCCGGGACCTGGGGGACAAGGTCACCGCCCGGCACCTCGCGACGAAGGCCGGCGCGCCGCTGGTGCCAGGCACCAAGGACCCGGTCTCCGGGCCCGAGGAGGTCGTGGCCTTCGCGACCGAACACGGCCTGCCCGTCGCCATCAAGGCGGCCTTCGGCGGTGGCGGTCGGGGTCTCAAGGTCGCCAGGACCCTCGAGGAGATCCCCGAGCTGTTCGACAGCGCCGTCCGGGAGGCCGAGGCGGCCTTCGGCCGGGGCGAGTGCTTCGTGGAGCGCTACCTCGACCGGCCGCGCCACGTCGAGGCCCAGGTCCTCGCGGACCAGCACGGCCGCGTCGTGGTGGTCGGCACCCGGGACTGCTCGCTCCAGCGCCGCCACCAGAAGCTCGTCGAGGAGGCGCCCGCGCCCTTCCTGACCGAGGAGCAGCACTCCACCATCCACGAGGCCGCCAGGGCGATCTGCCTTGAGGCCGGGTACCACGGTGCGGGAACCGTGGAGTTCCTGGTCGGCACGGACGGCACGATCTCCTTCCTCGAGGTCAACACCCGCCTCCAGGTGGAGCACCCGGTGAGCGAGGAGACCACCGGCATCGACCTCGTCCTGGAGCAGTTCCGGATCGCCGAGGGCCTGCCGCTCGAGCTCGCCGCCGACCCGGTGCCACACGGCCACTCGATCGAGTTCCGGATCAACGGCGAGGACGCTGGGCGGAACTTCCTCCCCGCTCCCGGCACCGTGACCCGGTTCGTGCCCCCGAGCGGACCCGGTGTCCGGGTCGACGCCGGCGTCGAGTCCGGCAGCGTCATCGGCGGGCAGTTCGACTCGCTGCTGGCCAAGCTCGTCGTCACCGGTCGGACCAGGGCGGAGGCACTCGCCAGGGCCCGTCGCGCGCTGGACGAGTTCGAGGTCGAGGGGATGGCGACCGTGCTCCCCTTCCACCGCGCGGTGGTGCGTGACCCGGCCTTCACCGCCGAGGACGGCTTCGCCGTGCACACCCGGTGGATCGAGACGGAGTTCGACAACACGATCGAGCCCTTCACCTCCGGCGGCGCCTCGGCGGGCGAGGACGAGCCGAGGGAGTCGGTGGTCGTCGAGGTCGGTGGTCGCCGGCTCGAGGTGTCCCTCCCGGCTGGTCTCACGGCCGGGCCCGGCCGTGGTTCGGGTGCCGCCGCGACGAAACCAGCGCCGCGTCGCCGTGGTGGTGGTCGGACCGTCGCCGTGTCGGGGGACGCGGTCACCGCCCCCATGCAGGGGACCGTCGTCAAACTCGCGGTCGCCGACGGTGACCAGGTGTCGGCCGGCGACCTGGTCGCGGTCCTCGAGGCCATGAAGATGGAGAACCCGGTCACCGCGCATCGGGCGGGGACGATCACCGGGCTGACGACCAGCGCCGGCGACACCGTCAGCCAGGGCACCGTGCTGTGCGAGATCAAGGACTGACCGGCGGGGTCCTGGTGGTCCTGCCCGACCGCGCCGACGCCGAGCTGCTGGCGGACGGCCTGGCCGAGGAGGGCTGGCGACCAGCGACCGTGCACCGCGAGCTGCTGGCCGGCGAGGACGACGCCGAGGACGCGGACTGGGTCGTCGAGCTGCTCAGCACGCCGGCAGGAGAACCGGCGACGGCCCTGCGGAACCGCCTGGACGAGCTGGCGCTTCCCCTCCACGGGTTCACCAGCGACCTCGACTGACCGGTGGCACGTCGTCCCGTCGGCCGGGCCGCCACGGCGACGGGCGCGGGGCGACGTCCGCTCCACCGCGCCGGCGAACGTAACATCGGCGTTCGTGGAGGACTTCCCGTCACCAGACGTCCGGATCGGGGACGCCGAACGAGCCGAGGCGGTGCGGCTGCTCGGTGAACACCTCAGTGCCGGGCGCCTGGGGGCGGAGGACTACGGGGACCGCGCCGCGCGGGCGTCCTCCGCCGTGACGCGCGGGGACATCGCCAGGCTCTTCGTGGACCTGCCGGAACCCCGTCCCGAGTTCCTACGCCCGCCACCCCGTCCACGGGGCGATGTGGAACCGCGCCGCCACGGCGGGACCCTCGACTTCGGGACCGTGTCCACGATCGCGTTCTGCTGGGTCGCCGGCCTGGCGATCGCCTTCGTCGTGCGCAACCCGGTGGTCCTGCTGCTCCCCCTGGTGGTGACCCTGGTGCTGCGGCCCCGTCGCTGAGGCGGGACCCGCTCCCCGGCTCGTGTCCGGCCCCCGAAGGGCCTCCGCCCGGTTCCTCACTCGCCTCCCCGCCCCGGCCCGCGTCCGCGACGGCCGTCACCCGACACCCCCTGATTCCCCCGTTCCGCTTGACGCCGTGCCGAAGCCGTTGGTACCCACCGGTCGGGGGATACGGCGGACGGAGATCGTCGTCCGGCCGGTGACGAGGGGAGCCCGGGATGCCGCAGCTCGTGATCATGGCGCTGGTGGCCGTCGGAAGCGCGATCGCGGCGATCGTCCAGCGACGACGCGACCGCCGACTGGCGGCCGAGCTGAGCGCCTGGGCAGCCCAGCACGGCTGGGTCTACCAGCCCGACGACCAACGCTGGGTCGGGAGGTTCCAGGGGCCGCCGTTCAACAGGGGCTTCGGGCGCGCGGCGAGGCACGTCCTCGTCGGACGCCACCGGGGTTGGCGCGTCGCGGCGTTCCAGTACGTCTACAAGGAGAAGCGGGGCTCGGGGAAGAACCGGCGCACCGTGACCATCACCAACCTGGTGGCCTGCGCCTCGGCGGAACGCCGCATCCCGTGGCCCTCCCTGCAGATCGGCCGGGAACACTTCGGACACCGGCTGCTGAACCTCTTCGGCGGGCACGACCTGCGCTTGGAGAGCGAGGACTTCAACCGCACCTTCCGGATCAACACGGTGGACGACAAGTTCGCCTACGACGTCCTGCACCCGCGCACGATGGAGTGGATGTTGGCCGACGCGCGGGCCGTCCGGTTCCCGCTGCGCTTCGAGAACGTCGACCTGGTGACCTGGGAGAGCGGGACGCTGGACCTGCCGCGCGCCACGTCGATGCTGGACTACCTGGTGGACTTCCTGGAACGGGTTCCCCAGTTCGTGTGGAACGACGGTGGGGACGGCTACCACACACCGCGCACCCCGGGAACCTCGTCGGGGCCGCCGCCCGCCGCGCCGCTTCCGCCGCCGGGCATCGCCGGCGCCCCCAGCTCCCCGGCCGGTCCGCCGCACGGCGCCGCTGGTCCGGCCCCGTCCTTCGACCCGCCAGCCGCCCCGGCCACCCCGCCCGGTTGGCACCCCGGCCACCCGGCGCCTGGCGCGCCGGGTGCCGCCCATCCGGGTTGGAGCGCTCCCCCCGCTGGCTCGCCAGGGCACCCCCCGCACCCGCCCCGGTGGTGAGCTCCGGCGGGGATCCCGGAGAACCGCGCGGCCCGCGCGACCGCCCTCGTGGAGCGGCCCTCGGCCCCCTGCCGTGGTGGCGGGTCCGCGCGGAGCACCGCCCGGCCCTACCCTCCTCCCGTGGACGAGGTGGAGATCAACGCTGGCGTGGCCTACCTGCGGTCGCTGCGCGCGGACGGTGGGCTCGACGACCGCCCGGCGCTGGTCGCGGCTTCGGGCGACCCCGTGGCCCGAGCGGTGATGGGGATCGGTTCCCCCCTCGACGGTGACGGCGCGGGGGCCTACGTGTCCCGCCGCCACGAGCAGGGCCGCCGCGACGAGCTGATCTCGTGGGCGGTGGCCGAGCCGACCAGCGGGGCGTTGCTCGCCGAGGTGATCCTGGTTCCCGCCCGGGCGGATCGCTCCTCGGCGACGGCTTCCGCCGAGCTGCGGTGGTGGACCGGGCCCGGCGCCTCGGACCCGGACGTGCCGCGCGGAGCGCTCACCGCCGTGGTCGGTTTCGCGTTCGCGGGCCTCGAACTCGGTCTGCTGTGGATACGACCCACGGCGGAGGCCGACGCCCTCGCGGAGGCCATCGGGTTCCGACGGGGCCGGCCGACCAGCCCGTCCTGGTGCGACGAGGCGGGTGCCGCGCGCGCACTCCCCTGGTGCATCACCGCCACCGGTTCGGCGGCCGGAACCGGACCGGCTCCCAGCCGGCGGCACCGTGCGTAGCTGACTCCATCCGCTCCGTGGGTTACGGTACGGCCATGCGCGGGTTCACCTCCGGACGACGGCTGGTCGGCTCCGTCGCCGCCGTCCTGCTCACGACTGGCTGTGTGGCGGAGGCCGGTGGCCGTGCCGCCCTCCGGGAGCCACCGTCGCACCTGCTGGCCCCACTGCCCTCCCCGTCGGTCCCCCCACCGCCGCCACGCCCCGCCGAGATGCCGCTCGACGGCGTCGACCCGTGTGCGCTGCTCGGCCGGGAGGACCGGATCCAACTGGGCATCGACCGCCCTCCGGTCCCCGGGGTGGAGAACGGCTTCGGCGAGGCCGCGACGTGCAGCCTGCGGAGCGCGCAGAACCTGGTGGGAGCCCGCCTCGCGCTGGTCACCATCGAGGGTGTCGGGGTGTGGACGGACGACACCGCGCAGGTCGAGGTGGACCACGTCTCGTCAGCCGGTTTCCCGGCGCTCGTGGTGCGGACCCCCGGGCAGGAGGGCGTCTGCAACGTCGAGGTCGACGTCGCGGAGGGGCAGTTCCTCGACGTCCTCTACCGGGACGACGGAGCGAGCCCACCTCCCGGTCTCGACCAGCTCTGCGCCGGGGCCGAGCGGGTGGCGGAAATCGTCACCGCGAATCTGCGCGAACGGTCCGGTGTCGCGGCGGAGGAACACGAAACTGCTCCACCATCGGGTTAGCTTCGCCGGATCACGTCAGTACGAACCCCCTGCACGGAGCAGGCCCGCTACACACCGAACTCATCCTTCACTCGTCAGCGGGAATTGGGTTCCGGGCAGCCGACTGTTTTACTGAATGACGCACTGTCCGCGATCGGGTAACTCCACAACGTCATCACGGCGGGCTAAGCTTCAGCACGGTCGCAGGTAGGGAGGTTGTCGTGCCATCCAGCCACAGTCCCGACGACGGGCCCGGTCCCACTGGCCACTCCGGACCGCCGCCCTCCGGGGAGGACGCGACGGTTCCGGGCGGTGGGGACCACCTGGAAATCGAGCCGCAGGCGATTCCGGAACTCATCAGTTCACTCCAGCACGCGCTCGACCAGCTCGGTCCGCAGATCGAACACGCCTTCAACGACCTCAGGATCATTCCGTGGGCCGGCGACCCGGTCAGCCAGAACGCCGCGGAGCGCTTCAACGAACGTTCCTTCGGCAGCAGTGCGGCGGCGTTCGAGGCGTTGTGCGGGTATCGCGACCAACTCCAGTCCGCCGCCGGTTCCCTCCGGATGGCCAACGAGCAGTACCAGGTCATCGAGGGGGACAACTCCGCTACCTGGGACACGTACTGCTGATCTACCCGTGGGGGTGCTGAACATGAGCGGCGAGCACCGCTGGAACGGTTACACGCACGAGGAGCTGTACGAACAGCTCCACTCCGGCCCCGGCGCGGACGCCTCCCACACCGCCGGCGATCGGTGGGCCGCGATGGCGAACGCGTTGGGCGAGATCGACGAGGACGTCCGCGAGGCGCTGCTCCGCTCCACCACCTCCTGGCAGGGCGCGGCCGCGGAGAGCGCGCGGAACGGCCTCGGACCGCTGCGGGACTGGGCGCGGGAGGCCAGGGACCTGGCCGACCTGATGCGCAAGGCCGCCGAGGCGCAGGCGGAGAACGTCAGCAAGGCCCGCGCGGACATGCCCCCGCCGGTCCAGGTCACCGCCGAGGAACCCGGGCTGCTGGACAACCTCCGCGCCCTGTTCGGCGGCCAGTCCGACTACGAGGAGCAGGAGTCGGCGCGGCGGGACGCGGAGTCCCGGGCGTTCGAGGTGATGACCACCTACGAGGTGAGCACGGCGAGTGCCACGACGATGCTGGCGACGTTCCGCCCGCCACCCGAGGTGGTCGTGCAGGCCCCCGACCTGGTCCGGGGGGACGGGACTGCCCCGGGGCGGCCCCTGCTCTCCCTGCGGACGCCGGGGCCGGGCGCCCGGCCCGCGCGCCCGGCCCCCCAGGGGACACCGTCGTCGTTCCGGGAGCCCGGCGGCGCGACCGCGCGCCGCCCGGCCCACCTCCCCCGGCTCCCCGTGCGGCCCGGTGCCCCGACCCCGAACACGGGACGCGAGCCCGACTCCCACGTCCCCCCGAGCGACCCCAGCGCCACCGAGACCGTCGACCTCTACGGCCGCGACCACCGGGTCGCCGCGCCCGTGATCGGCGGAGGCACCGCCTGATGGCCTTACTCGACGTGTTCGCCCGGCACTCCGACGATCCGTTCGCGCTGAGCGCGCTGGAGTTCGACGTGCTGTGGCAGCACCTGGGGCTCGGTGACCAGCCGCTGGTGATCAGGGTGGACTCGCCGGGCCGGACGTTCGAGGAACGGTCCTGGTTGGAGGAGGCGGCGTGGCGGGACCTCGGACAGCGCGGCCTCGGCTGCCCCGGCGCCGTCCACGGGGAGCTGCGCTCGTTGCTGCGCCGCCTGGAACGACCCGACGTGGAGGTCGACGGCCGGCTCTGGCTCGGGGAACGCAGGGTCCGGGTCCTCGCCGCGGCCACCAGGGGCCGAGGGGCGTTGGCGGTCCTCGAGCACAAGCGAGTGACCCTGCGCGCGGTGGAGGGGAGCGGCCTCGCCAGGGCCGCCGTCGGCACCGCACCCGCCCGCCCCGCCGGGCCGGGTCACTCCGTGACCCTGCGGGCCGAGCAACTGGACAGCGCGGCCGCCCGGGCCGGCGGTTCGGCTGACGCCCTGCGCACCGCCCTGTGCGGCGGCGGGGTGCGGGAGGAGGACGCCCGCACCCTCGCCGAGATGGTCCGGGAGGCGGGGGACCGAGGCCAGTTCGGGGTGGCCCGCCGGGACAGCTGGGGCAGCCGGCGACGGCTCGACCGCGTCATCGCCTTCTTCGACACCCCCAAGGGCCGGTACCTCCAGACCCGACGGGGAGCTCCCGACGGCTCCAGTTGGTCGGTGGTGTCGCCGGTGGACTCCCGCCGCCTGGTCCAGCACGTCGAGGACATGCTGTCCGAGGTCCGAGGACAGGCCGCCGCCGGACTGCCCTCGGACGGGCACGTGGTCGGTGCCCCCTGGTCCACGCCGTGACGGGGCCGGGGCGGCGGGACCGTCAGGCGGTGGCCTCCAGTCGTGGCCTGGCCTCGGGAGCGGCCGCCCTCCTGGCGTCCGCCGTCTGGTCGTCCGGCTCGGTCTGCGAGTCCCGCTCGGCCTCGACCCTCGCGACGTAGACGCGGACCTCCTCCCGCGCGGTCTCGTCGTCCCAGCCCAGGACGCGGCCCATCAGCCGGGCCGCCGCCTCCGCGGACTCCACCCCCCGGTGCGGGTACTCGATGGAGATCCGGGTGCGTCTGGTGAGCACGTCCTCCAGGTGCAGCGCGCCCTCGTGGCTGGCGGCGTAGACGATCTCGACCTGGAGGTAGTCGGGCGACCCAGGGACGGGTTTGAGCAGTTCGGGGTCGTCGGCCGCCTCCGCGAGGACCTGGTGCACCAGCGAGCCGTAACGGTCCAGGAGGTGCCGGACGCGGTAGGGGTGCAGCCCGTGCCGTGCGGCGAGCTGGTCCGCCTGGTTGACCAACGCGTGGTACCCGTCGGCGCCCAACAGCGGGACCTTGTCGGTGATGGAGGCCGGGATGCGGTTCGGCAGGTCGGCCGCCGCCGCGTCGACGGCGTCGGCCGCCATCACGCGGTAGGTGGTGTACTTCCCGCCCGCGATCGCGATCAGACCAGGAGCGGGCCTGGCGACGGCGTGTTCCCTGGAGAGTTTCGAGGTGTCCTCGCTCTCCCCCGCGAGGAGCGGGCGCAGACCGGCGTACACGCCCTCGATGTCGTCGTGGGTCAGCGGGGTCGCCAGCACCGAGTTGACGTGTTCCAGGATGTAGTCGATGTCCGCCCGGGTCGCGGCCGGGTGGGCCAGGTCGAGGTTCCACTCGGTGTCGGTCGTGCCGATGATCCAGTGGTTGCGCCACGGGATGACGAAGAGCACCGACTTCTCGGTGCGCAGGATCAGGCCAGACTCGGCGACGATCCGGTCCCGGGGGACGACGATGTGCACGCCCTTGCTGGCCTCCACGCGGAACCGGCCCCGGCTGCCGGAGAGGCGCTGGAGCTCGTCGGTCCACACACCGGCGCAGTTGATCACGACGTTCGCGGTGACCGAGGTCTCGGCTCCCGACTCGACGTCGCGGACGTGCACGCCGGCCACCCGGTCGGCTTCCCGGACGAAACCGGTGACCTGGGTGGAGGTCCGCACCACGGCGCCGTACTGCGCGGCGGTCCTGGCCAGGGTCATCGTGTGCCGGGCGTCGTCCGACTGGGCGTCGTAGTAGCGGATCCCGCCGATGAGCGCGTCCCGCCGCAGCGCGGGGAACAGGCGGAGCGCTCCAGCCCTGGTGAGGTGCTTCTGCCCGGGAACCGACCGCGCCCCGCCCATGGTGTCGTACAGGAGCAGGCCGGCCGCCGTGTAGGGCCGTTCCCACACGCGGTGGCTCAGCGGGTAGAGGAAGCTGACCGGTTTGACCAGGTGCGGGGCGAGCCGGGTGAGCATGAGCTCCCGTTCCCGCAGCGCCTCGCGCACCAGGCCGAACTCCAGCTGCTCCAGGTACCGGAGACCGCCGTGGAAGAGCTTGCTCGACCTGCTCGAGGTGCCGGAGGCGAGGTCCCGGGCCTCGACGAGCGCCACCCGCAGCCCCCGGGTCGCCGCGTCGAGCGCGACCCCGGCGCCGGTGACCCCGCCACCGATGACGACGACGTCGAAGTCCTCGTCACCGAGGCGCGACCAGCTGCGGTCACGCTCCGCCGGGCTCAACGCGCCGGGCGGCACCACGGCCTGGGCGTCGGACGGCCGACGGCCGGGCCCCCCGCCCCGCTGGTGCGCACCGTGTTCGTCTGCCACCGGATCCGCCTCCTCCGCTGTCAGGGCGTCCACGTCGGGACTCCGTCAACGCTACTCCGATCGGATGAGCCCACGAGTGGGCTCATCCACCATGCCGTGCACCTACTGTGCCCGTTCGGGCCGCTCACCGCGACCGACAGCACCCATGATCGTTGAGTGTGGACACTTCCGCTACCGCACAGTAACCTCCCGTGCACCCACAGGTTGCGGCACCGTCGCCCGGCCCGGCACGGGTGCGAAGGCCTGACCACCGACCCATACTGTTGCCGACGCGGGGAGGCCACCGATGGATCCGATCAGCAATGGCGAGATCTTCATCTGGGAGCTGCTTGGCACGGCGGTGTTGATCATCCTGGGTGCCGGGGTAGTGGCGAACGTCGTGCTCCGCCGGTCCAAGGGCCGCGAGGGGGGCTGGCTGCTCATCGCGATCGGCTGGGGTTTCGCCGTCTTCGCTGGAGCCAGCATCGCCGACCCATCCGGCGGCCACATCAACCCGGCGGTGACCCTCGGCCAGGCGATCGCGGGCAACACACCGTGGTCGGTCGTGCCGGTCTACGTCGTGGCCCAGCTCATCGGCGCCTTCCTGGGCGCGGTGATCGCCTGGGCCGCCTACAAGCTCCAGTTCGACACCCACGACGACCCGAAGGGGACCCTGGGAATCTTCTCCACCCAGCCGGCGGTGGAGAACCGGCCGTGGAACACCGTCACCGAGGTGATCGGCACCTTCGTGCTGCTGATGTGGATCCTGCTCACCCCCGGTGTCGAGGTCGGGACCGACGGGTCCACCACGCTCGGCAACTCCGCGCTCGGGTACGCCGGCGTCGCGTTCGTGGTCATCGGGATCGGCGCCTCCCTCGGCGGGCCGACCGGGTACGCCATCAACCCCGCCAGGGACCTCGGACCCCGCATCGCCTACGCGGTGCTGCCGATCAGGGGGAAGGGCAGCCCGGAGTGGGACTACTCCTGGGTTCCTATCGTCGGTCCGCTGGTGGGCGCGTCGCTCGCGGCCCTGCTGTACCTGGCGCTGCCGATCTGACCCCAGCGCCCGCCCGAGGTGTGGCCCGACCACCCGAGGGGCATGACCAGGACGACGGTCGCGTCCCGACGTGACGTGACGACGGTGCCCCGGGCACCACGACTCTCGAACGGCCGGAACCACGAGGAGGCACGCGGGCATGGCCAACTACGTAGCCGCGATCGACCAGGGCACCACGTCGACCCGGTGCATGGTGTTCGACCACTCCGGAGCGGTGGTCGCCGTCGACCAGCGGGAACACGAACAGATCTTCCCCAGGGCCGGGTGGGTGGAGCACGACCCGGAGGAGATCTGGCGCAACACCCGGCAGGTGTGCGCTGGCGCGCTGGCCAACGGGGACCTCGTCGCCTCGGACATCGCGGCCGTGGGCATCACCAACCAGCGGGAGACCACGGTCGTCTGGGACCGCCGGACCGGTCGTCCCGTCTACAACGCGATCGTCTGGCAGGACACCCGCACCGATCGGATCATCGAGGAGCTGGGGCGGCTCGGCGGCGGCCAGGAGCGGTACCGGGAACGGACCGGACTGCCGTTGGCCACCTACTTCTCGGGGCCGAAGATCCGGTGGATCCTCGACAACGTCGAGGGTGCCAGGGCGCGGGCCGAGGCGGGCGACCTGCTGTTCGGCAACATGGACACCTGGGTGCTGTGGCACCTCACCGGCGGCCCGGACGGCGGCCTCCACGTCACCGACCCGACCAACGCGTCCCGCACGCTCATGATGGACCTGGAGAGCCTGAGCTGGAACGAGGAGATCGCCGGCGAGCTGGGTGTCCCGCTGTCGATGCTCCCGGAGATCCGCTCATCCTCCGAGGAGTACGGGCGCATCAGCCAGCGGGGAGCGCTGAACGGGCTGCCGATCGCGGGCATCCTCGGCGACCAGCAGGCGGCGACCTTCGGTCAGGCGTGCCTCTCCCCCGGCGAGGCGAAGAACACCTACGGGACCGGCAACTTCGTCCTGCTCAACACCGGCACCGACAAGGTGATGAGCCAGAACGGGCTGCTGACCACCGTCTGCTACAAACTGGGTGAGCGGGACACCGTCTACGCCCTGGAGGGCTCGATCGCCGTCACCGGCTCGCTGGTCCAGTGGCTGCGGGACAACCTGGGGCTCATCGGCTCCGCTCCGGAGGTCGAACGGCTCGCCTCGACCGTGCCGGACAGCGGCGGCGCCTACTTCGTGCCCGCCTTCTCCGGCCTCTTCGCGCCCTACTGGCGCTCCGACGCCCGGGGCGCGATCGTGGGGTTGACGCGGTTCGTCAACAAGGGGCACCTGGCCCGAGCCGTGCTGGAGGCCACCGCCTTCCAGACCCGCGAGGTCATCGACGCGATGAACGCCGACTCCGGTGTCGCGCTCAAGTCCCTCAAGGTCGACGGCGGGATGGTCGTCAACGAACTGCTGATGCAGTTCCAGGCCGACATCCTCGGTGTGCCCGTCATCCGCCCCAAGGTGAACGAGACGACGGCGCTGGGCGCCGCGTACGCCGCTGGTCTGGCCGTGGGCTTCTGGGACAGCGAGGACGACATCCGGCGCAACTGGATCCAGGACAC
Source organism: Actinoalloteichus caeruleus (assembly GCF_049311605.1). NCBI lineage: Bacteria > Bacillati > Actinomycetota > Actinomycetes > Pseudonocardiales > Pseudonocardiaceae > Actinoalloteichus > Actinoalloteichus caeruleus. Next base: position 5,427,712 of record NZ_CP186005.1, read on the forward strand.
CCAGTGGGACCCCTCGCTGGCCGAGCAGACCAGGGAGGCCCGCTACCGGGAGTGGAAGAAGGCAGTCACCAGGACCTTCGACTGGGCCGGCGGCGACGAGGAGTGAGACCCAGGCTCAGTTCAGGTCGTCGGCGGGCCGCATCAGCTGCCGGCCCACCTCGGTGATGGAGCCGGAGAGCGACGGGTACACCGAGAAGGTGTAGGCGAGGTCGTCCACGGTGAGCTGGTTCTGCACCGCCATCGCGATCGGCAGGATCAGCTCACTCGCGGACGGGGCGACGACGACCCCGCCGATGACCACCCCGGTCGCCGGCCGGCAGAACAACTTGATGAACCCGCGGCGCAGCCCCTCCATCTTCGCTCGCGGATTCGTCGCCAGCGGGAGCATCACGCTCCTCGCCGGCACCTCACCCGAGTTGATGGCGCCGGTACCGATGCCGACGGTGGCGATCTCGGGGTTCGTGAAGACGTTGGCGGCCACCGTCTTCAGCCGCAGCGGCTGGACGCCCCCGCCCAGGGCGTGCCACATGGCGGTCCTGCCCTGCATCGCGGCGACCGAGGCGAGCAGGAGGACACCGGTGCAGTCACCGGCGGCGTAGACGTTGGACACCGAGGTCCGCGAGACCCGGTCGACGGGGATGAAACCGCCGCGTCCCGGGGTGATGCCCACGCGTTCCAGGCCGATGTCGGTGGTGTTGGGCACCGAACCGACGGTCATCAGGGCGTGGCTGCCCTCGACGACACGCCCGTCCTGGAGGTGCACCCGGACACCGCCGTCGACGCGTTCCACCCGCTCCGCCCTGGCGTGCTTCACGACCTCGGTGCCGCGCTCCGCGAACACGTCCTCCAGGACGGCCGAGGCGTCCGCGTCCTCGTGCGGGAGCACGCGGTCCCTGCTGGACACCATCGTGACCTTGACGCCCATCTCGGTGTAGGCGGAGGCGAACTCGACGCCGGTGACACCGGATCCGATGACGACCAGGTGTTCGGGGAGTTCCGGGAGGTCGTAGATCTGCCGCCAGGTGAGGATGCGCTCCCCGTCGGGTTCGGCTCCCGGGAGGACGCGGGGCGTGGCCCCGGTGGCGATCAGCACGACGTCGGCTTCCAGCACCTCGTCCTGGCCGTCCTCCGTCTCCACCGCGACGCGGTGGGTGGCCAGCCCGGGGTGCTCGTCGGTGAAGCGGGCGTAGCCGCGCACCACCCGCACGTTGTCCCGGCGCAGGCGGGTCTCCAGGTCTGCGGACTGGGCGAGGGCGAGCCCCTTGACCCGGCCGTGCACCACCGGGAGATCGACGTCGGCATGGCCCTCGCCGGTGTTGATGCCGAGTTCGCCCGCGCTCTTCGCCGCGGAACGGGCGGCGGCGGAGACGATGAAGGTCTTCGACGGCACGCAGTCGTACAGCACGCACGCGCCACCGAGGCTGTCCTGGGTGACCACCGTGACCTCTGCGTCATGCTGCGCTGCGACCAAGGCCGCTTCCCAGCTGGCCGGGCCGCCCCCCATGATCACGACGCGGGTCACCAGGTCCTCCTTCGTAGAGAAGCGAACATTCGTCGAACTCCGCAACCGTACGCTGTCCACCGGCGTGGCGAACGATGGCCCTGGTCCGGGCCCTGCCGCTAGCACGATCCTGGCATCGGATCAACGCCCGCGCCCGACAGCGTGCCCACACCGAACGGCTACCCTGTCAGGGTGCCGCTCTACGCCGCGTACGCCTCCAACATGGATCCAGCCCAGATGTTGGAACGGGCTCCGCACTCGCCGCTGGCGGACACCGGCTGGCTCGTGGGCTGGCGGCTCACCTTCGGTGGGGAGGACATCGGCTGGGAGGGCGCGCTGGCCACCATCGTCGAGGACCCGGGCTCCCAGGTCTTCGTGGTGCTCTACGACGTCACGCCCGAGGACGAGCGCAACCTCGACCGGTGGGAGGGTTGCGAACTGGGGCTGCACAAGAAGATCCGGCTGCGCGTGGACACCCTGAACCGTTCGGTCCTGGCCTGGTTCTACGTGCTGGACGCCTACGAGGGGGGACTGCCCTCCGCGCGCTACCTGGGGGTGGTGGCCGACGCCGCCGAGGCGGCCGGGGCTCCCGGGGAGTACGCCAACGAGATCCGCACGAGACCCTGCACCGGTCTCGGCCCCTGATCCCCTCGGTCGCACCGGCTCGGGACCGGCGGCGGGCGGTGTGACCGCCCGTCGGGCGGGCGGCGGAGCACGTCCCCTGCGCGGCGAGGACCGCCGCCCCACCTCGCGCTCGCGCGGGCCGAGCCCCGACGTGACCGGACGCATGCGCTCGGGTGGTCACCCCGGACGCACCGTAGCGGGGCCAGCGCGCACCGGGGACCGCCCGGTGCGCCCGCCCGTGCCCCGCTAGTCCGTCATGGCCGTCAGCGCCGCGTGCACGAGGACGCGGACGCCGACCAGCAGGGCCCGTTCGTCGAGGTCGAACGTCGGCTGGTGCAGATCCCGCTGGGGGCCGACCCCCGGCCACACGCCCAGCCTGGCGAAGGACCCGGGGACGTGCTCCAGGTACCAACCGAAGTCCTCACCGCCGGAGGACTGCTGGGTGGTGGACACCGCGCCCTCACCCAGGGCGGCCCGGACGGCCGCGTCCAGGACCCGGGTGCTGTCCTCGTCGTTGACCACCGGCGGGACGCCGCGCTGGTGGCGGAGTTCGTAGGTCACCCCGGTCGGCGCGAGCAGCGCGCCGACCAGGTCCCGCACCATGGGCTCCAGCGCGGCCCACACGTCGCGGTCACCCGTCCGCAGGGTCCCGCGCAGCACGCCGTCCTGCGGCACCGCGTTCGGTGCCTTGCCGGCGTGCACCGCCCCCCAGACCAGCACGGTGGCCGACCGGGGGTCGATGCGCCGTGACAGGAGGGTGGGCAGCCCGGTGATCACCGTGCCCAGCGCGTGCACCAGGTCGGCCGTCAGGTGGGGACGCGAGGTGTGACCGCCGGGCGAGGTCAACCGCAGTTCGAGCAGGTCGGCCGCGGAGGTGATCGCGCCGACCCGCAGCCCGACCCTGCCCACCTCCAGTCGGGGGTCGCAGTGCAGGCCGAAGATCTCGTCCACGTCGTCCAGCCCGCCCGCCGCCACCACGTCCAGCGCGCCGCCGGGCATGACCTCCTCCGCGGGTTGGAAGATCAGGCGCACCCGCCCGGGCAGGGACGGCGCGTTGGCCAGGGCCAGCGCCGCCCCGAGCAGGGCGGTGGTGTGGGCGTCGTGGCCGCAGGCGTGGGAGATCCCCTCGTTCTCGGAGGCGAACGGCAGGCCGGTCGCCTCGGCCAGCGGTAGGGCGTCGAGGTCGGCTCGGAGTGCCACGCAGTGCCGTCCGCTGCCGATGTCGCAGATCAGGCCGGTACCGCCCGGCAGCACCCTGGGGCGCAGGCCGGCGGCGGTGAGGCGTTCGACGAGGAAGGCGGTCGTGTTCGTCTCGTGCCGGGACAGTTCCGGGTTGGCGTGGATCGCCCGCCGCCACGCCACCACGTCCGCACCGTGCCGGCCCAGCCAGGAGTCCAGCCAGTCCGGCCCGCGTCCGGCGCCGATGTCCGCCACAGCCGTCATGGTGCTGCCCGAGTCGGTCCCTGGTCCAATCGGCTCGCCGAGCGGCGCGTGGCCCGGTGCGAAAGCACCGCGCGCCGCCGGCTGGCCCCTGGTGCCGGGGTCCGTCCTCGACGGCCTCGCCTGGGCGGTCCTGGTGTTCGTTCCCGTCATCTCATGACCCGAATCCACCACAGTCATGCCGCACCTCCTGTCGCGGCGACTTTCCTCGAAGCGGCAGCCCGACCCGCCACGTCGGCAAGCAGCCTTGTCCGTTGTTCGCTGTCGGTGGCGGCGGCCACCGCGGTCCACGCCATCGCGACCGCTCCGTCCAGCACCGCCTGGTCCGCGGACGGCGAGACGCAGGCCGCCGCGAACTCCGGCTGGTGGTTCACCGCGTCCCCGCAGTCGAGGGCCAGGGTCGGGTGGATCCCTGGCACGACGTGGGTGACGTTGCCCATGTCGGTGCTCCCCGAGACCCGGGACCGCTCCTCGGCCGGGCTCAGCGGGGCTCGGCCCAGGTCGACGACGGCCTCGCGGTACGCCTCCGCCAGCCAGTCGTCCGGACGCAGCTCCGCGTACACCGGGGAGATCTCGGAGGTCTCGTACCCAGCCCCGGTCGCGACGGCACCGGCCCGGAGGCAGTCCTCGATACGACCGCTCAGACGAGCCAGCGATTCCACCTCTGGTGCCCTCAGGTTGAACACCGCGGAGGTCCTGGCGGGCACGATGTTGGGCGCCGCACCGCCGTGCGTCACGATACCGTGGACCTGCTGGCCGGGTTCCAGATGCTGCCGAGCGAGCCCGATGGCGACCTGCGCGACGGTGAGGGCGTCCGCGGCGTTGATCCCGCGCTCGGGAGCCGAGGACGCGTGCGACTCCCGTCCCGTGTAGCGCACCTCCAGGTCCGCGATGGCCCGACTGGGGCGGGTCACCGTCTCCTCGGGTCCCGGGTGCACCATCAACGCCAGGGCGACCGGGTCGAAGACGCCCCGCTCCAGCATCAACACCTTGCCCCCTCCGACCTCCTCAGCGGGGGTACCGATGACGAGGACGGTGATGCCGAGCTCGTCGGCGACGTCCCGGAGGCCGAGCGCCGCCCCGACTGCCGCCGCCGCGATCACGTTGTGCCCGCAGGCGTGCCCGACCTCGGGCAGGGCGTCGTACTCGGCGCACAGCCCGACGACGAGGTCGCCGTGCCCGAAGCTCGCGGTGAACGCCGTGTCCAGCCCCGCGACGGGGGCACGCACCTCGAAACCCTCGTCGGCGAGCACCGTCGTGATCTTGCGGACGCTCTCGTGCTCGGCGAAGGCCAGCTCGGGCTCGGCGTGGATACTGTGCGAGAGACCGACGAGTGCCGGGGCGTGGGCCCGGACGGCCCTCGCGCAGCGTGACCTGAGTGAACTCCTGTGCCCGGTATCCATCGGGCCATATCCTGCCCCATCCGGGGGGTGCGGGGCGTCGGTCCCGGCGGGGAAGCTGCTCTGCGGTACCGGTCGTGCGCTGGGCGGACCCGGGAACTACAGCCTTGGTGTACTGCCGGACCTGTCACCGTGTGCTTCACCCGGACGGCGCAGGCGCGTCCCCGGGTGGGGCAAGCGCCGCCGGTGGTCGGTCCGAAGCGGACCGACCACCGGCGGCCGGCGCCGGCTCAGAACCGGAGATCCCGCAGGTACTCGTAGCCGACCCGCACGGTCGTCAGCGGGTCGGACGGGTTGTCGTGCTCCACGACGAACTCCCGAACGCCCGCGGTCCGCGTCTCCCGGAAGATCCGACCGAAGTCGATGGTGCCGGTGCCCAGGTCCGCCCACTCACCCGAGGCGCTCCGGTCCTTCACGTGGTACTGGCGGACCCGCCCACCGGTGGAGTGGACGAAGTCGACGGGGTCCACCCCGCCGTCCACCACCCAGTACAGGTCAACCTCGAGGTACACGTTCTGGCGCTGGGTGTGCTCGAGGATGATGTCGATGGGACGTTCCCCGTCGACGAGCTGGAACTCGTGGCCGTGGTTGTGGTAGCCGAAGCGCAGGCCGGCCCGTCGCGCCTTCGCGCCGGCCTCGTCGAGTTGGCGGGCGTAGGAACGCCACTCCTCCGCCGTGTCGAACATCGCCCACGGGGCGGCGACGTAGGTCTGCCCCAGGGTCAGCGCGTCGGCCACCACCTGGTCGAAGTCGCCCTCGACGCCGTTGTGGCTCGAGGTCGCGCGGAGCCCGAACCGGTCGAGCAGGGCGCGGAACTCGGCGGCGGTGCGACCGTAGGTCCCGGCCAGTTCCACCTTCTGGTAGCCGATCGCGGACAGCTCGGCGAGGGTGCCCGGGACGTCCTGTTCGAGCAGGGAACGCAGGGTGTACAGCTGGACGCTGATCGCGTTCCGGGGGACGCGGCCGCCGGGGCCGCCGGCCGGGACCGGGGCCGCGGTCGCCTGGCCGGCGGCCAGGCCGAGCGCCGCCACTCCGAGGGCGGCTCCTGCCACGCCCCGGAACAGGCCGCGTCTGGACAGGGCGACGTCGTCGTCGGGTCTCATCTGGTCTCCTCGGGGAATCCGGTCGGATGGGATGGCCGCGTCACTTCTGGTTGCTGAACGCGGCGTCGAACGCCGCCGAGGGCTTGTCGAAGACGAGGTTCCTGATGAAGGTGACCGCCTCTGCCGCGCCCCGCAGCCGGTCCATCCCGGCGTCCTCCCACTCGACCGAGATCGGACCGGAGTACCCGATCGAGTTCAGGGCGCGGAACGCCTCCTCCCAGTCCACGTCGCCGTGCCCGGTGGAGACGAAGTCCCAGCCCCGTCGGGCGTCGGCCCACGCCAGGTGCGATCCCAGCCGGCCGTTGCGCCCGTCGAAGCGCTTCTTCGTGTCCTTGCAGTCGACGTGGTAGATGCGGTCGGCGAAGTCGAGGATGAAGCCGACCGGGTCGAGGTCCTGCCACACGAAGTGCGAGGGGTCCCAGTTCAGCCCGAAGGCCTCCCGGTTCCCGACCGCCGCCAGCGCGCGTTTCGTGGTCCAGTAGTCGTAGGCGATCTCCGAGGGGTGCACCTCGTGGGCGAAGCGGACGCCGACCTCGTCGAACACGTCGAGGATGGGGTTCCAGCGGTCGGCGAAGTCCTGGTAGCCGTCGTCGATGACGTCCTGGGAGACGGGCGGGAACATGGCCACGTACTTCCAGATCTTCGACCCGGTGAATCCGACGACGGTGCCGACACCCAGCTTCGCGGCCGCGCGGGCGGTGTCGGCCATCTCCGCGGCGGCGCGCTGCCGCACCCCCTCCGGCTCGCCGTCGCCCCAGATCCGGGCCGGCAGGATGTTCTGGTGCCGGTGGTCGATCGGGTCATCGCAGACTGCCTGCCCGACGAGGTGGTTGGACAGCGTCCACACCCGGAGACCGTGCCGCTCGAGCTGGGCCAGTTTCGCCGGCACGTACTCGTCGTCGGCGAGGGCCTTGTCCACCTCGAAGTGGTCGCCGGAGCAGGCGATCTCCAGACCGTCGTAGCCCCAGTCCGCGGCCAGCCGGCAGACCTCCTCGAAGGGCAGGTCGGCCCACTGGCCGGTGAACAGGGTGATGGGTCGGGTCATCGTCGGATTCCCTTCGGTGTGCCAGCGCGGGGGTCGCGCTACTACTTCTTCTTCTTGCGGTATCGCCTTCCCAGGAAGACCGCGCCGAACAGCGCGGCGGCTCCCACGATGGCGGCGATCTGCCGGTTGGAGTCGCGCAGCGCCGTCGGATCGGTCTCCCCGTCCGGGGCGTCCGACTCGGCGGGCGTCTCCGCCGAGCCGGTGGTCCCGGTGTCCCCGGCGGCTCCCGCCGCCCACGGGGCGAGGTCGGCGGCGCCCACCGCCGGCGGTGGGGCCGCCAGGGCTGCTGGGGCGGCGCCGAGTGCGATCAGCAGGAACAGGAGCGGAACCGCCAGCAGGCTGCGGAACGTCGCGCGCATCAGTAATCCTCCGTCGTGTGATCAGCGGTCGTGCTCGCTGAGACACCGTGTAGATCCGACGCCGTCGAGTCTGCCGGTCCTGGCCGTCCACATCACCTGCCGATCGGGATCAATCCGTGCCGAGGCCGGGAACCGAGCCGAGCGGCCACCGCGTCTTCGGTCCACCGTCGAGCCCCTGGAGGCGCAGCATCACGTCCCGGACATCGGTGGCGGCGACCCGGCCGCCCCGCTCGGCCTCCTCCGGTGCCGGTCCCCCGGAGCAGAGCAGGACGGGTCCGTCGAGCGGGCTGTCCGGGAGTCGCCCGTGCGAACCGCTGACCGGGGACGGGTCGAGGGGCACGACGTTCATCGCGTAGCGCAGACCGACCTTCTTCTTGACCAGGTTGCCCGCCGCCTTCGCCTTCACCAGCGGGTCCTTCGGGTCCAGGAAGAGCTCGGCCGGGTCGTAGCCGGGCTTGCGGTGGATGTCGACGCCCTTGGCGAAGTCCGGTGCCCGGTCGTCGTTCAACCAGTAGTAGTAGGTGAACCAGGAGTCGGGTTCGGCGACCACGACGAGTTCCCCGGCCCTCGGGTGGTCGATCCCGTACCGGGCCTGTTCCTCCCGGTCCAGGACCTCGTCCACGCCGGGCAGTTCGGCCAGCAGGCGACGCACCCTGGGCTGGTCGGCGGGATCGGCGACGTAGACGTGGGCCACCTGGTGGTCGGCGACGGCGAAGGCGCGGGACGCCCACGGGTCGAGGTACTCCATGCCGGCCTGCCGGTAGACCTCCAGCAGGCCCTCACGCCGCAGGGCCCGGTTGACGTCCACCGGCCGGCGGACCGACGTGATGCCGTACTCGCTGAGCACGAGCACGGTCGCGTCGGCCTCGGCCGCGTCGCGCAGCAGCGGGGCCAGCGCGTCGTCCACGGCGCCCGCGGCGATGACGGCCTCGGAGGAGTCGGGGCCGAACCGCTGCAGGTCGTAGTCCAGGTGTGGGACGTAGACGGTCATCAGGTCCGGCGCGTGCCGCGCGAGGACCCGGCGGGCCGCGCCGACGATCCAGCGGCTGGACTCGATGGAGGCCGTGGGCCCCCAGTAGTGGAACAGGGGGAAGTCCCCGAGGTCCGAGGAGAGCTCGTCGTGCAACGCCGGCGGACGGGTGTAGCAGTCCGGGGACTTCCTGCCGTCGGCATGGTAGATGGGCCTCGGGGTGACCAGCAGGTCCGTGCTGGCCCCCATCGCGTACCACCAGCAGATGTTCGCGGCGCGGTAGCCGGGGCGCAGCCGTCGCGCGGTCTCCCAGACCTTCTCCCCGTGCACCAGGCGGTTGTGCTGCCGCCACAGGTGCACCTCGCCGAGATCGCGGAAGTACCAGCCGTTGCCGACGACGCCGTGCTCGGCGGGCATCAGCCCGGTGAGGAAGGTGCTCTGCGCGCTGCACGTGACGGCGGGCAGCACGGTTCCCAGTTCGGCCCGCCAGCCGCGTTTCGCCAGTCTGGACAGCCCGGGCATGTGCTCCAGCAGCCGGGGGGTCAGTCCCACCACGTTGACGACGATGAGCGGCTTCACCAGGCGGCCTCCTTCGGTTCTCCGGACGGCGGTGTCCGGCGTGGTGCGCGGTCCGGGTCGGGGAGCAGGTTGTCGCGTGCCCACCGCAGCTCGGCGGCGATGCCCTCCACCAGGTCGTGGCCGTTCGACCTCGATCCGGCCGACCCTTCCGGTTGACCGCCGGCGAGCGCGGTGGGAGGCAGCACGCCCCAGGTGTAGGTCTCCACCTCCAGGTGGGGAGGGTGCGGCTGCCGGAGTTGGTCGAGCGCGGCGGTCGCGGCCAGCAGCACGGGGGTGGTCGAGGCGAGCGGTGGTGCCGGGGTGGCGTGCAGCGGCACGTGGAAGTGCACCCGCCACGGCCCCTCGGCGGGCAGCTCGTCGAACGCGGCGGGCAGGTCGTCGACCCGGAGCACCCGCCCGTCCCCGGTGCGCTCCCGGACCTGGTGCAGGTAGCGGGGTTCCGCGAAGGCCGCCAGCGCGCTCCTCGTGGCCGGGGTCGCCGGGTCGGGGACCTCCAACGCGGCCGAGGCCTGGACCTTGACGACGTCGAGCCCGGCGGCCGCGACCGCGCGGACCGTCGCGGCGGGCTCCGCCCAGGACACGGCGAGGTGGCAGGTGTCCAGGCACAGGCCGACGTGCGCGGGGTCCACGCGTCCGGCGAGCCACCGCACCGCGGCCGACACGTCGTCGAGGCGGGACCCGGGTTCCGGCTCGACCGCGATCCTGATCGGGGGCGCGTCGCCGGCCAGTTCCCGCAGCCGGGCGGTGAGTTCGGCGAAGGCGGTGGTGGCCACCGCGTCGTCCCGCTCGGACCACGGCTCCCGCCACCCGAGGGGGAGGGTGGAGATGCTGCCGTGGCCGGCGTCGGCGGGCAGCAGCGCCGCGAGCACCCTGGCGCAGTCCAGGGTGTATCGCGAGCGGCGGGGGTCGGTCCACGGCGGCGCGAAGACCTGGTGCTTGACGACCGCGTCGTGGAAACCCCCGTAGGGGAAGGCGTTGAGGGTGACCACGTCGAGGCCTCGGGCGTCGAGTTCGGCCCGCAGCCGGCGGAGGCCGCCCGGATCGGCGGCGAGGTGGCCGGCGACCTCGGCGGCCAACCACAGCCCGACGCCCAACCGGTCCTCGCCGAGGCGGTCGCGGACCGGCCCGGCGTACCGGTCCAGTTGGGCGAGGATCCCCGGCAGGTCCTCCGCGGGGTGCACGTTGGTGCAGTAGGACAACACCATCCTCAGACAGCGCTCCCCTCGGCCGAGGGGCTCGTCGTGCCTGGTCGCGCCCCGCGCAGGACGGAGTTGCCCGAGAACGTCGCGGCGTCGCCGGTGAAACCGGGGAGCGGGTCGAGCACGAGGCGACCGCTCTGCCCGTAGAAGGCCACCGGGTTGTCCCAGAGCACCGTGGACACCTGGTGCTCGGCGAAGCCGGCGTCCCGCATCGCCTCGCCCGTCCTCGCCGTCTTGAGCGGGTCGGACCGCCCCCAGTCGGCGGCCGAGTTGACGAGCTTCCGGTCGGGGCCGTACCGGCGGAGGATCTCGACCATCCGGTGCTCGTCCATCTTCGTGTCCGGGTAGATGGAGAAACCCATCCAGCACCCCGAGTCGGCGACGAGCTCCACGGTGACCTCGTTGAGGTGGTCGACCACGACCATCTCGGGGTTGAGGCCGGACTCCCGGACCACGTCGAGGGTGCGGCGGGTGCCGGCGAGCTTGTCCCGGTGCGGGGTGTGCACCATCACCGGCAGCCGGTGCTCCCGTGCCAGCTCCAGCTGGCGGGCCAGGACCCGGTCCTCCTCGGGCGTCATCGAGTCGTAGCCGACCTCGCCGACGGCGACGACGCCGTCCTTGGCGAGGTAGCGGGGCAGGACGTCGAGCACCTCGACGCACCTCGGGTCGTTGGCCTCCTTGGGGTTGAGCGCGATCGTGCAGTGGTGCCGGATGCCGAACTGGGCCGCCCGGAACCGCTCCCAACCGATCAGCCCGTCGAAGTAGTCGGTGAAGGAGCCCACGTTGGTGCGCGGTTGTCCCAGCCAGAACGCGGGCTCCACCAGGGCTCGGACCCCCGCCGCGTACATCGCCTCGTAGTCGTCGGTGGTGCGGGAGGTCATGTGGATGTGCGGGTCGAAGATGCGCATCGGTCAGGCTCCCTCTCCGGGGTCGGCGGCACTGGTCGGCGGCCGGCCCTCGTCGGTGGCCAGCAACGCCAGGGCATCGGCGGGGACCTCCCGGCCGGCGGCTCGGCGTTCGGCCGCGTAGTCGGCGACCATCCGCAGCAGCTCGGGGTCCGTCCGCCTGGTGAGCTCGGCGACGGCGGCGAGCGGGACCTCCACGAACAGGCACTTCAGCACGCCGTGGCGCCAGGAGTGGTCGTCGAGGTGCGCCGCGGCGAAGGGCCCCATCGCCGCGGCGACCAGGCGGACGTCGTTGGCGCGCAACGCGTCCCGCACGGCGAGCAGGCCGGCCGCGACGACCGGGTCGGCGGGGTCCGGGGCGCGGCCCGCGACGGCCGCGAGCCCCCGCAGCAGACCCCGCTTCTCGGCGTCGTCGCCGTAGCGGTACAGCTCCCGCAGTTCCCTGGCGAGTGCCTCCGGCTCCGCCTCCAGCGCGGCGACCAGCGCGGCGACGATCAGGGTCCTGGCCTGGTCGTCCACCGTGCCGTGCACGAGGCCACCCGGGTCCTCCTCCGGTCTCAGCGCCGCTCGACCGACTTCCCGACCGACGGCCGGGAAGAGGGAGCGGACGGCGGTGGGACCGCTGGTGACGCGGTGGACGGCCTCGTTCAGCCAGGTTTCCGCCTGGTCCTGCCCGGTCATGTTGACCTCCCGTCGGTGAACTCGCGCCGGTCCTGTTCGGACCGCCCGTCGCTGGTGGGGAGCGCCGCCGTGAGGGCCGTCAGCGCGCGGCGGGCGGTGTCCGGGGCCGCGTGGGAGTGGCGGGGCAGCTCGACGGCGGCGATGCCCGTGTACCCGACCTCGACGAGCGCGGCCAGGGTGGCGGGGAGGTCGAGCTGTCCCTCGCCGAACTCCAGGTGTTCGTGGACGCCGGGCATCATGTCGTCGAGTTGCACGTTCGCCAGCAGGGTCCCGGCCCGGCGCACGCAGTCGGCCGCGGTGTCCGCCTCGACCGCGACGCAGTGCCCGACGTCGAGGGTGAGCCGCAGCCACTCCGGCTCGCCGAGTGCGGTGCGCAGGTCCAGCGCTTGGCCCAGGTTCCACACCCGGTGCCCGGGTTCCGGCTCCAGGGCGAGGGGGGTGGAGCGGCGTTCGGCCTCGGCGAGGACGGGCCGGAGGTTGTCCCGCAGGCGCCGCCAGGCGAGGTCACCCGGTGCGGCCGCGCCCCGCGACGCGGGCTCCTCCGCGTCCGTCGGTTCCCGTTCGCCGGTGCCGGGTTCGGCGACGCCCGACCAGCAGGACACGCAGTCCGCGCCGAGGCCCTCGGCGACCCGCAGGGCGCGCCTGAGGAAGTCGACCCGGGGCGCGGCGTCGGGGGACACGAGGGTGGGGTGGTGTTTGCGCCACGGGTCGAGCAGGTACCGGGCGCCGGTCTCCACGACGACCCGGAGGCCGAGGTCGGCGAGGGTGGCCGCGACCCGGTCGACCCGGGCGCCGAGGTCCGGTGCGAAGGGGTCCAGGTGCTGGTGGTCGAGGGTGAGCGCCACCGCCTCGTAGCCGAGGTCGGCGATGACCCGGAGCGCGTCGCCGAGCCGGTGGTTGGCGAAGCCGTTGGTGCCGTACCCGAGGGCGAAGGCGGCACCGCCGGCGCTGGGTGGCTCCACGCCGGTCATGTCTGGCTCACCCGCCGGGCCAGCCGTCGTCCCAGGGGCACCAACCCGGCCAGGGCCGCGGAGACGGCCAACGAGCCCCGCCTGGCCACCAGGGCCGCCTGGAGGGGGATCATGCCTCGGATCCCGACTCCCGTCGCGGCCCTGGCGTTGGCCGCCGAGGTGTCCCGGGCGGCGGTCAGCTGCGCCCCGCCGACGGTGCGGGCGTAGCCGGCGGCGGCGAGGACCGCACCGGCGCGGTGCCACCCGCCGCGGGCCGGGCCGAGGACGGCGAGCGCGGTGGACGCGGTGGTGGTGGTGAGGGCGACACCCGCGGCGACGCGACTGGTGCCGTGCACCTCGCCCTGGGCGAGGGTGGTGACGCCCGCCGTGTGGGCGGCCATCGCCAGGGCGCCGGGCGCGGCGGCCCGGGCCGAGCGGGCGCCGGCGCCGAGCAGCACGTCCAGCCCACGGCACACCGCCATCCCGAGGGGCGCGGCCGGGGTGTTCTTGAGCAGCGTGTCGTACGTCCACACCGAGGCGGCCAGCGGCACGGCGATCCGGAGGGCGTCGCGGCCGCCGCCCAGGGCGGCGAGGGCGAGGCCCGCGCCGGTGAGGGTCGTGGCGACTCCCAGCGCGGCACCCGGGCTGATCAGACCGGAGGGGATCGGCCGCTCCGGTCGTTCGACGGCGTCGAGGTCGCGGTCGGCCCAGTCGTTCAGCGCCATCCCGGCGAGGTAGAGGGCCGCGGAGGACAGGGGAAGTCCGAGCCGCCGCCCGGTCAACGGGCGGCCGGCGGCCGCGGCGCCGACGGCGGTGTCCCCGAGCACGGAGAGCGCGGCGGGCAGGCGGACGAGTTCGGCGAGGGTCCGCAGTCGCGCCGCCGGGCCGGCCAGCTCGGGACCGGGGTGGGCCGTGCCGGGCCCGGTGTCCCCCGCGTCCCCGGTGGCGGCGGGTTGGCGGTGCGGGTCGGCCTCGGGTGCGGTCGGAGGGCCGGTCCCGGCGTCGGTGGTGCCGGTGGTTCGCCCGTGTCCGCCGCCGGCGTCGCCGCTCGGCGCCGTGCCCGCTCGGGTGGGCTCGTCGACGGTGACGCCGCCGGGCGCGGGAGGCTGCGGGCGGTCGTGGGGTGCGGGGTTCACCGGGTCTCCCCCTCCCCCCGCGTCGGCTCCCCGAGCTCGTCCACCCAGCTCAGCAGTTGCCGGTACTGCTCACCGAGCCCGTGCTCGCGGTTGCCGTCCGGGTCCTTGAAGAAGAAGGCGAGCGCGCCCAGCGGCCCGCTCCGCCCGTCCGCGTGCGCGGCGGCGGTCAGCCTGGCCAGGTCCAACACGAGAGGAGCGGCGAGCGCGGAGTCGTATCCGGTCCAGGTGACCTGCATGGTCATCCGCGCGCCGAGGAACCCCTCGAAGGACACGTGGTCCCAGGCGGTCTTGACGTCCCCGAGGTCGGGCACGTTGTCGATGTGCAGCGGGGCCGTCACGTCCTCGCCGAGCAGGGAGGAGAGCACCCCGGACTTGGACTCCAGCTTGCTGGCGGCGGACCTGGGGTCGGCGAGGGTCGCGCCGTCCCCGCCGCCGAGCAGGTTCGTGCCCGCCCAGGAACGCACCCGCAGCGCCCTGGTGGTGAACATCGGCGCGAGCGCGGTCCGCAGGAGGGTCTCCCCCGTCTTGCCGTCCGATCCGGCGTAGGGCAGCCCGCGTTCCGCCGCCAGCTCGCGCAGCGCGGGGAGCCGCATACCCGTGGACGGGGTGAAGTCGACGTAGGGGCAGCCGGCGAGCAGCGCCGCGTAGGCGGACAGCGAACTGGGTGGCAGGGGAGCCCGCTGGGGGTCGGTCAGCGCGGCGGTCAGCGCGGCGGCGTCCTGGTGTTCGGGGAGGAGCGTGACCGGGGCCTCCGTGGAGGAGACGTTGACCACGACGACCCGGTCGAGCGCGTGGCGCTCGGCGAACTCGGTGAGGTCGTCGGCGAGTCGGCGCGCGGCGTCGGCCTGGGCTCCCCGGTGGGAGACGGGGTCGTGCCCCGCCCGGATCTCGGCGTCGACGGCGGCCAGGCCGGGTTCGATGGAGGGCAGCAACCGGTGGGGCAGCAGCCCGGCGTCGGCGAGCAGTTCCGCCTTCTTGGGCAGGCACGTGTTCACGATGTCGTGCCCCCCGACGACGATCTCGTCCCAGGTGGGCAGGGGGCAGGCGGAGAACTCGGGGAGTTCGGTCACGCACCCGGTGGCCTCGACCAGGCCGTGTCGTAGCGCGACGAGACCGCTGACGGCGGTGGTGGCCACCGAGCCCCTGGCTCCGATCAGCCACAACCCGGTACGCCCCGGTCTTCCAGTGGTGTTCATCGTCGAACCCCTTCCTTGCGGCGCACGCGGCTCGCCGAGCGTTCCGTCGAGTCCGCTGGGGCGGCGCGGCGCTGGTGACCTCGTTCGAGGAGACCGCACCGCGCCACCGACCAACAGCAGGGTGTGCGGTGGCTCACATCCGCTGGCGGATATGAGCCACCACGGTGGGTGACCGCAGGTCGTCAGTCGCGGTCGACCGCGTTGACGGCCATGTCGAGCACGGCCACCCCTTCGATGGAGGCGATGATCGCCTCCGCGTCACGCACCAGCACCGAGCGCACCTCGGCGTCGCGGACCAGTTCGGCGTCCCCGGCCAGCGCGACGAACTCGCGCAGCTCGTTGATCGCGCCGAGCTCGTCCCCGGTCGCCTCGGCGATCCTGGCGGCGGTGAGCTGACCCGCCAGGGCGGCGTGCCCGCTCAGCGACAGCCGGTTGGTGAGCCGGAACCTGTCGACGAGCTGGCCGACGTCGCGCAGCGAGGTGGTGGTGGCGAACACCAACGACTGCTCGGCGGTGTTGCCGGCGTTGTCGGTCGCGCTGACCGACAACGTGTGGGTGCCCAGGGCCAGCTGGTAGAGCGGGAGCACCCGCCCGGACAGCACGGCCTCCCCGTTGAGCGTGCCGCTCACCGAGTCGATCCCGGAGGTCTCGTCCTCGGCGTGCCAGGAGAGCACCAGGTCCGTGGCGTTGCCGTAGACCACGCCGTTGGCCACTCCGGACACCAGCAGCGTCGGCGCGGTCGCGTCGATCATGATCGTCGCGGCCTTGTCCGCCTCGACGTTCCCGGCGACGTCCACGGCCCGGTACCGCAGGGTGTGTTCGCCGTCGCCGCTGACCTGGACGGGTTCGGTGTACTCCGCCCAGTCCTCCCCGTCGAGGGTCCACTCCACCCTGGCCACCCCGGACGTGCCGTCCTCGGCGGCGAGCTCGACCACGACGTCGGCGTCGTGCCAACCGGCCTCGTTCGGGTCGGCGAAGTCGGCCGTGGTCAGCGGGGCCGTGGTGTCGACCCGGAGTTCGGCGGTGCCGGGCTCCTCCACGTTGCCGGCCACGTCGGTCGACCGGTACTCCACGGTGTGGACGCCGTCACCGGGCAGCGCGAACGGCTCGGTGTACTCGGTCCAGTCGCCGTCGCCGATCCGGTACTCGGTGGTGGCGACACCGCTGCCCTCGTCGCTGGCGTCGAGGGTGACCTCGGGGGAGGTCAGGAACCAGCCCTCGGCGCCGTCGGCCTCCGCCGGGTCGGTGCTCAGGGACGTGGTCGGCGCCTCGGAGTCGACGATCTCCTGGATCTGGACGTTCCGGAAGAACACGTCGTCGACGTCACCGTGGTTCTGGAGGCCGATGTGACCGCTGGTGAGGTCGCGGTCCGGGTGGGTGCTGGTGAAGTCGTTGATCAGCACGTCGTTGAGGTAGACCTTGATGGTCTGCCCCTGGACCACGATCTCGTAGCTGTTCCACTCGCCCTCGGGGTTGAGCGCCTCGTCACGGGCCTCCAGGTCAGCGCCCTGGAAACCGTAGATGGCACCGGTGGTGCGGTCCGGCTCGTCGGTCGGGTCGATCTGGATCTCGTACCCGTGGTTGACGGCCAGCCACGGGTCGTCACCCGGGTCCGGGAACCCGACGAAGACACCGGAGTTGTCGTCGCCCGGCATCATCCAGTCGAGCTTGAGGCTGTAGGCCTCGAACTCCTCCTCGAACCAGTACAGGCCCATGCCCCCGGTGGACAGGATGGTGCAGTCCTCCTGGAGCACGAACTCGCCCGGGCCCGCCTGCTTCCAGCCGCCGAGGCTGTCCTCGGTGCCGTCGAAGAGCATGCGGTAGCCCTCCTCCGGTTCGGCGGGCTCGCAGCCCGGTTGCCCGGCACCCGGGTCGGCGACACCGTCGCCGTGGAAGTGGATGATGTCGACGTCGAAGAGCGCCTCGTCACCGTCGCCGGTGAACACGAAGTACAGCGCGTTCGTGCCGCCCGGGTCGGTGATGTCGACCGGGCCGACGGTCTCGAAGTTCTCCCAGCCGCCGGTGTTCGCGACGTCGACGCTGCTGATCAGTTCGCCGTCGGGCGCGCCGACCCGCACCTCGATGGTGCCGCCGATGCCGCCGGAGGCGATCCGGAAACCGATCTGGTCGACCTGGTGCAGGTTCACCGGGTCGACGGAGATCCAGTCGCCGTCGTGGATGTCTCCCACGACCCGGCCACCGCCGGCGCCCTCCTTGCTCAGGACCGTGACGCCCTCGCTGTCGGTGAAGAACTCGGCCTGCTTGTTCTTCAGCTGGAGGACGACCTCGTCCGACCCGGTCAGCGGGGGCAGGTCGCCGGCGCCGTTGTCGGTGTAGCTGGCGTTGATGATGCCGAAGACGTTGGCGTCGTCCCCGTGCCCGCCCTCGCCGGGGGTCTCGATCAGCCCGCTGCAACCGTTGGCCCGAGTCAGCGGGTGGCCGTGGCTGTCGTGCCCGAGGATGTACTCGACGACGACCCTGGAGCAGTCGATCTCGCCGTCCTCGGGGTCGGTCACGGTCACCTCGAAGGGCACCCGCTCACCGAACGCGAAGACACCGCCGTGCACGGGAGCGTTCAGTTCCACCACGGGGGCGGTGTTGCCCACCGAGATGGAGACGGCGGCGGTACCGACCCGCTCGTCGTCGTTGGTGGCGCGCAGCCGGGCGGTGTAGACGCCCTCCTCGGTGTAGGTGTGCTCCGCGGTGGCGCCGGTGGCGGTCGCGCCGTCACCGAACTCCCACTCGAAGGCCAGCTCGCCGCCGGCCGGGTCGACCGAACCGGCCGAGTCGAACTCGACGGTCAGCGGCGCGTGCCCGGAGGTGACGCTGGCGCTGATGGTGGCCACCGGGGTCCGCTCGCCGCCGGTGTAGTCGATCCGGTAGAGCGCGGAGTCGTCCGAACCGCCGAACCACTCGCTGCCGTAGTCGAGCACGTACAGCGAACCGTCCGGTCCGAACTCGATGTTCATCGGCTGGACGAGGTCCATCGAGTCGAAGAACGGGTTGATCTTGAGCAGGTTGCCCTCGGCGTCGTGGTGGAGCTCCTTGATCCAGCCGCGTCCCCACTCGTAGGCGAAGTTCTTGCCGTCGTAGTACTCGGGGAACTTGGTGTCGGACTCCAGCTCGGGGTCGTACCGGTAGGTCGGGCCACCCATCGGGGACTCACTGCCCGAGCCGAAGGCCGGCAGCGAGCCGCCGCTGTACTCGATCCAGGCCGGCACCGACGGCGGCAGCTCGGTCAGACCGGTGTTGTTCGGGCTGTTGTTGACCGGGTTGTCGCAGTCGAACAGCGGGCCGGACTCGCCGGTGGCGAAGTCGTACTCGTTGTACGCCTGGTTGTCGCCGTGGCAGTAGGGCCACCCGTAGTTGCCGGGCTCCTTGATCAGGTTGAACTCGACCAGGCCCTCCGGACCCCGGTTCGGGTCGGGCGAGCCGGCGTCGGGACCGTAGTCGCCCAGGTAGATCCAGTCGGTCTCCCGGTCGATGGCGAACCGGAACGGGTTCCGGAAGCCCATCGCGTAGATCTCCGGACGGGTCTTGTCCGTACCCGGCTCGAAGAGGTTGCCCTCCGGCACCGTGTAGCTGCCGTCCTCCTGGACGGTGATCCGCAGCAGCTTGCCCCGCAGGTCGTTGGTGTTGGCGGAGGAACGCTGCGCGTCGAAGGCCGGGTTGCGGTCCGGGCGGATGTCGATGGGCGTGTAGTTGCTGGAGGCGAAGGGGTTGGTGTCGTCCCCGGTGGACAGGTAGAGGTTGCCCTCGGAGTCGAAGTCGATCTCACCACCGGCGTGGCAGCAGATGCCCCGGTCCGCCTCGACGTGGATGATCTCCTGCTCGCTGTCCAGGTCGAGGGTGTTGTCCTCGGTGAGCTGGAAGCGGGAGAGGGTGTTGTGCCCGATGAAGGGGGCGAAGTCCTCCGCCGTGCCGTTCTCCGGCGCCTCGCCCGGCGGGGTGTCCAGTTCCGGGGAGTAGTAGAGGTAGACCCAGCGGTTGTCCTCGAAGTCCGGGTCCACGGCGATGCCCTGGAGGCCGTCCTCGTCGTGGTCGTACACCGGGATCCGGGCGGCGAGGGTGTTCAGGCCGTCGGCGGTGGTGTGGAACACCCGGCCGTCGCGGGCGGTGTGCAGCACGCTGCGGTCGGGCAGCACGGCCAGGGCGATCGGCTCGCCGGCCTGGTCGGCACCCTTGGCCAGGGTCACCTGGTCGAAGGAGGAGTCGACGGTCGCCTTGCAGTCGGCCTCGGCGACCCCGGCGGCGGTGCGCAGACCGCCGAGCAGGTGTTCCAGGAACGCGGGCTCGGAGAACGACTCGATGGTGTGGCCACCGCCGGTGTACCAGGAGCGGCCACCGTCGAACTCCTGGCACCAGGCGATCGGGTGGTCGTGGCCCATCGCGCCGCTGCCGGCGTCGTAGCTGTCCTCGTCGAGGGCCGCCAGGACGTGCACGTCGCCGCGCGGGTTGTCCTGGAAGTTGTACCACTCGTCCGTCCGCACCCACTCCTCGTCGAGGTGGGCGGTGGAGGGGTGGACGTGGTCGGTGACGACCGTCGTCGCCTCCTGGATCTGCGGGTGGGAGTCGAAGTAGGCACCCACCAGCTCGCCGTACCACGGCCAGTCGTACTCGGTGTCCGACGCGGCGTGCACGCCGGCGTAGCCGCCGCCGTCCTGGATGTAGCCCTCGAAGGCCGCCTGCTGCTCCTCGTTGAGGACGTCACCGGTGGTGGACAGCCAGACGACGACGTCGTAGTGGCCCAGGTTCTGCTCGGTGAAGTCCTCGGCGTCCTCGGTGTGGTCCACGTGGAAGCCGTGCTCCGCACCGAGCTCCTCGATGGCGGCGACACCGGCCTCGATGGAGTCGTGCCGGAACCCGGCGGTCTTGGAGAAGACCAACGCGTGGAAGTGGTCGTCGTGCTCGTGGTCATCGCCGGGGTGGTCGTGCTCGTCCTCGTCGAAGACCGGGAAACCGATGGGAGGTTTGGGCTGGAAGGTGTTCGCGGCCGTGGCCGCCTCGGCCGGCTGGTCGGCCGCCACCGCGACCGGGGCCGCGGCCATCGCGCTGCCACCGAGAGCGGTCAGGAGCGCCAGTGACAGGGTGCCCGCGCGGGCCGCCGTGCCCCTGGATCTGGTTCTGTGCCCGGTGGTCGCGGAACTCCCGCCGCGCCCCCGTAATGATCGTCGCACTGGTATGTTTCTCCTGTTCTCACCAAGGTTCGTCGCCCGAACAACAGCGCGTTCTCGACGAGCCGGGGACTACTCGACGTTGAGTGCCAACCTCCTTGTTGCGCTTCCCCGTCGCGGTGTGAACCCATCCGCCCCGGTGTCGGCCGGGGCAGGTCCTTCGTGGAGCCGCCGGGGCTCCCGGTTCCCGGCCCGGCTCCGTGGAGGAGCCGGGCGGAACCGTCTCGCCGACCCGTTCGGCCGGCTGGTCTCGTGGTCGACTACGGCACCGGGGTCCAGCGGGAGTCGGCGGCGGCGCTGTCCTCCACCGCCCGCAGCACCCGCTGCACCCGCAGTCCGTCGGCGAAGCTCGGCTCCGGGTCGGTCCCCGTGCCCACGGCGGTGAGGAAGTCCGCTGCCTCGTGGGTGAAGGTGTGCTCGTAGCCGAGCCCGTGGCCGGGCGGCCACCACGCCCCGAGGTAGGGGTGCGTGGCCTCGGTCACGAGGATGCGTCGGAACCCGCCCTCGGCCGCGTCGATGTCCTCCTCGTGCAGCCACAGTTCGTTCATGGACTCGAAGTCGAACGCGAGGCTGCCCCGCGAGCCGTTGACCTCCAGCCGCATGGCGTTCTTCCGACCGGCGGCGAACCGGGTCGCCTCGAAGGTGGCCACGGCCCCGCCGGTGAACCGCGCGAGGAACAGGGCGGCGTCGTCGACCGTGACGTCCCCGTACTCGGTGCCGGCCGAGGCGGACAACCCCGCCGATGAGGTGGCCACCGGGCGGCGGCGGACGAAGGTCTCGGTGATGGCCGAGACACCCGTGATCGCCTGCCCCGTGACGAACTGGCTCGCGTCGATGATGTGCGAACCGATGTCGCCGAGCGCGCCAGCGCCGGCCTTGGTGCGGTCGAGCCGCCAGGTCAGTGGCGAGTTCTCGTCGGTGAGCCAGTCCTGGAGGTAGACGGCCCGCACGTGCCGCACGGTGCCGAGGCGACCGTTCGCGACCAGCTCGCGCGCCAACGCGAGGGCCGGGACGCGACGGTAGTTGAAGGCGACCATGGAGCGGACCCCGGAGGCGGCGGCCCGTTCCGCCGCGGCCACCATCGCCTCCGCCTCGGCCACCGTGTTGGCCAGCGGTTTCTCGCAGAGGACGTGCTTGCCGGCGTCCAGCGCGGCGATCGCGATCTCGGCGTGGGTGTCCCCCGGCGTGCAGATGTCGACCAGGCCGACGTCGTCCCGCTCGACCAAGCGCCGCCAGTCCGTCTCCGCGGCCGACCACCCCATCCGGGCGGCGGCGGCCTCGGTCCTGGCCCGATCGCGGCCCGCGAGTGCGACGAGTTCCGGTGCTACCGGCACGTCGAAGAACCGGTGGACGGTGCGCCAGGCTTGGGAGTGGACGGCACCCATGAAGGAGTACCCCGCCATCCCGACGCCGATCGTCTCGCTGGCTGCCATGCTGTGATCCCTCACATTCTCGATGTCCTCACGATCTCGGCGTGGCCGAGAGGACTACCGTGCCGGCCTCCGCCGGTGGGGCCGGCTGGTGCCGTCCAGGTCAGGACGCGAAGCCCACGTCCCGGTACTCCGCGACGTTGTCGCTGGTGACCACTGCCGAGTAGGTGGTGATGGACGCCGGGATCTCGTGCTCGGCCATGTCCCCGAGGCCCTTGGCCTGTCCGAGGAGGCGGGCCAGCGAGATCGCCGAGGCGCACATCGACGGGCTGTAGAGGACCGTGGCCTTGACGACGCTCTCGCCCGACTCGATCCGGTCCATCATGTCCAGTGAGCCCGCGCCGCCCACCATGATGAACTCGTCTCGTCCGGCGTTCTCGATGGCGGCGAGCAC
Source organism: Actinoalloteichus caeruleus (assembly GCF_049311605.1). NCBI lineage: Bacteria > Bacillati > Actinomycetota > Actinomycetes > Pseudonocardiales > Pseudonocardiaceae > Actinoalloteichus > Actinoalloteichus caeruleus. The sequence goes on from NZ_CP186005.1 coordinate 5,449,798, forward strand.
GCCGATGCCCTGGTCGTCGTCGTGGTTCCACAGCGCGTCGAGGGAGCTGGCGGACTGGAGCAGGTTGGAGGTCTGCCGCTCACCGCTCTCCACCGTGAACTCGGCCGCGACCCGGTGCGAGACCTCGAAGCCGTGCCGGGCGAGCGCGTCGGCGAACCCCTGGCTGCGTTCCTGGGTCAGGGGCAGCGAGTCGATTCCCGCCACCTCGGCGATCACCGGGTCGTCCTTGCCCTGTTCCCGCATCTGCTCGGCGATGTAGTCCCCGGCGTTGACGCCCATGCGGTAGTTGTCGCCGCCGATCCAGCAGCGGTAGGCCAGCGGGCTGTCGAAGACGCGGTCCACGTTCACCACCGGGATGCCGGCGTCCATCGCCTGCTGGCCGACCGCGGTCAGCTGCGCGCCGTCGTGCGGCAGGATGACGAGGACGTCGACACCGTCGTTGATGAGGGTCTCGATCTGCGCGATCTGCTGGCTGGAGTCGTTGGTGCCCTCGGTGGCGGTGAAGGTGACGTCCTCGAACGCCTCGGCCTGCGACCGCGCGTAGGCGGTCATGGCCGCCATCCAGCCGTGGTCGGCGGCGGGCGCGGAGAAGCCGATCGTCACCTCCGGCCCGGGTTCGGCGTTGTCGCCGGCACCGACGCTGACGTTCCGCGGGGCCTCCTGGGCGGCGTCGTTGGAGGTGCAGGCGGACAGGACGACCCCCGCGCCGAGGGCGGTGCCGCCGAGCAGGAAGCGGCGGCGGGCGAACAGTGGCTGTCTTGACATCGAGGACTCCCGAGCACGAGACGTGGACCGCCGGACTTGGCGGCGGCGGACCTGGGGTGTGTTGGCCGCCGACGGCTCACGGGCCCACCGGCTCGTGCCGGTGGACCTCGTCGGGGCGGGCGGCGGTGACCGCCCCGACGACGGACTGCGGTGCTAGGTCGTTCGCGGGTGGTTCATGGTGCGGTACTGCAGGAGCACGGCGACCACGATGATCACGCCCTTGGCGATGTTCTGGATGTCGGTCTCCAGGTTGTTCAGCGTGAAGATGTTGCTGAGCACGGTGAAGATCAACACACCGATGAGGGTGCCGAGGAGGCTGCCTCGGCCACCGGTCAGCAGGGTGCCGCCGATCACGACGGCCGCGATGGCGTCGAGCTCGTAGTAGAGCCCGTTGGTGGACGCGCCCGAGGTGGTCCTGGCCGCGACCATGATGGCGGCGATCCCGCAGCACAGGCCGGCCAGCCCGTAGACCAGCGCGACATGGCGCTTGACGTTGATGCCCGCGAGGCGGGCCGCCTCCGGGTTGCCCCCGACTGCGAAGGTGCGCCGGCCGAAGGTGGTGCGGTTGAGCAGGACCCAGCCGGCCGCGAAGACCAGCAGGAACATCCACACCAGGACCGGGACGCCGAGGAAGCTGCCCCGGAAGAAGTCCAGGAACGCGGTGTCCCTGATCACCTGCGTCTGCCGCCCGCTGATGCGCTCGGCGAGGCCCCGGGCCGCGACCATCATCGCCAGGGTCGCGATGAAGGGCACGACCCTGCCGTAGGCGATCAGTATGCCGTTGACCAGACCGGCGCCCAGTCCCACCAGCAGGGCGCAGAGCACCATCACCCCCACCCCGTAGGACTGGGTGGCGACCGTCGTCATCCACACGCTGGCGAGCGCGACCATCGAACCCACGGAGAGGTCGATCCCGGCGGTGGTGATGACGAAGGTCATGCCGACGCTGACCACGCCGATGGCGGCGGCGAGCCGGAGGATCGTGGACAGGTTCCCCTCGGTGAGGAACGCGTCCGGCCGGGTCAGGTACCCGACGACGCACAGCAGGACCAGTACCGCGAACAGTCCCGTGAGCCGGACGTCCAGTCGCAGCCCACCGCCCTTCGTGGCGGCGGGGGCGGTGGGCTGCGGTGCGGACCGCCCGTCTCCGCCGGTTCCACCGGCGGAGCTCGGGGAGCCCGCAGTCTCGTTGGGGGATCTGTCCTCGGCGCTGCCGGCGCCGAGCACCGAGCCCGGTTTCTTGTCGGTCACGCCGCACTCCCTTCCATCACCAGATCAAGCACGTCGGCCTCGGTCAGCTCGTCGGCGGGCGCCTCGTGGACGATGTCGCCGTCGCGGAGCACCAGCACCCGGTCAGCCAGGCCGAGCACCTCCGGGACCTCGCTGGAGACCACGACGACCGCGACGCCGGAGGCGGCGAGTTCGCGGATCAGCCGGTACAGCTCGCTGCGAGCTCCCACGTCGACGCCCCTGGTCGGTTCGTCGAGCAGCAGGATGCGGCACCCGTGCACCAACCAGCGGGCCACCACGGCCTTCTGCTGGTTGCCGCCGGAGAGCGTTCGGATGAGGCGTCGGGGGTCCGCCGGCCGCAGGTCCAGTTCCCGCAGCTTCTCCGTGGCGTCGTCGATCTCCCTCGCCCGTTGGGAGAAGCCGAGTCGGCTGTACTCCGGGAGGCTGGCCAGGGTCACGTTGTGGGCGACGGGGAGGTCGAGCAGGAGTGCCTGGCTCTTCCGTTCCTCGGGCGCCAGTCCGATGCCGGCGCGCACGGCCGCCGGGACGCTGCCCGGCCGGAGTGGCTGGCCGTGCACCAGGACCCGCCCGCTGTCGGGTTTCCTGGCGCCGAAGACGGTCTCCAGGATCTCGCTGCGCCCGGCGCCCACGAGCCCGGCGATGCCGAGGACCTCGCCCGCGCGCAGGGTGAAGTCGACGTTCCTGAACTCGCCTCGCCTGGTGAGCCCCTCCACCCGCAGCGCCTCCACCGAGGCGTCGGTGGTGTTCTCCTCCCGCTTCGGGAAGGCCGCGTCGACCCGACGCCCGGTCATCAGGGACACCAGCTCCGAGGTGGGTGTGGTCTTCGCGTCGAGGTTCCTGGCGACGGTGCGACCGTCCTTGATGACCGTGATCCGGTCACCGATGCGCCGGAGTTCCTCCATGCGGTGCGAGATGTAGACGACGGCCACCCCGGACGCCGTGAGGTCCTCCACGACCCGGAAGAGGTTCTCCGTCTCGTCGGCGGCGAGCGCCGCCGTCGGCTCGTCCATGACGATGAGCCCGGCGTCGTGGGCCAGTGCCCTGGCCATCGACACCAGCTGCTGCCCGGCGGCGGACAGGCCGCCGACCTCCCGGTGCGGGCGGATCTCGGGGTGACCGAGGCGCGTGAGCAACCGGGTGGCCTCCGCCGCCGCCGCGCGGGCCCGGGTGAACCCCCAACGGGACCGCCAGTGGCCGAGGAAGATGTTGTCGGCCACCGACAGGTCGGGGACCAGGTCCAGCTCCTGGTACATGGTGGCCACGCCGAGCCGGAGGGCCGCGACCGGTGACGGCAGCCGGGCCTCGGTCCCCCGCCAGGTGATGACGCCCTCGTCGGGTTGGTGGGCGCCGGCGAGGACCTTGATGAGGGTGGACTTCCCCGCCCCGTTCTGCCCGAGCAGGCAGTGCACCTCGCCGGGCCGCACCTCCAGGTCCACTCCGTCCAACGCCCGCACCCCGGGGAACACCTTGACGATCCCCTCCATGCGCAGCAGGACCTCCCCGGCCTCCTCCTGGCCGGCGGCGCGCGGCCCCGTGGGCCCGTCGGTTCGGCTCATGCCGGTGCCTCCGTCGGTTCGCTCGCCACCACCGGGGCGAGGGTGGGGTTGTCCATCACCATCCGCATCGCGTGCTGCGCGCCGCCCCGGATGGCGGCGGTGAACCCGAGGGTGGACGGCAGGATCGCCGCCCGGGCCGCCTCGGGCGAGAGGACGCGGGAGGCGATCTGGATGCGGGCGTGCTCGACCAGCCACTCGTACAGCTCGGCGAAGTAGCCGCCGAGCACGACGGCTGCCGGGTTGAGGACGTTGATCAGCAGGGCGAGACCGACCCCCAGGGCGTCCCCGACCTGCTGGAGCGCGTCGAGCGTGCGGCGGTCGCCGGCCTCGGCCCGGACCCGGATGATGCGCAGCCGGTCGGAGACCGCGAGGCTGGGGTCCCGCACCGGGTCGTCCGGGCTGGACATCACCTCGAGGAGCGTGCCCAGATCGATCTGCCGCTCCCAACAGCCCCGGTTCCCGCAGGGGCAGGACGGGCCGAGCGGGTCGAGCGAGAGGTGGCCGACCTCTCCGGCGAAGCCGGACGCCCCGCGCACGGGCACCCCCGCCGCGAGGAGACCAGCTCCCACTCCGCTGCTGCCGACGATGCAGAGCAGGTCGTCGGTGCCGCTGGCGGCACCGCTGGTGTGTTCGGCGAGGGCGGCGAGGTTGGCGTCGTTGTCCACGGCGCACCGTTCGAGCGGGAGGTCGACGCGGGCGGCGAGCCCGTCGACGAGGGCGATCTGCCGCCAGCGCAGGTTCGGGGCGAAGCGCACCACGCCGGCCTGGGTGTCCACGAGGCCGGGAACCGCGACCGTGATGCCGGCCGGCCAGGCGCCGACGGCGGCGACCGTGGCGAGCATCGACCTGGCGAGTTCGGCGAGCTGGTCGAGGCACCGTTGCGGGCCGAGTTCCACGACCCGGAGGGGCACCAGCTGCTCGGTGACGACGGTTCCCGCGAGGTCGAGCACCGTGGCTCGCAGGTACTCGAGGTTGATCTCGAGGCCGATGCCGCACACCGACCCCGGCGACAGCTCCACCAGCTGGCCCGGGCGCCCCTGGCGGCCGGCGGTCAGCCCGGCGGCGCGCACCAGGCGGCGGGACTCGAGTTCGCTCACGAGGTTGGAGACGGTCGCCTTGCTCAGTCCACTGAGGGCCGACAGCTGCGCCCGGGACTGCTGCCCGTGCTCACGCAGGGTTCGCACGACCAACGCGAGGTTCGCTCGGCGCAGGCCGGCCTGATCGGCCGGCGGCACGTGACCGTTCCGCACAGCAACCTCACTTCGTTGGGTGGTTCATCAAAGTAAGGTGGTCCACATCACTGGTCAACCCCTTCGGGCTACGAAAATCCCAGGTTTTCACTCGTTCGGCCCAGATTTTGGCCGCTACTTTGGCATTTTCCACACGAAAGTCTGCTCAGTTTAAGCGATTCGACAAGATCCTTCGCGACTCTCGCGACCCGGGCCGGGGACCGAGCTCCGCTTGAGGTCCCCAGCGGGCCCGACCGCGCGCTGACCTGGGACGACCGTCGTGCCCGGGGACGGGAAGGCGGTCGCGCCACCCACTGGGCGCGCGACGGTGGCGCGAGCCGCCCGGGGCCGGCGCTGGCCGAGCCCACCGCACCGGTGGGGGCGAGGCCGGGAGTTCGGCTCCGGAGCACCCGTCACCGGGGTGGTGGCAGCCCTCCAAGTCCCCCGTCGGCGGCCCGGCCCCGGCCGGGCCACCACGCGCCGGTGGGCCCGTGGAGGGCCGCCGGCATCCGAGCGCCGTCACTCTCCGTCAGAACCTGGAAGGTTCGCCGACCTCGCCGACCCAGCCGCCGGACGCCGGCCGGTGCCGGTTCTGGGACGACACGTGGTGGTCGGTGGAGCCCCGCCCGGCTCCGCTCCTGTGCGCCGCCGCCACGCCAGCGCCGGGGCGCCGTGGCAGGGGACGGGCCGGAACCGGCACGTCGCGGCGGTCCGGCGTTCCGGCGCTGTCCACGGCAGACCGGCCGCCCTGCCCTCACCCGGACCGAGCGACCATCCCGTCGCGGCCGGCCGAGCCCGCACGGCCCGGCTCCGCACCGTCGGCGCGCTCAGCCCCCCGCGTAGGTGCCGAAGCTCCACTCGTTGCCCTCGGGATCACGGACGGTGAACCCCCGCGCCCCGTAGTCCTTGTCCTCCGGAGCCACCACGACCTCCGCACCCCCAGCCACGGCCTGGTCGAACAACTCGTCCGGGGTGCTGGTCACCAGGTACACGGCGCAACCACCCGGCCGGATCGCGTGTCCCTCCCCGACGCTGGCCGAACCGAGCATCACCCCGCCACCCTCTGGCCACAGCAACTCGGCGTGCAGGACCACGTCAGGGGTCTCGCCCGGGTAGACGACGTTCTCCTGGAAGCCGAAGGCGTTCACCAGGAACCGGATACCGGCGGGCGCGTCCTCGTACGCCAGCACCGGCCAGACGAGGGTCTTGTTCTCACCAGGCATGCGACCAGGATGTGGGCTACCGGCGCCGGTCGCCCGGCGCACGGCACCACGTCACCCGAGCCAGGGAGGAGAGCGCCGCCCGCCTCGGAGCGGGGGCTCCGTCGAGCGGCCGGGCGGCACGGGCGTCGGGCCCTCGGAACACACCTGGAGCCGCGCCCGCCACCTGGCCGCCGCCGGGAGCGCCTGGTCGACACCCCGCTGGTGGGGACCGGTGAGCGGCGGAGGACTAGTGCGTCAGGGCGAAAGCGCGCTCACTGGCCGACCACGCCGCGCCGATCACGGCGGCCTGGTCCCCGAGTTCGGAGAGGACGATCGGGAGGTTCCCGGTCGCGAGGGGCAACGATCGCCGGTACACGGCACTGCGGACCTCGGCCAACAGCTGGTGCCCCAGGCCGGCCACGCCTCCCCCGATGACGACCATGCCCGGATTGATGAAGCTGACCAGCGAGGCGATCACCTGCCCCAGCCGCCTGCCGCCCTCCCGGATCAGGTTCACGGCGGCGAAGTCGCCCGCGCCGGCGGCGGCGCCCACGTCCTGGGCCGTCAGGCTCCCCCGCTCCTCCAGGAGCTCGGCGAGCCGGGTCGACCGGCCGCTGCGGGCCAGGGTCAGCGCGTCCCTGGCCAGGGCGGCGCCGCCGAAGTAGGCCTCCAGGCAGCCGACCTCCCCGCAGGCGCACGCCGGCCCGTACTCGTCGATCCGGACGTGCCCGATGTCGCCGGCCGTCCCGGCCACGCCCCGGTAGACGCGCCCCCCGAGGACGATCCCGCACCCGATACCCGTTCCGATCTTCACGAAGATCAGTTCGTCGAGGGACTGGGCGACGCCCGCGTGCCGCTCGCCCATCGCCATCGCGTTCACGTCGTTGTCGACCGCGACCGGACGGCGCCACCGGCTCGCGAGCTGGTCCCGAACCGGGAAGCGGTCCCACCCCGGCATGATCGGGGGCGCCACCGGCAGCCCCTCCCGGAAGCTGACGGGGCCGGGAAGCCCCACCCCGGACGCCAGCAGCCGCCCGGGGTTGCTGGCGAGCACGACATCGGCCAGCGCGGCGACCCGTTCGAGCACAGCCACCGGCCCCGTGCGGACGTCGCAGTCCTCCACCACGTGGGCGAGCACGTCGCACCTCGGTCCGGTCACCGCCACCCCCACCGAGGTGGCGCCGATGTCCACCGCGAGCAGGCGCAGGTCGGAGGCCAGTCGGACGAGCGTGGACCGCCGGCCACCCCGGCTCGCGGCGGGTCCCCCCGACTCGACCATGCCCGCGTCCGCCAGCCGGCTGACCTCCGCGGTCAGGCGGGCGCGTGGCAGTTCGAGCCGTTCACCCAGCTCGACCCGGGACATCGGCCCCTCGTCACGCAGCAGCGCCAGCAGTCGGGACTGCTCCACGGTCTCCACTCTCAACGACTGCTCACCGGTTGTCGCGGTCACTTACGGACTGTATCCCCTCATCGGTCGACCGCCCCCCGCGTGGTGGAGCGAGCCCGACACCGCGGAACGGGAGACGCTCACGGCGAGCACCTGGTGTCGGCGGGCGTAGCCGGCACGCCGTTCCGACGAACGCCGCCCACTCCCGGTTCCCGGCGAACGTCGGATTCCCGGCCCTCCGGGGCTCCGGTGCCCGGGCTCCCTCGCCGGCGCGGGCGCCCCCTTCGCCGCGGCGCATCCGCGTGGCATCGCGAGGAGCACGGGTCCACTCCGTCGTGCCGCCCGCGTCGGAGTGGACCCACCCGGGTGCCACCAGTAGCCAGGGGCGCCCCCGCCAGGCGACCCTCACCCCGGCGGCCCGGACGGGGCGTCCAGTCGCGTCCGGAGCGTGGCGGCGAACTCCTCAGCCCGGGACAGCTGCACCCGCGGTCTCGCGACCTGCTCGGCCGCCGCTCGTTCGTAGCTCCGGACGCGTTCCACCAGCTCGGCGGCTCCCCGGGCGCCGACGGCCGGTGGTCCTCCACCGGCACCCGGGGAGGACTGGGTCAGCCGGTGTCGGACTCGCGGACCGGGGCCAGCTCGGCCCGCACCTGGTACCCCCGCCTGGCCAGGAGGGACCGGATGAACTCGATCCCGGAGGGCCGCACCCTGGTGGTGAACCCGCCACGACGCCCGTCCGGTGTGTCGAACACGCTCGGCACCACCCGGAAGTGGTGCGCGTGCTCCTGGTAGGGCTCGTTGCGGCGGTGCTCGGCCGACATCAGCACGTGCTCGGCGCGCAGGAACTCGAAGAGCTTGTTCTGGCCCATCCCGGGGACTCCGAGCATCTTGGCCACGTTGCCCACCAGGTAGGTGCCGTCGGTCTCCAACAGGGCGTCGTAGGCCTCGGCCTTCGGAGCGGCGACCGCCAGCTCCCTGCGGGTGCGCTCGGCCTCCTCGAACTGGTCCGCCAACGCCCGCAACGCCGACGGGTAGTCCTCCGGCATCCTCGGCGAGGGCAGCACGATCTCGGCTTCCCTGGCGCGGACGGCGAAGTAGCGCTGGGCCGCCGCCACCTCCGGCTTCGCCGGGTCGCCGTTCATCGCGACGAGGTAGCAGGCGTACCTGGTGAGGCGGTGGTCGTCCGACGGTTCCCCACCCGTGGCGGCGGCACCGCCCGCCGCCACGAATAACGTGCCCACGTTCACCCGGGTGTTGGCGGCCGACCGCTTGGCCCGCGCCAGGGTCTCGCCGAAGTGCCGCCAGTCCGAGTAGCCGAGCAGTGGCATGAGATCGCGGGCGGACCACCACTCACCGGTGTCGTCCACGCGCCGGACCGAGTCGAAGGGATTGGTGTCGTTGGCTGATTCCAGACCGCTGTTCTCAGGCATGTCCGAACTCCCCTGCCGATTCCCGCCGGAACCCCGCGAAGTGGTTTCCACCGTTTCCCCGGGGCTTTCACCGTCACCACCGAGAATACCGGCAACGACCGACATTTCCGGGCGCTGAACTGGGAGGATGCGAACTGGGAGCAGCGGGGGCGACGGGGTCGTGGCGGGTTCCCCGACTACCGCGCCGCCGGTCGAAAACCCTCGCCAGCGCCGCCGGTAGCGAAAAGGGAGCGCCTCGCGTTCCCCACCTCGAACGGTTCCGCGACTCGGCGGCGGCCCCGGGGCTGGCAATTCCGCACGGCGGGAGAACCGAGGGAACCGGGAGAACGGCGACCGGCCCTCCGCCGGGTGCCCGGGCGTCCTCAGGAGAGGTCCACGCCCCTGACGCGAGGCCGGCTCCGTCCCGATCGGGAGCGGGACGGAGCCGGTTCCGGTTCAGCGCAGCAGTTCCGCGACCTGGTCGCGGAGCTCGGTGAGTCGGGCCTCGGCGCGTTCCCGCGCCGCCGCCACGCGGTCGGACCTGTCGGCGCCGCCCTCCGGGGCCGCGTCCGCGACCGGCTCCACCACCTGGAGGTACGCCTTCAGCTTCGGTTCGGTCCCCGAGGGCCGGATCACGACGCGGAGGGACTGGGCGCGGAGTTCGACGATGTCGGCCGCCCTCGGTTCCGCCAGGGACACCGGCACTCCGGCCAACTCCGCCGGCGGGCGCCCGCGCACCCCCGCCACCAGCCTCGCCCGTTCCGCCTGGTCGGTCACCCGGATCGACACCTGGTCGGTCAGGTGCACGCCGTGCCGCGCGGCGAGCTCGTCCAACGCGGCCAGGAGGTCACTGCCCTCGGCCTTCCTCGTGGCCGCCAGGTCCGCCGCGAGCACCGCGGCGGACAGGCCGTCCTTGTCCCGAACCACCTCGGGATCGACCGACAGCCCCAGGGCCTCCTCGTAGGCGAAGACCAGACCGGTCCCCCTGCCGTCCCCCGCCCGCACCAGCCACTTGAAACCCGTGAGCGTCTCGTCGTACCGGGCGTCGTGGGCGGCGGCGACCGAGGCCAGCATCGACGAGGACACGATCGTCGTCGCCACCAGCGGATCGGGGTGCGCGGCGCGGTCCAGCTCGGCCAGCACGTGCTCGGCGAGCAGGACACCGGTCTCGTCCCCGCGCAGCATCCGCCAACCGCCGCCGGGTTCACGGGTACCCACCGCGCAGCGGTCGGCATCGGGGTCCAGGGCGATCGCCAGGTCGGCCTCGACCCGCTCCGCGAGGGCCAGCAGCAGGTCGGTGGCCCCGGGCTCCTCGGGGTTGGGGAAGGCCACCGTCGAGAAGTCGGGGTCGGGTTCCGCCTGTTCGGGGACGAGGTGGACGTCGTGGAAACCGGCGGCGGCCAGCGCGCGCACCAGCGGTTCGCCGCCCACGCCGTGCATCGGGGTGGCCGCGATCCGCAGGTCCCGGGCGCTTCCCCTCGGCAGCGTCCCGACGTGCGCGAGGTACTCGCCGAGGAGGTCGCGGTCCTCCACCCGCCAGCCCTGCGACAGGGGCACCGTGAAGGCGGGCCCGACCCGTTCGATGGCGGCCTCCACCTCGGAGTCGGCCGGGGGCACGATCTGGGTGCCCTCGCCGTCGTACAGCTTGTACCCGTTGTCGGCGGGCGGGTTGTGCGAGGCCGTGATCTGGATCCCCGCGACCGCGCCCAACCGGCGGACCGCGCCGGCGAGCAACGGGGTGGGCAGCGGGCCGGGCAGCAGCCGGGTGTCGAAACCCGCCGCGGCCAGCACCCCCGCCGCGTCGGTCGCGAACCGCTCGGACCCGTGCCTGGCGTCCCGCCCGACGACGACCACCCCACCGGCATGGCCGTGGGCGGTCAGCCAGGCGGCGACGCCGGCCGTGGCCCGGATGACGACGGACCGGTTCATGCCGTTGGGACCAGCGCGCAGCGGGCCGCGCAGCCCGGCGGTGCCGAAGGTCAGCGGACCGGCCAGCCGGTCGGCCAGCTCCGCCTTCGCCGACTCGTCGCCGGCCATCGCCGAGGCGAGCACGCGTTGCAGCTCGACGCGGTCGTCCTCGTCCACGTCCTCGGCCGCCCACCGCATGGCAGCCGTGCGCAGCGCCGGGTCGAGGCCGCTCACAACCGGCCCACCAGACGGGCGAGCAGACCACCGAGCCTGGTGGCGGCGGCGCGTCCCTCCGCCACGACCTCCTCGTGGTTCAGGGGCTCGCCGGTGGTGCCGGCCGCCAGGTTCGTCACCAGCGACAGGCCCAGCACCTCGGCCCCGGCCGCCCTGGCCGCGATGGCCTCCAGGGCCGTCGACATGCCCACCAGGTCGGCGCCCAGCGTGCGGAGCATCCCGATCTCGGCCGGCGTCTCGTAGTGGGGCCCGGGGAGCTGGGCGTACACGCCCTCCGTGAGCGTCGGGTCGAGCTCGGCGGCCAGCGCGCGCAACCGAGCGGTGTACAGGTCGGTGAGGTCCACGAACTGGGGCCCCACCAGGGGGGAGAGCGCGGTCAGGTTGAGGTGGTCCCGGATCAGCACGGCCTGGCCGACGTCGAGGTCACCGCGCAGGCCACCGGCCGCGTTGGTGAGGACGACCGTGCGGGCGCCCGCCGCCACGGCGGTGCGCACCCCGTGGACGACCGGCGCGACACCCCGACCCTCGTAGAGGTGCGTACGGCCGAGCAGCACGAGCACCCGGGAGTCACCGAGGCGCACCGAACGGATCGCGCCACCGTGGCCGGCGACGGCCGGCGGCACGAAACCGGGCAGCTCCGCCATCGGCACCTCGGCGACCGGGTCGCCCAGTTCCTCGGCCGCCGGGCGCCAGCCGGAGCCGAGGACCACGGCCACCTGGTGCTCCTCCACCCCGGTCCTGGCCGCCAGCTCGGCCGCCGCCCGCCTGGCCGCTGCCTCGGGGCTGGCCTGGTCGGCCGGGGCGGTTCCGCCCGTCGCCGCTGACTCGTCGGTCCGCACCGTCGCGGTGCCTGCGTCACTCGCCGTCACAGGGCGAAGCTTAAGGCCTCCGACCCCGAGTCCGGGGCCACCGGGTTCCCCGGCTCAGGCGAGGGTGGTGAAACTCGGGGCGATCTGGTTGAACAGCTCGGTGCGACCGACCGTCTCCGACCGGGTGTCCACCGAGACCGAGACCAACCACAGGTCGTCGTCCCTGGGCAGCAGCCGCACGTAGACCGTCCGCCGCTGCTCCGCCCCCGCCGACTCCCTCAGCAGGCCGGAGTCGACGAGCCGGTAGGTGAGTTCGCGGGCGGGTTCGGGCCCAGCTTGTTCCCGGTCGGTCTCGGCGGGGACGTCGAGACCCGGGACGAACTGCCCGCCGCTGCCCGCCGTCAGCTCCGGCAGGCGGCTCACGTAGTCGTCGACGCTGTGTTCCTGGAAGTAGTCGGCGAACCACTCCACCGCGACCGTGCTCGAACCGTCCTCGGAGACGTACCGGGTGATGGAGCTGTCGGGCAGCTCCGGGTACTGCCGCTGCTCCTGGAACCGGCCCCACCCCTCGGGGAGCATCAGCTCGAAGCGTCCCTCGGTGGGTTCGGTGTCCGCGCCCACGGCGCGGTCCGAGGCGAGGTCGAGCGTCGGGCTGCCGACCCCCTGCCCCGGCGCGGGCGCCCCGGCGACCTCGGTCGGCAGCACGGACTCGCCCGCGACGGTCCTGACGAGCGCGAAGCCCACGAGCGCCGCGACGAGGAACAGCGGGACCGCGAGCATCATCCCGCCCCTGCCGATGCGGGGAGCGCCCGTCCGGCGTCCCGGTCGGGAGCCCGCCGTGTCGGACGGAGCCGGCGGTCGACCGCCCCGGTCGTCGGAGGTCGCGCCCGGCCCACCGGAGGAGGGAGGCGGCGCGAAGGGCAGCGGACCTGGCTCGGCGGCCAACGGCGCGGGCGGGGACGTCTCCTCGACCGCCGGCTGGGTGCCGGTGTCCCGAACGGGGAAGGGGAGCGGACCTGGATCGGCGGCCAACGGCGCCGAGTCGTCGATCGCCCGGATCGGCGAGGAATCGTCGTCGGCTCCGAGTCCGCCCAGGGCCCCGGTGTGGGCTCCGAGCGCGCCGGTGGACTGCGCGGTGGGACGGCGTCCGCCGGGGCGTCGACCGCCGGGGGACCAGCCGCCCGTCGCCCCCGCGGTCGGGGGGTTCAGGCTGGCCGCGCCCGTCGCCGTCGGTGGGCGCCGCGACGCCTGCGCGCGGGTGCCCGCGCCACCACGTGTGCCGGACCGTGTTCCGCCGGCTCCCCGGGTGCCCGACCGGGTCCCCCCGGCGCCCCGGGTTCCCGTCGACGGCGGCTCGGCCGCGCTGGGATCGGGCATGTGGACGTCCTCGAACACGTTCACCCCGGACTTGGGGAGCAACGGGGCGAGCCGCCGGCGCACCTCGGCCAACGGCATCCTCTTGGCCGGCGCCTTGACCATCAGGCCGCTGATGATCTCGGCGATGGTGCCTCCCCGGCTCGCCTGGGGAACCGGGCCGTGCACCACCTCGGTGACCGTGGCCAGCGGGTCGCCGCCGGCGTCGTAGGGTGGTCGCCCCTCCATCGCCGCGTACAGCGTCGCTCCCAGCCCCCACAGGTCGGCGGCCGGGCTGACCCCGCGCCCCGTGGCGACCTCGGGTGCGATGTAGGAAGGCGTTCCCAACAGCAGGCCGGTGGCGGTGAGGGTGCTCTCCGTGACGTTGCGCGCGATGCCGAAGTCGGTGAGCTTGGTCCACCCGTCCTGGTTGACCAGCACGTTCCCGGGTTTGACGTCCCGGTGTGTGATGCCGGCCCGGTGCGCGGCCTCCAAGGCCGCCGCGATGGCGTCTCCCACCACGGCCGCCTGCTGTTCGTTGATCGGCCCGTGGTGCCGCAGCACGGCGGCGAGGCTGTGCGCGAGCACGAGCTCCATGACGACGAAGGGCTCACCCTCGTGCCGCACCACGTCGTAGAGGGTCACCACGTTCGGGTGCGAGAGCACGGCGTTGGCCCGTGCCTCCCGCATCGTGCGTTCCCGCATGGCGTCGGCTTCGGGAGCTGGCACGCCCTGGGGCAGCAGCACCTCCTTCAGCGCGACCTGTCTGCGCAGGAACTCGTCGTAGGCGACCCAGACGATGCCGGTGGCGCCCTTCCCCGACACCCGGCGGAGCCGGTATCGGCCGGCGATCACACGAGGAGTTGCGGGATCTTCCGAGTCTGTGGTGGCCACGGACACATTCTCCATGCGTTGTACTCGACTGTGCACTGTGCGATACAGACGACGGTACGAGCCTGTTCTTGGATCGATGGTCCGAGCGGGGTGATCCCGGACCAGGGCGCAGGGGTGGACGCGTCGCCCGCCGTCATTGTGCTGGCGGCGTCGCGGTGGAGACAAGATCGGGAGGTGGTCGCGATGACCACCTCGTGCCGCCCGCCAGCTGGGCCCCGTCCGCCCGCCACCGGCCGACGGCCGTCCGACCCCGCCACGCCCACCCAGGAACGCTGGTCACCCCGGTGGTCCTCCGGGCCGGCCCCCGACCGGGCCGCCGGACCGGGAGGCGGCGTTACCCTCGCCGCCTCGGTACCGCCCGTCCCGCCCCGCCAGAGCACACCCACCACGAGGAGGCGTCCGATGTCCGCCGAGAAACGAGCCGAGTCCGGGTTCGAGGTGAAACCGGTCTACGGGCCGGCCGACGTCCGGGACGGACTGGCCGACAGGGTCGGCGAGCCGGGCGGTTACCCCTTCACCCGGGGCGTGTACCCGACCATGTACACGCGGCGGCCGTGGACGATGCGGCAGTACGCGGGATTCGGGACCGCCACCGAGTCGAACGCCCGCTACCACCAGTTGATCAGGGCGGGCACCACCGGTCTCTCGGTGGCGTTCGACCTGCCCACCCAGATGGGTTACGACTCGGACGAGCCGGTCGCCCACGGCGAGGTCGGCAAGGTGGGCGTCGCGATCGACTCCATCGAGGACATGCGGCGTCTCTTCGCGGGCATCCCGCTCGGCGAGGTCTCCACGTCGATGACCATCAACGCGCCGGCCGCCGTGCTGCTGCTGCTCTACCAACTGGTCGCCGAGGAGCAGGGCGTCGACCCCGCCACCCTCACCGGCACCATCCAGAACGACGTGCTCAAGGAGTACATCGCCCGGGGGACCTACATCTACCCGCCGGCCCACTCGCTCCGGCTGATCACCGACATCTTCGCGTACTGCCGTACCGAGCTCCCCCGGTGGAACACCATCTCGATCTCGGGCTACCACATGGCCGAGGCCGGGGCCACTCCCGCGCAGGAGATCGCGTTCACCCTGGCCAACGGCGTGGAGTACGTGCGGGCGGCCATCGACGCCGGGCTGCGGGTGGACGACTTCGCCCCCCGACTGGCCTTCTTCTTCGTCTCCAGGACCAGCCTGTTGGAGGAGGTGGCGAAGTTCCGGGCGGCACGGCGGATCTGGGCCCGCCTGATGCGGGAGGAGTTCGGGGCGACGAACCCCAAGTCCTGGACGCTGCGGTTCCACACGCAGACCGCCGGCGTGCAGCTGACCGCGCAGCAGCCCGAGGTCAACATGGTGCGGGTCACGGTCCAGGCGATCGCCGCCGTGCTCGGCGGCACCCAGTCCCTGCACACCAACTCCTACGACGAGGCCATCGCGCTGCCCACCGAGAAGGCCGCCCGGCTGGCGTTGCGCACCCAGCAGGTACTGGCCAACGAGACGGACCTGACCTCCACCGTCGACCCCTTCGCCGGTTCGTACGCCGTCGAGGCGATGACCGACGAGGTGGAGCGCGCGGTGGTGGAGCTGATGGGCAAGGTCGAGGACCGGGGCGGGGCGGTGGCCGCCATCGAGCAGGGCTTCCAGAAGGGCGAGATCGAGCGGACGGCCTACCAGAACGCGCTGGACATCGACTCCGGCGACCGCGTCGTCGTCGGCCTGAACCGGTACACGGTGGACACCGAGGAGCCCTACGAGCCGCTGCGGGTGGATCCGGACATCGAGCGGACGCAGTCCCGGCGGCTCGCGGAGCTGCGTGCGGAGCGTGACGGCGAGGCGGTGCGCGTGGCGTTGGCGGAGCTCCGGGAGGCGGCCAGCGGCCGGGAGAACGTGCTGCCGCCGATGAGGAAGGCCCTCGCCGCCAGGGCGACCGTGGGTGAGGTCTGTCACTGTCTCCGGGAGGTGTGGGGACGGTACACCCCGTCGGACGTCTTCTGATCCCCACGCCATCCGGGGGCCACCCGGCCCGGTCCGGCCGCCGGGCGGCCCCCCGCCCACGACGGTGTGAAATGTCCGCTAAGTACGGGGTAAGCAGGGAGAAGACGCGGCGGCGTACCACTGCCGATCTACCCCCCGGCCCACCGTCCGCCCCTGGTGCCACGCGGTCGACCACGGGCGGCGCGGCGAGGGCGTGCGCCCGGTACGCACCCCCGAGGATCGCGGGAAGCACCCCGGAGAACCGGTACGGTTGTTCCGGCGGCTTGCCACTGGTAGCAACCGGTTTCGCCCGGAACGGGCGATCAGTCGGGGCGGTTGTCCGGCAGGCACCACCGAGAACGTCGACCTAGGGAGCTGAGCACCACACCAGGAAGGACACCCGCTGTACCAATCGCGGACAGCGGGCGCGGGCGCCACGCGGCAGCGGAGGAGTTGTGAGGCGCACGTGAGTCCGTCCGTACGATTTTCCCGTCTTGCGCGTTCGGCGAGCGGCCCGGATGGAGGGCCGCCCGCCGCTGGCGCGGGTCGTGGCAAGGTCAGCCCCGCGTCCCGGAGGAGCTTATGAGCGAACGCAAGCCGGCGGTCGTCCCGAGGTCGGGGAGGTCCCGATGCTGCTCCTGGTGACCGCCCACCTGGTGTTGGCGGCCCTGCTCCCGACCGTCAGCAGGTGGCTTGGGCGCTGGGCGTTCGCGGTGGGCGCCATCCTGCCGGCCGTCTCGCTCGGCTGGGCGCTGACCAGCCTCACCGAGGTGCTGGCCGGCGGGACCGTTGACGAGTCGGTGGCGTGGGCGCCCGTTCTCGGGCTGACGTTCACGCTGCGACTCGACATCCTCTCCCTGTTGATGATCTTCCTGGTCTCCGGGGTCGGAGTCCTGATCCTCTGCTATTGCGTCTACTACTTCAAGCCGGACGCCCAGAGCAACTCCCGGACGTCCGCGCTGCTCGTCGCCTTCGCCGGGGCGATGCTGGGCCTCGTCCTCGCCGACGACCTGTTCACCCTCTACATCTTCTGGGAACTGACCACGGTCTGCTCGTTCCTCCTGGTCGGGCAGGACGGCAACACCAAACAGCAGCGGCGGTCCTCCATCCAGGCCCTGCTCGTCACCGTACTCGGTGGGCTGTCGATGTTGCTGGGCTTCGTCCTGCTCGGCGAGCAGGCCGGGACGTACCGGATCTCCGAGATCGTGGCCAGCCCGCCGGCCGCCGGCGCTCTCACCAGCACCGCGCTGGTGCTCATCCTCCTGGGGGCGTTCACCAAGTCCGCCCAGGTCCCGTTCCACACCTGGCTGCCGGGCGCGATGGTCGCGCCCACCCCGGTCAGCGCGTACCTGCACGCCGCGTCGATGGTCAAGGCCGGCGTCTACCTCGTCGCCAGGCTCTCCCCCGCGTTCTCCGACCACACGCCCTGGTGGCCGTTGATCGCGACGCTCGGGATCTGGACGATGCTCATCGGCGGCTACCGGGCGCTGTTCGAACGTGACCTCAAGACCCTGCTCGCCTACGGCACCGTCAGCCAGCTCGGGTTCCTGATGGTGTTGATGGGCGCCGGCTCGCACACGGTCGCGATGGCCGGGGCGACGATGCTGATCGCGCACGGCCTGTTCAAGTCGACGCTGTTCCTCGTCGTCGGCATCATCGACCACCAGGCGGGCACCAGGAACATCGACGAGCTCTCCGGGATCCGACGGCGCTTCCCGGTGCTCACCGTGATCGGCGCCATCGGCGCGCTGTCCATGGCTGGGATCCCCCCGCTGTTCGGGTTCCTCGGCAAGGAGGCGGCGTTCGAGGGGTTCCTGGAGTCGGGTACCACCGGTGACCTCGTGGTCCTGGTCGGTCTCGTGCTCGGGTCCGCCCTCACCGCCGCCTACAGCTTCCGGTTCCTGTGGGGGGCGTTCGGCACCAAGCCGGGTGTCGAGGACTCCTCGGCCCCCAAGCCCTCGCTCGGCCTGATGGTGCCGGCGGCCGTGCCCGCGGCGCTGACCCTGCTCCTCGGGGTGGTCGCCTCGCTGTTCAACGCGCTCGCCACCACCTACGCCGAGCCCTACCCGGCCGGGGACCACCCCTACTACCTGGCGCTGTGGCACGGGTTCTCGCTCCCGCTGCTGCTCTCCGCGGTGGTCGTGGCCTCCGGTGTCGGGTTGCACCTGGCCAGGGACCGGGTGGTTCGCCTCGGGGGGTGGCTGCCGGACTTCCTCCAGGCACAGCCCGGCTACGAACGCACCGTCGCCGGGCTGGACACGGTGTCGTACGCGGTGACCGGCCGGTTCCAGGCCGGTTCCCTCCCGACCTACCTGGCCATCATCCTGCTGACCTTCGTGCTGGTGCCCGGCAGCGCGGTCCTCACCGGTGGCTCGATGCCGGAGGAGCTCCGGCTGTGGGACTCGGCGGTCCAGGTCCCGGTGGCCATCCTGGTGCTCACCGCCGCGATCGCCGTGACGATGGCGAAACGCCGGATGACGGCCGTGATCCTGACCGGCGTGGTCGGATACGGCATCGGCGCGTTCTTCGTCCTCGACGGTGGCCCCGACCTGGCGCTGGCCCAGTTCCTGGTGGAGACGCTGACCCTCGTGGCGTTCGTGTTCGTGCTGCGCCGCCTGCCCAGCCGGTTCACCCAGGTCGAATCCACCCGTTCCCCGCGCTGGCCCAAGGTGGCGGTCTCGGTCGCGGCCGGTGCCCTGGTGGCGGTGTCCGCCCTCGTGTTCAGCGGGGCGAGGCAGGCGCCACCCGAGGCCAGTGAGGGCTTCGTCGAGGCCGCTCCCGAGGGGGCGCACGCCAACAACGTCGTCAACGCGATCCTCGTCGACTTCCGCGCCTTCGACACCGTCGGCGAGATCTCCGTCCTCGCGGTCGCCGCCACCGGCGTCGCCAGCCTGATCCTCGCCACCAGGAGGGCGCGCCGCCCCTCGGCGGCCGAGGAGACGGAGGGACCGCGCAAGTCCAGGGAGGTGCGCAAGTGAGCGAGGGACCGCCGCGTTCCCAGCCCTCCGGTGAGAAGAAGCGCCGGACCAGCCTGTGGGAGGAGTGGGACACCCCGCAGGAGCACTGGCTGTTGGTCGGAAGCCACCGGGACGGCCGGGAACGGTCGCTCCTGCTGGAGGTCGCCGCCCGCATCATCTTCCCCACGGTGCTGGTGTTGTCGCTGTACCTGCTGTTCGCGGGCCACAACCGGTCCGGGGGCGGGTTCTCCGGTGGCCTGGTCGCCGGGCAGGCCTTCGTCGTCCGCTACCTGGCCGGCGGGCCGATGGAGGTGCGCGCGGCGGTCGGGCTGCGCCCGCCGGTCATCATCGGCGCCGGGCTCAGCCTGGCCGTCCTGACCGGCCTCGCTCCGATCTTCTGGGGTGAGGCGCCGCTGACCAGCGCCTACGTGAGCATGACGCTGCCGGTGCTCGGCGACGTGCACGTCGTGAGCAGCCTCTTCCTCGACATGGGGGTCTACCTGCTGATCGTTGGCGTGGTGTGCGACCTGCTCCGCACGCTCGGCGCGGGCATCGAGGAACAGTCGCCACGACCGAGGAGGAGGCCCTCCGGATGAACACCGTGAACGTCACCGTCAACCTGACGATGGCGCTGACCATCGGCGGGCTCTACGCGGTCGGCTTCTACCTGCTGCTCCAGCGCTCCCTGATGCGCATCATCATCGGCATCGTCATCGTCGGGCACGCCGCCAACATGTTCCTCCAGCTCGCCGGTGGCCCTCCCGGACGCTCCCCGATCGTGGGCGTGTCACCGGCGGAGGAGATGACGGACCCCCTGCCCCAGGCGATGGCGCTGACGGCGATCGTCATCACCTTCGCCCTGACCACCTTCCTGCTCGCGCTCGCCTACCGGTCCTCCGTGCTCCTCGGGCACGACGAGGTGCGTGACGACGTCGAGGACCGGCGCATCCGCCGGCAGCAGCAGCGCATCGACGAGCGGGAGGAACCAGACGAGCCGGGAGCCGACCGGAAGTTCGAGTTCGGCACCGACAACGACAAGGAGGCCACGCGGTGACGATGTTGGTCGCGCTGCCGATCCTTCTGCCGCTGCTGGCCGCCGGGCTCTCGCTGGTGCTCGGCCGGTTCGCGACGCTCCAGCGGCTGCTGGGCGTGGTGGTGTTCACGGCGAACGCCGTGCTGGCGGTGGTCCTGCTCGCCGAGGCGGACAAGTCGGGCCCCGTGGTGCTCCAGCTCGGGGGTTGGGACGCTCCGGTCGGCATCACCCTGGTCGCGGACCGGTTGTCCGCGCTGCTGATGCTCATCTCGATGGTGGTGATGC
Organism: Actinoalloteichus caeruleus; assembly: GCF_049311605.1. Taxonomy (NCBI): domain Bacteria; kingdom Bacillati; phylum Actinomycetota; class Actinomycetes; order Pseudonocardiales; family Pseudonocardiaceae; genus Actinoalloteichus; species Actinoalloteichus caeruleus. Next base: position 5,470,035 of record NZ_CP186005.1, read on the forward strand.
TCGCGGTCCTCGTCTACTCGATCGGCCAGCGCATCACCGACTACGGCCGCAGCACCTCCAGCACCGCCTTCCACCCGATGTACCTGGTGCTGGGCGCTGGCGTCTCGATGGCCTACCTCACGGGCGACCTGTTCAACCTCTTCGTCGCCTTCGAGATCATGCTGGGCGCGTCCTACGTCCTGATCACCCGCCGGACGACGGCGACCCGGGTGCGGGCCGGGATGACGTACACGATCGTCAGCCTGACGTCCTCGCTGCTGTTCATCACGATGATCGCGCTGGTGTACGCGGCGACGGGCACCGTGAACCTCGCCGACCTCTCCGGCAAGGTCGAGGCGTTGCCGGTGGGCGTGCAGTCCGCGATGGCGCTGATGATGATCGTGGTCTTCGGCATCAAGTCCGCGATGGTGCCGCTGCACTTCTGGCTGCCCGACAGCTACCCGACCGCCCCGGCCCCGGTGACCGCCGTGTTCGCCGGCCTGCTGACCAAGGTCGGCGTCTACGCGCTGATCCGGACCCAGACCCTGGTCTTCGACCACGGGGAGAGCTGGACCCTGCTGCTCTGGTTCTCGGTGATCACCATGATCATCGGTGCCCTGGGAGCCATCGCGCAGAACGACCTGAACCGGCTGTTGTCCTTCCTGCTGGTCAGCCACATCGGGTACATGCTGTTCGGCCTGGCGTTGTACGACGTGACCGGCCTGGCTGGCGCGATCCTCTACGTGGTGCACCACATCACGGTGCAGGCGACGCTGTTCCTGGTGAGCGGTCTGCTGACCCGGCACACCGGGACGGTCGCGCTCCGGGGGATGGGCGGCCTGGCCAAGCTGTACCCGGCGATCGCCCTCCTGTTCGCGATCCCGGCGCTGAACCTGGCCGGGATCCCGCCGTTCTCCGGCTTCGTCGCGAAGTTGGCGCTGCTGGAGGCGGGGGCCGAGGTCGGCACCACGATGGCCTACGTGGCCACCGGCGCGGCGGTGCTGACCAGCTTCCTGACGCTGTACGCGATGGCCAAGGTGTGGGTCTTCGCGTTCTGGGGCAAGTCGAAGCCGCCCCACCCCGATCCGGACCCCACCGACGAGCTGATCATCGGCACCGGTTCGACCTCCCGCACGATGGTCTCGGCCACGTCCGCGCTGGTGGTCTTCGGTGTGCTGATCGCCGTGTTCGCGGGACCGCTGTCGGAGATCAGCACGCGTGCGGCGACCGACCTGCTCGACGGCGGCCCCTATCGCACCGCGGTGCTCGGTGAGGAGGCGGAATGAGCAAGATGACGGCCCTGCTCGCGACCCGTCGGCACGCCTGGCGGCGGGCGCCGCTGGTGGTGTGGCTGACGCTGGTCTGGCTGATGCTGTGGGGCACCCTGGACGTGGCCACGGTGCTCGGGGGCGTGATCGTCGCCTCGGTGGTGGTCCTGGTGTTCCCGATGCCCCCCATCACGCGCCGGGGCCGCCTACGACCGCTGCGGGTGCTCCAGCTGCTGTGGTGGCTGTTGGCTGACCTGTTCACCTCGGCGTTCCAGGTGGCCTGGGAGTCGATCAGCTACGGCCCCAGGACGAAGGCCGGGATCGTGGCCGTGCCGGTGCCGGCCGACACCGACCACGTGGTGGCCACCGCCGCCAACCTGGTCTCGCTGGGGCCGGGGAAGTTCGTCCTCCAGATCGACCGCGAGCAGCGGGTCTTCTACGTCTACGCCCTGGGGATGCAGGGCGAGGAGGACGCCGCGAAGATCCGCCGTGAGGTGCTGGAGATGCAGTCCTGGGTCGTCCGGGCCATCGGCTCCGACGAGGACGTCCGGGCGCTGGACCACCTCGGCCCGACCGAGGCCGACCAGCCGGCGCCGCCGTCGGCCCCACCGTCGGCCGGGGCCCGGCCGACGCCGCCAGAGGAGGACCGCTGATGCAGATCGTCTTCGCCATCACCCTGGCGCTGCTGTGCGCCGCGGGCCTGGTCATCGTCATCAGGCTGGTCCGAGGCCCGACGACCCTCGACCGGATCCTCGCCGTCGACGTCCTGGTCGTGCTCATCGTCGGCGGAACCGCCGTGGGCATGGCGATCCAACAGGACGGCTCCAACATCGCCCTGCTGGCCGCCGTGGCACTGCTCGGGTTCATCGGATCGATGGCCGCCGTCCGACTGGTCGAGAAGAAGGGGACGCACCGATGAGCGTGGGTGACGTGATCTCCGCCGTCCTCCTGATCGGCGGTGCGGTCTTCTGCCTGCTGGGCGCGCTCGGTGTCCTCTGGTTCCCCGACGTCACGGCGCGGCTCCAGGCGGCGACGAAGCCGCAGACACTGGGCCTGATCATGCTGCTGGTGGGCACCGCGATCCAGCTGGACTTCCTGTACGGGTCCGGCCTGATCATGGTCGCGATGTTCCAGATGATCACCGCTCCCGTCATCTCGCAGATGGTGGGCCGGGTCGCCTACCGGACGGGAGCGATGAGGAAGGAGAGCCTGGTCGTCGACGAGCTCGGCGAGCGGCTGGCCCGCGAGGAGGGGACCGGGAAGTCCGGCTGAGCCGACGCGGCCCGGCCGGGGACAGGTCGGGCCGCGTCCCACAGTGGACGGACGGTCACCTCCGCCGCGCACCGTCGCAGGTAGACGGACCGTGGCGCGCCGACCTCGGGATCCTGTCGTAGCCTGTCGCCGTGCCGCGACCACGGACTCACGACGACGCCTTACGGATCCGGCTGCTCGACCGCGCCGGGGAACTGCTCTCGGCGCACGGCCCCGAGGGCCTGAGCCTGCGCCGCCTCGCCAACGACGTCGGAACGTCGACGACGGCGGTGTACTCCCTCTTCGGTGGCAAGCCGGAACTCGTGCAGGCCCTGCTGGGTGAGGCGTTCGACCGCTTCGCCGTCTGGCTCGCCGAGGTGCCGAGCACCGACGACCCGGTGGAGGACCTGATCCAGCTGGGGCTCGCCTACCGCCGCAGCGCACTGGCGGACCCGCACCTCTACGGGGTCATGTTCAGCCAGGGCACGGCCCCCAGCCCGCTGGGCGAGGACTCCCGCGAGCGCGGCCGACGCGCGTTGCGCCCGCTGTTCGAGGCGGTTCGCAGGGGGCTGGAGCGGGGCGTGCTGGCGGAGGCCCCACCGGAGACCATCGTCATGGGCTGCTGGGGGCAGGTCCACGGACTGGTGTCGCTGGAGCTCGGTCACCGGGTCCCGCCCTACCTGGACGTGGAGGCGAGCTACGAGCGGGCGCTTCGCGCGAACGCCCGAGGGTGGCTCCGCTGACCGGGCGCCGGCACCGAGGCGCCCTCCCCCACCGTGGCCGGAGGTGGCGGGCGCCCCGTAACCCCCTGTGCCCGGCGAGCGGCGGGCCTGGGTGGCCCGGACCGGCGCCCCGCGACGAGCGGCGCGTCAGGCCGGGCCGTACTGCCGGTCACCCGCGTCGCCGAGACCGGGCACGATGTACCCGGAGTCGTTGAGGCGCTGGTCGATGCTGGCGGTGACGACGCGGAGCGGCAGGCCGCTCCTCCTGAGGTGTTCCACGCCCTCCGGCGCGGCCAAGGCGCAGACCGCCGTGATGTCCGTCGCTCCCCGGTCGGCCAGCAACCGGATGGTGTGTTCCATCGAACCCCCGGTGGCCAGCATGGGGTCCAGGACCAGCACGGCCCGTCCCTCCAGGCTCTCCGGCAGCGACTCCAGGTAGGGCGTGGGTCGCAGGGTTTCCTCGTTGCGGGCCAACCCCACGAATCCCATCTGCGCCTCGGGGATCAGCAGGTGCGCCTGGTCCGCCATGCCCAGGCCGGCGCGGAGCACCGGGACCAGCAGCGGCGGGTTGGCCAGCCGGTAGCCGGTGGCCATCGCCACCGGGGTGTGCACCTTCTCGGTCCTGACCTGGGCTTCCCTGGTTGCCTCGTACACCAGCATGAGGGTGAGCTCGTGCAGGGCTGAGCGGAAGGCGGCACTGTCGGTGCGCGCGTCCCGCATCGTGGTGAGTCGGGCTCTCGCGAGGGGGTGCTCGACGACGAAGACGTCCATAGCGGCCCACGGTAACCGTCGGCTCGTCGGAGCCCACCAGCCCGCCGCCCGACCCCGCGGCGGCGGCCGTCCGCTCCCGCCCTCGTCCGCCGTGCTCGGTCGTTCCTCCCCGTCCGCACGGGTGCGCCTCGGGTGGGCCCCGGCGGGCACCGCGAGCGTCGCGGAACCGTCCAGGGCGACGCCTAGACTTCGGGCATGCCATCCGGGTCGACCACGACAGCCCAGGCCACCGACGCGGTCAGCGGCGGGCCACCCCCCGAACTGACCGAGGCGAGCCGCGACGAGACCTCGCTCCGCCGTTTCCTGCACGCACTGCCCGGCATCGACCAGGTGGGGTTGGAGCAACGAGCCGCGACGCTGGCCACCCGCAGCGTCAAGAAGGACGCCAAGAGGTGGGCCATCGACGCCGCCATCTCGATGGTCGACCTCACGACCCTGGAGGGCGCGGACACGCCGGGCAAGGTGCGCGCGTTGACGGCGAAGGCCCGCCGGCCGGACCCCGAGTACCCGGACGTGCCCCCGGTGGGCGCGGTCTGCGTCTACCCCGACCTGGCCGGGGTGGCGGTCCGCGACCTGGCGGGCACCGGGATCGGGGTGGCCTCGGTCGCGACGGCCTTCCCGTCCGGCCGGTCGAACCGGCAGGTCAAGCTGGCCGACACGGCGATGGCGGTGGAGGCGGGAGCCACCGAGATCGACATGGTCATCGACCGGGGCGCCTTCCTCACCGGCCGGTACGGCCTCGTCCTCGAGGAGATCCAGGCCGTGAAGGCGGCCTGCGGCGACGCCCACCTGAAGGTCATCCTGGAGACCGGCGAGCTGGCCACCTACGACAACGTGCGGCGGGCGAGCTGGCTGGCGCTCCTCGCTGGCGCCGACTTCATCAAGACCTCGACGGGGAAGGTCTCGCCGGCCGCGACCCTGCCGGTCACCCACGTGATGCTCCAGGCCGTTCGTGACTGGCACGCCCTGACCGGCGAACACCGGGGCGTGAAGCCGGCTGGCGGCATCCGGGGCACCAAGGACGCCATCCGCTACCTCGTCGCCGTCCGCGAGGTCGCCGGTCCGGCCTGGCTGACCCCCCGCCTGTTCCGCTTCGGGGCGTCCAGCCTGCTCAACGACCTGCTGATGCAGCGTCGGCGGCAGCTGACCGGCCACTACAGCGGCGCCGACTACGTCTCGGTCGACTGAGGAGTCCCCCGCCGCCCCTCCCAACCACCTACCGCTGGAGCACTGGAATGTCCGAGACTCCCTTCGAGTACGCCCCGGCTCCCGAGTCCGCCGATATCGCCAACCTGCGACCGGCGTACCAGATGTTCGTCGACGGGAAGTTCGTCGACGGCGCCGGGGAGCCCATGAAGACCGTGAACCCCGCCACCGAGGAGGTCCTCGCCGAGGTCACCACGGCGGCCGCCTCCGATGTGGACCGCGCGGTGCGCGCCGCCCGTCGTGCCTACGACCGCGTCTGGGGCCGGATGCCCGGCGCGGAACGGGCCAAGTACCTCTTCCGCATCGCCCGGCTCATCCAGGAACGGTCGCGGGAACTCGCGGTGCTGGAGACCCTGGACAACGGCAAGCCGATCCGGGAGTCGCGGGACGCCGACCTGCCGACCGTCGCCGCGCACTTCTTCCACCACGCGGGGTGGGCCGACAAGCTCGACTACGCGGGGTACGGGCCCGACCCCCAGCCGTTGGGGGTGGCGGCCCAGGTCATCCCGTGGAACTTCCCGCTGCTGATGCTGGCGTGGAAGATCGCGCCGGCCCTGGCGTGCGGCAACACGGTCGTGCTCAAGCCCGCCGAGACCACGCCGCTCACCGCGCTCGTCTTCGCCGAGATCTGCCAGCAGGCCGAGCTGCCGCCCGGCGTGGTCAACATCGTGACCGGCGCGGGCGAGGTCGGGGCCGAGCTGGTCGCGCACGACGGCGTCGACAAGGTCGCGTTCACCGGGTCCACCGACGTGGGCAAGCGGATCCAGCGCGGCCTGGCGGGCACCGGTCGCCGGCTCAGCCTGGAGTTGGGCGGCAAGGCCGCGAACATCGTCTTCGACGACGCCCCGTTGGACCAGGCCGTCGAGGGCGTGGTGAACGGGATCTTCTTCAACCAGGGGCACGTGTGCTGCGCCGGGTCGCGCCTGCTCGTGCAGGAGTCGGTGGCCGAGGAGCTGGTCGCGCGCCTGCGAGACCGGATCGGCACCCTGCGGATCGGTGACCCGCTGGACAAGAACACCGACGTCGGGGCCATCAACTCGCGGGCCCAGCTGGACCGGATCACCGAGCTGGCCGACTCCGGCGACGCCGAGGGCGCGAGCCGGTGGACCAGTCCCTGCCCCGTCCCCGAGCGCGGTTACTTCTTCGCCCCGACGGTCTTCTCCGACGTCCAGCAGTCGATGCGGATCGCCCGGGAGGAGATCTTCGGCCCGGTGCTGTCGGTGCTGACCTTCCGCACGCCGGACGAGGCGATCGCGAAGGCCAACAACACCCCCTACGGCCTGTCGGCGGGGATCTGGACGGAGAAGGGCTCCCGCATCCTGTGGGCCGCCTCCCGGGTGCGCGCCGGAGTCGTCTGGGCCAACACCTTCAACCGCTTCGACCCCACCGCGCCGTTCGGTGGATACCAGGAATCGGGTTTCGGCCGTGAGGGCGGTCGCGCAGGACTGGAGGCCTACCTCAATGTCTGATCGTCTCGCGGTCGCGAAGACCTACAAGCTCTACATCGGCGGGAAGTTCCCCCGCTCCGAGTCGGGTCGCGTCTACCGGGTGAACGACGCCAAGGGGGGTTTCCTCGCGAACGCGCCGCAGGGCTCCCGCAAGGACCTGCGGGAGGCGGTCACCGCCGCGAGGAAGGCCTTCCCCGGCTGGTCCGGCGCGACGGCCTACAACCGGGGCCAGGTGCTGTACCGGATCGCGGAGATGCTGGAGGGCCGCCGGGAGCAGTTCGTCGCCGAGGTCACCGCCGCCGAGGGTGTGCCGGCCAAGCGGGCACAGGCCCTGGTGGACCAGGCCATCGACCGCTGGGTCTGGTACGCGGGGTGGACGGACAAGCTGGCCACGGTCCTCGGCGCGGCCAACCCGGTGGCCGGCCCCTACTTCTCCTTCACCGTCCCGGAACCCACCGGCGTCGTGGGGGTCCTCGCGCCGCAGGACTCGTCGCTGCTCGGGCTGGTCAGCACCGTTGCCCCGGCGATCGCCGCCGGGAACACGACGGTGGTGGTGGCCAGCCGGGAACGGCCGCTGCCGGCGATCTCGCTGTCCGAGGTGCTGGGCACCTCGGACCTCCCCGGTGGGGTCGTCAACCTGGTCACCGGGAACGCCGTGGAGCTGGCGCCGTGGTTGGCGGCGCACGCCGACGTCAACGCCGTGGACCTCGTGGGAGCCCCGGAGATCCTGGGCACCGAGCTCGAACGGGCCGCCGCCGGCACGGTCAAGCGGGTGTTCGGGGCCGGGCGGGCGGGGCAGGAGCCCGACTGGACCCGTCCCCCCGGCATGGAGCGGCTGCGCGCGTTCCTGGAGCACAAGACCGTCTGGCACCCCCAGGGGGTGTGATGGCGTCCGCCGGGTGCTCCCCCAGCACCCGGCGGGTTCGCCCCGCTCCCCGTCCCACCGGCGGACCGTTCGCCGGGTCGGCCACGCCCTGCCGACCGGGTCCGGGAGGAGCGAGCGCGGGCGACGAACGCGTGCCAGGTCAGGTCAGGCAGAGTTCGTTGCCCTCCGGGTCGGCGATCGTCACCCAGCGGTGGTGGGGGCCCTGGCGGCCGTGGTGGAGCAGTCGCGCGCCGGAGTCGAGCAACCGCCGCAGTTCGCCGTCGATCCGGTCCTGTCCGACCCGTATGTCCAGGTGCGCGCGGTTCTTGACCGTCTTCGGTTCGGGGACGAGCTGGAAGAGGATGCGGCGCCGCTCACCGGTGGCCGACTCGGGACCGAGGATGGCCGCCCCCACCCGCCAGACCAGGGTCCCCCGATGGGTGGTGGTCTCCTCCTCGGTCGCGAACCCCTGCCGCACCATGTCGCGGATGAAGTCCTCGTCGCTCGGTTCCACGTCCCAGCCGAACGCCTCCGCCCACCAGTCCGCGAGTTCGTGCGGATTCGTCGAGTCGATGACCACCTGGAAGTCGTAAGCCATGCGCGGAGGGTAGGGTGCCGCCCCGACATCCGCCGGCCGGCGACGAGGGAGTGCCCGCGCCCGCCTCGTCGGCGGTCGTCCCGGTCGCGGCGCTGAGGTGACCCGCGCGCTCCCCGCTCCCGGATCGCCCCCCGTCGGGGTTCCTCCCGGCGCCGGGCCGTTCGGCCGGTGGCGGCATCGGTGACGTGCGCCTGGCTTGCCCCCCATCCTGACTTTGCGATACAAAGAGGAGGTGGAACTTTGTGTCGCAAAGTCAAGGGGTTGCCATGACTGACCGCTCCCAGGACGTGGCGTCCTCGGACCCGCCGTCCCCGGAGCTGCTCCTCGCGCTGGTCGAGGGTCAACAGCGCCGCACCGAGCACCTGACCACCCCCGACCCGAGGGTCATGTACGGCACCTGGGGTGTCGTCTGGTTCGCCGGTCACCTCCTGCTGTTCCTCGGCGGGCTGGCCGACCCGCTCCTCCCCCTGTCGGCCGCGCTGGCCGTCTTCTTCGGGATGCTCGTCGTCGGCAACGCGGTCGTCGGTGTCGAGCTGGTCCGCGCCTTCCACGGCCTGCGGGGCGATTCCCGCCGATTCGGGATCCTGTACGGGTTGACGTGGCCGATCGGGATGACGGCGGTCTCGTTGGTCGTCGTGGCAGCCGGGGCGCACGGCCTCCCGGACCCGCTCGCCGGGATGCTCTTCGCCACCCTGCCCGCCGTCCTCACCGGTGTCCTGCTCATGGCCGGCGCGGCCCTGTGGGACTCCCGGGTCGACTTCGGCCTCGGCTGCTGGTTCGCCGTCCTCGGGACGGCGAGCGCGTTCACCAGCCCACCCACCACCAACCTGCTGCTCTCCCTGCTGGGCGGCGGGGTGTTGCTCGTCGCGGCGCTCGTCGCCGCCCTCCGGCGGTCCGGTCGCGCGCGTGGGGAGGGGTGATCCCCACGCCCCCCGAACTCGACCCGGTCATCCACGCCCAGGCCAGGCTCCGGGTGATGGCCACGTTGTCCACCCTCGGCCCCGGCGACCAGATCACCTTCTCCCGCCTCCAGGAGCTCCTGGACATGACGCCGGGGAACCTGATCACCCATCTCCGCAAGCTCACGGCGGCCGGCTACGTCAACACGGAGAAACGCGGCGGGCGCACGTCCACCACCTTCGTCGAGATCACCCCGCGCGGCAGGAGTGCCTTCGACCACTACCTCGCCGCGCTGCACGACCTGCTCACCCCGAGCGGACACGTCGACCGGGTGTCCTCCCCGGCCCACGACGGGCGCGCTCCACACACGAAGGAACCATGAATGACGGGCTTACTCGCGCGGGCCGTCGGCGTCAGTCGGCGCTTCGGCGACACCCTGGCGCTCGACCGCGCCGACCTCGACATCCCCCAGGGGGGAATCGTCGGTCTCCTCGGCCCCAACGGGGCCGGCAAGAGCACCATGATCAGCCTGCTGACCGGGATCCGGAGGCCGTCGGCGGGCCGGGTCGAACTGTTCGGGGGCGACCCGAGGAACCCCGCCAGCAGACGCCGCCTCGGAACGACACCCCAGCGCACCGGGCTCCCGGAGAACCTCCGGGTGGGTGAGGTCGTCGACTTCGTCGGCGCGCACTACGCCGATCCGGTGCCGACGGGCGAACTGCTGGACCGCTTCGGGCTGACCGCCCTGCGGCGCCGGCAGACCGGCGCCCTGTCCGGCGGGCAGCAGCGCCTGCTCACGGTCGCGCTCGCCGTGGTCGGCCGGCCCGACCTGGTCGTCCTGGACGAGCCGACGACCGGGCTGGACGTCGACGCCAGGCTCCAGTTGTGGGACGCGTTGCGGGACTACCACGCCACCGGCGGCACCCTCCTGCTCACCAGCCACTACCTGGAGGAGGTGGAGGCGCTCGCCGAGCGGGTCGTGGTGATCGCCGGCGGCCGCGTGCTGGTCGACGACACCCTCGACGCCGTCCGATCGCGGGTGCCCACCCGCCGCCTCCTGCTGCGCGCCGCGCACCTCCCCGCGCTCGACGGAGTCCTCGACCAGGCTGTCCTGCCCGACGGCCGGACCGAGCTGCTCACCAACGACAGCGACGCGCTGGTGCGGGAGCTGGTCCTCTCGGAGGCCGAGTTCACCGACCTGGAGGTGTCGGGCGCCTCCCTGGAGGAGGCTTTCCGGAGCCTGACCGGCCGCCGTGACGACGAGTCGCTCGTGCCCACCTCGACCACGACGGGAGCGGCCTGATGCGCATGCTTCTGCTCCACGCCCGGTACCAGTTGCTGGAGACCGCGCGCATCCCCATCGCGATGGTGGGGAACCTCGTCTTCCCCGCGTTGATCATGCTGTTCTTCGTCGTGCCGCAGAGCCAGGTGGGCGGGGACCCCGTCGCCGCGACGGCCGCGGCGGGGCAGTTGAGCCTGTTCGCCGTCATCAACGTCTGCCTGTACACCTTCGGCGCCGGCATCGCCGAGGACCGGGCGCAACCCTGGGACGCCTACGTGCGGACCCTGCCCGTGGGCGCCGGCCCCCGCTTCGGCGGTCGCCTGCTCACCGGGCTCTTCTTCTGCCTGCTCGGTCTGATCCCGGTGATCGTGGTCGCCGCGCTGTTCACCAGCGCCCAGGCCAGCCCGGCCCAGATCCTGGCCGGAGTGGCGGTCGTGCTCGGCTGCGGCGTGCCCTTCCTCCTGATGGGACTCGCCGTCGGGTACCACTTCAGCGTGAAGGCATCCCTGGTGGTGGTACAGCTGCTGGTGTTCCCGATGGCGTTCGTCGGTGGTCTGTTCATGCCGCCGGAGATCTTCCCGTCGTGGCTGGACACCGCCTCCCACGCCGTGCCCACCCGCGCCGGGCGCGACCTCGTGGTCAACGCCCTCACCGGTGGCCCGGTGGACGGCACCGCCCTGCTGGTGCTGCTCGGGTGGACGGCGGTGCTGGCGGTGTTGGCCGTGGTCGCGTTCCGCCGGGACGAGGGGCGCCGGTTCCGCTGAGGCGGCAGCCACGCCAGCCGGAGGGCCGCCGCGCGCACCTCCCAGGACCGCGCCGCCTGTTCAGCGCGATGCCTGGCTGTGGGCGGGCGCGAGCACGGGCAGCAGGAGGCGGGCGCCTGGATGGGGCGCCCGCCTCCGCACGCGTCGGCCAGGGCACCGAGGTCCTGGAGCCCCGGGGACCAGCGGTTGCCGGCCGCCCCCGGGTGGGGTCCAGCCTGGGAGCCCGTCCGTCGGCACGGCACCCCGCCGGCCCGCACCGCCGGCCCGCACCGCCGGCCCGATCCCGCCCGGCCTCCGGCCAGGGCCGAGGAGCACCACGACGGGCGTCCCCTCCGGGTCACACGGCTCACGACGGCGACCGGCCGGGGGACGCCCGCGACCACCCGCCCGACCCGGCGCTCGGGGTGAGTCACCCGGCACTCGCCCCACCCCCGACAGGACCTGATCCCCGCCGCCACTCGCGCGCTCGGTCCGTCACCCCCGGTCGTCGTACGAGTACTGCCCGGTATCGCCGTTCCCGCCCCCACCGGCACCGCGATAGGGCAGGCTGTCAGTGCGCCGGACGCCGTGTCCGGTCGCGGCGGAGGGGTCCGCGCCCCACGCCGAGGTCGAAGGAGGACCGGGTCGATGGCGGAGTCCGGCTTCGGTGTCGAGGAGGAGGCCCTGGCCTCCTACCAGGGCAGGGCGGGAGATCTGGCCGCCCGCCTGGGAGCTGTCGCGTCCGGCACCCTGGCTCCCGCCACGGCGACGGCGGGCGACGCCTTCACCCCGTTGGGCGCGCAGGCCGGGTTGACGAGTGCCTTCGCGCTGCTGGCGGGGGAGACGACGGCGGCCGTGACGGCCGCCGGGGAGGGCCTGGGTGGACTCGCGGGCGCCGTGGGGGACTCGCTCGGCGGGTACCTGCGGCAGGACGAGGACGAAGCCGCCAACCTCAGGGCGGCGGAGCGCGCCTGACGGGCGACGCCACCACGTGCCGGGGGCATCGGGGTGGCGGATTCCTCCACCCAGTACGTCCGTCGAGTGGTGAGCTGGCTCCTCGCGGAGGGCGAGGAGCGCCGGGGGGACTGATGAGCGATGTGGCCGGCGTCGTCGCCGGGTTGGTGGCTCCCATGCGGGAGCACCTGGAGCAGATGGACGGCGACCTGGGCGGCGCGACGGCGGCCTCGGAGGCCGCCGGGTCCGCGTTCGCCGAACTGGAGGCCGTCGCCGCCGACCACACGGCGGCGACAGGTGTGGCCTTGGCCGGCTGGTACGGCGAGAAGGCGAACGCCTTCCAGGCGCGGGCGGCCGACGTGGACACCGCGCTGGCCGCCGTCGGCACGAACTGCGCACTGCTGCGGGACGCGGCCGCCGAGGCGGTCACCGCGCTGGAACGCGGCCGGCGGACCGTCGAGGAGCTCGTCGAGGAGTGCGTGGACGCGGTGACCCCGGTCCTGCGGTCGGGTCTCACCGCGCAGAGCTTCGGCAACCCGTTCGCGTTCACCACCGCGATGGGCGCGGCCGCCGATATCGCGGACGGCTACGTGGTGCGCAGCGCGGACGAACTGGCCCGGGTCCGGGACGAGCTGGCGGCGTTGGCCGGCCGCCTCTCCGGTGCGGAGCGGGTCGACCTGGGGGCGCTGCGCGCCCTGGGGGCTCCCATCGGCGCCGAGTCCGCCGGACCGCCGTCGGTCAGCCCGAACTCCGCCGGTGGCGGCGCGGATCCGCACGGATCCCCGCCGGCCACCCCGGGGTCCCGGGGCGCGGAAGGGGCCGGCGGCGGAGGCAGCGGAGGCGGCGGGAGCGCGGGAGGTGGCGGGAGCGCGGGGGGTGGCTCCGGGGGCTCGGGTGGGGGCGCCACGAAGCCACACCTACCGGTGGCGATCCCGCCGCAGCCCGGTGAGGGCGTCGGTGTCAACCTGCCGGACGGGTCCTCAGCCGAGGCCCCGAACGAGGTCGCGGCGGCCGCGGTCCGCAACGCGCTCTCCGCGCTGGGCACGCCCTACGTGTGGGCCGCGTCGAGCCCACCCTCGGGAACGGACTGCAGCGGCCTGACGAAGTGGGCCTACGCGGGGGCGGGTCTCGACATCCCCCGCCACTCCGCCGCCCAGGCCATCGGGGCCGAGGTGCCACCCGGACAGCTGCTCCCCGGCGACCTGATCGTCTGGCAGGGTCATGTGGCGATGTACATCGGCAACGGTCAGCTGGTGGAGGCGGGCGATCCGGTGCAGGTCGGTCCGTTGCGCACCACCAACTCCGGGATGCCGTTCACGGGTTTCTACCGGCCGACGGGATGAGCGCAGCCATGAGCGACCGGATCGAGCACAGCATCAGCAGGGCCGTCGAGCGGATCGCGGCCACCACCGAGCTGGCCGACGCGGCGGTCGCCCGCCTCGGCGGCGCCACCGCCACCGCCGAGTCCGGGGACGGCTCCGTGACCGTCACCGCCGGTCCCGGGGGCAGGCTCGTCGACGTCCGGGTCTCGGACCGGGCGTTGCGGCTGGGCCCGGAGGGCCTCGCCCGCGAGATCCGCCGCCTCACCGACCAGGCCGGCTCCCGCGCCACCCAGCGGATGCGCGGCGCGTTGTCCCCCGGCCTCGACCCGCGAGTCGAGTCCAGACTGGACTGGCTCGGCCTCCGGGCGGACGAGGAGCCGGACGACCAGGTGGACGACGAGGACGGCTGGTCCGTCCTGGACAGGAGGCGCGGATGACCGCCCCGGCGAGCAGGTGGGCGGTCCCGCCCACCGTGGACGAGCTGCGCGGCCGCGCGGAGGAACGCAGGGCGGGCACCAGCGGCCTCCCCGCCGCGCTGGCCGAGGTGCGGGGCACCGGGCAGGACGAACACGGCACCGTGACCGTGACGGTCGACGCCCGAGGCGCGCTGCTCGACCTGCGCATCGACGCGGCGGCGCTCGCGTCGGGTGGGGCGGAGGTCAGCGCCCGCATCGCACGGGCCGCCTCCCAGGCGGCGGCGGAGGCCACCCAACGCTCCTACAACGTGCTCGCGCGGAGCCTCGGTGACGAGCTGACGTCGGCGATCGAGAACCTGGGCTCACCGGCGCCGGCGAGAACGGGCGAGCAGGTCGGAGCCGACCTCGAACCTGGTGCCGTCGACCCGGACCGGTCCGCGTCCCCCCAGGGGGAACCGCTCGGGCCCGGCCTTGACCCCCCGGCCCCGCACCAGCCCCGGTCCAGCCCACCCGCGCGGTGGACCGGTCCCCCCGCCCCGCCCCGGGAAGCCGCCCAACTCCCTCGCACCCCGGCGCCGGCGGAACCGCCCGCGCGGGGGCCGGGCGGCTGGGGGCCGGCGCCGGGCAGGCACCCGGAACGGGATCGAGCCGACCAACCGCCCGGCGGCCCCGGGTGGAGCACCGGCCGGGGACCGGCCAACGGGCTCCCCTCCCCCGTGCGCCCCGCACCGGACCACCGGGTGGCGCCGCCCCCACCACCGGCTCAGCCTCGCCAGCCCCCGCCCGGCTGGCCGGGTCAGCCCTACCGGGCGGGTCCGAGGGTGGGGACGGAGTACCGCCCCACCTCGCCACCCGGCAGGCCCGGCGCGGACCCCCGCGCGGTCCCCGGGGCCCCGCACTCCCCCGCCCCCCGCTGGCCACGCCCGGCGGGCGGCGGTGGCGGCGCCCCCGTCCCGCGGCGGCCGGGGTGGCCGGGGTGGCCAGCACCCGGCCCGGGACAGGGTGGGTGGCCACCGCCGGTCCAACCGGCCCAACCACCGCTCCCCCCGTCGGAGCAGGACCGGCGGGGCCCGGACCACACCGGTGGACCTCCCGAGCCCGGCACCCGGACCGGTGAGCGAACTGGCGGGGGAAACCCGTAGGCTGCCGCGAGGCGAGACGTTCCCGGCTGCGCTGTTGGAGCCGCGGCCGGCGCACCGGAAGGTAGCCGATGGCGCAGGACATCGTTCCGATCGAACTCGGACTCACCCAGGGCGACATGGTGACGCTGTGGGCTCCTCGCTGGCGCGAGGACGGCGAGGAGTGGGAGGCGTTCCTCGGGCACGAGGAGGACCTCTACCTCTTCCCAGACAGCGCCCAGCTGGCGGCCTTCATCCGTTCCGACGCCGACCACGACCTGTTGGACCACCCGGCGTGGGACGTCGTTCCCGAGCTGACGGCGCGGGAACTGCTGCCCGACGCCGACCACCAGTTCGACCTGGTCGGCGTGCCGGAGCTGGTCGCGCAGGATCCGGACACCTGGGTGCTGGGCGAACTGGCCGACATCGTCTCCATCCTCCGGTCGCTCGCGGCGGTCTGCGAGCTCGACGTGGTCGACGAGGTCCTCGACGCCTCCCCCGGCTTCTCCGTCCTGGACCAGGGCACGGTGCAGTTCTCCGGTCGGGACGGGGAACGGTTGTGGACGGACCTGGCGCGGGTGGTCGTCAGCCGGTGGGACGAGGTGCTGGACGCCGTCGACGGTGTCGTCGCCACACCCGACGTCGACGCCGAGGCGGTGGCCAGGGCGTCGGCCGAGCTCCCCTCGGAGGACGAGGAGTCGTCGGAGGACGACGCGGAGGTCACGGTCGACGAGTCGGAGCCGGTGACCCCCAAGGACCCGTCGGTCGAGCTGTCCCCCGCCGAGGAGGCCGGCGCCGGCGTCGAACCGGATGCCACCCCGGGGGAACTCGGTTTCTGGCGCGGGGTGGGGATCGACCCGATCCGGATCGTGACGGCGAGCGGTGACTGGTACACGCTGCGCTGCTACCTGGGTGACGAGCCGATCTTCCTCGGCACGGACGGCACGATCGAGGTGTTCCCCTCCACCGAGGCCCTGCTGGCGCACATCCGCTCCTCGGGTCCCGCCGCCGACGAGGACACCGCGGAGACGCCCGCGGTGGGAGGGGACCTCGCCGAGGTGTCGACCTGGCCGGAGGTGCTCGCGAAGTCCTCGGCCGGCGAACTGGCGATCGAGGACGTCGACGGCGACAACACCTACACCCTCGTCGGTCTCGACGAGGAACTCGCCGAGGGCCCGGAGGGTATCGACGCCAACCAACTGGAACTCGCCGTGGAGCTCCTCACCGACGCGGCCGACTGGGCGGCGGACGACTCGGCGGCCGAGGCCCTGGCCCCGTCGACCAGCCTGGGGTGGTTGGTGTCCTTCGCGCTGCGTCCCGACCCGACCCGGCTCGCGCCCAGCCCGCCGTACGAGAAGGAACAGGCGGCCTGGCGCGACCTGGTCGACGGGTTCGAGGAACGCCTGCACCGCAACGAGGGCTGACCGCCCGCGCAGCCACCCGAGGGGGACGTCCGTGGCGGACGTCCCCCTCGGCGTTCCCGCGTCCCTCCGGCCCCGGCGGGGACGGGAAGTGTCAGCTGCCGTCCCCGGCCAGCGCCTGGTAGGCGGGGATGAGGACGTCGTCGATGAGGGCGCGGCGGTCCTCGTAGTCGATGAAGGCGGCCTTGGCGGCGTTCAGCGTGAAGCGCTCCACGTCCTCCCAGCCGTAGCCGAACGCCTCGACGAGGAGTCCGAACTCGCTCGACACCGTGCAGTCGCTCATCAGGCGGTTGTCGGTGTTGACGGTCACCCGGAACCGCTCGGCGGCCAGCAGGGGGAACGGGTGTTCCTCCAGGGACTTCGCCGCGCCGGTCTGGAGGTTGGACGACGGGCACATCTCCAGCGCGATCCGCCGATCGCGCACGTAGGAGGCCACCTCGCCCAGCTTCACCGAACCGTCCTCGCCCACGGTCACGTCGTCGGCGAGGCGGACGCCGTGCCCGAGCCGTTCCGCGCCGCAGCGTTGCACCGCCTCCCACACCGACGGGAGCCCGAACGACTCGCCGGCGTGGATGGTGAAGTGCATGTTCTCCTGGCGGAGGTACTCGAAGGTGTCGATCTGCCGGGTGGGGGGGAAGCCAGCCTCGGGGCCGGCGATGTCGAAACCGACGACGCCGGAGTCGCGGTGGCGGACCGCGAGTTCGGCGATCTCCTGCGAACGGTCCGCCTGGCGCATCCCGCACAGCAGGGTCCCGATCCGGATCGTGCGGCCGTCGGCGGCGGCACGCGAGGCGCCGAGCGCGAACCCCTCCTGGGTGGCCTCCACGATCTCGTCGAGCCCCAGCCCCTTCTGCTGGGACTGCTCCGGCGCGTAACGCACCTCCGCGTAGACCACGCCGTCCGCGGCCAGGTCCTCGGCGGCCTCGGCGGCGATGCGGGTGATGGCGTCCCTGGTCTGCATGACGCCCACGGTGTGCGCGAAGGTTTCCAGGTAGCGCTCCAGCGAACCGGAGTTCGCGCTCTCGCGGAACCAGGTCGCCAGGGTGCCGGCGTCCGTGCTCGGGAGCCGGTCGTACCCGGTCTCCTTCGCGAGGTCGATCAGGGTCTGGGGCCGCAGACCACCGTCGAGGTGGTCGTGCAGCACGACTTTCGGGGCGAGTCGGAGGTTCTCCGACGTCAGCGGCGTCGACATGGCCCCAATGTATCGGCGTGGGCCAGCGGGGTTCAGCCCCTTGGGATCAGCCAGGTGACCCACGGCCCCGGGCAGGTGAGGATCGCCGGATCGGACCGCTCGGTGGTCCGAAGGGGTGGTTGATCGTCCGTCACCCTGCCACGACGGCCGGCTCCCCCGCTCCCCCCGCTCACCAGGCGGTCCGACACCTCCGCGAACGGAGGTCGCTCGGCGTGGTGGCTGGCCGGGAGCCATCCCGCGTGGTAGACACGGCGCGTAGCTGTTGATCACGGATGCCTGCCACGGCGCCGGCACCGCCATCCGTCGGGGGACGTTCCTTACACTGAGGACACAACCGAAGAAGACAGGTCGTCGCGGTACCGCTCCGTGACGACGCGGTCGTCTACACCCAGTAATCGCGTTATCGCTGGGGGTCCTTTCCGGTCGTGCCACTGACTGGTTAGGCTCGCTGTGTCGCCCCCGCCCCCTGACGAAGGTCACCCACGCCGTGAACGAGAACAACCACTCAGCGTTGTCGTTCGACCGGATGCGCTCGATGTTGACGCGAGCGGCCGAGATCCGCGACAGCGAGCAGCAACAGGTCTTCGACGCGTTGGACGAGATCCACGCTCGGCTGTCCCCTCTCGAGTCGCTCGGTTCCGTCCGCAAGCGACTGTCCGAACTGCCCGATCGCACCGAGGTCAGCGTCCTGGCCGAGAGACTGGACGAGGCGCTCTCGAAACTGGAGTCCCAGGACACCGCTATCTCGGGGCTGCTGCACGCGGTCGACGGCCTGGTGGACAAGCTGGCCAAGCCGTTCGCCCAGCTCGACGGCCGCCTCGACGGGGTCTCCGGACGCTTCGACGGCGTCGCGGGGCGGATGGACGGCCTGGAGGACCGCCTCGGCCACATCCACAAGCGCCTGGACGACCTGGGCCTGCACCTGGACAAGCAGGACACCCGGCTGGAGAACATGCCCGCCGCGGTGCACGGCCCGGTGCGGGAGCGGATGGACGGCCTGGAGCTGTCGCTGCGCAGCCGCATCGACGAGGTCGACGAGGGTGTGCACGAGCACCTGGACGGGACCAAGGAAGCCCTCCAGCGGCACGTCACGGAGTCCGCGGAGACCGTGCGCGGCGAGGTCACCTCGTCGTCCGAGGCCGTGCGCGCGAGCGTGGAGACCAGCCGCGAGACACTGGGCGACCAGCTGCGCGAGACGCGGGACGAGGTCCAGCGCAAGCTCGACAGCCTGCTGGAGCGCCCGGCGGTCGACCCGACCGAGAAGCTCGACGCCCTCGCCGAGCGCCTGGAACAGCTCTCCCGCCGCGTGCAGGACGTCAACAGCCGGGTGGAGAAGGTCGATGACAGCGTCCTCGGCCGGATCGGTGAACTGAACGACGCCGTGGACACCCGCCTGCGCGAGGTCGACTCCGACGTCCTGTCGAAGATCTCCGAGCTGAACCGCGCTGTCGAGACGCACCTCGACCGGATCGACGGCACCCTCGCCGACCGCCCGGACACCGGCGCGGTGAACAGCATGGTGCGGGAGGCCAACGCGGAGTCCGAACGGCGCAACGCCACCCAGCTCGACGAGGCGATGGCCACCTTCGCCGAGCTGATCCTCGGTGGGGCCCCCACGCCGCCGCCACCGCCCACCCCGCTGCCCCGGCAGCAGCGCCGCGCCACCCGCAAGGGCGGCAAGGGCCGCGAGGGGGAGAAGGGCGACGAGGCCGACGCCATCGAGAGCGCCTGAGCCCGCGTCACGCTGACGGAGGGGGTGGCCGCGACAGCGGCCACCCCCTCCTGCCGTCGGGTGGCCGCCCGGCACCCGTCCGGCAGGCCCCGGCCGCGCCCCTCAGGCGCGGTGTTCGAGCCTGCCGACACCACCCACCTCCCGCCGCCGGCCGTCGTCAGCCGCCTGGCGGCGACCTCGCCCCCGCCGCTTGCCCGCTGAGTCGCTGCGCCGCGTCCGGCACACGGCCCCCGGCCGCGCTGCCGTCCTGCCGCACGCGCCCGGGCGACCACCGGGGACCACCGCCGAGAACGGCCCAGCCCCGGCCCCTCCCGGCAACCAGCGTCAGGTGATGCGCTCTCCGACAGCGCTTCCCGCCGCACGGCCCGGGCTGGGGAACGTGCTCCCTGACGAGCAGCGGCACCCGACGACGGCACCTCTGCCGTGATCAGCACCCACGCGCCTGACGGGTCCGTGTTCCGTCGTGGTGCCTGACGGCGACCACCTACTACACACGGGTGGTAGTGAGTCGAATACTCTCCGCATCTCGATCACCGCTGCTACTTTTCGATCGGCTTGCCCCTGGGCACGAGTCGACCAGTCGCGACTCGTCCGGGGAGATCAGTGCGGGGGTCCTTGGGATGACGACACCATTCGGAGCTGGCGGCGCCCGCCTGGCACCCGTCGGGGCGGCGGTGACCAACCAGGTCGACCAGCTCAGAACGAGCGTGGCTTCGGGTTCGGTCCACATGGAACAGCGGAGCGCGGAGGCCGCCGCAGCCAGGCTTGACGACATCGCGGACTTAGTGGCTCGAATGCTCCGCGAGCTTCGACGGGTGGAGCAGAAGGTCCCGCTCGGTTCCGGGCCGGCCGCCGAGTGGATGTCGCGTCACGACGAGCTCGTCGCCAGCGGTGGGATGGACTCCGCGAGAGACATCCTCACGACGTTCCAGGGCCTCATCAGCGACCTGGCTACCGCCGTCCGCGCGGCCGTGCGCCACACCCAGGAGACCGACGAGGCCGTCGAGTCCTCCCTTGACACGATCAGGGGAGGAGGCGATGCGTGATGCGAGCCGCGCCGGCACCACGACCGCCGCACTGTCCTGCCTGGCGGTCTCGGTGCTCCTCGTCTCCTCGTGCGGCGCGGTCGAACTGGGAACCGCCGCACCCGTCGACGCGCCCGCCGCGATCGCTCCCGGGGGCTCGGGCGGCCCGGCCGCCACGAGCGCGGCCGGTGGTGCTCCCGGTGCGGGCCGGCTGGCATCCCTGGATCCCTGTGAGCTGTTCACGGAGGACGAACTGCGTGATGTCGGGCTGGACCCCGCATCCGGGGAGTACTCCAGCGTCCTGAACTCCTGCGACTTCCTGGCCGCCGAGCGCGGCGATCCGGGGGTGATCGTCGACGTGGCCGTCGGGGAGGCTGCCGAGAGCCTGAACCTCGACCAGTACACGGTCGTCGACATCTCGGTGGGGGGGCTGCGCGGGTACCGGATCACGGACGACATCTGGTGCCAGGTCATCCTTTCCTCGGACTCCGCGGGCTACGTGTCCCTGGGCGCGGAGAGCGAGACCAGCACCGCCGCCTGCGATGTCATCGACCCACTGGCCGAGAGCGTCGCGGCCACCCTGTCGGCGTGATCCCTGACCACGGGGGACTCACCGAGCGTTCCCCCTCCCGCGCCCCCACCTTCGGCTGTCCCCACAACTACGCGGCCGTGGACCACGCCACCCTGCGCCGCTGGGTGCGCGAGAACAACGATCCAGCCGGTTGTGCGGACATCGCCGAGGGCTGGTACGAGATGCGCTCCGCCATGAAGGAGGTCCGCGACGTACTGCGGGCGATGTCGGCCACCCGCGACATCGTGTGGGAGGGCGAGGCCGCCGACTCCGCCCGTGCCGTCCTCGACTCGCTCGGGCAATGGTCGGGGAGGACCAGCGAGGCCATGAGCCGCATCGGTGACTCGGTGCGAGCGCAGAGCGAGATCGCGGTGCGGGCTCGGGACGCGATGCCGGATCCCGTGGAGTACGACGAGCCAGGTTTCCTGCGTGAGGTCGTCGCTGCCTTCAGCCCGCTGGAGGCGCTCAGGATGGGCGAGGAGGCCCGCGCCGCCCACGCGGCCTCCACCGAGGCACATGCACGGGCCGTCGATGTCAGTGTCGAGTTGGAGTCGGCCCTGCGCGAGGTCGACGCCTCGATGCCCTCGTTCGTTCCCCCACCCGAGTTCGGCAACGGGGCGACGGAGGCCCGGGAGGCCACGGGAACGGCGGACTCGCACCGAGTACCGGTCCGCCAGGACCGGTACCCACCTCCGCCGGTGCCGTCGGCCCCGGTGAGGAGCCCGCACGGTGCTGGCGACCACCAGCACAGGGGCGCCGACTGGCGTGGCGTGAGCGAAGACGGCCGGACCGCCGGTGGTGGTGGCATCGGCGGCGGAGAAGGGGGTAGCGGCGGTTGGCGAAACGGGAACGGCTTCCCCGTGCCCCCGTCCCCACCGGTTCCGACCGGTGTGCCTGACAACCTCGGATCACCGCCCAGCCCTCCCGTCCTGTCGCCGCCGCTGGTGACGTCGGACTGGGTCCGGGCGGGCGGTTCGCCCGGTGGCGGTGTGCCACCCGGGCCGAACGTCCCGCCCGGCAGCGGACCGGTCGGAGGGTTCGGACCTGCCGGAGGGTTCGGGACCACCGGCGGCTCGGGGCCCGCTGGCGGGTTCGGCCCGCCCGGCGGTGGTGTCGGCCCCGGTGGTGGTTCCGCGGTGGGAGGAGTGACCGGCGGGACGGGCGGTGGCCGCCCCGGGGCGGGAGGACCCGGTGGGGGCACCGGTGGTCCGGTGGGTGGTGGCGGTGCGGGCCGGGGCGGACAGCGCGCGGAGGACCAGGAGCACTCGCGGCCGTCCTACCTCCAGGAGACCGACGACCTCTTCGGGGACGGCAGGGCTGTCGCACCGCCCGTGCTCGGGGAGGACCACGGGCGTTGAGCGCGCGGCGCTGCCCTCCCCGGTGCCCGTGGGTGCCGGGGTGCCAGTGGGTGCCCGACCCAGGCGCGTTCTCGCTCCGGAGGCGGAACTCCGGAGCGGCGTCGATCAGCGAGGCCCGGTCTCGGAGGCGTGAGGCGGTCGGGTCTCCTCCCCGGACCAGCCGGATGTGATCCCGACGGCCGGCAGGATGGCCTGGTCGACGATGTCGGCCAGCTGCTCGTCGGTGGGAAACCGCCCGGTGTCGCTGGCGAACTTGAACACCAGGGCCTCCCCGATGTCGGTCACGACCGGGGTCAGGCGCTCGGCGTCGATGGCTCCTCGGTCGGCGTAGTGCCGCAGCACGACCCGGGTCACCCGGCCGCCGGCGGGGTCGAAGACCCGGTCGAACAGGGCCGCGACGAGGTCGGGGTACCGGTCCCGTTCGATCATGATCGCGGACACCGCCTGGGCCTGGTCGGTGTTCATCCACTCCCGCAGCTGGCGCAGCGCGCGGATGAGGTCGCCTCGGAGGTCGTTCGTGGCCGGTGACACCTCCTCCTGCGGGTAGGTGACCTGGATGGCGTCCAGCAGCAGCTCGTGCGGGGAGTTCCAGCGCCGGTAGAGCGAGGTCTTCGCGGCACCGGCGCGGCGGGCCACTCCCTCCATGCTCATGCGACCGAGCCCGACCTCGGTGAGTTCCGCCAACGCGGCCGCGTGGATCGCGGCGACGAGGGCCGCGCCCCGCCGGCGGGTTCGCGCCGTCCCCTCCCGGTCCACCTGGTCCCCCACGGCACCCCTCCTTGCTTGGATACGCGACCGTACCCTAAGGTGATTTTTAGATACGCTTCCGTATCTTCCCGGGGCCGGCATCCGGCTCCGCCCGACATCCTTCACGACCACCGGGGAGTCCGTCGTGCCCGTTCCCGCCACCTCAGGTCGTTCGTCCGGGTCCCCACCCTCGGCGAACACGCCGCACGCGAGGTCCCTCGCGCCCGACCTCGCCCGAGGCGTGATGCTGGCCGTGATCGCGTTGGTCCACGCTCACATGCTGGTCGGCGGGGACAGCCACTTCGCCGGCGGATACCCGACGCACGGGGACGTCCTCGACCGGATCGCCGCCGCCGTCCTCACCCTGTTCGCCGACAGCCGTGGCTACCCGATGTTCGCGGCGCTCTTCGGCTACGGGCTCGCCCGCGTCGCGGCCAACCGGGCGGTGAGCGGGTGGGACTGGCCGAGGGTCCGCCGGTTCCTCCGGCGCCGGGGGTGGTGGATGGTCCTGTTCGGGCTGTTCCACGCGGTCCTGCTGTTCCCCGGCGACATCCTCGCCACCTACGGCCTGCTCGCCCTCGTCTTCGTCGGCGCCCTGCGGTGGAGTGACCGTGCGCTGATCCGTCTGGCCGGCGTGTGCCTGGTGGTGTGCTCCACGCTCTACTCGGTGGCCTTCGTCGGGGCGATGGCCGCCACCGGTTCCGGTGCGGCCGCCATGGAGACGGTGGACCCGTTGACCGACGCGGCGATCCGGCTCGCGAGCTGGCCCGTCAGCACGCTGCTCTTCGCGGTGACGTCGCTGTCCCCGTTCCTCGTGGGGATCTGGGCGGCCCGCCGACAGCTGCTGGAACACCCGGAGCGCTCCCTCGGCCTGCTGCGGGCCACGGCCATCGGCGGTATCACCATCGCCGTCGTCGGCGGCCTTCCCCTGGCGCTGATCCACTCGCTGCTGTGGACCGACACCTCCACCCTCGTGTCCACCGCCGCCTTCGCGCTGCACTCGACGGCCGGCGTCGCGGGTGGACTGGGTTACGCGGCGCTGATCGCCCTGCTCGCCGTCCGCCTCGGTGACCGAGGCGGACCGCTCGTCACCGCGCTCCGGGCCTCGGGCGAACGGTCCATGACCTGTTACCTGCTCCAGTCCGTCGTCTGGTTCGCCCTGTTCAACCCGACCACGTTCAACCTCGGGCAGCACATCGACGTCGCGACGTCCGTGCTGGTCGGGCTCGGGGTGTGGGTGCTCGGGCTCCTCGTCGCCGACCTGCTGCGCAGGGCCGGACGACGAGGCCCCTTCGAGGTCCTGTTGCGCCGGCTCAGCGCCGAGCGCGACCGGGGCCGGGTCAGCCGAGACCAGGGCTGACCCGGGAGGGCCACCCGGGGGCGGCGGGGCGAGGCGGCCGCTGGAGCGGACTCATCCTCCGCGCACCACATCCAGCACAAGGGGGTGCGCCTCGACCGCCGTCTCCCCGGTGCGCACCGCGCTGGCCAGCTCGGCCACCGCACCGGGGAACGCCTCCGGGGTGTCGGTGCTCAGCTCGAACAGCGGGTCGCCCCGGCGGACGCGGTCGCCTGGCCTGGCCAACAGGCGGACACCGGCACCGAACCGCACGGCGTCCTCCTTCCTGGCCCGGCCGGCGCCGAGCCGCCAGGCGGCCATCCCGACCTGGTAGGCGTCCACGGCCGTCAGGACACCGTCCTCCGCGGCCGTGACGGTCCGGGTGTGCGCGGCGGTCGGCAGGGGGGCCTCCGGGTCCCCTCCCTGCGCGCGGATCATCCGGCACCACGTCTCGTAGGCGGCGCCGGAGGAGAGCACGGCGGCGGGATCGGTGGCACCGGTGGGGTCGATGCCGGCCAGCCGCAGCATCTCGGTGGCCAGTGCCACCGTCAGCTCGACGACGTCGGCGGGGCCACCACCGCGCAGCACGTCCACCGCCTCGGCGACCTCCAGGGCGTTGCCCACGGTGGCCCCCAGCGGGGTGGACATGTCGGTCAGCAGGGCGCTCACCGCCATGCCGTGGCTCTCACCGATGGACACCAGGGTGGCGGCGAGCTCCCTCGCCCTGTCCTCGTTCTTCATGAAGGCGCCGGAGCCGACCTTGACGTCGAGCACGAGGCCGTCCGCGCCCTCCGCGACCTTCTTCCCCATGATCGACCCGGCGATCAGGGGGATGGACTCGACGGTCCCGGTGACGTCGCGCAGCGCGTACAGCTTGCGGTCGGCTGGCGCCAGCCCCTCGGTGGGCGCGCAGACGACCGCGCCGACGGAGTTCAGCTGCGCGACGATCTCGGCGGTGGTGAGACGCGCCCGCCACCCGGGGATGGACTCCAGCTTGTCCAGGGTGCCTCCGGTGTGGCCGAGGCCGCGGCCGGAGAGCTGGGGGACGGCCGCCCCGCAGGTCGCCACCAGCGGGGCCAGCGGCAGGGTGATCTTGTCACCCACACCCCCCGTGGAGTGCTTGTCGACGGTCGGCCGGTCGACCTCGGTCAGGTCCAGCCGCTCCCCCGAGCGCACGATCGCCCGCGTCCAGCGACCGGTCTCCCGGGCCGTCATCCCGTTCAGCAGGATCGCCATCGCGAGAGCCGCCATCTGTTCCTCGGCGACGGCACCCGCGTTGTAGGCGTCGACCACCCAGTCGATCTGCTCGTCGGTCAGTTCGCCGCCGTCCCGCTTCACGCGGATCACGTCCACGGCGCTCAACGCTGAGGTCATCTCGTCTCCTCGCTCTGGCTCACCGTTCGTTCCGGCGCGGCGCGTCAGGCGGGCAGGTCCGCCGGCCCGAAGGCCGCCGGCAGCACCCGCGTCATCGGCAGCACCCCGTCCGGGGTGTCCACCAGGCACTCGGGTCCACCGAGTTCGTAGAGCACCTGGCGGCAACGACCGCAGGGCATGAGCAGCTCACCGGCTCCGGAGCGGCAGGCGACGGCGACGAACCGGCCACCACCGGTGAGCTGGAGCTGACCGGCCATGGTGCACTCGGCGCAGAGACCGACCCCGTAGGAGGCGTTCTCGACGTTGCACCCGGTGACCACCCGCCCGTCCGAGCAGACCGCCGCCGCCCCCACCTGGAGTCCCGAGTAGGGGCAGTAGGCGGTCTGGGCGGCCCGGACCGCGGCCTCGCGCAGGGCGTCCCAGTCGACCTCGGTCCCGGCCGTCGCCGTCGTCATCTCGTTGGCTCCTCTTCCCACGATCAGCGCGTGTCCTCGTCCGCTCCGGTCCTCGCTCCCGCGTCGTGCGGGAGCGACCGGATCAACCGCCCGTTGGCGGCGCGGCCCCACCCCGGCCTGGGGGTTCCGCCTCGTCGGGTCCCGCCCGACCACCGGGGGGTGGTGGCGGCGCCCCGGGCCCGCCGGCGCCCACCAGGGCCCCGGGTTCCTTCCCTCCCCGTTTCCGGCGACCACCGGTCTCCCGGCTGTACTGGAGCCCGTTGGCCGCCGGTCCCCGCAGTTTCTGGGCGGCGACGGCGAGCACCACCAGCGTCACCAGGTGCGGCGCGTAGGCCAACAGCTCCCGGGGGATGCCGTCGGTGAACCAGTACACCGCGTAGAGCGCGACCGCTCCCCCGAGGGCGGTGGCCCCGTTCGTCCAACGGCCCCGCACGAGGTGCACGACGGCGAGGACCAGCACCAGCAGCGCCGCTCCGTACAGCAGGGCGTGCACGGTCGTTTCGCCCTGCCGCAGCCGGAGGCCGTCGGCGTAGCCGAACAGCGCGGAACCACCGAGCAGACCACCCGGCCGCCAGTTGCCGAAGATCATCGCCGCGAGGCCGATGTAGCCCCGGCCGTTCACCTGGTTCTCCGAGTAGCCGGGCTGCCCCGGGTTGAGGACCAGGGCGGCGCCACCGATGCCGGCCAGCGCGCCGGACATGATCACGGCCGAGTACTTGTACAGGTACACGTTGACGCCGAGCGACTCGGCGGCCTTCGGGTTCTCACCGCAGGATCGCAGCCGGAGCCCGAACCGGCTCCGCCACAGCACCAGGTAGCTCACCGGCACCAGCAGGATGCCGATCATGGCCAGCGGGGAGACGCCGATCACGAGGCCGCGCAGGATGCCGGCCACGTCGGAGATCCCGACCCGCTGCATCGCCTCCAACTCGCCCAGCCACCCGGCCAGCGGCTGCGCCGAGTAGGTGTCGAACTTCGGCACCGGCGGCGACTCGCGCGGGTTCCCGGACAGCGGGTAGAAGATCAGGCTCGACAGGTACTTGGTGACGCCGAGGCCCAACAGGTTGATCGCCACACCGGAGACGATGTGGTTCACCCCGAAGGTGACGGTGGCCACGGCGTGCAGCAGGCCGCCGACCGCGCCGAACAGGGCGGCGGCCAACAGGCCGGCCCACGGGCCCCAGTAGTAGCCGGCGAAGGCCGCACCCCAGGTCCCGAAGATCATCATGCCTTCGAGGCCGATGTTGATGATGCCGGCCCGTTCCGCCCACAGCCCGCCCAGGGCGGCCAGCAGGATCGGCAGCGCGAACCGCGCCGCCGACTCGATGGTGCTGGACGAGGTGAGCTGCGGGAGCCCGGTGAGGAAGGACGTGGTCGAGAGCAGGACCATGACCACCGCGACCCAGAGGGCTCCCATGAGCCAACCGGGGATGCGACGCCGGGACCGCGGTGCCTTCTCGGTCACCGGTCCCGCCGAGGTGTTCGGGTCCTGTGACGTAGCGCCGAGGGTCATACGGCACCTCCTGCCGACACGGGCCGCGGCTCACCGGAGCCGGGCGGGTTCTGCCCGCCGACCCGCCGCTGCTCGGCCCGCAGCTCGACGCGGCGGACCAGCTCGTACGCCACGACGACCGACAGGACGATCGAGCCCTGCATGATGGTCACGATCTCGCTGGGCACGCCCACGTTGTCGAGGGCGAGCCTGCTCTTGTCCAGGAAGGCCCACAGCAGCGCGCCGAAGGCGATGCCGACGGGGTTGTTCCGCCCGAGCAGCGCCACCGCCAACCCGGTGAACCCGTAGCCGGCGGGGAAGTTCAGGCTGAAGGTGTGGTCCCGGCCGAGCAGTTCGGGCAGCCCGGCGAGGCCGGCGACCGCACCGGAGATCAGCAGGGTCACCAGGATCATCTTCTTGGCGTTCACGCCGCCCGCGGCCGCCGCCGTCGGCGACTTCCCGGAGGCGCGCAGCTCGAAGCCGAACCTGGTCCGGTTCATCAACACCCAGTACCCGACGCCGAGGGCGGCGGCCACCAGCACCATGCCGAACACGGTCCCCGACGAGCCGAAGGAGAAGCCGGGGACGCGGCTGGATTCGGGCAGGTAGGGCGTGCCGATGTTGTTCCCGCGCAGCTCGCCGAACATGTCCGAGCTGATCAGGTAGGCGATCACGCCGAACGACAGCGCGTTCAGCATGATCGTGGAGATCACCTCGGACACACCCCGGTACACCTTGAGCAACGCGGCGATGCCCACCCACGCGGCTCCGGTGGCGGCGGCCGCGAGCATGGTGACGACCACGCCCAGCCCGAAGGGCAGCGTGACCGCGCCACCCACGATCGCGGCGACGCAGGCCGCGAGCCGGTACTGGCCCTCGATGCCGATGTTCAGCAGGTTCATCTGGAACCCGAGGGCCGCCGCGAGGGCGACGATGTAGTACGAGGTGGCGGTGTTGACCACGTCCACGGCGGTCGTGCCCCGGCCGAGGCTGCCCACCATGGCGCCCAGCGCCTCCAGCGGGCTGCTCCCGGAGAACAGCAGGGTCACCGCGCACAGCAGCACGGCGAAGGCGATCGCCAGTGCCGGCGGCAGCAGTTTCGCTCGTATCGACCCCATCACCGATCCCCGCCTCGTGTCGACCGGTCGGTCCCGCCGTCGTCGGTGCCCCCGTCGTCGGTGCCGCCGTCGTCGGTGCCGGAGGTTGGCTGGTCGGCCGCCGGGCTCCCGGCGCGGTCCGCCGCGTCCTCGGAGCCGACCTCCCCGGCGCCGGTCATGGCCGCGCCCAGGTCCTCCGGGGTGACGGACCGGGGGTCGGCGTCCGCGACCAGCCGCCCGCCGTAGATGACCTTGATCGTGTCCGACAGCCCGATCAGCTCGTCGAGGTCAGCGGAGACGAGCAGCACCGCGAGACCGTTGGCCCTCGCGGTCTTGATGTGTTCCCAGATGCCCGCCTGCGCGCCGACGTCCACCCCTCGGGTGGGGTGGGAGGCGATGAGCAGGACGGGGTCGCCGGACAGTTCCCGTCCGACGATCAGCTTCTGCTGGTTCCCGCCGGAGAGCGCCCCGGCGGCCACGTCGATGCCCGGGGTGCGGACGTCGAACTGTTCGACGATGCGGGTGGTGTCCGTCCTGGCTCCCTCGATGCTGAGCCACGCGCCGCTGGAGACCGGGCGGCGGCTCTGGAAGCCGAGGATGCGGTTGGACCACAGCGGTTCGTCGAGGAGCAGGCCGTGCCGGGTGCGGTCCTCCGGGACGTACCCGATGCCCGCCTCACGCCGGGCCATCGTGCCCTTGCTGGTGAGGTCGACCCCCGACAACCGGACGGTGCCGGCGTGGGCCCGGCGCATCCCCATGACGGCCTCGACGAGTTCGACCTGGCCGTTGCCCTCGACCCCGGCGATGCCCACGATCTCCCCCGCCCGGACGGTGAGGTCGATCGAGTCGAGCAGGGGCCGCTCGCTGCCCTCGCTCCGCAGGGTCAGGCCCTCGACGCGCAGCACCTCGACGTCGGTGACCGAGGACACGCGCGTCTCCGGGCTGGGGAGCTCGCTGCCCACCATCATCTCGGCGAGCTGCCGCGAGGTGACCGTCCTCGGGTCGGCGGTGCCGACCGTGGTGCCCCGCCGGATCACGGTGACGGCGTCGGCGATCGCCCGCACCTCGTCCAGCTTGTGGGAGATGAAGAGGAAGGTGTAACCGTCGGCCCGCATCTCGCGCAGGGTCGCGAACAGCTCGTCGACCTCCTGCGGGACCAGCACGGCCGTCGGCTCGTCGAGGATGACGATGCGGGCACCCCGGTAGAGCACCTTGAGGATCTCGACGCGCTGCCGGTCGGCGACCCCGAGCTCCTCGACGAGCAGGGAGAGGTCGACGGTGAGGCCGGCCCGCCTGGCCAGTTCCGACACCCTCGCCCTGGCCCGCCGGCCGATGCCGTGCAGCTTCTCCGCGCCCAGGAGCACGTTCTCCAGGACCGTGAGGTTGTCGGCCAGCATGAAGTGCTGGTGCACCATGCCCACGCCCGCGTCGATCGCGTCGGCCGGCGAGCGGAAGACCACCTCCCGCCCCTCGACCTCGATCGTGCCCTCGTCCGGTTGCTGCATGCCGTAGAGGATCTTCATCAGGGTCGACTTGCCGGCGCCGTTCTCCCCGCAGAGCGCGTGCACCTCGCCGGCCCGCACCCCCAGGTGCACGTCCGAGTTGGCGACGACGCCGGGGAACCGCTTGGTGATCCCGGACAGCCTCACCGCGGGCACGGCGGCTGTGTCGGAGGGCACCCCGGCGTCGTGACCGGTGCCTTCCTCGGGAACAGGACTGGTCATCCCGCCCTTCCTTGTCGTGTGTGGCTCTCGGCCGCGTCTCGACCGGCCGACGACCGTGGCGGCGGGCGTGGGTGGCCGCGCCGCCCTTCGAGTGTGCGGGACACGCGCCCGCCCGTCGTGGGTGCCCCTTGCCCGGATCCGACACCGGGCACCCCGCGCTGGTCGCGAGGTGCCCGGTGCGTTGCCTGGGAGCGGCGGGTGGTGGACCGGCTCAGCCGGTCGGCGAGGACGGGACCTCGATCTCACCCTCGATGATCTGGGCCTTGTAACCGTCGAGGACGTCGGCGATGTCGTCGACCATCCCCCCCGAGGTGGAGTAGTCCACGCCGTCGACGCTCAGGTCGAAGACCTCGGGGAAGTCCGCGAGGTCCTCCTCCGCGACCGCGGCGAGGTAGTTGAACACCGCCACGTCGACGCGCTTGAGCATCGAGGTGATGATGACGTCCCTCGACTCCGCCACCGTCTCCTGGTTGTACTGGTCGGAGTCGACGCCGATCGCGAGCGCGTCACCCGCCTTGGCGGCCTCGAACACGCCCTTCCCGGAGGCACCGGCGGCGTGGTACACGACGTCGGCACCGGCGTCGAGCTGCGCGCGGGTCGCCTCGTTGCCCTTGGCCGGGTCCTGGAAGCCCGTGATGTCACCGGCCGGGGTCAGGTAGGTGTTCTCGATCTGGATGTCCGGGGCGGCCGCCCGGGCACCCT
This sequence comes from Actinoalloteichus caeruleus, assembly GCF_049311605.1. Classification (NCBI taxonomy): domain Bacteria; kingdom Bacillati; phylum Actinomycetota; class Actinomycetes; order Pseudonocardiales; family Pseudonocardiaceae; genus Actinoalloteichus; species Actinoalloteichus caeruleus. The sequence goes on from NZ_CP186005.1 coordinate 5,501,104, forward strand.
CGAGGAAGCCGGCCTCGAACTTCTGGATCAGCGGCGTCTCCACGCCCCCGACGAAGCCGATGTGGCAGTTGTCCGTCTTGTAGGCGGCGGCCACGCCGGCGAGGAAGGAGCCCTCGTGCTCGGCGAACAGCAGCGGGGTGATGTTGTCCGCACCCTCCACGGCCGCGTCGACCAGCGCGAAGTCGGTGTCGGGGTAGTCGGCGGCGACGGTCTCGAAGGCGTCGGCGTAGGCGAAGCCGACCCCGATGATCGGGCTGAAGCCCTCGTCGGCCAGCTGGCGCAGGCGGGACACCTTGGCGTCCTCGGACTCGTTGGCCTCGGCCGTCAGCTCGCGGACGTCGCCAAGGCCGAACTCCTCCTCGGCCCGGTCGAGACCGGCGGCGGCGGCGTCGTTGAACGAGGCGTCACCCCGGCCACCGATGTCGTAGGCCAGACCGACGCGCAGCTCGCTGCCGTCGACGTCGGCCGTCTCCGGTGTGCTGACCTCGACCTCGTCCGGGACGGGGGGCGGGTCGGCCAGCTGGCAGCCGGCGGCGCCCTCGCCACCGCCGCCCTCACCGGACGTCGACGTGCCGCCGCCGTCCTTGGCACACCCGACCACCGCCAACACCCCGGTCAGGGCGATTGCCAGCGCGGCACCACGCGGTCGACGCATGGTTGCACTCCTTCCAACTCAGTCATGCTGAGCAGCACAGAGGTCTCTGCGGACGCCGAACCGTACCTGTCGGTAGCGCATGGTCGGTAGCCGTTCACGGGCCCTTAACCGAATCGTTGGGTCCGCATCGCGGGAGACACACGGTTCGCGGTTGACAACCAGGACCCCTCACGCACCGCGACCACCCTCGGGTTCCCGCCACGCCGGTTCGCCGAGGTGAGGCGACCCCCAGATCACCACCACCGGCCGGTTGGCCACCGCCCACCCGCGCACCACGGCATGTTCGGTCAGTCACAACCAGGCACCGTCGGCTGTGCCGGAGTGATTGCCCAGGACTAACATCCGGCGAGTCAAGGCTTCGTGATGCTCGAGGCGAGTTTCCCGCGACGTTACGAGTCCCTTCCCACCAGCGATGTTGGAGGCCGTCGATCATGGCCAGCACCACCGCCCACTCGGCTGGTGCCGCGGACCGGGCGGGGAACGCCCGGCTTGGCGGCACCCTGTACCGGGGCGACCCGGGGATGTGGTCGTGGGTAGCCCACCGGATCACCGGTGTGCTCGTCTTCTTCTTCCTGTTCGTCCACGTGCTGGACACCGCACTGGTGCGGGTCTCGCCGAACGCGTACGACGTCGTGATCGAGACCTACAAGCACCCGGTGATGGTGCTCTTCGAGCTGGGCCTCGTCGGTGCCGTGCTCTACCACGCCCTGAACGGCATCCGGGTGATGCTCGTGGACTTCTGGTCGAAGGGCACCAAGTACCAGAAGCCGATGCTGTGGACGATCCTCGCGATCTGGCTGGTCGTGATGATCCCCGGCTCCTACTACCTGCTCGTCAAGGGCTTCGCTGACCTGTTCGGGGGTAGCTGACCATGTCCGTGACCGACGCCCCCTTCTCGGTGGACAAGCCCCGTTCCCCGCAGCGCCCGGCGGCGCGGCGCAGCAACTTCGAGCTGTACAGCTGGTTGTTCATGCGCCTGTCCGGCCTGCTGCTGGTCTTCCTGGTGCTGGGCCACCTGCTCATCATGCTGTTCCTGGACGACGGCGTGCAGCGCATCAACTTCGCGTTCGTCGCCGGTCGGTGGGCCTCGCCGTTCTGGCAGTTCTGGGACCTGACCATGCTGTGGCTGGCCGGTCTCCACGGCGGCAACGGCCTGCGCACCGTCATCAACGACTACGCGCGCAAGGACCAGACCCGCTTCTGGTTGAAGATGCTGCTCTACGTCTCGATGATCGTCACGATCGCCGTCGGGACCTTCGTGCTGTTCACCTTCGACCCCAACATCGGTAACTGACGCCGGTCCCCCGGGTCCCCCGACGGCGACGCGGTAGGCGCCGTCCGACGCGAGAAGTGCGGGCGACCCCGGGTGGGCGACCACCCGGGGTCGGCGCAGTGAAGACGGAGAGACGCTCATGCAGTTCCACAAGTACGACGTGGTGATCGTCGGCGCCGGCGGCGCCGGGATGCGAGCGGCGATCGAGTCCGGTCAGCAGGCGCGTACCGCGGTGCTCACCAAGCTCTATCCCACTCGGTCCCACACCGGCGCCGCCCAGGGCGGGATGTGCGCCGCGCTGGCCAACGTCGAGGAAGACAACTGGGAATGGCACACCTTCGACACCGTCAAGGGTGGTGACTACCTCGTCGACCAGGACGCCGCCGAGATCATGGCCAAGGAGGCCATCGACGCGGTCCTCGACCTGGAGAAGATGGGGCTGCCGTTCAACCGCACCCCCGAGGGCAAGATCGACCAGCGCCGGTTCGGTGGCCACACCCGCAACCACGGTGAGGCCGCGGTGCGCCGGGCCTGCTACGCGGCCGACCGCACCGGCCACATGATCCTCCAGACGCTCTACCAGAACTGCATCAAGCACGAGGTGGAGTTCTTCAACGAGTTCTACGTGCTGGACATCTGCCTCACCGAGACCGCCGACGGCCCCGTCTGCACTGGCGCCGTCGCGCTGGAGCTGGCCACCGGCGAGATCCACGTGTTCCAGGCGAAGGCCGTCGTCTTCGCCACCGGCGGCTTCGGCAAGGTCTTCAAGACCACCTCGAACGCCCACACCCTCACGGGTGATGGCATGGCCATCGTCTTCCGCAAGGGCCTGCCGCTGGAGGACATGGAGTTCTACCAGTTCCACCCGACCGGCCTGGCCGGCCTGGGCATCCTCCTGACCGAGGGCGCCAGGGGCGAGGGCGGCATCCTGCGGAACGACTCCGGTGAACGCTTCATGGAGCGGTACGCGCCCACCATCAAGGACCTCGCGCCCAGGGACATGGTGGCCAGGGCGATGGCCACCGAGGTCCGCGAGGGCCGGGGCTGCGGGCCGCACAAGGACTACGTGCTGCTGGACCTCACCCACCTCGGGGCGGAGGTGCTGGACGCGAAGCTGCCGGACATCACCGAGTTCTCCCGCACCTACCTGGGCATCGACCCGGTGGAGGAGCCGGTCCCGGTGTACCCGACCGCCCACTACGCCATGGGCGGCATCCCCACCAACATCAAGGGTGAGGTGCTGCGGGACGCCGAGAACGTGGTCCCGGGCCTGTACGCCGCCGGCGAGTGCGCCTGCGTGTCGGTGCACGGCGCCAACCGGCTGGGCACCAACTCGCTGTTGGACATCAACGTCTTCGGCCGGCGGGCCGGGATCGCCGCGGCCGAGTACGCGAAGGCGCACGACTTCGTCGACCTGCCCGAGGCCCCGGAGGTCCCGGTGGTGGCGATGGTGGACAAGCTGAACGCCTCCACCGGCGGCGAGCGGGTGGCGAACATCCGCACCGAGCTCCAGCAGACGATGGACGCCAACGCCTCCGTCTACCGCACCGAGGACACCCTGAAGCAGGCGCTGCACGACGTGCAGGCGCTCAAGGAACGCTTCGACCGGGTGGCCATCCAGGACCACGGCAAGCGGTACAACACCGACCTGCTGGAGGCCGTCGAACTCGGCTTCCTGCTGGAGCTCGCCGAGGTGCTGGTGCTGGGCGCGATCAACCGGAAGGAGTCCAGGGGCGGCCACGCCCGCGAGGACTACACGACCCGGGACGACGTCAACTTCCTGCGGCACACCATGGCGTACAAGCAGATCTCGGACGACGACACCACGAAGAAGACGGGCTTCGGTGGTCTGACCGCCGACATCCGGCTCGACTACAAGCCGGTTGTGATCACCCGCTACCAGCCGATGGAGCGCAAGTACTGATGTCCGCACCCACCACAGAGAAGCCGGGCACCGACGACTCGCGGAACGACCCGGCCGCGCCGCCCCCCGCCCCGGAGGGCTCCGTCGTCGTCACCGTGAAGATCCGCCGGTACAACCCGGAGGGCGACGCGGACGAGCCCTACTGGGAGTCCTTCGACGTACCGGCCCTGCCGACCGACCGCGTGCTGAACCTGCTGCACCACGTCAAGTGGTACCTGGACGGCACGCTGGCGTTCCGCCGTTCCTGCGCCCACGGCATCTGCGGGTCCGACGCGATGCGGATCAACGGCATCAACCGGCTCGCCTGCAAGGTGCTGATCAAGGACCTGCTGGCGGGCGGCGGGAAGCACACCACCATCAGCATCGAGCCGATCAAGGGCCTTCCCGTGGAGAAGGACCTGATCGTCGACATGGAGCCGTTCTTCGAGGCCTACCGGGCGGTGAAGCCCTACCTGGTCACCACCGGCAACGAGCCGACGCGGGAGCGCCTCCAGTCCTCGGCGGACCGCGCCCGGTTCGACGACACCACCAAGTGCATCCTGTGCGCCGCGTGCACGACGTCCTGCCCGGTGTTCTGGACCGAGGGTTCCTACTTCGGCCCGGCGGCGATCGTCAACGCACACCGGTTCATCTTCGACAGCCGGGACGAGGGCGCCGAGGAGCGGCTGGACATCCTCAACGACAACGAGGGCGTGTGGCGGTGCCGCACGACGTTCAACTGCACGGACGCCTGCCCGCGAGGCATCCAGGTCACGCAGGCGATCCAGGAGGTCAAGCGGGCCCTGCTCTTCCGCAGGGTCTGACCCCCTCCTTACCCGCGTCCGGGCCGGCCTCCGCCGGCCCGGACGGGGTCGCGCCGGCGGCCGTCCTCGGTCCCGGCGCTCCTCCCACCGCCGAACGCCCTCGGCGATCCCGGTGACCGCCCCGCCCCCGCCGCCCGGCTCGGGGCGCGGCCCGTTCCCGCCTTCCCGCTCGTCTCCGTCGCTCCCCTCCCCCTTCCCGTGCCGCCGACGTGCCGTCGCGTCGGCCGCCCAACCCGTGGTGGTGGCAGGCCCCGGGCTGCCGTCCCCGAACGCCGAGGACGTTCCCCCATGCCAGCGAAGGCGATTGAAACCTTGACAGCTCCGGTGGCCGGTGCGATCACGCAGAGTGGGGTGGCTAGCCTGAGAAGCGTGTCTATGCCGGCTCGTCGTCGCTTCGCCGCGGCTCTGTCCATCGGCGTGGGTGCCGCTCTGCTGGCCCCACTCGGACTGGTGACAGGCACCGCGGTGGCATCCCCGTCGTGGCAACCCGCGGCTCTCACCCAGGACCAGAACGGGACCGAGTGCCCGGTGCGGGAGAGCCCACCCGCCGCGCCGAGTGACACCGAGGGTCTCGCGCCGGGGGAGGGTCCTCCCCCACCCCTGGCCGTTCCGGACGAACCGGTCGGCGGTGAACGGCTCGGCGAGTGCGGCGAGGTGCTGCCCGAGGGCGCTCCCCCGGCCCCCGCCGACGTGACGGCGGCGTCCTGGGTGGTCGCCGACCTGGGCTCCGGCGAGGTGCTGGCGGCCCGGGACCCGCACGGCCGGCACCGGCCCGCGGCGACGATGAAGATCCTGACCGCGTTGGTCGCGCTTCGGGACCTCGGCATGGAGGACATCGTCGTCGGGACCCCCGAGGACGTGGCTCAGGGTGGCGCGGCGATGGGCATCGCCGCCAACACCGAGTACACCACCCGCCAGGTGGTCAACGGCCTGGTGATGGCCTCCGGGAACGACGCCGCCAACGCGTTGGCCCGCCAGCTCGGGGGGATCCCCGCCACCCTGGACCGGATGAACGCGGTCGCCGAGGAGCTGGGCGCCCTGGACACCAGGGCCACCACCCCCTCCGGCCTGGAGGCCCCCGGCATCAGCACGTCGGCCTACGACGTGACGCTGTTCCTGCGCGAGGCCCTGGGCAACGAGGACTACCTGAGCGCGTTCAGCAGCCCCGAGCTGCCGCTGCCGGGCGGGACGCTCGGGCCGCTGGTCAACGACAGCGACCTGCTGGCCAACTACCCGGGGGCGCTGGGAGGCCGCGACAGCTTCACCGACGACGCCCGCTACACCTTCGCCGGGGCGGCCGAACGCGACGGACGTCGCCTCGGCGTGGTGCTGCTGCGGGGGGAACCCGTCACCCCGTTGTGGCAGCAGGCGGCATCGCTGCTCGACTACGGTTTCGCCCTGCCGGCGGAGTCCGGGGTGGGCACCCTGGACACCTCGCCGCCCGAGTCCGATGACGCGGCCGAGGCCGGCGAGAGCGGCGACGCCTCCGCAGCCGGTGGGGACGCCGACGAGCCGGTCACGGCACAGGACCAGCCCAGGCTGGCCGACCGGGCCGGGGACACCTCGATGTTCGGCAGCTTCGGGCTTCCCCTGACCATCCTCGCCGGCGTCGTGGTGCTGTTCTTCACCGTGCTGACGTTGCGGGACCGCGCGGCGCGCCGGAAGGCCGCCGCCCGCCGGGCCGCCAAGCAGCGGGAGGAGGCCGCGAAGGCCACCGAGGACTGGCTGTGGCCGCCCCCGAACCAGAACCCCCCGCAACAGGGCTGACGCCGGGCACCACCGCCGGCGGAGCGACGTCGCGCCGGCCCTGCCGCCGTCCGCGTTCGCCCCGTCTCCGCCGGCAGACGCGACAGGAGCCACCCGAGCGCTGGGGGCAGCACGCCGCACGCCGCCCCCGTCAGGCCGTCACCCCGGTGTGGGGAGCCTCAGCCCCGTCGGTCTCGTCAGCCTCGGCGTCGCCACCACCTGCCGGCCCCGAGACCGGTCAACACCCCGACCCCGAACATCCCGGCCGCCAGCCGGTTCCCTCCCAGGCCGGTCCGGTCGTCGGTGCGGCGCAGGGCCACCGGCAGCTCGGTCGACACCGGCGGCGCCGGCGGCTGGTGGCCGGCGGCGTCGGTGTGCGCCAGGTTCTCCGTGGCCGAGGCTGTCCAGGCCGCGACGAACAGCAGGAACCGCGCCACGAGGTAGATGAGGACGAGGAGACCGAGCACCGAACCGAAGGCGGCGCCGGCCGGGGACCGCGCCACCGACTGGAGGTAGACGCCGCCGAGCTGCTTGAGCAGCTCGATCCCCACCGCCGCCACCAGCCCACCCCACATCGCGGAGCGCAGGGTGACGGGTTTCCGGGGCAGCTTCGCCAGCACCCAGGTGAACACCAACCAGTTCGCGGCGAGGACGAGCAGCAGGCTCACCACCCACAGCGAAGCCCGTGCCGCCGCCGTCCGCTCCACCCCGAGCAGGTCGAGGATCTCGCTGGCGAACGCCGAGCCGACGACGGTCAGGCCAATGCTGACGACCAGGGCCAACCCGAGGCCGACCAACGCGAGCAGGTCGCGGACCAGGCGGGTGACGAACGGCGGCTGCTCGAAGCTCTGGTTCCACTGCGCGGTCAACGCGTTGCGGAGGTTCGTCATCCAGCCAAGACCGGAGTAGAGGGCGGTGAGCAGCCCGAGGATGCCGACGACGGTGCGCTGGTCGATGGCCTGGGTGACGACCTCGTTCAACGTGGAGCTGAGGTCCGGGGTTGGGGCGGCCTCGGTGATCGCCGTCCGCGCCTGGTCCAACAGCTGCTGGTTGTTGAAGAGCACGAACCCGGCCACCGCGAACGCGACCATCAGCAGCGGCACCAACGCGAGGACGCTGAAGTAGGTGATGGCCGCCGCGTAGTGGTCGCCGTGGTGTTCGGAGTACCGGGTGCCCGCCCGCATCAACCGGTCGAGCCCTGGGTGCCGGTCGCGGATCCGGCCCAGGGTCGACTGGGCGTTCCGTCCGACGTCGCCGGCCCGCTGGGCCGGGCTCCGGTGCTCCTGGCTCATCCGGACAGTCTCACCCAGGTTCGCCGCTCCCGCTGATCACGCCCGCCGCCCGCCGGACGCCGACGACGTCGGTCAGGAATGACGGCATGGTTGGTCCCCGCGACCTCCGGCAGGATCCGGGGGTCGCGAGGACCGGTCGGAGCCCCGGGGCGCGGGGGCTCGATGGGGGCGCTCGGGAAGGACCGGCCGGCGCTAGTCGGCGGTGACCACCACGGTCACCTGTCGGTCCAGGACGTCGAGAACGGTCAGCCGAGCGGAGCCGAGGCCGTAGGCTGGCGCCCCCTCCGCGCGCATCCCACCGGACAGCCTGGCGAGGACGGTGCGCACGACGGAGTGCGGATCCTCGGCCCTCGCCCGCACGAACGCATCAACGGCCGGGGACACGACGGCTCCCGCCCCCGCGACGAGCTCGGCGACCGCATCGCGCGCGGGGGTGTCCGTGTTCATGCTTGCTCCCATCAGGCGCGGTGCAGGACGTCGGTGGCCTTCTGGCGAAGTTCGACGACCGGTCGATGGGCGCTCTTCGCGACGGCGCGGATCTCGGTGATTTTGTCCCGCAGGCGCCGGGACGGAATACCTCGCACCTGACCCAACACCTGCATCCCAACGGCGGCAGCCTCGTCCTGGTCGCCGTGCCGCAGCAGGAGGGTAGCAAGCCTCGATTGGCTGAACAGTGCGGACCGGAAGTATTCGGCTGGGTAGTGATCGACCGCGAACCGCAGTCGCCGGCACGCATCAGTGAAGTGCGCACCCTTGGCCGCGATTTTGGCCAGAGCGCCCGCAGTGTCGCCGTGCAGCTGCGCCGTGCTGTAGAACTTCGCGTACTCGCCGAGGCGTGGATCATCCTTGCCGCCGGATTCTCGGTCGTGCTGATTGAAATGGTCCTCGGCTTGCTTGACGGACCGCAGGCACTCCTCGGCGTTTCCGAGCGTCCCGTACGCGCGCGCCTGCACTGTCGACAGGCTGGCGCGGCGCAGGGGCGAGATCCTGTCCTCGCGAACCCGTGCCGCGCCCAGCAGGGTGAGTGCTTCGTCGGGCTGCCCGATGTAGATGGCTTGCCGGGCCATGCACGTGAGGACCTCGGACCTGAGCCACCAGCTCCCGGCGACATCCGCGCAGTGCAGGCCAATGCGGAAGTACCTGTCCGCGCTGTGGTGGTGTCCTTGGTCGAAGTAGGCCCAACCGACCACCTTGGCCAGGCTTCCCACCTCCGCGTGCAGGTCGATCCGGTCCTGGTGGGATGCCGAGGCGTCCAACAGATCAACCGCCCAGCGCAGCTGCCCCGCCATCGCCTGCAAGGACAGGGGTGTCCCCGCGAAGTCGCCAGAGCGGAGGAACGCGGTGGCGTCCCTGACCTGTGCTATGTGTTCCTCGCCGATGGCCTGTGGTGCGGCGGCGGTAGCGCGAGCCGCGTCATCCAGGGTCGCCGCGAGACTCCCTCCGGTCAACGCGCTCCCGGTCAACACCGCGAATCCGCGCAGGAAATCTATTCGACGCACGTCCTCCTCCTTCTCCCTCATCCCCCTCAGCTTCGCCGTGGTCCGGCGACGCGTGCTGTAGAACCCGATGTCACTGTCGGAACGGACCCGGAACACGCTTCGGAGCGCGGCCCGATAGTCAGGGTGCGGCCACGTGACCTTCCCCCTCAGGAGTCTCCGAATGGACTCCGCGTCGTAGGCACCAGGACTCCCGGTTATTTCCTCGTATGCTTCGTTGACGCGTTCCGCCGCCACCGCGAGCGTCCATCCGAGGTGCCGCAGCGCGCGCTCCAGCGCGAGGTTCGGAGTCGGCGTCCCCTTGGTCATGGTGCCTCCACGATTCCCGGGCCCTCTGATCATAGCCATTCATGGGGGTGTTCGACGGAATTGAGGGTTTGTTTGCGGCCTTGACCGCACTGTCAGAACGTGCATTAACCCTAGGACCATTGATCACCGAAAGCAACTATACAATCACTGGAGGTAGGGGTGGACGGGCTCGTGCTCGTGGGGATCTGCGCGCTGGTCGGAGGCGCGTTCTGGACGGCGGCGCGCGTCGTCGACCGCCGAACCAGTCCGGGCCCCATACCCGATCCGTCGCCCGCGCCACCGCCCGCGCGCCGCGTGTCGGTCGCGGAACTCCTCGCCCTGCGAGCTCAGGACAGGCCGGACACGTCGCCCGACTCCCCGAGGTGTGCCCGGCCGGGGACGGCGTCCCCCGGCGCCGTCCCCTTCCAGCGGCTGGCCCCACCTCCTCCTGGGGGCCGGTCCGGTGTGGTGGCGGGAGGGCAGCCCGCCACCACACCACGCCCACCGTCGTCCCCCACCCCGCGCGCTCGAACCGGGGGACGACCGGGGGCGGCGAAGTCCCCCGACACTTCCGCCGCCCCCACCCGGCAGCCGGCCCGCACAACCGATGCGCCCCGGCGCGGGCCGGCGGGGGTGGTGGCGTTCGACGCTTCCGCCACCACCCCCACCCTCCCCGCTTTCGCCGGTGTGCTCCCGGTATGGACGGAGCCGGGGCGGTGACCGCCCCGGCCCGACGGACCAGCCGCCAGTGGTCGGCCACCGTCCCCGCCGTCGACCCGACCGGCCGGCTCACCACGCTCGCCCTCACCCTCACCGTCGAGCGCTCCGCCGTCGCCCTCGTCGGCAGCGGAACCAGGTTCCTGGTGCTGCCCTCGGGCGTGCGGCAGGTGGCCGCCGCCCTACGAACCCGGCGACGCCTGGCGGTCCCCGCGCACATCGGACCCACGACCCGAACGCTGTCCGTCGCGCCCACCGCCATGCCCGGGGCCCTGGCCTCGGGGGCGAGGCTGACGCTGCGATCGGCCTCCCAGGTCGCCGCGTACTGGCCGTTGATGCTGGGCCCTGGCCCGGCCCGGTCCCTGGCCCGCCTGCTGGACCAGGCCGCCGACCAGTGCCAGCCGAGGCGGTGACCGTGATCCCCACCGCCACGATCACCGACTCGGTCACCCAGGCCGTCACCCTGCTGATCCCCCGGGTGGACGCGCGGCCCGCCTCCCGCATCCGCCGGTACGCCCTGCCCCACCGAGCCCGCCGGGTCCGCCCCTTCCTCGGTGGGGGCCTTCGATGAGCGGCCCACCACCCGACGTCGTCATGCCCGGGAACGCGGTGGGCGAGGTGGTGGTGTGGTGGCCGGCCCAGTACCGGCCGGTGCCGCTGCGGGTGGAGGCGAGCCGGCTCGGCGTGGTGTTGCGTCCCGAACACGCCCCCGCCGAACCGGTCGGTCTGCCGTGCGTGCAGGCCCGGCGGGTGGCCGGGGCGCTCCTGGTGCCCGACGCCGACGCGGTGGCCACGGCCATCACCACCGGCCTCGGGATCGTGGCGTCCTTGATGGTGACGAGCTTGTCCGGACTGGGCGGGAAGGTCCTCACCCTGACCTCCGCCGGTGCCCCGCCGCTGACGTGGGTGCTTCCCGTGCTCTGGCGCCCACCCCACGACCGTGGTCTGACGCTCACCCACCCGCAGCGGGCCGGGGAGCTGATCGGCCAGGCCGCCTCCGCCGCCGCCGTCGACACCCTCACCTGAACAGGAGAACCGCCGTGGACATGCAGCAGATCATCGGAGGCTTACAGGCCGCGACCACCCTGCTGGAGCCCTACGGGCTCAGTCAGGAACAGGGCCGGATGGACGAGGTCGCCGGGCACCTGGCGGTGTTCAACGGCACCGCCCGGCACGCCGAGGTCCTGGCGCAGCTGGAGCAGATCCGCCAGTCGATCACGATGGCCGCGAACCAGCAGCAGCAGTTGCGCGAGCAGTTGGTGCGGCTGATGGCCACGTTTCAGGGCGGCTTCGGGATCTGACCAGGCCCCTGGCCCAGCTGACGGGGTGGTGCACGGCACCCACGACCCCGCCCCGGCCGACGAACCACCCCGGGGCCGTCCGCTGCCGCACCCGTCGAACACCCCGTGGGAAGCGGCCCCGGGGACAGGCGCCGCCTGGGTGGCCTGGGCCCGAGACCAGTTGCCACAGCGATCGCAGGGCGGGCAGACGACCGGGATCATCCTGGGCGGCCCCGAGGGCAGCGGCGAACGGATCGTATCGGGACGTGCGCCGGAATCTGACGTGGCGGGCCTCATCCTCGCAACCAGCGACATATTCCCGAAGCACCGGCTACGCGACCTGGCCATCGTCGACGTGGCGCGCCACGTCGAGACGAAGCTCGCTGTGCGCCAAGCGGAGTCAGGGGTCACCCACACGGTCGTAGTGATCAATCACAGGGTCTGCCGGGGTAATTGGGGTTGTATACAGGCTGTAGCAGCGATCCTGCCTGTCGGATTCTCCATGACATTGTGGGAACCGGGCAGGACGAAGCCAACCGTCATCGAAGGGAAAGCACAGTGAACGTGGTGAGCGCCGTCGTGGACAACGACTGGCAATACGCAACGACTTCTGCGGAGCGTGCCACTCTCGCACGGCTGGTCGTGGACGAACCCCATCCCGACTGGGCCAGCCTCCTCTACGTCTGCGACCACCGAGTCGCTGACGACGTGCGGGGGCCCGACTGGCAGCTCCGGGTGTCCACCGATCCGGCCCGGGGAATAGGTGCCATGAACTGGATCGGACCAGTCCCGAGCGACGAGCTGGGGCCGTGGGACACCTTCAACCCGTTCGCCGACCCGCAGGCGCAGCCAATCCTCTTCGACGGTTCCGTCCCGTCCTACTTCCCGCCGTCGGCGGCGTTGCCGATTGAGGATGTGCGCCGTGCGGTTGCGGAACACTTGTGCACAGGTCTCCGGCCGGAGTGCGTGCGGTGGCAGCCGGGGGATCGGTTCTGAGTCCGACCGAAGTCACTGGGCGCCAGAGACCGACGACCGGCGACGTCCTGGCGGCCCCGAGGGAAGTGGCGAACAAACGGCGTCCGGGCGCGGGCTGGAGTCAGACCTGGCAGGCCTCATCCTCGCCACCCGACCCGCTCCCCGAACATCCGCCGCGCGATCGCGCGACCGCCGAGGCCGCGACCCACGTCGAGGTCAAGCTTGCGATACGTCAGGCGGAATCAGGCGTCACTCACTCGGTTGTAGTGATTAACCACAGGTCCGTGACGGTGATTGGGGCTGTATACAGGCTGTCGCAGCGATCTCGCCGGTCGGTTTTTCCATGACCGTGTGGGAACCGGGCAGGACGCGGCCAACTGTCATCGAAGGGAAAGCGAAGTGAACATCGTGAGCGCCGTCGTCGACAATGACTGGCGGTATGCGACAACTCCTGCCGAACGGGACGCGCTCGTACAGCTGGTTGTCGATGAGCAGCATCTGGACTGGGCCAGCCTCCTCTACGTATGTGGCCACCGGGTCAGCAGGGAGGTGCGGGGTCCCGGCTGGCAGCTCCGGGTCTCTACTGATCCCGCCCGAGGAATGGGCGCCCTCAATTGGGTCGGTCCAGTTCCCAGCGACGAGCTGGGGCCGTGGGACACGTTCAACCCGTCCGCCGATCCGCAGGCGCGGCCGATCCTCTTCGACGGTTCCGTCCCGTCCTACTTCCCTCCGTCGGCGGCGTTGCCGATTGAGGATGTGCGCCGTGCGGTTGCGGAACACTTGTGCACAGGTCTCCGGCCGGAGTGCGTGCGGTGGCAGCCGGGGGATCGGTTCTGAGTCCGACCGAAGTCACTGGGCGCCAGAAACCGACGACCGGCGACGTCCTGGCGGCCCCGAGGGAAGTGGCGAACGGACGGTGTCCGGGTGCGGGCTGGAGTCAGACCTGGCAGGCCTCATCCTCGCCACCCGACCTGCTCCCCGAACATCCGCCGCGCGATCGCGCGATCGCCGAGGCCGCGACCCACGTCGAGGTCAATCTCCTGATACGTCAGACGGAGTCCGGTACGGCCCACGGGGTGGTAGTCCTCAATCACTAGGTCTGCCGTGTTGTCCGGGTCGTCAACAGGGGATGGCCGCGATCCTGCCTGCCACGTTTCCCATGACCCTGTGGGAACGGGGCAGGACGGAGCCGACCATCATCGAAGGGAAAGCGAAGTGAACATCGTGAGCGCCGTCGTCGACAATGACTGGCGGTATGCGACAACTCCTGCCGAACGGGACGCGCTCGCACGGCTGGTCGTGGATGAGCCCCATCCCGCCTGGGCCAGCCTTCTCTACGTGTGGAGCCACCGAGTCAGCGACGACGGGCGTGGACCCGACTGGCAGTTGCGGGTGTTTACCGATCCCGCCCGAGGAGTGGGCGCCCTCAATTGGATCGGCCCGGTGCCGACCAACGATCCAGGCCCGTGGGACAGCCTGAACCCCACGCCGTTCGACGGTGAACCCGTCGACTTCGACCCGTCCGTTCCGCTGTTCTTCCCACCGTCGGCATCACTACCGATCGAGCACGTGCGCCAGGCCGTCACCGAGTACTTCCAGACGGGCCGCCGACCGGAGTGCGTCCAGTGGCAACCCGGGATGTGGTACTGAGCGGCCGAACCGACCCAGGCCAGGCGGACGACCAGCACCGTCCCGGTGGCCCCGAAGGCAGCGGCCACCGGGTGGCGTCCGAACACACGCCCCGGGACCAGACCGCGCGGGCCTCGGCCTCGCCGCTCCCAGGGAGGTGCCCGCTCGCCCTCCCGCTACCGGCGGTCGGTCCGGCGTCGCCAGTTCAGCGCGACCGCCACCGCCACCCCGACGACTCCGGTGAGCACGGCGGTACCGAGACCATGCGAGACCCGCACCACGGGGCGGATCACCGCTGGCCCTGGGGGTGGCAGCGCAACGGGCTCTGCGTTCTCCCTGGCCGTCGCCGTCCAGGCGGTGATCAGCAGCAGGTACCGCGACATCAGGTAGCAGAAGATCAGCAGTCCGAACAGCGAGCCGAACACCGCCGCGTTCGGGGAGTTGGACACGACCTTCAGGTACAGCGCCACGGCGTGGCGGAGCAGCTCCATGCCCACCGACCCGGCCAGGGCTCCGAGCACGGCGGTCCGCAGCGCGACCGTCTTCCGGGGGAGCCGGGAGATCACCCACAGGAAGACGAGGAAGGTGGCGGACATCGACAGGGCCACCGACAGCACCGCCAACGCGATCGGCCACAGCGCACCGAACTCGTGGAGGTTGAAGGCCCGCAACACGGTGACCGCGACGTCGCGCCCGACGAGCACCATCGCGAAGGAGAGCACGACGGCGGCGCCCAGGCTCGCGAGCACCGCCAGGTCCAGCAGCTTGGTACGCCAGAACGACCTCCGGGCACCGCGCAGTGGCCCCCACTGGGCGGTCAACGCGTCGCGCAGGTTGCTCATCCACCCGAGACCCGAGTAGACGGCGGCGAGGAGACTGAGCACACCCACCGTTGAGCTGCGGTTGGAGGCGGCGTTCACCGCGACCTCCAACGCACCGCCGATCAGGTCGGCTGGCACCGCGTCGAGCAGGATGCGCTCGAACTGGTTGAGCGCGGCGGGGAACGGCGCCAGCACCCAGCCGGCGACGGTGAAGGAGAGGAGCAGGAGGGGAACGATGGCGAGCACGCTGTAGTAGGTGATCGCCGCGGCGTAGTGGTTGCCGTTGCTGTCCCGGTAGCGTTCGGCCGCCACCACGAGGTGATCGAGCCAGTAGTGCCGCCGCCGGAGCCGGTGGAACCGGCCGACGAGCCGGAACACCCGGTCCAGCGGGTCGAACTCCTGGTCACCGCTTCCCCGTCGACCGCTGGCGGCGGGTTCCTCCCGCTCGTCGCGGTCCCCCGGCCCCCGCCTGCCACCTGGTGCGTCGTCGCCCGGTCCGCCCTCTCGACCGGGCCGGTTCGCTCTTCGCCCCACCGTCCGCCGTCCTCCCCGCTGTCCGGGGGGAGGCTATCCGACGTGCGGCGATGGGCGGGCCGAGGTGACGGCCCAGGCCGTCAGGGCTGGTTGCCGGCGACGGCGGACTTGCGCCGGTGGCGGACCAGCCCGAGCACGAAGCCCAGGATTCCGATCCCGATCGCGATGGTCCCGACGGGGCCCCCGAACGCCATCCCGAGGTTCACGTCCGCGTCGACCGGTGCCGCGTCACGCGGTTCCGCCGTGGTCGCCTGGGCGGACAGCGTGATGCCCGCCAGCATCCATAACAGGGCAGCGACCAGGGCGGTCGCCGTCCGCGACACCACACGCGCCGTGCTCACAATTGCGCCTCCCTGCTGGCCCTCTGGTCCATAAGGGTGGACGAGAGGCAGACGAGTGTGCGGAGAACTACCGAACGTTCGCGGAAAGCAGAGCCGTATCGAACATTCGGTGGGCTCAAGACTCCACACAGGCTAGTGGCTGGGTCCCGTCAACCGGAAGGCACCCCTTCCCGTCAACGCGGCCCATCCTGCCACGCGGCGAGCGGATGTCGAGCGCTCTCGCGCCTTTCTCCGAGACGCCGCACCTCGGGAGGGCTCGGGCGGAGGGGGCGCCGGGCACCGCGCTCGTCGTGCGCGGCGCCCGGGGTCGGCTACCCCCAGGTGGCGACGAGGGTGTTCAGCCGGGCCGTCACCCACCACCGACCTCCCTCGCGGACGAGGACGTAGGTCGCGACCATGGAGGGTTCCCGGTCGATCAGTTCCCCGCCGGCGGTGGCGGCGCGAGCCGACTTGTGCGCCAGGGCGAGGCCAGGCCCTGGGAAGGTGACGTCGGTGACCTCGTAGCGCACGTACTGGTCGCGCAGGAACCCGGTGAGCGCGGCCCGGGTGTGGTCCAGGATCGCCTGGCGGCCCGTGACACGGGTTCCGGTGGCCGTGGTGATGGTCGCGTTCTCGGCGAAGTGCGCGACCATCAGTTCGGCGTCGTTGGTGTTGTAGGCGGTCTCGCTCTCCTCGATGATGCGGCGGATGGCCGCCGTGTCCCCCTCGGGGTCGGTGGCGTTGTCGGTCGCCGTCACGGTCTCCCTCGTTCCAGGCATGATCGCGACACTAGGACCTCGACCAATGTGGAGGTCAAGGGCGCGGATGTGGAGGGGAGGCGCCGGCGGGATCCGCCACGCTGACCGGGACGCGCGGGGATGCCGCCGCGCATCGGGTGAGGCCGAACCGCTGGCGGCCGGGGCCCGGTCCCTCGCGTCGAGCGCGACCGGCGGGACCCCGACGAGCGGGCTCAGCCGATCCGCACGAAGCTGTCGATCATCCCTCCCCAGGCCTCCCCGTCCCACTGGATGACGAGTCGGTCGCCGTCGGGGTGCATCTCGATCGTGCCGGCGTCACGGTGGCGGTCGGGCGTCTCGCACTCGAGCACGATCCGGAGGTCCTCCTCCGAGTCGTCCAGGGTTCCGGGGCAGGACAGCGGGCCGGTGGTGTTCACGGTGTCACCGTCCACCACCAGTGTCGCCACCACGTTGTCCTCGACGATGGACTCCCACTCGCCGTCGGCGGCCGGGGCGTCGTCCGCGTCCCGCTCCTCGCTGGTCTCCGCGACCTCGGGCTCCCCGGGCCGCTGCTCCGCGCTCACCTGGGGCTCCGGGTTCCCGGTGGCGGACTCGGTGTCCTCCTCCGCTCCGCCGCAGCCCGCCACGACCAGCGCGGCGGCGAGGGAGACACCCACGATTCGGGATGGCTGTCGCACGGTCTTCCTCCAGAAGTGGACCTGTTCCGACGCACAGTGCGATTCGGAGCAGCGACCATACGCCACCCGTTCGGCGGTTGATTTCACCAACCCGAGGGACTAATTCACTCTGTTGAAGGATCCGTGCGAGTATCCGTCACCTGACGCACTTCCCCGGAAGGGACGGCATTCGGCGTGAACGGGTGACCCTCGACGGCAATCTCCGATGACCTTCGGTCACGTCCTCGTCGTCGTGACACCAGGCCCGGCCCGCCGAGCGCTACGCGGGGCGCACTCCGACGGCCGCGTAGATGCCGCTGGCGGAGGGCTCACCCGCGAACGGACCGGCGGGTCCGTCAGGCCGCCACGACGGCGCCCAGCTGATGCCCGGGTCGAGCGGTTCCCAGCCCGCCAGCAACTCCGCCACCTGGTCACGGGACCGGTCGACCAGCCGGGAGGTGGCGCGGGACCGGTACGCCTCGTAGACCTCCGTGACGTGCTCGCCCTGACCGTCCCTGGTGACGTGGGTGAGCGCCAGGGCCGAACCGGGGACCACCGCGTCGCGGTAGCGCTCCACCAGGTCGACCGGGTGGTCATCGTCCGGCACGAAGTGCAGCAGGGCCACCATGAGGACCGCCACGGGCTGGCTCAGGTCGAGGTCCCGCCTGGCGAGGTCGAGCACGGCGTCGACGTCGCGCGCGTCGGCCTGTTCGGCGCTGACGTGGGAGATGTGCTCGCGTTCGATGATGTTGCGGGAGTGCGCCACGGCCACCGGGTCGTTGTCGACGTACAACACCCGGGCGCCCGGGTCCTCCCGTTGCGCGATCTCGTGCACGTTGCCCATCGTCGGGAGCCCCGCCCCCAGGTCGAGGAACTGCCTGATCCCCAACCCCTGGACCGCGCGCACCGCGCGGCGGAGGAACTCGCGGTTGGCCCGGGCCGCCGGGCGGACGATCGGGTCGACCCGCACCATCTCCTCGGCGAACCGCCGGTCGACGGCGAAGCTGTGCGATCCACCGAGCAGGTAGTCGTAGATCCGAGCGGGGTTGGGTCGATCCACGTCGATCTCGGACATGCGCTGAACCTCCCACCGCCGGGTGAGCCCCGAAGCCTAGGCGAGCGGGGCGTCACGCGCACCACCGAGTTGATCACACCTGGTGATCCGCGCCCGGGGCGTGGCGGCGTTCGAGGTGTTCGTGCCCTCCGGCGGTGTGGTTGGGCACCAGCGGTTCACCCAGTGCCCGGCACCACAGGACCGTGACCGCCTCGACGACGGCCTCCCTGTCGACGCCGGCGGGTGGGTGGAGGTAGGCGCCGTGCAGCTGCGCCTCGATCCCCTGGACCGCGAGGAGGGCGTTGACCTCGGCGTCGGGGCCACCGCGTCCCATCCGCCGCAGCTCGGCGGCGAGCAGCGCCGCGAGGTGGCGCTCGCCGTCCCGGAGCCGTGCCACCAGCTCGGGAACGCGCGGAGCCTGGTCGAAGAGCAACTGGTGCAGCTCGGGGCGGTCCCGGTGCGCCGAGGCCACCGCGCCGACCAACACGCGAAGGGCGGCCTCCAGGCCCAGGTCCGCCCTCCTGATCTCGTCGAAGACGCTCCCCAACCCGCGTAGCGCGGCGTCGAGGTGTCTCTCGGCCAGGGCGACCAGCAGGGCGTCCTTGTTGGGGAAGTACTGGTAGACGGAGCCGATCGAGACACCCGCCCGGTCCGCGACGTGGTTCGTGCTGGTCGCGCCGAACCCGTTCCGTTGGAAAAGCTGAGCGGCGGCTTCGAGGATCACCTCGACCGTGTGCCGCGACCGCTGCTGGCGAGGCCGTTTCCGGGCTGCGTACACGGCT
The DNA here is from genome assembly GCF_049311605.1 of Actinoalloteichus caeruleus. Lineage (NCBI taxonomy): Bacteria > Bacillati > Actinomycetota > Actinomycetes > Pseudonocardiales > Pseudonocardiaceae > Actinoalloteichus > Actinoalloteichus caeruleus. The sequence goes on from NZ_CP186005.1 coordinate 5,520,107, forward strand.
CCTCCAATGCGAGTACCAAAACCTGAGCATAGCTCATATTCTTGGCTTCCAGCGCCCTGACCGGCGCTTTCACACCCATTCCTGAGGAGAACTTCGTCGTGCTGCTCGAATTCCTGGGTTACGGCGCGCGGATCGGTCCCGGCCTGCTGCTGGTGGTCCTGTGCTTCTGGCTGACCCGGGGCGACCGTGACCCGCTGCTGCGGATCGTGCTGCTCATCCTCGGCTTCGTACTCAGCCGGGACGCCATGACCCCGGCCGGTTTCTGGACCTTCGGCGTCGTCGGTGGCACCGTCCCCTGGCTCCGGTTCACCGACGACGCCGCGGTCCTGCTGGTGTTCGGCGCGTCGACGCTGCTCATCACCGGGTCCGTCCTGCGCTGGGCACCCGACCTCCGCTCGCTGGTCCGCTGGGGCGACCTCCGCCCCAGCACCGTGGCCCTGGGACTCGGTGGTGGGGTGCTGGCCGCCGCGCCCGTCCTGCTGCTCTCCCTCGCGTGGCCCCTGGAGGAGCGCGGCGGCCAGGTAGCCGCCACGCTCCTCCCCGCGCTGCTCTTCCTGGCCCTCGCCGGCAACCTCGCCGAGGAGGTGCTGTTCCGGGGCTTCCTCCAGGGGCGACTCGAGCGGACCTTCAGCCCCACGCGGTCGGCGGTGCTCTCCGGCGTCCTCTTCGCCACCTGCCACGCCTTCCTCGCCTCGACCGTCACCGACGTCGGGTGGCCGCTGCTGGTCTTCACCCTCCTGGAGGGGCTGATCTGCGCGTACCTGCGGCTCCGCCGGGGGCTCACCCCCGCCGTGCTCGCGCACGGCACGGCGATCTTCCTGCTGGCCAGCGGCCTGCTGTGAGCCCTCGACCTACCCGGGAGGGCGACCGCGGGTGAGCGGCGCCGCGCCCCGACCGGGCTGAGGGCGGACGGCCACCCGGCGGTGAGGACGGCCGGCCGACCCGCCCCGGGGTCGGCCCCCGCCCGGGGTCGGCCCCCGCCCGGGGCCGGTTCAGGCACCGCTCCCCGCACCGACGCCATTCCAACGGAGCAGTTTCCTCGGGTCGCGCACCACCCACACCCGGTGGACGACTCCGGCCGCCACTCCGAGTGCGACGACCGCGAGCACCGTGCCGTCGGCGTCCCGCGTGACCAGACCGGGGCTCCCGTTGACCTCCCCCTCGTCGATCACCAGGTCGGGTTGACGACCGCGAACCGCGAGCAAGGTGCCGGCGACCTCCCACGCCCCGCGCACCGGCTCGGCCGGTGCGCTGACGAGACCGCCACCGTCGACGACCGCCCGCACCTCGGGGGCGAGCTGGCGGACGAGGGCGGTGAGATCACCCGCCTCCCAGGCGCGGCGGAAGGCGGTGCGCGCCTCCACCGGCACCCGCCCGCCGAGGTCGGCGTGCCCCGGGCGGGCCGCCCGTGCCTTGCGACGGGCCTCGAAGGCCAACTGGCGGCAGGCGTGGGGCGTGCGGCCCAACACCGGGGAGATCTCCTCGTACCGGTAGGAGAAGACGTCGTGGAGGACGAAGGCCACCCGCTCGGCCGGGCTCATCGTCTCCATGACCACGAGCACGGCCAGGTCGAGCGACCCCACGAGCGCCGCCTTCTCGGCCGGGTCGTCCGGGACACCGTTCGCGCCGCAGCTGGTCCAGGCCGGGCTCCCCGGCACCGGCTCGGGAAGCCACTCACCGACCGCCCGCTCCCGCCGCACCCTGGCCGACCGCAACGTGTCCAGGCAGATCCGGCTCACGGTGGTCATCAGCCACGCGGCCGGGACCCGGACCTCGCGGCGGCGGTCGTCGTCGAGGGCGTACCAACGCGCGTAGGCCTCCTGGACCGCGTCCTCCGCGTCGGAGACCGACCCGAGCATGCGGTACGCGGCGGCCATCAGCGGCCCTCGTTCGTCGCCCGGCACACCGCTCACCTCCCGTTCCCGCCACAGCGCCTTCCCCACTCTCCCCTGACGAGACGGGGGCCACCAGTGTCAGGCCCTCCAGGCGAACCGTGCCCGGCCCTGACGATCGGCGCCCCCGCCTCGTCATCCCGGGGTGGTGGGTACCGGACCGGCCGGGACCCGGGAAGGGGCAGGGACATGTCCGAGGACACCGTGACGTTCGTCAACGTCCTGGAGGTCGAACCCGAGCGGCAGGAGGAACTGGTGGCGCTGCTCACCGAGGCCGTGGAGCAGGTGATCCGGCATCGTCCCGGGTTCCTCTCGACGGTGCTCTACGCCAGCGTCGACGGCCGACGGGTGATCAACCACACGAGCTGGCGAGCCGCCGAGGACGCCGCCGCGACCCAGAACGACCCGGACGCCGCCGCGTACGCGCGTCAGGTGTCGAGGATCGCCACCGCCACGCCGGGCCTCTACCGGGTCGCGGGGCGGACCGAGGTGGGGAGGTGACGGCGGCGCTGGGCGTGCTGGTCGTCGCGATCACGGTCGCGCTCAACCTGGGGATCGCCGTCGCCGACTTCGCTCGTGCCCGGTTCGTCCTCGCGAACTCGGCGGAGGTCGGGGTCCCGGAGCGGTGGCTGCCGGCCCTGGCGACCCTGAAGGCCGCCGGCGCGCTCGGCCTGGTCCTCGGCCTCCTCGGCCTGGGGTGGCTCGGGGTGGCGGCTGCCACCGGGCTGGTGCTGTTCTACCTGGGCGCGATCGTGGCCCACGTCCGCGCCCGTGTCCTCCACAACATCGCCTTCCCCGCCCTGTTCCTCGGCTTCGCGGTGGCCTCGCTCGTGGTCCTGCTCCTGCGGTGACCGAGGGCTCGTCGAGCCGGCGGGACCGGTGTGGGGGAGGTCGACGGCGGCCCGTCCCGACCAACGGCGGGTACGGCCAGGCCGTACCCGCGCGGGATGCCCGTCAGTCGACCGACCAGTCGTAGGTGATGGTGACGGGGGCGTGGTCGCTCCAGCGTTCGCCGTGGCTGGCCGCCCGCTCCACGACGGCGGAGGTGGCCCGCTCCGCGAGGCCCGGGGTGGCCACCTGGTAGTCGATGCGCCACCCGGAGTCGTTGTCGAAGGCCCGCCCCCGGTAGGACCACCAGGTGTACGGGCCGGGCCCCTCCGGGTGCGACCGCCGGTGGACGTCCACGTACCCGGCCTCGTCGAACACCCGGCCGAGCCAGGCCCGCTCCTCGGGGAGGAACCCCGCCGCCTTCCGGTTGGCCTTCCAGTTCTTCAGGTCGATCTCCTGGTGCGCGATGTTCCAGTCACCGCACACCAGCACCTCCTGACCACTGGCCTCGCTCTTCTCCCGCCGCTCCACCAGGTAGGCGTAGAAGGACTCCATGAACCGTTCCTTCTCGTCCTGCCGAGGGGTGCCCACCTCACCGCTGGGCAGGTAGAGACTGGCGACGACGAGACCGGGGAACTCGATCTCCACGTAACGGCCGGACCGGTCGAACTCGCTGTCACCGAAGCCGACGCGCACCGCCTCCGGTGCCTGGCGGCTGAGCAGTGACACACCGGCCCGCCCCTTCTGGTCGGACTCGGCGTGCACGGTGTGCCAGCCCTCGGGTGTGCGGATCGCCGCCGGCAGGTCCTCCGGGTTCGCCCGCACCTCCTGGAGGCAGATCACGTCCGCCGAGGTCGTGGCCAGCCACTCCTGGTAGCCCTTCTTGGCGGCGGCGCGGAGACCGTTGACGTTGACCGTGGATACCGTCAGCACTCCGCGAGACTACAAGCCATCCGAGGCGCGCGGAGGGCCCCCAACCAGGGGGTATGTCACACCCGGGCGCTCGGCCGGCACCAGTGGGGTGACCGGCGCGGGGGTCAGCGGCACAGCTCCCCGGAGACGTGCCGCAGGTCTCCGTCGTCGATCCACCGGCCGGCTGGTGTTCGGCGCGTCGAGGCCGCTCACGGCGTCGATCTGGGCAAGGTTCCAGTCGTGTTCTCGCATAGTCGCGTTCTCGCGTAGTCGCGTTGTCGCATAACTCGCTCCGGCCTGATTTCTTCCACGGCGATACCGCTTTCCGGCAGTCTGAAGCGGCGATCATTCAGCGACAGGAGGAGCCGAGATGGGCAAACGCGACGCGGACCGAGATGGACAGGGCGAACCGCAGCCGGACAAGTGGGAGAACTGGGGGGAGAAGGATGACGGCAACAAGCACGACGGCGACGACAAGGAGTAGGTGACCGTGACCGAATGGCGCGAACGGTTGCCCGTGCCGCGTGAGCGGTTCATCCCGGCCGTGGTGTGGGTCGAGGACCCCACCTCGGACGGCTTCACCTCGGTGACCCGCGAGGACGACGAAACCCGCTGGCGTGCTCTGGTCGAGCAGGACGAACCGGTTGTCACTCAGGTAGATGACGGTCAGACGCGGCCCGGCGAGGTCGGTCTCCAGCCGTCCAGCTCGTGCAGTCAACCGTCGCTGGTCGCCGCCATGCTCGACCATCTCGACGTGCGCGAGGGCCACCGGGTCCTGGAGATCGGGACCGGTACCGGCTGGAACGCCGCTCTGCTGTCCGAGCGCGTCGGGAAGGGCGGGCACGTGGTGTCGGTCGAGGTGGACCCTGTCCTCGCCGACACCGCACGCCGTGCGCTGACTCGTGCTGGCCATCGCCCCGTCGTGGCGACGGCGGACGGCACCGAGGGGTACCCACCCGGTGCCCCGTACGACCGCGTGATCTGCACGGCTTCGGTCCGGAGGGTCCCTCGATCGTGGATCGACCAGACACGGCCAGGCGGCGTGATCGTGAGCCCGTGGGGTACCGACTACGGGGATGACGCGCTGACCCGGCTGGAAGTCCACGAGGACGGCTCGGCGGCCGGCCGGTTGGGTGTGAGCCTGGCGTTCATGCGTGTTCGCCACCAGCGACGGGTCTACCTCGACCCCACCGATGACGAGGCACGCGAGGCGGACAGGAGCGTGACCACACTCGGCGGACGTGAACTGTTCGAGGTGACCGCGTTCCCTCGTGCGGCCCTCACGATCGGGCTCCGGGTGCCGAGTTGCTATCTCACCGTGGAAGACCTGGACGACGACCACCGGATGATCGAGTTCCACGACGCGGGTTCTCGGTCATGGGCACGGGTAGCGATGGTGCGTGGTGCCGACGCGTTCGAGGTCCGGCAGCGTGGCCCCCGCCGACTGTGGGACGAAGTGGACGCGGCGTACTCCTGGTGGCTCGACGCTGGCAAGCCGACCTCGGACCGGTACGGGCTCACGGTTCAACAGGATGGCACGCACGACGTGTGGCTCGACGCGCCGGACAGCCAGCTCCGGTGGTCACTCGGCCTCTGATCGGCCGGAGCCCGAGGTCGCGACGAACCCTCCAGGACGCGGAGGCGGCTCCGTCGCCCGCCGGTGCGCCGGCCCTCTGTCCGCGTGCTGGGCCCGAGCGATCCGCTCGCTCACCGGCCAGCATCCGCCTCGACCGTGCGTCGAGCCGAACCAGCGCGTCAACCCGTGACCGTCACCCGCGGCTGCCGTCGTCGAGCGGGGACCGGCGGCGCACGCGGCGCGGCCGCGAACTGGTGGCGCTCGTCCGTGCGGTTCGGCGGCCGGGCCGTGCCGTAGCGCTGTGCGCGCGTCCGGTCGCGAGTCGAGGACGTCGCTGAACACCGATCGGACGCCACGGTAGGTCGCCGGGCGGAGGGCCCCCGACCAGGGGGTATGTCACACCCGGGCGCGCGGCCGGCACCAGTGGGGTGACCGGCGCGGGGGTCAGCGGCACAGCTCCCCGGAGACGTGCCGCAGGTCTCCGTCGTCGATCCACCGGCCGTTGCCCAGCTTGCGGAAGCCGTTCTCCACCGTCTCCTGGGTGCCGGTCACCACTCCCCGGTCGAGGCCACCGATGGTGGGCTCGTCGTGCGCCGGCCCCGCTCGGACCGGGGAGTGACCGGCCACCACCTCGTACTCGCAGGGGCTGCCGAACAGGGGCCGCAGCCGGCGTTCCTGGTGGGCCGCCCCGTCCCCGCTCTGGTCCATGACGATGACACCGACCCCGAGGACCGTCGCTCCCACCAGAGCCCACACCCGCTTCGACGCCACCTCGACCATCCCCCGATCCACCAGGTCGCCCGTCAGAGAACCGCGGTTCCAGGTTGGGTCACCTCGGCGGCCACTACCGACCCACTCCCGCCGAATCCACTCGTTCGGGGGTGGTCCACGGCTCGGACGCCGGGCGGGTGCGCGGGGGCGGGCGCGGCGTGCGTGGCCGTCCTGGAGGAGCGGGAACGCCGTCGGCCCCCGAACCCGTGGGGGTTCGGGGGCCGACTCGGGTGCCGTGCCGGAGGGGGCGTCGTGCCCTCGGTCAGGCGGCGACCTTCCTGGCCAGGTTCTCGTCCAGGGTCGCCAGGAACTCCTCGGTGGTCTGGAACGGCGTGTCGCCGCCGACCAGGAGGGCGAGGTCCTTGGTCATCTTGCCGCTCTCGACGGTCTCGATGACGACCTTCTCCAGCGTCTGCGCGAAGCCGACGACCTCGGGGGTGTTGTCCAGCTTGCCCCGGTGGGCCAGGCCCCGGGTCCAGGCGAAGATCGAGGCGATCGGGTTCGTCGAGGTGGGCTTGCCCTGCTGGTGCTGCCGGTAGTGCCGGGTCACCGTGCCGTGGGCGGCCTCGGCCTCGACGGTGCGCCCGTCGGGGCTCATCAGCACGGAGGTCATCAGACCGAGGGAGCCGAAGCCCTGCGCCACCGTGTCGGACTGCACGTCACCGTCGTAGTTCTTGCAGGCCCACACGTAGCCGCCCTCCCACTTCATGGCGGCGGCCACCATGTCGTCGATGAGGCGGTGCTCGTAGGTGAGGCCCTTGGCGTCGAACTCGGCCTTGAACTCCTTCTCGAAGATCTCGGCGAACACGTCCTTGAACATGCCGTCGTAGGCCTTGAGGATGGTGTTCTTGGTCGACATGTAGACCGGGTAGCCGCGCTGCAGGCCGTAGGAGAAGGACGCGCGGGCGAAGTCCTCGATCGACTTCCGGTAGTTGTACATGCCGAGGGCGACGCCGCCGCCCTCCGGGAAGTTCGCGACCTCCAGCTCGATCGGCTCGCCCTCACCCTCCGGGGTGTAGGTGATGGTGACGGTGCCCGGGCCGGGGACCTTGAAGTCACTGGCCTTGTACTGGTCGCCGTGGGCGTGCCGGCCGATGATGATCGGCTGCGTCCAGCCCGGCACCAGCCGGGGGATGTTCGAGATGATGATCGGCTCGCGGAAGACGACGCCACCGAGGATGTTGCGGATGGTGCCGTTCGGGCTCCGCCACATCTTCTTCAGGCCGAACTCCTCGACCCGCGCCTCGTCCGGCGTGATGGTGGCGCACTTGACGCCCACCCCGTGCTTGTTGATCGCGTTGGCCGCGTCGACCGTGATCTGGTCGTCGGTGGCGTCCCGGCTCTCGATGCCCAGGTCGTAGTACTCAAGGTCGACGTCCAGGTAGGGGTGGACGAGCTTGTCCTTGATGAACTGCCAGATGATCCTGGTCATCTCGTCGCCGTCGAGCTCGACGACCTTGCCCTCTACCTTGATCTTGCTGCTCATGGCGCCGGAGCGCTCCTCTCCCGTGTCACCGCGTACCGTCCAAGCGGTACAAGCGTACTGGTATACGTGCGGTGCTGGACAGGGCGTCGTCCACGAATCACGGTTCGGTCTGACGGCTCGCCGCCCGCTCCACGTCGACGACACCCGGTGCCGACGACCCGTGCCGGGCGTGTCTCGCGGACCCTCTAACCTCCCAAGATCGGGTGACCTTCGGGAGGGCACATGGCGACGGGGCCGACACACGCCATCAGCGGGCTGGCCACCTGGGCAGCGGTGACGGCCCTGGCCAACACGCACAGCATAGGCCAGCTGTCCCCGAAGACCTGGGTGGTCGGGGCCACCCTGGCCTCGGGAGCCGCGCTCCTCCCCGACATCGACCACCCCAACTCGACGGTGGCCCGCACCTTCGGCTCGGCCAGCAGGGGCGTCTCGGCCGCCGTGAACACCATCAGCGGCTGGGTCTACAAGGTCACCAAGACGAAGAAGGACTCCAACCGGGACGGCGGCCACCGGGGGCTGACCCACACCCTCGTGTTCGCCCTGCTGATGGGGGTCGTGACGACGGCCGTCGTCCAGGCCAGCGACGGCGGGGCCCTCGCCGTCCTGATGTTCGTCTTCGCCGGGTTGGCGATCCGGGGGATCATGCACCAGTGGTGCCCCCGCCGGGACGCCACCCTGATCACGGTGGCCTCGTTGGTGCTGACCGTGCTCTGCTGGGCCTGGGCCGGCACCGAACCGCACAACCCGGCGGTGTTCGGCGTCGCGGTGATCCTGGGCTGCACGGCGCACTACCTGGGGGACGCGATCACCCAGCAGGGCTGTTCGATGTTCTGGCCGGTGCCCATCAAATGGAAGACCTGGTATCCGGTCCGGTTACCCAAGGCCTTCCGAATGAGCACCGGGAGCAAGGTGGAAATGGTCGTCGTACTGCCACTGCTCACGGTCGCCGCGACCATTCTCTCGGCCATCGTCCTCTACCGAACGGGGGCGGCCCCGTGGCTCGCCGAGTTGGGGATCCTGAACCGCTAGCGGCACCGCTCGACCATCGGTGCTGGTGGCGGGCACATTTCCGTCCCACCAGTTCGTCGATCCGTTCGACGAACCCTTCGTTCGAGGCCGCGACGAACAACCGGCCGAGCGCGACCGGAAGTGTTCCGCCACCCTTTTTCCCAATACGGGGAGACACCAGCGACGACCACCCGAACAGCGCAATCTTTCCTCGGATCGGATCTGTTGGTGGGGAATTTTCCTCCGTAGCGTGCGGAATGCCAGCACCTGTCGAAGGGAGTGCTCACCACATGTTCACTCAACGAATCCGGCGTGCGGCCGGAGCGGCACTGCTTGGTCTTCTCCCCCTCCTCGGCGTCACCGCGTTCGCCGGAACCGCGCAGGGCCACGGCTGGACCCAGAACCCCGCCAGCCGCCAGGACCACTGCGCGTCCGGCGCCGTCACCGGCTGCGGCGAGATCCAGTGGGAGCCCCAAAGCGTTGAGGGTCCGAAGGGGTTCCCCGCCTCGGGCCCGGCGGACGGCACCATCTGCGCCGGCGGCAACGGCCGGTTCTCCCAGCTCGACGACCCACGAGGGGCGGGGTGGCCGACGACCCCGCTCACCAGCGGAGCGAACCACGAGTTCCGGTGGCGGATCAGCGTCTCGCACGCCACCAGCTCGTGGCGGTACTTCGTGACGCGCGACGGCTGGAACCCGAACCAGCCGCTGAGCCGGGCCCAGCTGGAGCCGGCGCCGTTCCTCAGCCTCGACTACGGCGGCCAGCGGCCGCCGTCGGTCTTCGCGCACAGCGGAACCCTGCCGAACAAGAGCGGTCACCACGTCATCCTGGCGGTGTGGGACATCGCTGACACCGGGAACGCCTTCTACGCCTGCTCGGACGTCCGGTTCAGCTGACAGCCGAACCCGCTGCCCAGGGCGGTCCTGCCGGCCGGAGCCCACGACAACTTCGCGTCACCCTCGGTAACGTGCGCTACGGGCCGCGAGTCCGGCCCGAACCGAGGGCGGAGGAAACGCACATGAGGTTGAGCGTGAGGTCGTCGGCCGGCAGGGCCCGGCGCGCGGTGGGCGTGGGCGTGAGCGCCCTGGCGCTCGGCGCGCTGCTGGTGGGCTGCGGAGAGGTCCAGGAAGCCCAACAGGAGCTGAGCAACGCCATCGACCAGGGGCGTGAACAACTGGAGCAGGGCCAACAGCAGATCGACAAGGCGACCACCTGCGCCGAGGCGCTGGGCATCGTCGGTTTCTTCGAGTCGGTCGGCAACGCGGTCTCGAATCCGGAGGAGACCGCTCAGCAGGCACGGGAGCGCGCCGAGGAGCTGGCGACCCTGGCGGCCGAGACCACCGACGAGGACGTGGCCAACGCGCTGCGGGAGATGAGCGACTCGGCGGCCAACCTGGCGGAGAACGGCGTGGGGTCGGACACCGTCGAGACCGTCGAGAACCAGGTCCAGGTGCTGCGGGACGCCTGTCTCTGACCCGTGCCCACCGTGGTTCGGTCGGTGGTTCGCGGCCTGGCGAGGGGTGGTCGTCCCGATCCCCTCGCCACCGGCCTGCGTCGCGCCGGTCACTTCCGTAGCCTGGATGGCGGAGGTGACCAGCGATGCGAGCGGATGTAGGCGACCGGCTGCACATGCACAGCAGGACCGTGGGCCAGCAGGACCGCACCGGCGAGATCGTCGAGGTGCGCGGCCCGGAGGGCGAACCGCCCTACCTGGTCCGGTTCCCCGACGGGAGCGAGGCCCTGATGTTCCCGGGGGCGGACTGCCTCGTCGAGCCCCCCATGCCCGAGCACGGCTGACCCGGGCCGCGGTCTTCGCCGGCTGGCGGGCCGTGGCCACGGCGGCACCGAGCACGTCGGCGTCGCCCCCAGGAGGACGACGCCGACCTTCCCCGCTCGGGGCCGATCGAGCGACCCCGAGAGCGTGTTCAGAGGCTCTGGACGTCGGCCTGCTTCGCGCGGACGGCCTCGGCGGCCTCCTTCAGCGCGGCGAGCTCGGTGTCGGTGAGGTCGCGCTCGACCACCTTGCGCACGCCCTCCCTGCCCAGCTCGGCGGTCACGCCCAGGTAGACGCCGGAGATCCCGTACTCACCGTCGACCCACGCGCACACCGGCAGGACCTCACCGGAGTCCTCGTGCACCGCCTTGGCCATCCGGGCGGCGGCGGCCGAGGGAGCGTAGTAGGCGGACCCGGTCTTGAGCAGCGCGACCACCTCCGCGCCACCGTTGCGGGTGCGGGTGACCAGTTCCTCCACCTTCTCGGCCGGCAGCGCCTCGGTCAGGGGCGTCCCGTCGACCGAGGACGCGGAGGGCACCGGCACCATGGTGTCGCCGTGCGAGCCCAGCGTCAGGGTGGTCACGGAACCCACCGGCACGTCCAGCTCCTCGGCCACGAAGTTCGTGAACCGCGCGGTGTCGAGGATGCCGGCCTGGCCGAGCACCCGGTTCTTCGGGAACTCGGTGGCGATCTGGGCGAGGGCGGTCATCTCGTCCAACGGGTTGGAGACGACGATGACGACGGCCTCGGGCGCGTGCTTGGCGACGTTCTCCGAGACCTGCCGGACGATCTTGGCGTTGGTCTCGATGAGGTCCATCCGGTTCATGCCCGGCTTGCGGGGAAGACCGGCCGTGATGATCACGATCTCGGCGCCGGCGATGGCCTCGTAGCCCTCGCCCTTGGGGCCGGTGGTCTGCCCGACGACCCTGGTCTCGAAACCCTCGACGGCCCGGGACTGGTTCATGTCCAGGGCGAGCCCCTCGGGCTTGCCTTCCAGGATGTCGGTGAGCACCACGGTCTCGAAGATGTCGTACTCGGCCAACCGCTGGGCCGTGGTGGAGCCGTAGAAGCCGGCGCCGACGACGGCGACCTTACCGGAACGTGCCACTTGGGGGGTCCTCCCGATCCGCGTCTTGGGTGGGTTCCCCGGGCGCGACGCTGGGCGGGCACGGCGACGTCACGTTCGTCGTGAGCCAACCCGGAATCACCTGTTCGGCGACGGCCACGGCACCGGGACCGCGCGCCGGCAGGGGCCGGCGCGCTGGGAGATTACCAAGCCGGCGGGCGGCGGAACCCCCGGTGGTGAGCAGGGTCTCCACCGGGAGCGGGCGTCCACCGCCGCACGGGGGAACGCCTCGTCCGACCTCCGCGCCGCCGGAGCGCCGGTGGCGCACGAGGGCGCCACCGAGTCCTCAGTGGCCGGCGAGCAGGGCGTCGAGTTCCACCCGCAGCACCTCCTCGGGGTCCACTCCGGTGGCGGTGAACTGCCCGACCAGCGCGAGGCTGATGAGGCCGTGGAGTCGTGCCCAGCACCGGACCGCCCGCAGGGCCACCTCCGGCGGGAGGGGCTCGCCCCCGCGGGCGTCCACCCAGCCGGCGAGCTGGTCCCGGAGCGGTCCGCCGCTGACCGCCCTCGTCTCGGCCGGGCCGGGCGGGAGCTCCGCCAGGACGTCGAACAGCACGGCCATCGGGCGGAACGCCTGCTCGAAGGTGTCCTCGGGGGCCGCGTACCCGGGCACCGGCGCCCCGAACAGGAGCAGGTACCGGTGCGGCATCTCCGCGCTCCACGTCCAGAGCGCGTGGACGAAGGCCCGCAGGCGGAGTTCGGGGTCGGCCTCGCCCGCCCCGGGCACGGCCGCGTCGACGGCCTCGGCCAGCCCCCGGTAGCCCTCGCGCACCAGCTCGGTCAGCAGGGCGTCGCGGTTGGCGAAGTACCGGTACAGGGCGGGGCCTGTCAGGCCCATCCGGCGGGCGATCGAGTTCAGCGAGAGCGCCGCTCCGCCGCCCTCCGCGACCTGCTCCCACGCCAGGTCCTTGATCTCCCGCAGGGTCAGTTCCCGGTAGCGGGCACGGGGCGGGCGTCGGGACGACGGGCTCGCGGCCTCGGGCACGACTGGTCTCCTCACTACTGCCGATGACGGGCGCGGCGACCCGCGCTTGACAGGCCCAGGGTAACTGGCGCATTCTTTGGTTACAGGCTCTAACGAACGTAACAAGCAATAGCTAATGTGAGGCAGCATGGTCAGGCAGATGGAACTGAGCGGGCTCGGCGGCCCGGAACGTCTGGTCGCCCGCGAGCGGGAGGTGCCCGGGCCCGGCACGGGCGAGGTGCGCATCCGGGTGGAGGCGAGCGGAGTCGCTTTCGCCGAAGTGCAGATGCTGCGCGGCCGCTACCCGATGCAACCCCGCTTCCCCTTCGTGCCCGGTTACGACCTGGTCGGCCGGATCACCGCCGTGGGGCCGGAGGTCGCCGGCCTCGCGCCGGGCGACAGGGTCGCGGCCATGCCCCGCACCGGGGCCTGGGCGGACGAGGTGGTGCTCCCGGCCTCCGAGGTCGTCCCGGTTCCCGCCGGGGTGGACTCGGGAGACGCCGTCGCCCTGGTGACCAACGGTGTGACCGCCTGGCAGCTGGCGCATCGCAGCGCACCGGTGGGTCCGGGCCAGACGGTGCTCGTGCACGGGGCGACCGGCGGCGTGGGCGGTCTGCTCGCCCAACTGTGCCGGCAGGCGGGCGCGACGGTCGTGGGCACCGCGTCGGAGGCGAACCAGGAAGCGCTCCGAGCCGAGGGCGTCGTTCCCGTCGACTACCGCTCCCCCGACCTCACCGAACGGCTCCGCCGCCACGCACCGCACGGCTACCACGCCGTGTTCGACCACCTCGGGCCCCGGAGCGTCGCCCGGTCACGCGCCCTGCTCGCGCCGGGCGGACGGGTCGTCAGCTACGGGTCGGCGGCGACGCTGCGCGACGAGGGCGGGCCCCTGCGCCCCTACCTGCGGATGCTCGGCGGGTTGCTGTGGTGGAACACGCTCGGCGAACCACGGCTCACCCGGCGGCGCCGGGTCTCCCTCTACTACGTGCGTCCCGGGCGGAGGTTCCGCGAGGACCTGGGCACCGTGCTCGGTCTGCTCGCGGCGGGCACCCTCACGCCGGTGGTCCACTCCCGGCACCCGATGTCGCGGGCGGCCGACGCGTTGCGGATCCTGAGCCGGGGCGGCGTGCACGGGAAGATCGTGTTGGTGGCCGACCAGGAGCGGGGCACCTGAGGATGGGCTGCGAGGCCGGCCATGCCGGACTCGGCGTCTCCCGGTGGAAGGGTCCGCGGGGCGGGGCGCGGCGGGGCGCGGCGGGGCGCGGCGGTCCGAGGGCGCGGCGGGGCGGGACGCGTCGAGGTCCGCGCTCCCGCGTCAGCCCAGCGGGCCACCCTCGATGGTCAGGGCGACCAGCACCACCATGCCGCCCAACAGGCCGTAGAGCAGCACGTCCACCCCGCGACCCCGGATCTTTAACAGGCCGGCCTGCTCGTCGGCCAACAGGACCCGCAGCCCGGCGGCCAGCAGGAGCGCGCCGCCCAACAGCACGGACCCCTCCCGCCAGTGCCCCATGAACACCCGGACGAAGCCGAGCACCACCACGGCGATCACCAGCAGGAAGGAGAACTGGGGCGCCGTCGCCCGCCCCTTGGGGCGACCGCTCACGCGCGGTCCGCCGCCCGCTCGGCGGCCTCCACCACGTTCAGCAACAGCATGGCCCTGGTCATCGGACCGACCCCGCCCGGCATCGGCGCCAGGTACCCGGCGGTCTCCCGCGTCTCCGGCGCGACGTCACCCACCAGGCCCTCGTCCGTGCGGGTGATGCCGACGTCGAGGACCGCCGCCCCCGGCTTGATGCTGTCCGGCCGGACCAGCCCGGGAACGCCGGCGGCGGCCACGACCACGTCGGCGCGCCGCAGCTCCGCGTCCAGGTCCCGGGTTCCGGTGTGGCAGAGGGTGACCGTGGCGTTCTCCGAGCGGCGGGTCAACAGCAGCCCCAGCGGGCGCCCGACCGTGACCCCTCGGCCGACCACGGCCACGTTCGCCCCGGCGAGCGGCACGTCGTAGCGGCGCAACAACTCGACGATGCCCCGGGGGGTGCACGGCAGCGGCCCCGGCTCGCCGAGCACCAACCGGCCGAGGTTGACCGGCTGCAGGCCGTCGGCGTCCTTGGCGGGGTCGATGCGCTCCAACACCGTCCCGGCGTCCAGCCGCCCCGGCAACGGCAGCTGCACGAGGTACCCCGTGCAGGCCGGGTCGGCGTTCAGCTCGTCGACGGCCGCCTCGACCTCGCCCTGGCTCGCCGTGGCCGGGAGGTCGACGCGGATCGACTCGATCCCCACCTTCGCGCAGTCCCGGTGCTTGCCCCGGACGTACGCGTGGGACCCGGGGTCATCGCCGACGAGGACCGTCGCGAGCCCCGGTGTCACCCCGCGAGCGCGCAGCGCGTCGACCCGCTGCCGCAACTCCGCGAAGATCGTGTTCCTGGTGGCCTTGCCGTCGAGGATCGTGGCGCTCACGGGCCTATCGTTCCAGACCCCGACCCCGCCGGGTTCGGCCGGGCACCACCGCCAGGACCGCGCCGAGCAGTGTCAGCGCGCTGCCAGCCAGGGTCGCCACCGACATCGGCCCGTCCGTGGCCGGCAACACCAGGTCCAGCAGGACGGCCCCGGAAAGCTGGCCGGCGACCGCGCTCATCGCGAACACCAGCACGCCGGTGTGGCGGACCGCCACCGCGCCGATCGCGATGAAGAGCACGCCGAGCGGCCCGCCGACGTAGAGCACGGGCTCGGCCGGCAACGGGGCCGGCCGGTCACCGAGGACGAGCAGAACGGCCAACGCGACCAGCAGACCAGTCAGACCGACCACGAAGTTCACCAGCGTCGGCGGCAGCGGAGACCGGGCCACCACGCCGACCTGGCCGTTCACCGCCTGCTGCCAGGCGATGGCCACGCCGGCCAGCGCGGGCAGCACGGCCAGCCCGAGCCGGGAGGGGTCGCTCAACTCCCCGGACATCGCGATCACGACGGCGCACAGCGCGATCACCGCGCCCACCATCCGCAACCACGTCACCGGGCGTTTCCCGCCCGGCCCGACACCCAGCCGATCCACGACCATCCCCGAGGTGACCTGTCCGGCGACCACCGCGACCGTGAACACCGCGACTCCCACGCTCCCGACGGTCAGCCCCTGGCTGAGCACCAGGAAGGCCCCGCACAGCCCGCCGAGGCAGTGCCACCACCGCAACCTCGGTTCGCCGGGGGCCGCTGGTGACGGTGCCCGAGCACCGGAACCGGTGGTGTCGCGAGGCCGGGACGACGAGGAACCGGGCGAACCGCCGCCGGAGCGCAGCGCCGCGAGCACACGTCCCAGGCCCCGGCGCGCGGTGGGAGACGCCAGGGCGAAGAGGGCGACGAGCAGGAGACCGGTCCCGAAGGACACCACGGCCGCCGCGACCCCGCTCCCCAGCCGGCCCGCCAGTTCCCCGTTGACCCGCGACTGGGCCGCCATGCCCAGTCCGGCGACCACCGCGCCGGCGATGCCCAGCGCGAGGAGACGAGAGGGCTGGCCGTTCCCGGCGGTGGGGGGTTCAGTCGTCACGTCCGCTCATACTGCGCCATGTCCGGACCGGCCTCCCGCGACGGCCGGGTCAGATGTCGCGCGAGTAACACCGCGACGAGGCACCAGGACGCCGCGACCGCCGCCGTCACCGACGGGTTGGCGGCGTCGAGCAACCACCCGGTGACCACACTGGCCAGGGCTCCGCCCGCCGTGGTCGCGGCCGCGAACCAGCCGAACACCTCGGCCTGCCTCCCGGCAGGGGCGATCCGCCCCACCAGACCGTTCATCGCGGCCAGGGCTGGCGCGATCGCCAGCCCGCTGACCACCAGCACCCCGGCCAGCAGCCACGGGGAGGGATCGGGGTGGACGGGGGGCAGCACCAGGCTGATCGCCGCCAGCCCACCCAGGACCGCGCCGATCCGCAGCCACAGCCGGGGCTCGCCGCGGAGCCCCCCGGCCACGAACCCGCCCACCAGTGAACCCGCCCCCCACGCGGCGGCCAGCAACCCCGCCAGGGCCGGCGTGCCCCGATCCCGGGCCCACGCGACGATGAGCAGGTCGATCGCGATCACGGAGGCGACGAAGGCGAACCCCATCACGAGCGAACCCCGGAGCCTGGGCACCCGGAACACCGAACCACTCGCCCTCGCCGACCGGTGGGTCAACGAGGCGCGCGCCGAGAGGAGCTCCGTCCGGCTCGCGGCGAACGCGAACCCCGCCACCCCGACCAGGGCGAGGGCGGCGCAGAGCAGCACCGCCGCCATCGGGCTGACGACCGCGACGACCATCGCCGCCAGCACCGGGGCGACCACGAAGAGCAGTTCCTGGAGCGTCGCCTCCACGGCGTAGGCGGCCTCCCGCGCGGTCCGCTCGGGGATACTGGCCCACACCGCCCTGCTCACCTGGGTCACGGGCGGCATGAAGCACCCGGTGACGAACGCCACGAGCGGGGCGGCGTACCACCAGTCCGCCGGCCACCACGAGAGCGCCGCCAGCCCGCCCGCGTACACCAGCCCGGTCACCAGCAGCAGTCGAGGAACCGAACCGTGGTCGGCGGCCCGACCGCGCAGCGGTCCCGCCACCACCTGCCCGGCCGTGAGGGCTCCTGTCACGAGACCGGCGACCAGGTAGGAACCGGCCCAGTCCGCGACGAGGAACGTGAGCGCGATGGGGACTCCCGGTTGGTACAACCGCCCCAGCAGCGACCAGAGCAGCAGACTGAGGACACCTGGCACGTCGGCGAGTCGCCGGTAGGGAGCGAGCACCAGGCCAGCGTGCACCAGACGCCACCGCGGCACATCGGCTTTTCCGGCGGGCGGGCGCGGCCGGGCTACGAGGTGGTCTCCGGCCACCGGTCAGGTCCTCGTCCGCGCGAGCCGAGTCAAGGCGACCGGGGAGCCCGGGGACCACGGGACGGACGCGGCAGGTCTCCGACTTCGGAACACCGCTCCTGCCCCGCGCTCCGCTCCGCGCGCTGCGCTCTGCGCGAACACCTTCGGGCCGTCCCGCCCGCCGGGAGGGTGGGCACCCGGGTCGTCAGTCGCCCGCACAGGTGAGCCCGCCCGCAGGAGCCGACCGGCGAACATCGCTGGCCGCGCGGTGGGGAGGGCGGTCGTCCCCATTCCTCGGCGGCGCCCCGAACCGTCCGAAAGCACCGGTCATGCTCGTTACGGTTCATGTTGTTGCACGACCGCACACCGTTCGGGCGACCCCGATCGAGCGGTGGCCTCGCCCGATCCGACGAGCCTCGTCACCGGCAGCGTTGTATGCGGAACAGCACGCGTGGTTACCAGCGACAGCGGTGTTTTCGGCCCGCCAGGTGGGCGTAGTCTCAGCCGTTGTTTCCGCCCACCCCGGACCACGACTCCGGCTCCGTCAGAGAGGATGTAGCTATGTCCCGTCCGACGGCGAACAGTCCGGAAGATCAGGCAGCGCTCGCGCGAAAGATCGGCGTCGCGGTGTTGGGCGCCGCTCCGCCCGGGTGGCAGCGCATCCGGGTGGAATACCGCGCTGCCGGCCAACGAGCCGAGACGGTCGGAGAGGTCGTCGGACCCGACGGCGAGTCACAGGGCTGGGAACCGCCCGCCGAGTGCGCTCCCCTGTTCGACCAGCTGCGGCACGGCATGTACCGGCCAGGTGTCGGCACCTGGCTCTCCGCCTTCTACGTGGTGGAGCGGCCGTCCAACTACCGGATCGACGTCAACCTGAACCAGGAGCCGGGCTGGGACCCGCCGCTGCCCGACGCGGTGTACCGCGAGGAGCTCCAACGCTTCCCCCGCGCCGAGGAACACATCCCGGACTGGCTGCGGCAGCGCTTGGGCACCTCGTCACGTCCGTCCGGTGAGGACGCTCCCCGGCGTGGCGTCCCCCAGCTCGGCGATCCCACCCAGGCCGCGGAGCTCGTCCGGGAGGACGCGACCGACCTGCTGCCCGGTTCGGTGGTCGAGGAACTGCGTTCGTACACCATGGACGGTGGGCAGGCGGCGCCGAGGGCCGAGGAGCAGCACCAGAACAACGGCTTCGGTGGCCCACCGAACAACGGGTACCAACACGAGAACAACGGCTACCAGCACGGCCGCCGCGCGGAGTCAGCGCAGGAGCCCGACCGGCCCGGCGACGCGGCCGGGGACGGGGGCTTCTCCGTCGCCCGTGTCTTCGACGGCACCAGGGAGGACGGCCGCCCGATGATCAACAGGGCGGCCGTGGACCCGGCGGACCGCGAGGTCCTCCTCGCCTACCTCGACCACGCCCCCGTGGTCCTGGACACCCGGAACCCCACCCCGGATCCCTTCGGGGCGGACGGGCGGGCGACCGTACCGGCGAGCTGGCACACCGACGGTCGGTGGATCTGGTCGGCGGCGGTCGGCTACCACCTCCGCCGCCACGGTGTCCCGCCGGTGCCCGAGCTGGTGGACCACGTGCGCTCCCAGCGGTTCGAGCTCCCCCCGGTCGGTGAGGACGTGCTGGCGGCCGCCGCGGCGCTGCTGCACCAGCGGATGCCGGAGACGCGGGCGGCGGCCCAGCGCGAGCAGCAGCCCGTCCCGGACTTCCCCCTCGGCCACGGCGGGGGGTTCCGCGACGACCTCCAGGACGCGGCCACGGGCATCCTGCCGGCGGCGACGGACCCGTCCGGTCCGGAAGGCCACGACGGACCAGGACAGCGCCCCTCCACCCCGGAGGGCGCGCGTCAGCAGCACGAGCGGATCGAGGACCAGCCGGTCGAGGCGCCCGCCGAGTCGGGCGGGTACTACTCGGAATTCGACGAGGAACCCGCGTACCGGGACCCCGGCTACCCGGACGAGCGGTACGGCCAGCGCTACGAGGAGACCCCGGGATTCCCGGAACAGTCCTACCAGGACCAGCAGCCCTTCCCGGAGCAGTCCTACCAGGACCCGGTCCACCACCAGCCGGCCGAGGACCACGACCCCTCGCCGCGCCCCGACGACCAGGCGGGCTACCAGGACGGGAGCGGTGCCGGCGCGTTCCAGGAGCAGCCCGGCTTCGACGGCGGCCAGCCCTACCAGGACCCGGGGGGTTACGAACACCAGCACGACTACGAGCGCGACCACGGTTCTGAGCCGTTCCGGGACGACCGGCACTACGACGCGGACGGTCTGGACGACGAGGCCGAGGCGGCGGCGATCGAGGACGAGGCGAGCATCGAGCAGCTGCGGCAGCGGCTGAGCGACCTCGGGGTCGACCCGGAGGGTTTCCGGGTCGGCGTCGTCGAGGAGGACGTCTGGTGCCTGCTCCGCGAGGACGTCGCCGGCGAGGAGGAGACCTGGTCGGTCTTCTGGTCGGAGCACGGTGAGCGGTACGACGAGGTCCACTTCGGTCAGGTGAACCAGGCCTGCGCGTACCTGCTGGGGGCGCTGCTGATGGCGCACCCGCACGACCACGAGGAGCCTCCCCGACCGGTCGTCCAGGACACCGTCGGCGAACCGGACGACCGGCGGGCGCACCACGGGGACGAGGACTTCCGCCGCGACCAGCACGAGGAGGCCGAGGAACCGCCCCGCAACCTCCCCGACCCGTTCGCGGGCGGTGGCGTCGCGATTCCGCCGGCGAGTGGCGGCGACCCCTTCGAGGAGGGGCCACACCGTTTCGACTACGACCCGCAGGACGGTCCGCCCATGCTGGACCTGGGCATCGGCGGCGGCCCCCGGCAGATCCGGTTGCCGCTGAACCAGTCGCAGCGCGGCGAGGAGGCGCCGTCGCGCGATCTTCCCCCGGACCCGGAACCGGGTCCCGAGCAGCGGGAGGAGGTGCCGGCCGGGCACTGGCAGGACGACCCGGAGGATTCCGACCCCGCCCGGCAGGTCACCAGCGCCCTGTCGGTACCGCCGCCGGCGCCGCAGCGTCCGACGCCGCCCGTGGAACACCCAGACGGGGCGCACGACCCGGGCCAGCGCGAGCCGAGCGCCCCGCAGCACGACACGGTGGGCGGCGGCCACGAGGCGGCCGGTCAGCCACCCCGGCGGCAGGCCGCCGACGCCCAGCCGTCGGCCGCGCGGCAGCAGGCCGTTCGTGGGCAGGGCTCGGAACAGCAGAGCATCATCCGGCCCCTGAAGGGGGAGCCACCGCTCACCCTGTTCCGGGAACGTCGTCTCCTCATGCTCCAGGCGGGCACGGAGATCGACAGGTTCGGCGAACCGGACGGCAACGTCAGCTACAGCGCGGGGACCCCGTACGAGCAGCGCTCGTTGCCGCCGCAGTGGGTCAACCGCTCCTACCGCGCCTACCGGCTGCTGCGTCCGCTCCAGGTGCTGACCGGCGTGGCCGTGCCGTGGTTCGAACAGCCCGGAGGCGGCCTGGTGTACATCCTCCCCCGGTCGATCACCGACCTGGTGGATGACGGCGCGCTGGCGGAGGTGCCCGAGGCGGCTCCGCCGGCGTGACGGACCCGGTGACGACGGGGCCCGGCCCCTAGTCGACCACCAGGCCGTGGGCTGCCGCGAAGGTGATGGCCTGCGCGGCGTCCACTCTGGCACCGGCCACCGTCGCCTGCCGGAACGCGGCCGGGTCGATCAGCGCGCCACGCAGGTCGGCCTCGGACAGGTTCGTCTCGGTGAGACGTGCTCCTCCGAGGTCCGCCTCCCGGAGGTCGGCGTGGCTCAGGTTCGCCTGGAAGAGGTCCGCCTCCCGGAGGCGGACGCCGGACAGCACGACCCGCCGCAGGTCCGCGCCCGGCAGGGCCGCCAGGGTCAGGTCCGTCTCCCGGAGCCGCAGGGGTCGGAGCCGCGCGCCCTCGAAGCTCGACCCGAGCAGGGAGCAGCCCTCGAAGGTGCCGCCGGTCAGCACGGTGCGCCGGAACACGCAGGACCGGAAGGCACTGGCCGTGTGGTGGGACTCGCCGAGGTCCGCGCCGCCGAAGTCGCACCGGGTGAACGTGCACCCGACCGTCACCAGCTCCCGCAGGTCGGCCTCCGTGAAGTCGCAGTCCTCGAAGGCACGCCGCTCCCACCGCGCCCGGGGCAGCCGGGCGAAGGAGTAGTCGGCCCCCACCTCCGGTGGCTCGACGGCGGCCGGGGGTTCGGCCGGTCTGTCCGAGGAGCGCGCGGGTTCCGGGTGGTCGGCGGGGCGGGCGGGCGGGAGGAAGGGGCGGTGGGTCACCCCGTCACCGTAGGGCAGCGGTCGGACGGGTCCCGGCGACGCGGGCACCGGCCGTGCCGCGAGCGAGGCGTCCCGTCGTCGACCCGCCGCGCGCGCGGGGACCCGCTCCGGCCACACCACCCCGACCGTCTAGTCCGCTCCCATCCACTCCCCGGGGACGGCCTCGCGCAACGCCGCCAACGCCGCCGGGGTGCGCGCGCGAACCCACAACCAGGACCGGCCGTCGTCCCGCACCACGAGGTCAGGAGCGGTGAACCACCGCACGGCGGAGCCGGGGACCGCCCACACCGGGTACTCCGGCATCGGGAGTCGGCGGCAGTACCGCTCGACGAGCTCGATGTCGTCGGCATCCAGGTACCGGTTGTCCACGACACCCGCCGGGCCGAACAGCGACTCCGAGAGCACCAGCTCCACCGCCGCCAGGGACACCGAGGGCAGGAAGTCCTCGTTCCCGGCGGACAACTCGTGTTGGAGCAGGACGGGCGGGTCGGCCGCCGCCAGCTGGTCGACCGCGACCCCCCACCGGGCGGTGTCCTGGTTCTCCTCGCGGAAGACCAGCAGCCCCCCGTGCTCGTCCACGTGGAGCCTGTCGGGCGGCAGCAGCGTGTCCTGCGCGCTCGTCACGTCCGTCCGGCGGCCGAGCAGCCCGTAGAACTCGCGGAGCGCCGCCGGCAGGGGCAGGCCCAGCCGTCGCTCGGCGGCGTCCAGCTCGTCCGCCGGGCAGCCGTCCTCCGGCGCGATGCTGCTGCCGAGGCCACCGAGGTAGCGGCACAGGTAGCGCCACACGGCGGCGCGATCCGCCGGGTCGGCGGGCCAGTCCCCTGCGGGGTCGAAGGACTCGCTCACCCGCGTGACGCTACCCGGTACCGGCGACGTCGTGGGGTCCTCGCGCCGCGCGCCGGGCCACGACCCCCCGCCCGGCGGAGGGGGAGCCGCCAGGCGGTCGACGCGGGTTCCCTCGGGCGGCCCCGGGGCGGCGCGATCCGGTCAGCGGGGGCCGAGCAGGTGCCGGTTGACCGCGCGAGCCGACTCGGCCAGCTCCGGGACCTCCACCACCGAGACCCCGGCCGCCCGCAACCGCTCGGCACCGTCGCAGTCGACGAAGATCGTCGGTTCGCGCCAGGCGAAGACCACCCGCCGCACCCCGGCGGACAGGATCAGCTGGGTGCACGTCCTGGGTCGGGAGCGCCGGGCGGCGCAGGGCTCCAGGGAGCTGTACACCGTCGCACCCGGCAGTCGCGGGTCGTCGGGCCCGATCTTGGCCAGCGCCGCCTCCTCCGCGTGCACGTGCGGATCGTTCCCCTCCCGGGAGAAGCCCTCGGCGAGTGGTGTGCCGGCGGAGTCGACCACGACGGCGCCGACCGAGAAGGCCGTCGTCGAGGGCGGGCACCTCCCGGCGAGGGCGACGGCGTGCCGGAGCCAGCGGTGATCCTCGTCCGTGGCTCCCACCTGTCGTCTCCTCACGTCGCTGGTCCCTCGGCACGGGCGGGCCTCGTGGGTCCACCGCGCGGTCCCTCCTGGCCGGGGGTGATCGGCCGTTGGTGGTCGCCCGGCGGAGGCTCGTCGCCGTGCTGGGCGGACGGCGTGATGGCCCGCCCCGCAGTCTCGCATCCGGGGTTCCCCGTAGCGTCCGCGCCGGGCGGCGAGGCCGTCACGTCACCACGCCGGGGTAGGCGGATCGGCGAGCCCTCCCGGTACGGGCAGGGACCGGCACCACTCCGCGCGTTCCCGGAGCACCAGGGCGAGTTCCTCCGCGCGGCGCACCGGGAGGACGTGACGTGCCCGGTCGGTGACCAACTCCACGCCGGGTCCGGGGACGGGCTCCACCTCCTGTCCCGCGCCGCCGCGCGGGGGCGGGTCGACGGTGACGACCCGGACGTCACGCAGGTCCGCGAGCGGCACCGCCCGGTCGAGGACCGTGCGGGTCGTGTGCCGGCTGGTGATCTGGACCAACCAGCGAATCCGGTCCTCCGACACGGTGATCCGGGCGATGAGCCGTCGCCGGACCCGCAACCGGTAGCCGAGCTCGAAGCCGCTCCTGGCGACGATCCTCGGGGTGCCCGACCAGAGCAGGCGGCACGCGTGGTCGCCGACTCCCCAGGCCAACGCCGCCACCCCGAACAGGGCCACGCCCAGGACCAACGCCACCTCCGCCCTCGGCTGGTACCACCCGAACACCAGCAGGGCGAGCGCGCCGATCGACGCCGGGACGCCGGCGGCCAGGAGCGCGGCCGGTACCCACTCGTGCGGCTGAGTCGCCAGACCACGGCGCCGCAGCCTGGCCAGCACCAGGACCACCGGGAGCAGGCCGAGCCCGGGGAGCACGAGGCCCCCGGGGGAACCGCCCAGCACGAGCAACCCGGCCACCGGGAGCGCGACCGCCGACATCGGCAGCAGGACCAGCGCCCAGCGCAGGGCCGGGCGCAGCCGTGCCCACCGGGCGCGGAGCTCGGCGCGCACGTCGTTCGCGCAGCCGACCGGTAGCGAACGCGGGATCAGTCCGTCCATCGTCACGCCCGTCCCGCCGCGGTTCGGGCAGCGCGGGGCACCCGACCGCCGGGACGTCACTCCTCTCAGCGGTCCGGGGTGGGCAGTGGTGGTTCGTCGTCCTGGTCCTGGGGGCGGGACCGCCCAGCCTGGCCGATCGCGGTACCGGCGCTGATGCCGAGCTGTTCCCGCGCTCCGCTGGTGTACGGGTTCCGCCAGCCCTCGGGGGGCCGGGCGCCGACCGGCCACTGGTGGCCGTTCTCCAGCACCTCGCGGCCGTGGCTCACGTTGTTCCTGGGCGTCGAGTGCTCCGGCTCCTGGTGGGCGACGGTGGATTCCGCGAGCGCGTTGGTGCGGTCGGCCATCCCGCCCTGGGCACCGCTCACGGACCCGGTGACGGTGCCGCTGGTCAGGTTCCGGTAGTCCCAGCCGCCCCCGACCGCGCCGCCCGAGAGCTCGTGCGCACTGCCCTGGAGCGCGAACTCGGTGGCCCCCCGAGCGAGACCGCCGGCCGCGCCGGTGGCCGCGCCCCGGGCGGTGGCCCGTTCCCGGAGCGTCGACATCCGGCCCTCCGGTTCGGCACGGCGCTCGGCTGCGTTCGACATGCGATCACCACCTCGGGGAGGTGCCCAGTCTAGGCTCGTTCCCCCGCCCTCACCGGGCTTCTCCCGGACTTCGCCCGCCCCTCACCCGATCGGCGGCGGGCCGTGCGGGGACGGGAAGTCCATTGTGGCCGGGCGCTTCCGACTCCCCGTCCCGATGGCACCGCGCGGTCCGCGCTCCCGTCAGCCGGGGGCCACTTCTCGGGGCCAGCGCACGGGTGGCGGAATGGCGCGCGGGCCCCGTTGGCCACATCGGAGGGATGGCCGGATGCCACTCGGCGGTGTTGAACGATCGGGTGGCGTGGCTGACTGGTGCGGTGTACGGGCGGCTCAACCGCTTCAGCCAGGGCGGACAGCGTGCCGATGGGCGGGCAGCGGCGTCAGCCGTTCCGGGCTCGCGCCCCGCCCGGCACGCCGGCGTACCGGGCGACGGCCAGCGGCGCCGAGGGCCGGTCCGGGAGCCCGACCACCAGGAGGACGAGGAAGGACGATGGACAGGGAGACCGACCGTCCCAGGACCGTGCCCACCGCACCGGGCGGACTGCCACTCGTCGGGCACCTGCCGGCGCTCGTCCGGGGCCGGGTCTCGTTCCTCCAGGAGTTGCGCGGGCGCGGGGAGATCGTGCGGATCCGCCTCGGCCGGCACCCCACCTACGTGGTGAACTCCCCGGAGCTGCTGCACCGGATGTTCACCGTGCGGGCGGACAGCTTCGGCAAGGGCCGCTTCTTCGAGAACATGCGCCCGTACATGGGGAACGGGGTGGCGACCTCCGAAGGGGACTTCCACCACCGGCAGCGCCGGCTGATGGCCCCCGCGTTCCACCGCGTCCGCCTGGAGTCGTACGTGGCGCTGATGCGCCGCGAGGCCGAGCGGATGACCTCCCGGTGGCGCCCCGACCACCCGATCCGACTGGACCACCAGTTGCACCACCTGACGACCGTGGTCGTCGCCAGGGCGCTGTTCTCGACGAGCCTGACCGACCGGACCGCGACCAGGATCGTCCTCGCCACCGACGCCTTCGTGCGAGGTGTCGCCTGGCGCGTCCTGGCGCCCGACGCCCTCGAACGACTGCCGACGCCGGCGAACCGGCGCTTCCTCGCGGAGCGCGCGCTCCTCCAGGAGATCATTCGCGACCTGGTCGCCGACCGGATGCGGACGCCGGGGGACGATGGCGATCTGATGGCCGCGTTGCTGTCCGCGCGGGAGGAGGGCACCGACCGCGGGATGACGGCCGAGCAGCTGCACGACGAGGTCCTGACGCTGTTGTTGGCCGGCAGTGAGACGGCCGCCGGCACCATGTCGTGGCTCTTCCACGAGCTGGGGCGGCACCCGACGGTGGAGCGCCGCCTCCGGGCGGAGCTGGACGAGGTGCTGGCCGGCCGACCGGTGACGGCGGCGGATCTGCCCCGGCTCGTCTACACCCGCAGGGTGGTGGAGGAAACGCTCCGCCGCCACCACGTGAACTGGATCCTGACCCGGCGCACGCTGCACGGTGTCCGGCTCGGGCGGTACTGGCTGCCGGCGGACGCGGAGGTCCTCTACAGCATCACCGCCCAACACCGCGACCCCACCCTGTTCCCCGACCCGCTGCGTTTCGACCCGGACCGGTGGGAGACCGCCCCGCCGAAGCACGCTTTCACGCCCTTCGCCACCGGGCCCCACAAGTGCCTCGGCGCGCACTTCGTGATGACGGAGATGGTGGTGGTGGTCGCCACCGTCGTCGCGGCGTGGCGACTGCGGCCCACTCCGGACCCGGTGCGCCCGGTGGCCACGATGGTGCTGCGGCCGAACGCGTTGCCGATGGTGCCGGAACGGATCGCGAGCTCCTGACCAGGCGGTCAGGAGCTCGTCCCTGGGCAGGGGCGGCCCGGCCCTGGGTGATCCGGGCGCTCCGCCGGCCACCGCTCCGCCAGCCGGGAGCCGGGCCGGGAAGGCACGGACGACGGTAACGGTGGTGAAACCGCCACCTCGGTGGAATGGGTCCACCGGTCGCTCCCGCGACACGGTGCGGACACCACCGGAAAGGACAACACCATGCGGGTTCCTCGTCAGAACCGGATCGGCCTCGCGGCGGCGCTCTGCGCGGCAGCCGTGGGCGCGGCCGCCCTGATCGCCCCGTTCGCCGGCGCCTCGGACGACGGAGTGCCGGAGCCGACCGGGACGGAGCGGCCGGGGGAGGAGTTCCACATCGAACACGTCGACGACCTGGCGGACTCCGGCTGCTTCAGCGCCACCCAGACCGGCGACGACGCTCCCGAGGTCGTCACCGGCGACGACTGCGAGTTCCCCGAGGCACCCGAGGACGCGGTGATCTGCGGCGACGGGGCGGAGGAGGGGACCGAGGTGGTCGGCTCGGTCACCGTCGAGGCCAGTGCCGACGGCGTGGTCTGCGAGGTGGAGGGCGAGGACATCACGAGCTAGCCACGGCCTCGGCCCTCGCCGGCCGCCGGCAGCCTGAGCCGCACCGTCAGCCCGCCGCCCCTTCGTGGAGAGGCGTCGACCGTTCCCCGGTGGGCGCGGGCGACCGAGCGGACGATGGACAACCCGATCCCCGCGCCCCGGTGGGAGTCGGTGCGTTCGGGCTGGCCCCGGCGGAAGGGTTCGAACAACCGGGGCAGGTCCTCGGCACGCACGACGGGACCGCTGTTGCCGGCCACCAGCTCGACGTCCGCGCCCACGGTGGCGGTGCGGACGTCGAGCCACCCGCCGGAGTGGTTGTGGCGGATGCCGTTGTGGACCAGGTTGGTCACCAGCTGTTCGAGCAGCACCGGGTCCCCGAGCACCGGGGCGGCGGCGGGGGACACCGTGAACCGCACCCCGGCGAGTTCGGCCGTGCCCTCGACCCTGCCGGCCACCCTGGACAGCACCTCGCCGAGATCCACGGGACGCGGGTCCTCCACCGTCCGGTCGCTGCGGGCGAGCATCAGCAGCCCCTCGATCAGCCGTTCCTGGCGGGCGTTCACCTCCAGGAGCTGTCCTCCCAGGTCGCTCATCCGCTCGTCGGCGTCCGCGTCGCTCACGGCGTACTCGATCAGGGCGCGGTTGACCGCGAGCGGGGTCCGCAGCTCGTGGGAGGCGTTCGCGACGAACCGGCGCTGACCGTCGAAGGCGCGGTCGAGCCGCTCCAGCATGTCGTCGAAGGTGTCGGCCAGTTCCCTGATCTCGTCGCGGGGCCCGGTCAGCGCCACGCGCTCGTGCAGGCTCCGCTCGGCCACGCGTCTCGCGTGCGCGGTGACCTTGCTGAGCGGTCGCAGGGCACGTCCGGCCATCAGCCAGCCGATCGCCACCGCGAGGACACCGGCGACGGCCAGCGCGACGAGGGACTGGTCGAGCAGGTCCGCGAGGGCGGCCTCCCGCGCCCGCTGGGTGGCCTCCGCGATCTCCGAGGCCAGCCGGTCGTCCACGGGTTCGACGGAGACGCCTCGCGACTCGCTGCGCACCACCCCGTCCACCTCGGTCGACCGCCAGTGCTGGTGGACGACCTGGCTGAACGCGGTGTCCGCCAGGTGCGTGCGCAGGCCGCGTTCGGTCAGGGCGTGGTTGATCGCCACCAGCGACGCGCCGCTGACGAAGAAGACGAGCCCGTACCAGGCGGTCAGCCGGGTGCGGACGCTGACGTCCGGCAGCAGGAGACGCGGCCTGGACCTCACCGGATCCGGTAGCCGACTCCTGGGGTCGTCTCGATCACGTCGGGCTCCCCGAGGGCTCGCCGGAGGCGGAGCACCGTGAGTCGTACGACTCCCGTGAACGGATCGACGTGTTCGTCCCATGCCTTCTCCAGCAGGTGTTCGGCGCTGACGAACGCGCCATCGGCGCGGAGGAGTTCCTCCAGGAGGGTGAACTGCTTGGGCGAGAGTGCCACGAGTTCGCCCGCCCGGCGGACCTCGCGCAGGCCGGGGTCGAGCTCGATGCCGGCGCGCGACAGCACCGGGGGCGCGGCGGGACGGCTGCGCCGTCCCAGGGCTCGCACCCTGGCCACGAGTTCGGCGAGCGCGAAGGGTTTGACGAGGTAGTCGTCGGCGCCGAGCGCCAGACCGGCGACCCGGTCCGGAACCTCGGCCGAGGCGGTGAGCATCAGCACCCGGGTGGTCGCGCCGGAGGCCACGAGGTCCCGGCACACCTCGTCCCCGTGGACCAGCGGCAGATCGCGGTCGAGCACCACGACGTCGTAGTCGTTGACCACCAGGCGCTCCTGCGCGCTCGCCCCGTCGCCGACCACGTCGGCGACGACGTGGTCCCGCCGCAGTGCCGCCGCGACGACCTGGGCGAGCATCGGCTCGTCCTCCACCACCAACACCCGCATCCGCGACGTCCTCCCGACCGGGCGGCCCCACCACCACGGGGGACCGACGACGGCCCGGACGTTATCCCCGCCCGGCGTTTCACCGACGTTACGGCCGTGGTGCGATCCCCGGCATCGTCGCCTCGGTCGCCGGGGGAGGCGCCGTGGCCCGCGCGGCGGTGGGAACGGAGGCCCTTCGATCGTGGTCGGGGAGGTGGTCCCCGTCGGGGCGGGGAGGTCGAGGACGGCTGTCCGGGACCCGACCCGCCCCACCCCCGGGCAGGTGCCGCCACGTCGTGGTCACCGGCCGGTCATCGACCAGCCGCCGCGCGACGAGTGGGCCCGGCGTGGCCCTCAGTGGAAGTCGCGGGAGGTGGACGGCACCCGCAGGATGAGCGGCTGGAGCCGGTCCGCCTGGAGGGTGACCACTCCGTTGGCGTTCTCCACCACCCCCCGCACCAGCATCGCGGGACTGGTCACCGCGACCTTCCGGTACCGGGACCACAGCCCGGGTGAGCACACCACGTTGACCATCCCGCTCTCGTCCTCCAGGTTCAGGAAGGTCACCCCGCCGGCCGTCGCGGGCCGTTGCCGGTGGGTCACCGCCCCGCCCACCAGCACGCGGGTCCCGGACTCCACGTCCGACAACCCGCCGGTCGGCAGCGCGCCCAGCCCGGTCAGGTGTTCGCGGACGAACTGGACCGGGTAGCTGTCCGGGGACACCCCGGTCGCCCACACGTCGGCGACGGCCAGGTCGACCTCGTCCATCCCCGGCAGCGCTGGCGCGTCCACCCCGCCGGCCAGCCCGGGCAACTGGCCCGGGCGTTCGCCCGCCGCCGCCCCCGCCGACCACAACGCCTGCCGGCGGTCCACCCCGAAGCAGCCCGCCGCCCCCGACGTCGCCAGGGCCTCCAGTTGGGGGGCCGTCAGCCGCACCCGCCTCCCCAGGTCGGTCAGGGAACGGTAGGGGCCGTGGGCGTCCCGTTCCGCGTGGATCCGTTCCGCCAGTTCCTGCCCGATGGTCCGCACCGAGGCGAGCCCGAGGCGGACGGCGGGCCCCTGTGCCGGCCCGGTGGTCGGGTCCGGGCCGGCTCCCCCGGTGCTGGGCTCCGCTCCCCGGCGCCCTCCCTCCAGGGAGGCGTGCGGGAGGCTGGCGTTGATGTCCGGCCCCAACACCCGCACCCCGTGCCGGCGGGCGTCGGCCACCAGGGACTGCGGCGAGTAGAAACCCATGGGTTGGGCCCGTAGCAGGGCCGCGCAGAACGCCGCCGGGTAGTACAGCTTGAACCAGGCGCTGGCGAAGACGAGGTGCGCGAAGCTCAACGAGTGGCTCTCGGGGAAACCGAAGTTGGCGAAGGCGAGCAGTCGCTGGTAGATCCGCTCGGCGAGTTCCCCGGTGATCCCGTTGACGGCCATGCCCTCGAAGAGCCGGTCGCGGAGCCTGGCCATCCTGGCTTCGGACCGTTTCGCGCCCAACGCCCGCCGCAGCTCGTCCGCCTCGGCGGCGGAGAACCCCGCCACGTCCACCGCGATCCGCATCAGCTGTTCCTGGAACAGGGGAACCCCCAAGGTCTTGCGCAGGGCTGGTTCCAGCAGCGGATGTTCGTAGTCCCAGTCCTCCTCGCCGTTGCGACGGCGGATGTAGGGGTGCACCGAACCGCCCTGGATCGGTCCCGGCCGGATCAACGCCACCTCGACGACGAGGTCGTAGAACTCCCGGGGTCGCAGGCGGGGCAGCGTCGCCATCTGCGCCCGGCTCTCCACCTGGAAGACCCCGACCGAGTCGGCCCGGCACAGCATGTCGTAGACGGCGGGGTCCGCCAGGTCCAGGGCCCCCAGGTCGACCCGAACCCCGTGGTGGGCCTCGACCAGGTCGATCGCGTAGTGCAACGCGGAGAGCATGCCGAGGCCGAGCAGGTCGAACTTGACCAGCCCGACGGCGGCGCAGTCGTCCTTGTCCCACTGGAGCACCGTCCGGTCCGCCATGCTCGCCCACTCCACCGGGCACACCTCCCCCACCGGCCGGTCGCAGATGACCATGCCGCCGGAGTGGATGCCGAGGTGGCGGGGGAACCCCTCCAGCTGGGTGGCCAGGTCGAGCACCCGTTCGGGCAAGTCGGTCTCCCGAGCCGCGTCGCGGACCGAACCCCACCGGTCGAGCTGTTTGCTCCAGGCGTCCTGCTGCCCGGGGGAGAAACCCAGCGCGCGGGCCGAATCCCGGACGGCGGACCGCACCCGGTAGGTGATGACGTTGGCCACCTGCGCGGCGTGCCGTCGGCCGTACCGGCGGTAGACGTACTGGATGACCTCCTCGCGGCGGTCGGACTCGATGTCCAGGTCGATGTCGGGCGGCCCCTCCCGTTCCGGGGAGAGGAAACGTTCGAACAGCAGCTGGTAGCGGACGGCGTCCACATTGGTGATACCCAGCGCGTAGCAGACCGCCGAGGTCGCGGCGGACCCCCGGCCCTGGCAGAGGATGTCGTTGTCCCGGCAGAACGAGACGATGTCGTGGACCACGAGGAAGTACCCGGGGAACCCGAGCGTGGCGATCACGCCGAGTTCGTGCTCGATCTGGCGGTACGCCTCCGGCGCCTCCCGCCTGGTGCCGAACCTGCGCGCCGCTCCCCTGTGGACCAGTTCCCGGAGCCAGCTGTCCTCGTCGTGGCCGGGCGGCACGTCGAACGGGGGCAACCGGGGGGCGACGAGGCTCAGGTCGAAGGCGGACTCGGCGGCCAGCTCGGCGGCGCCACGCACGACCCAGGGGTACCGGGCGAACCGGGCGGCCATCTCCGCCCCGGACCGCAGGTGCGCGGTGCCGGCGGGGGGCAGCCAGCCGTCCATCTCGTCGAGGGTCCGCCGGGCGCGGATCGCCGCCGTGGCGGCGGCCAACGGCCACCGGGACGGGGTGGCGTAGTGCACCGCGTTGGTGGCCACCGCCCGCAGGCCACGCCGCTCGGCCAGCGAGACCAGGGCGTCGTTGTGGGCGGTGTCGGCCGGGCCACCGTGGTCGAACAGTTCGACGGCGACCCGGTCGGCGCCGAAGAGTTCGGCCAGCCTCCCCAGTTCCCGGTCGGCCGCCGGGACGCCCTCCCCGGTCAGGGCGGACCGGACCGAGCCCTTCCTGCACCCGGTGAGCACGGTCCAGTGGCCGCCGGCGGCCTCGGCCAGCTGGTCGAGGTCGTAGACCGGTCGCCCCTTCCGCCCGCCGGCCAGGTGGGCTTCGGTGATGGCCGAGGACAACCGCCGGTACCCCTCGGGGCCGTTGGCCAGCACCAACAGGTGCTGGCCGTCGGGATCGGGCACACCGCCGCCGGGTTGGGTGAGCCCCAGGCTGAGTTCCGCCCCGAAGACGGTGCGCAACCCGGCGGCGGCCGCCGCCTCGGCGAACCGCACCACCCCGTACAGACCGTCGTGGTCGGTGACGGCCAACGCCTCCAACCCGAGCCTGACGGCTTCCGCCACCAGTTCCTCCGGGTGGCTGGCGCCGTCGAGGAAGCTGAAGTTCGAGTGGCAGTGCAGCTCGGCGTAGGGGTGGGGGACGGCCGACCGGGTGGGCGGGCGCTCCCGTTCCACCCGGGGGTGCCGGCGTGCCCGGGCCGGATCGTCTCGCCCGTCCGGGGCCAGCTCGTCCTCGGTGAACCTGCCGGACAGGCGCCGTTCCAGCTCCGGCCACGGCATCGGTGGGTTGTGCCAGCTCATCCTCGTCCTCCTCCCTCGATCCGTTCCGCACGCCGGGCGTCAGCCCCGGCCACTCGCAGTCCCGGGTGCCCGCTCCCCCTTGACCGGGCACCCGGGCACGTCCGGCCCTAGGCGGGCACGTCCCGCCGTCGGAAACCCGCCATCCCGGCGAGCAGCGACACCAGGGCCAGCCCGGTGAGCCAGACCAGGGGAGCCAGGGCCAGCTCAACGGCCGGCAGTGCCGGGACGTGGCTGAACGGCGAGAGGTCGGCCGCCGCCGCCGGCAGGTTCAGCAACGGTCCGAGCAGCCCGACCAGGAGCGCGTACGCCACCACCAGCCAGGCCAGGCCGAGCGCCTTCGGGGCCAGCCCGAGGAGGAGGGCCGCTACCCCCGCGATGAGCAGGACCGCCGGCAGGAAGGCCAGCGCGGCCCCCAGCAGCGCTGGTACCAGTCCGGCGTCACCGGTGACGACGGCCGAGGACACCCCGGTGCCGAGTCCGGCCAGGGCCAGGAGAACCACGCAGTTCAGCGCACTCACCGCCAGGCCAGCTCCCAGCCACCGCCACCGGGAGACCGGCGCGGCGAGCAGCGGCTCCAGCCGCCCCGAGGTCTCCTCCGCGCGCAGCCGCAGCACCGAGGACACCGCGTAGGCGCCCACCGCCATCGCCAGGTAGCCGAGCATCGCCGCGAGGAACCCGTCGACGAGGTCGTCGCCGCCCCCGGCCATGACGGTCCTGGCGAGCAGTTCGTTGTCCACCAGCGCCTCTGCCACGGAGTCGGTCAACGCCCCGAAGGCCAGGCCGCCGAGGAGCACCGCGACGCCCCAGGCGGTCAGGCCGGCCCGGTGCAGTCGGAAGGTGAGGGCGAACGGCCCCGCCAGCAGCGGGTGCCCGGCGGCGCGGCCCGGCCGGGGGCGCACCAGTCCCGCCCCCACGTCCCGGCGGCCGAGCAGCAGGAAGGCGAGGGCGGTGGTGAGGACCGCCAGCCCCAGGCACAGCGCCAGCGGCCACCACCGGAGGTCGACGAAGACCCGGGTGGCCTGCGCCCACCCCAGGGGGGAGAGCCAGGTCAGCGGGCTGCCGCTCTCCAGCTCGGTGACATCGCCGACGGCCCGGAGGGCGAAGGAGACACCGAGGAAGGCCATCGCCAGGCCGGTCGAGGCCCTGGCGTGCTCGCTGAGCTGCGCCGTGAGCGCGGCGACACCGGCGAAGACGAGCCCGACGGCGGCGACCCCGGCGCCGAAGGCCAGGGAGTCGACCGCGCCCAGGCCACCCGCGGTCAGCCCCACCGTGAGGAGCAGCCCGACCGCGAGGTTGGCGACCACGGCGCTGATCAGGGCCGAGGTGAGCCCGGCCCGCCGGCCCACGACGTTGGCCCGCACGAGTTCGGCCCGCCCGGTCTCCTCCTCGGTCCTGGTGTGCCGCACCACCAGCAGGATGCTCATGATCGCAGCGGCGACCACGGCGAGCAGGCCGATCTCGTTGGCGACCATCGCTCCGTAGGTGTAGTCGTCCAGCCCGTACCCCGGTCCGCTCATCACCACCGCCGCCGGGCCGCGGATCAGCTCGGCGCGGAGTTGCCGGTCCTCCTGGGTGGGCATCAGGTCCTCCAACGCGGGGAGGAAGGACGCCGGCAGGACGCCGAGCACGAGGGCCCACACGAGGATCCGGACGCGGTCCAACCGCAGGGTGAACCGGGTCAGCGTCGAGGTGCCGACGAACGCGCCGACCTGGGTGCGGGGAGACCGGCCGGCGGCCAGTACCGCTCCGGTGCTCATCGACGGCCTCCTCCGGCGAGGGCGGCCTCGTCGCCGTAGTGCCGCAGGAACAGCTCCTCCAACGAGGGTGGGCTGCTGACGAGACTGCGGATGCCGAGCCCCGCCAGATGTCGCATCACCCGGTCGAGGTCGTCGTTGTCGACGTCGAACACGAGCGTGCCCGAGCGCTCCCGCAGGTCGTGCACTCCGCTGAGGGCGGCCACCGAGGTGCCGTCGTGTTCGGTGGCCACCGTGATCGAGGTCCTGGTCAGGTGGCGGAGTTCGGTGAGCGTCCCGCTCCGCACGGTCCGACCGGCCCTGATGATCGTCACCGTGTCGCAGAGCTTCTCGACCTCGGCGAGGATGTGGCTGGAGAGGAGCACGGTCCGCCCCTCGGCCTTGGCCTCGGCGACGCACTGCTGGAAGACGACCTCCATCAGCGGGTCCAGACCGGAGGTCGGCTCGTCGAGGACGAGCAGTTCGGCGTCGGAGGCCAACGCGGCCACCAGCGCCACCTTCTGCCGGTTGCCCTTGGAGTAGGTCCGCCCCTTCTTGGTCGGGTCCAGTTCGAACCGTTCGACCAGCGCGGCGCGGCGTCGGGGGTCGACGCCGCCCCGCAGCCGGCAGAACAGGTCGATCGCCTCTCCCCCGGTCAGGCCGGGCCAGAGGTTCACGTCACCGGGGACGTAGGCGATGCGGCGGTGCAGTTCGACGGCGTCGGCCCACGGGTCGGCGCCGAGCACCCGGACCCGGCCGGAGTCGGCGCGCAGCAGCCCGAGCAGGACCCGGATGGTGGTGGACTTGCCGGCCCCGTTGGGGCCGAGGAAGCCGGCCACCTCGCCGGGGCGGACCGTCATCTCCAGTTCGTCGAGGGCCCGCACGGCCCCGAAGGACTTGCTGAGCCGGTGGATGTCGATGGCGGTGGTCATGGCGTCACCCTGTTCTCCGCTGGTTCTGGTCGTGGGCGCCCGAGGGCCGCGCCGGAGTTCGGGCGCTGACGTGGTCCTGGCGCGGGGGGAGGCGGGAAGCGGTCCGTCCGGCCCGGCCGGGTGTTCTCACCCGGCACCGGCACCGGGTTCGCCCCCGCCGTCGGTGGCCGTTTTGTCCCGTTCGTTGGGGAAGGCGGACAGGTAGGAGTCGAGGAACGTCCGGTTGGCGAACAACCCCTCGGTGTAGACCTCCAGGGACGGCAGCGTGGACCACGCGGCGAAGTCCCGGAACACCTCGCCGATGTCGACGTCCGGTCCTCGAAGGTTGGCCTCCAGCAGGAGCATCCCGACCCCGGAGAGCGTCAGGAACCGCGCTCTGGCGGCGGGGTCCCTGCTGGGCGGGATGATGCCCGCCTCGACGCCGGCGGCCACGTACTCCTCGGCGTCCTGGACCATCTGGTCGAAGAACTGGCTCGCCAGGCCCCCGCCCACCGCCAGGCTGCGGACGATGTAGGCGGCGGTCGGCGCGTAGTCGTCGACCATGGCGAGGTTCGAGAGCAGGTGCGTCCCCGACGCCCCGGTCTCGACCGCGGTGGACTTGGCCTCCCGCACCACTCGGAGGACGTACCGGTCGCACTCCTCCCGCAGGCCGTCCTTGGAACCGAAGTGGTGGACCACCAACGCGGGGCTGACCCCCGCCTCGGTGGCGATCGCCCGGACTCCCACCCCGAAGCCGGAGCGCCCGAACAACCGGATCGCCGTGTCCCGGATCCGTGCCCTGGTGGTGAGGTCCTCCGGTGGCACCTGGCCACGTTTCGAGTGCTCACCCGATGTGCCTGAACGCATGTTCAGTAGACTAACCACATGTTCAGCCCGTGCGCGAACCCCGGTCGCCGTCCCTCCCGACACGAGGGTGGCCAGCCCCGGCTCACTCGTACCGCCCCTCGACGAACCAGGAACCACCCGACCTGACCAGGAGGAACGCCTCCTGGTCCTCCCCGGCCCCCTGGTCGTTCGACGACCCCGCGCCATTCCCCGCCGGCGCGAGGGTGACGAGCTGGAGCCGGGCCTCCCGACCACCGTCGGCGGACCACCACCGCTGCTCCACCGGCCACGGGCCGGCCCATCCCACGACCTCGCGTTCCCGCTCCCCCTCGACCACCAGCACGGCGGGCGCTCCGGTCAGGACGTACCTCCCCGTCACTCCGACCGGCTCGCCGCCCTCGGCGCGGAGCCCGGCCGGCGTCGGAGGCACCGGCACCACCGTCGGCGAGGGCGGCGGAAGCCGCCCGGGCCAGGGGGCACCCGGATCATGACGGGGTTCGAGCGGATCGCCCCACGGAACGAGACGCACCCTCTCGGCCGGTCCGCGTCCGCCACCGAGCACCGCCGCCAGCACACCGTCCGGCCCCACCATCCCCCGCACCCGGACCAGCGCCCGCTCCGCCCGCTCGTCGAGCTGCCGGCTCCCACCCCCGACATCCCACAACTCACGGGGGAACTCCCCGGCGGGGGACGTCTCGTCCGGGGCCAGCCGCAACAGCCGCACGCCGGCGGTGGGGCGCTCCCCGGGTGGAGCGCGCAACCAGCCGTCCAGCTGCCAGCGGACCCGATCAGCGGTACCGGCCACCGTGAGGGGCTCCGCGCAGCGCCACGTCCTGGTCAGTTCCTCGCCGTTCTCGGTGACCGCGGTGATGGCCAGCCGGGTGCAGGCCAGCCCGTGGGCGGTCAAGCCGAGGTGCAACCGCTCCGCCAACGTCCTGGCGACGAAGGCCGCGGTGTCCACCCGGTCCACCGGCGGGTCCAGTTCCTCCTCGATGGCGAGGTCCGCCGGTGGTCGCCTCGGCGAGGGTGGCCGTTCCTCCTGCCCCCTGGCCAGCCGGTGGACACGCGTCGCCTCCACACCGAACCGCGAGGAGACCCGGTCGGACGGGAGTGCCGCGAAGTCACCGACGGTGCGCAGGCCCAGCCGGCGCAGCAGGTCCACCAACGCGGTCCAGGAACCGTCCGACCCGACCCCGGTCAGCTCGGTGACCCTGGCCAGTTCGGCGATGGGCAGCGGCGCGAGGAAGCTCCCGCTCTCCCCCACCGGCACCACCGTGCCGCGCCGGGCCGCCAGCGCGGCGGCGAACAGCCCGTCGGCCACTCCCACCTGGCACTCCAGGCCGGTGTCGATCGCCACCGCGTCGACGATCCGCTCACCCGCCCGGTCCTCACCCCCGAAGTAGGAGGCCGGGCCGCTGACGGGCAGGGTGAGCAGGCCGGGGCGCACCACCTCCACCCCGACCGCCACCCGCTCGACGGCCACCGCCACCGCCTCGAACTCCCGGGCGTCCCGGCCCTGGTCGTCGGCGACCACGACCAGGTCGGCGCACCGCGCCTGCGCCTCCCGCCGCCGGAGCCCCCGGCGGATCCCGGCGGCCCTGGCGGCCGACGAACAGGCCCGCACCCGGTTCGCGGAGAACACCGCGACCGGGTCCAGCGGGGACAGCCCCAGATCCCGTGCGGCGGCCACCACCGGCCAGTCCGGGCACCACAGCACGAGCAGCCGAGGCGGAGCGTCAGAACGGCGACGGCCGCCTCCCGGCGGAACGCCAGGGCGGTCCCCTGGGGACCCATCGCCAGCCCGGGCGCGAGAACCCACCCCGGCGCCGGCCACACCGGCCGGCGGCGCACCTCCCAGTGACGCCGCCCCGGGCGGGGGACCGGAATCCTCGCTCCCCTGGCCGGAGTCGGCCGCCGAGGGCGCTCCCCCGGGACCAGCACCGTCCGGCACCGCACCGCCCCCCCGCTCGGGGTGCCGCCCACCGGCTCCGGCAGCCACCCCCGGGTCCTCGACTCCACTCGGGGGTGACGTCGGCGAACGCCGGGAGCCTCGCGCCCCCGAGCCGCCGGGGAGGGCGGGTGGGGCCACACCGCCCACCCGGGACCACTCGGCCGCGGTGGAGGGGGCGGGACCACCCGCCGGGTGGTCCCGTCGTCCGCCCAGCCCACCCAGGGCCTGGTCACACACCGGTCCGCCCCGTTCCCGGGCCGACGACCCGGGCCTGGCCGCCCGCCCACTGGCCGCCCCCGGCCAGGAGGAGCTCCGCGTCCTCGCTCCCGGCGAGGACGCGGCTCACACCCGGGACATCGGCGTTCCGGCCGGCCGCGTCCTCCGGGGTGGACGAACCGGCCGGCAACGTCAGGCGAACCCGTCGGGGTCTCGCCGCGGCACCCCGACCCCTCGCCCGCACGGACACCGTTCGCTCCAGGAGACGACCATCGCCCCGCCCCGGCCCCTGCCAGGTCGCCTCCGCGCAGCTCAGTTCGAGGTCGGCTCCCGGCCAGGGCTCCCGCCCCACCACCGGGAGCAACACGGCCGACCGCTGGCGTGCCCTGGCGCTCAACCGCCGGAGCCGGGTCTCCCCCACACCCGCGAAACCCGCGACCACCACCAGCTCGATGCCGTCCAGCAACGCGCCCACCACACCGGGCAGGTCGGGCCCGGGGTCAGGGACCAGCGGCATCCGGCGCACGGCCACCCCCGCCTCGGCGGCGGCCAGCACTCCGACGGACGGCATCCCGACCACCGCGGCCCAGGAGCCAGCGGTCGTCGCCTCGGCGAGCAGCGACAGGAGCAGCGCGGTGGACCCGCGCACCGCCACCGTGCTGCCCCTGCGCAGACCACCCCACGGAAGCAGGGCGGCCAGTTCCGTTCGCACCGGCAACACACGCGGAGCCCCCGGACCAGCGCCCACGGCCATCCCCGACGCCGTGGCCACCCCGTCCATCGCGCTCAACGAGGCCACTGATGCGGCGACCACCAGCATCCCCTTCCGTGCCGGGCGACTGTCTCCACCAGACGGACACGACTGGTGGGCGGCCGAGCTGGTGCTCCGGCCGCGAGACCGCCACCGGGGGGAAGCCGGCGGACATGGGTCGGTGCACCCCACGACGGGCACCCCAACCAGTTGTTCGAACGCATGTTCGAACACGCTCCAGTAAACCCATTACCGGGGGAGACGTCAAGGGGCGCCCCCGACATCACTCGAGCGATACCGTGAACACCGGCCGGACCGCAGCGCCCAGGAGAAGGGGATCGTGACGTGAGCCAGCCGCCCCCACCACCGGAGAACCACGACAGGGCCGTCCCGCCACCCCGGGGAGCCATCGCGGTCCCCAGACCTGGCCGTCCTCGCGGCCGCCTCCGAGGAGCGGTCGCGCTGACCGGTGGCCTCGCGGTCCTGCTGGCCGGCGGCGGAGGCGTGGCCTGGTACCTCTCCCGTCCCGCCGAACCCGAAGCGGCCCCGATACCGCCCCCGACCTCCAGGGCGGCGCTGGACCACTGCGCCCTGGTCAGCGAGGAGTCGCTGCGAGCGGCGGGCACCCCCGACTTCCAGCCGTTCTCCCCTCCCGGGTCGAACGGCCCACCACCCGGCCAGTTGGTGGACGGCACGGCCTTCTGCTACTGGGGACCGCCGGTCGGCGCCACGGGAGGAGCCCCGGGGAACAGCCTCGCGGTCACCTTCGAGCGCCACCGGAGCGAGTCCCCCGGTAGGGCCGACGCGGAGGCCGCCGACTGGCTGGCACAACTCCGGCGGGACGGGCCGTCCGGCGAGGACGGGTTCCGGACGCTGCCCGATCTCGGGGACGAGGCCGTCATCCGCACGAGGACCCGGTACGACCAGGACGTCGAGGCCCATGCCGTCGCCCGGGCCGCCGACCTCGTCGTGCAGGTCGTCCACAGCGTCGGTCACCGACCGGACCAGGACGGCGCCGACGCCACCCACGCCAGCCGGATCGCCGAACACGTCGCCAGGGAGGTGCTGACCGCGCTCGCCAGCCGTTCGGGCTGAACACCCGGTCCCACGCGCGCCCTCCCCGGTGGCACCGGCATCCGGCCCACGGGGTGGAGGCCGGGCAGCGATGAACGTCGCGCTCACCCGTCCCTGGCCACTCGATCAGTGCCGTTCTCGGGGTTGACGACGCACCGGGCGAGCTGGCCCGCGAGCCACCCAGCTGTCCCTGTGACCGACCTCGTCAGGTCGCGACGTGCCCGTCCACCGGGTACCAACACTCCCGGGGTGCCATCACGCCTACCCGAATGGCCGGCGGGGCACGGTCGGCACGCCACCGGGAGCGCTGTCCCCACCGGGGGCACCGGTGACCTCCCGCCGGCGGCCCAGCGGGAGGCGTGCCGACGCGGCTGGTCGGAACCAGCTCACGCCCCGGGCTCAGTGGGCGAAGTGCCGGGTGCCGGTCAGGTAGAGCGTGACGCCGGCCCGCTCCGCGGCCGCGATCACCTGGGGGTCGCGCACGGATCCGCCCGGCTGGACCACCGCCCGGACCCCGGCCTCCAGCAGCACCTCCAGGCCGTCGGGGAACGGGAAGAAGGCGTCGGACGCCGCGACCGAACCCCGGGCCCGGTCCCCCGCCCTCGACACCGCCAGCCGGGCCGCGTCGACCCGGTTCACCTGCCCCATGCCGGCGCCGACGGTGGCGCCCTCGTTGGCGAGCAGGATCGCGTTGGACTTCACCGCCCGGCAGGCCCGCCAGACGAAGGCGAGGTCGGCCAGCGTGGCCCCGTCGGCGGGCGCACCGGTCGCCAGGGTCCAGTTCGCCGGGTCGTCGCCGTCCGCGTCGATCGCGTCCGAGGTCTGCACGAGCAGACCCCCGG
Organism: Actinoalloteichus caeruleus; assembly: GCF_049311605.1. Lineage (NCBI taxonomy): Bacteria > Bacillati > Actinomycetota > Actinomycetes > Pseudonocardiales > Pseudonocardiaceae > Actinoalloteichus > Actinoalloteichus caeruleus. The sequence continues at coordinate 5,560,954 of NZ_CP186005.1, forward strand.
AGACGGCCCTGGTCTCCAGGCCGCCCCGCGTCGGAGCGCCCGCCACCAGGATGCGGATGTTCTTCTTCCCCGCGAGGACCTCGACGGCACCCTCCTCGTAACCGGGGGCCACCACGACCTCGGTGAAGATGTCGGCCACCTGCTCGGCCATCTCGACGGTGACCGGCCGGTTCACCGCGATGACCCCGCCGTAGGCGCTCACCGGGTCGCAGGCGTGCGCCTTGCGGTGCGCGTCGGCCACCGCGGCCGCCCCCGCCAGTTCGGACACCGCGATGCCACACGGGTTGGCGTGCTTGATGATCGCGACGCAGGGCGACTCGTGGTCGTGGGCCGCCCGCCAGGCGGCGTCCGCGTCCACGTAGTTGTTGTACGACATCTCCTTGCCGTGCAGCTGCTCCGCCGTGGCCAGCCCCTCGGCGCCCCCGGTGGCGTAGAGCGCCGCCCGCTGGTGCGGGTTCTCGCCGTAGCGCAGCACGGCCGCCCGGTTCCAGGTCTGCCCGGTCCACCCGGGAAAACCACTGCCCTCGTCGTCGGGGGCGAGTTCGCCGCCCATCCACGAGGCGACCGCCGTGTCGTAGGACGCGGTGTGGCGGAACGCGTCGACGGCCAGCGCCCGCCGCTCCGCCAGGGAGGTTCCGCCCGCGCGAACCCGCTCCAACAGCCAGTCGTACCGCGAGGGGTCCACCACCACCGTCACGTTGGCGTGGTTCTTGGCGGAGGCGCGCAGCATCGCCGGTCCCCCGATGTCGATCTGCTCCACGCACTCCTCGGAGTCCGCGCCGGAGGCGACCGTCTCCCGGAACGGGTAGAGGTTGATCACCAACAGGTCGAAGGGCGCGATGCCCAGCCTGTCCAGCTGCTCCCGGTGCGACTCCCGGCGCACGTCGGCGAGCAGACCCGCGTGGACCCTCGGATGCAGGGTCTTGACCCGGCCGTCCAGGCACTCCGGGAAGCCCGTGAGCTTCTCCACCGGGGTCACCGGCACCCCGGCGTCGGCGATGCGGGCCGCCGTACCACCGGTGGAGACGATCTCCACGCCCGCCGCGTGCAGACCGGTGGCCAGTTCGAGCAGGCCGTGCTTGTCGGAGACCGCGACCAGCGCGCGGCGGATCGGCCGCCGGTCTGCGTCCTGGTCGGCGGTCTCGGTGTGGCCAGCGGTCACGGGATGTTCACCTCTCGTCCGGTCACGGTGCAGCCTTCCCGGGCCAGCCGGGCGACCGTGTCGACCAACAGCCGACGCTCCACCGTCTTGATTCGCTCGTGCAGGCTGTCCTCGGTGTCCCCCGGCAGCACCGGCACCGCCTCCTGGCCCACGATGGGGCCCGTGTCCACCCCGCCGTCGACCAGGTGCACGGTGGACCCGGTGACCTTGACCCCGTAGCGCAACGCGTCCGCGACGGCGTGCGCCCCGGGGAACGCCGGCAGCAGGGCGGGGTGGGTGTTGAGCACCCGTCCCTCGAACCGGCCGAGGAACCTGGGCCCGAGGATCTTCATGAAACCAGCCGAGACGACCAGGTCCGGCCGGTGGGCGTCCACCGCCTCCGTGAGCGCCGTGTCCCAGGCTTCCCGGTCCGGGTGGTCCCCCAGCCGGACGGTGAAGGTCGGGAGGCCGGCGCCCTCGGCACGAGCGAGCCCTCGGATGGCTGGGCGGTCAGCGCCCACCGCCGCGAGGGTCACCGGGAAGCCGGGGGTCCCGGTGGCGTCGATCAGGGCCTGCAACAGGCTGCCGGAACCCGACACCAGCACGACGACCCTGGCGGGCACCGGTAGTGCGAGCCGGACGGACGCGGGGTCGACATCCGAGTTGGGGGAGCTCAGCGTGTTCTCCTGATCGCTCGGCCGGAGGCGGGACAGTGAGCCGTCCCGGGCAGGGGTCGCGGCTGATCAGCGACGGTCGCCCACCCAGGAGGAGCGCCCCCAGCGTAGTAGCGGACCGTCCCGCGCCGGGCGTGAGGGGACCCCGGGCACGACGCGGAGAACCACCGGTCACTCCTCGTCCCCCCGGGGCCACACCGGCTCCCGCTCGCCCGGCCGGTTCGTCGCCCCGTCGCCGGCCGGCCCGGGGGGTGGGATCCGTGGGACGTCGTCCTCCGACTCGGCCGGAACCGGGGCAGGGGTTCGCGTCCCGCGCCCCCCGCCCGCCGCCCAGGACCAGGACTCCGCGCTCGTCCGCCAGCCGTCCGAGCCGGGGCGGTCGTCGTGGCCGTCGGCCTCGCGGGGAGCGGGCGGGCCGGGCTCCGCGCCGTGTCCCTCGCCGGGGAGGCTTTCGTCGGCCCGGGTGCCTGGGGTCGTCCTCGGACGACCGGCGCGGGAACGCCGCCCTGGCGCGCCCCGACCGCCGCCCGACGTCTCCCCGCGCCCGCCCCGCCCCCGTCGACCGCGGCCCTCCCGATTTCGGGGGCGGGGGGTGCCATCCCCTGGTTCCGGGACGGCGCCGCCGGGGACCCGGTCGGCCCGCGAGGGGGACCCGGACGACGAGGTGTCGACCACGGGGGCCTCCGGGGCCCGCCCGGCGTCCCCGGACCACCGAGGCCCGGGGACCGCCGAGGAAGCCGGATCCCGGACGTTCTGAGTGGCCTGGGCATCCCCGGGCCACTCGCCGCCAGTCCCGTCCGCCGCCGCGACCGTTCCACCGTGGACGCCTTCGTGCCCCGCCACCTGGTCCTCGACGGTCGCAGCCGGACCCGGCCCGTCGGCCTGGTCCTCGCGTTCCTCCCTCCGCTCATCCGGGGAAGCGCCGTCAGCCTCGTCATCCGACGCGTCGGCCACCTCCGCGTCGTCCGGCGGTGTCGGGTCGTCGGTGTCCCGGCCGGGGAGCCCGTCGTGGCCCTCGCCCGGCGTCGGGGCGCCCCCCGCCGGGCCGGTGACCGATGCCGAGGGGTCGGTCACCGAGTGGTCGGCATCCCCGGCGGCCGTCGAGGCGGGCCGACGGGGGCCGAGGAACCAGGCGAGGAGCGCGCCGGGCACGGCGACCCAGCAGAAGACCGCGCTGGCGAATTCGCCGGCGGGGACGCGCATCGCGCCGAAGGGCCCGTCGGCGAGTTGGCCACCCGCGAGCAACGCGGCCGCGAACGCTCCGGTCGCGGCGACGGCCGCTGACACCGCGACCGGCCGCAGCCGGGCGACGGGATCGGTGGCGTCGCCCCGGCATCGCCAGCCGACCAGCAGACCGCCGGCCAGGGGGCCGAGCACCACCGGCGCCCACGCCAGGTGCGGCCCCGTCCCGGGAACCGCCGCCAGCAGCGGGACGTCCGGGATGGACGCGGACTCCAGCCAGAACAACGACAGCTCGAGCTGGCCGAGCGACACCGGTACACCGGTGCAGAAGGCGGCGACGGCCAGGAGCATGTTCGGGAGGTAGGCGAGGGAGAGCAACAGGAGGCCCAGCGCCGCACCCGCGCCTCCCTCGGTGGTGAACAGCTCGGCGGTGCGCCCTGCCGCGAACCCGAGGGCGACGACGAGGACGGCGGCGGCACCGGCCGCCACTGCCGAGAGCGCGAGGGCCGCGCCCCGGAAGCCGAGGGTGACGTGGGCCTCCGCTTCGGTGAACAGCCGGCGGTGCCAGCCGTCGACGACGGCGGTGCCCACCAGCGCGCCCGCTCCCGCCAGCAGACCGGGATGGAGCGTGGCGGTGAGGACCGAGACCACCACCGGCCCCGAGCCGGATGTGAGGCTGAGGGCGAGAGCCACCGTCGAGTGCGCCAGCGCGGTCGATCCGACGATCCACCACACCGCGCGACCCGCGCCACCAACCCGCCGGCAGGCGGCCCCCGCCGCCGAGGCGACCAACGCGACCAGCAGGGCGGTCGGCAGGAGCGGCAGCATTCCCAGCGGGTGGTCGGCGATGAGGAGCGGCACCTGGAAGGCCGCCAGCCAGCCGGCACCGGCCGCGCCCAGCACCGACGGCAGCGACAGCTCCGGCGCGCCGGCCAGCGAGAGCACCAGGGCGATGACGGCGGCGACCCCGAGGTAGCCGAGCACCAGACACCCGCTCGTGGCGGCGAACACGATCCGGACCCGTTCCCACCGCCCGGCGGGCTTCGCCGCCTCCGGGGTGGTGGCCTGATCGTCCTCGGAGCGTCGGGCGCGAGCCGTCTGCATCGTGATCATGTCTGCCAGACTGACAGAGAAGGTGCTCCGATCAGCCCAACGAGACTAGCTCTTTCGGGTGAGAAAAACGGCGGGCCGAGGCCCGCCGTTCCCCTGGTCACGTTGTTCGGTTGTCGTCCGGCCGTCCTGGTGGTCCACCGGTCCCCGCGTCGGTGGACGTCGTCGGCCAGGCCTGGGGCGTCAGGCCCCGCTGCCGCCGGGGGGAGTCCCGGGCTGGCCGTACTGGCCGGGCTGCTGCGGCTGCTGGCCGTACTGGCCGGGGGCCTGGCCGTACTGGCCCGGCTGGCCGTACTGCCCGGGGGCCTGGCCGTACTGCTGCTCCTGCCCGTACTGACCGGGCTGGGGCTGCCCCTGCTGCGGGAACCCGCCGCTGGCCGGGTTCCAGCCACCCTGCGGGTAGGCGGGCTTCGGCGTCAGCTTGATGATCTTCTGCTCCAGCAGCCACGCCACGACCAGGGTCGCGGCCTGGAGCAGTCCGACGATGAGGGCGATGACCGGGACGGCCTCCATGTCCCCGGGACGGTGCACGATGACCTGGAGGTAGGTGAGGGCACCCAGCACGGAGAGGAGGGCCGCCGGCAGCAGCAGCCGGCCCATGTCCGGCAGCAGGGTGAGGGCCGCGAGCACACCGGCGAGCAGCATCGCGGTCAGCGACGCGCCCGTGCCGGTGATGTCCAGGTAGACGCCACCCAGGTCCTCAGCGAAGGCGAGCAGGTAGACGACCAGGGCCAGACCGGCCCCGGCGAGGGTGAGGACGAGTTGGAGGTTGAGCCCTCCGCTTGTGGGGGCCGGGCCTCCGGCCTGCGGGGGCTGGGCACCGTACGGGGCGGACATGGCGGGGTCTCCTCCACTAGGACGTGAACCGGCTGATCGGCTCCAAACGCTAACCGATACCGGGCTTGGACGGACCGATGCCCGGTCGCGTTCCACACGAAGAGCAGAGTGGGGCCGGTCTCCGCCCCGCGGAGTCCGGCCCCACTCTGCTCCCGGTGACCGCCCGGTCACCGGCGTTCACGCGCTCAGCCGAGGTTCTGGAACACCTCGCGTGCGAGCTGCGCGGTCTCGCTCGGGGTCTTGCCGACCCGCACGCCCACGGCCTCCAGCGCCTCCTGCTTGGCGGCGGCGGTGCCCGCCGAGCCGGAGACGATGGCACCGGCGTGCCCCATCGTCTTGCCCTCGGGGGCGGTGAAGCCCGCGACGTAGCCCACCACCGGCTTGGTGATGTTCTCCTTGATGTAGGCGGCGGCCCGCTCCTCGGCGTCCCCGCCGATCTCACCGATGAGCACGATGAGGTCGGTCTCCGGGTCCTCCTGGAAGGCGGCCAGCGCGTCGATGTGCGTCGTCCCGATGACCGGGTCGCCGCCGATGCCGACGGCCGTGGAGAAGCCGATGTCCCGCAGCTCGTACATCATCTGGTAGGTCAGCGTGCCCGACTTGGACACCAGACCGATCCGGCCGGGGCCGGTGATGTCGGCGGGGATGATGCCGGCGTTCGACTTGCCGGGGGAGATGACGCCGGGGCAGTTCGGGCCGACGATCCGGGTCTTGCCGCCGGTGGCGACGGCGTGCGCCCAGAAGGCGGCGGTGTCGTGCACCGGGATGCCCTCAGTGATCACCACGGCGAGGCCGATTCCGGCGTCGATCGCCTCGAACACCGCGGACTTGGCGAACTTCGGCGGAACGAAGATCACCGTCACGTCAGCGCCGGTGGCCTCCATCGCCTCGGCGACCGTCGCGAAGACCGGCAGCGCCTGACCGTCGAACTCGACCTTCTGCCCAGCCTTGCGGGGGTTCACGCCGCCCACGATCTGGGTACCGGCGGCGAGCATCCGACGGGTGTGCTTGCTGCCCTCGGACCCGGTGATCCCCTGGACGATGACCTTGCTGTTCTCGTTGAGGAAGATAGCCATCTCTGGTCTCACGCCCCCTGCGCGGCGAGTTCGGCGGCCTTGTCCGCCGCCTCATCCATGGTCTTCACCTGGACCAGCCCGGGCAGCGCCGCCTCGGTGAGGATGCGCCGGCCCTCCTCGGCGTTGTTACCGTCGAGGCGGACGACGATCGGCCGGGTCACGGCCTCCCCCCGGCTCTCCAGCAGCTGGAAGGCGCTGACGATGCCGTTGGCCACCGCGTCGCAGGCGGTGATGCCGCCGAAGACGTTGACGAACACGGACTTCACGTCGGCGTCGGAGAGGATGATCTCCAGGCCGTTCGCCATCACCTCGGCGGAGGCACCGCCACCGATGTCGAGGAAGTTGGCCGGCTTGGCGCCCCCGTGCCGCTCGCCCGCGTAGGCGACGACGTCCAGGGTCGACATGACGAGGCCGGCGCCGTTGCCGATGATGCCGACCTGGCCGTCCAACTTGACGTAGTTGAGGTCCTTGGCCTTGGCCGCGGCCTCCAGCGGGTCCTCGGCGCCCTTGTCGACGAGGTCCGCGTGCGCCTCGTGGCGGAAGGCGGCGTTGTCGTCCAACGTCACCTTGCCGTCGAGCGCGATGATCTTGCCCTGCGGGTCGCGGACCAGCGGGTTGACCTCGACCAGCGTCGCGTCCTCACCGACGAAGCCGTCCCACAGCTTCACGATGACGTCGGCGACCTGGTCGGCGACCTCGGCCGGGAAGTTGGCGGCCTTGACGATCTCCTGGGCCTTGGCCAGGTCGACGCCGTTGATGGCGTCGACGGGCACCTTGGCCAGCGCCTCGGGCTTGGTGGCCGCGACCTCCTCGATGTCCATGCCGCCCTCGACGGAGGCCATGGCGAGGAAGGTGCGGTTGGCACGGTCCAGCAGGAAGGAGAAGTAGTACTCCTCCGCGATGTCCGAGGCTGGGGTCACCAGCACCCGGCGGACGACGTGCCCCTTGATGTCGAGGCCGAGGATGCCCTCGGCCTTCTCCTGGGTTTCGTCGGGGTTGTCGGCGAGCTTGACGCCACCGGCCTTGCCACGCCCACCGGTCTTCACCTGGGCTTTGACGACGACGGGGACGCCGAGTTCCTCGGCGGCGGCCCTGGCCTCGTCGGCAGTGGCGGCCACGGCGCCCGGCAACACCGGCACACCATAGTTAGCGAAGATGTCCTTCGCTTGGTATTCGTACAGGTCCACTCGAGTCTCCTGCGACGTCGGTGTCGGACTCAGCAGACCCTAGCGACCTGCGGGGACGCACGGGAAATCGCTGGCGGTGAGGTCAATCACGGCAGTGAGACGCATCGCACCGCCGGCCGGGGAGAGGGCGTCCGCGTCGTCTGACCGCCGGCTCCGCGCGGACGCGGACAGCCCCCGGCCCGAGGTCACGCACCGGCCCCCTGGGCCACGTTCCCGCGCACCCAGTCGACGATCTCGTGCGTGGGCGCTCCCGGGGTGAAGATCCGGGCGACGCCGAGTTCGGCCAGCCTCGGCAGGTCCTCGTCGGGGATGATCCCGCCGCCGAACACGACGACGTCCTCGGCACCCTGTTCCCGCAACAGCTCGATGACCCTGGCGAACAACGTCATGTGGGCACCGGAGAGCACCGAGAGCCCCACCGCGTCCGCGTCCTCCTGCAGGACGGTCGCCACCACCTGCTCCGGGGTCTGGTGCAGGCCGGTGTAGATGACCTCCATCCCCGCGTCCCGCAGTGCCCTGGCCACGACCTTGGCGCCGCGGTCGTGGCCATCAAGACCCGGCTTGGCGACGACGACTCGAATCCGACCGCTCACGGTTTCCTCCTGGGGCGCACACGGGCACAGGCGGTGGCCAGGATCGCTGGCGAACCGCTGTCGCCCACGGGACGACGTTGTCCTCGGGGTCATGTCACACGAACCGCCACCCACCGCGCGAGGTGTTCTCCATCACCATCCGCCACCATCCGCCGAGAGACTAACGGCTGCCCTGGAACGTCGCCGCGCCCCGCCGCGACCGGGCGGCGAGCACCGCGCCGACCACGAGGGACACCAGGCAGCACCCGGCCAGCCACAGCCCGGCCCCGGGAGCGCCGTCCGCCACCCTCGCCACCGTGAGCGGGAGTTCGAGCATCCGCAGCGCGAGGAGGGCGGCCGCTCCCAGCAGGAGCCCCACCGCCTGGCCCGGCCGGGAGAACGGCGCGAGCGCGGCGGCCACGACAACGGCGATCAGGACCACGACCAGGCCAAGCGAGGCCACCCGGAAGTCGTTCCACAGGCCGGCGGCCGCGAAGTCCCGACCGGTGAGCACCGGGAGCCCGAAGGCCCCGACCGACCAGAGCAACGTCATGGCCACCGGTACCGCCAGCACCTGGTTGACGGTGCGCTCGCTGAGGTCGACGTCGTCCCGTTCCCCCGCCCCGGCGACCAGGGCGAGCACGCCGGCGAGCACGGCCAGCGGAACCGAGGCCATCGACGCCCAGGCCCCCGCCCCGAGTTCGACGCCCGGGTAGTCCAGCGTCATGAGGACGGGCTCCAACGCGCTCGTCACGGCCAGCGGAACGGCTGTCCAGCCGACGACGAAGGCGGGGCGGACCGCGACCGACCAGCGGGGCACCAGCATCGCGACCGACAGCCCGACCACCAGGAGCCCAGCGGGAACCAGGAGCCGGGCGGGGTACTCGGGCGGCTGGTCGGCACCCGTCACGACGACCAGCTGCCGCCCGGTGGCGGCGAGGACCGCCGCGACACCGGCCGCCAGCCCCGCCAGTCCCGCCGCCCGCCGCAGCCGCGCGGAGCCGGGCAGCACCACGGTGTCCGCATCGGGGCGCCGCTCGCTGGGCCGGGCCGCGCGCAGACCGGTCACCAGCCCGAGCGCGGCCAGCAGGGCAGCGGCGAGCAACGCCACCACGGGCCCCCAGCCCGCGCGCAGGTCCGCGCCGAGCAGGCCAGCCAGCAACACGGGCACCTCGAACCACGCCAACGCGAGCGCGGCGCCCACCAGGCCGCCGAGCACGGACTCCCCGGAGGAGGAGGTGGCGGCGAAGGTCGCGGCCAGCACGACGGCGACCGCGACGACGACGAGGCCGAGGCGTTCCCAGCCCGCCCCCTCCAGCGCCCCGCTCGGGAGGAGGTAGGGCGTCTCGGACTCGAACGGTCGCGTGAGGACCCCCGCCGCGGCCGCGACCGAGACGCACAGCACCAGCGCCAGCAACCCGGGTGAGCCCGAGGTGGCGCGGTTCTCGCCGCCGAACCCGTCGACGAGCCGGGCCCCGCCGTCGCCGCCGGTCGGTTCGGACAGGGCGAGGAGCCCCGCCAGCAGGACGAGCAGTGAGCCCACGAGCGAGAGCACGAGCCCCACCGATGGCGAGACCGGGTCCAGGGTGTCCAGGAGGAACAGCTCCGGCCGCGCGGCCAGGGCAGGCTCGACGGCGACCTGCACGTCGAGGACCAGGCGGCCGAGGGCGACGAGGGCCGGCCCCAGCAGCACCCACCTGGCGGCCACCGGCCGCCCCCGGGTGATCAGCAGCAGGCCCACCGCCGGGGCGAGGAGGCCGACCAACGCCATCCACGGCCACGAGGCGTAGGCGGGAGCGTGGCCCCCGTCGGTGACCCCGACGACCGGCGCCAGTGCCACGAGCACCCCGCCCGCCGCGGCGACCACCAGTGCGACACGCAGCCTCATCAGTGTGCTGACCTCCCGTGCTGTCCACGTCGGCGGCGAGTCGGCTGCCGGCGGGCTCCGTGGTCCCCTCGGCGCCCAGCCCCACCGCGCCCGGCCGGTCCGGTTCTCCGGGCCGCCTCGGTCGATGTCGGGTGGCGGCGTCGTTTCCGGGCCCTTCCCGCGCCCGGGAGCGAGCCCTGGGTGAAGCTAACAAGGTCACGGGCTGAATCGCCGGAGCAGGCGGCCGTGTTGGTTGATCTTCCCGGATCGCCTGTCCGTCGCAGCGGGCGGCTACCGAGCGCGACGGGCCCGGCAGCGACGACCCCGGTGCCGGCCCCCGGCACCCGCCCATCCGAGCGCTGTCCACAGTGCCATCACGACCGTCGCTGACCTGCAAGGAAGTGACGAATTCAGTGGCACATCAGGAAAATTCGCCACCACTTCCCCTCGTTCGGGTGACATATATCACGTTTCACCCCGAGGTCCCGCCCGATCGACGCACCAGTACCGGCCATCCGAGCGACGGTTACTCCACTCGCCGTAAGAAAACCGGCGCCGTCGCCCCACCGTTCGACCCAGGGGTTCCATACCGAGAACGGTGATCACGCAAATGTCAACGGCACTGCCGGTGACAACTTGGAAGCCAGTGACCCCGGTCACCGATCCCGTGGTCCATTCGGGGCCCCAGGGATTTGCCCTTAGGGGTCGGCCCCCGTTACTGTCCCCCGGTCCGTTGTCACGGTCTGGTCACGAACAGGACGCGTCGCTGGTTACCCCGACCCGCGAACCGGGATCCCCCGCCCGGTGCCTCGACCAGACTCCCCGAAGACGGAAGGGCAGGCATTGGCTCGACACCGCTCACCTGGCGGCGCAAGCTCCCAGGTCGTTGAGGACGCGCTCGAAGGCGAACCCTCCAATCGGCCGAAGGGAGCGCACCGGCTTCCCCCGCCGCCGTCCGCGCTTCGCGGTCGCATCATGGTGGCCGCCGTGGCCGCCGGCGCATTCGTCGCCGCGGGCCAGACGATGCAGTTGCACCAACCAGACGGCAACAACCACGAGTCCACGGCGGACGGAGTCGTACCGCTGGCGGCGGCCGGCGGAGCGGCCGCCGCGGGACACCACCAGCAGTTCACCGGAGTTGGCGGTACCGCACCGGCCCCCGAGGTGCTCCCCGTCACCCGCACCTCGGACCAGTCGGACGAGGTCAACAACATCGTCAAGAGCCAGCAGATCGAGCAGGAGATCGCGGCGTACGAAGCCGAGCTGGCCCGCCCCAAGTTCTGGCTGCCGGCCGAGGGCCGCTACACCTCGGGGTTCGGCGCCCGCTGGGGCACCACCCACTACGGCATCGACGTCGCCAACGCCATCGGCACCCCGATCCGCGCCGCGCACGACGGCACCGTGATCGAGGCCGGGCCGGCGAGCGGCTTCGGCCTCTGGGTGCGCGTGCAGGCCGACGACGGCACCATCACCGTCTACGGCCACATCAACACCTACTCGGTCTACCCCGGGCAGAAGGTCAAGGCGGGCGAGCAGATCGCCGAGATGGGCAATCGGGGCTTCTCCACCGGCCCGCACCTCCACTTCGAGGTCTGGGACCCGGCGGGACGGAAGATCAACCCCGAGCCGTGGCTGAACGAGCGCGGCCTCTACCTCTGAGCCCCGCTTCCGCCGGCGCGCCACCACGGGCGCGCCGGTGCGGACCACGAGCGGCGGGCCGGCCGCCTGGGCGCCCGAGCCACTGAGGGAGCCACGAGAAGCGGGCCGCGACCCGCCACCAGGTCCGCCCGGACTCGCCGTCCCGGCGCCCCCGGCGCCACCACCGAGCGAGCCGGTGCCGAGCGAACGGCCTCGTCCGGGCGAGCCGGACGGGCACCCCCGAACCGCCCGGCGACCCGGAGGCGCGGCGCTCCGCCACTCACACCGGCGGACGCGGGGTACAGGCCCCGCGTGCCGGCCGCGGGACCCCCGACGCCCCACGACCGACACCGGAGCCGTCGCCGACGCGCTGGACGCTTCCCCGATGTCGAGCGCCAGCGGACCCCGATCCGCCGCCACCCACATCCACCACGCCGACGACCGAACACCCGCATCCCGTTCCTGGCCACTCGCTTACCCAAGCAACGCACAGTCAACCCGGGGCCCCCGACACAAATCGAACAGAGGTTCGAGGGCGGCACCCAATTCACCCGAAAAGAGCAGCCGCCGGGGCTGCCCCCACGCCCGGGTCCGGTATCCGGGGGTCGCCGGTCAGCTCCCGGTGCCGGCGGCCCCGTGCCGGCGCGAGGCGTCGTCCTGGCCGGACGACGCCTCGCCGGACGGCGGGGTGGGCCTCGCCGTCTCCCCCTGCTCGTCCAGGCCGTCGACCAGTCGTCGGTGCCCCCGCAGGACGGCCCACAGCGCGAGCGCCAGACCGAGTTGGAGCACCCCGCTCCCCAGGTAGAGGGCTCGCACGCCGAACTGGGCCGCCGCCACCCCGCCCAGCAACGCGCCGACCGGGAGCATCCCCCAGACCAGGGTGCGCCAGGCGCCCTGCACCCGGCCGAACATCTCCTGCGGGATGAGTGCCTGCCGCAACACCATCGTCGTCACGTTGAACACCGTCACGGCGGCGGCACCCACGAGCAGCCCCACGGCCAAGGTCGCCGGCACCACCACCAGCCCGGTGATGGCGAAGGCGCACCCGCTCACCAGGATGGTGAGCGGGATGATCCTGCTGCGGGAGATCCCGCGCACCAGGCGCTCCGAGAGCAGGCCCCCCACCAGACCGCCGGCCCCGGCACCCACCAGGAAGAACCCGAGGGCCGCCTCCCCCAGCGCCAGTTCCTCCAGCACGTACAGCACCAGCAGGGCCATGACGGCTTCCTGCGCCATCCCGACCAGGCTGACCAGCACCATGAGGGACCGGAGGAACCGGTGCCGCCACAGCCAGCGCAGGCCCTCGCCGATCTCCCGCCGCAGGTTCGCGCGCGGAGCCGCCCCGGTCGCGGCCACACCCGCCCCCTCCCCGCGCACCCGGTAGACACCGGGCACGAGGAAGAGCAGTACCGCGGCGATGAGGAAGCCCGCCGAGTTCGCCAGGAAGGGGCCCGCCGCGGCCACCACGAAGAGCGCACTGCCCACCGGCGCGCCCAGGAAGCTCTGGCAGGCGATCTCGGACGCCTCCAGCCGCCCGTTGCCCGCCTCCAGCTGATCCCGCCGAACCACCTGCGGCAGGATGGCCCTGGCCGCGCTGTCGTACAGCGTCTCGGCGGTGCCGAGCAGGAAGGCCGCGACGTAGAGCATCCAGATCCGCGCCTCGCCCGCCAGCACCGACGCGGCGAGCGCCCCCACCACGACCGCCCGGAACAGGTTGGCGGAGATCATCACCCGCCTGCGGTCCAGGCGGTCAACCAGAGCGCCGCTGACCAGCGCGAACAACAGCCACGGCAGGAACGCGAACGTGGTGAAGCTCGCGATGAGCACCGGGTCCCTGGTCAGGGTCGCGGCCAGCAGCGGGAAACCCACCCGGCCGATGCCGTCCCCGAGGTTGGAGATCGTGCTCGACGCGAACAGGCTCCAGAACCGGCCGCCCAGGCCGCTCCGACGTGTCAGCACGCCGCCGGCCCAGCCCACCCGGCCGAGGAGGACGGCGGTCCGGACCGGTGAACGGGTGCTCGGACCGTGGGCGTCGCGGTGGCGGCAGGAGCAGAACGGAGCATCGCGCCAAACTATCCCCGGCACGGACACCTTGGCGATCCCTAGATCGCCCTAACGGCACTCCTCCGCTCGGCCGAATCCGCCGGCCCGTACCCGCCCGGGCGGTTCGGGGAGGCCGCGGGGTTCCCGCGACCTGGTCCTCCGCGCGAACTCGCGCTCCGGTGCCGTCCGGAACGGCCCCGTGGCGGACGAGGTCCGCACCGCCGCACCGCGCCTCCCGTCTCCCCGGAGACGCGCCCTCCTCGCGACGACCGCCCGGCACGACGTGAGCCGGGCTCGCGCGCCGGCGGGACCCGCCCGCACCCAGCGCCGGGGCGGGCGGCCACGCCGCCGCTCAGAGCTTCGTCATGGGCACGCCGCCCATCAACATCAGGCGCACCTTCCCGGCGCTGCCGAAGTCGATGGTGGCGGTCGCCCTCGGACCGCTGCCGTCGGTGTCGACGACCGTCCCGAGCCCGTACTTATCGTGGCTCACCCGGTCACCGACGTCGAGGGCGAGCGGCACCGTGGAACTCGCGCTGCTCCGCCTCCACCCGCCGAACCCGGTGGTCCTGGTGCCACCGGCGGCCAGACCCGCCTGCGCGGAGTCGGAACCTCCCCGGTCGGAGCCACGACTCCACCTGGTGACGGCGCCGGGGGCGGACCGCTCCGGCTCGGTGCGACGCCAGTCCAGCAGCTCCGCGGGCATCTCCGCGAGGAATCTCGACGCGGGGTTGGTCATGGGCTGCCCCCACGCGGAGCGGACCAGTGCCCGCGACACGTAGAGGCGCTGCCGTGCCCGGGTGATGCCCACGTAGGCCAGGCGCCGTTCCTCAGCCAGTTCCGTCGGGTCGCCCAAAGCCCGCAGGTGGGGGAACACCCCGTCCTCCATGCCGGTGCAGAAGACCACCGGGAACTCCAGCCCCTTGGCGGTGTGGAGGGTCATCAGGGTGACGACGCCCTCGCCGTGCTCCGGTACGGAGTCGGTGTCGGCGACCAGCGCGACCCGCTCCAGGAACGCGGCGAGCGATCCGGGCGCCGGCCCGTCGGGCTCGCCCCCGTCCTCGCCCTCGTCCTCGGTGACCGCCGCCCCTGCCTGTTCGACGAACTCCCGCGCCACCGTGACGAACTCGTTCAGGTTGTCCAGCCGGGAGGCGTCCTGGGGGTCGTCGCTCTCCTCCAGCTCCGCCCGGTAACCGGTCGAGCCGAGGATCCGCTCGGTCACCTCGGCGATGTCCGCACCCGCGTCCAGGCTGGCGCGCAGTTCGTCGAGCAGGTCCACGAACTCGGCGATCGGCCGTCGCGAACGCGGTTTGACGTCGGCGACCTCTCCCCGCGCCGCGGCTCGGAGCGCGGCGGAGAAGCCGACGCGTTCGCGGTCGGCGTGCTGGGCCACCAGTTCCTGGGTGCGGTCCCCGATCCCGCGCTTGGGCACGTTCAGCACCCGCCGCAGGCTCACCGCGTCGTCGGGGTTGTCCAGCACGCGCAGGTAGGCCAGGACGTCCCGGACCTCGCGCCGCTCGTAGAACCGCACCCCGCCCACGACCCGGTAGGGCAGCCCCAGCCGGATGAAGATCTCCTCGAAGACCCGGGACTGGTTGTTCGTCCGGTAGAAGACGGCGATGTCCCCGTTGGCGGCGTCCCCCGCGTCCACCAGCCGGTCGATCTCACCCGCGACGAACGCCGCCTCGTCGTGCTCGTTGTCGGCGACGTACCCGACGATGCGCTCGCCCTCGCCGGCGTCGGTCCACAGCCGTTTGTCCCGCCGCTCCGCGTTCCGCGCGATGACGGCGTTGGCCGCCGACAGGATGGTCTGGGTGGACCGGTAGTTCTGCTCCAGCAGGACGGTGTCGGCGTCGGGGTAGTCCCGCTCGAACTCCTCGATGTTGCGGATCGTGGCGCCCCGGAACGCGTAGATGGACTGGTCGGCGTCGCCGACCACGCACAGTTCCGCGGGCGGGACGGTGGGATGTCCGTCCTCCCCCTCCCCCGGCTCTCCCCGCCGGGACGGGTCGACCCCGGCCGCCGCACCGCCGACCAGCTCCCGGACCAGGACGTACTGGGCGTGGTTGGTGTCCTGGTACTCGTCGACGAGCACGTGCCGGAAGCGCCGGTGGTAGTACTCGGCGATCGCGGGGAACCGCTGGAGCAGCTGGACCGTGCGCAGGATCAGGTCGTCGAAGTCGAGGGCGTTGCCCACCAGCAGCCGCCGCTGGTAGGCCGCGTACACGTCGGCGACCTTCCGTTCCAGGTCGGTGCCGGCCGCCTCCTCGGCCTCCTCCGGCGTCACCAGTTCGTTCTTGAGGTTGGAGATCCCGACCGCCAGGGTCCGCGGTGGGTAGCGCTTGGCGTCCAGGTCCAGGTCCCGGCTGACCTGGGTGATGAGCCGGCGGGAGTCGTCGCCGTCGTAGATCGAGAAGTTCGAGTTGAGCGACACCTCGGCGAGGCCGGCCTCGGCTGCCTCCGCCTCCAGCAGCTCGCGTAGGCCGCGCGCCTCCCGGCGCAGCAGGCGGGCGCACATGGAGTGGAAGGTCGACACCCACATGAGGTTCGCCCGGCGCCCGACCAGCGCGGCCACCCGTTCCTTCATCTCGGCGGCGGCCTTGTTGGTGAAGGTGATGGCCAACACCTGGCCCGGGTGCGCTCCCCTGGCGGCCATCAGGTACGCGATCCTGGTGGTCAGCACCCTGGTCTTGCCCGACCCGGCGCCCGCAACCACGAGCAGGGGCGCGCCGGTGTGGGTCACCGCCATCCGCTGCTGGGCGTTGAGGCCTGCCAGCAGGTCCTCCGGGACGGCGGCGGGGTCGTGGCCGTGGTGGGCGGGAGCATCCGGGGAGAGGTCGAAGAGCGCGCTCATCAGTCAGCCACCGTACTCCCACACCCTCCGCGGCCGGACACCACGGATCCCAGTGCGTTCCGCCCCGGCGCCGACGGGCGGAACTGGTCACGGTCAGCGGCTGACCGGGGGAAACCCGCTCCCGATCAGGCGATGGAGCTCGCCCGTCGGCCCACCGCCGTCCCAGCCTGTGGCAGACTCGTCGACGTGCGGCAGGTCTTCTCCTACTTTAGCTACGGGCACCGGACTCCGGCGCCCGTGGTCGTGTGACCTGCCAGCACCCCCACCACGCAGCCCCCGGAGTCCCAGGACCCGGGGCTTCGCGCGCTCCGGATCCGGGCCCACACCCTTTCCCTGGAGGAGTCCCGTGAACAACTCGGTACCGGCCAGCACGCCAGAACGTCCCGACCGCGTCCCCACCGAGGACGAGGTCGCCGACCTGCGGTTGGAGATCGACCGGCTCGACGCCGAGATCCTCCGACTCGCCCAGCGGCGGGCGGAGGTCTCCAAGACCATCGGACGCGCCAGGATGGCCGCCGGCGGCCCGCGCATCGTCCACAACCGGGAGATGGCGGTGCTCGCCCGTTACCGCGAGCTCGGGCCGGACGGGCGGGAGCTGGCGATGGCGCTGCTGCGCATGGGCCGCGGCCACCTCGGGCGGTCCAGCTGACCGCGCGCGCGTTCTGACCGGGCTCGCGGGCCCGTCACCCCCCGCGCAACACCGGCCAGTGGTCACCCAGGGCGGCTCGGACCGCGTCCAGATCACGTTCCGTCCGCTCCGGGTTGCTCTCGTGGTCGTCCGGCAGGTAGCTCAGCGGGTCGTCCACCAGGGCACCTCGCTCCCCCAGCAGCCCCTCGACCAGGGCATGGAGGCACAGGGCCGCGTAACCGCGCAGGTAACCCCCCTCCTGGGTGAGCACCAGGCGGCCACCGACGAGCTCGGCGGCCAGCCGTCCCACCCGCAGGCCGATCTCCCGGTACCCAGCGGGGGTGAGGTTGTGCCGGCCGTTCGGGTCGAACGCGGACCCGTCGAACCCGGAGGCGCACACCAGGGCGTCCGGCCGGAACTCCCGCAACAACGGCTCCACCAGCTCGTCGAACGCGAGCAGGTAGGCGGCGTCGCCCGCCCCCAACGACAGTTCGATGTTGGCGTTGTGACCGGCGCCCCTCCCGGCGCCGGTCTCGTCGGGGGTTCCCCGCTGGGGGTGGCTGGGCCCCCAGGCACCGTGCCTCATGTGCAGCGAGACGGTGAGGACGTCCGGGCTGCGGTAGAAGATCTCCTGGGTCCCGTTGCCGTGGTGGACGTCCCAGTCCAGCACCGCCACCCGGGTGAGCCCGAGGTCGAGGGCGGCCCGCGCGGCGAGCGCGGGGTTGTTCAGCAGGCAGTAGCCGTCCGCCTGGTCCGGCTGGGCGTGGTGCCCGGGCGGGCGGACCAACGCGTAGGCGGGTCGTCCCCGCAGCACGGCTGACCTGGCGGCCTCGATCGCGCAGCCGGCCGCGGCCAGGGCCGCCGGCCAGGAACCGGGCCCCACGGTGGTGTTGGGTTCCAGCGAGGTGGGCTCCGGGCCGTTGGTGGCCTCCCGCAGCAGCCGCAGGTAGTCCGCCTCGTGCACGGCGAGCAGCTCGGTCACCGTGGCGGGCCGGCCCGGGTACCAGCGGAGCCGGTCGGAGAGCGGGCCGCGGGTCAGGGCCGCCCGGAAGGTCCGCAACCGGGCCGAGGACTCGGGGTGGGGCTCGGGCACGTCGATCCAGGGCGGGACCTCCGCGTGCTCCCACAGCCCGACGCCGGGGTCGTGGTCCAGGCACGCGTCGTCCCAGAAGAGGTCCAGCCCGCCCCGGGCCGTTGCCCACGTCTCGGTCATCCGCCTCCCGTCCGTCCTACCGGCCCGCTCCCGCGATCTCGGGGACATCACTGATGGCCTCCCGGGGCACCGGGCAGGCAGACTGGTCACCATGGTCCTGGATGTGATTGCTGGTGTGGTGGCGCTGGTCGGCCTGTTGGCCGCCATCGCCCATGGTGGCTACCTGGCCCTGCTCGGGTCGGCGGCCAAGAAGCGGGCCGGCGGTGGCCCGGTCGCGGAGTTCGTGCGCAGCCGCATGCCGATGGCCGGTGGCCTGGTCGGGGCCGGCCTCCTCGGACTCCTGTTCAGCACGGGAGGTGGGTTCGTGGACGTGCTGGCCATCATCGTCGGCGCCGGAACCGGCCTCGCCGCGACGAAGCAGCTGACCGCCGTCCGCGAACGCTACCGCACCTGAGCGGCGGCGCCACGACATCCGGGGCGTGGCCGTGAGTAGTCGACCGACCCCTCTCCGGAGTCCCACCGCGCCCGTCGTACCCTTGCTCAGGTGAGCACCGGGACGAGAACAGCGGGGGCGAGGGTCGCCCGGGTGCTCGTCGTCACGGCACACCCGGACGACGTCGACTTCGGGGCCGCCGGCACCGTCGCGGCCTGGCGCGCGGCGGGCGTCGAGGTCTCCTACTGCGTCTGCACCTCGGGGCAGGCCGGCGAGGTGGCCGACCTGCCCCGCGCCCAGGTACCCACGCTCCGCGAGCGTGAACAACGCGCCGCGGCGGCCGAGGTCGGGGTCACCGACGTGACCTTCCTGGGCTACCACGACGGCACGGTGACCCCGAGCCTCGCGCTCCGCCGGGACATCACCCGCGTGATCCGGACCGTGCGCCCGGACCGGGTCCTGACCCACTCGCCGGAGATCAACTGGGCTCGACTCGCCGTGTCGCACCCGGACCACCGCGCCGTCGGTGAGGCCACCGTCGCCGCCGTCTACCCCGACTCCCGGAACCAGTACGCGCACCCCGAGCTGGCCTCGGCCGGGCTCGCGGCGTGGAAGGTCCGGGAGCTGTGGTTGTCCGAGGCTCCCCCGGAGCGGGTCAACCACGCCGTCGACATCACCGAGACCTTCCCCCACAAGATGGCCGCGTTGCGCGCGCACGCCTCCCAGACCGGCCACCTGGCCGACCTGGAGGAGTGGCTCCGCGCCGAGCTCGCGGCCAACGGCCGGGCCCACGGGCTCGGCGCCGACCAGCTCGCGGAGGTGTTCCAGCTGGTCGACGTCGGCTGAACCGGGCAACGAGAGGGGCGGCGAGGACATGGGCGGTGAGGTTGATCCAGGCGGCGGTCGGCATCGGCTCAGGCCGGGTGTGGCCGGACGTCGCGCGCGGGGGGCGGGTTCGCCGTGCGGGCGTCCCGGCCAGGAACGGCCGTCCCAGGCCCCGCCGGACGAGGACGCCCCCGGGCCACATGGCCTCCAGAAGTTCGACCTGGGCCTGGTACCCGCCTCCGTCACGCCGCCGCGCACCTGGCGGCGAGCCGCCTGGTTCACCGGCATCGCCACGGCGGCCGCGTTGACCGGCCTCGTCGGCATGAGCGTCGCCCTGTTCAGCCCCCGTCCCGAGTTCTCGATCGACTCGCTGCCCGCGGTCCCCACCGGGCAGCCGATGCCTCGGCTGGAACTGGTGCCCGGTCCGGACCGGGAGACCTTCCCCTCCCCGCCGACGGCGGTGGCGGACCAGTCGGAGCACGAGGGCTCCGCGTCCCCCCGCTGGGGGCAGGGCACCCAGGCGGACGGTCCCGACGGCGACGCGGCCAGTGGGCAGGCCGAGGACGCCGAGGAGCCCCCTGGCACCACACCGGGCGAGGGCGGGGGGTCCCCGGGGTCCGAGCCCGAGATCAGCACCCTGGGGCCCACGGCCACGGCGGCCCGCCCCGAACAGGCGAGCGAGGTGCCCACCGACGAGTACAAGCACCAGACGGTGGCCTTCCTCGACTCGGTGGTGCACGACCTCCCGGCCGCCTACGCGTTGTTGGGGGGCCGACTGCGAGCGGCGGGCCTGCCAGCGCTGCGGGACCGGTACGAGGACGTGCGGGACATCTCGATCGAGCACATCCTGATCGATCCGGCCAACGCCACGACGGTGTCGACCCTGGTCGTGACCCGCCCGGACGGCAGCCAGACCAAGGAGTACCGCCAGCTGCGGTTCCGCGACGTGGGCGGCCTGCGCATCGAGGACGACCAGGTGGTGGCGAAACCCGCCGGTTGACCCCCAGGCCGCCGCACCGGCCACGCGGGCACCACGACCGGGTGAGTCTGGGGAGGAACCCTGGCCACGCGTCGGCCCGTCGCGGTAGAGCTGTCCCACCGGTGCGCCCATGTGCGGTGCGGTCGGGAGACAGGTATCCGAGGACGAGGGCGGGGTCGTGCGGCGTTCGAGCTCCAGCCTCCACACCGCCACCCCCGGCCAGGGGCCGGCCGTCGAGGCCAACCCCGACGGCGTGCCCTCCCCCGTCGAGGCGGTGCCGGACCGGCCCGGGCGGCGGCACGGACTGGCGACCGTGGCGGGGGCGCTCGTCCTGTTCGGAGCCGTCGTCGCCACCGACGCCACCACCAACCTGCGTCCGCCGAACGAGTCCGACCCGGCCGTACCCCGCAGGCTGGTCGGGCAGGGAGCGCTGGATCCCGGCCAGGTTTCCGCCCTGCTCACCGGGACTCCCCCGGACAGCACCACCCCCACGCCCACCCCCTCCGACCCGGCGGCCCGCGAACGGGGGAAGGAGGACCTCGCGGCACGGTCCGCGTCGTCCTCGGAACCGACCGTCAACCCGCGCGCGTCCACCCAACGCCCCCGGAGCGGGGACGAACTGGTCCGCCTCTTCTACCGGCTCCTCGACGAGGACCCGGACCGGGCGGTGGGCCTGCTGGCCCCCGAACTGTCCAACCCCGACCCCGGTCGGCTGGTCAGCGCGTGGCGGGCCGTATCCTCGGTCGAAGTGCTGAGCGCCGTGCGCCGGGGTGGCCAGCGGGTGCTGGCGACCGTCGCGATCGAGCACCCCGACGGTGGCCGGTTCCGTGCCCAACACCTCGTCTCGTTGAGCGGGTCGGCTCCTTGGCGGATCATTCAGGTCGAACTGGTGTCAGCCCAACAGGGTTAGAGTCGCACCGGGTGTCCTCTCCGGCCAGGTGGTCCGAGCGGCCACCGGTTCGGACGCGGACGCACGGATGGAACACGAACGCTCACCGACCTCGGGATGACGGCGCGACCAGCGGGACGCGAGTCCCCGGTGGCGGAGTGAGCAGGAATGGGAGCTGCCAGTGAGCGACGAGGGTCGCCTGGTCGCTGGACGGTACCGGCTGGAGAAGCGCATCGGCAGCGGCGCGATGGGCGTCGTCTGGAAGGGCGCGGACGAGCGGCTCGGCCGGGTCATCGCGATCAAGCAGTTACTTCCCCAGGGCGGTCTGAGCCCCTCCGAGGCGGAGGAGGCGCGACAGCGCGCCATGCGTGAGGGCCGGATCGCGGCTCGTCTCCAGCACCAGAACGCCATCGCCGTCTACGACGTCGCGGAGGACTCCGAGGGGCAACCCTGCCTCATCATGGAGTACCTGCCCTCCAGCAGCCTCGCCGCCGTCCTCTCGGAACAGGGGACCCTCCCCCCGAGGGAGGTCGCCCGCATCGGCGAGCAGGTGGCCGCGGCGCTCGCCGCCGCCCACGCCGCCGGCATCGTGCACCGGGACATCAAACCGGGCAACATCCTGCTCGGCGAGCACGGCGTCGTCAAGATCACCGACTTCGGCATCTCCCGCGCGACCGGCGACGTCACGGTCACGAAGACGGGGATGCTGGCCGGCACGCCCGCCTACCTCGCTCCCGAGGTGGCCAAGGGGTACGACCCCGGGTTCGCGGCCGACGTGTTCTCCCTCGGGGCGACGCTCTACGCGGCGGTGGAGGGCGAGCCGCCCTTCGGGGTGCACGAGAACACCCTCGCCCTGCTCCACATGGTCGCCGCCGGACGCGTGAACCCACCGCGCCACGCGGGGCCGCTGACCGCGCTGATGATGCGGCTGCTCCGCGCGGAACCGATCGAGCGGCCGACGATGGCCCAGGTTCGGGAAGGTCTGCACGCCGTCGCCACCGGCCAGCCGGTGCCGGCGACGGCGATGCCCCCCTCCCCACCCGGCGCGACCACCGGGAACGGGGGCCCCGCCCGGCCGCCGGGACCGATCGCCGCCGCGGCGACCACCCCCGTCCCGCCCGCGAACGGTCAGCAGGGGCCCCGCCCCGAACCGCTGAGGCCGGCCAGTCGTCCCGAGCCGACCAGGGTGGGGCCGAACCCGTTCGCCGACGACCCACCGCCGCCCGCGCAGCACGCCCCGCACGGAGGTCCGCCCCGTGACCGGGCGCACCAGGCGCACCAGGCTCGCTCCGGCCCACCGCACGCCCCGTCCAACCAGGGCGCCGCCCCGCCCCAGGAGGTCACGTCCCGCCGCAGGGCGATGGCTCTGACCGGGATCGCCGTGGTGGCCGCCGCCCTCATCGGCGTGCTGCTCGCGAGCGTGATCTTCGACAACAGCGGGGACTCGATCGACGCCGGTACCGGCGGCCGGCTCACCGGCGCGGAGACCTCCCTGGAGGTCTCCGACACCTCGGAACGGGCCGAACCAGAGGCACCGCCGGAGACCACGGAGGAGACGACCACCGAGGAGACGACTCCGGAACCCCCGCCGACGACGGAGGCGGAACGCGTCGAGGAGACCGAGGAGCAGGAGGACCCGGAGGACACCGCCGAGCGGTACGAGGACGCCGCCGAGGACTACTACGACATGCTGCCCGACGACGTCGAGGACGCCTGGCTGCTGCTCGCCCCCTCCGCCCAGAACGACCCCGAGAGCTACCGGAACTGGTGGGGCTCGGTGGAGGACGTCGACGTCCGGGGCAACCCCCGGTACAACGGCGACGGCACCGTCGACATCAAGGTGCGGTACGAGATGAAGGAGGACGGTCGGCGGTCGAACGAGACCGTGCGCCTGTACTTCGAGGAGATCGACGGGCGGTTGTTGATCGCCGACTCGCACCCCGTGTGACGCGGCGTGCGCCGGGGGCGCCGGGTGTCCCGGCTCGCGGTGGACGGCACCGGGGGGACCACCGCACGTCACCACGGCTGCCCGGCGGGGACGCGGCCGGCAGCCACTCCCCCGCCCACCGCCCGCGTGGGGCCGTCCCGCCCGGAGGTACCGGCTCCGCCTCCTCGTACCGCACCGGTCCGTCGGGCCCCCCGGGTCCGCCGGGTCAGATCAGCCGGCGGTCACTCGCCCACCGGGACAGCTCGTAGCGGTTGGACAACTGGGTCTTGCGCAGGACGCTGGACACGTGGGTCTCGACGGTCTTGACCGAGATGAACAGCTCCGACGCGATCTCCTTGTAGGCGTACCCCCGCGCCAACAGCCTCAGCACCTCACGTTCGCGGGGTGTCAGCAGGTCCAGCTCGGGGTCGCTGATCGGCGGCGCGCCGGGGCGGTCGGCGAACGCGTCCAGCACGAATCCCGCCAGCCGGGGTGAGAAGACGGCGTCACCGTTGCGGACCCGCACCACCGCGTCCACCAGCTCCCTCGCCGAGATCGTCTTCGTGACGTAGCCCCTGGCCCCCGCTCGGATCACGGCGATGACGTCCTCGGCCGCGTCCGAGACCGACAGGGCGAGGAACACGACGGAGGAGCGCGTGGAACGCACCCTGCGCAGGACCTCCGCGCCGCCGCCGTCGGGCATGTGCACGTCCAGCAGCACGACGTCCGGTTGGTAGTGCGCGACACCGGCCACCGCCTCGGCCACCGAGCCCGCCTCCCCCACCACCGTGACGGCGTCGCCGGCCCGCTCCAGTTCGGCCCGCACCCCGGTGCGGAACAGCGCGTGGTCGTCGACCAGGAAGACCCGGACGGGATCACGTCCACCGGTCGGCGTCTGTTCGCTGCTGTTCATGTGGTTCGCCTCCACCTCCCCGGCCCGCCGTCAACGCCGGCGGCACCGCGTTCACTGCCTGTTCGCGTCCCGGGGCACCCGCAGTTGGACCTCCGTGCCCTCCCCGGGCGCGGTTCGGATCCTGGCGCTCCCGCCGTTGCGCTCCATCCTGCCCCGGATCGAGTCGGCGACGCCGTGCCGGTCCGTCGGCACCGCCTCCTGGTCGAAGCCCTTGCCCCGGTCCCGCACGAAGAACTCCACCTGGGTGGGCTCGATCTCCACGTACACGCTGACCTCACCGACCTCGGCGTGCTTCGCCGCGTTGACGACGGCCTCCCTGGTGGCGGAGACGGCGGCCGCGATGCGCTCGTCCACCACGCAGTCGCCGACCACCACCTGCTGCACCTTGATGGCGAAGGTGTCCTCCACCTCGCCGCAGGCCTCCGCGATGACCTCCGACAGCGACCGGCCGACGGGACTGTGGGGAGCCACCGAACCGCTGTCGGTGGGGTCGGCGGCGGGCGGCGGACCGGCCGGCCCCTGCGGCCCCGCCGCCGCGCCGCCGCCCCCGCGTCCGTAGCCCGAGGGCCCGTACAACCAGCCGCGGAGCTGCCGTTCCTGGCTGCGGGCGAGCCGACGCACCTCCTTGGTGTCCTCGGCCTGCTTCTGGATCAACGCCAGGGTCTGGAGCACCGAGTCGTGCAGGTGGGCCGCGATCTCGGCCCGTTCCTGGGACCGGATCCGCGCCCGCCGCTCCTCGTCCAGCGCCCGCACCGTCCGCAACCACCAGGGCACGGTGAGCACGGCCGCCCCGGCGAGGGTGGCGATCACCGCGAGAAGACCGAACTGGAGTTGGCTGAGGTCGAGGCTGCCGACCAGGAACAGCGCGATGCCGGTGACCACCAGCGCCGCCCCGGCCAGGGTCCGGGCCAGGGCGGAGCGGCCCCCCTGCCCGACGAAGACCCCCCGCATCCCCGAACGCGCGCCGGCCGCCCAGCGCCGGCGCTGCGCGTCGTCGGCCTCCCGCCACACCACGGCGGCGCCGACGAGCACGACCAGCAACGGGACCACGAACATGCTGCCGAAGGAGCCGGCGGCCACCAACGCGCCGATGCCCAGCATGACGACGGCGATGGTCTGCTGGCGCTCGCTGGACGACGGGTCCTTCCCGGTGTCCACCGGCCGCTGCGGAACGAAGGCCCACAGCAGGGCGTAGGCGAGCAGGCCGACGCCGTTCCACACCGTGAGCAGCGCGAAGAAGGCCCGCACCCAGAGCACCTTGACCCCGAGGTGGTCGGCGACCCCGCCCGCGACGCCGGCGAGTGCCCGCGCGGACCGTCTCCGACGTAGCGGCACCCTGCTCCCGAGGTTCTCCCTGCTGGAAGGGGCACCCCGGTGCGGCGGGTGGGACGCGGCGCGGTGGGCGCGCGGTTCGTCCGCGGCGTCCGGTCGAACGTCCGGGTTGCTGTTCAGCTGAGCGGCCACGGGACCCATCGTCACACCGAGGCTCCCGCCGGTCATCGGGGGTGCACCCCCGTTCCCACCCCGGGCTCTCCGGGAACCTTTCAGGGGGCACCCTGATGTGTTCGCGGTACCCCCCGGGCGACCATGGACCCAACGGCGGGCAGGCACGACGTCAGCGGGGCCGGGTACTCCCGTGCGACCCACCCGGCGGCAGCGAACGAGGGGACGGTGCATTCCAGTGAACGACTCCGAGCGGGGGCCGGGGGGACACCCCGGTGGACCCAGCACGGGTGACGGCGCCCGAGGGGCGGCCCAGTTCACCCATGCGTTCGGGGGGTCCTCGGGCGCCCGGCCGCCCAGGCGCGGCGACCAGGGCGTCGAGGAGACCCTGCGGGAGATGTGGCGGACCCGACCGGCTCGACCGGTGGACAACCGCAAGATCGCGGGTGTCGCCTCGGGGATCGCCCGCCGCTACCAGATCGACCCGATCCTGGCCCGGGTCGGGTTCGTCGTGCTCGCCACGATAGGTGGGGCTGGCCTGATCCTCTACCTCCTGGGTTGGCTCATGCTCGCGCAGGAGGGTGACGAGTCCGCCCCCGCGGAGGCGCTGGTCGGCCGTGGCTCCACCAGTACCTCCCCCGGTATGCCGATCGCCCTGGGCGCGCTGATCGTGATCAGCGTGATCATCATGCTCAACAACAGCACGCTGACCCTCTTCACCGGGCTCGTCCTGGGGGGCGGCGCGCTGTTCCTGCTCCACCGCCAGCGCCCGTTGGACGAACGCCAGCCGGCCACCACCCTCGGCGTCGCCGCCACCGACCCGGGCTGGCGTTCCTGGTCCGCGACGAGCGCGAGCCCGGCGGGTGCGGCCACGGCGGACACCTCGACGCCGGCCACCCCCGCCGAGACCACCGCGGTCTACGAACCGGGTGCGCCGTCGACCTCCGGTCCGGACCCGGTCCCCGGCTCGGGCGCCGCCCACGACGGCCCCCCCGAGTGGGACCCGTTGGGCGTCGCTCCGTTCGCCTGGGACCTCCCGGATCCCGGCACTGGTCTCGTCGACCGTGAGGAGGAACCGCCCGCCGAACCAACCAGGCGGTCCAAGGTCACCCCGATCACCCTGGCCGTCGCGCTGGTCGTCCTGGCCATCGCCCTGCTGGACGGCACCCGTGTCGGCCTGGGCTGGTTGGAGATCCCCGCCCTCGTGCTCGGTGTCCTCGGCATCGGCATGATCATCGGTGCCTTCGTCCGGGGCGGGCGGGGGCTGTTCTGGGTGGCTGGGCCGCTCGCCGCGATCACGCTGCTGCTCAGCGCCGTCGCCCCGCCGACCGGCTGGCAGGGCATCGGGAGCCACGTCTGGACGGTCTCCGACGTCAGCCAGCTCCGCGACGAGTACCAGGTGTCGGCCGGTCAGCTCCACCTCGACCTGTCCGAGCTCACGATCCCCGAGGGGGAGACGGCCAGCGCGAGGGTCGAGGTCGGTGTCGTCGGGAAGTCCCTGGTCGTCCTGCCCCCGGACCTGCCCGTCGACGTCACCTGCAGCGTCAACCTCGGCGACAACTCCTGCCTTGGCACCGAGTCCAGCGGCAGTGACCTGGTCGAGCGAGTGGACAGCGTCGGCCAGGCCGACGAACTGGAGTCCGGCGTCCTCGAGCTCGAGGTCCACGTCGGCATGGGAGCCGTGGAGGTCGTGCGATGAGCGGGAACGGGAAGAACGCCCGGCGGCGGGGAGTGGATCTGGGCACGCTGCTCGCCGGCCTGGCGACGCTGGGGGTGGCGGGCTACGTGGCCGACGGCGCCGCCGGGTACCTGGGAGCCAACGACCTGCGCGTGGGCCTGGCGGCGGTGGCGGTGTTCATCGGGGTCCTGATCCTGGCGCTGTCGCTGCGTTCCCGGCGCGGACGGGGCTGACCGGCAGCGCGCCGCAGGACACCCCGTGATGGTGCCGTTACCGTGTGGGCGTGAGCAACACGGATTCGTTCCCCGACCCCGAGTCGCCGGCCGTGACCCCCACTCCCCGGGGGTGCTGGCTCGCCGGGGAGGAGGAACCGGGGCGGGCGGGCGTCGAGGTGGTGTCGCACCCCTACGACGGCAGTGAGGTCGCGACGGTCTCGATCCCGGACGGCGCGCAACTGCGGACGGCGGTCACCCAGGCCGCCGCGGCCCACGACCGGTCGCACGCCTTCGGCCCGGGTGAGCGGGCCGCGGTGCTGGATCGGGTCGCCCGGCGACTGGTCTCCGAGGCCGAGGACATCGCCGAGACCATCACCGCCGAGAGCGGCAAGCCGTTGACCTGGTCCAGGGCCGAGGTGGAACACGCCGTCGCCGTGCTGCGGGCCGGGTCGGCCGCCAGCGCCGCCGCCACCTACGGAACGCCGGGGGCCGGGTCCCGGTGGCACGGCAGCGGCGAGGTGGTGGTCCGCCGACGGCTCGCCGCCGGCCCGGCGCTCGGGCTGGTGTCCTCGGACGATCCGCTGCTGAGTTCGGTCACCTGGGTGACGGCGGCGGTCGTCGTGGGAGCACCGGTCCTGCTCGCTCCCCCTCCGGCGACACCGCTGTCCGCCCTGCTGGTCGGTGAGCTGTTCGCCTCCACCGAACTCCCGAGGGGTGAGCTGTCCGTACTCCCCCTCGAACCGGCCCGGCTCCCCGAACTCGGATGGGACGAGCACGTGCGCGTCCTGGCGCCCCCGGTCCCCGACGGGGGAGGTTCCCCGCGTCTCGGCCCGGCCCGCCCCGACGGCCCGGGGGACACCGCGGTGCTGGTGGCGGCGGACTGGTCGTCCCCGTCCGACCTCGACGTGGTGGCCAGGCTCGTGGTGGACGGCGCGATGGCCCAGGCCGGTAGGTCCGCCGCGTCGGTCCGACGGGTGGTCGTGCCCGCAGCCACCGCCGAGGACCTCGTGAGCCGCATTCTGACCACGACCCGAGCACTCACCACGGGCAGTCCTCATGATCCAGCCGTGGAGGTGGGCCCGCTCGGCGACGAGCTGGCGGCCCGGGCCGCCCTGCGCTGGGTCGAACGCGCCGTGTCGGCGGGAGCCGTGCTGCGGGCCGGCGGTCACCGTGACGGCAGCGTCCTCGAACCCACCGTCCTCACCTCCGTGCCAGCCGATGCCGCCGCGTGGACCGAGCCAGCCCCGCTCGGCCCGGTGTTGCTGGTCACCGAGACCACCGACGACACGGCCGCCACGCGTGCCGTGGCCAGCTCCGCTGCCGGTCGGCTGGCGGTGTTCACCCGCCGGCTCGGTCCGGCCCTCACCGCGCTCACGCGGGGGCCGGCGGCGGAGGTCGTGGTCGGTGGGCTTCCGTCCGTGTGGCCACTCGCCGCCTTCGACGCCGCGGCGGCGGCGGCGCGGGCCGCGCTGGACGCCGCGGTCGAGGCCCTCACCGTGGAACGCCGCCTGGTCCTCCGGGGCGGGGCCGGTGGGTGGCTCGGCTGACCACCGCACCGGGTCCCCACCCGGTCAGCGACGAACGGTCAGACCGACCTTCTGGAACTCCTTGAGGTCGGAGTAGCCGGTCTTCGCCATCGCGCGGCGGAGCGCACCGAAGAGGTTCACGGTCCCGTAGGGCTCCGAGGACGGCCCGAACAGCAGGGTCTCCAGATCGTGCGGCGGGTTCAGCGACGGGTAGAGGTCGCTCCGGGGCAGCGACGGGTGCGCGCCCGCCGCCGTCCAGTAGTAGCCCTGCGCCGGGGACTCGGAGGCGGTGGCCAAGGACTCACCCAGCACGACGGCGTCCGCACCGCAGGCGATGGCCTTGGCGATGTCACCCGAGGTGCGGATGCCGCCGTCGGCGAGCACGTGCACGTACCGGCCGCCGGTCTCGTCCAGGTAGTCCCGCCGAGCCGAGGCGGCGTCCGCGATGGCGGTGGCCATCGGAACCCCGATGCCCAGCGTCTGGGTGGTGGTGGTCGCGGAGGAGTCGCCGAACCCGACGATCACCCCAGCCGCGCCCGTGCGCATCAGGTGCATCGCCGTGCGGTAGTCGCCGACGCCGCCCGCGATCACCGGGACGTCGAGGTCGCCGATGAACCGCTTCAGGTTCAACGGCTCGCCGTCCCGCTCCACGTGCTCGGCGGAGATGATGGTGCCCTGCACCACCAGGATCTCGACGCCGGCGGCGAGCAGGTCCGGGGTCAGCTCCTCGGCGTGCTGCGGGCTCACCCTGGCAGCGACAGTCACGCCCGACTCGCGCATCTGCTTGATCGCGGCGGAGAGCAGGTCGACCCGCACCGGGGCCGCGTGCAGTTCCTGGAGCAGCGACACCGCTGAGCTGGCGTCCTCGGCCTCCTCCGCCGCGGTCACCAGCC
The DNA here is from genome assembly GCF_049311605.1 of Actinoalloteichus caeruleus. Lineage (NCBI taxonomy): Bacteria > Bacillati > Actinomycetota > Actinomycetes > Pseudonocardiales > Pseudonocardiaceae > Actinoalloteichus > Actinoalloteichus caeruleus. The sequence continues at coordinate 5,590,637 of NZ_CP186005.1, forward strand.
GGAAGATCGCGTCCTCCACGTCCGCGTGCCTGGCCCACAGGCCCTCCGCGTTCAGCACCGCGAGACCGCCGAGCTCACCGATCCGCACCGCGGTCGCCGGGGACACCACGGCGTCGGTCGGATGGGTCATGAGCGGGATGTCGAAGCGGTACGCGTCGATCTGCCAGGACAGCGACACGTCCTTCGACGACCTGGTCCGCCGTGAGGGGACGATCTCGACGTCGTCGAGGTCGTAGGCGCGCATGGCGGTGCGCCCCCTGCCTATCTCCACCTGATCCCGCACGTCAACTCCCTACACCATCCTCCGTACCGGACCCTACATTGTGGTTCGGCCGGTTCCGGCGTCCAACAGTGGGTCGTCGGTCGCCGGGCTCGGGCGGTCGCGGGGGGCGGGTGGGGCGCGTCGGAACCGGGCCCGACGCGCCCCAGCGCCGTCAGCGCGTCGTGTAGTTGGGGGCTTCCACCGTCATCGTGATGTCGTGCGGGTGGCTCTCCTTGAGCCCGGCGGCGGTGATGCGCACCAGGGAGGCGTCGTTCAGCTCGGCGATCGTGTTGGACCCCGTGTAGCCCATCGCCGCCCGCAGGCCGCCCACCAGCTGGTGGACCACCTGGGCCAGGGGGCCCCGGAACGGGACGCGACCCTCGATGCCCTCCGGGACGAGCTTGTCGTCCGAGAGGACGTCGTCCTGGAAGTACCGGTCCTTGGAGAAGGACCGGGCCTGTCCCCGGCTCTCCATGGCGGCGAGCGAACCCATGCCCCGGTAGGTCTTGAACTGCTTGCCGTTCACCAGGATGAGGTCACCGGGGGATTCGGCCGTGCCGCTCAGGAGACTTCCGAGCATGACCGTGCTGGCGCCCGCGGCGATGGCCTTCGCGATGTCGCCGGAGTACTGGATGCCCCCGTCGCCGATCACCGGGACGCCCGCGGGGCGACACGCCAGGTTGGCCTCGTAGATGGCCGTGATCTGGGGGACACCGACTCCGGCCACGACCCGGGTGGTGCAGATCGACCCGGGCCCGACCCCCACCTTGACGCCGTCGGCGCCGGCGTCGACCAGGGCCTGGGCCCCCGCCCTCGTGGCCACGTTGCCGCCGACCACGTCGACGGCGTCACCGAGTTCCTTCTTCAGGGCGGTGACCGTCTCCACCACGGCCCTGGCGTGCCCGTGCGCGGTGTCGACCATGATCACGTCCACCCCGGCGTCGACCAGGGCCATCGCCCGTTCCCGGGCGTCCGGTCCGACCCCGACGGCGGCACCGCAGAGCAGGCGCCCGTCCGGGTCCTTGGTCGCGTTGGGGTACTGCTCGGTCTTGACGAAGTCCTTCACCGTGATCAGGCCACGCAGCCGACCCGCGCCGTCCACGATCGGGAGCTTCTCGACCTTGTGGCGGCGCAGCAGCCCGAGGGCGGCCTCGGCGGTCACCCCGACCTCGGCGGTCACCAACGGCGCCTTCGTCATCACCTCGCGCACCTGGCGGGTGTGGTCGACCTCGAACCGCATGTCCCGGTTCGTGATGACGCCCACCAGGGTCCCGTCGGGATCGGTAACCGGGACACCGGAGATCCGGAACCGGGCGCACAGCGCGTCGACCTCGGCCAGCGTGTCGAGCGGCGAGCAGGTCACCGGGTCGGTGACCATGCCGGCCTCTGACCGCTTCACGACCTCGACCTGAGCTGCCTGCTCCTCGACCGCGAGGTTGCGGTGGAGCACCCCGATGCCGCCCTGCCTGGCCATCGCGATGGCCATCCGCGCCTCCGTCACGGTGTCCATCGCCGAGGAGGCGAGGGGAACCCGGAGCCGGACGTTCCTGGAGAGCTGGGCGGCGGTGTCCACGCCGCTGGGGATGACCTCGGATTCCGCCGGCAGGAGCAGCACGTCGTCGAAGGTCAGGCCGAGCATGGCGAATTTCGCCGGGACTCCCTGGTCGTCGCCCGGAAGCCCGACGGAGCCCCGGGTCGCAATCGAGTCACTGGTCATAACTGGTGCGATGCCTTCCTGGAGCACTGGCGCGGTGCGGTGTCGATCGGAGAACCGCAAGCCACGCCCGAGTTCGGTACCGCGACGGCGCCGGGCGGAACACGGGCCTGGTAGAGCGGTGCCGTCCATGGTATCCACGCCGAACACGGCGGTGCGCGCGGTACTGTGCGGCACGTGTCGCATGATGCTTTGCCGCCAGACCCGTTCGCCGGCGACCCGGAGGACCCGGCTCGCGCGCTGAGCGATCCGACCGACGAACCCGCCCGTCCGCTGGACGAGCACGAGAGCGCCGAGATCCTCGCCGATCTCGCTGACCTCGCCGTCTACCAGGACCTCCTCGAACCCCGTGGGGTTCGGGGGATCGTGGTGGACTGCGGCGACTGCGCCGAGCCCCACTTCCACGACTGGGAGCTGCTGCGGTCCAGCCTCGGGCAGCTGCTGTCCGACGGGCGGATGCGGCCGCACGAGCCCGCGTTCGACCCGGACCCCACGAACTACGTGACCTGGGAGTACTGCCGGGGGTACGCGGACGGCATGGCGGCGCGCGAGGAGCACTCGGGTACGCCGCACGTCCCCGGTCACTGAGTCGGGTCCCGGCCCCGGGGCGCGAGGCTCCTCCCCGTCAGCCCTCCGGCCGGACCCGCGCCCGGCTGGTCCGGTGCCGGTCGGCTGTCGACCCTCGCGGTCCGCGTGCCCGGGGCCGGTGGTTCGCCACCCGCCCCGGGCACACCAGTGGCCAGTGCCATCGGGTGACACTGGCCACTGGGGAGCGGTCTCAGGAGGTGGCGTCCTCCGGAGAGGCACCGGGGACGATCGAGATCCTGTTGCCCACGCTCGGGCTCTCCTCGTCGCTGCGGGAACCGTCCGGGGCGCTGCTGTCCGTCGGGTCCGGGTCGCTGGCGTCCGGCGGTGAGGACGGAGGCGTCGTCGGTGACGGGTCGGACGGTTCCGGGGCGCTGGGAGTGGTGGTCTCCGGCGTCGTCGTGACGACCGACACCGGCGGCTCTTCCTCCGACGCCGACTCCTCGCTGGATTCGGCGATGTGGGGCGGCGGCTCGTTCCCGCTGGTGTCCCCGCTGCCGGTGGGAGGTCCCCCGTCGCCGTCGTCCGGGTCGTTGAGCTCGCCGAGCAGGCGCTCGTGGAGGGCGAGCAGCGTCGCCTTGTCCTCGCCGGCGCCAATCCCGTCGAAGGACAGCCGCGCCTGTTCCAGCGCCTCCTTCGCCTGCGAGAACTCGCCGGCCCGCAGCGCCGCCTGAGCGAGGTCGAGGTGGCTGCGCGCCGTCGTGGCCGCTTCCACCGACGCGGCCTGCTCCGAGTACAGCACCCTGGTCAGACCCCAGAGCGTGTCGCCGGGACGGGCGTCCCTCGCGGCGACGCCCACCCCGGTGAAGGCGATGGCCAACACCGCGGCCGCGGTGGCCAGTGGCACCAGCATGGGTCGTCGGCGGCGCGTCCCGAGTGAGGTCGGCCACTCGGCCACGGCGGTCTCGATGCTCTCCCGAGAGGTCTCGGGGAGCGGATCGGTGTCGAGGTCCTGGCGCCACGCCATCAGGAGCGCACCCAGCTCCCGCTCGGCGATCGGCTGCCCCGCGACTTCGGTCTCCCCGCGGTTCAACGCGTCGATCAGCGCGTCGTCGTCCTGAACCGCGGCCAGGTCGATGTGCTCCGCACCCTCGTTGATGGACTCCTTCGGGGGCTGGGCGTCGTCCGGGGACCGACGTTGGCGCTCGGCCTCGTCATCACCCTGACCGTCCAGTTCACCCACTTCAGACCACCTCCTCAGTGGCGAGTGTCTTCCTCAGCCGAGCCAGCGCGCGGTGCTGGGCGACCCGAACCGCGCCGGGGGTGGAGTCGACCGCTTCGGCCGTCTCCTCCGCCGACAGGCCGACCACCACCCGCAGCAGGAGGATCTCCCGCTGCTTGGCTGGCAGGACCCGGAGCAGCTGCCCCATCCGCTCGGACAGCTCGTCCTGCATGGCGCGCTGCTCGGGACCCGCCTCACGTTCCGGTGCGTCTGGAACTTCGGAGACGGGCTCCGACTTGTTACGCGCGGCGGAACGGTGGGCGTCGGCGACCTTGTGCGCGGCGATCCCGTACACGAAGGCAAGGAACGGCCGCCCCTGGTCCCGGTAGTTGGGCAAGGCCGTCAGCACGGCGAGACACACCTCCTGAGCCACGTCGTCAGCGGAGGCGAAGGAGCGCTCCTGCCTGCCAACCCTGGCGCGGCAGTACCGCACCACCAGGGGACGAATGGTCGCCAACAGGCGATCGATCGCCTGGCGATCGCCGCGGACGGCGTCGCCGACGACGGCTTCCAGCCCGTCCCCCAAGTTAGTCATCGCAGAAAACAGCCCTGGCGTTACGGTAGGCGAACGTGAATGTCGACAGTGAGTAACCCACGACTCAGCGCGCCGATCGTGTCCACCGTACCGGGGACACTCGTTCGGACCGTGTGCTGGTCGTGATCACCACTCGACTCCTCTTCCCACGTGCAGGTGAGCTCGAACGTCGTAGTGGGCGCCCGGCGTGGGCGGGCCACCAAACCAGCAGTATGGCAAAACTCCGTGACGAGCGGATCAACTGGTGCTTCTCCGAGGCCCCTACCAGGCCATCCGTGAAGAACCTCACACCCGGGCGGAGCAGCGGGACACGCCCGGGGAGCGGGCGCCCCGCCACTGGGCGGCGGCACGCGGGGAGGGGTGCGGGGGCGCCCGCGACGCTCGACCGAGCCGCCGGGAGGACGGGCTCCGGGAACACACCAACGGCGGTGCCGCGTCAGGCGCGAACTCTGCTGGACTGCCGGGGATGGGCATCCTCGTGACACGGCGACCGGGCCGCCGAACCTCGTTCCGGTGTCGCGCCGGAACCCGGGATGCCCCTTTCCACGCGGACGGCTCACGCGGTGGCGCCGGGCATGTCGCTGCCCGGCGCGCCGCCGTCCGCTTTCCGGTGGGGTGCCACCGGTCAGGACACCAGGCCGCGCCGGAATCCGTGCGCGACCGCCTGTGCCCTGTCCCGCACACCCAGCTTGCGGAACAACCGCCGGGCGTGCGTCTTCACGGTGTCCTCCGAGAGGTACAGCTCGCGTCCGATCTGCCCGTTGCTCTTGCCCTGGCTCATCCCCCTGAGCACCTGGAGCTCCCGCTCGGTCAGCTGCACTCCGGGGTCGGAGGGCTGACGAGGAGCGGGAACGGCGGTGCTGGCGAGGGTGTGGGCCAGCGCGGCGACCAGTTCGGGTCGGGAGGCGTCCCACCGGAGGTAACCGCGGGCCCCGCCAGCGATGGCGGCCGCGATGCTGCCGGCGTCGTCCGGGGCACCGAAGACGATGACGTTCGCCTGGGGATGGGCGGCCATCAACCTCCTGGTCGCCTCCACCCCTGTCGGGACCGCGCGCTGGGTGCCGACCAGTACCACGTCGACAGCCTGCCGCGAGAACCGAGCGAGCAGCTCGTCCCCGTGAGCAACGCAGTCGATCCGGCTCACACCGGGGACAGCCGACATCACGCGAGTGAGCCCTTCCCGGACGCTGCGCCGGTCATCGCAGATCAAGACCGTCGTCACGGGAACTCCTTCCTGCAGCCGAGTGACGTTCCACATCCCCTATCGGACGCCGAGCGCCAAACCTTGACCCGATCCGGTACTTAATCCGTCAAGAAATTGCTCCTAACAGTCTGCCCATCCGTTCACCGGATTGGACGAACGTCAGGCTACCTAGTCACACTGACGACGCAGAGGGCGTAAAGCAAGCGTCTTTGCGTGAACAAAGGCCGCCACGGATCTCCCAGTCGGGTGGCGACGATGTCGTAACCGGGTTTTTCGAGTGAAGCCCCCGAGCCCGTCCGAGTGCCTCGACGCGGCGGAGGAGCCGGCGCCGCGCACCGCTCCTCCCCCAACCGCGCGCTGCCCTCAGGAGCCGCCCACCACCCGCTCGACGGCGTCCACCGTCTCCTGGACGCCGCTCACCAACCGGACCCGGGGCGGCAGTGAGGACTCCTCCCACCCCGCGCCACCCGCGAACAGCCGCACCGGCTGCCGGGTCCTCGGCACCGCCGTGAAGAGCTCGGGATCCCCGCAACGGGGCATGGTCGCCCAGACCACCGCCACGGCTGGCGCGGTGCGGCGCACCGCCGCGACCAGCCCGTCCAGCGGCAGGTCCGCGCCGAGGAGCTGGGTCCCGATCCGTCGGGAGGAGAGTTCGGCCGTGATGAGGAAGAGGGGCAGGGCGTCCGGCTCACCCGGCGCTCCCGCCAGCAGCACCGCCCTGGGGTTCCGGGGGGGCTGCGCCCGGGCGATGACCGTGCTCACGGTGCTGATGACACAGGTGGAGAGCAACCGCGACGCCTCGATCCCCTCCCCGGTGTGCTCCCGACGCTCCTGGAGCGCCGCGAGGACCGGCGCCGCGACCTCACGCCACGTCGTGAGCACACCGTCCGACTCGATCCCCTCCAGCAGGAGGCGGTTGACCGACCACAGGTCCATCGCCAGGACCGCCCGTCCCAGCCCTCGTGCCCGCCGCGAGGCACCCGGGAGCCGGAGGCCCTTGCCGCCGACCCTGACCCTTTCGGCGAACTCCGGCACCACGACCTGCCCGGACACCAGCATCGCGCCGGGTCCCGCGCGGTGGTCGGTGGGCGGGGCCGGCGCGGACCGCCGGCTCACGGTGGCGGCCCGGGAGCCTCCGCCAGACCCGGCGGGATCCTCCCGCGCGTCGCGACCGGCGTCCGCCGCGGCCTGGATCGGCAGCGCCGAGGCCAGTGCGTACCGGGCCGCCTCCCGGGGGGAGGCCCCACGCAGCAGGGCGTGCTGCATCAGTTCGAGCCGGGCCAGGTCGAGCGGGCCGTAGCGGCGGTGACGGCCGGCGGTGTGACCGCTCGGGCCCAGCCCGTAGCGGCGGTCCCAGGTCCGCAGGGTCGCCGGTGCCACGCCGAGCCGGCGGGCGACGGCGGCGACCGTCAACAACGGTTCCGGGCTCCTGCTGTCGGCCAGGGTGTCGACCTCACCGACCGGGTCGACCTGGCCGTGATCGCAGTCGTCACCGTCACCAGGGGCTGGCTGCGTCGTCACCGGGCCAACGTCCGTTCACGTGATCTCGATTTCGACCGCCCGCGCGGCCGGTCGTCTGGGTGTCGGAACAAGGATAGCGCCCATAAGTGTGAACAACTTATGGAGCGAATGTCTTGAACAACCATTGAAGCGGTTTTAGCGTAGGTCCCTACACACGGGGGTGTGGGACCGCCGTCGCGGGCGGCGGCCACCAACAGCGGGGAGGCGAGGTCACTATGGCCGATACTCGGCGACTTCCGGGGCCGAACGCGGATCTGTGGGACTGGCAGCTCAAGGGGTCCTGCCGCGGGATGGACAGCGCGTTCTTCTTCCACCCCGACGGGGAGCGGGGGCCGGCACGGGCCAGGCGGGAAGCGCGCGCGAAGGAGGTGTGCCAGAGCTGCCCGGTGATGCAACAGTGCCGGGCGCACGCGTTGGCGGTCCAGGAGCCGTACGGGATCTGGGGAGGGCTCTCGGAGGCGGAACGGATCGCCATCATCAAGGCGAGCAAGCGGCAGCTCGCCGCCGTGGGCGGCTGACGGGGAGGCATCGGACGCTCACGGTGGAAGGGGCGGCGCCCGAGTTGGGCGCCGCCCCTTCACGTTTCACCCGAACGGGTGGTTCGACCGGAGGTCAGTGGCCGTGACCGTGGCCCGCGGCGCCCGCGGGCTCCTCCTCCTTCTTCTCCACGACGGCGCTCTCGGTGGTGAGCACCATCCTGGCGATGGAGGCGGCGTTGGACACGGCGGACCGGGTCACCTTGACCGGGTCCACGACACCGGCGTCCAGCAGGTCGCGGTACTCCAGCGTGCCAGCGTCGAACCCGTTGCCCCACTCCAGCTCGGACACCTTGGCCACGACGACCGGCCCCTCGAGACCGGCGTTGGCCACGATCCAGTGCAGCGGCGCCGACAGCGCGCGACGAACCGCGCGGACGCCGGTCGCCTCGTCACCGGTCAGGCCGAGGTCACCCTCCAGCTGGTTGCCGGCGTGCACCAGGCTGGCGCCGCCACCGGGGATGACGCCCTCCTCGACGGCCGCCCTGGTGGAGGCGACCGCGTCCTCGATGCGGTGCTTGCGCTCCTTCATCTCGGTCTCGGTGGCCGCCCCGACCTTGATGACCGCGACACCGCCGGACAGCTTGGCCAGCCGCTCCTGCAGCTTCTCCCGGTCCCAGTCGGAGTCGGTGGCGTCGATCTCCCGCCGGATCTGCTCCGCGCGGGCGTCGATGTCGGCCTTGCCGCCACCGCCGTCGACGATCGTGGTGTCGTCCTTGGTCACCGTGACCCGGCGGACCTTGCCCAGGACGTCCAGCCCGGACTCGGACAGCTTCAGGCCGAGCTCGGGCGCGATGACCTTCGCGCCGGTGACGACGGCGAGGTCGTCGAGGAACGCCTTGCGCCGGTCCCCGAAGTACGGCGCCTTCACCGCGACGACCTTGACGGTCTTGCGGATGGCGTTGACGGTCAGCGTGGAGAGCGCCTCACCCTCGACGTCCTCGGCGATGACCAGCAGCGGCTTGCCCGCCTGGACGACCTTCTCCAGCAAGGGCAGGAAGTCGTTGAGCGCGGAGATCTTGTCCCGGTGCAGCAGGACGAGCGCGTCCTCCAGCACGGCCTCCTGCCGCTCCGCGTCGGTGACGAAGTGCGGCGAGACGAAGCCCTTGTCGAACTGGACGCCCTCGGTGACCTCCAGCCACGTGGAGAGCGTGGAGGCCTCCTCGACCGTGATCACGCCGTCCTCGCCGACCCGCTCGATGGCCTCGCCGCACAGCGCGCCGATCGTCTCGTCGCGGGAGGACACGGTGCCCACCTGGGCGATGTTGTCGCGGCCCTTGACCGGGGTGGCCTTGGTCCTGAGGACCTCGACCACGGCGTCGGCCGCGGCCTGGATGCCCCGCCCGAGGGCTGACGGGTTGGCACCGGCGGCGAGGTTGCGCAACCCCTCCTTGACCAGGGCCTGGGCCAGCACGGTCGCGGTGGTGGTTCCGTCACCCGCGACGTCGTTGGTCTTGGTGGCGACGTTCTTGGCCAGCTGGGCGCCGAGGTTCTCGTAGGGATCCTCCAGCTCGATCTCCCTGGCGATCGTCACACCGTCGTTGGTGACGACCGGGGACCCGAACTTCTTGTCGAGGACCACGTGCCGGCCGCGCGGGCCGAGGGTCACCTTGACGGCGTCGGCGAGCTGGTTGACGCCGCGCTCCAGCGCGCCCCTGGCGTGCTGGTCGAACTTGATCTCTTTGGCCATCGTGGCCTCTTCTCCAAGGTTCTTGACGGGAGCGGGGATCCGGCGGGAACCCCCGGAAGACGCGAAACCGCCCCGGCGCCCCCAGTGGTCCTGGGCCGCCGGGGCGGTGAGGTATCGCCGGTGAACCGGTTTGTCAGTTCACCACGGCCAGCACATCGCGCGCGGAGAGGATCAGGTACTCCTCGCCGTTGTACTTGACCTCGGTACCGCCGTACTTGGAGTAGATGACGACGTCGCCGACAGCCACATCCACGGGGATGCGGTTGCCCTTGTCGTCCACCCGGCCCGGGCCGACGGCCAGAACCTTGCCCTCCTGGGGCTTCTCCTTGGCGGTGTCCGGGATAACGATGCCGGACGCCGTCGTCGTCTCGGCTTCGCTTGCCTGGACGAGGATCTTGTCCTCGAGCGGCTTGACGTTCACGCTCGCCACGGTGTGACCTCCACCTTCTGGGGCCTTCGAAGCGTTGGCAGATTCCGACGGCTCCTGCCGTCCCGTCGTCGCGGGTGCCGGGTGAGGCGGGTGCCGTTTACTCTTGGCACTCTAGCGTTGAGAGTGCTAATTCTCAAGTTCGGGGTGCCCCGAGGGCCCGGAAAACCCGTCCGCCAGGAGCGAAACCGTCAGCTGGTGGCCGACCGGGCGGTACGGCCCCCGTCGCGGCGACGACCGTCATTCCACCACGACCGTCCCCACCGGCAGCGCCGGATCCGCCCCGAAACCCGGGGCTGACGGCGGCGCCCCGGCGGCGACCAGGTGCGCTCCGAGCGCCGCGATCATCGCCCCGTTGTCCGTGCACAGCCGAGGTGGGGGCACCCGGAGCCGGATGCCGGCGCGCGCGCACCGCTCGGCGGCCAACTCGCCGAGCCGGGAGTTGGCGGCGACCCCACCCGAGACCACCAAGGTGTCCACGCCCAGCTCCGCCGCGGCGCGAACGGCCTTGGCCGTGAGCACGTCGGCGACGGCCTCCTGGAAGGACGCGGCGACCGACGCCACGTCGACCGGCTCGCCGGCGGCCCGCCGCCCCTCCACCCACCGGGCCACCGCCGTCTTGAGCCCCGAGAAGGAGAAGTCGTGCCGGCTGTCCCTCGGCCCGGTCAACCCGCGGGGGAAGGCGATCGAGTCCCGCGCGGCCGCACCGGCCGCCCTGGCCAACCGGTCGATGGGTGGGCCGCCCGGGTAGGGGAGGTCGAGCAACCTGGCGACCTTGTCGTACGCCTCGCCGGCGGCGTCGTCGATGGTGGAACCGATCTCACGGACCGAACTCGCCACGTCCTCCACGAGCAGGAGCTGGGTGTGCCCACCGGAGACCAGCAGCGCCAGGCACGGCTTGGGCAGCGGGCCGTGCTCCAGGGCGTCCACCGCCACGTGACCGGCCAGGTGGTTCACCCCGTAGAGCGGCTTGTCCGCCGCGGCCGCGTAGGCCTTGGCCGCCGCCACCCCGACCATCAACGCCCCGGCGAGCCCCGGGCCCGCGGTGACGGCGATCGCGTCCACGTCGCGGAGCCGGCAGCCCGCGTCGACCAGCGCGCGCCGCACCGTGGGGGTCAGCGCCTCCAGGTGGGCCCTGCTCGCGATCTCCGGCACCACACCGCCGAACCTCGCGTGCTGTTCGACGCTGGACGCGACCACGTCGGCCACCAACCGGACCCGCCCGTCGCCGAACACCTCGACGAGGCCGGCTCCGGTCTCGTCGCAGGAGGTCTCGATCCCGAGCACGAGGGCGGAGGCCTCCGCACTGGCTCCGGTCACCGTGGTTCCCCTTCGTCTCGCTCTGGTCCGCCGGTCGGCGCCGCCACCTCGGCGGGTCCCCGCCGCATCGTGTAGGCGTCCGCTCCCGACGGCTGGTAGTAGCGCCGGCGCAGACCGACCCGCACGAAGCCGTGCCGTTCGTACAGCCGGATCGCCGAGTCGTTGTCGGTGCGCACCTCCAGGAAGGTGGGCGCGCGCAGGCTGTCGGCGTGGGCCAGCAGGGACCGCAGCAGCGCGGTTCCCACACCCCTCCCCTGCCAGGCGGGGTCGACGGCGATGGTGTGCACCTCCGCCTCGAGGTCGGGGGAGCGCCCCAGCACCGCGAGCCCGCCGTAACCGACCAGCGGCCCCTCGATGTCCACCGGCCGCCAGGGACCGGCGGTCCGACCCGCCTTCCCCGCGTCGGCCGGTTCCTGCGGCGCAGCGTACGCGCCGACGTACCGGTGGCCGGCGGCCATCTCGGCCAGGAACGCCCGCTCGCTCCAGGGGTCGTCCCCCGGGAACAACTCCCGCTCGAGCTCGGCGCACCGGCCGGCGTCGATCCGGCGAAGCCGCCTGATCGCCACCGTCATGGCGTGCTCACCCGCTTCGGGGACCGTGGTTCGGCCGCGTCCGGCTGCCGGAGGTAGCGAGGGACGAGCGGGGCGGGCGGCCGCCCGGCGCGCAACTCCGCCGAGGCGGCGGCGACCAGACCGTCGGGCGTGGGGAACGCCGTGCCGAGCAGGGGAAGGCCGAGCTGGTCCGCGAGTTCCGCCATGCCCTCGCCCCGGGCGTCCCCCGGAGGTCTGAGGTTCCCGACGAGGTGCGTCGGACGGGTCGCCGAGGGCATGGCCACGAGCTGTTCTCGCAGCTCGTCGGGCCGGGCGACACCGGGCCCCTCGACGCGGGCGCCGTCCGAGGTGTGCGCGCTCCAGTACACCTCCCGCCGTCGGGCATCGGAGACCACCAGGAACGGACCAGGGCTCACCACGCCGGCCGCGACGCCGTCCAACGTGCCCACCGGGTGGACCGGCCTGCCGAGCGCGTGTCCCAGGGCCGCCGCGGTGACCATGCCGACCCTCAGCCCGGTGAAGGGCCCCGGGCCGACGCCGCAGACGAGGGCGTCCACCTCCCCGAACTCCACGCCCGCCGCCGTGGCGGCCGCGCGGAGTCTCGGGGTCAGCAACTCGGCGTGGGACCGGGCGGCGAAGACCGGCTCGTCGGCGAGCACGCGGGGCGGCCCGGCGTCCTCGAGTTCGACGACGCCGGAGACGATGGCCGGAGTGGCGGTGTCGATGGCCAGTAGCAGCACGTCCCCGAGCCTACGAGCCGCCGAACGGGCGCGGCCGCCCCGCCCCGCCCACCGAACCTGGGCGGCGGTGAGGAGCAGCGGTGCCGGCGGGTTCTGGTACCCGGCACCGAGCGGTAGCGCACGGTTTCCGCGTACCCCGAGGTGTTTCCCACACCCATGAAATCTGCTTGAGTGGGCATAGAACAGATAACCAACCACGACTGGGGAGGCCACATGACAGGTGGCGGCACGACCGGCCGGACCATGCTCGCTGCGTTACCGCCCGTGCTGGGCGCGGTCCCGGGAATCGCTTTACTGCTGAGTTCCTGGAACGAGCTGCCCGAGGAACTGGCCACCCGGTTCGGAACGGATGGCGTCACCAACTCGATGAGCCGTCCCTCCATGTTGCTGATGATGGTCGGAATGGGGCTGCTGATGGCGATCAGCTTCGGCAGCGTGGTCGCGAAGCCCTTCGGCCGCAGGAAGAAGTCGGGGCTCGGAACCAGGCAAGCGAACAGCCCTCGCTTCACCATCGCCCTTTCCTGGGCGCTCGGCGGGTTGTTCGGGATGGTCTACCCGGTAGTGCTGCGAGCCAACCTCGACGCGGCTGGCTCATCGACGGCGTCACTCCCACCGACCGAGCTGGCACTGTGCGTAGGCGTGGGCCTCGTCGGTGGGCTGCTCGGCTGGTTCCTCGGCCGGGGTGCCCGCCGCTGAACCGAGCTGGTGCTGGGGCTCCGGTCGAGCGGCGTCTCGCCACCCCGCGGGATCGGCCTGTTCCGAGGCCAGTGGCGGGGGGGCGCCGACTCGACGGACCGTCCACCGGTCCGTCCCACTCGTTCGAGTGAAGTGCTCAGGATCGAGTTTCCCCGACCGCGCCGGACGACCCTCCTCGGTCAGCGGGCCACCGGCGGCGGGAGCAGCACGGCTCCGTGTCGTCCACCCTGGCGGTCCCGCTCCCCCTGGGCGGACCCCGGCTCCCACACCGGGCTCAGCGGGCTGCGGCCGGTGATCTCCGGCCGAGCCAGCACCCCTCGGCCCTACCGGCGCGAACTCCCTCGAACCCGGCTTCGCACGGACCCGGCGGAGCGGGACGCCAGGGTCGGCCCTGTCGTTTCGGCCCCGTCGTGACGCCCCCGGGGTCAGGGCGCGTCGGGCGTGGTCCGCCCTGGCACCCCGACGCCGTGCGCCACGGTGATCTCCGCGAGCCGCCCCAGGGATTCGGTGCCGGGGACGAAGTAGCCGTCGTGGCCGCTGGCGGTCCCCGTCGGGATGAGGCGGGCACCGAAGGACGGCTCGGTGGGGTCGGTGCCGTGACCGAGCCCTCCGAGGGAGAGGCCCGCCACCCAGCCGATCCAGTCGTCGTCCGCGCGCGTGGCCCAGACCTGGTTCGCCCCGGACAGCTCGGCGGCGGTCTCGGCGCGGAGACCGGGCGACCCGACCGCCACCAACGAGCCGACGTCGAGGTCGCCGCGCCGCGCGGCCAGCGAGCACACCACGCTTCCGTAGCTGTGGCAGACGAGGTGCGCGGTCGGCGGGGTGCCCGCGTCACGCCCCAGGGTGGCGAGGCCGGCGAGCAACCGCTCCAGGCGGACCGCGCCCGCCTCGGCGAGCGTGGCGGTGGCCGCGTCGAGCCCCAGTCCGCGCGGGCTGACGTAGCCGCTCCACGCGATGACGGCCGTCCTGACCTCCGGGTGCCGGGCGCGCTGCTCGGTGAACAGCGCCTCGCCCGCGCGGGCGGCGGACCGCGTCGGGGCCGTCGGCTGGTCGAAGCCGTCGAGGTCGCTGTCGTTGCCGGGAACGAGCACCGTGACCGAGTCCGCGTCCTCCACATCACCGAACACCTCGGCGACCAGGCCCCGCCCTCGGGGGTCGAAGACGAGGAACCGCCGGTCGCCGGCCAGCAGGTCGCGGTAGACCTCGGCGCGGTCGGCCGCCTCGCGTCGCCGCTCCCCGATCAGCTCGCCGTCGGAGGCCCGGGCCTCGACCTCGGAGAGGGCCTGCCGCAGCGCCCGTTCGTTGGCGTCCAGGCGCACGTCGACGGGCACGCCGTCGAGGTTGCCGACCACACCGGGGTGCTCACGCGCCAACCGATCGGTCTCGTCGCCGTCGAGGCGCGCGAAGAACTCCGACACCTCGGAGGGGGTGCCCGCACCCGGCGCTGGTGTCCTGTCGCCGGCCTCGGTGCGCTCGGCCGCCCACTCCACGGTCCCCGGCGGGGGAGCTACCAGGTCCCCGGTAGGGGTGGCGTCGAGCGCGGAGCTCGACCCCACCGCGGCGGCGGCCACCACCACCGTGCCGAACAACGAACGCAGCCGCCCCATCACCAGTTCTCCCGCCGCCGAAGCCGTTCTCGATCTGACGGGGGGAGTGTGCGAACGAGGTGGGTGCGCGGTCGTCACTCCGGAGTCGCCACCTCCGCGTCACACCGGGGAGGGGGATCGCGTCCTCGAGTGCCCCCTGGGGACGAGGTCGGGTGGGGTCCCGTCCGCGACGGGAGTGCCCTCGGGCCGGGGCCGCGGGCGTGCCCACGTGCCGACTGCTGGTACCCGACCGGGCCGGCGGAGCACGTCCGCCACACCGAGGAACGACCGGGAGTCGAGGCGCACCGCGCACGGGGGACCGCTGGCCCGTGCGGCGGGCCGGGACCGTCGACCCTGGGCTAGTCGTGCCCTCCGGCCGTCACCAGGCCGCTCTCGTAGGCGAAGACCACGGCCTGCGCCCGGTCCCGCAGGTCGAGTTTGGCGAGGACACGGCCGAAGTGGCTCTTCACGGTCTGCTCCGCCACGACCAGGTGCGCCGCGATCTCCTGGTTGGACAGCCCCCGCGCGACCAGTCGCAGCACCTCCGTCTCCCGTTCGGTCAGCGCGGCGAGCCTGCTCGACGCCCGGGAGACGACGGGACGCCGGCGGGCGAACTCGGCGATCAGTCGGCGGGTGACCGTGGGGGCCAACAACGCGTCTCCCCCGGCGACGACCCGGACGGCGGCGATCAGGTCACTGGCCGGAGCGTCCTTGAGGATGAAACCGCTGGCTCCAGCCCGGAGGGCGTCGTACACGTAGTCGTCGACGTCGAAGGTGGTCAGCATCAGCACCCGGGGCTGGTGCCCGGCCCGGGCGACCCGAACCGGGTCCAGCATGGTGCGAGCGGCCGCCAGGCCGTCCATCACGGGCATCCGGACGTCCATCAGCACCAGGTCCGGGCGAAGCCTGCCGACGAGTGCCACCGCCTCCGCGCCGTCGGAGGCCTCCCCCACCACCTCGACGTCGGGTTGGGCCGCCAGCAACGCGGCGAAACCGGCCCGCACCATGGCCTGGTCGTCGACGATCACGAGTCGCGTGGTCATCCGCGTTCGTCTCCTCCGTCCGGGACGCTTCCTCCCACGGGCAGGCGGGCCACCACCCGGAACCCGCCGCCGGGCAGCGGTCCGGCCTCCAGGTCGCCTCCCAGCGCGTCCACCCGTTGCCGCATGCCCGTCATACCGTGCCCGGTACCGACCCGCTCCAGGGGCGGGCGCCCCGAAGCGCGCGGTGCCTCGTTCGTCACCTCCACGGCCACCCGACCGGACGCGTACGCCAGGTCCACCGTCGTCGCCGCTCCTGGCGCGTGCCGCACCACGTTGCTCAGCGCCTCCTGCACGATCCGGTAGCAGGCCAACTGCACCGTCCCGGGCAGCTCTCGGACCACCTCGTCGGGAAGCGGCCGCAGGGTGACCGGGACACCGCTGCCCCTGGTGAGGTCCGCCAGTTCGGGGAGGGAGTCCAGCGCGGGTTGCGGGGCACGTGCGGACGACCCCGAGTCGGAACGGAGCACTCCGAGGAGCTGGCGCATCTCGGCGAGCGACCGGCGTGCCGAGGCGGCGATGGAGGCGAACTCCTCGGTGGCCGCGTCGGGGAGGTCCGCGATCCGGTAGGGAGCGGTTTCCGCCTGCACCGTCACCACCGACATGTGGTGCGCCACCACGTCGTGCATCTCCCTGGCGATCCGCGCTCGCTCCTCCAGCACGGTGCGGCGGGCCCGTTCCTCCTCGGCCAGCCGCTGGTGCTCCCGCAGTCGTCGGCGGAGGTCACGGCGCAACGACCAGACGACGCCGACCACCAACAGCACCACGAAGATGACCACCAGCGGAACGAGCGCATCGGGTTGGCGTTCGTCGGGAACGAGCCACGAGATCGCCGCGACGGCGAGCGGCTCCGCCAGCGCGGCGAGGAGCAGCGTCCACCACCGGCAACAGCCCACGAGCACCAGCAGGACCCCGAGGTGGGCTATCAGACCGGCCGCCGGCCACGGCCACGGTTCGCCGCCCGGTGTGGAGACCAGGGCGATCGCCGTTCCGGCCGCCAGGGAGATCGCCCAGGCCGCGACCGGCTGGACCAGGCTCAGCACCAGGGGCAGGGTCTGGAAGGTCTGGAGGGCGACGGCGAGACCGCCGCCGACGGCGTAGTTCTCGGCGAGCTGGATGGCCCCGCTGGGCAGGGTGATCAGGAGGAGGACCAGCAGGGCGAGCCCGACCGTCGCCAGCCGCCAGCCGTGCAGCAGGGCGACCGGGCTGTTCCGGTGCACGGGGAAGCGGAGGTGCGGCTGCTGGCGGTCCGGGGCGGGCGGGGGTGGCACCCGGCCACGCTATGCCGGGCGCCGCCCGGGGCGCATCACCTCGGGGTCCGAGTCGCCCCTCACCCCCTGGTACGACCTCCGGCCCGGCGGCGGCTGGTCGCGGGGGCGGTCGCCGGGACGTGCGGGGGCTTCGGCCCACGCCGGCTCGTCGCCCGGCTCGCGTCCGTGCGCCGCGTGGCGCGGGTGACCGGCGGGCGGTCCCCGACCCGGCCGAGGACAGGGCCACACCCCCTCGTCTCGACGACGGCCGCCTCGCCGGCGCCCGGTCGACTCCGGCCCGCTCCCTCCGCCGAGGTCACCACCGCCCCCGGCCGGGCGGTGTCCCTCCTCGCTCGACGGCGGGTTCCCGGCACCCCAGCCCGGTCGAGCACGGCGCACACGATCACCAGGCGGGCGGGCCGGGAGCGGGCGGGCCGTCCCGTCACCCGTGGCTCGCCGCCTCCCACTCCTGGTCACCGATCTCGGCGCGCAGGTGCTCCAGGGACGCCTCGACCTCGCGCCGGGCGCCCGCGACGTCCACGCCCACCAGCTCGCCCCGGTGCTTGACCACCCGGCCGTTGACCACCACGGTGTCCACGTCGGCACGCCCGGCCTGGAAGACGAGGTGCCCGACGGGGTTGCTGAGCGGGCTCATGACGGTGGTGTCGGTCCGCAGCAGCACGAGGTCGGCCAGCTTGCCCGGGGTGATCGAGCCGATCTCGGCCTCCATCCCGAGCGCCCGGGCACCCCCCATCGTCGCCCACTCCAGCACCTCGGCGGAACGCAGGGCGTTCGACTGGAGCACCTCGCCGCGCTCGTGGGCGCGGAGGTGCGCCAGGCCGCGGTCCGCGTTGAGGGTGGCGCGCATGGCGGAGAACATGTCCCCGCTCCACCAGACCACCGTGTCCATCGACAGGGACATCCGGACACCGAACTCCCGGGCGCGGTGGCTCGGCGGGTAGCCCTGTCCCGCGTTCAGCTCGCTCTCGGCCGCGATGCTCAGGAAGGCTCCGGCGTCGGCGAGCCGCCGGTACCCGTCCTCGCCGTAGGCGCCACCGTGCACGAGGGTGATGTCCGGGGAGAGGAAGCCGTTGTCGGCGAGGAAGGTGATGGTCTCGTCGGCCGCGTAACCGACGATCCCGCCGTGCGAGGTCCACTGGAGGCCCCGGTCCCTGGCGAAGCGCAGGGCGGGGAGCAGTTCCTCGTCCGGGGGCACGATGTCGTAGGCGATCTGCGGGGTGACCAACTGGTCCCTGCTGGGGAACCTGCTGTCCAGCAGGCGGTCGACCTCGCCGCCGTGGATCCAGCCCGCCGAGTCGGCGAAGGCGTTGCCGATGCCGAACCTGGCGCGGGCGGGCACGGCGAGCAGTCCGTCCACGGCGGCGTCGGCGTGCTCGGGGGTCCGCAGGTTGTGGGACCAGTCCAGGACGGTCGTCACCCCCGCGTCGAGTGCCTCGACCATGCCCATCCGGTTGCCAGCCGCGAGGTCCTCCGGCCGGTAGGCGAGCCCCCAGCGGCCGAACATCCGCTCCATGTACTCGGCGAGGGTCCACTCCACCCCCACCCCCCGCAACGCCGTCTGCCACACGTGCCGGTGGGTGTCGACGAACCCCGGGGTGAGCAGCCCGCCGCCGGTCTCGACGACGGCGGTGCCCGGTGGCGTGGGCAGCGCGTGGCCCACCGCCTCGATCCTCGTCCCCACGACCAGCACGTCCGCGTCGGCCAGCACACCGAGTTCGTCGTCCATCGTGACCACGGTGGCGCCGCGGAGGACGATCGGGCGGCCCGGGCGGAACCGTTCGGCCGCCGGAGGTTCGACGGCGTGCGCGGTGGCGGCCCCGCCCACCACGGCCGCGCCCGTCGCCACGCCCGCCACGCCCGCCGCGGCGGCCGCGCCTCCGAGCAGCGACCTCCTGCTGACCTGGTTCGAGCGCCGGCCATCCCGCTGGTCCCGCATGCGTCCGCCTCTCCTCGTCCTGGTGCGCGGCCGCGCGCCCACGCGGCCGGCGGTGGCTCGTGGTGGTGATCGTGATCCGAACCTAGGAGCCGCCGAGATGACATGTCAACTGACCTGGACGCCGCTGCCTAGGATGCGGTGATGTCGAACGAGGAGTGGTTGGACGAGCGGGAGCAACGGGCCTGGCGGGGCTTCTACACGATGCAGCGACACCTCCGCCGACGGCTCAACCAGCGCCTCCAGCGGCATTCCGGCCTCTCCGAGGCCGACTACGCCGTGCTGGTGGCCCTGTCCGAGGCGCCGGGAGGTCGGCTGCGGGCCTTCCAGCTCGCGACGGTCACCCAGTGGGAGAAGAGCCGGTTGCACCACCAGCTCGGGCGGATGGTGGACCGGGGCCTGGTCGTGCGAGAGCCCTGCCCCGAACACCCCAGGGGCTCCGTGGTCGCTCTCAGCGAAGCCGGCAGGGACGCCATCGTGTCGGCGGCGCCGCTGCACGTGGCCGACGTGCGACGGCACTTCGTCGACCTGCTGACTCCCGCGCAGCTCGACGCCGTGGCCGAGATCTCCGAAACCGTCCTCGCCGTGCTGGACGGGGCGCCCGACGAGGGCGCCGACCCCCTGCCCGCCACCGAGCGGGGGTGAGGTCGAGGTCCGGGCCGCCCCGCGAGCGGAACGCCGGACGGCCGGCTCGGCGGTCCCGCCGCCCGCGCCCCCGGGACCCGCGCCCAGTGCTCCGGTCGATCGTGGGCGTGGGTGCTCGACGGCGGCGCACCCGCCCCTGGGTGACTCCTGCGACCGGTCGTCAGCCCGCACCGGAGGCAGATGCGCCCATCGCACCGCCCCTGCGCACGCGGAGGTCGATTCCGGCGGTCAGAACGCCGTCCCCGAGCCCCCGGCACCGCCGCCCGAGTTGGACGTCCTCGGCGCGTGCCACCGGCCAGCCCCCGCCGGCCCGGCGCGTCGCACGCACCCCATCCGGACCTCGACGGCCCGGGGCGCCCCCACGGCCCGGGCTTCACGACGACCCCGAGGACGCCAGGGCAGCCCGAGACGACAACCGCCGGCAGGGCGGAGCCGCGGCGTCAACCGGGGCGCGTCCACCTCGGCCGCGCATCCGACCGCGCCCCCGGGACACGGGGTACCGGGAGTCAGCTCCGCTGGCCGCTGCCGTCGGGCGGATTCAGGTCGGCCAGCCGACGCTGCCAGCTCTCCCCGTGCGGGACCAGCGTGGCCAGTCGGACGTCGTCGTCCCGCCGCCGCAGCCGCACCAGCAGGTGCTCCTCGGCGAGCTGCTCCGCCGTCCCGGCGCCCCACTCCACGACGACGAGGCTGTCGGAGAGGTCGCTGACGAGGTCCAGGTCCTCCAGCTCGGCGAGCCCTCCCAGCCGGTAGGCGTCGACGTGGACCAGCTGCACCCCGCGTCCCTCGGGGGTCGGGCGGTGCACCCTGGCGATGACGAACGTCGGCGAGGTGACCCGGCCCGTCACCCCGAGGGCCGCCGCGACGCCACGGGCGAACACGGTCTTGCCGGCGCCCAGCGGCCCGTCGAGCAGGATCAGGTCGCCGGCCAGCGCCACCTCGCCGACGCGTCGCCCCAGCCGCTCGGTGTCCTCGGGCGTGGGCAGGTCGACCGACCAGTGGCCGGTCCGTGTCCCCGTCGTGTCGCTCATCAGCCTTCCCGTGCCTCGTGCTGGTCGAGAGGTGTGCCCGTCCCGTACCGGTGGTGGGCCCACGCCCGGGCCGGCCGGTCGTGGTTGGCGATCCGGTGGAACCCACCATGCCTCCGCGGTGAACGCCGCGCCAGCGATGTCCCCCGTTCCAACACCCACCGGGTCCCGGGACCCCGCCGCGCCCGGGTCACCGACCGCTCCGCTGCCGGCCGCGGTGCGACTCCCGGTTCTCCACCACCCGGCGGATCAACCCGCGCAACGCCTCGGTGGTCAGGTCGGAGCGCTCCAACATGACCATGTGGCCGGCACCGGCGACGCTGACGAACTCGGCGTCCGGCAGTTCCGCGGCGATGATCTCCGAGTGGGAGAAGGGCGTCACCCGGTCGGCGTCCCCGGCCAGCACGAGGGTCTCGCAGTGCGCCAGGCCGCTGAGGGCCGCCACCCGGTCGTGGGTGGTGAAGGTGTCCACGAAGTCGGCGAACACCCGCATCGGCGTCGCCTGGATCATGTCGTACATCAGGTTCACCAGCGCGGGGTCCACCGACTTGTCGCCGAAGGCCACCGCGCGGGTCGCTCCCCAGGTGAGGTGGTTGCCGGCCCGACGGGCCGCCTCCAACAGCTCGGGCTGCCAGTCGGCGAACCTCCCGAGGCCCCGGGTCACCGGGTTGCGGCGGGAGAGCAACGTCCTCGGCAGGCCGCTCTTGCCCACGTCCCCGGCCGCGGTGCCCACCAGGGCCACCCCCCTGACCAGTTCCCCGAAGAGTTCCGGTTGCTGTTCGGCTAGGGCCATCACCGTCATGCCGCCCATCGAGTGGCCCACCAGGACCACCGGGCCGGTGGGCGCCGCGACCCGCAGCACCGCGGCCAGGTCCCTGCCCAGCTGCTCGATGGTGGCGGAGTCGCGGCGACCCCGGCCGGAGCGGCCGTGGCTGCGCTGGTCGTAGAGCACCAGCCGCACCCTCGGTGACTCCGACTCCGGCAGGTCCCGCCGCTGGAAGTGCCAACACCGGCGGTCGACCACGTACCCGTGCACGAGGACCACGGTGACCTCGGCCCCGCCACCGACCGGGTCGATCTCCTCGACCGCCAGCGGCAGCCCGTCGTCGGCGGCGACGGTGTACTCGCGGTCGGCCGGCGACACCCCGAGCTCGGCGAGCTCACCGCGTTCCCGCAACGCGGCGAACCTGGCGCTCTGGGCGGCGGCGCCCACCACCGCACCGCCGAGGGCGGCACCGATCACGCCGCCGACCATGCCGACCACCTGCCAGGGCCTCACCGGCGACGCTCCTCGCGGACGGCCCGCACCGGGCGCGGGGCGCCGGTGACCTCGAACCGGTGGCCTCGCGGCCGGTACATCCCGGTCACGATCTCGTAGTTGATGGTGCCGATGGCGTCCGCCCACTCACTCGCGGTGGGTTCTCCGTGGTCCCCCGGCCCGAAGAGCACCACCTCGGTTCCCTCGGACACCGCGTCGTCACCGCAGTCGACCACGAACTGGTCCATGCAGACCCGACCCGCGATGGGGCGACGTCTGCCGGCCAGCCACACCGACATCCGCCCGGAGATCGCCCTGGGCACGCCGTCGGCGTACCCGACCGGGACGAGGGCCAGCGTCGTGTCCCGCTCGGCGGTCCACGTGTGCCCGTAGGACACCGACTCCCCGGCCCGGACCCGTTTGACCAGGGCCACCACCGACCGGAAGGTCATCGCCGGCCGCAGCGGAGGTGTCGCGGCCTCGGGCACCGGGTTGAGACCGTAGATCGCGATCCCGGGGCGCACGAGCTCGAAGTGCAGGTCGGGCCGGGTCAACGTCGCTGGGGAGTTCGCCAGGTGCCGGATGGGGTCGAGCCCGGCGGCCCTGGCCGTTCGGTACGCGTCCTGGAACCGTTCCGCCTGGCGGTCGATGGAGGGGTGGTGGGGTTCGTCCGCGCAGGCGAGGTGCGACCAGACGGCCACGACCCGGACCAGGCCCGCGCGTTCGGCGTCCGCCGCCGCGCCCACGAGGGCCGGCCAGTCCTCCTCGGTGGCACCACCCCGGGACAACCCGGTGTCGATCTTGAGGTGGATGCGGGCCGCGCCACCCACCTCCGCGGCGGCGGCGATCACCGCCCGCAGGGTGTCGAGGGTGGCCACGGACAGGTCGATGTCGGCCCGGACGGCCTCGGTGAACGTCTCCCCGGGCAGGTGCAGCCAGCACAGCACCGGGGCCGTCAGGCCATGCGCCCGCAGGTGCAGGGCCTCGTCCTGGGACCGCACACCCAGCCAGCCAGCCCCACCGCGCAGGGCCGCCCGCGCCGCCGCGACCGCGCCGTGCCCGTACCCGTCGGCCTTGACCACGGCCATGGTCCCGGCGCCCGACCGGGCCGCGATGGCGACCAGCAACTCGACGTTGTGCTGGATGGCCGTCGTGTCCACCACCACGTCCGCCCGGGACAGTGGCGCGTCCTGTTCTGCGCTCATGACGACTCCATGGTGTCACGACGAGGAGCCGGGTCCCGGCAGGCGGGCCGGGTTCGGGGCGACCGCTGGTGTCACGGCAGCAGTCCGGCGGAACGCCGCAGCACCCGGATCGCCTCGGACACCGAGGGGACCAGCGCGGACGCCCCGATCGGCGCTCCTCGCGCCGCGAGTTCCCCGGCCAGTTCGTGGGCGCTGGCCGCCCAGGCGGCGGCGAGCGCCGGTTCCGCCCCCGAGGCCAGCAGGGCACCGATCATCCCGGTCAGCACGTCCCCCGACCCCGCGGTCGAGACCCAGGACGAGGTCGAGCGGTTCACCAGGACGTGGCCGTCCGGGTCCGCGACGACCGTGGTGTTCCCCTTGAGCAGGACCACGCAGCGGAACCGGCGCGCAGCCCGGCGGACGGCGTCCACCCGGTCCGTGCCGACCTCGCCGACCAGGCGGGTGAACTCGCCCTCGTGCGGGGTCAGGACCCACGTCGTGTCGGGGTCGTGGAGGTCCCACAGTTCCTCGTGCCGCGCCAGGAGCGTGATCGCGTCGGCGTCCAGGCACGTCGGCAGCCCCGCCGCGAGGACCTGTTCCAACACCCTCCGCCCGGTCTCACCGACCCCGATGCCCGGTCCGGCGGCCCAGGCCTGCACCCGCCCCGCGTCCTCCACCGACCCGGTGACCACCACCTCCGGCCAGGTGGAACGCACGGCGTCCGCGGCCGGTCCGGCGTAGCGCACCATGCCCGAGGTCGCCGCGACGGCCGCTCCCGTCGCCAGCACCGCCGCCCCGGGGAACACCGAGGAGCCGGCGGCCACCCCGACGACGCCCTGCGTGTACTTGTCGTCGGCCGGCCCGGGCACCGGCCAGCCCAGCCCCACGTCGTGCCGGTCGAGCGCCCGGAGGTCCGGCTCACCCAGCTCCGGGCCGAGACCGATGTCGACGACCCGCAGCTCCCCGACGTGTTCGCTTCCCGGGCCGAGGAGGTGCAGGGGTTTGCGCGCACCGAAGGTGACGGTGGCGGTGGCCCGCACCGCGGGCCCGGGCACCGCTCCGGTGTCCGGGTCGACGCCGCTGGGGAGGTCGACCGCGAGGACCGGGCAGGACAGCCGCGAGACCACCTCGGCGGCGACCGGTCGCAACGGCCCGGACGCGGAGATCCCGACGATCCCGTCCACCGCCAGATCGGCGGCGGCCAGGCGGGGGGTCACGGCGGTCACCTCGTCGTGGTCCCCGACCTCCACCACTCGGCCGCCGGTCCGGCGCAGGGCGGCCAGCCCTTCCGGGTGGGCCCGGCCGGGAGCCAGCAGCAGCGCCGTGACGTCCACCCCACGGCGGCGGAGGAAGGCGCCGGCCCACAGCGCGTCCCCGCCGTTGTTGCCCGCACCCACGAGGAGCACGACACGTCGACCGCTGGTACCTCCGGTGTGCGCCCGCAACATCACGGCCGCCTCCACCGCGACCCCGTACGCCGCGCGCCGCATCAGCCGGGCGGACGGCACCCGGCGCAGCAACCGGTCCTCGGCGTCCCGAACCCGCGTCGTCGTCCACGCACCCCGCACTTGCCCTCCCGCTGGCCGCAGTTCGGCGGACCGGACGGCCCGGCCGAGGTGGGGGAGCGCCCCCGTGGACCGCCCCGGTCGGGGGCTACCCGCGCACCACCGTCCTCACCCACCGCGTCCAGCCTCGCGCAGGGCGACGGGATCGGGCCAGCCCCGCCGGGCGCCCCCGCGACCCACCGAGCGCGAGGTCACTCCACGGTGACCGACTTCGCGAGGTTGCGGGGCTTGTCGACGTCGTACCCCTTGGCGCGGGCGATCTCCGCCGCCAGCACCTGGAGCGGGATCGTCGACACCAACGGCTGGAGGAGGGTCGGCACGGCCGGGATCTCGATGAGGTGGTCGGCGAAGGGGCGCACGGTGTCGTCGCCCTCCTCCGCGATGACGATCGTGCGCGCCCCCCGCGCCTGGATCTCGCGGATGTTCGACAGCAGCTTCGAGTGCAGCACCGCCCGCCCCTTGGGGGAGGGCATGACCACGACGACGGGAAGCCCCTCCTCGATCAGGGCGATGGGGCCGTGCTTCAGTTCCCCGGCCGCGAAGCCCTCCGCGTGCATGTAGGCGAGTTCCTTGAGCTTGAGCGCGCCCTCCAGGGCCACCGGGTAGCCGACGTGCCTCCCGAGGAAGAGGACGGCCTTCGCGGTGGCCAGGTCCCGCGCCAGCTCCCGCACCTGGGGGGCGGTGCCCAGCACCGTGGACACCGCCTGGGGCATGGCCTCCAGCTCCGCGAACTCCCGCGCGACCTCGTCCGGGTACTTGGTCCCGCGTGCCGAGGCCAGGGCCAGACCCACGAGGTAGTTGGCGGCGACCTGCGCGAGGAAGGCCTTCGTGGAGGCCACGCCGATCTCCGGGCCCGCGTGCGTGTACAGCACCGCGTCGGACTCCCGGGGGATCTGGGCGCCGTTGGTGTTGCACACCGCGAGCACCCGGGCCTTCTGCTCCCGGGCGTGGCGGATCGCCTCCAGGGTGTCGGCGGTCTCACCCGACTGGGAGACGGCGACGACCAGGGTGTCCCGGTCGAGCACCGGGTCCCGGTAGCGGAACTCGCTGGCCAGCTCGACCTCGACCGGCAAGCGGCACCAGTGCTCGATGGCGTACTTGGCGACCAGCCCGGAGTGGTACGCGGAGCCGCAGGCCACGACGAACACCTTGTCGATGTCGCGGAGGTCCTGGTCGGCGAGCCGCTGCTCGTCCAGCACGACCCTGCCGTCCACGAAGTGGCCGCGCAGGGTGTTGGCGAGCGCCTCGGGCTGCTCCTCGATCTCCTTGAGCATGAAGTACTCGTGGCCGCCCTTCTCGGCGGCGTCCATGTCCCAGTCGACGTGGAAGGGGCGTGTCTCGACGTCCACGCCGTGGAAGTCGGTGACCCGGTACCCCGCGTCGTCGATCTCCACCACCTGGTCCTGGCCCAGCTCGACGGCGTCCCGCGTGTGTTCGATGAAGGCGGCCACGTCGGAGGCCACGAAGGTCTCGCCCTCCCCCACGCCCACCACCAGCGGGGAGGACCGCCGGGCCGCGATGACGCGTCCCGGCACGTCGGCGTGCGTCACGACGAGGGTGAAGGCGCCCTCCAACCGGCGGCAGACGGCGCGGACGCTGGCCGCCAGGTCACCCGCCGTGCCGTGGTCGTCGACGCCGTCGTACGCCCTGGCGATGAGGTGCGCGGTCGTCTCGGTGTCGGTGTCACTGGCCAGCTCGACACCGGACCGCTCCAGCTCGGCACGGAGCACGCCGAAGTTCTCGATGATGCCGTTGTGCACCACCGCCACCCGACCGGTGGTGTCGACGTGGGGGTGGGCGTTGCGGTCGGTGGGGGCGCCGTGCGTGGCCCACCGGGTGTGGCCCATGCCGGCGGTCCCGCGCAGGCTGTCCCGCCCGACCTCGTCGAGCCGGGCCTCCAGGTTGCCCAGCTGGCCGGCTCGCCGCTCGACCGCCAGGCCGCCGGCCCCGTCAAGCACCGCGACCCCGGACGAGTCGTAACCGCGGTACTCGAGACGGCGCAAGCCGTCGAGCACCACGTCAAGCGCCTGCTTGTTCCCGACGTATCCCACGATTCCGCACACGCCGAACAGGGTAGCTAGCCAACACTCCGTCACCGGACCGGTCAGCCCCTCGGGTGACGGCGCTCGCGTCGCCGACCCGCCGCCGCGATGCCTCGGATCGAGTGAGGTGGCTGTCAGGTGGGGCGCGACTGCCCGGAAGCGTCGATCATCGACTACCGTCGCCCCTCATGGCCCGCTTTGCCAAGAAGCTGATCGCCGAACTCAGCCAGCCAGGACCGCACGGCGTGCTGCGCGGGGACCTCGCGCTGGTCGGACTGCCGGGGACGGTCGTCACACCACGGCAGGGGCTGGGCCTTCCGGCGGTCGCCTTCGGGCACGGGTGGATGCAGCCGACCCGCCGCTACCGCGACCTGCTCCGCCACCTGGCCTCCTGGGGCTTCGTGGTCGCCGCCCCCGCCACCCACCAGGGATTGCTGCCCTCGCACCGGCTCTTCGCCGCCGACCTCCACACCGCGCTGGAGGTGTGCGCGAAGGTGCGGCTGGGCACCGGGGACATCAGCGTCGACCCCGACCGGATGGGAGTGGTGGGGCACTCGTTCGGCGCGGGCGCGGCCGTGCTCGCGGCGGCGAACTGGCCGGAGATCAGGGCCGTCGTCACCCTGGCCGTCACCGAGACGCGGCCCTCGGCGATCAACGCGGCGCGGGACTGCGGGGCGCCGGCGCTGCACCTGGCCGCCGAGGAGGACCGGATCGCTCCCCCCGTGGCGATGGCCGAGCCCGTCTCGCACGGCTGGAAGGGCCCGGTGCAGCTACGCACCGTGCGCAAGGCCAACCACCTGACCTTCGCCGAGGGCCGCCACTGGACGGACCTGTTGATGGACGGCCGGCCCCGGCGCCAACACGCGGACCTGGTGAAGGCCCTGACCACCGCCTTCCTGCTCCGCGTGCTCACCGACGACCGGCGCTACGACACGCTGTTGGAGACCGAGGTGAAGGGCGCGACCCTCGACTACAGCCGTGGCCGGCGGCAGGACCGGGGCCGTCTCCCCGCCTGACCCGCCTCCACCGCCGCCCAGCCGGGCGGGCCGGACCGGGAAGGGCTCCACCTCCCAGCCGGGCTCGCGCCATCGCGGGGCGCCTGACGGGCGCGGGGCACGGGTACGTGACTGACGGGTGCTGACCGGCCCGGCGCCGGAGCGGGCGGCTGTGGTCCCTGACGCCGGCATCCGTGGGCGACGGTTCCCGGTGGTGGGCGGGGACCACCGACCTCCGCCCGAGCTCCCAGGGGCAGGGCGGGGCGCCGGGACGGCGGCCGCCGCTCGCCGGGCACTCCCACGGACCGCCCACCACGGCGATGGGCGGGAGACCACCCCGGCCATGTCGGGTGGGGCGCCGAGGGCGCCCCTGCCACAGCTCGCCGGGTTCCCCGGCGGCCACCCGACGTCCCGACACCGCACGACCGGGACCCGGCCCCGGCGGGACGGCCGGGACACCAGCGCGCCCCGGCCTGGCCGATCAGTGCAGCCAGCCGCCCTCCGAGTAGTCCTCGTCCTCGTCGTCGTCACGCCGCCGCCGGGACGTCAGGGGCGGCCCGCCCAGGCCTGGCCGGGGGGCACCGGGTGACGGCGCGGCCGGGCCGGCGACCGGGACGTCCGGCCGCCGGGGCTCCGGAGCCGGGGCCGGCTCGGCGGCCGGACGCGCCGGCGGGTGCCCGACGGGCGCCCCGCCGTACTGGTCCGACGTGGGTTCCTCGTCCTCCGGGCCGAAGGCGAACTCCCCGCCACCGCCCCGCTGGGTCGCGGCGGAGGTGTCCCAGCCGCCGGCCTCCTTCCGCCGCACCGCGCTCTCGTGCAGCCGCTTGGCCACGGCCGCCGCGTGCGCGAAACGCTGCTGGGTCTGCTCCCGCAGCTTCTTCCGGCTCTCCGTCACCCGACGTTCGAGGAGGGCACGCCGGTCACCGTGCTCCTTCGTGATCCCGGCCAGGCGGCCCTTGGCCGCCGCCAACCGCTCCGCCGCGCTCATCCGGCTCCCCCGCTCCCACCGACCGCGACACGGTGGTCCCCGTCGTTCATCGCTTGTCCTCCCCGTCGAACAGCGACCGCATCCGGCTCGCCTTCTCCGCGGCCTCGTTGGCGTCGAAAACGTCCTGGTGCTGGACCCGCCACTGGCTGGGCCCACGTTCCTGGTCCTGGCCGCCCTGGCCCCCCTGACCGCCGCCGCCCATCATGCCGCCGCCCATCATGCCCATCCCGCCGCCCTGGCCGCCGGCTCCGCCACCGCCCTGGCCCGCCGGCCCGAAGGGGCCAGCGGCGTGCGCCTGCTGGCCGTAACCAGGCTGGCCCTGTGGGCCGAACTGGCCCGCGCCCTGCTGGCCGGTCTGCCCGGCCTGGCCCGGTTGACCACCGTCCGGCATGGCCGCGAAACCGGCGCCGGCGGGCCCACTCGCCTGCGGCGTCGAGGTGTTGGGCAGGCCGCCCCGGTACTGGTCGCCCTGCCCGTGCTGCCAGGAGTCCGAACCCGGCCCCTGCCAGGGCTGGTTGCCGGCCTGGTGGGGCTGAGCCCCCCACGAACCGTGACCACCATCCGAACCGGGGCCGAAGGCGAACGGCCCGTCGGGTCCACCAGCGGGGCCACCGCTCATCCCGCCCATCAGTCCCTGCGGGCTGACGGAAGGGGGACCACCGGCAGGAGCACCCGGACCGCCGGGGCCCGAACCGGGGCCGAAGCCCTCCTGCGGGCCGTACCCGCCACCCGGTGGGCCGTACTGGCCTGGTCCCCAGCCGCCGGGAGCGGAACCGCCGCCGGCTCCCGCCGGGGAGACCGCGCCCGGCCCGGAACCGCCGCCCGGCGAGCCCGGCTCCCAACCACCGCCAGCGGGGGCGGGTCCGCCGCCGAAGCGTCCCGGTTCCTGCCCCCAGCCGCCCCCGGGCGGCGCGCCCGGTGTCGGGTGGTTGCCGATCGACGGGTCGTGCCCCGGCACCCCGCCGAAGGAGGGAGGTGGGCCGCCAGGGGTCGGTCCTCCGACGAAACCACCGGCCGGCGGAGCACCCGGAACGGCACCGGTGCCCACCCCGGTGTGCCCCTGGTCGGCCGGCCCCCAGGGAGCCGCGGCGGCCGGAGCCGAGTCGGGGCTGGTCCACTGACCCGCACCGCCGAAGCCCGGGGCGGAGGCGGGCAGGGTTTCGGCGGTCGGTGCCCGAAGTCCCCCTTCGGCCGGCATCGTCCGCATCCCCTCGCCGGGCTCACCCGGAGTCCGGAACTCCGCCTCCGCCGGCATCGTCCGGAAGCCGTCCCCGCCCTCACCGGGTCCCGGTCGCGACGGTGCTCCCGGCAGGGAGGTACCGGCGGCGCCGCCGCCCGCACCGCCATCCGACGAGCTCGGGTCGAAGTGCACCGCGTAGGACTCCCGGGAGCCGTCGGGCCCCACCACCGTGACGTCGAAGCGCCCGTCCTCGCCCTCGACCCGTTCCACCGTGACGGTGCCGCCCCCGTGCTCGATGGTCGCCACCCCGTCCGGCCCTGGGCGCAACGGGATGGGCTGGCCGGGCGGGGTCGTGCCCGGGCCGCCAGGGCCGTACGGCTGGTTCTCGACCTCGGGACGACCCTCATCGCCCAGTTCGGCCGGCAGGGGGGTGAGCTGGGGCGTGCCGTCGTCCCCGAAGTCGACGACGTACTCGGTGGACTGCCCGTCCTCGCCCTCGACCTCCAGGTGCACGGTGCCGTCCTCGCCCGGCTGGAGGGAGAGCCCCTCGTTCGGTTCGGGCAGGGTGACGCGTCCGCCGGGTTCCTCCGGGGTCACCTCCACCGGTTCCGGGTAGATGCCGCCCCCGAAACCCAGCGGGTCCTCGGGATCCGGCGCCCCGTCCTCCAGACCCAGCGGGTCCTCCGGCACCTCGGGGATCTCCGGCATCTCCGGTGGTTCCGGCATCTCGGGCATGTCCGGTGGGCTTCCGCCACCACCGGGCATCTCCGGGATCGGCGGCATGCCGCCGCCCTCCGAGCCGCCCCCGCCGCCCGGCATCCCCCCGGGCGGCATCCCGCCGGGCATCCCTCCCGGGTCGCCGGGCGTCCCGTCCCCGCCGGGGAAGCCGTCCGGGGTGAAGGGCATGGCCTCGACGTCCTGGAACGGGTTCTCGAAGTCGGCCAGGTAGTCGGTCAGGGCCCGCCAGGAGTCATCGACCGAGTCCCGGACCGTGTCGCAGTACTCCAGGAAGCTCGAGTAGAGCGTCTCGTACTCGGCGGTGAAGGACTCCCGGATCCAGCGCCGGCACTCCCGCTGCGTGTAGTCCTTCGCCTCGTACCCCCAGCTGCAACCACCGAAGGTACCGCTGATGTCAGAACCGGTCTGCTGGTCCAGCCAGCCGGCGACGACCTTGGCCTCGTCCTCGGTGATTCGATCGGTGTCCTTCGCCGCGATCGTGATGATGTTCTCGGCCATCCAGTGGGTGGCCTCGCCCATCGTGTCGGTGTGGCTGTCCAGGGCGTACTGCGCCTTGTCGACGACCAGGCCGTGCACCGTGTCCATCGAGGTGGTCAACAGCTCGGCGCCTCCGCCGAGCGCCTCGGACAGCTCGACGCCGTTCGGTTTGATCTTGTCGGCGTGGTGCTGGCGAGCGGTGTCGGCGGCCTCCCCGTCCCAGGTGCCGAACAGGGTCTCCAACTTCCGGTCCACGGTCGACAGGGCGTCGTCCACCGCCGCCTGGGACGCGGAGAGCCGTTCGGCGTCCTCCCGCATCTTGCCGAACTGGATGCCGTTCTGCTCCCGGTAGCGCTCCAGGATCTCCGGGTAGGGGTTCCCGCCCGGCAGGCTGTAGGGGATGGTGTCGGCCGGGCACTGCGCGAGGAGCTGCCCGAAGGTGTCGAAGAAGCGGAGGCCGGCCTCACCGGGGTCGAGCACCTCGTCCGAGGTGTCCACCCCACCAGCCTGCCCCGGAGGCGTGATCCGGTCGAGATCGCGCTGCCCCTCGCTGATGGCTTCCCGCGCCTGTCGCTCCTGGTATCCGCGGTCGTCCTGCTGCCTGCGGGCCTCGTCCATCACCGAGTCGAGCTGGTCGGCCAGGAACCAGGGCGGAAACCCGCTGACGTCGTGCTCGGCGAGGTACCGGTCCAGCTCCTCCGGCTCGTTCGCGTAGCAGACGTCCTCGGCACCGGGGTAGGCCTGTCGATGGGCCACGTAGGACCGGAGCAGCAGCTGCTTCGTCTCGTGGTCGACGTTGGGGTCGTCGAGGATGGCCTTGGTCTCGGCCCAGTCGCGGTTCCCGCTCACAGGTTGCCTCCGGCGTTGGTGACGGTGGAGGTGTTGGCGGCGTCGTCGGCGGCGTACCCCTCGGCGGACGCGGAGATGTTCATGGCGAAGGCGCGCAGCACCCCGACGAAGGCGGCCCCGCTCTCGGCGAGGACGCCCACTCCCTCCGCGTAGGGTTGCGGCGGGTCGACGTGGACCACGCCGAACCCGCTGGCCTGCGCCGGCCCGGTGTCCTCCAGCACCGACTCCGCGTCGTCAGCCGCGCTCTCGATCCCCCGCGCTGCCCGCGACATCGCTTCCGTATCGGTCCCGTAGCCCGCGGCCACTGGCACCAGCCTCCCCTGTCTCCTGCCGGAGCCCCTGCTGCCTCGCTGTCGGTGTCCGGCACCACCGCGTGACGTGCGACGCGCGTGAACATTCCCTGGTTCCCGATCGTGTCAGACCGATCAGCACCACAGGGTGGACTTACCGCTACTCCTTGCAGGTGTGAACACCGCGTGAGCCTCACCGGCGCCGGTGGCCACCACCAGGGAGTTCGCTCGCCTCGACCGCCGCGCCAGGCGGAGCGGCGCCCGGAGGGCCGCGAATGCCCGTGGCAGCTCGGGGTGGCGTCGTGGACGAGGGCCGCCCGGCGACCGGGCCCGGTCGATCCGGAGCCCGAAGGGCCTGCCGGGCGCTGGCACGCTCCCTCGGACGACCCGCAACGACGTCCAGGCTCGCGGTAGCGAACGACCGCGCTCGGGCCGGTGGGGCGCGGGGGCGGGGCGACCCGGCCGCCGGAGTGGCGCGCCGAGGTTCAGGCCGCCCGTCGCGGGACCGGCTCGTCACGCCGGCGTGCTCGGGCCGAGCAGGGGACCACCTCGTCCGACCCGGCACGGACTCAGCGGTGCCGGGCCCGGCGGACCGGGTCAGCCGGCGGCGGCGACGACGCCCGCGAGCCGGTGGGCCGCCTCCTCGGCGGTCTCGTGGCTGGGTGCCTCCACCATCACCCGCACCAACTGCTCGGTGCCGGAGGGGCGGAGCAGCACCCGCCCCGTCTCGCCGAGCTCGCGCTGGACCTCGGCGACGGCCTCGGCGACGGAGGAGGAGGCCGCGACCGTCGCCTTGTCCCCCACCGGCACGTTGACCAGCACCTGGGGCAGCCGACGCATCACGCCGGCCAGCTTCGACAGCGGTTGTCCGGTCGCCACCACCCTGGCCATCAGCCGGAGGGCCGTCAGCAGACCGTCGCCCGTGGTCGCGTGGGCCGGGAGCACGACGTGCCCGGACTGCTCGCCTCCCAGGGCGTAGCCGCCCGCCCGCAGCTCGGCCAGTACGTAGCGGTCGCCGACGGCCGTGGTGCGGACGTCGATGCCCTGCTCCCGCATCGCCAGGTGCAGGCCGAGGTTGCTCATGACCGTCGTGACCAGCACGTTGTCGACGAGCTCACCGGACTCGCCCATCGCCACGGCCAGGATGGCCATGATCTGGTCGCCGTCGACGACCTGGCCGTCGGCGTCCACCGCCAGGCAGCGATCGGCGTCACCGTCGTGGGCGATGCCCAGGTCCGCGCCGTACTCGAGCACGGCGTCCCGCACCACCTCGATGTGGGTCGAGCCGCACCCGTCGTTGATGTTCAGGCCGTCGGGGTCCGCGTTCACCGCGATCACCTCGGCGCCGGCCCGTTCGTACACCTCGGGCGCCACCGTGGAGGCGGCACCGTGCGCGCAGTCCACCACGACCCGCAGGCCCTCCAGCCGCTGCGGCGTGGCCAGCAGCAGGTGGTCGAGGTAGCGGTCCAGCGCTCCCGGCACGTCCTGGATCCGACCGATCCGGTCGCCGACGGGACGGTCACCGCCGCCCTCCGCCATCCTGGCCGCGATCCGGTCCTCGACCTCGTCGGGGAGCTTCGCGCCACCGGCGGCGAAGAGCTTGATGCCGTTGTCCGGCATGGGGTTGTGGGAGGCGGAGATCATCACCCCGCAGCTGGCGCCCAGGTCGGAGACCAGGTGCGCGACGGCCGGGGTGGGCAGGACACCGACCCGCAGCACGTCGGCGCCGGCCGAGGCGAGGCCGGCGGCCACGGCCGCCTCCAGCATCTCGCCGCTCGCCCTCGGGTCACGACCCAGCACCGCCGTGGGGCGGGCACCCTCAGCCTGCTCGAACAGGACGTCGGCCGCCGCCACCGCCAAGGACATGGCCAGCTCCGGGGAGAGTTCCGCGTTGGCCAGGCCACGCAGCCCGTCGGTCCCGAACAAACGGCCCATGGTCGATGCACCTTTCTGCTGCTGAGACCGTCCTCGCGCCTCGGCCCGCCACGGGACCGAGCTCCGCCGACCCTGCGTCCGGTCGGCCGGGGGACCTCCGGAAACAGCGACGGGAGCAGCCGGCGTTCTCAGTGTGAGGACGCACAGCCGCTCCCGCGCGTTGAGCTGACCGGGTCGAGGTCAGCGCTTGCTGTACTGCGGAGCCTTGCGGGCCTTCTTCAGGCCGTACTTCTTCCGCTCCTTGGCCCGGGCGTCCCGGGTCAGGAAGCCGGCCTTCTTCAGGGCCGGGCGGTCGTCCGCGTCGGCCTCGACGAGGGCACGCGCGATGGCGAGGCGCAGCGCCCCGGCCTGGCCGGAGGGGCCACCGCCACGCAGGTTGCCGAAGATGTCGAAGGACTCGACCTTGTCGGCCGTCACCAGCGGTTCCTTGATGATCTGCTGGTGGACCTTGTTCGGGAAGTACTGCTCGAGGCTCTTGCCGTTGAGGGTGAAACCGCCGGTGCCGGGCACCAGGCGCACGCGAACCACGGCCTCCTTGCGGCGGCCGACGGTCTGCACCGGGCCAGCCACGAGCGGCGCAGCAGCCACCTCGTCGTAGGCCTCCGGCTCGTCGTCCACGGCCACGTCGAAGTCAGCCAGAGCCTGGTCCTGGTCCTCGACCGGGACCTCGACCTCCGGGGCCAGCTCGTTCTCGGGGTGCTCGTTCGCCGTCGTCACTTCTCCACCTTGCCGATCTGGAAGGGCTGCGGCTGCTGCGCAGCGTGCGGGTGCTGCGGGCCCGCGTACACCTTGAGCTTGCGGGCCATCGCCCGGCCCAACCGGTTCTTCGGGAGCATGCCCTTGATGGACTTCTCCAGGAGACGCTCCGGCTGCTTCTCCAGCATCTCGCCGAAGGAGCGCTTGCGCAGACCACCAGGGTGGCCGCTGTGGCGGTACACGAAGCTCTGGTCGCGCTTGTGGCCGGTCAGCGCCACCTTCTCGGCGTTGACGACGACAACGAAGTCGCCGGTGTCCATGTGCGGGGCGTAGATCGGCTTGTGCTTGCCGCGCAGCAGGGTGGCTGCCTGGGTGGCGAGCCTGCCGAGCACGACATCCTCGGCATCGATCACATGCCAGGCGCGCTCCACCTCGCCGGGCTTCGGGCTGTACGTGCGCACAGGATTACCTCGTCGTCGTTCGCATCGGGTTGGCTGCGGGATGTTACTGCGGCGGTCGCCCTCGACTGGTCAGCCCGTGATTCAGGGTCCTGCACCGAGGGACGCGGGTAGCAGCCCGCACCGGACACCGCACAACAACGGAAGAACATACCCGCCGCTGCCTGGAAGGGTCAAAACGGGTCCTCACCAGGACCCCGGTACTGGCCGCGGACCCGATCCGCAGGTCCACCGCGCAACTCCCGCCAGGACCGCCGAAGGGTTCCGCGACCTGGCTTCCGACATCATCGCATCCCCGGGCGGAGGTGTCTCACCCGGGTGGGTGGCCACGGCGGATTCGGCTCGTTGAGCTGCGGCGAGGCGCTGGTGGGGACGGCACGAACGCCCACCCCCTCCGGAGGGGCATGACGAGGAACACATCGGCGCACCCGCCCACCGGGCGGCGCGCAGGGGGCGCCGCCCGGTCCCCCTCGACGGCGGCGCGGTGCGGCGGGAGGGGGCGGAGGCGCCACCGACGGGGTCGCCGGGGGACGGGTCCCTCCCCCGACGGCACCTGGTCGCGGACCCAGCCCGGGCCGGGAGGCGGCACGCGGAGCGGCGGCGAGCACCCGGCCCGCCTCCTCGCCCCGGACACACCCGTGGCCCCGGGGCCGGAGCTCCGGGGCCACACACGGCTGGACGGCCGATCAGGCGAAGCGCGCGGCGTTCGCCTTCTCACCAGCCTGGTAGTTGTCGGCGGCCTGGCTCAGCGCGGTGCCGATCGCGGCGATGGTGGTGCGGATCTCCTCGGCACCCTGGTCCCACTTGGCCTGCGACGCGTGCCACGCGTCCATGGCCTCACCGGACCAGCTCGACTCGATCGGGGCCAGCCGGCTCTTGAGCGCGTTCTGCGTCTCCTCGAGCTGGTTGCCCGCGCTGGTCACCTCCGCGGAGGCGTTCTGGATTTCGGCGAACGTAACCTTGATCCCGCTCATGGCGAGTGCCCTCTCAGTTCTCGGGTCGGGGAAAAGACGTCGGTACGGAAGAACTCAAGCGCCGTGACGGCTCAGAAGTTCAGGCGGCTGTCGATGGAGCTCATCGAGGCGGCCTCTTCCTCTTCCAGGCGCGCGTACTCCTCGCCCGAGCCCTTGAGCTGGTCGCCGATCTCCCGCAGCGCCTCGTTGACCTTCTGGCCGCCCTGGTCCAGCCGCTCCATGAGGTTCTGGAACGCGGTGGCCGCACCACCCGACCAGAAGCCGGCGACGTTGCCGCAGGTGCTCTGGAGGCTGCTGAGCACGCCCTGGATCTCGTCGTTGGTGTTGAAGACGTCGTGAGCGGCCTGCGCCATCTCTTCCGGCGTGACCTCGTAGCTGCTCATCTGGAGGAGTCCCCCTTCAGGATCAATCCGATGGAACGTTCATGCGACGCAAACCCTGCCAGCAGCGGTTCCCCTTTGTCCCGAAGTTCCCCCAAGTAGTTGCTGCCGTTAACGCGACCCCGTGTTCTCGCAGGTCAACACAGGATTCGCTGTTGCGAAAAGTCCTCGTCGTCGCCGTCGTCCACATCGGCCCCCCGTCGCGGGAACGCTTCGTCCCGCGCCTCGGGGCCCGCCGTCCCGGCGGGGCGGGGGTCCTCCTCGGACGGGAACTCGGCCACCGGGAGGCCGGCGGCGGTGCGGAAGGCCGTCGACTCCCGGCTCAGTTCGCCGTCGGTGAGGTCGCCGCGCCCGGTCCGCTGTGGACGTTCGCGTGCCTGCTCGGCGAGCGCCCGGGTCGACTCGCGGAAACCCGCCGTCCGTTCCCTCGCCTCGGCCGCCGCGCGAGCCCCCCTGGTCACCGCTCCGGCCACCTGCTGCCGGAGACGGGTGAGCGCGTCCGCTGCCTGACTCATGGTCCTCCCTCGCTTGTCACCGGATCGTCGGGCCGCTCGCGGGCACCGGCCGAGCGGGCCGCCGGCTAACCGATCCGGAGGCTGTCCACCACGCGCTCGCAGGCCTGGGCCACCCGCTCGGCCCCCTGGGGCGTGTACTGGCAGCCGACCGCGACCTGGAGCCTGCCGTCGAACAGGTGGTACCAGTCCACGGTCCGCCCGTCCGCCCGGTCCTGCCGGTAGTAGACGACGTCCCGGCCGGCGTACTCCGCGTCCACGTCGAAACCGGCGAAGGTGGAACCACCGACCGACCCGTTCCGCTCCTCGTAGCTCTGACGCAGCTCGCTCGCCGCCCGCTCCCGGTCGGCGTCGCTGTCGTAGTCCAGCCGCCATTCCTGCACGACGACCAGGTCCGTGTCCTCGGCCGCGCCCTCCGGTCTGATCTGGACCTTGCGCTGGGCGGCGTCGCCGCCGCTCTGCTCCCAGTCGGCCGGGTAGGCGAAGCGGTAGTCGTAGAGCGCGATCTCCCGGTCGCTCCGGGGGAGGACGAAGACCACCAGCGCCGCCGCGACCGCGAGGGCAGCGACGAGAGCACCGCCGAGGAGCCACCACCGGCGTTGGTCCCGCCGCCCGCGACCCTTCCCCACCGGCGGCGGACCGTGCGCGGGATGGGGTGGGGGGCCGACCACCGGACCGCCACCACGCGGCGGGAACGGACCGCCGGCGAGCGGGGCGGGGCCGGGCGGGCCGTAGTGCCCCGGGGGCGCCGCGACGGGGGGCCCGGCGGGCGGGAAACCCGGTGGAGGCGTGCCGCTCCCCGAGCGGACCGCCGGAGGCACGGGTGCCGCGACCGGACCCCGGAGCCCCCGGGCCGGGGTTCCCGAGGGTGCCCGGACGGCGGCGACCCCGCTGGTCCGCTCCGGGTCGAGGGCCACCGCCCGCAGGGCGCCCCTCGCCACCACAGTCTCGGGCTGGTCGAGGGTGGTGGGCACCACTCCCACCCGCTCGTGCACCAGTCGCGCCACGAGCGGGATGCGGCTCGAACCGCCGACCAGGAAGACGGCGCCGAGTCGGCCAGGCTCCACTCCGGCGTCCCGGGCCGCCCGGCCCACCAGGTCCGCCGCCTCCGCGATCCTGTCGTGGATGAGCGCCTCCAGGTCGCTCCTGGTGACGAGCGCGTCGGCGAACGGCGGCGGGAGCGGGATGTCGGTGTAGCTGTGGCGGGACAACGTCTCCTTGGCGCCCCGCACGTCCTGGAACAGCACCCGTCGACGGCGGCGGTCGGGGAGGTCACGTCCTCCGGTCAACTCCTGCCACCCGGCCGGGTCGACCGCCGAGGCGGTTCCACCCACGTGGTCGAGCAGCGCCTGGTCGATGTCGGCACCGCCGAATCCGGGGTTGCCGCGCGTCGCCAGCACCTCGAAACCCGTTCCGGCGCGGCGGACCACGCTGACGTCGACCGTCCCCCCACCGAGGTCGAGGACCGCGACCGGTTCGGCGGGTCCGTCCGCCGCCGCCTGCTCCGCCTGGAGGGTGCTGTGGAAGACCGCCGCCGCCACCGGTTCGGGCACCAGGACGAACTCGCGGGCCAGGCCGTGCGCGGCCTGCCGCAGCAGCCGGGTTCGCGTCGCGCCCCATTCGGCGGGGTGGGTGAGCACGAGGAGGTCGACGACGGCGCGGTCCGCGAGGTGCCTGGCCTCGTCCACCGCCCGCCGGAGGACGGCGTGGACCACGTTCGACACCGGCAGCACCGTGGTGCCGAGCAGCAGCTCGCCCTCGTCGACCCGCCGTTTCGGGTAAGGCTCGTAGCGGGCGGGGTCGATCGCGGCCTGCCGCTCCGCCTCGGCGCCCACGAAGAGGGTCCCGTCCTCGGCCGCGAAGACGGCGGAGGGCATCAGGGGCTGTCCGTCGACCACGACGACCTGCGGCTCACGCCCGTCGACCGAGGCGACCACGCAGGTGCTGGACGTCCCGAAGTCGACCGCCACGCGCAAGCTCACGTCAACGCCCCTCAAACCGGACCCCGCCGGCCGCCGGCACCGGCCCACCCGTCGGTCCGGGGCACCCGGCCACGACAGGCGATACCGACCGCCTCCCGACCTTCTTGGCAGTCAGGGTAGCCACCGTTCCGGGGGAGCCCGCGACACCGCTGGTCCCGGTCCGACGCGGTGACCGCACGGCGAGGGGCGCGCCCGGACGCGCGGGAGGGGGCCGTCCCACTCGACAGCCCCCTCCCCCGCTCGACGAGGAGCCGTGACGATTCGTCAGAAGTTCGGCTCCAGCCACGCGATCTGCATCAGCTGCTGGCCGACCCGCCGGCTGACGACGGTGCCCCGACCAGGTGGCATCGCGGTCGGCTTGATGTTGCCGAGGATGTTCGCCTCCTCCTTGGGCCCGCTCATGATGATGCCCGGCGTCGACACCTCCTTCATCTTGCCGATCACCGGCTCGAAGGAGGACCGCGAGCCGCCGGCGATGTTCCTGGCGGTGATCACGTGCAGACCGACGTCCTTGGCCTGGGGGATGAACTCGGCGAGCGGCTGGAGGGGGTTCGCCCCCTGCGGGGCCACCAACTCGTAGTCGTCGACGATGACGAACAGGTCGGGTCCCTTCCACCAGGACCGGTTCCGCAGTTCCTCCTGCGTCACGTTCGGGCCGGGCATCCGCTTGGCCAGCGAGTTCTTGATGTCGCCGACGTAGCCCTTCAGCTGGTTCGCCGACACCGCGTACTCCAGCAGGTGCGGTGTCTGGAGGAAACCGAGCATCGTGCGCCGGTAGTCGACCAGCAGGATCAGCGCCTCACGCGGCGTGTAGACCTTCGTGATGCCCTCGATGATCGTGCGCAGCAGGTTGGTCTTGCCCGACTCGCGCTCGCCGAAGGCCATGAAGTGCGGATCGGAGTCGAAGTCCAACGCGACCGGTGCGAGCTCGTTCTCGTCGACGCCGATGGGGACCAGTTTCTTGCCGGCCGGCATCTCCAGGCGGGGCATCTGCTCGATCGGCAGCCGCTCCGGGAGCAACCGCACCTTGGGTGCGTGCGGGCCGCGCCAGGCGCCCGACACCTTCGCCACCGCGTCGCCCACTCCGTTGGCGATGTCCTCCGAGTTCGACGAACCGTCGATCCTGGGGAGGCCGATGAGGAAGTGCAGCTTCTCCGGGGACAGGCCCCGCCCAGGCGCGCCCTGGGGCACGTTCACCGCGACCCGCCGGTCCACCTCGGACTCCGTCGGGTCACCGAGCCGGAGTTCGAACCGCGTCCCGAGCAGGTCCTTGAGCGCGGGTCGGATCTCGGCCCACCGGTTGGCGGTCAGCACCAGGTGCACGCCGTAGCTCAGGCCCTGCCCGGCGAGGTTCTGGACCTGCTTCTCCATCGGCTCGAACTCCGTCTTGAAGTTGAGCCAGCCGTCGATGACCAGGAAGACGTCGCCGAAGGGGTCCTCCTTGGCCTCGCCCCGGCGCTTGCGCACCCGGTAGTCGGCCATCGAGTCGACACCCAGCCTGCCGAACAGGGCCTCCCGCTGCGCGATCAGCCCGCTGATCTCGGCGATGGTCCGTCGAACGGTGTCGGGATCGCGCCTGGCCGCCACCGCGCCGACGTGGGGCAGCCCGGAGAGGCTCTGCAACGTGCCACCACCGAAGTCGAGGCAGTAGAAGTTGGCCTCCTCCGGGGTGTGGGTCAACGCCATCGACATGATCAGCGTCCGCAGCGCCATCGACTTGCCGGTCTGCGGGCCACCCACGACCGCGGCATGCCCCTTCGCGCCGGCGAGGTCCGCCCAGAGGAGGTCCCTGCGCTGTTCGAAGGGCTTGTCGACGAGGCCGATGGGCACCTGGAGCCGACCGTTGGCGAAGAAGCCGGCTGGGGAGAGCCCCCGGTCCTCGGCGGGCGCCAGCGGCGGCATGAGCAGGTCGAGCGGGGAGGACTCCCGCAGCGGCGGCAGCCACACCTCGTGCGCGGGCGGCCCCTGGCCGACGAGCCGGCTGATCAGCACGTCCAGCTCGCTGGGCTCGTTGGCCTCCTCCTCCTTCTTCTTCTGGGCCGGAGCCGGTTGGGCCGGTTTCTCCGGTTCCTTCGGGATCTCGACGTAGTCCGGGACGAACAGCTTCGGCCGCCGGTCGGCGGTGACCGGGGCCGAGGTCGGTCCGACCTGGACACCGGCCGGCCGGTACGGGCCGGAGACGTAGGAGGCCTTGAACCGGACCAGGCTCGTGGTGTCGAACTTCAGGTACCCGGAGCCGGGCACGGGCGGCAGCTCGTAGGCGTCGGGCACGCCGATCGCGGCCCGGGACTCCGAGGCGGAGAACGTCTTCAGACCGATCCGGTAGGACAGGAAGGTGTCCAGTCCGCGCAGTTTGCCCTCCTCCAGCCGCTGCGAGGCCAGCAGCATGTGGATCTGCAACGAACGGCCCACCCGGCCGATCTGGAGGAAGATGTCGATGAAGTCCGGTTTGGCGGTCAGCATCTCGGAGAACTCGTCGATGCAGATGAACAACGCCGGGAGCGGGTCGAGGTCGGCCCCGTTCTCCCGCGCCTTCTGGTAGTCCCAGACGTTCTTGAAGTTCCCCTTGGCCAGGATCTCCTGCCGCCGGGACACCTCGCCGGAGATGGCGTCCTTCATCCGGTCCACCAGCGTGAGGTCACCGGAGAGGTTGGTGATCGTCGCGGCGACGTGGGGGGCCTTGTCCAGGCCGAGGAACGTCGCGCCGCCCTTGAAGTCGACGAGGATCATGTTCAACGCGGTCGACGAGTGCGTGGCCAGCAGGCCGAGCACCAGGGTCCGCAGGAACTCCGACTTGCCGGACCCGGTCGCGCCGATGCACAGCCCGTGCGGGCCCATCCCGCCGACGGCGGCCTCCTTGATGTCCAGCTCGACGAGCTGGCCATGCTCCCCGACACCGAAGGCGACCTTGTAGCGGTCGCGGACGGGACGGGGTCGCCAGGCCTCCTGGACGTCGAAGGTCATCTCGTCGCCGGCGATACCGGCCATCTCCAGCACGCCCGGGTTGGACAGCAGCGGCTCCTCCTCGCTCTGCTCCTGCGAGGCCGCGCCGAGCCGGTAGGGGGACAGCTTGCGGGACAGGGCCTCCGCCTCGGCGAGGCTCAGGTCGTCCGGCGAGCCGAACCACTCCACCCCGCTCGCGCTCCGCGCGCCGACCCGCTTCTCGTCGACGACGAGGCGGAGTCCCCGCCGCGCGGTGAGTTTGCCCAGGGAGTTGGAGAGGTCGAGGAGCGTGACGCCCATCAGCCCCTCCTCCATGAGGATGTACTCCTCACGGGTGACCTCGCCCTCGTCGATGACGATGACGATGTGCGGCTGGTCCGGCTGCGGCGGCGCGTTCCGGCTGAACCGCTGCCGGTCCCGCAGGTGGTCGGCGAGGAACGACTCGACCTGGCCGAGGGAGCCGGCCATCATCCGCAGCGAACCGATGCCGTCGTTGATCGTGGGGTGCTGGACGTGGGGCAGCCACTTGGCCCACTCCCACTCCTGCTTCGCCCGGCCCGAGGTGACGACGGCGATGAGCACGTCCTCGGGGGTGTGGAAGGTGGCGAGCTGGGAGATCATCGCCCGTGCCAACGCCCGGCCGTGCTTGGCCTCCCCCTCGATCCCCACCGCGGCGAAGCCCCGCAGCGCGATCACGATGGGCAGGTCGGGCACGATCGAGTGCGCCCGGACGAACCGGCGGAGCGCGAGGGTGGTCAACGGCTCCAGCTCGTCGACCGGCCCGGTCTGCGGCGGGACCAACCTGGTGTCGAGCCGCTGCGAACCCCGGCCCACCCGGAGGTGGCAGAAGTCGGAGTCGTTCTGCCGCCGTTCCCACATGCGGCGGCTGGTGGCCATCGACCACAAGGCCTGCGGGTCCGGGTGGTGCCACTCGCGGGAGGCCCGCTGCTCGGCAACGGCCTCGCGCGCCCGGTCCCGCATCTGGCCGAGGTACCGCAGGTAGTCCTTGCGGTCCTCGTCCATCTCGGCCTTCTTCTGGGCGTTGCCCTTGCCACCACCGCCGACCATCATCCCGATGGTCGAGATGAGGAACATGCCGCCGAACATGAGCATCATCGGGTTGCGGCGCATGGTGAACATCAGCGCCATCATCCCGATCGACGCCACGATCATGATCACCGGAAGCAGCTTCTGGATGATGTTGCCGGGTATCGGCCTCGGCACCTCGGGCGGTGGTTCGAGATGCACCTCACCACCGGGCGGCCGGGGGGCGGACAGCCGCGGCGACCGCTTGAACTTCAGCGTGCTCACCGAACAGGCACCTCTCGCACTCGACATCACGGGACGGTCGGCGGACGTCGGCGACGCGGTGGCGGTTCACGCTCGGGTCCGGGGGAGTCCGCTGATTTTCCCGTTCCCGAGGCATTCCGGCCGACGTTCTGGTTCGGTTACGCCAAACCCACGGACTCGCCCAACTCGGTGCGGCCATACTAAGGGCGCTCACCGCGACGGCGGGACGGATTCGGTGAACCCGGTCCACGGGGACGCCCGCCCGCCACGGGGGCGGCCCGAGAAGCAACCGACGACATGACATTAGGGGGCGCAGTGGCGACCGGTACGACGGTGTTCAGCCGAGTGACGGTGGTTGCGCCGAAGACACGCATCGACCTCGCTCTGCCCGCCGACGTCGCAGTGGCCGACCTGCTTCCGATGCTGCTGGAGATGTCCAAGGAGGCCACTCCGGACGGCGGCGCCCGGCATGGCGGCTGGTGCCTGGCGAAGATGGGTGAGGGGCCGCTCGACCCGAGCAGGACACTGGCCTCCCTCGGGGTGCTGGACGGCGAGATCGTGCAACTGCGCCGCCGCTCGGAGAACCCGCCACCACCGCTGTACGACGACGTGGTCGACGCGATCTCCGACTCCGACCCGCTCAGTTTCCGGCCGTGGACCAAGGAGACCGCCCACCGCCTGGGCCACATCGCGGGAGTGCTGGCGCTGGTGGTCGCGGCCGTCGCGCTGTTCGTCTCGGGTCGGAGCCTCGGGTCGGCGATCACGGCCACGGTCACCGCGGTGGTCGCCGTCGCGGCCGGCGCGGTGGTCACCCGCGCGTACCGGGCACCGAGGACCGGCCTGCTGATCGCCGCCGCCGGCGGGCTCCCGATGGCTTTCGTCGGCGGGCTGTACCTGGTTCCCGGCGGTGAGCTCGCACCGTCGTTCCTGCTCGGGTCCGCGCTCGTCACCGTCTTCGCGTCGGCGAGCGTGATGTTGTTGGGCCAGGGCGTCGTCGTCTTCGTCGCCGCCGGAGCCGCCGGCGCGCTGGGCGCGCTGACCTTCCTGGTGGGCACCTTCGTCGACCACCCCCCGTCGGGGATCGCGGCCGGGGCGGCCGCCGTCTCGCTCGCCGCGCTGTCCATCCTGCCCCGGCTCACGATCTACCTGGCGAAGCTGCCCCTCCCCCAGGTCCCCGGTAGCGCCGAGGACCTCAAGGAGGACACCGGCTTCCCGGACTACGCGATCATCGAGCAGCGCTCGGGACTGGCGCACGAGTACATGACCGGCATGATCATCGGGTGCGGCG
Organism: Actinoalloteichus caeruleus; assembly: GCF_049311605.1. Lineage (NCBI taxonomy): Bacteria > Bacillati > Actinomycetota > Actinomycetes > Pseudonocardiales > Pseudonocardiaceae > Actinoalloteichus > Actinoalloteichus caeruleus. The sequence continues at coordinate 5,635,164 of NZ_CP186005.1, forward strand.
TGGTCGCCGCGATCGGTGCGGTGATCGCGGCCGGGTCGGACAACTTCTGGGGCCCGGTGCTCGGGGTCGTCGTCTCGATCGTCCTGCTGCTGCGTTCCCGCACCTACGCCAACGGGACGCAGGCGATCGCGCTGCTGATGTGCGGCATGCTCACCGCGGCCGGCCTCGTGGTGGGGTGGATGACCGCGACCGACGACCAGCTGGTGATGCTGTTGGGCGTCTTCGGGACGCTCATGGTGTTGGCGGTGGCCGCGTTCGTCCTCGGGGTGGTGTTCCCCGACCAGAAGTTCTCGCCGGTGCTCCGCCGGTCGGTCGACATCTTCGAGGCCGTGATGATCGCGGCGGTCATCCCGGTGGCGCTGGCCGTGATGGAGCTGTACACGACCTTCCGCCAGTTGATCCAGATCGAGTGGTGACGGCCGCGACTCCGACGGGAGGGCATCGCGGGTGCGGCGAAAGGACATGACGATGGCTGCCAGCCGACGTTCGGGTGGCGCGGTCCGGCGGCTCGCCGCGGGGGCGACGGTCGCGGTGGTGACGCTCGTCGGCCCGAGCCTGAGCGCCGCTCCGGCGCTGACGGGCGTGGCGGTGGCGCAGGAGGACCAGCAGGACGAGGGGAGTCCCGAGGACCCCGGTCAGGGCGGCGGGGGCGAGGACCTCGGCGACCAGGGGGACCCCGGCGCGGAGGACGGGGCTGGCGCGGAGGACGGGGCTGACCCGGAGGACGGGGCTGACCCGGAGGACGGGGCTGACCCGGAGTCCCCCGAGGGCGACGCCCCGGGGGACGAGACCGCCGACGACCCCGACCGCCCGAGGTCCGAGGCCGACCGGCGGCTCAACGGCAACGTCCCGACGTTCCCCGACGTCGATCCCGCCGCGCCACCCGGCGTGCCGCCCACCGGCGGTGACTGGGCGTTGTTCGAGCACCGCACGGCCTGCATCACCCCGGGCGCGAGCACGAGCGGGTCGCTGCCACCGCAGTCCTGGGCGCACGACTACCTGCGGTTCGACGAGCTGGCCCGGATGGGCGCGACCGGGTCAGGGCAGCGGGTCGCCGTCGTCGACACCGGGGTGAACCGGCACCCGTCCTTCGGTGACCGGCTCAGCGGGGCGGGCGACTACATCGACGGTCGGGACGGCCGGGACGGGACCTTCGACTGCGAGGGGCACGGGACGATCGTCGCCGGACTGATCGGGGCGGCTCCCTTCGGCAACGACTCCCGGTTCCGGGGCATCGCCCCGGGGGTGGAGCTCGTCGGCATCCGCAATGTCTCCAACTACTACCAGACCGCCGACGACGAGATCCCCGAGGAGGAGAAGGTCGCCGGCGCCGGCAACACCGACATCATGGCGCGGGCCATCGTGCAGGCGGCGAACCAGGGCGTGGACGTGATCAACCTCTCCCAGTCCTCCTGCCAGCCCATCACCGACGTCGAGTCCCCCTACGTCCAGCGGCTGCACGCGGCCGTCAAGTACGCGGTCCACGAGCGGGACGTCGTGGTGGTCGCCGCCTCCGGCAACGGGGCGGACGGCTGCTCCACGAACACCGCCGACAACGTCACCCACATGACGCTGCCCGGCGCGTTCCCCGAGGTGCTGGCCGTGGGTGCCACCGACCGCACTGGCGCGCTGGCCGAGTTCTCGGTGCAGGGCTGGTGGGTCGACATCGCGGCACCGGGCACCGAGGTCACCTCGGTGGATCCCGCGCCGGGTGGCGAGGGCCTGGCCAACATGCTCGACATCCAGGGCAACGGCCTCGAACCCATCCAGGGGACCAGCTTCGCCGCCCCCTACGTCGCCGGCACCGCCGCGCTGGTGCGCGAGCGTTTCCCCAACCTGTCGGCGACGCAGGTCGTGGACCGCATCAAGCGGACCGCGCAACAGACCGGCGGGGTCAACGGCGTCGCCTTCGGGTGGGGGACCGGGGTGGTGGACCCGGTGGCCGCGCTGACGCGCACTCTCCCGGAGGAGGAGCCGAGGGCGGACGCCCTGTTCCACGGCGGTGTCCACCACCTGGAGGAACGGGACTGGACCCCGACCATCGTCGCCGTGGCCGGCGCCGGCGGCGGGATCGGGCTGCTCCTGCTGACCGTCTTCATCACCAGGACGCTGCGCCACACCCGGGAACGGGACCGCCAGCTCGCCGAGGACGGCTGAGGGAGCGGGTCCACCGCGCCGCGGTGGGATCGACGCCGGGCACGGACGCCCACCCGGTCCCGCACCCGGCGACTGGGCGCCCGCCCCCTGGCATGGACGTCGTGCCGCGTCCCGACCTCAGGCTCACGGCTCACGCTCCTGGCCGGGCGGGCACCGGTACGACCGCCTGGTCGGTCACCCGGCGAACGACGGGCGGTGGCCCCTCGGGACGTCAGCCGGTGCGCCGCGAGTGCTACCGCCAGATCGGCGCGAGCTCCTCGACCGCCTGGTCGACGATGCGCAGCATCGCCGACTGCGCGCCGGCGGCGTCACCGCGCTGGACGGCGTCGGCCACGTCGATGTGCAACTGGAGTGCCTCGGCCGCCGGGTAGCGGGGCATCAGCCCGTACTGGGTCCGGCCGGTCAGGACCTCGGCCACGACGTCCGAGAGCTGCGCGAACATCTCGTTTCCGCTGCCGAGGAGGACCATCTGGTGGAAGGCGATGTCGACCACGAGGAAGGCCTCGAGGTCGCCGGACCGCCCGAGCCCGCGCAGCCGCCCGGCCACCGACATGAGCTCGGCGGCGACCTCGATGCTGGCGTTGTGCGCGGCGAGCGCCGCCGCCGCCGGTTCGACCGCCGCCCGGAGCTGTGAGAGGGAGCGGAGCTGGTCGGCCCGCTGGTCGCCGGCCAGGCGCCAGCGGATGACCCTCGGGTCGTAGAGGTTCCACTCGCTCGCCGGGAGGACCACGACCCCGACCCGTCGCCGGGAGGACACGAGCGACAGCGCCTCCAGGACCCGCACGACCTCGCGGATGACCGATCGCGAGACGTCGAACCGGTCGGCGAGCTCGTCGAGCAGCACCCGGTCCCCGGCCGCGAGCGTTCCGCCGGTCACCGCCAGCCCCAGTTCCTCCAACAGCCGGTCGTGCAGGCTCACCCAGGCCACGCCGTCGCCCTTTCCCGGTGCCGCCGGTGACCCGATCAACACCCACGGTTTTCGTCTGACTTATTTCACACAGGGAGTTGTTTACATCAGATTTAATGCCTAGTCTCTGCGCTACTCATCCGATGTAGGTCCACCCAGGCCACTCAGCATAGGAGTAGGCAATGACGGCAACGGCGCCGCGACCAGTGCTGGTCATCGGGGTCTCGGGGTCGGGCAAGTCGACGGTCGGCGCACTGCTGGCCGAGCGGCTGCACCGGCCCTTCGTCGACTCCGACTCGCTGCACCCGGCAGCGAACATCGAGAAGATGGCCACCGGCCAGCCCCTGACCGACGAGGACCGGCTTCCCTGGCTGCGCGTGATCGGCGCTCGCGTCGCCGAGGGTGTCAACGCGGGCGAGCCCCCGGTCGTCGCGTGCTCGGCCCTGCGACGTGACTACCGGGACGTGTTGCGCGACTACGCCCCGGACCTGTTCCTCGTCCACCTGGCCGGCGAGCGGTCCCTGGTGGCCGAGCGGGTCGCCGCCCGCAGCCACGAGTACATGCCGCCGTCCCTCCTCGACTCGCAGTACGCCGCGCTGGAACCGCTCGGCGCGGACGAGGGCGGGGTCGTGCTGGACATCGGCGCGCCCCCGGCGGACCTCGTCGAGCGGGCGACCGAGGCCATCACCGCCGAGGAAGGAGGCCGCCGGTGAACACCGACTTCACCCCCGCCCTGTCCACCGGCTCCCTGCTGCTGGTGTCGCTCGCGGCGGTGGCGCTGCTGCTGTTCCTCATCATGAAGGTCCGGCTGCACGCCTTCCTCGCCCTGGTGCTGGTCAGCCTCGTGACCGCCGTGGCCACCGGTATCCCGGCGGGCGAGGTCGTGCCGACCATGACGGAGGGCTTCGGTTCCACGCTCGGTTCCGTCGCGCTCCTCGTCGGCCTCGGCGCGGTGCTCGGCCGGCTCCTGGAGACCAGTGGCGGGGCCAAGGTGCTCGCGGACCGGCTCCTCCGCCTCTTCGGCGAGCACCGCGCGCCCCTCGCGTTGAGCGTCGCCTCGCTGCTCTTCGGCTTCCCGATCTTCTTCGACGCCGGCTTCGTCGTCATGCTGCCGGTGATCTTCACCGTCGCCCGCCGGTTGGGCGGGTCGGTGCTGCTCTACGGGCTCCCGGCCGCCACCGCGTTCTCGGTGATGCACATCTTCGTCCCGCCGCACCCCGGCCCCGTGGCCGCCACCGGCTTCCTGGAGGCCGACATCGGCCTGGTGCTGTTGTTCGGGCTCGCCATCGCGATCCCCACCTGGTACCTGGCGGGATACCTCTACGGCCGCATCATGGGTCAGCGCCTGGTCCTGCCCGTCCCGGACATCCTCGGGACAGCCTCCGAGGAGGACGAGGCCGACCCGCCGGCCCTGTGGACGATCCTGCTCCTGCTGCTGCTCCCACTGGCCCTCATCTTCGCGAACACCGGCCTGGACGCCCTCGGCGTCGCCGGCTTCGTCGATCCCGAGGCGGGCTGGGTCCTGGCCGCGCGGGCCGTCGGGCAGACCCCGGTCGCCCTGCTCATCACCGTGCTCCTGGCCATCTACCTGCTGCGCGTCCGACGCCGCAGGCCCGGCCGGGAGACCGAGGGCATCGTCGACAGCGCCTTCGGCCCCATCTGCTCGATCATCCTCATCACCGGCGCCGGCGGGATGTTCGGCGCCGTGCTCCGGGCGAGTGGAACGGGCGACGCCCTGGCGGAGAGCCTGGAGGGGCTCGGGATGCCGGTGATCCTCGCCGGCTTCGTCATCGCCAGCGCGCTGCGGATCGCGCAGGGTTCGGCGACGGTCGCCCTGACCACCGCGGCCAGCATCGTCCAACCGGTGGTGGCCACGATGACCGACCTCAGCTCCGTGCAACTGGCGGCCCTGGTGCTGGCGTTGGCGGCCGGCTCCGTCATCGCCAGCCACGTCAACGACTCCGGCTTCTGGCTGGTCGGGAAGTTCATGGGCATGGACGTCAAGACGACCCTGAAGACGTGGACCGTGATCCAGACCCTGATGGCCTTCATCGGGTTCGGCTTCGCCTACGCGATCTACCTGATCGCATAACCCACCCGACGGCGGGGACGGTGCTCCGAGGGCCGTCCCCACCGCCCACCACGACCCACGACCCACGACCCACGACCGAGGAGACGTCGATGTCCCACGCCCTGTTCGACCTGACCGGCCGGATCGCGCTGGTCACGGGGTCCAGTCGAGGCATCGGACGAGCCGTGGCGACCGGCCTGGCCGAGGCCGGGGCCACCGTGGTGCTCAACGGGCGGAACAGCGAGCGCCTCTCCTCGACCGCGGCGGAACTGCGGTCGCGCGTCGGGGCGGACCGGGTCAGGACGAGTGCCTTCGACGTCACCGACCCGTCGGCGGTGGACGAGGCGGTGGGGGCGGTGGAATCCGAGATCGGGCCGCTGGACATCCTCGTGAACAACGCGGGTTTCCAGCACAGGCAGCCCATGCTCGAACTCGCCCCCCAGGACTGGGACGCGGTGCTGCGGACCGACCTGACCAGCGCCTTCCTCGTCGGACGGTCCGTCGCCAGCCGCATGGTGGCCCGCCGTCGCGGCAAGATCGTCAACATCTGCTCCGTCCAGACCGCGCTGGCCAGGCCGTCGATCGCCCCCTACGCGGCGGCGAAGGCGGGCCTGGCCGGGCTCACACGGGCCATGTGCGCGGAGTGGGCGGGGTACGACATCCAGGTGAACGGCCTCGCCCCCGGCTACGTGGAGACGGAGCTGACCGCCCCGCTGGTGGCGGACGAGGCGTTCACCGGGTGGATCACCGGGCGCACCCCGGCCGGCCGGTGGGGCCGCATCGAGGACCTGGTGGGCCCTGCCGTGTGGCTGGCCGGTTCCGGGTCCGACTTCGTCAACGGGCAGGTGATCTTCGTCGACGGGGGCATGACCGCCGTCGTCTGATCTCCCGGTGGCGAGCCGTCCCGGCCGGACCAGCGGCCGGAACGCCCCACCAGGTCGCCCGGGACCGCCGCCACCCGACCAGGCTCTCCCCTCCGTCCGGAAGGAAGGTACTCACCCGTGTCCCGCGCCCCGTCGCCGTCCGCCCCCGCCCCCCAGGACACGCTCGCCGTGGTCGCCCACGCCGCGGGTGACGTGCGCCTGGACCGGGTACCGCTCCCCGAACCCACGCCGGCCGAGGCGGTCGTCCGCATCGCCTACGGCGGCATCTGCGGCTCGGACCTGCACTACTGGCGGCACGGCGCGGCCGGTGAGTCCGTGCTGCGCTCCCCCATGGTGCTGGGTCACGAGGTCGTCGGCCACGTCGAGCGTGCCGCGGCGGACGGCAGCGGGCCGGCCGCCGGTACCCCGGTGGCCGTTCACCCCGCGAACCCCTGCGGGACCTGCGACCGGTGCGCCGAGGGCAGGGAGAACATCTGCCCCAGGACGACCTACCTCGGCAGCGCCGCCCGCCACCCCCACACCGACGGCGGTTTCGCCGCGCTGCGCGTCCTGCCGGCCACCCGGCTGCTCCCCCTCCCCGCCGGCCTCCCGCCGCGCGCCGCGGCCCTCGCCGAGCCGGCCGCCGTCGCCTGGCACGCGGTGGCCCGCAGCGGGGAGGTCCGGGGGCGGCGCGTGCTCGTCACCGGCGCCGGTCCGATCGGCGCGCTGGTCGTGGCCGTCCTGGCCCGGGCCGGTGCGGCCGAGATCGTCGTCACCGACCTGCACGACCGCCCGCTCCGAGTCGCCGAGGGGCTGGGAGCCACCAGGACGATCGTGGCGACGGACGCCGCCTCGGTGGCCGCGCTTGGCGTCGACGTCGCCGTCGAGTCCTCGGGAAGTCCGGCCGGGTTGGCCGCGGCCGCCGCCGGCCTGCGCAGGGGCGGGCACCTCACGCTGCTCGGGCTGGTGCCCGCCGGCGACATCCCCGCCCCCGTCGCCGGCCTCATCAGCCGGGAGATCACGGTGGCGGGGTCCTTCCGGTTCCACGACGAGATGGCCGCGGTGCTCGCCGCCCTCGCCGACGGCTCGCTGGCGACGGAGGGCGTCGTCTCGCACGTCATCCCGGTCCACGAGCTGGCGGCGGCCCTGACGACGGCGGCCGACGCCGCCGGGTCAGGAAAGGTCCTGCTCGACTTCACCGAGCCGGACGCCGGCTGAGCCCGGCCAGGTCAGGAGCGCTGTCAGCCGTCCTCCCCGATGACCGGCGCCACCGTGGCCTCCGGCTCACCGAACAGCTCCGAGGCGTCGGACATGATGCGGGACTGGTTCTTCCGCTCCTGGTCACCCTGGTTCTGCTGGGCCCCGCCGCCCATCATCCCGCCACCCATCATGGCGCCACCGCCCATCCCCCGGCCGCCCTGGGTGGCCTGCCCGGTCGAGGCGCCCTGCTGACCGGCCACCGCGTCGCCGGGGGCGGCGGCGACACCGCTGGTGCCCCCGGCCCGGACCGGCTGCTCGGACTCGGGCGCCGCCCCCGCCGAGCCGGCGCCGGGGCCACCACCACCCGAGGGGACGCCGCCGGCACCGCCTCCGCCGCCGGGCGCACCCCCGCCGGTGCCCGCACCCGCCACGTCGACCCCGCCGGGGCCGCCGCCGCCCGGGACGGAGGGCACGTCGAAGGACCAGTCGTCCTCGGGGAACACGTGCGCCATGCGCAGGTCGGAGAAGACGGTGTCACCACCCAGCCCCGAGCACAGGCCGACCAGCGCGCGCAGCACCTCCCGGACCGCCTCGAAGAGCTCCAGCAGCGGCTCGCGCATCGTGGCCAGGTGGTCGCGGGCCCGCTCCTCACCCGCCACCGGGAGCGTCAACGCCTCCGACACCGAGTCAGCGCTGCCCGCGAGCACCTCGACCATGTCCCGCACGAGCTGCCGGATGGCGTCCGCCGTGACGTCCAACGCGTCGGCGACGGCGGTCATGGTGTCCGCCATCGCGTTCGCGGCGCGGGTCACCTCCTGGACGTGTTCGACGAACGAGTCGGCGTCGTCCCCGGTCCAGGCCTCGTCCAGGCCACCGAGCGGACCGGCGACCTCCTCCGACAGCTCCTCGACCCGCCTGGCGGCGGCCCGCCAGTGCTCGGCCTGTTCGTGCATGTCGCTCCAGCGCCCCACCACCGGGCCGAAGTACTCGTGCACCGGGTCCGGAACCCCGAGCTGGTCGGAGATCCAGGACAGAAAGCCCAGATGGCCGGCGGCGTCCCCGGCCAGCCGGTCACCGTCCGGGCCGCCGACGGCCCCCTCCTGGGGCAGCCACGGTGGACGGGCAGCCGGCTCGGACGCGGTCACCGCCCCCGCCGGGGCGGCGGGGGCGGCCTCGCTCGCCGTCGACGCGGGCCGGCTGGTGCCCCCGAACCCCGGGGAGCGGTCGAAGGCCACGCCACCTGGTACGACGGTGGGGTCGGCTGGGTAGCGGTCGGGGAACACGGGCGACTCCCTGTGCGGTTCAGGCCGGATCGGCGCCGGAGCGGTTCAGTTCCGCCGCGCTGTCCTCGTCGTGGGCCAGGTGGACACGGGCCACGTTCCGCAGCGCCACCGAGGCGGCCAGCAGCACCTCGCGGCCCCGGGCCAGCTGGGTGTCGAGGTGGTCACGCACCTCGGCGTACGCCGTGTCGGTGCCGACCTCGACGCCCAGCTCGCCGAAGGTCTCCGCGCCCACCCCGTCGACGTGGACGGACTGGCCTACCTCGCCGAGGTCCTCGGAGGCGCGTTCCAGCCGACGCGCGTAGTCGGTGACCCACTCCGGGTCGATGCTGATGTCCGCCACGTCGGGCTCCCTGGATGCTCGTCGTCAGCACGACGGCCGTGGGTGGTGTCCGGCCGTGGCGCGGCGCGCACCTCCGGACGAGGCCGTTCGGCCGATGAGACGCCGGCGGCGGCCCGGGGGTTCCCGGGCCGCCGCCATCCGTCATCCCACTCGCCGTCAGCCGTCCTGGGGGAAGCCCTCGAACCACCCGTCCCCGACGCCGTCCGGGTCGGGGACGTACTCGCCGGCGCCCTCCTCGACGTCGAGTCGACGGTCACCGCTCTCGTCGAAGGGGACGTAGTCGAACACCAGGTCGGCATTGTTCTGGTCCAGCCGAGGGCCCGCCGGCAGCAGGCGCAGGATCGGTTCCGGGGCTGGCGGCAGCGTGCTGTTCTCCGGCAACAGCCCCAGCGCCGTGACGTGCCGCATGTCCGGGATGGCGTACCGGACACCCCGGTCGGACACGAAGTGGATCGGGCCGCTCTGGAAGCTGCCCTCGGACGTCGTGCTGCGGACGACGGCGGCGTTCCCCGGCGGCATGAAGAAGTAGTCGGCCGCGTTGTCGGCACCCAGCCGCACCCGCTCCAACAGCGGGTCGTCGTCCGACGCGTCCGCGCCCCGCAACTCGATGTCCTCGCCGACCCGCAGCTCGGTGCGCTCCCGGTCGTCCGAACCGTTCCACGCGAAGCAGGTCACCGGGTTCTCCATGTAGGGGACCGGTCGCAGCGGACGGCTCGGCAGGTCGCGGATCTCGACGAGGTCGGCATCCGCGGCCGCGCCGAGCCGGGTGATGTCCACCCGTTCGACCAGCGGCACCTCCGCCTGGGCCTGTCCCTGCGACCAGCGGATGAGCTCCGCGACGCCCTCGGGGATGTCCTGGTACCCGCTGTTGAGCACGACGTAGTAGTCCCGGCCCTGCCCAGACGCGTCCAACGCGGCCACGACGGTGCCGATCCCCGCCGCGTTGCCGTCGGGCAGCACGAGTTCCCGGTCGGCGGGGAGCCCCTGGTCCGGGATGTCCGGGGCCGCGTAGTCGTCGACGGTGGGGATGCTGTTCAGCAACGCCTCGGTCATCAGGTGCGGCTCACGCAGCCCCGAGGCCAGCGTCGCCTGGTTGACCTGGTGGTTGGGGTCGACCCAGGCGCGGACCACGGCACGCGACCCGGCGCGGGTGTCATCCGGGCGGTAGATCGCCCACATCTCGCCGTCGGCCTCGGAACGGGCGACGACCACCTCGTCCTCGGCGAGCGCGCGGCCCGGCAGGTCGTGGACGCCGGCGAGCACCGAGGTCTCCGCCGACGCCGAGGCCGCCGGGTTCGCCAGGCTGTCGTCGAAGGACGCCCAGTCGCACACCGTCCACACCGGATCGATTCGCCGTTCGGAACTGGGCATCTTCTCCGGCGCCCCGGGGATCCCGGTCAGCTGGCTGCCGATGGTGATGTCGGCCAGCACGTCGTCACTGACGAACGAGGGTTCGGGCAGCCCGGCGGACGCGCCGCCCTGCATCCGCATCTGGAGCAGCTGCGCCGAGGCCATGTTCATCATGGGGATCAGCTGGAGCGCGTTGTTCTGCTCCACGGCGACGTAGATGCCGCCAGAAGGCTGCGCCATCACGATCTCGCCCGCGCTCGGCGGACTCGCCTTGGGCGAGATGACACCGAAGATCAGAAAACCCAACAGCGCCACGGCGGCGAGCGCCATCCCCGCCACCACGGAGCGCTGGTGGGTGCGCATCGGATCGTGCAGCATCACCGCGTCCTTGCGGACCAGCGCCGACTGCATTCGCCTGAGGACGAAGCGGTAAGCCTGAACCTGGGACTTGGTGGTAGGTGTTGAGGGCATTTGCGGCCTATAGCTCCCTAGTCCACGGTACCGTTCGGCAGGATAGCGGGCAGCAGCACGACTGTGGCGCCGTTTCCCGATAAGGGCGCCAGGCGGGTGCGTGCCCCCGCCGACGATCCGCCGTCTTGCATCAGCGAGGGGGAGAGACCGAACGGATGAGCGTGACCACACCCAGCCCTGCCCAGCCCCGGCGGCCCCAACCGTCGCCGCCAGCGGCACCGCCGACGGCACGGGTCGGCAGCGCGCGACGGCGGGCGACGGGCGCCAGCCTCGGCCCGCTGCCGGTGACCAACGTCGTGGTCCTGGAGGTCGGGCTGGCCGTGGGACTGCTGTTGCTGGCCGTCAGCACCAGTCTCTGGCCGGCTTCCGCCGCGGTGCTGCTCGTCGCGTTGGTGGTGGCCTTCACCCGCTGGAAGGGACGCTGGCTGACCCAGTGGACGAAGCTGACCCTCGGCTACGCCGCCCGCTCGCACACCAGGGTGGCCCACCCACCGGCCCGGGCGGACGACGAGGAGGTCCAACTCGACGACAAGCCCGTGACGGGCCCCGAGGACGCCCGGGTGTCGTTGCTCCGCCTCGCCCTGCCCGACCTGGTGGTGGCGCAGGGCACCGACCACGAACGCGGTCAGGTCGGGTTGGCGATGCACGACGGAACGTGGACGGCGGTGCTGCTCGTCGAGCCGCCCCCCGCGCTGGTCACCCACGTCGGCGCGGCACCGAACCTGCCGCTGGGCGCCCTGACCCCCTGCCTGGAGGACCGAGGCGTCATCCTCGACTCCATCAAGGTGATCTGGCACTGCTACCCGGGCAGCGCCGCCCTGCCGCCCAACTCGCCGGCCCTGAACTCGTACCTGGAGGTGCTCGGCCCGTTGCCGGCCGCCGCCCGCCGCACCACCTGGGTCGCCGTCCGGCTCGACCCGAGGCGCTGCCAGCAGGCCATCACCGAGCGAGGAGGAGGTGTGGTCGGCGCGCACCGGGCATTGATCGGCGCGCTCTCCCGCATCCGTTCCGCCCTGGAACGGCACGGGGTGTCCACCCGGCCGCTCGATGTGGACGAGGTGCTGCGTTCCGGGATCTCCGCGGCCAACCTCCAGTCGGTGGCGGGTGCCAACAAGAAGGTCGGGCTGCGCGAACGCTGGACCGGGGTGACGGCCGGCGGGGTGGGGCACGCGAGCTACGCCATCACGCGGTGGCCCGGCAAGGGCGGGATGAGGAACATCAACGCCCTCACCGGTGTCCGGGCCCTGTCCTCCACGGTGACCCTGTCCATCTCGCCCAGCGAGGAGGACGGCAAGGTGGGTCTGCGGGGACTGGTCCGCGTCAGCGCCAGGACACCGTCCGAACTGGAGGCGGCCGACGGGAAGCTGAACACCCTCGGCGAGAAGCTGGACATCACGCTCACCCCGCTGCGAGGCCTCCAGGTGGCCGGGCTCGCCGCGACCCTGCCACTGGGAGGATCGGCATGACTAGCAGCCGCCTGGCCTACGGCCCCTCCGGCCGGGGGGTCGCACCGGAGTTCGTGGTGTCACCCGAACTGCTCGACGCGGTCAGCCCGGCCGGCGACCGGGGCGGCATGGTGCTCGGTTCCGGCATGAAGAACGAGCCGCTGACCATCTCCGTCCTACGGCCGGCACCGACTCGGATCGTGCTGGTCGGAGGGTTGTACCTGGCACGACAGGTCGCGCTCCGCGCGATGGCGACCGGAGCATGGGTGGTGATCGCGACCGGGCGTCCCGCGGCCTGGCAGTCGGTGGCGCGCGCCGCCGGGCAGGGCCCGGACGGTCGTCCCGTACCACTGGTCCAGGTGCGACGGCTGTCGCCGGTCGAGCTGCCCCGCCCCACCGACGACGGCCCGCTCCTGGTGGTCCACGACGGCGGGCACGTCCCCCAGGAGCTCTTCCCACCCAGGTCTCCCTGGCAGACGACCATGTACGTGCTGCCGTACCTGCACCCCCAGGCCGCCGGTACGGCGAACGCGGCGGACCTCGTGCTGATGCAACGGCTGCCGGTGGGCCAGGCGCAGCTGGCCGCCCGGATGTGGCGCCTCCCTCCCCCCATGATCAACCAGCTGGCGAACCTCAAGGACGACGGGGTGATCGCCCTCGGGCGCAACCTGTGGCGCCCCTTCCGCCTGATCACCACCAAGAAGGAGCAGGAGATCCTCGGCCCGGTCCGCCGGGGCGACTGAGGCCCTCCCCGCCGGGGACCCGCCTCCCACCCGGCGACGGGACGCCGTTCCGGTCCGGCGGCGGGCAGCGGGAGCTCATGCCTCGACGCCGCGCCCTCCTGGCTCGTGGCGGGTGGGCGGCCGGCCAGCGGCGGGTGATGCCCCGACCCGCGCGGAGACGAGCGGGTGGCCGGAGGTGGCCCGCCACGCCCTGGACACGCCCCCCACTCGCCCGGCCAGCACCTCAGCGCGACGGACCGGCATCCGCCGCGCTGCCTGGGGAGCCCGCTCCCCCCGCTCCCGGAGCCGGTCGTTCCGCTCCTCCCCCGGCGGCCCGGTCAACGGGAGCCACCAGCGGGCGCACGAGCGCCGCCGCCAACCCACGCACCCGTTCGGGGTTCCCACCACCGAGCTGCGGTGTCCGGACGACCGCCTGGAGCAGGCCGACCCCGACCAGCAGCGCGGCGACCAGCTCCGCGCGCAACCTCCCGTCCTCGCCTGGCAGCCGGCGCGCGAGACCGAGGGTGAAGTCGTCGGTGACCAGCTGGCGCAACCGTTCCATCGCCGCCGCGCTCCCCGGCGAGCGCAGCAGCGCCACCAACCCGGGGGCGCCCTGGTCCCCCTCACGCGACAACAGGTCACCCAGACCGGGGCCGATGGCGTCGAGTGGGCCGGCGAGCAGCTCACCGATCGCCGAGGTGTGCGCGGAGACCTCCTCGAACAGGGCATCCTTCGACCCGAAGTAGCGGTAGACGAGCGCCTGGTTCACTCCCACGTCGGCGGCGACCTCCCGGACGCTCGTCCGGTCGTAGCCGTCCCGCGCGAACCGGAGGACCGCCGCCATCAACAAGGCCGACCTGGTGGCGTCGGCGTCCTTCCGGCGAGGTGGGACACCTCGTCCCACCTCGGCACCCGGTTCCTCCTGCGCCACCCGCGAGCCCTCCCGTCACGATGTCGGCATGTGATCCACATCTCCCCCGGCGCGGGTTCAGCGTATTGACCGTCAGCATCCGACTGGATACGTTCAGTGAAGTAATCCGTTGCTGACTTCTGGCTGACCGATCGCTGACCGGTCCTCGACGCCTTGGACACCCAACCGACGCGTTCCCCGCACCGATCCTGCCGAGCCGGGACGGACCGAGCCAGCTCGACGCCACAACAACCGGCCGCCGGGCCGTGATCTCGGCCCGGGGACCTCCCCTGCCCGCGTACCGACCGCCGCCGACCGCCTCAGGAAAGGACCGTTCCGTGCGAGTGCTGTGCAGCGTCACCGGTTCCCCCTCCCACGCCCGAGCCATGCTCCCGGTGGCCAGCGCGGTGGCCAGAGCCGGCCACCAGGTGCTGGCGGTGGTTCCCGCCGCGCTCACCCACGTGTTCGCGGGCGAGAACTTCCCGGTCAGGGCGGTCCTGGGGCCGATCGAGGACATCCTGCGGGATCAGCTCGCCAGCGGTGAACTGACCCTTGACCAGCTGACGGACGCCACGGTCATGATCCGGGAGTTCGTCGGCGGACCCCAGGTCACCCGCAACGTCGGCACCATCCTGCCGATCGCGCGGGAGTTCCGCCCGGACCTGGTGCTCCGGGACGGCACCGAGTGCGCCGGGATGCTGGTGGCCGAGGCGCTGGGCGTGCCCCAGGTGTCCGTCCCCAGCGGAGGGGGCAACCTGGTCGACCCGGTCGGCCTCGTCGACCACCTCAACCGGCGGCGCCGGGAGATCCACCTGCCCGAGCAGGGCCCGGACGCGCTCTACCGGCACGGCCGGCTGGACTGCGTCCCCCACCGCTACACCTTCAACACCCATGACGTGCCGCCCGCGATCGCCTACCGGCAGCCCGACACCGTCGCCGACCGGGAGGCGCTGCCCAGCTGGGTGTCCGAACTCGACCCCACCCGCCCACTGGTGTTCGGAGCGGTCGGCACGGCGCTCTCGATGGTCCTCGACGCTCCGCCCCAACCCGGCCTCGAGGACACGCCCCCCATGCGCGATCCCGCCGAGGGGCTGCGCGCCATCATCGAGGGGCTGGGACGGCTCGACTGCGCCGCGATCGTGTCCACCGGAGGTGTGCCGCTCCCGGACATCCCCCACCCGTCCAACGTCCACGTCGTCACCGGGATCGCGCAGCCGCTGCTCCTCCAGTGCGCGGACCTCTTCGTGACCCACGGCGGTTACAACAGCATCCGGGAGTCGTTGCGGGCCGGCGTGCCCATGGCCGTCGTCCCGCAGTTCGGCGACCAGCCGGTGAACGCCGACCGCGTCGCGGAACTCGGTCTCGGTCGCCACGTGGTCGAGCAGACCGCCGACGGCGTCGCCTCCGCCTGTTCCGACCTCCTCACCGACCGCACCACCACCGGCACGGTGCGAGCCGCGCAGCGGGAGATGCTGGCGCTACCCCACGTCGACCAGGTCGTCCGCCGCCTCGAGGAGATCGCAGCCGGGGCCGGTCAGGTCCACGCCGCCGACCAGGCCGACACCGCCGTCGGCGCCGGCAGGGGGTGAGGGCGTGACGCGCACCAGCACACCGCCCGACGACCAGGGCCAGCCACCCCGGATCACCGTGATCGGCGCCGGTTACCTCGGCGCCACCCACGCCGCCTGCATGGCGGCACTCGGCTTCCAGGTCCTCGGCGTCGACGTCGACTCCGAGCGGGTCGACCGGCTCGGCCGCGGCGAGGTGCCCTTCCACGAACCGGGGCTGCCCGAGTTGCTCTCCACGCAGGTCGCGGAGGGACGACTCCGGTTCACCACCTCCCTCGCACTGGCGGCCGAGTTCGGTGACACGCACTTCGTGTGCGTGGGCACCCCGGAACTCCCCCGCGGGTACGGGGCGGACCTGTCCCAGGTCGTCACCGTGATCGAGATGCTGGGTCCCCTGCTCACGCGTCCGTGCCTCGTGGTCGGCAAGTCGACGGTCCCCGTCGGGACCGCCGAACCGCTCGCCCGCCGCCTCGCCGAGCTGTCCCCCGTCGGTGAGCACGCCAGGCTCGCCTGGAACCCGGAGTTCCTGCGCGAGGGCCACGGGATCCAGGACACCCTTCGACCCGACCGCCTCGTCTTCGGCGTCACCGACGACGTGGCGGAACG
The DNA here is from genome assembly GCF_049311605.1 of Actinoalloteichus caeruleus. Classification (NCBI taxonomy): domain Bacteria; kingdom Bacillati; phylum Actinomycetota; class Actinomycetes; order Pseudonocardiales; family Pseudonocardiaceae; genus Actinoalloteichus; species Actinoalloteichus caeruleus. The sequence continues at coordinate 5,651,057 of NZ_CP186005.1, forward strand.
GGCGCTGCGTCGCGTGTACGCGCCGCTGCTGGCCGACACCCCCGAACGCCCGGCGACTCCCGTCGTGGTCTGCGACCTCCCGACCGCGGAGTTGGTGAAGGTCGCGGCCAACGCGTACCTCGCCACCCGGCTGTCCTTCGTCAACCTCGTCGCCGACGTCTGCGAGGCCAGCGGAGCCGACGTCGTCCCCCTCACCCGCGCCCTCGGGCTCGACCCCCGCATCGGCGACCGCTTCCTCGGGGCGGGACTGGGTTACGGGGGCGGGTGCCTGCCGAAGGACCTCCGGGCGTTCACGGCCCGCGCCGAGCAGCTCGGAGCGGGCCGGGGGGTGGAACTGCTCCAGGCGGTCGACCAGATCAACGTGGAGCGCCGGAGCCGGACCGTCGCCCTCGTGCGCGAGGAGCTGGGTGGGGAGGTCACCGACGCCAGGGTCGCCGTGCTGGGAGCGGCCTTCAAACCCCACTCGGACGACGTCCGCGACTCGCCCGCGCTCACCGTCGCCGCCGATCTGCACCTGCACGGAGCCCGGGTCGCGGTGCACGACCCGCACGCGTTGACCAACGCGCGACGGGAGCTGCCCACGGTCGACTACGCGGACTCCGCGTACGAGGCGGCGACCGGGGCCGACATCGTCCTGCACCTCACCGAGTGGCCCGAGTACGCGGCGCTCGACCCGGACCGGCTGCGGCGCCTCGTGCGCCGGCCGACGCTGCTCGACGCCAGGAACACCCTCGACCGGGATCACTGGACCAGGGCTGGTTGGTCGGTGCGTTCCCTCGGGCGTCCCCGCCATCCGGGCAGCCCGGCGCCCGGGTCCCTCCAGCACCGCCGCGCCATCGGAACCGGGCACCACGGCGGGGCGGGCAGCCCGACGGTGAGGGGTGCCGCTCGGGAGACGTGACGAGCGCCACCCACTCCGTCAGCCCGAACCGGACCGGAAGGAGGTGTGAGCGCGTGGCCGACACGGCGCGACCCGCCACCAGCCCGCGACCAGGGCACCAGTACGACCACCGCCAGGTGTTGCGGGTGCTCTCCGGCCTGCTGATCGGGATGTTCCTGTCCGCGCTGGACCAGACCGTGGTGGCGACCGCGATGCGCACCATCGCCGACGAGCTGCACGGTCAGACGATCCAGGCGTGGGCGACCACCGCCTACCTCGTCACCGCCACCGTCGCCACCCCGCTGTACGGCAAGCTGTCGGACCTCTACGGACGCCGACCGGTCTACCTCGCGGCCATCGGCATCTTCCTGCTCGGTTCGCTGCTCTGCGGCCTGGCCGCCTCCATGCCCCAGCTGGCCGCCTTCCGCGCCGTGCAGGGGCTCGGCGGAGGCGGGCTGTTCTCCCTGGCGTTCGTCATCGTCTCCGACCTGGTGCCCCCCAGGGAACGGGGCCGGTACCAGGCCTACTTCATGGCGGTCTTCGGGTCGGCCAGCCTGCTCGGCCCCGTGGTCGGCGGCCTCTTCGCGGGTGCCCCGGACTTCCTCGGCCTCGCGGGATGGCGATGGATCTTCCTCATCAACGTGCCCATCGGGATCGTCGCCGTCCTCGTCGTCCACCGGGTGCTCGACCTACCCGTTCCCGGCGGTGGCGGACGGGTGGACTACCTCGGCGCGGTGGCCCTGGTGGTGGCCGTCGTCCCCCTGCTCACCGTCGCCTCCCACGGACGGGAGTGGGGGTGGGGCTCCCCCACGTCCGTCCTGCTGTACCTGGTGGCCGGGTTCGGCCTCCTCGCCTTCGTCCTGGTGGAACGACGCTCCCGCGACGTCGCGCTCCTGCCACCGCACCTCTTCCGCATCCGCACCTTCGTCCTGGGCAACGTGCTCAACGTCCTGGTGGGCATGGCGATGTTCGGGAGCCTCGCCGTGCTTCCCCTCTACCTCCAGATCGTGCGGGGTCACTCGGCGATGGTCGCCGGGCTGCTGCTCCTCCCCCAGACACTCGGGAACGTGGTGGCCACGATCATCGTGGGACACCTGATCACCGCGACGGGCCGGGTACGCCGCTTCGCCGTGTTCGGCTCCGCGACCAGCGCCCTCGCGCTGGCGCTGCTGAGCACGGTGCGCACCGACACCCCCCTCGCCCTGGTCGGCCTCCACGCGCTGCTCCTCGGCGTCGGCGTCGGTGTCGCCATGCAGACGCTCACGCTCATCGTGCAGATCGGCGCGCCACGGGCGGATCTCGGGTCCGCCACCTCCTCCAGCCACTTCTTCCGCCAGATCGGGGGTTCCGCCGGAACGGCCGTCCTGCTCTCGGTCCTCTTCGGGCTGGTCGGCGGAAGGCTGGAGGACTCGTTCGCGGCAGCGCGCGCCGACCCGGACTTCGCCCGGCACCTCACCGAGCCAGCCGTCACCGGGGACCCGGACAACCGCCCAGTGCTCGACGCGGTGACCGAGGACGGCCGGCTGCTGCTCGACCTGGACAACACGGAGTTCCTGGCCACCGTGGACCCGGTGCTGGCCGCCCCCGTGCTGGCGGCCTTCGCCTCGGCCGCCGCCACCGCCTTCCTGGTGGGCGCGGTGGCCGCGGTCCTGGCGTTCCTGGTCGCGTTGCTGGTCCCAGACGCGCGGTTGGCGGGTCGCGAGGACCCGCCAACCACCCCGGTAGCCGGGGTCGACGCCGCGACCGACCCGGTCACGCCGGAGACCGAGGTCGCCGGTCGCCCCGACGATCAGGCCAGCACGAGGGAGAGGCCATAGGCGGACAGGATCGGGTTCACCGGCGCGAAGAAGGTCCGACCGCCGGTCGCGCAGTTGCCAGAACCGCCGGAGGTGACGCCCTGCGCCTGGTCTCCGGTGATGAAGGAGCCACCGGAGTCACCACCCTGCGCGCAGGCACTGGTCTGCGTCGTTCCGTAGACCGGCCCCTGCTGGTAGTTCACCGTCACGTTCAACGCCTCCACGGTGCCGCACCGCCAGCCGGTCGTCGATCCCGAGCGGCAGATCGAGGACCCGACGGGCGCCACCGAGGAACCCCGCACGAGGACGTCGTGCACGGTTCCCCAGCCGAGGACCACCGGCTCGGTCCACCAGCCGTGACCGATGCGAACCCAACCGTGGTCGTTGCCGGGGAAGCTCGCGGCCGCGACGTTGCCCATCAGCGACCAGTCCCACCCGTGCACGGTGCTGCCCGCGCCACCGCAGTGCCCGGCCGTCACGAAACCACCGTGCACGGAGAACCCGATCGAACAACGGGTGTTGCTGTTGATGTAGTAGGGGTCACCGCCCACCGTGCCCGCCGCGAAGGTCTCGGGCCGCTCGCTCACCTCGGTCACCGTGACCGGCCCCAGGGCCCGCGCCTCGGCGAGGAAGGCGGCGGTTGTCGAGTCGTCGGCGCCGGCGAGGACGGTGACGACGACCTCGTTCGCGGCCGGGTCGACGTACCAACTGGTCACGTCCGCCGGCGGAGCCTCCTCCTCCGCGACGGCGTTCAACTCGGCCACCACCCCGTCGAGGACGGCGGCGCTGTGCTCGACGACCTCGACGTCCACCTCGGCCGCCGCTCGGACGGCGTCGGCGGCCCCGGCATCGGTCACGCCCACGACCAGCGCCCCTCGCTCGGCGTCGAACCAGGCCCCCGCGTAGGCGGAGCCGGCGGCCTCCTCCGCCGGGTCCACCGCGTCCATCGCGGCGAACTCCTGACCCAGCCGCGTCTCCGCCTCGAGCGGGGTGATGCCGAACTCCTCGGCCATGCTCGTCAGCAGGCCGGGCGAGTAGTCCTGGCGGTCGGGGCCATCGGCGGGGCGTTCTCCGGCGGAGGCGGCCCCCACTCCGGTGAGGGTCGCGGTCACCACGGCAGCGGTGGCGACCAGGCCGGTCAGGCGAACAGGTCTCATCAGTCATCTCCTTCGTACGTGCGGGACGGTCGACCGGAACGGCCGACCGGCGGGAGAGAGGGACTGAAACGGCGACGGCGCCGCCGGCCAACGGGCCGGGGAGAACCGCCGGTTGGTGGGAGCGCCGGACGACCGGCACGACCACACCCGCCCTGAGCAGGACGAACGGCGGGTCAACCTGGATCTGACACTATTCGGATTCCACCGGCGAAGTACCTCTGAAGGACGCATCACCGCCTGCGCCGAGCACAGCACGGGAGCGGTCAAAGAAATCGGACATCGCCGCGGAGGAGCGCGTGGCGCCTCGGCGAACGGGCGACCGGGCCGGGCGACCGGGCCGGGCGCCCGCCGAACCGTTCCGGGAGGACCGCCCCGCACCGGGTGGACGGCGACCAGGAGGGACGCGGAGGGCGGCGCTCAGCCCGGGGAGGTGGCCTGTCCCGGCACCCGCAGCCGACGGGTCCGTTCCGCGCGCGCCGCCAGTTCGGCGTCGTCCGGGTAGTCGACCCCGGTCAACGCCAACCCGTGCGCGGGCGCCACCACGACGTCGTCGACACGGCTGGACCGGGACAACAGCGCGCCGGGCCACTCCACCGCCCTGCGACCGTCACCAACCGCCAGCAACGCGCCGACCAGGCTTCGCACCATCGAGTGACAGAAGGCGTCCGCACTCACCCTGACCTCGATCAGGTGGTGCGCGGCGGTCCCCGGTCCTCCCAACCGGTCCCACCGGAGACGTTGCAGGGCGCGGACGGTGGTAGCGCCCTCCCGCCGCCGGCAGTAGGCGGCGAAGTCGTGTTCCCCGAGCAGCCGCGCCGACGCCTCGTTCATCGCGGCCACGTCCAACGGGCGGGTCCAGGCGAGCACGTGCCGGCGGGTCAGGGGGTCACCGCCGACGGGCGAGTCGGTCAGGCGGTACACGTAGTGCCGGCACAGCGCGGAGAACCGCGCGTCGAAGTCGGGCGAGACGGCACGGGCGCCCAGCACGCGCACGTCCGGCGGCAACAGCCGGTTGACCCGCCGCGCCAGCTGGCCGGGATCGACCTCCGCCGGCAGGTCGCAGTGGGCGACCTGGCCGGTGGCGTGAACGCCGGCGTCGGTCCGGCCCGCCACGGTCAATCGCACGTCGAGCCGAAGGATCATCGACAGCGAGTCCTCCAGCACCCCGCACACGGTGCGGCGGCCGGGCTGCCGAGCCCAGCCGGAGAACTCCCCGCCGTCGTAGCTGATGTCGAGGCGCACGCGAGCGAGCCCGCCACCCTGTGCGGGAGTGGCGGGCTCGCTCGGTGGTGTCGGGTGGCTCAGGACTCAGTCCTTCTTCTCGTCGGACTTGTCCTCCGCCTCGGAGGCCTTGGCCTCGTCGGCCTCGGCCGCGGTGTCCTCGGCGGGGGCCTCCGCCTTGGTCTCCTCGGCGGGAGCCTCCGTCGTGGTGTCCTCGGCCTTGGTCTCCTCGGCCTCGGACGCCGTGCTGTCGGCGAAGGTGGTCTTCCGGGCGGCCTCGGCCTCCGCGGTGACCGTCTTCTCGTTCACCAGCTCGATGACGGCCATCGGGGCGTTGTCACCCTTGCGGGGCATCGCCTTGATGATCCGGGTGTAACCGCCGTCGCGGTCGCCGAAGAAGGGGCCGATCTCGGCGAACAGCTTGTGCAGCACATCCTTGTCCCGGATGACCCGCAGCACCTCACGGCGGTTGTGCAGGTCACCGCGCTTGGCCTTGCTGATCAGCCGCTCGGCGAACGGCCGGAGCCGTTTCGCCTTCGCCTGGGTGGTCTTGATCCGGCCGTGCGTGAACAGCGACGTGGCCAGGTTGGCCATCATCAGCCGCTCATGGGCCGGGGACCCGCCGAGACGGCGACCCTTGGTTGGGGTGGGCATCGGTTGCTCCTCGGTTGCGTCCTCGCATCCACCGCGCTCGGGAGAGCGGGCGGTGGATCAGAGCTGCTCAGTCTCTGCGTAGTCCTGACCGTCGTCGTGACCGTCACCACCGTCGCCGTTGCTGGACCACCCCTCGCTGGGGTAGTCGGCGGCGGCGGCGGAGGGGTCGAACCCGGGCGGGCTGTCCTTGAGCGCCAGGCCAAGGCCGGCCAGCTTCATCTTGACCTCGTCGATCGACTTCGCCCCGAAGTTGCGAATGTCGAGCAGGTCGGCCTCGCTGCGCGAGACCAGCTCGCCGACGGTGTGAATCCCTTCCCGCTTGAGGCAGTTGTAGGAACGCACCGTGAGGTCGAGGTCCTCGATCGGCATCGCGAAGGCCGCGATGGTGTCCGCCTCGGAAGGAGACGGGCCGATCTCGATGCCCTCGGCGTCCGAGTTCAGCTCCCGGGCCAGCCCGAACAGCTCCACCAGCGTCTTGCCGGCGGACGCCACCGCGTCACGCGGCGTGATCGACGGCTTCGTCTCGATGTCGAGAGTCAGCTTGTCGAAGTCGGTCCGCTGCTCGACACGGGTCGCCTCGACCTTGTAGGTCACCTTCAGCACCGGCGAGTAGATGGAGTCGACCGGGATCCGGCCGATCTCCGCGCCGGCCTGCTTGTTCTGCACGGCGGGGACGTAACCGCGACCGCGCTCCACGACCAGCTCGATCTCGAGCTTGCCCTTGCCGTTGAGAGTGGCGATGTGCAGGTCGGGGGTGTGCACGGTGACACCGGCCGGGGGAACGATGTCCCCGGCGGTGACCGGACCAGGTCCCTGCTTGCGCAGGTACATGGTCACCGGCTCGTCCTCCTCCGAACTCACCACGAGCTCCTTGAGGTTCAGGATGACGTCGGTGACGTCCTCCTTCACCCCGGGAATCGTGGTGAACTCGTGCAGGACACCGTCGATGCGGATGCTGGTGACCGCGGCCCCCGGAATCGAGGACAGCAGCGTCCGCCGCAGCGAGTTACCGAGCGTGTAGCCGAAGCCGGGCTCAAGCGGCTCGATGACGAACCGGGAACGGGTCTCGGAGACCGTCTCCTCGGTCAGTGTCGGTCGTTGCGAGATGAGCACTTCGTCTTGTCCTTTCCCAGCGGCGCCCGCTATTTGACGCCGAGTGGATGTGGATCGCCACGGTCTGGTCGATCCACCACGGTGACCGTGCGTCCAGCACGGCCACCGTTCGCCAGTGGAGGCCTCAGTTCTTCGAGTAGAACTCGACGATCAGCTGTTCCTGGACCGGCGTGTTGATCTGTGCCCGCTCCGGCAGCTGGTGCACCAGCACCCGCAGCGTGGACGGCACGACCTGGAGCCAGGCCGGGGTGGGCCGGTCGCCGAGGGTCTCCTTGGCGATGATGAACGGCGTGGTGCCCAGCGACTTCGGCTTCACGTCGATGATGTCGAACCGCGACACCTGGAAGCTGGGGATGTTCACCTTCTCGCCGTTCACCAGGAAGTGACCGTGGCTGACGAGCTGACGCGCCTGACGCCGGGTCCTGGCCAGACCCGAGCGGTAGATCACGTTGTCGAGCCGGGCCTCCAGGAGCTGGAGCAGGTTCTCACCCGTCTTGCCCTGGCGGCGCGAGGCCTCCTCGTAGTAACGGCGGAACTGGCGCTCCAGGACCCCGTAGGTGAAGCGAGCCTTCTGCTTCTCCTGGAGCTGGAGCAGGTACTCGCTCTCCTTGATCCGCGCGCGGCCGTGCTGGCCGGGCGGGTAGGGGCGGCGCTCGAAGGCCTGGTCGCCGCCGACCAGGTCAACCTTGAGACGACGGGACTTGCGAGTCGCGGGTCCGGTGTAGCGTGCCATCTGTTCTTACTCCTCCCCGCGCCTCAGACCCGGCGCCGCTTGGGCGGCCGGCAACCGTTGTGTGGCTGCGGGGTCACGTCCTGGATGTTGCCAACTTCGAGCCCGGCGGCCTGCAGCGACCGGATCGCGGTCTCCCGGCCGGAACCGGGGCCCTTGACGAACACGTCAACCTTGCGCATGCCGTGCTCCGACGCCTTGCGGGCGGCGTTCTCCGCCGCCATCTGCGCGGCGAACGGGGTGGACTTGCGGGAGCCCTTGAAACCGACGTGACCGGCCGAGGCCCAGGCGATCACCGCGCCGGACGGATCGGTGATCGACACGATCGTGTTGTTGAAGGTGCTCTTGATGTGCGCGTGACCGTGCGCGACATTCTTCTTTTCCTTGCGCCGGACCTTCTTGACCCCGGCGCCACGGGTCTTGGGTGGCATGTCTCTCGTCTTCTCCTCAGTGCGCGCGAGGGGTTACTTGCGCCCGGCCTTCTTCTTGCCGGCCACGGTCTTCTTCGGGCCCTTGCGGGTCCGGGCGTTGGTCTTGGTCCGCTGACCACGCACCGGCAGCCTGCGACGGTGCCGAAGCCCCTCGTAGCAGCCGATCTCGACCTTGCGGCGGATGTCGGCGGCCACCTCGCGGCGGAGGTCACCCTCAACCTTGTAGTTGTTCTCGATCTGGTCCCGCAGACGCACCACGTCGTCGTCGGTCAGGTCGCCGGTCCGCATGTCCGGGCTGATCCCGGTGGCTGCCAGCAACTCCTTCGAGCGGGTACGGCCGATGCCGTAGATGTAGGTCAACGCGATCTCCATCCGCTTGTCGCGGGGAAGATCGACGCCAGCGACACGTGCCATCCGGCGCGTTCTCCTTTGTCTCTTCGCTCCAGGTCTGCTCCTCCGCCGCCCCGCGGCCGCGAGTGCGGCCCGGGCCCCGGCCCGGAGTCCGGGGGTCAGCCGTGCTCCACGCACGACAGGTCGGAGGAGATGTGTTCTTCTCTCGTCGTCTGCTCCGCGACAAGCGTCACAACGCGACGGTCACCACGTCAGGCGGTGCTCAGCCCTGACGCTGCTTGTGACGCTGGTTGTCGCAGATCACCAGGACCCGCCCGTGACGGCGAATCACCTGGCACTTGTCGCAGATCTTCTTGACGCTTGGCTGGACCTTCACGGTCGTGCTCTCCTGCTCGGACGCGTGCCCGGGACCAGCCCGGGCACCGTGGAGGTCACTTGTAGCGGTAGACGATGCGCCCACGGGACAGGTCGTAGGGCGACAGCTCCACGACTACCCTGTCCTCGGGCAGGATGCGGATGTAGTGCTGCCGCATCTTGCCGCTGATGTGGGCCAGGACTTTGTGGCCGTTCTCCAGCTCGACTCGGAACATCGCGTTGGGGAGCGGCTCGACTACGCGACCTTCGACCTCGATGGCCCCGTCTTTCTTGCCCATGTCCTCCGCGTTTCGTGACGGTGTCATTTGGCGGTCACACCGGGATGACCAGGACGAACGCGGTCTCCCGATGCCGGCGGACCACTCGCACTGCTTCCCGCGCCACTCGGACGCGCACCGACGGAACCGTCGATCACACCGAAAGGGGAGTGCCGCCCCAGGCCCGTCGAGAACCGGCCTGCCGCACGACACACGGCACGATGGAGTCAGCGCGAGGAGTGCGCCGTTGAGCCAGTGTAGCCCTTCGCGCAGGTCAGCTCCACCTGGGGCACGGCACGGCCCGGCCACGGGGGTGCCGGCGTCAGTTCGAGTACCGCTTTCCCGCCCCGCTCAGCGCCATGACGAGGATCACCGCTCCCCACGGGCCCGCCACCCACAACCACCACGGGTTCGAGGCGCCCCCGCCGGTCACGAAACCGATGAGCCAGATGGTGAAGGTGATGGCGCTGACGGAGGCCCACGCCTCGGCGGCGCGCCTCAGGTCGGACTTCGGCGGGGTGGCCGGGCACCCGCTGGTCCGCTCGGCGACATCCCCGCCGCGCTGATCCGCCAGGCCCTGACCCGGCTCCTCCGGGGTCGCGGCGCCACCAGTCGGGTCCGGCAGGTCCTTCGTGAGCCGGTCCAGCTCCCCGTACGTCCTGGCCGCCAGCGCGTCCCGCAGGCGGGTGTCGTACTCCGACATGCTCAGCCGGCCGTCCGCCTGCGCCGCGCCCAGGCGCTCCGCGACCCGCTGGCGGTCGCCGTCCGAGGCCCGCATCTCGCTCCAGGAAACCGGCTCGCCCACTCCACCCTCCCCAGGGAACGCGCCCGCCGTGCCACTACCGGGTCACCAACCTCCCGGGGCGACCAGACGCGTGCGCCCATCGTACGTGGGAGGCGACCGCGGTGGCACTGTTCCGGCCGGCCACCCGGGCCGGCACCCGCTGGTGCGCACCTGGCGGCGGCCCTCGGCGCGGGCGCCGCACCCGGTCGTGACGCCCCGGCCAAGCGGCACCTCCGGCCGAGGAGGCCACGGCGGGGTTGGGCGGGGCGCGTCTCGGCCTCAGGAACTGCGGGGGCGGCCGATCCCGCTGGCGTAGAGGGCACCGAGCACCGCGCCGGGAGGCACCGCCACCCACACCCACCACGGGTAGACCGCGGTGCCCGTCATGTAGAGCAGGCCCCAGATGACGATGTTCGCCACCGAGGCGCTCAGCCAGATCGTCGTCAGCACCCGCATCGCGGTGCCACCCGCGCCGGGGGCGAACACCCGGCGCCGGCCCTTGGGGCGGGGCAACGGCAGATCCGCGACGACCCGGTCCAACTCGCCGGTGGTCTTCGCGTCCCACGCGGAGCGCACCCGGCTGTCGAACTCGGACAGATCGAGCAGGCCCTCGGCGTGCGCCCAGTGCAACTGGTCCTGGATCCGCTTGCGGTCAGCGTCGGACGCGCGCATGGCGTCGGCACGAATAGGCTCGCTCACGCTGACATCCTTCCGCATCCGCGAGTCGACCGGGAGCGGTTCGCGGAACTCGGTGCTCGAATCGCAACCGGTCGTCGTGGGCCGATCAGTCCTCGGCCGGCGCCGTCAACACCCACGGCCCGTCGGAGGTCAGCGCGACCGTGTGCTCCCAGTGCGCCGCCCGGGTCCCGTCGGCTGTGACCACCGTCCACCCGTCCGACAGTTCACGGGTGTCGTCCGTGCCGAGGGTCAACATCGGTTCGATGGCCAGCGCCATCCCCTCCCGGAGCTTGGGTCCCCGACCGGGCTTCCCGTAGTTGGGGATGTAGGGCTCCATGTGCATCTCGGTGCCGATGCCGTGCCCACCGAAGTTCGCGACGATCCCGTACTCGACGCCGTGCTCCTCCTGCACCCGCAGGGTCTCCAGCTCGATCGCGTGCGAGATGTCGGTCAACCGCTTCCCCGGGCGGCAGGCGGCGATGCCCGCGAGCATGGACAACCGGGTCGCCTCGGACAACCGGAGGTCGGCCTCGGACGCCTGGCCCACCGGCACCGTCACCGCCGAGTCGCCGTGCCAGCCCTCGAGGATCGCCCCGCAGTCGACGGAGATGAGGTCACCCTCCGCCAGCACCCGCGTGGTGGTGGGGATGCCGTGCACGACCTGCTCGTTCACCGAGGCGCAGATCGAGCCGGTGAAGCCGTGGTAGCCCTTGAAGGACGGGACGGCGCCAGCCTCCCGGATGTGGGTCTCGGCGATCTCGTCGAGTTCGGCGGTGCTGGCACCGGGGCGGACCGCCGCCCGCACCGCGGCCAACGCGCCGGCGACCACCAGTCCCGCCGCTCGCATCGCCTCCAGCTCGCCACGCGACTTGAGCTGGATTCCCCGGCTTCGCTTCAGCACGTCTCGGCCCCCGCACTCTTCGCACTCGTGCCGCCCGACCTCGTCGGGCGGCACCACTCGGTCATGGAAGCGGCCGGTCCCGCGGTCGGGACCGGCCCCGCCGTCAGGAGCCCGTCACCCCGAGCGCCCGCAGCGCCCGCCCGGTGATCTCCTCGATGGATCCCAACGCGTCGATCCCCACGACCTTCGGCCGGTAGTAGTCCAGCACCGGGGCCGTGCTCCCCCGGTAGGCCGCGAGGCGGGTCCGGATCACGTCCTCGGTGTCGTCCGCACGGCCCCGGGCCAACATCCTGGTGACGACCTCGTCCTCCGGCACCTGGAACTCCAGGACCGCGTCCAGCTGGTGGCCCTGCCCGCCGAGGAACTCGGTGAGCACCTCGGCCTGGCCCACCGTGCGGGGGAACCCGTCCAGCAGGAAGCCGCCCACCGCGTCCTCCTGGCGCAGCCGGTCCCGGACCATGCCGTTGGTGACCTCGTCCGGGACGAGCTGGCCCTCGTCCAGGTAGCGCTTGGCCTCCTCCCCCAGCGGCGTCCGCTGGCTGATGTTCGCGCGGAACAGGTCCCCCGTGGAGACGTGGGGGACGCCCAGCTTCGCGCTGAGGACGGCTGCCTGCGTGCCCTTGCCCGCTCCGGGCGGGCCTACCAAGACGAGTCGCACTACCGGAGGAACCCTTCGTAGTTTCGCTGCATGAGCTGGCTCTCCACCTGCTTCATGGTGTCAAGACCGACGCTCACCATGATCAGCACCGCGGTACCGCCGAACGGGAAGTTCTGGTTCGCGCCTTCCTCGGTGATGCTCAAGAAGAAGTTCGGCAGCACCGCGACGATACCCAGGTAGATGGAGCCGGGCAGCGTGATCCTGCTCAACACGAAGCTCAGGTACTCCGCCGTCGGGCGGCCCGGGCGGATCCCCGGGACGAAGCCACCGAACTTCTTCATCTCGTCGGCCCGCTCGTCCGGGTTAAACGTGATGGACACGTAGAAGTAGGTGAAGAAGATGATCAGCGCGAAGAACAGGAGGATGTGCACCCAGCTCGACTGGGGAACGATGTAGTCGTCGATGAACCTGTTCAGCCACCCGGTGCCGTCACCGACGAGCTGCGACATCAACTGCGGCAGGTAGAGCAGGGAGGAACCGAAGATCACCGGGATGACGCCGGCCTGGTTCACCTTCAACGGCAGGTAGGTCGAGGTGCCGCCGTACATCCGCCGCCCGACCATCCGCTTCGCGTACTGCACCGGGATCCGGCGCTGGGCCTGCTCGACGAAGCAGACCGCCACGATGATGGCCAGCGCGAAGATGCAGACGACGGTGAAGACCACGCCGCCCTGGGTCTGGAGGATGCTGCTGCCCTCGGCCGGGATCCGGGCCGCGATGGAGCAGAAGATCAGCAGCGACATGCCGTTGCCGACGCCGCGCTCGGTGACCATCTCGCCGAACCACATGACCAGGGCGGTGCCGGCCGTCATCACGATGACGATGACGACGAGGTTGAAGACCGACCCGTCCGGGATGACCTGGTGCGGGCAGTTGCCGAACAGCTGGCCCGACCGGGCGAGCGCCACGAACGTGGTGGCCTGCAGGACGGCGAAGGCCATCGCGAGGTACCGCGTGTACTGCGTCAGCTTCGCCTGGCCGGACTGGCCCTCCTTGCGCAGCTGCTCGAACCTGGGGATGACCACCCCGAGCAGGTTCACGATGATGCTCGCGGTGATGTAGGGCATGATGCCCAGCGCGAACAGCGAGAGCTGGAGCAGGGCGCCACCGCTGAACAGGTTCAGCAGCGAGTAGATGTTCGCGCTGCCGCTGTTCTCGATGAGTTCGAGGCACTGCCGGATGTTGGGCGAGGAGACACCAGGCGACGGAACGTTGGCCCCGAGCCGGTACACCGCGACGATCCCGAGGGTGAACAGGATCTTCTTGCGCAGGTCCGGCGTCGTGAGAGCCGCGCGGAAGGCGCTGAGCACGCGTGACCTCCTCGGCGTCGTCGGCCTCTCCGACCGACGATCTTCGTGGCCGGCGGATGCCGGCAGCATTGCGGCCTGCCGCGCAGGCAACCGGCCTCGTGCCTGCTGACACGAAGCGTGCACGACTCTAACAGCCTGCCCGGGGTTGACCACCAGTGCTGCGGGGAAACTTGTCGATCTACGGCCGGTTTCCGCGCACCGGGCGGACGGCGAGCGGCGGGGTGTCGCGTGCTCCTTCGTCCACTCGTACCAGTGGCCCGCCCACCGACTCCCACTTCCGTGTCACAAGCGGCCTCGAACCAGGGTTCGCGTCCCGAGGAGGTCCACACCGGGTGACGGCCCCAGCGAGGCGGTCACCGGATCCGATGATCTCCTGCACCACCCCTCCCACCCACCGCTCGGCCCCGGCGTGGACCCCCCGGAACGGCGAGAACGCGCGCGGCCCGCAGGGGAGGACTCCCCTGCGGGCCGCGCGCGGTGCTCTGACGCGATCAGACCGTGGTGGTCGTCCCACCGACGGCGGTGATCTTCTCGATCGCGCTGCTGGAGAAGGCGTTGGCGGTGACGTCCAGCTTGACTCCGCCGAGGTCGCCGGTGCCCAGCACCTTCACCAACTGGTTCTTCCGGACGGCGCCGGCGGCGACGAGTTCGTCGATGCCCACCGTGCCACCCTCCGGGAAGAGGCGCCCCAGGTCCGAGACGTTGACGACCTGGTACTCCACCCGGAAACGGTTCTTGAAGCCCTTGAGCTTGGGCAGCCGCATGTGCAGCGGCATCTGCCCACCCTCGAAGGCCGCGGGCACGTTCTTCCGTGCCTTCGTGCCCTTGGTCCCACGACCCGCGGTCTTGCCCTTGGAACCCTCACCACGACCGACGCGGGTCTTGGCGGTCTTGGAACCGGGCGCGGGCCGCAGGTGGTGAATCTTGATGGTCATGACCTTCAGTTCACCTCCTCCACCGTCACCAGGTGGCGGACGGTGTTGATCAGACCGCGAACCTCGGGGTTGTCGTCGCGGACCACGGACTGGCGGATCTTCCGCAGCCCGAGCGTCCGCAGCGAGTCCCGCTGGTTCTGCTTGTTACCGATGGTGCTGCGCACCTGGGTCACCTTGAGCTGCGCCATGTCACACTCCCTGCCCGGCCCTGGCCCGCAGCATTCCGGCCGGCGCGACGTCCTCGAGCGGCAGGCCACGGCGAGCCGCGACCTCTTCCGGCCGCTGCAGGCCCTTCAGCGCGGCCACCGTCGCGTGCACGATGTTGATCGCGTTGTCGCTGCCGAGCGACTTGCTCAGCACGTCGTGGACACCGGCGCACTCCAGCACGGCACGCACCGGACCACCGGCGATGACACCGGTACCGGGGGCCGCCGGGCGCAGCAGCACGACACCGGCCGCCGCCTCGCCCTGGATGGGGTGCGTGATGGTGCCGGCGATCCTCGGGACGCGGAAGAAGCTCTTCTTGGCCTCCTCGACGCCCTTGGCGATCGCTGCCGGCACCTCCTTGGCCTTGCCGTAACCGACACCGACCATGCCGTCGCCGTCACCGACGATCACCAACGCGGTGAAGCTGAAACGCCGACCGCCCTTGACGACCTTGGCCACGCGGTTGATCGCGACCACGCGCTCAAGATGCGGGGTCTTCTCCTGGGCCGCCCCGCCGCGGCCACCGTCCCGGCGGTCGCGGCGCTCTCCGCGCTCCGACCCGCCGTCACGACGCGTGCGTCCTGGCATCAGACGACCCTCTCGTTCAACTCGATCCTGTCCATGGTTCTCAGAACTCCAACCCCGCCTCGCGCGCGGCGTCGGCCAGGGCCGCGATCCGGCCGTGGTACTCGTAGCCGCCCCGGTCGAACACGACGGTGCCGATGCCCGCGGTCTTCGCGCGGGCCGCCACCAGCTCGCCGACCTTGGCCGCCCTGGCCTTCTTGTCGCCGTCCAGCGCGCGGACGTCGCCCTCGAGGCTCGACGCGGACGCCAGCGTGTGGCCAGCCAGGTCGTCGATCACCTGGGCCACGATGTGCCGCGAGGAACGGTGCACGACAAGACGCGGCCGCTCCGCCGTACCGCTGATCTTCTTCCGAAGACGGAAGTGCCGGCGGGCCCTGGCCACCCGACGCGTGGTCGACACGTCCTTGCCGACGGGCTTGCGCTTGGCGGCGGTGGTTGCAGTGCTTTCGCTCATGATCACTTACCCGTCTTTCCGACCTTGCGGCGGATGACCTCGCCCGCGTACCGCACGCCCTTGCCCTTGTACGGGTCCGGCCGCCGCAGCTTGCGGATCTTGGCCGCGACCTCGCCCACGCGCTGCTTGTCGATGCCGTGGACGGAGAACTTGGTCGGGCTCTCCACCTGGAACGTCACACCCTCCGGGGGCGCGACCTTCACCGGGTGGCTGAAGCCGAGCGCGAACTCCAGTTCGGAGCCCTTGAGCGTCACGCGGTAACCGACGCCGTGGATCTCCAGCTTCTTCTCGTAGCCCTGGTTCACGCCGACGATCAGGTTGTTGACGAGAGTCCGCGACAACCCGTGCAGCGACCTGCTCTTCCGCTCGTCGTCGGGGCGGCTCACCAGCAGGGAGCCATCCTCGTCACGATCGATCGTGATGGGTTCCACCAGCGTGTGGCTGAGCGAACCCTTCGGGCCCTTCACCGTCACCGTGCGGCCGTCGATGGCGACATCGACACCCGAGGGAACGGTGATCGGCAGCTTCCCAATGCGCGACATGCCGTTACCCCCTTCCTCACCAGACGTAGGCGAGGACTTCCCCGCCCACGCCCTGCTTGGCCGCCTGCCGGTCGGTCATCAGACCGCCGGAGGTCGAGATGATCGCGATACCAAGACCACCGAGCACGCGCGGCAGCGTGGTGGACTTGGCGTACACCCGAAGGCCGGGCTTCGATACACGCCGCAGGCCCGCGATGCTCCGCTCGCGGTTCGGCCCGTACTTGAGCTCGACGACCAGGTTCTGGCTCTTCTCGCCGTCCTCGACACGGTGGCCGGAGACGTAACCCTCACGCTTGAGGATCTCGGCGATGTTGGCCTTCAGCTTGGAGTGCGGCAGCACGACCTCGTCGTGGTATGCCGAGCTGGCGTTACGCAGACGTGTCAGGAAGTCTGCGATCGGGTCGGTCATCGTCATGGTGACCTGGTCAACCTTTCTCGCCCTGGTTCCCCGTCGGGGCCTTGAGCGAACTAGTGGTCAGCGAACTGGCGGCGGGGCGCCGACTCCGGCGCCCGCGACCTCACCAGCTCGACTTGTGCACACCGGGCAGTTCGCCGCGGTGGGCCATCTCACGAAGGCACACCCTGCACAGGCCGAACTTGCGGTACACAGCGTGCGGACGCCCGCAGCGCTGGCAACGGGTGTAGGCCCGCACCGCGAACTTCGGCTTGCGCGACGCCTTCGCGATCAGCGCCTTCTTGGCCATCGGTTCTCCTCAACTTCGATGCTCACGTCGCGATGACGGACGGTCGGTTCAGCGTTCCTTGAACGGGAAGCCCAGCCGGCGCAGCAACGCCCGGCCTTCCTCGTCGTTGATCGCCGAGGTGACGACCGTGATGTCCATGCCCCGCGGACGATCGATCGAGTCGAGATCGATCTCGTGGAACATCGACTGCTCGCTCAGGCCGAACGTGTAGTTGCCCTTGCCGTCGAACTGCCGGTCCGACAGACCGCGGAAGTCGCGGATACGCGGCAGCGCGATCGTCAGCAGTCGGTCAAGGAACTCCCACATCCGGTCGCCGCGCAGGGTGACCCTGGCGCCGATCGGCATGCCCTCACGGAGCTTGAACTGTGCGATGGACTTGCGGGCCCGGCGGACCTCGGGCCGCTGGCCGGTGATGCTGGCGAGGTCGCGCACGGCGCCCTCGATCAGCTTGCCGTCCCTGGCCGCCTCGCCGATGCCCATGTTGACGACGACCTTGACCACACCGGGGATCTGGTGCGGGTTGCCGTAGTCGAACTGCTCGCGCAGGCCGGGGACGATCTCCTCGCGGTAGCGGACCTTCAGCCGGGGGACGATCTTCTCTGCGGTCGTCATGCTCAGATGTCCTTACCGTTCCTGCGGGAGATCCGCACCCGCCGACCGTCCTCGTCCTCGCGGTAACCCACGCGCGCCGGCTTGCCGTCGGAGTCGACCACCTGCACGTTGCTCACGTGGATGGCGGCCTCCTGCGTCACGATGCCGCCGGACTGCGCGCCACGCTGGGTACGGGAGATCTTGGTGTGCTTCTTGATCCGGTTCACGCCTTCGACCAGGACGCGCTGGGTGTGCGGGTAGGCCTGGATGACCTTGCCCTTCGCGCCCTTGTCCTTGCCGGCGATGACCACCACGGTGTCGCCCTTGTGCACCTTCATCAGAGCACCTCCGGCGCCAGCGAAATGATCTTCATGAACTTCTTGTCCCGGAGCTCCCGGCCGACCGGGCCGAAGATGCGGGTCCCACGCGGCTCGTTGTCGTTCCGGATGATGACCGCCGCGTTCTCGTCGAACCGGATGTAGGAACCGTCCGGACGGCGCTTCTCCTTGGCGGTGCGCACCACGACGGCCTTCACCACGTCGCCACGCTTGACGTTGGCGCCCGGGATGGCCTCCTTCACCGTGCCCACGATGATGTCGCCGATGCTCGCGTACCGCCGCCCGGACCCGCCGAGAACCCGGATGCACAGGATCTCCCTGGCGCCCGTGTTGTCGGCGACCCGAAGCCGCGACTCCTGCTGGATCACGTCTACTCCTGACCTGCTTCTTGTGCGCCGGATTTCCGACCCGACGCACGCGGTCTCCTCATGCGGAGGGCGGCCCGACCACCGTCGGGCCGCCACCCGTCCAGACCAAGGACACCACAGGTGCCCTCGAGCCTCTTACTTGGCCTTCTCCAGGACCTCGGCCAGCCGCCACCGCTTGGTGGCCGACAGCGGCCGGGTCTCCATCAGCAGCACGCGGTCGCCCACGCCCGCGGAGTTCTGCTCGTCGTGCGCCTTCACCTTGGTGGTGCGCCGCA
Source organism: Actinoalloteichus caeruleus (assembly GCF_049311605.1). Taxonomy (NCBI): domain Bacteria; kingdom Bacillati; phylum Actinomycetota; class Actinomycetes; order Pseudonocardiales; family Pseudonocardiaceae; genus Actinoalloteichus; species Actinoalloteichus caeruleus. The sequence goes on from NZ_CP186005.1 coordinate 5,669,352, forward strand.
TGACCTTGCCGTAGAGCGCGTGCTTCTTGCGGTCCTCGAGCTGGACCACGATCGTCTTGTCCATCTTGTCGGACACGACGTATCCCTCGCGCACCTTGCGGCTGTTGCGCGCGTCGCCACCAGTGGTGTCAGTCACCGCGCCGTTCACGTCCTTCTCACTCATGCGGCACCCTCATCCGTGGCCTCGTCCTGCTCCGGCGACACCGAGAGGCCCAGCTCACGCTCACGCATCACCGTGTAGATCCTGGCGATGTCGTGCCGCACGACGCGCAGCCGACGGTTGTTCTCGAGCTGGCCGGTGGCCATCTGGAAACGGAGGTTGAACAGCTCCTCCTTGGCCTCCCGCAGACGCTGCACCAGATCGGTGTGGCTGAGCTCACGCAGCTCGGCCGCGCTCGTGGTAGCCGCTGCCATCAGAACTCACCACCCTCACGGGTCACGATCCGGCACTTCATCGGGAGCTTGTGGATCGCGCGGCGCAGGGCCTCACGAGCCACCGGCTCGTTCGGGTAGTTCATCTCGAACAGAACCCGACCGGGCTTCACGTTGGCCACCCAGTACTCCGGGGAACCCTTACCGGAACCCATCCGGGTCTCGGCGGGCTTCTTCGTCAGCGGACGGTCCGGGAAGATGTTGATCCAGACCTTGCCGCCACGGCGGATGTGCCGGGTAATGGCGATACGAGCGGACTCGATCTGCCGGTTGGTCACGTAGGCCGGCTCCAGCGCCTGGATGCCGAACTCACCGAAGGTGACCTGGTTCCCGCCCTTGGACATGCCACGGCGGACCGGGCGATGCTGCTTGCGGTACTTGACCTTGCGCGGGATGAGCATCTCTCAGCCCTCCGTCTTCTCGGCGGGCGCCTCAGCCGCCGCCGGGGTGGACTCGGCCGCGCCGGCACCAGCCGCCACGGCCTCCTTGGCCCGGCCACCCCGCTGCCCACCCTCGCCACGACGGCGGTTCGGGCGGTCGGAGCGGTCACGGCGCGGCGGGCGGGACTCGGTGTTGGCCTCGCGGGCCTTCAGCCCGCCGACCAGCTCACCTCGGTAGATCCACACCTTGACGCCGATGCGGCCGAAGGTCGTCTTCGCCTCGAAGAAGCCGTAGTCGATGTCCGCGCGCAGCGTGTGCAGCGGCACCCGACCCTCGAGGTAGAACTCGGAACGGGACATCTCGGCACCGCCGAGCCGGCCGCTCACCTTGACGCGGATGCCCTTGACCTGCGGCGAGCGCATCGCCGACTGGATCGCCTTGCGCATGGCACGCCGGAAGGCGACACGGTTGGACAGCTGCTCGGCGACCCCCTGGGCCACCAGCTGGGCGTCCGACTCGGGTCCCTTGACCTCGAGGACGTTGAGCTGGATCTGCTTCTTGGTGAGCTTCTCCAGCTCGGTCCTGATGCGGTCCGCCTCCGCGCCACGACGACCGATGACGATGCCCGGCCGCGCGGTGTGGATGTCGACGCGCACCCGGTCCCGGGTCCGCTCGATGTCCACCTTGGCGATACCGGCCCGCTCCATGCCCTTGGAGAGCATCCGGCGGATCTTCACGTCCTCGGCGACGTATTCGGAGTACTGCTTGTCGGCGTACCAGCGGGACTTCCAGTCAGTGGTGATCCCCAGCCGGAAGCCGTGCGGGTTGATCTTCTGACCCACTACCGGGCACTTCCCTTCGCGCTGGACTTGCGAGCACCCGCCGCGGCCTTCGGCCGCGACTCGAGCTCGACGGTGATGTGGCTGGTCCGCTTCCGGACTCGGTACGCCCGCCCCTGGGCGCGCGGCCGAATCCGCTTCAGCGTCGGCCCCTCATCCACGTAGATCGTCGAGATCCACAGCGTGTCCGGGTCAAGATCCAGGTTGTTCTGTGCGTTGGCGACCGCGCTCGCGACCACCTTCGCTACCGGCTCACTCGCCGCCTGCGGCGCGAACTGCAGCACGGCCAGAGCTTCCTGGGCGTTGCGGCCCCTCACGAGATCGACCACGCGGCGCACCTTCATCGGCGTCGCGCGGACGTAGCGGGCCCGCGCCACGGCGCGCGACGGCGTCTCCGCGTCTTCCGGCGCCGCGGCGTCCTTTCGGGCGTTCATCGCTGTTACCCCTTGCTCTTGGTTCATCCGTGTCACGGTTGGCGCCTCAGCGGCGGCGCGAACGGCGGTCTTCCTTGACGTGTCCCTTGAAGGTCCGGGTCGGGGCGAACTCGCCCAACTTGTGCCCGACCATCGACTCGGTGACGAACACCGGGACGTGCTTGCGGCCGTCGTGCACCGCGAAGGTGTGGCCCAACATGTCCGGGATGATCGTCGAGCGGCGGGACCAGGTCTTGATGACGGTCTTCTTGCCGGTCTCGTTCAGCGCGTCCACCTTCTTGAGCAGGTGGTCGTCAACGAACGGGCCCTTCTTCAGGCTGCGTGGCATCCTTCACTCCCTCCCTGCTCAGCGCTTCTTGCCGGTGCGCCGGCGGCGGACGATGAGCTTGTCACTCGGCTTGCGGCGGCGGGTCCGGCCCTCGGGCTTGCCGTTCGGGTTGACCGGGTGGCGACCACCGGAGGTCTTGCCCTCACCACCACCGTGCGGGTGGTCCACCGGGTTCATGACGACACCACGCACGGTGGGGCGCTTGCCCCGCCAGCGGTTGCGGCCCGCCTTGCCCCAGTTGATGTTGCTGTGCTCGGAGTTCCCGACCTCACCCACCGTGGCGCGGCAGCGCACGTCCACGTTGCGGATCTCCCCGGAGGGCATCCGCAGCTGGGCGTAGGGGCCGTCCTTCGCCACGAGCTGCACCCGCGAACCGGCGGAGCGGGCGATCTTCGCGCCACCGCCGGGGCGGAGCTCGATCGCGTGCACCACGGTGCCCGTCGGGATGTTGCGCAGCGGCAGGTTGTTGCCCGGCTTGATGTCGGCGCGAGCGCCGCTCTCGATCGGGTCACCCTGCTTGATCTTGTCCGGGGCGATGATGTAGCGCTTCTCGCCGTCGGCGTAGTGCAGCAGCGCGATCCGCGCGGTCCGGTTGGGGTCGTACTCGATGTGCGCGACCTTGGCCGGCACGCCGTCCTTGTCCGCCCTGCGGAAGTCGATCAGGCGGTAGGCGCGCTTGTGACCGCCACCCTTGTGCCGGGTGGTGATCTTGCCGTGCGCGTTGCGGCCGCCGCGGCCGTGCAGCGGGCGCACCAGCGACTTCTCCGGCTCCGACCGAGTGATCTCGGCGAAGTCGGACACGCTGGCGCCACGACGGCCCGGCGTCGTCGGCTTGTACTTGCGGATGCCCATGTCTCAGCAGTCCTCAGTCACTAGAGTCCGGTTCGACTATCCGGCCGCCTCACGCGGCCGGGCCGCCGAAGATCTCGATCGGCTTGCTGTCCGGGTGCAGGGTCACGATCGCCCGCTTGGTGTCCTTGCGCTTGCCGAACCCGGTGCGGGTGCGCTTGCGCTTGCCGTTGCGGTTGAGCGTGTTCACCGTGGTGACCTTCACACCGAAGACCTTCTCGACCGCGATCTTGATCTCGGTCTTGTTCGCGCTCGGCGACACCACGAAGGTGTACTTCTTCTCCTCGAGGAGCCCGTAGCTCTTCTCGGAGATCACCGGCGCGACCAGAATGTCGCGGGGGTCGGAAATCACTTCCCAGCCTCCTCTTCAGCCTCACCGACGCCGGACTCGGCCACCTCGGAGGACCTGGCGGTCGCCTTGACCGCCTTGCCACTGATGGGGCCGGCGAGGAAGGACGACAGCGCGTCCTTGGTGAACACCACGTCGTCGTTGACCAGCACGTCGTACGTGTTCAGCTGGTCCGGTGCGATCAGGTGCACGTTCGTCAGGTTGCGCAGGCTCTGCCAGCCGAGGACGTCCTCACGGGTGAGGACGACCAGCACCCGGCGAGCGGAGGTGACGCCCTCCAGCACCTTGCGGGCGCTCTTGGTGGACGGGGCGTCGCCCGCCACCACGGCCGACACGACGTGGACCTGGCCGGCCCGCGCGCGGTCCGACAGCGCGCCGCGCAGGGCGGCGGCCTTCATCTTCTTGGGGGTCCGCTGGGAGTAGTCCCTCGGAACCGGGCCGTGCACCGTGCCACCGCCGACGAACTGCGGAGCCCGCACCGAACCCTGGCGGGCCCGACCGGTGCCCTTCTGGCGGTAGGGCTTGCGGCCACCACCGGCGACCTCGCCACGCGTCCTGGTGGAGTGGGTGCCCTGGCGCGCGGCGGCCTGCTGGGCCACCACGACCTGGTGCATCAACGCCACGTTCGCCTGGGCGTCGAACACCTCGGCGGGCAGCTCGACCGAGCCGTCGGTCCCGCCGGCCGGGGTCTTGATCTCAACAGAGCTCGCGCTCATCAGACGGCACCACCCTTCGCGGCGGTCTTGACCAGCACCAGTCCGCCCTTCGGGCCGGGAATGGCGCCCTTGATCAGAATCAGGCCGGCGTCCACGTCGGTGCGGTGCACCTTGAGGTTCTGGGTGGTCACCCGGACGTTGCCCATCCGGCCGGCCATCCGCACACCCTTGAACACGCGGCCCGGGGTGGCACAGCCACCGATCGAGCCGGGCGAGCGGTGCTTGCGCTGGGTACCGTGGCTCGCGCCGAGGCCAGCGAAGCCGTGCCGCTTCATCACACCCGCGGTGCCCTTGCCCTTGCTGGTGCCGACGACGTCCACCAGGACGCCGGAGTCGAACACCTCGGCCGTCACCTCCTGGCCGACCTCGTAGCCACCGGCGTCGGCCGTCCGCAGCTCCACCAGGTGGCGGCGCGGGGTCACCCCGGCCGCGGTGAACTGACCGGCGCGCGGCTTGGTCACCCTGCGCGGGTCCACCGCGCCGAAGCCGAGCTGCACGGCCGAGTAGCCGTCCTTCTCCGGGGTCCGGATCTGCGTGACCACGTTCGGGTCGGCCTTCACGACCGTCACCGGCACGATCCGGTTGTTCTCATCGAAGACCTGGGTCATACCGAGCTTGGTACCCAGGATCCCCTTGATCTGCCTGTCAGACATGGGTCTCGTTCATCTCCGCCGCTTGGAATCCGTCGCGCCCGAAATCACTGAATGTTGACGTCGACGCTGGCCGGCAGGTCGATACGCATGAGCGCATCCACCGTCTTCGGCGACGGGTCGAGGATGTCGATCAGACGCTTGTGCGTACGCATCTCGAAGTGCTCGCGAGAGTCCTTGTACTTGTGCGGCGAGCGAATGACGCAGTACACGTTCTTCTCGGTGGGCAGCGGCACCGGTCCGACGACCCGAGCGCCGGTGCGCGTCACAGTCTCGACGATCTTGCGCGCGGACGCGTCGATCGCCTCGTGGTCGTAGGCCTTGAGCCGGATGCGGATCTTCTGTCCCGCCATGATGGCTTGCCGTTCCTCTAGTCTCGTGCCGCTATGTGACTAACGCTGCGAGTGTGCCGCGTTGCTCCCCGACCTGGTCCCGACTCATGACAGCGCCCCCACCTCGGAGGAAACACGGCCAGTCATCACGGTCACCGGTCCACGCGGTCGGGCGTGTCGCGCCCGATGCTCACAGACCTGCCCGTCGGCTCTGGTCGTTGGGATCCATCGCCACCGCCATCCTCCGCACAGCGAAGAACTCCCGGCGGCGATCCGTAATCGACCCAAGCTCCCATCTGGCTCGGGACGCCGGCTCTCGCCCTCAGGGCGAGCAACCCATACAGGATGCCACACCACGGTGTGGCCACCCAAATCGGGGGGAGGCGCGCTCCTGACGGAGCGCGCCTCCTCAACGACTCACTCGACGATCTTGGTGACCTGGCCGGCACCGACGGTGCGGCCACCCTCACGGATCGCCAGCCGCAGACCCTCGTCCATGGCCACGGGCTGGATCAGCTCGACGGAGATGCTGGTGCTGTCACCGGGCATCACCATCTCGGTGCCCTCGGGGAGGGTCACCACGCCGGTCACGTCCGTGGTCCGGAAGTAGAACTGCGGGCGGTAGTTGTTGAAGAACGGCGTGTGGCGGCCACCCTCGTCCTTGGACAGGATGTAGACCTGCGCCTCGAACTTCTTGTGCGGCGTGGTCGTGCCGGGCTTGACCACGACCTGGCCCCGCTCGACCTCCTCGCGCTTCACACCGCGGAGCAGCAGGGCGGCGTTGTCGCCGGCCTGGCCCTGGTCGAGGAACTTCTTGAACATCTCGATGCTGGTGACGGTGGTCTTGAAGGACTTCTCCTTGATGCCGACCACCTCCACCTCCTCGTTCAGGTTGATCTGGCCGCGCTCGATACGACCGGTGACAACCGTTCCACGACCGGTGATGGTGAAGACGTCCTCGATGGGCATCAGGAACGGCTTCTCGACCTCACGCACCGGGTCCGGCACGTTCTCGTCGACGGCCTCCATCAGCTCCAGGAGCTTGGCGCCCCACTCGGCGTCGCCCTCCAGCGCCTTCAGCGCGGAGACGCGCACGACCGGGACGTCGTCGCCGGGGAACTCCTGCGAGGAGAGCAGCTCGCGGACCTCGAGCTCGACGAGCTCCAGGATCTCCTCGTCGTCCACCATGTCGGACTTGTTCAGCGCGACGAGGATGTAGGGCACACCCACCTGACGGGCCAGCAGCACGTGCTCACGGGTCTGCGGCATCGGGCCGTCGGTCGCCGCGACCACCAGGATCGCGCCGTCCATCTGGGCGGCACCGGTGATCATGTTCTTGATGTAGTCGGCGTGACCGGGGGCGTCGACGTGCGCGTAGTGACGCTTCTCGGTCTGGTACTCGACGTGCGCGATGTTGATCGTGATACCGCGCTGCTTCTCCTCCGGCGCCTTGTCGATCTCGTCGAACGGCGTGAAGGGGTTCAGCTCCGGGTACTTGTCGTGCAGAACCTTGGTGATCGCCGCGGTCAGGGTGGTCTTGCCGTGGTCGACGTGACCAATGGTTCCGATGTTGACGTGCGGCTTGTCCCGCTCGAACTTGGCCTTCGCCACTGGTTTGTCCTCCTGGACTTCTTCTTGCTTCCCGCCGTTCGACCTGTGGTCAGTGCCAGGCGGTTTCGATCGGTCGCCGCCCGGGTTGAGCGGCCCGTGGTGCGATGGCCCGCCACCGCCGTGCGACGGTGGCGAACCTCCGCTCAGGTGGGCTGGATCACTCGCCCGTCGCCTTCGCGATGATCTCCTTCGCGACGTTCTGCGGAACCTCGGCGTAGGAGTCGAACTGCATCGAGTAGTTGGCGCGACCCTGGGTCTTCGACCGCAGGTCACCCACGTACCCGAACATCTCCGACAGCGGGACGAGCGCCTTGACGACGCGAGTGCCACTGCGCTCTTCCATGGACTGGATCTGCCCACGGCGGGAGTTCAGGTCACCGATGACGTCACCCATGTAGTCCTCGGGCGTCGTCACCTCCACCGCCATCATCGGCTCGAGGAGGGCGGGGCTCGCGGAGCGGGCCGCCTCCTTCAACGCCATCGAGCCGGCCACCTTGAACGCCATCTCCGACGAGTCGACCTCGTGGTAGGCGCCGTCGAGCAGCGTGAGCTTCACACCCACCAGCGGGTACCCGGCCAGGACGCCGTACTGCATCGCGTCCTGCGCGCCCTGGTCGACCGAGGGGATGTACTCCTTCGGGACCCGGCCACCGGTCACCTTGTTCTCGAACTCGTAGAGGGCACCCTCGGTGCTCTGCAGCGGCTCGAGCTTGATGATGACCCGCGCGAACTGACCGGAGCCACCGGTCTGCTTCTTGTGGGTGTACTCGTACTTCTCGATGGTCTTCCGGATGGTCTCCCGGTAGGCCACCTGCGGCTTGCCGATGTTGGCCTCGACCTTGAAGTCGCTCTTCATCCGGTTGACCAGCACCTCGAGGTGGAGCTCGCCCATCCCCTTGATGATCGTCTGGCCGGTGTCCTCGTCGAGCTTGACCTGGAAGGTCGGGTCCTCCTCGGCGAGCTTCTGGATCGCCGTGGAGAGCTTCTCCTGGTCGCTCTTGGTCTTCGGCTCGATCGCGACCTCGATGACCGGAGCCGGGAACGTCATCGACTCCAGGACCACCGGGGCCTGCGGGTCGGCCAGCGTGTCACCGGTGGTGGTCTCCTTGAGACCGATCACCGCGTAGATGTGGCCCGCCCTGGCCTCGTCGACCGGGTTCTCCTTGTTGGAGTGCATCTGGAAGAGCTTCCCGATGCGCTCCTTGCGCTCCTTGGTGGCGTTGACCACCTGGGTGCCGCTGGCCAACTTGCCGGAGTAGACCCGGACGTAGGTCAGCTTGCCGAAGAACGGGTGCACGGCGATCTTGAACGCCAGCGCGGAGAAGGGCTCGTCCACGCTCGCCTTGCGCTCGACGTGCGTCTCGCCGTCCTGGAGCGTCCCGTGCACCGCGGGGACGTCCAGCGGCGAGGGCAGGTAGTCGATGACCGCGTCGAGCATGGGCTGGACGCCCTTGTTCTTGAACGCGGACCCGCACAGCACCGGGTACGCCTCACGGGCGCAGGTGATCTTCCGGATACCGGCCTTGATCTGCTCGACCGTCAGCTCCTCGCCACCGAGGTAGGCGTCCATCAGGTCGTCGTCGGTCTCGGCGACCGCGTCGAGCAGCTTCTCCCGGTACTCGGCCACCGTGTCGGCGAGCTCCGCCGGGATCTCCTCGACGGTGTAGTCCTCGCCCTTCTGGACGTCGCCGCGCCAGGTCAGGGCGCGCATCTCCACCAGGTCGATGACACCGGCGAAGTCGCTCTCCGCGCCGATCGGCAGCTGGATCACCAGCGGCTTGGCCCCGAGGCGGTCCTCGATGGTGCGGACGGTGAAGTAGAAGTCCGCGCCGAGCTTGTCCATCTTGTTGACGAAGCAGACGCGCGGAACCTCGTACTTGTCCGCCTGCCGCCAGACCTGCTCGGACTGGGGCTCGACACCTTCCTTGCCGTCGAAGACGGCGACGGCGCCGTCGAGCACCCGCAGGGACCGCTCGACCTCGACGGTGAAGTCCACGTGGCCAGGCGTGTCGATGATGTTGATCTGGTTGTCGTCCCAGAAGCAGGTGGTCGCGGCGGAGGTGATGGTGATGCCGCGCTTCTGCTCCTCCTCCATCCAGTCCATCGTCGCCGCGCCGTCGTGCACCTCGCCGATCTTGTAGTTGATCCCGGTGTAGTACAGGATCCGCTCGGTCGTGGTGGTCTTGCCGGCGTCGATGTGGGCCATGATGCCGATGTTCCGGACCTTGGCCAGGTCAGTCAGCACTTCGCGTGCCACGAGACTCTTCCCCGTTCTTGATCAGCTGGTCCTAGCTGTCTGTGGGGTGGTCGAAGACCCGACGCGGGTACGCGTCGAGCTACTCCAATCACCAGCGGTAATGCGCGAACGCCTTGTTGGACTCCGCCATCTTGTGGGTGTCCTCGCGCCGCTTGACGCTCGCACCCAGGCCGTTGCTGGCGTCCAGCAGCTCGTTCATCAGCCGCTCGACCATCGTCTTCTCCCGGCGCTGCCGGGCGAAGGACACCAGCCAACGCAGCGCCAGCGTGGTGGAACGACCAGCGCGCACCTCCACCGGCACCTGGTAGGTGGCGCCACCGACCCGGCGGCTGCGCACCTCCAGGGTGGGCTTCACGTTGTCCAGGGCACGCTTGAGCGTGACGACCGGGTCGGTGCCGGTCTTCTCCCGGGTGCCCTCCAGGGCCTCGTAGACGATCTTCTCAGCCAGCGAGCGCTTGCCGTCCCTGAGCACCTTGTTGATGAGCTGCGTCACCAGAGGTGAGGCGTAGACGGGATCGGAGATCAGCGGCCGCTTCGGGGCCGGACCCTTGCGGGGCATCTTTAGCTCTTCTCCTTCTTCGCGCCGTACCGGCTGCGGGCCTGCTTGCGGTTCTTGACGCCCTGGGTGTCGAGGGAACCGCGGATGATCTTGTAGCGCACGCCGGGGAGGTCCTTCACACGGCCACCGCGAACGAGCACCATCGAGTGCTCCTGGAGGTTGTGGCCCTCACCGGGGATGTAGGCCGTGACCTCGATGCCGCTCGTGAGCCTCACACGGGCCACCTTGCGCAGCGCCGAGTTCGGCTTCTTGGGGGTGGTGGTGTAGACGCGGGTGCATACGCCGCGCCGCTGCGGGCTCCCCTTGAGCGCCGCGGTCTTGGTCTTCGCGACCTTGTCCTCACGGCCCTTGCGGACCAGCTGCTGGATCGTGGGCATGGACCGGCTACTTCTTCCGTTCGCGGCCCTAGGTGCTCACTGTTGCGTGTTTGAGCACGTCAGGCGGTATGTATGGCTCTGTGTAGTTCGCCCTCCCCCGTAACCCGAGGTCGGGCGTGTCGCCCTCTTCTCGGTCCCGTGGCGTGAAGCTTCCCCTGCGGGATGTCGGGAGGAGTTCCGCTGCGCAGTGACGACCACGGTGTCAAAACCGCCGCTCACAGGCACACGGACCGACCCAATGCGCATTGGGCCCGAGTAGCAAAGATACCTGTTGCCCGAACGCGGGGTCAAAACGGGTACCACATACCACCTGGTTCGCACCGGGTCGGGACTCTGCCGACCAGCGTACCGGCGGGGAGCGGGCCCGTAACCCCCGGATCCTGCCGGAACCCTGTCGTACGCCACGTGAGTTCCACCACCCCCGCGTCCCGACCCGCCGACCACCCCGGAACGGCACGGCCAGGCCGAGACCCGTTCACCGCCCCGGTGGGGACCGTTCAGATCCAGCCGTGGTCCCGGGCCCGCTCGGCGGCCTGCCACCGCGTCCCCACCCCCAGCTTCGCCATCGCCGACGAGAGGTAGTTGCGCACGGTCCCCGGCGAGAGGTGCACGACGCGGGCGATCGCCCGCGCGGTGACCCCGTCCCCCACCTCCGCGAGGACCTGGCGTTCGCGATCCGTGAGCGGGTTCTCCCGCACGGCCAACGCGTCGGCGGCCACGTCCGGATCGACGTACCGCCCACCGGCGTGAACCCGGCGGACCACATCGGCCAACAGCGCCGCCGGCGACGTCTTCGGCACGAAGCCGCGCGCTCCGTTGGCCAGCGCCCTGCGCAGCACTCCCGCCCTGGCATGCCGCGTGAGCACCACGCACCGCGTCCCGGGGGCCGACCGGGCCACCTCCAGCACCAGCCGTGGCCCGTCGAGCCCGGGCATCTCCACGTCCACGAGCGCGACATCGGGGCGGAGACGGCGAACCGCCGCCAGCGCGGACGTCCCGTCGGCCGTCTGCCCCACCACGACGAGGTCATCCTCCAGGTCGAGCAGGGCCGCCACCGCTCCCCTGGTCAACGCCTCGTCGTCGGCGAGCAGGACGCGGATCACGCCGTCATCTCCCGGGCCGACGCCGAGGACGGGACGCTCGCGGCCAGCTCGAACACGCCGTCCTCCCGCACTCCGGCGCTCAGCCGCCCACCGAGTTCACCGAGCCGCCGCCCCAGGCCCTCCAGGCCGCCCCCGGACGAGGTGTCCCCCACCGTGGCCCGGACACCGTCGTTGCGGACGACCAGCTCGACCCGTCCGCCCCGCTCCCGCACGGTGATCCCGCACCAGGTCGCGTCGGAGTGCCGGAGCAGGTTCGTCGTCGCCTCCCGCAGCACCCGGCCGAGGATCACCGAGGCCGGGGTCCCGGGCTCGGGAACCGCCGGGAAGCCGACGGTCGTTCCCCGGATCCCGGCCGATTCGACCAGGTGCGTCACGGCCACGATCTCGGCACCCAACTCCGTCCGGCGCCGCTCCCTCGCCACCTCCCGAACCTCCCGCAGCGTGGCCCTCGCCAGCCGGTGCGTCTCCGCTACCTCGGCGTCGGCCCGCTCCGGATCCACTTCCCGGAGTCGCAACGCCAACTCGCTCTTTAGCGCGACCACCTCCAGGCTGTGGCCCAGGATGTCGTGCAGGTCCTCCGCCAGCCGCATCCGTTCCCGGTGCCCCGCCATCTCGACGGCGGCTCGCTGGGCGTTGTCGAGCTCCGTGGCCGACCGCCACGACTCCAACACGCGGAAGTCCGAGTAGACGACCAGCGGCACCACCAGGAGCGCGAACACCACGGGGACCGTGAGCGACCTCCAGGACGTCGTGGGGTCGACGACCACCAGCGTGACCGCGACGACGCCGAGGCACACGAGCCCCGTCACCGCGGCGGTGATGACCGTCAGGTGGCGCCGCGAACGTCCCACGCCGAGGTCGGCCACGGCGATGCCCGGCACCGCGAGCCAGAGCAGCCCGGCGCTGGCTCCCCAGGCACCCTGCGCGGAGTCCTGCCCGACCGACATGGTGAACGCGCCCCCGACGACGCCGAGCCCCACCGCGACCGCGAGCGACGGACCGGACAACCCGACCGGCACCCGAGCGGTCGGGGAGCGGAGCGCGCGGCGCACGCAGGCCGCGTGGAGGGCCGCGAAGGACGCGGCTCCGAACAGCAGGACCTGTTGGACGCCAGCCGGTACCGGCTGGAGGACGACCAGGACGACCAGGACGCTGCCCCACCCCATGGCGGAGCTCAACACCGCGTTCCGGGAACGACGGCGCAGCAAGTCGAGCGGCTGGCCTGCGGTCACCCCGGCACCGTAGCTGCCGGGGAGCGCTGGCGTGCCGATTCGCCAGCGCGGGATGACAGGTGTCACCACCCGCCCCGGAACGCGCCACGGGGGCGCGCCGTGTGGCGCGCCCCCGTGGGTCCCTGCCTTGCCGATTCCGGTGGACGAACCGCTCAGCGGTAGTCGCGACCGAAGTCGTAGTCGTCCAGCGGCACCGCGGCACCGGTGCCGGTCCCGAACACGTCCGGCGTGTAGTAGCCGTCGTCGTAGGACGGGATGGCGTACGCCGCCGCCCGCGCCTCCTCCGTCGGCTGCACCTGGATGTTCCGGTAGCGGTTGATGCCCGTACCGGCCGGGATCAGCTTCCCGATGATCACGTTCTCCTTCAGGCCGACCAGCTTGTCGCTCTTGCCGTTGATCGCGGCGTCGGTGAGCACCCTGGTCGTCTCCTGGAAGGACGCCGCCGACAGCCACGACTCGGTGGCCAGCGACGCCTTGGTGATCCCCATCAGGACCGGCCGGCCGGACGCTGGCTCGCCGCCCTCGGCCACGACCCGCCGGTTGGCGGCCTCGAACTCGCTCCGCTCGGCCCAGGACGCCGGCAGGAACTCCGTCGACCCCGAGTCGATGATGGTCACCCGGCGCAGCATCTGGCGGACGATCACCTCGATGTGCTTGTCGTGGATGGCCACGCTCTGCGTCCGGTACACCCGCTGCACCTCGCGCACCAGGTGGAGCTGCGCCTCACGCGGCCCCATGATGCGGAGCACCTCGTGCGGGTCGACGGCACCCTCCAGCAGCTGCTGACCGACGGTGACGTGGTCGCCGTCCTGCAACGGCCGCTCGCTGCCGTCCCGCGAGATCGTCGCCAGCCACTGCCGCCGCGACAGCTTGTCGTGGACGATCTCCTCGCTGCCGTCGTCCGGGATGATCGTGATCTTCCGGAACCGCTCGCCCTCCTCGATCTGGACCCGGCCGTCGACCTCGGAGATCGGGGCCTTGCCCTTCGGGATGCGGGCTTCGAACAGCTCGGTCACACGCGGCAGACCGGTGGTGATGTCATCACCGGCCACACCACCCTGGTGGAAGGTACGCATCGTCAGCTGCGTGCCCGGCTCACCGATCGACTGGGCCGCGACGATGCCGACCGCCTCACCGACGTCGACGAGCTTGCCCGTCGCCATCGAACGGCCGTAACACGTGGCGCAGACCCCGATCGCGGACTCACAGGTGAGCACGCTGCGGACCTTCACCCGGGTCACGCCCGCGCTGGTGAGGGCGTCGATCGCGGTGTCACCGAGATCCGCGCCCCTGGCCAGCAGCAGCCCGCCGTCGGCGTCGGTGACGTCCTCCGCCGAACTGCGCGAGTACACGCTCGTCTCGACGTAGTTGTCCCGTAGCAGGGTCCCGTCCTGGCTCCGGGCCGCGATCGGCATGAAGATGCCGCGCTCCGTGCCGCAGTCGATCTCCCGCACGATGACGTCCTGCGAGACGTCGACGAGACGCCGGGTCAGGTACCCGGAGTCGGCGGTCCGCAGCGCGGTGTCCGCCAGACCCTTCCTGGCACCGTGCGTGGAGATGAAGTACTCCAGCACCGACAGGCCCTCACGGAAGTTGGACTTGATCGGCCGAGGGATGTACTCACCCTTGGTGTTGGACACGACCCCACGCATGCCGGCGAGCTGCACGACCTGCGTCATGTTCCCGGCGGCGCCGGACTTCACGATCGTCGGGATCGGGTTGTTCTCGGGGAAGTTCCGCTCCATCTCCTCGGCGACCTCGTCCTTGGCCTGCTGCCAGACCTTCACGAGCTCGCTGTTCCGCTCGGCGTGCGAGAGCGCGCCACGCTGGTAGCGCTTCTCGATCCGGTCGGCCTCGCGCTCGTACTTGTCGAGGATCTCCTGCTTGTTGGCGGGAACGACCACGTCGGAGATCGCCAGCGTCACACCGGAACGGGTGGCCCAGTAGAAGCCGGCGTCCTTCAGCTTGTCCAGTGTCTGCGCCACGGTGACCATCGGGTACCGCTCGGCCAGGTCGTTCACGATCGTGGCCTGCCGCTTCTTGGGCAGCACCTCGTCGATGAACGGGTAGTCGGCCGGGAGCAGGTCGTTGAACAGGACCCGACCCAGGGTGGTGTGGGCCAGCCACGGCTGGCCGGGCTCCCAGCCCTCCGGCTCGGCGCCCCGCGCCGGGACCTGGTCGAGCAACCGGATCCTGACCTTCGCGTGCAGGGACAGCGCCTTGCGGTCGAAGGCCATGATGGCCTCGGCCGGCGAGGAGAAGGCCTGGCCCTCTCCCACGGCGCCCTCCTGCAGCTTCGTCAGGTGGAACAGACCGGTCACCATGTCCAGCCGGGGCATCGCCAGCGGCCGGCCCGAGGCCGGCGACAGGATGTTGTTGCTGGACAGCATGAGGATCCGGGCCTCGGCCTGCGCCTCGGCCGACAGCGGCAGGTGCACCGCCATCTGGTCACCGTCGAAGTCGGCGTTGAACGCCTCACACACGAGCGGGTGCAGCTGGATCGCCTTGCCCTCGACCAGCTGCGGCTCGAAGGCCTGGATGCCCAACCGGTGCAGGGTCGGCGCCCGGTTCAGCAGGACCGGGTGCTCGGTGATGACCTCTTCCAGGACGTCCCACACCTGGCTGCGGGAACGCTCCACCATCCGCTTCGCGGACTTGATGTTCTGCGCGTGGTTGAGGTCCACCAGCCGCTTCATCACGAACGGCTTGAACAGCTCCAGCGCCATCTTCTTGGGGAGCCCGCACTGGTGCAGCTTGAGCTGCGGGCCGACCACGATGACCGACCGGCCGGAGTAGTCGACGCGCTTCCCGAGGAGGTTCTGCCGGAACCGGCCCTGCTTGCCCTTCAGCAGGTCGGACAGCGACTTCAGCGGCCGGTTGCCCGGCCCTGTCACCGGACGCCCGCGACGGCCGTTGTCGAACAGCGCGTCGACGGCCTCCTGCAACATCCGCTTCTCGTTGTTGACGATGATCTCGGGCGCACCGAGGTCGATCAACCTCTTGAGGCGGTTGTTCCGGTTGATGACCCGGCGGTAGAGGTCGTTCAGGTCGGAGGTGGCGAACCGACCACCGTCGAGCTGGACCATCGGGCGCAGGTCCGGCGGGATCACCGGGGTGCAGTCCAGCACCATGCCCTGCGGGCTGTTGCCCGTCGCCTGGAAGGCGGCGACGACCTTCAGCCGCTTGAGGGCACGCAGCTTCTTCTGCCCCTTGCCGCTGCGGATGGTCTCGCGCAGGTTCTCGGCCTCGCCCTTGATGTCGAAGTTGCCGAGCAGGGTCTGGATGGCCTCCGCGCCCATGCCGCCGGTGAAGTAGTCGCCGTACCGGTCGTAGAGCTCCCGGTACAGCAGCTCGTCGGCGATGAGCTGCTTGGGCTCCAGCTTGGTGAAGGTCTCCCAGATCTCGTCCAGGCGGTCCAGCTCACGCTGCGCGCGGTCCCGGAGCTGGCGCATCTCGCGCTCGCCGCCCTCCTTGACCTTGCGCCGGACGTCGCTCTTGGCTCCCTCCGCCTCGAGCTCGGCCAGGTCGGTCTCGAGCTTCTGGGCCCGAGCCTCGATGTCGGAGTCACGCTTCTCCTCGACCCGCTTGCGCTCCACGCTGAACTCGTTCTCCAGCGTGGACAGGTCGTTGTGGCGCAGCTCGGTGTTCACCGAGGTGATGACGTAGGCGGCGAAGTAGATGATCTTCTCGAGATCCTTCGGCGCCAGGTCGAGCAGGTACCCGAGCCGGCTGGGCACACCCTTGAAGTACCAGATGTGCGTCACCGGGGCCGCGAGCTCGATGTGGCCCATCCGCTCACGCCGGACCTTGGCGCGGGTGACCTCCACGCCACAGCGCTCGCAGATGATGCCCTTGAACCGGACCCGCTTGTACTTGCCGCAGTAGCACTCCCAGTCCCGGGTCGGGCCGAAGATCTTCTCGCAGAAGAGGCCGTCCTTCTCGGGCTTGAGCGTGCGGTAGTTGATGGTCTCCGGCTTCTTGACCTCGCCGAAGGACCACTGGCGGATGTCGTCAGCGGTGGCCAGGCCAATACGAAGCTCGTCGAAGAAGTTGACGTCCAGCACGTCGGTTCTTCTCCCCTGATCGTTGGTTCAGGCCGTGACGGCCTGGTGGGGGCGGCTGTCGGAGGTGAGCAGCGCGGGTCAGTTCACGACGTCGTCGACGGAGGGCGACTCGGACCGTGACAGGTTGATTCCGAGGTTGGCGGCGGCACGTTCGAGGTCCTCGTCGTCACCGTCGCGCATCTCGATCGCAGCGCCGTCACTCGACAGCACCTCCACGTTGAGGCACAGCGACTGCAGCTCCTTGAGCAGCACCTTGAACGACTCCGGAATACCGGGCTCCGGGATGTTCTCGCCCTTGACGACCGCCTCGTAGACCTTGACCCGGCCCAGGACGTCGTCGGACTTGATGGTGAGCAGTTCCTGGAGCGTGTACGCGGCGCCGTAGGCCTGCATGGCCCAGCACTCCATCTCACCGAAGCGCTGACCACCGAACTGCGCCTTACCACCGAGCGGCTGCTGGGTGATCATGGAGTACGGGCCGGTGGACCGGGCGTGGATCTTGTCGTCCACCAGGTGCGACAGCTTCAGGATGTACATGTAGCCGACCGCGACCGGGTACGGGTAGGGCTCGCCACTCCGGCCGTCGAACAGCTGCGCCTTGCCGTCCGCCTTCACCATCCGCTCGCCGTCCCGGTTGGGCAGCGTCGAGCCGAGCAGACCGGTGATCTCGTGCTCCTTGGCGCCGTCGAAGACCGGCGTCGCGGTGTTGGTGCCGGGGTCCGCCTGCCGCAGGTCCTCCGGCAGCTTCGCAGCCCACTCCGGGTCGCCCTCGACGCTCCAGCCCCGTTTGGCGATCCACCCGAGGTGGGTCTCGAGGACCTGGCCGATGTTCATCCGTCGCGGAACACCGTGGGTGTTCAGGATGATGTCCACCGGCGTGCCGTCGGGCAGGAAGGGCATGTCCTCGGCGGGGAGGATCTTGCCGATGACGCCCTTGTTGCCGTGCCGGCCGGCGAGCTTGTCGCCGTCCTGGATCTTCCGCTTCTGGGCCACGTACACGCGGACCAGCTCGTTGACCCCGGGTGGCAGCTCGTCCTCGTCCTCCCGGCTGAACACCCGGATCCCGATGACCTTGCCGTTCTGGCCGTGCGGCACCTTCAGCGAGGTGTCGCGGACCTCCCTGGCCTTCTCACCGAAGATGGCGCGCAGCAGGCGCTCCTCCGGCGTCAGCTCGGTCTCGCCCTTCGGGGTGACCTTGCCCACCAGGATGTCGCCGTCCCGCACCTCGGCGCCGATGCGGATGATGCCCCGCTCGTCCAGGTCGGCCAGCACGTCCTCGGAGACGTTCGGGATGTCCCTGGTGATCTCCTCGGCACCCAGCTTCGTGTCCCGGGCGTCGATCTCGTGCTCCTCGATGTGGATCGAGGTGAGCACGTCGTCCTGCACCAGGCGCTGGGACAGGATGATCGCGTCCTCGTAGTTGTGCCCCTCCCACGGCATGATGGCCACGAGCAGGTTCTTGCCCAGCGCCATCTCGCCGTTCTCGGTGCACGGGCCGTCCGCGATGACCTGACCGACCTCGACCCGGTCGCCCTCGGAGACGATCGGCTTCTGGTTGATGCAGGTGCCCTGGTTGGAGCGGCGGAACTTGTGCAGCTTGTAGGTCTGCCGGGTGCCGTCGTCGGCCATGACGGTGACGTAGTCGGCGCACAGCTCCTCGATGACACCGGCCTTCTCGGCCACCAGCACGTCACCGGCGTCGACCGCGGCGCGCAGCTCCATGCCGGTGCCGACCAGCGGGGACTCGCTGCGCAGCAGCGGCACCGCCTGCCGCTGCATGTTCGCGCCCATCAGCGCGCGGTTGGCGTCGTCGTGCTCCAGGAACGGGATCATCGCCGTGGCGACCGACACCATCTGCCTCGGCGACACGTCGATGTAGTCGACGCCCTCCGGGCTGATGAACTCGACCTCGCCGCCCTTGCGGCGGACCAGGACGCGCTCCTCGAGGAAGTTACCGTCCTCACCCACCGGCGCGTTGGCCTGCGCGATGACGAAGCGGTCCTCCTCGTCGGCCGTCAGGTAGTCCAGCTGGTCGGTGACCCGACCACCCTCGACCTTCGCGTAGGGGGTCTCGATAAACCCGAACGGGTTGACCCGCGCGTAGGAGGAGAGGGAGCCGATCAGGCCGATGTTCGGGCCTTCCGGCGTCTCGATCGGGCACATCCGGCCGTAGTGGCTCGGGTGCACGTCGCGGACCTCCATGCCCGCGCGCTCCCGGGACAGACCGCCGGGGCCCAGCGCGGAGAGCCGGCGCTTGTGCGTCAGCCCCGCGAGCGGGTTGGTCTGGTCCATGAACTGCGAGAGCTGGGAGGTTCCGAAGAACTCCTTGATCGCGGCGACCACCGGCCTGATATTGATCAGGGTCTGCGGGGTGATGGCCTCGACGTCCTGGGTCGTCATCCGCTCGCGGACGACGCGCTCCATGCGGGAGAGCCCGACCCGGATCTGGTTCTGGATCAGCTCGCCCACGGTGCGGAGCCGCCGGTTGCCGAAGTGGTCGATGTCGTCGACCTCGACGGGGACCTCGGTCGCCTCCTCGCCCTCACCACTGGTCATCCTGGTGTCGCCGGCGTGCAGCCGGACCAGGTACTCGATGGTGGTGACGATGTCGTCCTCGGTCAGCGTGCCGGACTCGACGGGCAGGCTGAGGCCGAGCTTCTTGTTGACCTTGTAGCGGCCCACCTTCGCGAGGTCGTACCGCTTGTCCTTGAAGAACAGGTTCTCCAGCAGCGTCTGCGCGCTCTCCCGGGTCGGCGGCTCGCCGGGCCGCAGCTTCCGGTAGATGTCCAGCAGGGCCTCGTCCTGCCCCGCGGTGTGGTCCTTGTCGAGCGTGGCGACCAGGGTCTCGCTGAAACCGAACCGCTCGCGGATCTGCTCGGTCGTCCAGCCGAGGGCCTTCAGCAGGACGGTGACCGGCTGGCGGCGCTTGCGATCGATGCGGACACCGACGGTGTCGCGCTTGTCCACGTCGAACTCCAGCCAGGCGCCTCGGCTGGGAATGATTTTGACGTTGTAGACGTCCTTGTCCGTCGTCTTGTCGACCGCGTGGTCGAAGTAGACGCCGGGGGAACGAACCAACTGGGATACAACGACCCGCTCGGTGCCATTGATGATGAACGTGCCCTTGTTCGTCATCATCGGGAAGTCACCCATGAACACCGTCTGGCTCTTGATCTCGCCGGTGGTGTTGTTGGTGAACTCCGCGGTGACGAACAGCGGGGCCGCGTACGTCATGTCCTTGTCCTTGCACTCCTCGACGGAGGCCTTGACCTCGTCGAAGCGCGGGTCGGAGAAGGAGAGGGACATCGAACCGGAGAAGTCCTCGATCGGGGAGATCTCGTTGAGGATCTCCTCGAGGCCGCCGACGGGGGCGTCCTCTCCGGCGTCGATGCGGCGCTGGAACCATTCGTCGGCCCCGGTGAGCCATTCGAACGACTGGACCTGGAGGTCCAGCAGGTCGGGCACCTCGAGCGGCTCACGGATCTTCGCGAACGAGACCCGCTTGGGTGCCCCGGGTATCCCCGACGTGGAGTTGGTCGCAGCAGTGGCCTTGGTCGCGCGGGAGACTGCCAAGATGCGTCCTTCCAGGGACTGGTAGCTGGCTAAGCAGCGGCGCTAGCAGCCGGCTAACACAGCTGTCAAGGGTGCAGTGGTGCCCGCATCCTACGCCCGAAACCAGGGCAAGCAGGAACGAGGGCAGCGCAAAGAAGCAGTCTAGCCGCGAAGAGGGCGACTGTCGAGTGGGGGCCGCCAGCCCGCCACTCGCGTTGCTAACAGACTGACCGCGGGAGGGCGCTCAGTCAAGACGCTTCGCCTCGATCACCCCTGTGGTGGAACGTGGTGTTACGACTCGTGACCACGGACGGTCCGCGCGACTGGCCCGCCCATCTGGTGCTTCCGATCTTATTTGGCAGCGCCGACAGGATGCCACCCCTCGCTCCGCCGCGACACCCGGGGCCGCCCGCTCCGGGACCCGCACCCAGCCACCGGGTCCGAGGAGAACCACTGGCCAGCGCCGCCCCCGGTTCGCCCCGGATCGGGACGCGCCCGAAGACGACTGGCCGAGAGTGAGACATTGCTCACATCGGGTGGGCCGACTCGGGGGGGCTGTCGCTCCCCGCGCGCGTCCCGCGACGGCGGGTAGGCCCCGCCGACGGGGGCGACGCCGGCCGGACCGTCACGCCGTCACCCGGACGAAGCACCAGCCCAGACACGCCGAAGGGGTGGCCCCGTCACGTGACGGAACCACCCCTGGGCGGGTGAGCGGCGGCCCTCGGCCGCCGGCATCACTTCACGCTGACGGTCGCGCCAGCGGCCTCCAGCTTCTCCTTGGCCTGGTCGGCCACGTCCTTCTTGACGCTCTCCAGGATCGGCTTCGGCGCGCCCTCGACCAGCTCCTTGGCCTCCTTGAGGCCCAGGCCGGTGACGACCTCGCGGACGACCTTGATGACCTGGATCTTCTTGTCGCCGGGGGCCTCGAGGACCACGTCGAACTCGGTCTTCTCCTCGACGGCCTCGGCGGGGGCGGCCGCGGCACCGGCCGGCGCGGCGGCGGCGACGGCGGCGGTGACCTCGAACTTCTCCTCGAACGCCTTCACGAAGGCGGACAGCTCCAGCAGGGTCATCCCGCCGAAGTGCTCCAACAGCTCCTCGTTGGTCAGCTGCGCCATGGTGACGTCTTCCTTCCTAGCTCGGGGCGACCTGGTCCTCCAGGGCGCTGGGGGTTGGGGTGAGGGCGGTCAGCCCTCGGCCGGGCTGTCGCCGGCCTTCTTCTCCTCGAGGGCGGCCGCGAGGCGGACCATCTTCGAGGCGGGCGCGGCGAACACCGCGGCGGCCTGGGCCAGGTTCGCCTTGAGGGCGCCGGCCAGCTTGGCCAGCACGACCTCGCGGGACTCGAGGTCCGCGATCTGGTTGACCTCGTCCACGGACAGCGCACGGCCGTCCATGTACCCGCCCTTGATGACGAGCGCCTTGTTGTCCTTCGCGAAGTTACGCAGTGCCTTCGCGGCGTCGACGGGCTCGCCCTCGACGAAGGCGATCGCGGTCGGGCCGATGAACAGGTCGCTGAGACCCTCGATCCCCGCGTCCTCGGCGGCGCGCTTCACCAGCGTGTTCTTCGCGACCCGGTACGTGGCGCCCTCGCCAAGAGCGCGACGCAGCTCGGTGAGCCGCTCCATGGACAGACCGCGGTACTCGGTGATCACCGCGGCGGACGAGTTGCGGAACCGGTCGGAGATCTCGGTAACCGCGTCGACCTTGTCGGTCCTTGCCATGTGTCGCCTCCTCTCTCTAGCTGAACGGACAGCTCGGGTCTGCTGGTTGACAGCCAGACCCCGGAGACGACGAACGCCCCGGCGCAGGGCACGGGGCGCGAACGTACGTGTGCGACGCACACGGGAAACTTGCCTCGTCCTCCTGCGCGGGCCGCCCGCGTGCTGCGGGGCCTTCGTCCAGCACCTGCGGGCAGGGGCTGAAGACCAGCGGTCTTGGGTGGAACTCGCACGAGTCTACCCAAGCCGGGACCTGCCTCGCGCCCACCCCCGACGAACGGGCCGCCCCCCGGCCGCGCCGCCCACCCCGGCACGCCGACGCGGCCCCCGAGAGCCGTCGGCACGGCCGCGGAGGGGATCCCCAGGGCACTCCACGCGGTCGCTCGGACACGGCATGATGACGGAGTGGCTGATCAGCACCGGCCGGACGAACCGTCCGGCGAGCTCGTCCCCCGCACGCCGCCGCCCTCCCCGGCGCCGAGGGCACCGGGCCAGGGCGCTGAGCCCGGCCCGCCGGAACGCACACGGCCGCTGCCGGAAGCCGCGCCGGCGAACCCCACCCCTGGCGCGGAGCTGAGCCACGACGAGCGCCAGCGGTACGAGCAGTTCCAGCAGTTCCAGGACTTCCAACGGTTCCAGGAACACCAGCGGGCCCAGCGGGACGCCGACCCGGGCGGCCCCTGGCCCCCGTGGCTGAAGCGCTTCCTCCGGCGGCGCTGGGTCCGCAGGATCGCCCTCCTGCTCCTCGTCCTGTTCCTGCTGTCGCTGGCGAGGGACCACTTCTTCGGGACCGGCGGGGACCAGTACGGCGGGGAGAGCCCCGGTCTCGGTGCCCGCCGACCGGTCTTCTCCTCCAACCCCTCGGAGAGCGTGATCGGGGTGTACAGCAGGATCGCCGCGCCCGAGGCGGAACAACAGCGCAGCGCCTGCACCCTGTTCACCGAGGAGGCGGCGGCCCAGTTCGCTCGGAACAACGACGCGGAGGACTGCCAGCACGCCGCCGTCGCCCTCGCCGCAACGGTGGCCACCCCGATCGCCTACGCCGACCCCACCCAGGCCAGTCCCGCCGTCGCCGCCGACATCAACGGCGTGGACGGCTCCAGCACGGAGGTGAGTTCGTGCGACGACCTCGACGTGCGCGGTGGGCCCCCGTTGGGGGTGTTCGAACTCGAGCTGCGCGACGACGGCGGCTGGGTCATCGCGGGGCACCGCGATGAGGACTCGTGCTCCCCGCCGGCGGCGCCGCCCTCCGGCTCGCCCGCGCCGTCGGCCGACGGCGCCCCGCCCGCCACGGTCGACGGCCAGGGCCCGGAGGCCACGGTCCGGGAGCTGTACGCGCTGGTCGCGGAGAACCGGTCCAGGGAGGCCTGCCAGTTGCTCGTCGGCCGCGCGAACGACGCCTTCCGCGCCAACCACCGCACCATGTACTGCCACCTCGCCGTTGAGGAGCTCGCGGGCCAGGTGACCGACCCCGACGCCTACTCCGACCCGGGGTTCCCCGACGAGTACCGGGAGCCGCCCGCCGGCGGCGGGACCACCATCAGCTCCTGCCGACTGGAGGTGGTGGGCGG
The DNA here is from genome assembly GCF_049311605.1 of Actinoalloteichus caeruleus. NCBI lineage: Bacteria > Bacillati > Actinomycetota > Actinomycetes > Pseudonocardiales > Pseudonocardiaceae > Actinoalloteichus > Actinoalloteichus caeruleus. The sequence goes on from NZ_CP186005.1 coordinate 5,692,706, forward strand.
CCCCCGACTCGGCGCCCTCGACCTGGAGCAACGGTCGGACGGTCGGTGGCTCGTCGTCGACCACCACGCGGAGACCTGCTGACCGAGGCCCCTCCGGGCCACCCCGGTGCCTGCCGATCGCCGGGGGTCCGGAGTGCATCATTGATCGGTACCCAGGCGATTCGGGGGAGGCTAGCTACATGAGCGCGTCGGAACAGTGGCCGGTGGAGAACGAGTGGGCGACGAGGGAACTGCACTGGCACGCCTACGTGGAGGAACAGTCGATGGCCGCCGCGCGGTCGCGGCGCGAGCGGCTCGAAGGAGAGCCCGACCAGGTACTCCTCACCCCCAAGGACGTCGCCACCTGGCTGGACACCCAGCTCAAGCGCGCCACCGCGCCGGCGAACAAGGAGACGGGCAAGCGCGCCAAGGACGACCGCGACTTCGGCGACTCGTTCCGGGTCCACGAGTCCCTCGCCTCACGCGGGGAGTCCATCTACACCGGGATCCGGCTGGACACCACGTTCGCCGTGGAGGCCGTGAGCCCGACGGACTGCTCGCTGGGGGACCACGCCAGGCCGGTCACGCCGCTGAAGACCGCGAAGCGCCGGGGGAACGCGGGAAGCGGGAACTGACCCGTCCCACCCAGGCCCACCCGCCGGCACGACGAACGCCGCCCCGGCCGGTGGCTGGAGCGGCGTTCGATGCCGGTGACGCGGGCGCCTGGATCAGGCGGCGGCCTCGTCGGTCAGCAGGTTGCGGGTCCGGTTCGGGTCGACCGGGATACCGGGGCCCATCGTCGTGGAGACGGTGATCTTCTTCAGGTAGCGGCCCTTCGCGGCGGACGGCTTGGCCCGCAGGATCTCGTCGAGGGCGGCGGAGTAGTTCTCCACCAGCTTCTCGGCCTCGAAGGACACCTTGCCGATGATCAGGTGCAGGTTCGCCTGCTTGTCGACGCGGAAGTTGATCTTCCCGCCCTTGATCTCGTTGACGGCCTTGGTGACGTCCGGCGTCACGGTGCCGGTCTTCGGGTTCGGCATCAGGCCGCGCGGGCCCAGGATGCGGGCGATGCGGCCGACCTTCGCCATCTGGTCGGGCGTCGCGATCGCGGCGTCGAACTCCAGCCAACCGCCCTGGATGCGCTCGATCAGGTCCTCGGCCCCCACGACATCCGCGCCGGCGGCCTCGGCCTCGGCGGCCTTGTCGCCCGTCGCGAACACGATCACCCTGGCGGTCTTGCCCGTACCGTGCGGGAGGTTCACCGTGCCACGGACCATCTGGTCGGCCTTGCGAGGGTCGACACCGAGCCGGATCGCGACCTCGACGGTGCCGTCCAGGCGAACCTTGGAGGTCTCCTTGGCCAGCTTGGCGGCCTCCAACGGGCTGTAGAGGCGGTCGCGGTCGATGAGCTCCGCGGCCCGCTGGTAGGCCTTGCTGCGCTTTGCCATGTCTGTTCCTTGTCTGCTGGATCAGTAGTGGTGTCGGGCGAGCGCTCGCCCTCCCACGCGGTCAGAACGACCGAGCGTACTCCCCGTCGTGCGCTCAGATCTTGGCGACCTGGCTGAACGACAGTTCAACCGGCGTCTCGCGCCCGAAGATCGAGACGAGGACCTTGAGCTTCTGCGCGTCGGGGTTGACCTCGCTGATGGTGGCGGGCAGCGTCGCGAACGGCCCGTCCATCACGGTGACGGACTCGCCGACCTCGAAGTCGACCTCGATCGTCGACTTCGACGGCTGGGCACCCGTCGCCGCACCAGCCTTGCCGGGCTTGGTCTCCTCCACCTGCGGTGCGAGGAACTTGAGCACCTCGTCCAGCGTCAGCGGGGACGGGCGCGAGGTGGCACCGACGAAGCCGGTCACCCCGGGGGTGTTGCGCACCGCGCTCCACGAGGCGTCGTTGAGCTCCATCCGGACCAGGATGTACCCGGGCAGCACCTTGCGCTGCACCTGCTTGCGCTGGCCGTTCTTGATCTCGGTGACCTCTTCGACCGGCACCTCGACCTGGAAGATGAAGTCCTCGACGTCCAGGGTCTGCACCCGGGTCTCCAGGTTCGCCTTCACCTTGTTCTCGTAGCCGGCGTAGGAGTGCACGACGTACCACTCGCCGGGGGCGCTGGCCAGTGCCGCGCGCATCTCGGCGACGGGATCGTACTCAGCCTCCTCGTCGACGGCCTCCGCCTCAGTCGGAAGCTCGGTGCCCTCCGCGGCGGTGTTCTCGACGGCCTCGGCCCCCGACGTCTCCTGTTCGGAGCCCTCGGACGCCGCCGCGGCGGTCACCTGCTCGTCGGACGAGCCGGTCTGGTTCTGGCCGTCCTCATGGGAGGTCACAGTCGGTCTCGCTTCCTCTCGTGCTCGTGCGCCTGACCCGGCGGACCGCACGGCCCACCCACGGGACCGCTGTCAGCCGAACAGCCAGAGCACACCCTGGCTGAAGGCGATGTCCAGTCCCGCCACCAGCGTCACGACGAAGGATACGAAGACCAGCACCACCAGCGTGTAGGTCACCATCTGACGGCGCGTTGGCCAGATGACCTTGCGGAGCTCGGCCACGACCTCACGGAGGAACCTACCGATCCGGCGCGGGAAGGACGGGCGCTTGCCGCTCTCGTCCCTCGCTCGCGTGGGACGGCCCTTCCCGGCGTCCGAGGACCCGGCCGAGCCACCAACACCCTCGGCGCGGTCCTTCCGACCGGACGGGCGTGCGGCTGCCCGGCGCGCACGACGCTCAGCGGCACTGGAGGGGCGCTCGGCGTCGCCACCCTCGCCCCGCTGCTGCTCGCGGTCCTCGCTCACGCCTGGTTCCTCCGCTCGCCGTCGATTCTCGACGCAGGGGTGACAGGACTTGAACCTGCAACCTGCGGTTTTGGAGACCGCTGCTCTGCCAATTGAGCTACACCCCTTTGCGGTGGACCCCACCGGTCACCCGGTATGACCACCACAGTTCCAAGACGCCGGACAGCCTCCCACGCGACTTGCGGGAGGGCAAGCAGGAATCTCAGTGCGCGCAGTCTATTGCACTGAGGGTGGATTTCTCCAACTCCCGAGGTCAGGAGGGGTTTTCGCAGCGCGAAACACGGTTTTCCGCCGCAGAACCACCCTCACCGGCCCCTAGCTGTCCGCGACACCCCGCCGGCCGGCTCCGACGCCGGGCAGGGGTCCACCCCTCGGGCGGGCGAAACGTCCCTCGACCTGGTCTGACACCATCTGGGGTATGGCCGTACCCGAACCCAGCACCGTACCCGCCCCGTCCTCCCGCCCCCGCGTCTCGGCGAGAGTCGGGGGCATCAGCGAGTCCGCCACGCTGGCGGTGGACGCCAAGGCGAAAGCGCTGCGCGCGGCAGGACGTCCGGTGATCGGGTTCGGCGCGGGCGAGCCCGACTTCCCCACCCCCGGGCATGTGGTCACCGCGGCCCAGGAGGCCTGCGCCGATCCGAGGAACCACCGCTACACGCCCGCCGCGGGACTCCCGGAACTTCGCGAGGCGCTCGCGGCCAAGACGCTGCGGGACTCCGGGCTGGCGGTCGAGCCCTCGCGGATCCTCGTGACGAACGGCGGCAAGCAGGCCGTCTACCAGGCCTTCGCCGCGCTGCTCGACCCGGGTGACGAGGTGTTGCTGCCCGCCCCGTACTGGACCACCTACCCGGAGGCCATCACCCTCGCCGGCGGCGCTCCCGTCGTCGTCCCCACCGACGAGACGACGGGCTACCTGGCCAGCGTCGAGCAGCTCGAGGCGGCCCGCACCCCGAACACGAAGGTGCTGCTCTTCTGCTCGCCGTCGAACCCGACGGGCGCCGTCTACCCGAGGGAGCAGGTGGAGGCGATCGGCCGGTGGGCCGTCGAACACGGCATCTGGGTGGTCGCCGACGAGATCTACGAACACCTGACCTACGACGGGGCCAGCGCGGTGTCGATGCCGGTCGCCGTCCCTGAGCTGGCCGACCAGTGCGTGATCCTCAACGGCGTCGCCAAGACCTACGCGATGACCGGCTGGCGGGTCGGTTGGATGATCGGGCCGCAGGACGTGATCAAGGCCACGTCGAACCTCCAGTCGCACCTGACGTCGAACGTGTCGAACGTCTCGCAGCGCGCCGCCCTCGCGGCGGTGAGCGGACCGCTGGACGCCGTGCACGAGATGCGTGCCGCCTTCGACCGCCGCCGTCGGACGATCGTCTCGATGCTGTCCGCCATCGAGGGCGTGCGCTGCCCCGTTCCCCAGGGAGCGTTCTACGTCTACCCGTCGGTGAAGGAACTGCTCGGTCGCGAACTGCGGGGCAGCACCCCCCGCTCCAGCGTCGAACTGGCGGAACTGGTCCTGGAACACGCCGAGGTCGCGGTGGTGCCGGGTGAGGCCTTCGGGACCCCCGGGTACTTCCGGTTCTCCTACGCGCTCGGTGACGCCGACCTGGAGGAGGGCGTGGGCCGCGTCGCCGCGCTGCTCGGCGAGATGCGCTGAGCCGTCACGGCGCGGCACCACCTACCCGCGCCGGGGGACCCGCTCCCGGGGCCCCTGGCGCGTTCCGCATCAGTCGGCCAGGCGAACCCGGGCGACCGCCTTGCCGAGGACGCTCTGACCCTCGCTGCGGGCCGTGATGGTGACCCTGGCCACGCCGGCCTCGTCGACGCCGGTCACCTTGCCCGTCAACTCCACGAGCGCGCCCTCCTCGGTGTCGGGCACCACCACCGGCCTGGTGAACCGGACGCCGTACTCGATCACGGCTCCGGGGTCGCCCGCCCACTCACCGACGAGTCGCGCGCCCTGCGCCATCGTGAACATGCCGTGGGCGATCACGTTCGGCAGCCCCACGTCGCGGGCGAACCGCTCGTTCCAGTGGATGGGGTTGAAGTCCCCGGAGGCGCCCGCGTAGCGGACCAGCCGCTCCCTCGTCACCCGCACCCGCAGTTCGGGGAGCACGGTCCCGCTGGAGACCTCCGACACACTCGGGCGGTTCACGCCGACACCCCTTCCGCCTCGGCCGCCGTCGCGCGGCCGGCCGTTCCCCGTGCGACGAGCATGGTGCGAGCCGTGACGACGGCCTCACCGCCCTCGGTGGTGACCTCCGACCTGAGGGTCAGGAACTCGTTGCCGGCCCGGCTGGACACGGCGTCGACGTGTGCCGTCACCACGAGCCTGTCTCCCGCCCTGATGGGGCGGTGGTGTTCGAAGCTCTGGTCGCCGTGGACCACGGTGCCGTAGTCCAGCCCCAGCTCCGGATCGGTCACGATGACCTCGTTCGCCCGGACCGAGAGCAGGAACGCGAACGTCGGCGGCGCGATCACGTCAGGGTGGCCGGCGGCCCTGGCCGCGGCCGGGTCCCGGTACACCGGGCTCGGATCCCCCACCGCGTCCGCGAACTCCCGGATCTTCTCCCTGCCGACCTCGTACGGATCGGTCGGCGGGTAAGCACGTCCAACAAACCTCTGGTCAAGCCCCACGGCGGCCACCGTAGCCGAGACCGCAGCACGGCCGGTCCGGCGGTCCTGGTCCTCGACGCCCACCGGGCCGTCCCTGGTACCGGAATGACGAAAGGACCCGACCCCGTGGGGTCAGGTCCTTCGTGAGCCGCGGCTCCTCGGCGAGGCCGAGGCTCAGCGGGTCTCCTTGTGCACGCGGTGCACGTTGCAGTTCCGGCAGTACTTCTTCACCGCGAGCCGGTCGGGATCGTTCCGACGGTTCTTCTTGGTGATGTAGTTGCGGTGCTTGCACTCCTCGCACGCCAACGTGATCTTGGGGCGAACGTCCGTGGCGGCCACGGTGCCTCCCTCTCAAGCTAGGGTCCTGAGTCGGTCTGTGATCCCGGTCGCGCCCGGGTCGACGGGACCGATTGGTAGCGGTGGCGGGACTCGAACCCGCGACGCAACGATTATGAGCCGTTTGCTCTACCAACTGAGCTACACCGCCACGCGGGCAAACCACACACACGATACAACCGCAGTGCCACTGTCGGGCACTGCGGCAGTTCGTGGAGCCCCAATACGGAATCGAACCGTAGACCTTCTCCTTACCATGGAGACGCTCTGCCGACTGAGCTATTGGGGCCTGCTCCGCCTTGAGCGATGATGACTCTACACAACCCCGTCCCGAAGGTGAAACCGGGGGGGTGCCGCCGGCGGATCGGGTCAGCTGAGCAGCGTCAACACCAGCCGGTCCCGGCTCCCCCTCGCCCGCACCGTCCGAGCCCGCAGCCACGCCTCGAAGCGGTCCGGCGGCAGCGGACGCGAGATGAGGTAGCCCTGCGCCGTGTCGCAGCCCATCCCCACCAGCTGGTCCCGCACGGCGTCCTCCTCGACGCCCTCGGCGACGACGGCCAGGCCGAGCGAGTGGCCGAGCTCGATGATCGACCGGACCACCGCCATGTCGCTGAGGTCGGATCCCATCCCGAAGACGAAGCTCTTGTCGATCTTGACCTCGTCCACCGGCAGCTGGCGCAGGTACGCCAGCGAGGAGTAGCCGGTCCCGAAATCGTCCACGGCGAGGACGACCCCCAGCGCGTGCAGCCGGCGCAGCACGGGAAGCGCCCGTTCCGGGTCGGCCATGACCCCCGACTCCGTCAGCTCGAAGGTCAGCAGCTCCGGTGGCACCCCGGTCCGCCCCAGTGCCTCGGCCACCACGTCCGGGAAGTCCTCGTCCGCGAGGTTGCGCACGGAGAGGTTCACCGCCGCGGACAGGCGCAGCCCCCGGTCCAACCACCCCCGGACCTGCTCGAGCGCCCGTTCCATCACGAAACACGTCAGCGCGTCGACCAGGCCGGTCGCCTCCACGGCCGGCACGAACTCGTCCGGGTCCAGCCGACCGAACTCGGGGTGGGACCAGCGCACGAGGGCCTCGACCCCGATGACCTCGCGATCGCGCAACGCGATCTTCGGCTGGAAGTGCACCTCGACCTGGCCGGTGTCCAGGGCCTGCCGGAAATGGGTCACGAGCTGGAACCGGCGGAGGAAGATCTGCCCCATGCTCGGGGCGTACCCGCGCACCGCCACGTCCCCGTTCCTCGCCGCGCGCAAGGCCACGTCGGCGTGCTGGAGCATGCTGTCGGCATCGTCCCGCACCTCGGGGTCCACCCCGGCGACCGCGTACCCGACGACGGCACCCGCCTCGACCGTCAACCGGTCGACGGGGTAGGGCGCCGCCACCTCGGCCCGCAGCCGTTCCGCGAGGCCGGCGACCTCCTCGTCGGTGTGACCGGCGAGGAGGACCGCGAAGGAGCCGCCCTCCAACCGGGCGAGCACCGCCACCGGCCCCAACACGTCCCGCATCCGACGTCCGGCCGCCACGACCATCCGGTCCCCCCAGGCGTGCCCGAGGGCCTCGCTCACCGTCGACAGCACCTCCAGGTCGAGTCGGAGCAGCACCAGCCGCCGCTCCGAGCGCAACCGGTCGGCGGTCAGCTCCCGGAAGCCCTGCCGGTTCAGCAACCCGGTGAGCGGATCGTGATAGGCGTCGTGGCGCAGCCTCCCGAGCAGTTGGCGGTTGTCCAGGGCGGTGGCGAGGTGGCTGGCGAGGGTCCGCAGCAACCGCACGTCGGCGAGGCCGAACCCCCGCCACCGGCTGATCCGGTCATGGGCCTCCACGGTTCCGAGGACCTGCTGGGCTCCGTGGAGCGGGACGACGAGCGCCTCCGTCGCGCCACGGGCCCGCAGGGCGTCGCGCACGTCCTCCGGCGCGTCCGCCGCCCTGAAGTACCGCACCTGGGAACCGGGCAACCGCAACAGCGGGTCGACCCTGGTCGCCCACGGCCGCTCCTGGGCCGACGCCTCGCCCTGGTCCTCCCCCGACACCGTGGTCACGACCTCGGACGGGCCGTCGCGGAACAGGTGGAGGACGACGCGGTTGGCGTTCAACTGGTCGCGGATCCGGTCGGTGACGCGCCGCCAGTCGACCGGGTCGGTCTGGGAGTGGGAGACCACGGAGGCCGGCCGGCTGATCGCGTCCTGCCCGGAACGGGCCACGGCCAGGCTGACCTCGCTGAGCGCCTCCAGGTCACGGCGCTCGCGCAGCAGGCCGGAATAGGCGTGGTAGAGCCCGACGACGGTGGCGCAGAGGAACACCACCAGCGCCCAACCCCAGGGCTGGGCGACGGCGACCTCGTAGCCGACCAGGGCGACCGAGGTGTTCAGCAGGCCGATCACCAGGATGTACAGCGCCATCCGCACCGCGCCGGACAGACGGATCTCACCGCCGAGGACACGCATCGCACCGAGCGCGAGCACCGCGCTGACCAGCGGGGAGGACAGCGCGCCCAGCAACACGGGCAGCCACGCCGGCCCCATGCCCTGGAGCGCGCCGCTCAGCAGCGCCACCATGCCGAAGGGGATGGCCACCTCGAGGCACATGACGCCGGCGTTGTAGACGCCGTGGCTGAGGGCCCGGCGGCTGAGCAGCGTGCCCATCAGCATGCCCATCCCCGCGAGGAGGTGGGCCAGGAGCACGACCTCGAAGGGCGCGACCAGCAGACCGACCACCAGGGGGATCTCGGTGAAGGAGACCGTCCAGCCCACCCGGTTCACGTCGACGTGGATGGTGAACCGTTCGGCGAGCAGGAAACCCGCGCCCAGGAGCGGTCCGATCCACCAGATCGACTCCCCGTAGGGGGCGAAGCCGGTCCCGGACAACCCGACCACCAGGGAGGCAAGCACGCCGGCGGCGAACACCAGGAACGCGAAGAACCGGAAGGCGCGCTGGTGCGCGCTCCTCGGGTCCGTCCTCGGGTCCGTGTCCTGACTCCGCGCGACACCCGTCTCGTCGGACATGCGACTTCCCCTTCCCTGCCCCCGCGGTGACACCTCGGGGCCGTGCACCTCGTGTCACCGTGGAGCACGCCGGCCGGCGGGAACCGTGGTCGCGATCGGCGTCCAGGAGGGGCGACCGACGGGCTGATCCAGTTCTACCACGCTCCTCGCCGATCTTTTCGCCATCGAGGCCGAAAAGTGAACAACCCTGCGACGAAGTCAACAGGAAAGCGATTGCCCCCAACTCCCCAAAATGGGCCGGAACCCATTTCCTCCAGCTATTCCTACGCTGGGTGAGACCGACGAAGCCATGCGTAACCACAGCTCAGCGCCCTGTCCGGGCGCAGGCCGTTGAAGCGGGTCCCCGCGAGGTCGACACCGGGTCACGATCATCGATACCCCAGCTCACAAGGGGTAATATCGGAGCCGTTAATCGCCGGCCACGCGCCCGGGTTCCACGCCGTTGCCGCCAGGACCCGCATCGATCGCCTCGTCGTCGAATTCCATTCGCGGATTCTCCTCGCGCGGGCGCCCGTTCCCACCTGGCACGCGACCCGGGCCGCCCGGTCGACCGGTCCACGTGGCCGGTGGTCGCCACCGCGTCCCCCGCCACGCCTAGGATGTGGCCGGTCGATCGACCGGACGGAGCGGGGGGCGGGACGATGAGGGCTGCGATCTACCGGGCTCCCGGCGGACCCGAGGTGCTGCGCGTCGAGACCGTCCCCGACCCCGAACCCGCAGAGGACGAGGTCCTCGTGCGCGTCGAGGCGATCAGCATCGAGGGCGGCGACCTCCAGGCACGGCGTGCCGTCGACCCGGGTTCTCCGCCGCGGGTCGTGGGGTACGCGGCCGCCGGCGAGATCGTGGCCCTGGGGACGGCGGTCACGAGCTTCTCGGTGGGCCAACGGGTCGTGACCTTCGGCTTCGAGGGCTCCCACGCGTCACTCCGCGCCGCGCCCGCCGCGACGACCTGGGCCGTGCCGGACGGAGTGTCGAGCACGACGGCCGCCGCCGCGTTCATCGGACTCGGCACCGCCGCGTTGGCCGTGTCCCAGGCCGCGATCCAGCCCGGCGAGGCCGTCCTGGTGCAGGGCGCCACGGGCGGCGTCGGCGTCGGCCTCGTCCAACTCGCCCACCGGGCCGGAGCCAGGGTGCTCGGCACGGGCAGCGACCCGGCCGCACTCGACGCGCTGCGCCCCCACGGCCTCACCGACGCGGTCGTCCCGCGTCCCCACGCCATCGCCGACCAGGTGAGGGCCGTGCTCGACCACGGCGCGCACGTCCTCATCGACACCGTCGGCGGCGACGCCCTGCTGGCCGGGCTCGGAGCCGTCGAGGACGGTGGTCGTGTCGTGCTCGTCGGCGGCAGGTCCGGCGGATCGGCGGCCATCGACACCCTCCAGATCCTCGCCAGGCGGCTGACGCTGATCGGCTGCTTCCTCGGGGGTGTCATGGCGGAACCGGCGACCCGCGCCCTGCTCGACACGATGCTCCGTGACGTCGCCACCGGTGCGCTGTCCGCTCCGGTGGACCGGGTCTACCCGCTCAGCGAGGCCGCCGCCGCCCACGCCCGCGCCGAGGAACGGGGGCGGCTCGGTCGCGTCATCATGGTCCCCTGAGGGCAGGTGCGAGCACGGGCACGCCCGGGAACACCCCGAGGGCACTGGTCTCGTCGCGGCGCGCCCCGCCACCGTCGACCAGGCCCGCGAGGCCCACGACCAGGCGCCGAGCTCCCCGCACGTCCCGCGAGTGCGCCGCGACCACCAGCAGCCGTTGCGGCGACCGCCCGGACATGGTGACTCCCCGGGAGCCAGGTCGCGCCCTGCCGACCCAGCACGGCGGCGTGGAGCCCGCCTGGATCGCGGCGGCCCGGGGCGCCCAGCGGCCGAGGACTTCGGCACGTATTCGGCACAGCCGCCCTGATTTGGGCACGCATTGGGCACAAGCGGCCGCTGCGAGCCGGACACGGCGGACGACGCACGAACGCCCCGGTCAGCTGTTCTCGCAGCTCACCGGGGCGTTCTGGCTGGTGTGGCGGGTGAAGGATTCGAACCTTCGTAGCTTGCGCGACGGATTTACAGTCCGCTCCCTTTGGCCGCTCGGGCAACCCGCCTTGCCGAACCGTCACCCGATCCGACGCCACAGAGCATACACACACCACCGGTGGTACCCGCACGGGGGTTGTGGTCGGCGTGTCGCCCGCTCGGCCACGGCTCGCGGAAGCCCGCCGCGCACCATTCCTCCCGCGCGGGGAGGAGGCGTCGCGCGGGTGGTATCGGCCCTGGCGGGAGGGGCGGGTGCGACGCGGTGGAGCGACCGCGCCTAGTAGGTTTGCGCCACCACAGGCGATGCGGCGCCCTGCCGTGTCGGCACACGACCGCGGAGGTGGGGCCAGGTGGCGGACGCGTCATTCGACGTCGTGAGCAAGGTCGACCGCCAGGAGGTGGACAACGCGCTCAACCAGGCGGCCAAGGAGCTGTCGAGCCGTTTCGACTTCCGGGGGACCGGGACCAGGATCTCCTGGGCCGGCGAGGAGGCGGTGACGATCGAGTCCGAGACCGAGGAGCGCTGCCGGGCCGCGATCGAGGTCTTCAAGGAGAAGCTCATCAAGCGGGGCATCTCGATGAAGGCGTTCGAGGTGGGTGACCCCGCCCTGTCCGGGCAGGTCCACAAGGTCACTGGCAAGATCATCCAGGGCATCGCCAGCGACAAGGCCAAGCAGATCGCCAAGAAGATCCGGGACGAGGGCCCGAAGGGCGTGCAGGCGCAGATCCAGGGTGAGCAGCTCCGGGTGTCGGCCAAGAAGAAGGACGACCTCCAGAAGACCATCACCCTGCTCAAGGAAGCCGACTTCGACATCGCGCTCCAGTTCACCAACTACCGGTAGGCCAGCGCCGCCCCCGGTCGTCCTGGTCGGGCGGTCCAGGCGACCAGGGTGCGGTGGCGGTGCTCGTCGCCCGCCCTCGTCGGGTGCGCGCCTGGTCTCCTGCCGCCGAGGAGCGTCCGAGGCGGCCCGGGCAGGCGCCACGCGCCGCTCGTCCTCCGGTGGGTGGCGCGGGGAACCCGGTCTCGCCGGAGGACGGCTGTGCGGTGACTTCGGCAATCGTGCGGTGCCGCGACGCGGCGCGAGCGGGTAACGTCCTGGCACCGTGAAGGGGATTGTGCTTGCCGGCGGCAGCGGTACCCGACTGCACCCGATCACCCAGGCGGTGTCCAAGCAGTTGTTGCCGGTCTACGACAAGCCGATGATCTACTACCCGATCTCGGTGTTGATGCTCGCCGGAGTCAGGGAGATCCTGATCATCTCGACTCCCCAGGACCTCCCGCTGTTCCGCCGGCTGCTGGGCGACGGCCAGCAGCTGGGCCTGCGCTTCGAGTACGCGGTGCAGCCGGAGCCCAACGGGCTCGCCGAGGCGTTCCTGATCGGGGCCGACTTCATCGGTGAGGACGACGTCGCCCTGGTGCTGGGCGACAACATCTTCTACGGGCACGGGCTGCCCCGACTGCTGAGCAGGCACTCCGCCTCGGTGGACGGGTGCGTGTTGTTCGGTTACCCGGTGCAGGACCCGGAACGGTACGGCGTCGGCGAGGTCGACGCGCACGGCCGGTTGCTCTCGATCGAGGAGAAACCGCTCACGCCGAAGTCGAACAAGGCGATCACCGGGTTGTACTTCTACGACAACGACGTGATCGAGATCGCCAAGCAGCTCACGCCGTCACCGAGGGGCGAGCTGGAGATCACCGACGTGAACCTCGCCTACCTGCGGGAGGGCCGCGCCCAGCTGGTGGACCTGGGGCGCGGCTTCGCCTGGCTGGACACCGGGACGCACGACGCGATGTTGGCGGCGGGGCAGTTCGTCCAGGTGCTGGAGGCCCGACAGGGCGTCCGGATCGCCTGCCTCGAGGAGATCGCGCTGCGCATGGGGTACATCGACGCCGAGGCGTGCCACGCGCTGGGGGTCACGCTCGCCAAGTCCGGGTACGGCCGCTACGTGATGGACGTCGCGCGGGGCATCCTCGACGGCTGAGGGCTCCCGTCCCCCGAGCTGGCGGCCCGAGGCGCGCCGGCCTCGGAGCCAGCCCGCCTCACCAGGGCAGTTGCCGGCCGGCGAGTTGCTCGAGTCGGCGAACCCGGTCGTCGATGGGGGGGTGGGTGGAGAACATCCTGGCCATCCCCTCCCCCGGGCGGAACGGGTTGGCGATCATCAGGTGCGACTCGGACACGAGCCGGGGTTCCGGAGCGAGTGGCGCCTCCCGGGTACCCCGTTCCAGCTTCCGCAGCGCGGAGGCGAGGGCGAGCGGGTCACCGGTCAGCTCCGCGCCGGAGGCGTCCGCCTGGTACTCGCGCGACCGGCTCACCGCCATCTGGACGACGGCGGCGGCGATCGGGCCGAGCAGCGCGATGAGCAGCAACGCGAAGGGGTTCGAGCGGTTGCCGTTGCCGCCGAAGGCGCCGAAGAACATGGCGAAGTTCGCCAGGAAGGTCACCACGCTGGCGAGCGCGCCGGCGACCGAGGAGATGAGGATGTCCCGGTTGTAGACGTGGGAGAGCTCGTGGCCCAGCACGCCGCGCAGTTCCCGTTCGTCCAGCAGGCGCAGGATGCCGGTGGTGCAGCAGACCGCGGCGTTGCGCGGGTTGCGGCCGGTGGCGAAGGCGTTGGGTGCCTCGGTGGGGCTCACGTAGAGCCGCGGCATCGGCTGCCGGGCGCTGGTGGCCAGCTCCCGGACGATCCGGTACATCGCCGGTTGTTCCGCCTCGGAGACGGGCCTGGCGCGCATGGCGCGCAGAGCGAGCTTGTCGGAGTTGAAGTAGGCGTAGCCGTTCACGGCCAGCGCCAACACCAGACCGATCAGCAGGCCGGTCCGCGCTCCGATCACACCCGCGACGACGATGATGAGCGCGCTGAGGCCGCCGAGGAGCAGCGCGGTCTTCAGCCCGTTCCAATGCTTGTGCACGTCGTATCGCCTCCGCCGGATCACTCGACTGCCGGTGCGGTTACGTCCGTCCGAACAACGTGCTGGGCCGACCGGACGTTCCCCCACTCACTTTCTGTGACCGAGGTCCCGTTCGCTCGGGAGGTGGTTCCGCTCCGTCGTCCAGCGGCGGGGGAGGAGGGACGGCGGCGACCGAGGCCGTCAGGTCGTCCCGCTCCGCCACCAGCTCCGACGTCGCTCCCAGTCCGCCAGCGCCCCCGGTCCCCGGGTAGTCGTGGGTCTCGGCCCAGTGGAGGGCGTCGAAGGGGCAGACCTCGACGCAGATCCCGCAGTACAGGCACTGTCCGTAGTCGATGGCGAACCGGTCGAGCACCGGTTGCCTGCGGTCCCGCGCCCGTCCCGGCTGCGGGAGCGTCTCCGTGTGGGACTCGATGTGGATGCACCAGTCCGGGCACTCGCGGGCGCACAGCATGCAGACGGTGCAGTTCGCCTCCACGAGGGCGATGGCGCCCCGGGATCGCGCCGGGACCCCCGAGCGCCCGCCGTGGGTGCCGGTGGTGTCCCCCGGACCGGTTCCGCTGTCGGTCGTCGGCCGCACGCCGCTCACGGTCCTTCCCTCCTGGGTCCCCACGACGGGTCCGGCACGCCCGGCGGCGTGCCGCGCCGCCGGCCGCCCGTCGCGGCGTCGGCGGTGGACTCCCCCGGCTCCGGAGCTCCGGGCCAGGGGCGGGTGGCCCGGGAGGCCAGCACGAAGTCCTTCCGCAGGGGGTGGCCGACGAAGGAGGGGGGCAGCAACAGCGGTGGTGTCGCCAGCCCGGTCACGTCGAGCCCGAACATCTCCGCGAGCTCCCGTTCGTGCCAGGCGGCGCCGTCCCACACCTGGTGCAGGCTGGGCAGGGTTCCGCCGGACACCACCTGGGTGCGGAGCAGCAGCCCGAGGCGGCGCGCGGGGTCCACGACGTGCAGGGTGACGCGGTGTGCCCGCCCTGGTTCCTCGGTGGGGGCACCGTCGTCCTCCGCGCCGAGCCAGTCGAAGAGGGCGCATCCGAGGAGGTCGCGGGCGGCGATGGCCGCGCGGGGCCAGCTGGTGAGCGGCACGGACACCGCGTGCTGGCCGAACTCCGAGGAGATCTCGGCGTCCGTCAGGTGTCGCGACAGCTCCTCGGCGAGCTCCGCGGATCCGGCCCTCATGCGGTGTCCCCCTCGGATGTGCCCGGCGCGCTGGCCGTGCCGGGTGTCGCGCCCTCGGTGAGCATCCGGTGGAGGGCGCGCAGTCCGCCCAGCACGGCGTCGGGGCGGGGCGGGCAGCCGGGGACCGCGACGTGGACCGGGAGCAACTGGTCGATGCCCTTGGTGACGCTGTAGGAGTCCCAGTAGGGGCCGCCGGTGTTGCTGCAGGCTCCGACCGAGAGGACGTAGCGGGGCTCCGGTAGTTCGGCGTAGGTGGCCAGCACGGCGGGGAGCATCACGTCGGTGACTGTCCCGGACACCACCAGCACCCACCCGATGGGGAGGTCCGGGGGTTCGGTGGCGTCTGGTTCGGTGGGGGCGCCCTCCTCGTGGAGTGCCGCCATCACCTCGACACCGCAGCAGGCGAGCCCCAGGTCGAGCACGGTGACCCGGAACCGCCCCTCCCACGACAGCGATGTCCGCCGAGGTGCGGGTGGGCCGAGTCGGAGTGGGGTGGTGGTCACGAGGCGACAGCGTAGGCGGGGTGGGCGGCCGGGGACCCGGCGGTGAGCCGTCCGACTCGCACGGCGGAGGTGACCGGCCGGAGGGGTGGGGGGTGGTCAGCCCGGTGGGGGCAGCGGGGAGCCGAACCGGATCAGGTTGCCGTCGGGGTCGACGTGCGCGCCCTCCAGGAGCCCGTGGTCGGTGGCGACCGGCGGCCGGGTGGTGCCGAGGGAGGAGCTCGCCTCCCAGGCGGCGGCGAGCGCGGCGGCGTCGTCGACGTAGAGGTAGGCGGCGCCGGCGCTGGTCGCCGGGTCGTGCGCCACCACGGGGGTGAGGTGGATCTCGACCTCGTCCCGCTGGGCGAAGGCGTAGCTGGCGTCGTCGTGGGCCGCCACCTCGAAGCCGAGCGTCCGGTAGTGCTCCATCGCGGCGAGCAGGTCGCGGACGGGGAGGATCGGGGCGATGCGGCGGGCGGTGACCATGACGGTCAGCCTCTCACGGCCGGCCGCCGGGGAGCGGAGCACGAAGTCCGGGGTTCGGCGAGCCGAGGGAACTCGCTGCCCGCCCCTCACCTGGACGGGCGAAGAGATCCACTCGATGCGGTCAGGACAGGCCGAGGGGCGAGCGGCCGCCACTACGTTTGACCTCTTGATCATCCAGGGCTTCCCGCCGGATGGCGGCGTGGCCATGTCCCGGACGAAGAGGTCATCACAGTGTTGAAGCAGTTTGGAACGGTCTCCGCCGCGGTTGCCGGTCTGCTCGCCGCCGGCGCCCCGGCCGCCTTCGCCGCCGAGGCGGGGAACCGGCTGGACCCGGCGCTCGACCGGCTGGGGACCGAGGTGGAGAACCACGTCTGCGCGACCACCGTCGTGGTCGGCGCGGTCACCGGCGGCAAGCTGTACGACCCCGTGTACGACACCTGCCTGGCCGACAAGCTGGCCGAGGCGGGCATGCTCTGACGGGTGGGGCCGGCCGGCGCGCGGGCCGGCCGGCCCGTGTCGGCCAGGCGCGCCTCCCGGGGCGCGACGTCGACTCCGGTCCGACGCCGGTCCGCCTCAGTCCCGCAGCTCCATCGTGCAGCACTTGGGCCCCCCGCCCGCCTTGCGGAGTTCGCTGACGTCGACGAGGACGGGGTCGAACCCGCGCAGCGCGACCCGTGCGGCCAGGTTGGTCGCCTCGCGGGGCAGCACGACGTGGCGGCCGTCGGACACCCCGTTGAGCCCGAGGCACCGGGCGTCGGTGTCGTCCGCGATCACCGCGTCCGGGAAGAGGCGTTCGAGGACCTGGCGTGATCCGGGGGAGAAGGCCGGCGGGTAGTAGGCGATCAGGGGGTCGGGCCCCTGGTCGTCGAGCACGAAGAGCGCGGTGTCCAGGTGGTACAGCCGGGGGTCGACCAGGCGCAGGGACACCACCGGGACGCCCAGGGCCTCCTGTGCCTCCGCGTGCGCGGCGAGTTCGGTGCGGAATCCCGTTCCGGCCAGCAGCAGGCGTCCGGTCCAGGTGAGGTCCCCTTCCGCCTCGTTGACGTGCACCGGCATCGTCACGTCGGCGTAGCCGTTGGCCTCGAACCAGCGCCGGTAGTGCGCCGCCTCGTCGGCCCGCTCGGCCGACCGGAACCGCGCGCCCAGCACCCGGCCGCCGACCACCGTCCCGGAGTTCGCGGCGAACACCATGTCCGGCAGCCCCTCGACGGGGTCGATCACCTCGACCCGGTGCCCGAGTCCCTCGTAGACGCGGCGCAGCGCGTGCCACTGGTCGAGGGCCCGCTCCCGGCTGACCGGGGCGGCGGGGTCCATCCACGGGTTGATGGCGTAGCTCACCTCGAAATGCGCGGGAGGGCACATCAGGTACCGGCGGGGGGTCTCCTGGCGGTCGGTCGTCGTGCTCCGCCGTTCGGCCGGTTGGGGCAGCACCTGGCTGGGCGTGGCGCCACTGGCGACCGGAGCGGCGGCGGAAACGGGAGCACCCGAGGTGATGGACGACATGAACGAAATGTAAATCCCGCCAGATACTACGAACAACGCCGCTGCGTTGCGTTTTTACCGGCAGAATGTTTCGCATGGATGAGATTGACCAACGAATCGTTTCACGCATGGTCGCCGATGCCCGATCGAGTTACGCGGACATCGGCGCGGTGGTGGGGCTCTCGGCGCCCGCGGTGAAGCGGCGGGTGGACAAACTGCTCGACCTGGGCATCCTTCGGGGCTTCACCGCCGTGGTCGACCCGGAGGCCCTCGGCTGGGGCACGGAGGCCTTCGTCGAGGTGCACTGCAACGGCAACGTGACGCCGGGACGGATCAGGAGCAGCCTCGAACCGCTCCCGGAGATCGTGGCCGCCTACACCGTGTCGGGAGCGGCCGACGCCATCGTGCACCTGCGGGCCGCGAGCATCCACCACCTCGAGACGGCGCTGGAACGCCTGCGGGCGGTGGACATCGTCGACCGCACCGTCTCGACCGTGGTGCTGTCGACCCTCCTGGAGCGCCCCCCGCAACCAGACGGGCGAACCGCACCGTCCTCCTGAGGGGGCGCCGGCGTGCCCGCCGGCCCCCTCCACGACGCGACGACCGCGCGACCACTCCCCGGGGTCCGGTGAACGCCGAGGGTCACGACGTCAGTCGAGCAAGTGACCGGATTCACTAACCCGGCTGGCTAGTAAGGTTGTCCTTATCGTGCCAATGGACGAAGCCGGGGGTCCGGCTGGCCACGGCGGCGGGCCGTGGCGTTCCGGACACCGGTGTCCGGATGGTGAACGAACCGTTGCTCGGCCTCCGGTGGCCAACCGATCAGCGGCTACTCTCGACTGGAGGAAACGCGTCGAGAGCGGCGACGGCCGCCACCCCAACAACGCTAAGGACTGCGAAGACATGACCGTGACCGGCCACGGCGGCGACGGTCCCGCCGGGAACGGCGCAGCCGCGCTCCCGGACGGCGTCCAGGGCCTACCGGCCCGCTCGAAAGAGGCTCACAAACTCGACCGGGTGGTGATCCGGTTCGCTGGTGACTCCGGCGACGGGATGCAGCTCACCGGCGACCGTTTCACCTCCGAGGCCGCCGCCTTCGGCAACGACCTCGCCACCCTGCCCAACTTCCCCGCCGAGATCCGCGCCCCCGCCGGCACGCTCCCGGGGGTGTCCAGCTTCCAGCTGCACTTCGCGGACTACGACATCCTCACCCCGGGAGACCGCCCCGACGTCCTGGTCGCGATGAACCCGGCCGCGTTGAAGGCCAACATCCGGGACCTGCCGCAGGGCGGCATCCTGATCCTCAACACCGACGAGTTCACCAAGCGGAACCTGACCAAGGTCGGTTACTCGTCGAACCCGTTGGAGGACGGCTCGCTCGGCGGGTTCCAGGTGCACGAGGTCGCCATGGCGTCCCTGACCAGGGGCGCCCTGGAGGAGACTGGGCTGTCGAAGAAGGATGCCGAGCGGGCGAAGAACATGTTCGCGCTCGGCCTGTTGTCCTGGATGTACAACCGCCCCACGGAGGGCACCGAACGGTTCCTCCGGGAGAAGTTCCGGCGGCGCCCCGAGATCGCCGAAGCCAACATCCTCGCGTTCCGCACCGGCTGGAACTACGGCGAGACCACCGAGGCCTTCGGGGTGACCTACGAGGTCGCGCCGGCGAAGCTACCGCCCGGCACCTACCGCCAGATCACGGGGAACCTGGCGTTGGCCTACGGGATCGTGGCCGCCGGCCAACGGTCCGGGCTGGACGTCTTCCTCGGCACCTACCCGATCACCCCCGCCTCCGACGTGCTGCACGAGCTGAGCAAGCACAAGAACTTCGGGGTGACGACGTTCCAGGCCGAGGACGAGATCGCCGGGATCGGGGCGGCGTTGGGGGCCTCCTACGGGGGTGCCCTCGGTGTGACCACGACCTCCGGGCCCGGCATCGCCCTCAAGTCCGAGACGATCGGGCTGGCCGTGATGACGGAGCTCCCGCTGCTGATCTGCGACATCCAGCGTGGCGGCCCGTCCACGGGACTGCCGACCAAGACCGAGCAGGCCGACCTGCTCCAGGCGATGTACGGGCGCAACGGCGAGGCTCCCGTGCCGGTGCTGGCCCCGTCCTCGCCCGCCGACTGCTTCGACGTCGCGCTGGAGGCCACCCGGATCGCGCTCACCTACCGCACGCCGGTGCTGCTGCTCTCCGACGGGTACATCGCCAACGGCTCCGAGCCGTGGTTGCTGCCGGACCTCACGGCGCTCCCCGACCTCCGCGTGCCGTTCGCGACCGAACCCAACGCCCCGGACGGGTCCGGCGAGTTCTGGCCCTACCTGCGGGACCCGGAGACGCTGGCGCGACCGTGGGCCGTTCCGGGGACGCCGGGCCTCGAACACCGCATCGGCGGTCTGGAGAAGTCCGACGGGCGCGGGGACATCTCCTACGACCCCGACAACCACGACCGGATGGTGCGCCTCCGCCAGGCCAAGATCGACGGCATCACCGTGCCGGACATCGAGGTCGACGACCCCTCCGGGGTGGCTGACGTGCTGGTCCTGGGCTGGGGCTCCACCTACGGGCCCATCGGAGCGGCCTGTCGGCGGGTCCGGGCGACGGGGACCCCGATCGCGCAGGCGCACCTGCGCCACCTCAACCCGATGCCATCCAACCTCGGTGACGTGCTGGGGCGCTACCGGCGGGTGATCGTGCCGGAGATGAACCTCGGGCAGCTGGCGACGTTGCTGCGCGCCAGGTACCTCGTCGACGTGGTCAGCCACACCAAGGTGGCGGGTCTCCCGTTCAAGGCCGAGGAGCTCCAGTTGGTCTTCGACCAGGTGCTCCAGGGGGCCCACGCGTGAACGGGTCCCGCGCACCGCACCACACACCGGACCAGCCCGCCTCGGGCCGCCCGGTCCACCGGACCGGGCGCGCAGGATCACGTCAGGAGGACGCGTGACCACGGTTGATCTCGGCCTGCCCTCGATCGGTGGCACCGCCGGAGTCCCCACCACGGACGAGAA
Organism: Actinoalloteichus caeruleus; assembly: GCF_049311605.1. Lineage (NCBI taxonomy): Bacteria > Bacillati > Actinomycetota > Actinomycetes > Pseudonocardiales > Pseudonocardiaceae > Actinoalloteichus > Actinoalloteichus caeruleus. Next base: position 5,712,991 of record NZ_CP186005.1, read on the forward strand.
GCAGACCGCGAAGAGCTACACCTCGGACCAGGAGGTCCGCTGGTGCCCGGGTTGCGGGGACTACGCCGTGCTCGCCGCGGTGCGGTCCTTCCTGCCCGAGCTGCGGCTGAAGCGGGAGAACACCGTCTTCGTCTCCGGCATCGGCTGCTCCTCCCGCTTCCCGTACTACCTGAACACCTACGGGGTGCACTCGATCCACGGCCGCGCCCCCGCGATCGCCACCGGGTTGGCCACCTCGCGTCCCGACCTGTCGGTGTGGGTGGTCACCGGTGACGGTGACGCGCTGTCGATCGGCGGGAACCACCTGATCCACACGCTCCGCCGGAACGTCAACCTGAAGATCCTGTTGTTCAACAACAGGATCTACGGGCTCACCAAGGGCCAGTACTCGCCGACCTCGGAGCAGGGGAAGGTCACCAAGTCCACCCCGGCCGGCTCGCTGGACCACCCGTTCAACCCGGTCTCGTTGGCGTTGGGCGCGGAGGCGACCTTCGTCGCCCGGGCGATGGACTCCGACCGCAAGCAACTGACCGAGGTCCTGCGGGCGGCGGCGGAGCACCGGGGCAGCGCCCTCGTCGAGATCTACCAGAACTGCCCGATCTTCAACGATGGCGCGTTCGACGTGCTCAAGGATCCGGGTGAGCGGGAGCGGCGCATCGTCCCGCTGCGGGACGGCGAGCCGATCCGGTTCGGGCCGGATGGCGAGTTCGGTGTCGTCCAGGACGGCTTCGAACTGCGCGTCCGCAAGGTCTCCGAGGTGGGTGAGGACGCCGTGGTCGTGCACGACGCCAGCCGCACCGACCCGGGTTACGCGTTCGCGTTGTCCCGGCTCGGCGGGCAGGACCTGGAGCACACCCCGACCGGGATCTTCCGGTCCGTGAGTCGTCCGACCTACGACGACCTGGCCAGGGAGCAGGTGCGGCTGGCCCAGGAGTCGAAGCCGGGCGACCTGGCCGCGCTGCTGCGTGGGAACGACACCTGGCAGGTGCTCGGCTGAACCACCCGGCCGGGTGCCGGAGAGACCGCGGCCCGGGGACGTCGGGTGCCGGCGCGCCCGTTCCTCCCGGTGCGGGGTCGGCCGCCCGGGGGCAGGTCGAGCCGCCTCCCGTTGGGCGTCGCGGGCGGCGGGGAGCCCGGCTCGGTGGTCGGTACCCGGCCCCGCCGAGCCGCTGGCTCCCACCAGGCCTCAGGCCTGGTTCTTCTCGTCGAACCAGATGAAGTCGCCACCGGCCGAGGGGTTGGGGTTGCCGTCGCCGGCGCGGCGGGGCAGCCCCGAGTCGGCGAACTCCTCAGGGTCGAGCACCGGCTCGAAGAGACTGCGCGCCCGTTCCCCGTCGCGCGTCGCCTCCCTCGGGGCCGGGTCGGCTGCGGGCGCGGTGCTGTGCTGGGTTTCCACGTCGTCCGTTCGGTTCGGCCCGGTGGTCGCCGGGCGGGGTGGCTGGGGCGTGCTCCCGCCGCGCTCCTCGCGCGACGTCGGGTTCCGTCGTGGTGTGTCGGGTGCGACGTCCTCCCGGATCGCCGGGATGACGCTGGTCTCGCCCTGGTCGCCGTCGGTGGGCTGGCTCGGCGCGGGGGCCGGCGGCACCGCCCCGGCTGCCGGCTCCGGCGTCTCCTCCTCCGGGAAGGCGGGCGCGTCGTCGTCCTCGGCCGGCCAGGCCATCTCCTCGACCTCGTCGTTCTGGCTGCCCGCCGGCACCGCCGGCTTCCGACCCCCCGTGCCGTCCTCGGAGAAGTCAGGTCGGCGGAAGAAGTCGGTGCGCCCCTCGGCGGGGTCGACCGCCGGTGGGTCCGGAGTACCGGTCGGCTCGTAGTCGTGCGCGGGCCAGGCGGCGTCCAGGTCATCCCCGTCGGCCGGAGCCGTGGCGGCCGAACCGCCTCCCGGAGCCGGGGCCGGCTCCGTCGTCGGGAACCCCGGTTCCGCCGCGCCCCCGGGGGTCGGGTCCGACAGTTCGATGTCCGCGGGATCGTCCACCGGGCCCCTGCGGGTCGGGCGGGGTCGAGCGTCCAGCCGACCGGTGCGCCCGCTCGCCTCGACCGGTCGGTCCCCTCCTCCGGTGACGGGGAGGAACTTGCCGGTCCGCTCGGCGTCGTCCTGGGCGGCACGACCGGTCCGCTCCGGAGCGCCCACGGGGCGGTCGTCGGCGGGAACGGGCGGGATGACGGCGGTCTGCTCGGCGGCGGCGGCGGGCGGGGGCCCACCTCGCGCCGAGGCGGGGGACCACGCCGACGCTCCCTCGTCCGCCCCGCGCTCGGTGGGACCCGCACCGGAGGCCGGGGGCTCCGGCTCGGTCGACACGGGTGGGGACACCAGGGTCCCCGAACCCGGGGACCGCTGGTCCGCCGCGTCACCGGCGGGTGCGGGCTGACGTTCGTTCTCCCAGGGGTCCTCGAACGGTTCGTCCGGCGACGCCGCCTGGGACGGACCCTCCCGCAGTCCCGCGAAGACGTCGTCCGAGCTGATCTCCACCTCCGACGGTGGGTCGGCCGAGGACTGCCCGTCCTCGGTGGCGCCCCCGCCGCTCGTGATCCGGTTGAGCCTCCGCTGCACGGGACGCACGAGCAACAGCCAGGTGGCCAGTGCTCCCAGCAGGAAGGCGAGCAGGCTCCACAGCCAGACCTGCCCGAAAATCGACGTCACAGGAAGTTCCTCCTAGCGCACGGCAACGCTGGCGCCCCCAACCGCGCCGGCACCGCACCGCGCCAACACGGCTCCACGTGTTCGGCCCACGTCGACGGCGGCTCCGCGCGTCCGACGGCCCCTCGAACCGGACACCCGGCGGTCGGACAGCGACGGCCACGTTGGCGGGACCCGAACCCGCAAGGCCCCGCATACGCTACCCAACGCGCAGTTGATCTCACTCGAAGGTGTGAGTTGTGCACCAGTGAGTAGGCAATTCACCGGAAACTCCACCTCAGGCGCACTCACGTCGTCGTGTTCTCCCACCGGAACGAGCGCTGCCCCTTCCTCCAGGCGTATGTTGGCGCGGTGTCAGCGAGCATCGTGGAGGGTGGAACGCGGGCCGAGGACAGCGGCGGTCGCGGCGGTGGCGACGGAACGGTCCGCAGCGGCACGCTCTTCGGGGTCGCCGCATACCTGGTCTGGGGGGTCCTCCCCGCCTTCTGGGCACTCCTCGCCGCCGCGGGCTCCCTCGAGGTGCTCGCCCACCGCCTCCTGTGGACCTTCGTGATGCTCGGCGGGGCCGGCCTCGTCTTCGGGTGGTGGCGGCCGCTGCGGACGCTCCCCCCGCGACAGTGGGCGATGGTCCTGGGAGCGAGCGCCCTCATCACCGTGAACTGGGGGCTGTACGTCATCGGTGTCCAGTCCGGGCAGACGGTCGACGTCTCCCTCGGCTACTTCATCAACCCGTTGGTGAGCGTGCTGTTGGGGATGGCCGTGCTCCGGGAACGCCTGCGGCCCGGCCAGTGGGTGGCGTTGGCCATCGGGTTCTGCGCGGTCCTCGTGCTGACAGTCGACTACGGCCAGCCCCCGGTGCTGGCCGTCAGCCTGGCGATCACCTTCGGCCTCTACGGGCTGCTGAAGAAGACCGTCACGCTCGGGGCCGCGACGAGCGTGATGACGGAGAGCGCGCTGATGGCGCCGCTGGCGCTCGGATTCCTGGTGTGGGCCCAACTCGCCGGCGTGGCGACGTTCGTCGGCGAGGGGGTGGGCCACGCCCTGCTGCTGGTGCTCGCGGGCCCGGCCACCGCCGTGCCGCTGTTGCTGTTCAACGGGGCGGCCCGCCGCATCCCGCTCACCCTGCTGGGGATGCTCCAGTACCTGGCGCCGACCCTGATGCTCGTCTACGGTCTCGTCGTCGACGGCGAACCGATGTCCGCGGCGCGCTGGTCGGGCTTCGGCATCGTGTGGCTGGCGCTCCTGGTGTTCACGGTGGACAGCCTGCTGTCCTCGCGTCGGACCAGGAGGAGGAACCGGGCGGCAACGGCTGCGCTCCCACCGGTGTGAGCGGTCGGCCCCGGACTGCGCCCGACCCTCCCGACCCGGTCCCGTGTGTGGGAACGGTCACCTCGACGGGCGCGGGGATCCGAGCCGGCGGCCACGACGACGTGTCGGGAGGCCGGGCGCTGCAGGGGAATCCTCGGACCCGCCGGCGGATGCCCGCTGGTCCGTCGCTCGCGGGCCCCGCCCGGCGGCGTCCGGTGTGCCGGCACCGCGGGGCGACCACGTCGGCCGACGACGTCCTGGGAACGGTGGTCAGGGCCCGGGACCTCGTGCTCGGCGGCCGCTCCCCGGTCTGGTGCGTCGGGCGCGTGCGCCCCAGATCGAGCTGAGCCGACCCTCCGTCCCACCGCGCGGGAGACGTCGCGGTGTCGACGGCCCGCCCAGACCACCGGAGGTCGCACGCCGTTCCCGAGTGGCGGACGCCGGCCCGCCAACGGGCAACGCCGAGCGGGCACCCGCGGCGGCCCCGGCAGGGACGTCGATCGGGGCACGCCCCCGCGTGGCTCCCACCCTGGCGCGCTCGTCCCCGCTCGCACGGGCGGCGCGGGGACGTCCCTACCCCGGCGGCGAATCCTCGCCCTACCCGGCCGCGCGGCCCGAGTCGGCGCGCGGCTCCGGACCAACTACCAGCAGCGGGCGCCAGCCCCGAGGAACGGGACGTCGACGGCCCGTCCGGAACTCCCGCCCCGGGGACGGAGGAGGCGGCTCCAACGCCGTCCGGGGCCCGGCCATGTCACGTGCCGCCCTGCCGGGTCAGGTCGTTCGCGCCTGCATGTAGTCGATGAGGTCGCCCAGCGCGTCGTTCGCCGCCCCCTTCGGCAGCGTGTCCAGCTGGGCACGGGCCTGGCGCGCGTAGTCGGCGAGGGTTTCCCGGGCCTTGCGCAGGCCGTCCGAGGCGCGGAGCAGCTCCAACGCCTCGGCCACCTGGCGGTCGTCGGTCAGCGGGCCCCGCAACAGCTCCGTCAACCGACCCTGGCCGTTCTCGTCGCCCAGGGCGTAGAGCATCGGCAGGGTGAGCACGCCCTCCCGCAGGTCCGTTCCGGGCGTCTTCCCCGACTCGGTCGCCGGAGAGTCGATGTCGATCACGTCATCGGAGATCTGGAACATGCTGCCGACGAGCTCGCCCAACCGGCGCAGCGCCCGGACCTCGGCCTCGGCGGCACCGGAGAGCATCCCGCCGTACTGCCCCGAAGTCGCGATCAGCGACCCCGTCTTCTCGGCGATGACCGTGAGGTAGTGCGAGACCCGGTCCGCCCCGGCGGCGGGCCCCGTGCTCTCCCGCATCTGCCCGGTGACCAGCTCCCCGAAAGTCGAGGCGATGATCCTCGCCGCCTCGACCCCGAGGTCGGCGACCAGGTAGGAGGCCCTGGCGAACAGGAAGTCCCCGGTGAGGATCGCGATCGAGTTGTCCCAGCGGGCGTTGGCGCTCGGCGCCCCGCGCCGCATGCTGGCCTCGTCCATCACGTCGTCGTGGTACAGGCTCGCGAGGTGCACGAGTTCCACGGCCGCGGCGGCCTTGACCACGTCCTCGTTGATGCCCCGACCGAACTGGGACGCCAGCAGGGTGAACAGCGGCCGGAACCGCTTGCCCCCCGCCTCGAAGAGGTGGTGCGAGGTCTCCGAGATCAGGGCGACCTCGCTGCGCAACAACTCCCGGAGGAGCGCTTCCACTTCCCGCAGCCCGGAACCCAGGGCCGAGGAAAGCCCTGGGTCCTCGATGTTCAGGGAGGAGAATCTCTCGCCGCCCGAACCGGTCCGCGCACTACTCGACACGTCAACGCCGCCTTCTCACCAGGGGCCCGCGCGCCTACGACACGAACCCGCCCACACTTGCCCAGTCCAGGGCGAACGCCGGGAGCACGCCCAGCAGGAGCGTGACCACGACCCCGAGGGTAATGGCCGCCGTGGTGAAGGCACCGGGCACACTGACCGTCGGACCGTCCTGGGCCGGCTCGCTGAAGTACATCAGGACGATGACGCGCAGGTAGAAGAAGGCCGCGATGGCGCTCGCCAGCAGGGCGACGACCACCAACGGGGCCATCCCGTCGGCGATCGCGGCGGAGAAGACCGCCAGCTTGCCCATGAAGCCACTCGTCATGGGAATCCCGGCCAGGGCCAGCAGCAGGAACGCGAAGGTCACGGCGACCAGCGGAGACCGCTTCGCGAGCCCGGCCCACTGGGACAGGTGCGTGGCCTCGCCGTTGCCGTCCCGGACCAGCGTGATGATCCCGAACGCCGCCAGCGTGGTGAAGCCGTAGGCCAGCAGGTAGAACATCGTGCCGGACAGGCCGTCCTCGGTCATCGCGATGGCTCCCACGAGCAGGAACCCGGCGTGCGCGATCGAGGAGTAGGCGATCATCCGCTTCATGTCGGTCTGGGTGAGGCCCAGCACCGCGCCGATGAGCATCGAGACGATGGCCACCGCCCACAGCACGCCACGCCACTCCCAGCTGCTCGCCTCGAACGCCAGGGTCAGCACCCGCAGGATGGCGCCGAAGGCGGCGACCTTCGTGCACGCGGCCATGAAGGCGGTCACCGGGGTCGGCGCGCCCTGGTACACGTCCGGCGTCCAGGCGTGGAACGGGCCGATGGAGGCCTTGAAGAGCAGGCCGACCACCAGCAGGCCGAAGCCGGCGTAGAGCAGGGTCTCCGGGCGGTCGGTGCCGGCGGTGGCTGCCGCGATGTCGACCAGGCGGACGGAACCCGCGTAGCCGTAGAGCAGCGCGAGACCGTAGAGGAAGAACGCCGAGGAGAACGCGCCCAGCAGGAAGTACTTGACCGCCGACTCCTGGGAGATGAGCCGCCGGCGCCGGGCCAGACCGCACATCAGGTAGAGCGGGAGGCTGAGCACCTCCAGGGCGACGAACATGGTGAGCAGGTCGTTCGCCGCGAGGAAGACCATCATGCCACCGAGCGCGAACAGCGCGAGCGGGAACACCTCGGTCTGCCGACCGGGCGCCTGGTACTGGACGGGGTCACCCCCCGGGGCCGGCGGGACGGGGCTGGCGAAGGCCCCGCCGTCCACCGAACGGTCGGCGATCAGCAACAGCGCCCCGAAGGACAGCGCCAGCAGGGTGCCCCACAGGAACAACGCCGGGTAGTCGGCGGAGAACAACGGAACGGCCTGCCCCGCGACCGTGATGCCCCCGGTGCCGACGACGGCGTCCGAGTTCACGTAGAGGCCGAGCGCGAGACCCGCGACCACGACGGTGAGCAGCGACAGCGTGACCTGCACCGACCACCGGCGCTCCCTCGGAAGGAACGCCTCGACGAGCACGCTGAGGCAGGCGGCGACGAACACCACCACGACCGGCGAGATCGCCTGCCAGTCGATCTCCGGGATGTTCACCGCCGACTGCGCGACATCCTGGGAGCCGAGCGTGGCCTGGAACATTGGTGACAGGCTCATCCCCACGTCAGTTGCCTTCCTGCACCGGGTCCGTGACGCCGAGCTCCGTCAGCGTCGCGTCAACAGAAGGTGTGATCACGTCCAGCACCGGCTGGGGGTACACACCGAGGAACAGCACCAGCGCCACCAACGGCGCCAGCACCGCCAGCTCCCGACGACTCAGGTCCGGAACCTTGCTCGCGAGCCTGGCGGCCAGCCCCTCCGAGGACGGGTCCCCGGCCGCGCCCGGGCCGCCGGCCAGCCCCAGGACCGCGTTGCCGCGCAGCGGTCCCTGCATGACCCGCTGGTACACCCACAGCACGTACAACGCCGCCAGGACCATGCCGACCGCCGCGATCACGGTGAACACCGGCTGCGTCGGGAACGCGCCGATGAGCACCAGGAACTCGCTGACGAAGGAGTTCGTGCCCGGCAGGGCCAGCGAGGCGAGACCAGCGACGACGAACATGCCGGCGAGCACCGGCGTCAGCTTCGCCAACCCGCCGTAGTCGCTGATGTTGCGAGAGCCACCCCTGGCGATGACCATGCCGACCACCAGGAAGAGCATGCCGGTGGCGATGCCGTGGTTGACCATGTACAGCACGGCGCCCGCCTGGGCCTGGCTGGTGAAGGCGAACACACCGAGGGCGATGAACCCGAAGTGCGCCACCGACGTGTAGGACACGAACCGCTTCATGTCGTCCTGGCCCACCGCGAGCAGGGCGCCGTAGATGACACCCGCCACCGCGAGCACCAGCACCAGCGGTGCGAGCTCCCGACTGGCGTCGGGGAACATCGGCAGGCAGTAGCGCAGGAAACCGTAGGTGCCGATCTTGTCCAGCACACCGACCAACAGCACCCCGACGCCGATCGGCGCCTCGGCACCGGCGTCCGGCAGCCACGTGTGCAACGGCACCAGGGGAGCCTTGATCGCGAAGGCGATGAAGAAGCCGAGGAACAACCAGATCTGGGTGCTCGTGTCCGCCGTGGACACCGTGGCGACCAGCGTCTCCCAGTCGAAGGTGCCGCTGCCGAGCTGGTTGCCGCTCACCACGTACACGCCGATCACGGAGGCCAGCATGATCAGGCCGCCGAGCAGCGAGTACAGGAAGAACTTGACCGCCGCGTACTGCCGCCGAGCCCCACCGAACCGGCCGATGAGGAAGTACATCGGCACCAGCACCGCTTCGAAGAGCACGTAGAAGAGCAGCACGTCCGTGGCGGCGAACACACCCACCATCAGCGCCTGCATCAGCAGGATCAGCGAGTAGAAACCCGCCGCGGTGCGTTCCTCGGGCAGCCGGTCGTTCCACGACCCGCCGATGACGATCGGGACCAGGATTCCGATCAACGCGATCATGACGAGCGCGATGCCGTCCACCCCGACCGCGAAGTGCACACCGAACTGCGGGATCCACTCCGCCGAGCTGCTCAGCTGGATCCGGTCACCGGCCGGGTCGTACGCCGCCCAGGCGGCGATGACCAGGGCGAGCTCGGCGATCGAGAAACCGAGCGCGACACCCTTGGCCACCCGGTCGTCGGAGCGCAGGAACGCCACGACCAGCGCGCCGAGCAGGGGCAGGAAGAGTAGCGCGAGGAGCAATACCGAACCGCTCACTGGTCCTCCCCACCGACGGGGCCGGTCCCGGCCGGCAAGCCGGCCACCGGACGCGTCGTCCTCACTGGATACCGATCGTGGGCCCGTGCGCCGGGCCGGTTGTCACCACGCATGCGTCGCTGGACGCTCCTGACTTGTCCGGTCACGTGAACCTCACCATCAGCAGCGCCGCGGTGAGCAGGACCGCTCCACCCAGGATGCTCAGCGCGTAGGACCGGACGAAACCGGTCTGGGCGCGTCGCAACCGGCCGGAGCTGCCGCCGAGCAGGGCGGCGATCCCGTTCACCAGCCCGTCGACACCCCTGTTGTCCACGTAGACGAGCGCCCTGGTGAGCCAGGTGCCCGGGCGGGCGAACAACGTCTCGTTGAGCGCGTTGCCGTAGAGGTCGGCCCGCGCCGCGCGGACCGGGAACGACACCTGGGCCGGTGCGGTGGCGGGAACCGGGCGGCGTCCCACCAGCAACCAGGCCAGCAGCACGCCGACGGCCGAGAGACCGACCACCAGGAACGGGATCACCGAGTGCGGCAACGCGCCGCCCTCGGCGTGGGCCACGGCGCCGAGCGAGGGTTCCAGCCAGCCGAGCAGGCGGTCACCCGAGTACAGCAGCACCCCGCCGAACACCGAGCCGAAGGCCAGCACGATCATCGGCACGGTCATGCTCGCCGGCGACTCGTGCGGGTGGTACTCGCGGCCGTCCGCCGACTTCTGCCCCTTCCAGCGCTTCTCGCCGAAGAAGGTCATCAGCATCAGGCGGGTCATGTAGAAGGCGGTCAGCGCGGCGCCCAGCGCGGCGGCCCCGCCGAAGACCCAGCCCCGCCAGCCCTCCTGGGCGAAGGCGGCCGCGACGATCTCGTCCTTGGAGAAGTAGCCGGAGAGGAACGGGAACCCGATCAGGGCCAGGTAGCCGAGCCCGAAGGTGACGAAGGTGATCGGCATGTGCTTCGCCAGCCCGCCGAAGCGGCGCATGTTCACCTCGTCGTTCATGCCGTGCATGACCGAACCGGCCCCGAGGAACAGCCCCGCCTTGAAGAAGCCGTGGGTGAGCAGGTGGAAGATACCGAGCGCGTACCCGGCCGGCCCCAGGCCGACGGCGAGGATCATGTAGCCGATCTGGCTCACCGTGGAGTAGGCGAGCACCTTCTTGATGTCGTCGTAGGCGCACCCGATGATCGCGCCGATCAGCAGGGTGAGCGCGCCGATGATGGTGACGACCAGGCGGCCGTCCTCGGTGAGGTTGTAGATCGGGTTGGACCGGGCGATCAGGTAGACACCGGCGGTGACCATCGTCGCCGCGTGGATGAGCGCCGACACCGGGGTCGGGCCCTCCATCGCGTCGGGGAGCCACGCCTGGAGCGGGAACTGACCGGACTTGCCGCAGGCACCCAGGAGGAGCAGCAGGGCGATCGCCAGCAGGACACCGGTCGGCATCTCGCCGGCCCTGGCGAAGACCTCCGTGTACTGGGTGGTCCCCAGCTCGGCGAACATCAGGAAGATCGCCAGCGCCAGGCCGACGTCGCCGACCCGGTTCATCAGGAAGGCCTTCTTCGCGGCGGTCGCCGCTGCTGGCCGGTGCTGCCAGAACGCGATCAGCAGGTAGGAGGCGAGGCCGACACCCTCCCAGCCCAGGTACAGCGTCACGAAGCTGTTGCCGAGCACCAGGATGAGCATGGCGCCGACGAAGAGGTTCAGGTACGCGAAGAAGCGCCGGCGCTCGGTGTTGTCCGCTCCGGTCCGGCCCGCCTGGTCGTGGCTCATGTAGCCGACGGAGTAGATGTGGATGAGCGCACCCACACCGGTGATGAGCAGGACGAACACCATGGACAGCGGGTCGATGCGCAGGCCGAACTCGACGTTCAGCGCGTTCACCGGGATCCAGTCGAACAGGTGCAGTTCCCGCACGCGTTCGTCGGCCGGCATGCCGGTCATCGACAGGAACAACGCCAGCCCGTAGACGAAGGCGGCGATGACGGTGGCGCAACCGAGCAGGTGGCCCCAGGCGTTGGTCCGCCTGCCACCCAGCAGCAGCACCGCCGCCCCGAACAGCGGCAGCGCGATCAGCAGCCAGCCGTACTCGGCCACGCCCGACGCGGCGAGCGGCTCTTGGACAGCCAGGAACGTCTCCAACGTCGACCCCTCAGTACTTCAACAGGTTGGCGTCGTCGACCGAGGCCGACCGGCGCGTCTTGAAGATCGACATGATGATCGCCAGTCCGACCACCACCTCGGCAGCCGCGACGACCATGACGAAGAAGGCCATGATCTGGCCGTCGAGCTCCCCGTTGATCCTCGCGAAGGTCACCAGCGACAGGTTGACCGCGTTGAGCATCAGCTCCACGCACATGAACACCACGATCGCGTTGCGCCGGACCAGCACGCCGACGGCTCCGATGGTGAAGAGCAGAGCCGACAGCAGCAGGTAGTACGTCGGTGTCACGCCCTACCCTCCTCTTCCCCCGTGTCGGAGCCGGTCTTCCGGTCCGTGTCCTCCGCCGCCGGGGCCTCCGGCCCCGCCGCGTCAGCCCCCGTCGGCTCCGCGTCCTCGGCGTCCGCGTCCTCCGGGGAGCCCGTCGTCAACGCGCGGGCGCCGGGTTCGCCGGCACCGCCGGCGACACTCGCCCGGTCCGCGTCGAGCGTGCGCACCGCGGTGGACTCGATGATCTCGGAGAGCGACTCCGGCGCGACCGAACCGTCGGGCAGCAGCGCCGGCACCGCGACCGAGTTGGCGGTGGCGAACACGCCGGGCCCGGGCAGTGGCGAGACCCGGGGCTTGTCACCCCGGAACCGTTCGTCGGCCTGCTCGCGCTGGGACTTGCGCGGCGGCGCCGACCGCTTGTCGGCCAGGACGAACATCAGCGCGCCCACCGTCGCGACCACCAGCAGCGCGCCGGTGAGCTCGAAGGGGAACACGTAGTCGGTGAAGAGCAGGTTGCCCAGCCCGGTCACGTTCCCGTCCTGCACGGCGTTCACCGCGCCCAACCCCGCCGACTCCACGGTGCCGAGGGACCTGGCGACCGCTCCGACCACCAGCACGGCGAAACCCACGCCGAACAGCGTCGCGAGCAGCCGTTGGCCCCGGATCACCTCGACCACGGAGTCCGCGCTGTCCCGGCCGACCAGCATCAGCACGAACAGGAACAGCATCATGATCGCGCCGGTGTACACGATGATCTGCACGATCCCGAGGAACGGGGCCTGCTGCACCATGTACACGACACCGAGCGAGAGCATGGTCAGCACCAGCCAGAGCGCGGAGTGCACCGCGTTCCGCGCGAACACCATGCCCAGCGCGCCAGCCAGGGCCAGCGGGCCGAGGATCCAGAACGCGATGGTCTCGCCGATTCCGATGACCTCGGGTCCGGACACCGGCGTACCGGCCTGGGCCAGCAGCGGGCCCGACGCGGACGCGGCCGCGCCGAGCTGACTCGCGAGTGTTGCCAGGCTCACCGCCGGGCCTCCTCAGAGCCGGTCTCCACAGTGCTTCCCTCCGGGACACCCGCCCGCCTGGCCAGCTCGGGGCCGTGGACGTAGTAGTCCTGCTCGTCCTCGCCGAGCCGCATCGGGTGCGGCGGCTGCTCCATGCCGGGCAGCAGCGGAGCGAGGAGCTGTTCCTTCGTGTAGATCAGGTCCTGGCGGTTGTCGTTGGCCAACTCGAAGTCGGTGATCATCGTCAGCGACCGGGTCGGGCAGGCCTCCACGCACAGGCCGCAGCCGATGCAACGCAGGTAGTTGATCTGGTAGTCGGCTCCGTACCGCTCGCCGGGCGAGAACCGGGCCTCCTCCGTGTTGTCCCCGCCCTCGACGAAGATGGCGTCCGCCGGGCAGGCCCACGCGCACAGCTCGCAGCCCACGCACTTCTCCAGCCCGTCCGGGTGCCGGTTGAGCTGGTGCCTGCCGTGGAAGCGGGCCGCCGGGATCTTCGGGACCTCCGGGTACTCCTCGGTGGCGACCTTCTTGAACATCGTCGAGAAGGTGACCCCGAAACCCTTGAGGGGGTCAAACAGTCCCATTGCCGTCCTCCTTCGCGGAGCTGGCACGGTCCCGCGTGTCAACTCCGGACTGACCGGCGCCGGGCCGGTCGGCTGCTGTGCCCTCGGTGTCGTCGCCGCCCGTGGGCTCGTCGTCGGCGAGCGCGGCGCCGGCCCCGAGTGCTGAGGTGCCCGCGCCGATCGCGGCGCGCTCACGGGTCTGGGTGGCCGCCGGCCGCCGCTTCGGCCGCTCGGGTACCTCCAGGTCCAGCGGCGGAACGGGGAAGTTCCCGCCGGACAACCTCGGCCCGGTCTCCTCCTCGACCCGCCGGTCGGGGATGAGGAAGGTCGCGGCGACCAGCACGACCAGGGTGATCGCGAAGGCGATCATGAACTGGGTGGTGGTGACGCCCTCGCTGCTCAACGCGCGGATCGCGGCGACCAGCACGAACCACAGCAACGCGACCGGCACGAGGACCTTCCAGCCCAGGTGCATGAACTGGTCGTAGCGGAACCGGGGGAGCGCCGCCCGGAGCCAGATGAACAGGAACAGGAAGGCGAAGGTCTTCAGGAGGAACCACAACAACGGCCACCAGCCGGTGTTGAACATGCCGTCGGCGACCGACCCCAACCCGAAGGGCGCGTGCCAGCCACCGAGGAACATCGTGGTCGCGAGCGCGGAGACCGTCGTCATGTTCACGTACTCGGCGAGGAAGAACATGGCGAACTTCAGCGACGAGTACTCGGTGTGGAAGCCACCGACCAGCTCGGACTCGGCCTCGGGGAGGTCGAAGGGCGCCCGGTTCGTCTCACCGACCATCGAGATGACGTAGATGAGGAACGGCACCGGCAGCAGGAAGACGAACCACCCCTGCTCCGCCTGGGCCGCGACGATCTGCGAGGTGTACAGCGAGCCCGAGTAGAGGACCACCGTCACGATCGCCAGTCCCATCGCGATCTCGTAGGAGATCACCTGGGCCGCGGACCGCAGCGCGCCGAGCAGCGGGTACGGCGAGCCCGAGGCCCAGCCGCCGAGCAGGATGCCGTAGACACCGACGGAGGCGCAGGCCAGGACCACCAGGACCCCGGCTGGCACGTCGGCCAGTTGGAGGGCCGTGGTGTGGCCGAAGATGGAGACCTCGCCGCCGATCGGGATCACGGCGAAGGCGAGGAAGGCGGGGATCGCGGCGACGATCGGGGCGAGGAAGTACACCCACTTGTCCGCCAGGGCGGGCCGGATGTCCTCCTTGAACGCCAGCTTCAGCGCGTCACCGACCGACTGGAGGATGCCGAACGGGCCGGCCCGGTTGGGGCCCGGCCTGTTCTGCATCCGCCCGATGATCCGGCGTTCCGCCCAGATCATGAGGATGGTGATGACCATCAGCATGGCGAAGATCGCGACCATCTTCACGATGGTCAGCCAGATCGGGTCGTTCGCGATGAGCTCGGCCGTGGGGCTCATCGGCCTCCTCCGTTCTCGACGCCCGCGGTGCGGTTCTCGGCGCCGCTGACGGTGACCAGTGAGCCGTGGCCGGCTCCGAGAGTTCCTCGAACCCTGGACGGACCGGAGTTCGCCGGCAGCCACACCACGTCGTCGGGGAGGTCCGCGAGCTCGGCGGGCAGGGTGACCGAGCCCCGGTCCGTGCTGACCGTGACCGGATCCCCGACCGCCAGGCCGAGTCGCTCACCGGTGGCGGGCGAGAGCCGGGCGACGGTGGGACGGGCGGTGTCCGCCAGCTGCGGCTCGCCCTCCTGGAGCGAACCGCGGTCCAGCAGCTGCCGCCAGGTGGCCAGGACCGCCTGCCGCCGCCCCGGCCCCTCGGGCCGGGGGGCCGGCGGAGCGCCGGCGGTCACGGTCGGCGCCGGGAGCGAGCTACCCGTGTGGGTGCCAAGGCGATCCAGGTCACCGGCCGCGGCGCTCGGGGTCTGGGTGAACAGGTCGGCGTCCATCTCGACCGCCAAGGTGTCCAGGACCCGGCAGTCGGGCAGGGCTCCGGTGCCGTCGATGGTGGTCCCGAAGGTGCGTCGGCGTCCCTCCCAGTTCAGGAAGGTCCCCGCCTTCTCCACGGTGGGCGCCACCGGGAGGACCACGTCCGCGACCCTGGTCACCGCGCTCTCGCGCAGTTCGAGGCTGACGACGAAGCCCACCTCGGCCAGCGCCCGTTCGGCGAGGGCGGGATCGGGCAGGTCGTGGGGATCGACACCGCCGACGACCAGGGCGTCGAGCTCCCCGGCCGCCGCCGCCCGCAGGATCCCGTCGGTGTCGCGGCCCGGGGTCGAGGGGAGGGTGCCGGCGTCCAGGCCCCAGGCCTGCTCGACCTCGGCCCTGGCCTCGGCGTCGGTCACCGGGCGGCCGCCTGGGAGCAGCGTGGGGACGGCACCGGCGGCGAGTGCGCCGCGCTCCCCGGCTCGGCGGGGAACCCAGGCGACCCGCGCTCCGGTGCGTTGCGCGGCACGCAGCACCGCGGAGGGCAGGCCCGGCACCTCGGCGGCGCGTTCCCCGACCAGGATCACGGCACCCGGAGCGCTCAGGGCCTCCTCGACGTCGGCCGCGTGGCGGGGCAGCGCCTCCAGGGACGCGGCCTCCCCGCCGGGGGCGCAGGCCAGCAGGCCACCGCCCGGCAGCGCCCGCGAGGTGGCGAGCTGGGTGGTGGTCTTGGTCACCGCCGGGGAGGTCCACTGCCCCAGGTGGAAGACCTTCGTCCCACCGCGCCTCGCCGCCTTCCGCAACCGCAGGAAGACGATGGGCGCCTCCTCCTCCGGTTCGAAGGCGACGCACAGCACGGTCGGTGCCTTCTCGATGCCGGCGAAGGTCACCCCGCCGGTCTCCGGGGAGGTACCGACCACGGAGGAGGCGAGGAAGTCGAGTTCCTCGGCGGAGTGGGCCCTGGCCCGGAAGTCGATGTCGTTGGTCCCCAGCGCCACCCTGGCGAACTTCGAGTAGGCGTAGGCGTCCTCCACGGTGAGCCGGCCGCCGGTGAGCACGCCCACCCCGCGTTCCCTGGCTCGGAGCAGACCGTCCGCCGCGACCCGCAGCGCCTCGGTCCAGGAGGTGGCGCGGAGCTCACCGGTCTCGGCGTCCCGCACCATCGGCCGCTGGATCCGGTCGGCGGCGGTGGTGTAACGGAAGGCGAAGCGGCCCTTGTCGCAGAGCCACTCCTCGTTGACCTCGGGGTCGTCGCCGGCGAGCTTCCTGGTGACCTTGCCCCGGCGCCAGTCGGTGCGCTCGGCGCAGCCGGAGGAGCAGTGCTCGCAGACACCCGGGGTGGAGACCAGGTCGAACGGCCGGGCGCGGAACCGGTAGGCGGCGCTGGTGAGCGCGCCGACCGGGCAGATCTGGATGGTGTTGCCGGAGAAGTAGCTCTGCTCCCTCGGCGCGGTCCCGTCGATGTCGGCCGTCACGGCCGTCCCGACCTGCTGCTCGGCACCCCGTTCCAGCAGGTCGAGGAAGCGGTCGCCGGCGATCTCCTTGGAGAACCGGGTGCAGCGCTGGCACAGCACGCAGCGCTCCCGGTCCAGCAGGACCTGTTCGGTGACCTTGATCGGCTTGGGGAACGTCCGCTTGCGCTCCTCGAACCGGGAGTCGGTGCGACCGTGCTTGAGCGCCTGGTTCTGAAGGGGGCACTCCCCGCCCTTGTCGCAGATCGGGCAGTCCAGCGGGTGGTTGATGAGCAGGAGCTCCATCACACCCTGCTGCGCCTTGTCGGCCACGGGCGAGGTCCGCTGGGTGTTGACGACCATCCCGTCGGCCACCGTCATGGTGCAGGAGGCCTGGGGTTTGGGCATCTTCCGCCCACCCATCTCCACGTCGACCAGGCACTGGCGGCAGGCGCCAGCCGGTTCGAGGAGCGGGTGGTCGCAGAACCGGGGCACCACGATGCCCAGCCGCTCCGCCGTGCGGATCAGCAGTTCACCCTTGGGGGCGTCGACCTCGATGTCGTCGATCGTCAGCCGGACGTGGCCCTCGGGCACCGGGTTCTCCGAGCTGGGCTTCTTCTCAGGGGCAACCGTCATCAGTGCGCTCCTGCCAACGCGGCGTCGGCGGAGCGGTCCGCCTTGCCTGTCCTGTTCTTCTCGCACAGCTCGAGGAACTCGTGCTTGAAGTACTTGATGCCGCTCGTGATCGGGCTGACCGCACCGTCACCGAGCGCGCAGAACGACCGGCCGAGGATGTTGTCGCAGACGTCGAGCAGCGTGTCGATGTCGGACTCGGTCCCCTCGCCGCGCACCATCCGTTGCAGCGTCTGGGCCAGCCAGTAGGTGCCCTCCCGGCACGGGGTGCACTTGCCGCAGGACTCGTGCTTGTAGAACTCGGTCCACTTCATCACGGCCCAGGGCACGGAGACGGTCTCGTTGAAGACCTGCACCGCCGTGGTGCCCAGCATGGAACCCGCCTCGGACGCGCCCTCGAAGTCGAGCGGGACGTCGAGGTGCTCGCTGGTGAACAGCGGGGTGGAGGAGCCGCCCGGAGTCCAGAACTTGAGCGGTACCCCGTCCTTCATGCCACCGGCGAGCTCCAGCAGCTGGCGCAGCGTGGTGCCCATCGGGGCCTCGTACTGGCCGGGGCGCTCGACGTGGCCGGAGATGGAGTAGATCTTCGGACCCGGTGAGCGGTCACGTCCCATCGTCCGGAACCAGTCCGAACCGCCGTTGACGATGTAGGGAACGCTGGCGATGGTCTCGACGTTGTTCACCACGGTGGGCGAGGCGTACAGGCCGGCGGTCGCCGGGAACGGCGGCTTGAGCCTGGGCTGCCCGCGTCGCCCCTCCAGGGAGTCCAGCAGGGCGGTCTCCTCGCCGCAGATGTAGGCGCCGGCGCCGGCGTGCACGACGACGTCGAGGTCGAATCCGCTGCCCAGGATGTCCTTGCCGAGGTAGCCCGCCTCGCGTGCGTCGCGCACGGCGGCGTTCAGCCGCCGGATGCAGTGCAGCACCTCACCGCGTACGTAGATCGCCGCGAAGTTGGCCCTGATGGCGTAGGCGGTGATGATGACGCCCTCGATGAGCGAGTGCGGGTCGGCCATCATCAGGGGGATGTCCTTGCAGGTCCCCGGCTCGCCCTCGTCCGCGTTGATCACCAGGTAGTGGGGCTTGCCGTCCCCCTGGGGGATGAAGCCCCACTTCATCCCGGTCGGGAAGCCGGCACCACCCCGACCCCGCAGACCGGAGTCCTTGATCAGCTGGATGAGCTGGTCGGGGTGCGCGCCGAGCGCGCGGCGCAGCGCCGAGTACCCCTCCAGCTGCTCGTAGGTGCGCAGGCTCCAGGACCTGGGGGAGAGCCAGCGCCGCGTCAGGACCGGGGTCAGTGGTGCCACGCCCGTGCCCGGTGTCGGTTCGCTCATCGTCCGTCCACTCCCCTACTTCTTCTCCGGAACCGGGGGCAGCTCCGCCTCGTCCGGCATCGCCGGGGCGGTCCAGCCCTTCTCGGCCGCGATCCGGGCGCCGCGCACCGTCTCGGGGGCGGTGGACGGTGCCTCCACGTCGCTGTCCCGGCCCTCGAAGAAGCCGGCCAGTTGGAGCTCCGCCTGGCGGAAGTCCGTGAGGGGCGCTCCCCGGGTCGGCTCCGGTCGCTCCCCGGCGCGGAGCCTGGACACCAGCTCGCTGGCCGAGTCGGGCGTCTGGTTGTCGAAGTACTCGTAGTTGACCTGGAGGACCGGGCCGAGGTCGCAGGCCGCGAGGCACTCCGCGTGTTCGAGGGTCACCGAACCCGGGGTGCCGGGTTCCCCTGCGGTCTCCTCGTGGCCGACGCCCAGTTCGCCGCGCAGGCGGGCGTAGATGTCGTCGCCGCCAAGGGCCGCGCACAGCGTGTTGGTGCAGACGCTGACGAGGTGCTCGCCGCACGGCTTCCGCTTGTACATCGTGTAGAAGGTGGCGACGGCGCTCACCTCGGCCGCGCTGAGGTCGAGGTGGCGGGCGCAGAACTCGATGCCCGCCTGGCTGACGTGCCCTTCCACCGACTGCACCAGGTGCAGCAGCGGGAGCAGGGCGGACCGGGCGACCGGGTACCGGGCGACGAGCTGGCGGGCCCGCTCGTCGGTCAGCTCGTCGAACGGGGAGCCCGTCGGCTCGGGTCCGGACGGGCCCTGGGGCGTTCCGGGCTTGTCGTGCTGGATCGTCATCGGTCCACACCACCCATGACCGGGTCGATGGAGGCGACCGAGGCGATCACGTCGGCCACCAGGCCGCCCTCGGTCATCGCTGGCATTGACTGGAGGTTCACGAAGCTGGGTTCGCGCACGTGCACCCGCAGCGGTCGGGTACCGCCGTCGGACACGACGTGGTAGCCGAGTTCGCCACGAGGCGATTCGACGGGGACGTAGACCTGGCCGGGAGGCACGTCGAAGCCCTCGGTGACCAGTTTGAAGTGGTGGATGAGGGACTCCATCGACTGGCCCATGATCTTGCGCACGTGTTCGAGGGAGTTCCCGAGCCCGTCGGGGCCGATGCTGAGCTTGGCCGGCCAGGCGATCTTGCCGTCCTCGACCATGACCGGGTCACCCTCGGTCTCGGCGAGCTTGGCCAGGGTCTGCTCGACGATCCCCAACGACTGGTCGATCTCCTCGACCCGCAGCAGGTAGCGGGCGAAGCAGTCGGCGTCGTAGGAGGTGGGGACCTCGAAGTCGTACTCCTCGTAGCCGCAGTACGGCTGGATCTTCCGCAGGTCCCAGGCCAGTCCGGCGGACCGCAGGATCGGGCCGGTCGCACCGAGCGCGATCGCGCCGTCCAGCGGCAGGTGGCCGACCCCCTTGAGGCGGCGCTGCCAGATGGGCTGGCCGGTGAACATGCGGTGGTAGTCCGGGACACGCCCGCGCATGACCTTGAGGAAGTCGCGGATCTTCTCGCCGTAGCCGATGGGCAGGTCCTGCGCGACACCACCGGGCCGGACGAAGGCGTGGTTCATCCGCAGCCCGGTCAGGAACTCGAGCAGGTGCAGGACCTCCTCACGCTCCCGGAACCCGAAGACCATGCCGGTCGTGGAGCCGAGCTCCATGCCGCCGGTCGCGAGGAAGACCAGGTGGGAGCTGATGCGGTTCAGCTCCATGAGCAGCACCCTGATGATCTGCGCCCGGCGCGGTGCCTCGGTGCCCAGCAGCTTCTCGACCGCCATGCAGTAGGCGGTCTCGTTGTGCAGCGGCGCCAGGTAGTCCATCCGCGTGATGAACGTGACGGCCTGGGTCCAGGTCCGGTACTCGGTGTTCTTCTCGATCCCGGTGTGCAGGTACCCGATCACCAACCGGGACTGGGTGACGGTCTCGCCCTCCAGTTCGAGGACGAGCCGCAGGACACCGTGGGTCGAGGGGTGCTGCGGGCCCATGTTGATGACGATGCGCTCGTCGTGCCCCGGGGCGCTGGGCAGCTCGTCCCAGTCGCCGCCCGTGACCGTGTAGACCGGTCCCTCGGTGGTGCGTCGCTCGGCGGCGTAGGGGTCCCGCCCCTCGCCCACGGCGGTGTCGGTGCCGGTCGTGACGTCGGCAAGCCGTTCGTGACTCATGAGTACGCCCTCCGCTGATCAGGCGGCGGTATCTCGGCGCCCTTGTACTCCACCGGAATCCCGCCGAGCGGGTAGTCCTTGCGCTGCGGGTGACCGTCCCAGTCGTCGGGCATCAGGATCCGCGTCAGGGCCGGGTGTCCGTCGTAGACGATGCCGAACATGTCCCAGGTCTCGCGCTCCTGCCAGTCGGCGGTGGGGTACACCTCCACCACGCTCGGCACGTGCGGGTCGTCGACCTCGAGCGTGACCTCCAGCCGGATGCGGCGCCGGAAGGTCATCGAGGTCAGGTGGTAGACGGAGTGCAGCCGCTGCGGGACCTCGGGCCCGTAGTCCACTCCGGACACCGAGCTGCACAGTTCGAACCGGAGCGAGGCGTCGTCGCGCAGCACCCGGCACAGCGGGAGCAGGTCCTCGCGCCGGACGTAGTAGGTGATCTCACCCCGGTCGACGGTGACCTGTTGGATGGCCTCCGCCGGGATCCCGTTGTCCTCCATCGCCGCGAGGAGGTCGTCGGTGAAGTCGTCGAACCAGTCGCCGTAGGGGCGTTGGGCCGGCTGCGGGACGTGGGCGGGAAGTCGGAGCCCGCCGTACCCGCTGGTGTCACCCGAGCCCCGGACACCGAACATGCCCTGCCGCGACCTGCCGGCCACGACGCCACCCCGGGCCTCGTGCTCGGCCTCCTCCTGGGGTGACAGTTCGGCGGCGCTCGGCGGGGACTCCCCGGCGAGCGGTCCCCTGACCGGGATCTTGCGGTCGGTCTCGTCATCGCTCACGGCAAACCACCGCTCACTTCTTCTTCGCGTAGCGGACGGACGACGGGATCAGCTCGGTGCGGTGCCCGCTCTCGGCGAGCGCGGCGGCGCGCTTCGGACCGAGCGGCTCGTCCATGACCTTGGCGTGCAGCTTCAGGATGGCGTCGAGCAGCGCCTCGGGCCGGGGCGGACAGCCAGGCAGGTACATGTCCACCGGCACGACGTGGTCGACGCCCTGCACGATCGCGTAGTTGTTGAACATGCCGCCCGAGGAGGAGCACACGCCCATCGCCAGCACCCAGCGCGGCTCGGGCATCTGGTCGTAGATCTGGCGCAGCACCGGCGCCATCTTCTGGCTCACCCGCCCCGCGACGATCATCAGGTCGGCCTGCCTCGGTGTGGCGCTGAACCGCTCCATCCCGAACCTGGCGATGTCGTAGCGCGCCCCACCGGAGGTCATCATCTCGATGGCGCAGCAGGCCAGCCCGAAGGTGGCCGGCCACATCGACGTCTTCCGGCTCCAGTTGACCAGCTTCTCGACGGTGGTCAGCAGGACCCCGCTCGGCAGCTTCTCTTCCAGTCCCATGACTCTCGCGTGTCCTCCCCGCTCGCCGACCTAGTCCCAGTCCAAGCCGCCGAGGCGCCATTCGTAGACGAAGGCGATGGTCACGGCGAGCAGGAAGACCCCGACGGCCACCAGCCCGAAGACCCCCAGCCCGCCGGCGGCGACGGCGTAGGGGTACATGAAGACGACCTCGACGTCGAACAGGATGAACAGCATTCCGGTCAGGTAGAACTTGACCGGAATTCGACCGCCGCCGGCGACCGGCACCGGCGAGGGTTCGATCCCGCACTCGTAGGCGTCGAGCTTGGCCCTGTTGTACCGGCGGGGACCAACAAGCGGCGCGACCGAGACCGAGAACACCGCGAACCCGGTTGCCAGTACGAACAGCAACACGAGGGGGAGGTAGGACTCCAACACGTCGCCGTCCTTTCATCCTCGCCACTCCCGGCGGCAGAGCCGCCGCCCGAACGAACCCTAAGGGTGGCTATTTCACAAAAACTTCTTAGGCGAGCCTAAGTAGTCCCTCCCGGCATCACTCTCCCGAGTGAGACCGGCGCCCGCCGGACTTCCGCCAGGACCGTAACCACCCGCGGAAGGCAGTAAAGACGCAATTACTGCCCCTTTCAACCAACAGAGCGTGTTCGGTACCTCCCCCCGCCGGCGGGGGTCACCCCGCGCGGGCGGGCCGGAAACGGCCCGCCCGCCTCGTCGGAGCCACCCGCCACGTGGCGGGCGCCCGACGGGGCGCCCACGACCTGCCAGCTCCGTGATCAGGAGAAACGCCTCGACGGTCCGGGCCCGTCAGCGCGACGGACCAGCACGTCCCGACACCCACGGGGCGGGAGGACCCGGACCGGTTCCGGCCAGCACGATGCGTGACCACCACCAGCGTCGGTCGAGGTCGGAGCCCTGGCGGCAGCCGGGACTGTGTTCTCCGCGACACTCCCCGGCCGACGCCGCGCTCCTCGGGTTCGCACTGGGCCGAACGGAGCAGGCGGGAGGCACGGACCTCCCCCGGCGGTCAGGCGCTCGGGCTCATCCGGACCGCCGCGCTGATCATCCGGTCGAAGGCGTCGCCGTCCTTGGGGTCGTACAGGCCGGCGAGCAGCTTGAGGACCAGGCGCATCAGCGTCTCGATCGGCAGGCCGTACTTGGTGGCCGTGCGCATGATCACGGGGTTGCCGATCAACTTGCTGAAGATGTTGCCGAGGCGGTAGTAGCCGCCCAGCTGCTGCCGCAGGGCGACGGGGTAGCGGGAGAGGGCGTGCTCGCGGGAGGCCGGCGTGGGGCGGGAGAGCGCGTGGACGACGCAGTCGGCGGCGAGCTTCGCGGACTGCATCGCGTAGGCGATGCCCTCACCGTTGAACGGGTTGACCATGCCCCCGGCGTCCCCGACGAGCAGCAGGCCGTCGCGGTAGTGGGGCACCCGGTTGAAGCCCATCGGGAGGGCGGCGCCACCCACCTTGCCGACCGCGTTGTCCTCCCGGAATCCCCACTCCTCCGGGGTCCCGTCGAGCCAGGACCGCATCAGGGCCCGGTAGTCGGTGCGCCCGTAGGCCTTCGACGTGGACAGGATGCCCAGGCCGGCGTTGACCGTGCCGTCACCCATCCCGAACAGCCACCCGTAGCCCGGCAGCAGCCGAGGGTTCGCCGGGTCGCTCCGGTCCCACAGCTCCAGGTGGGACTCCAGGTAGTCGTCGGTGGTGCGGGGGCTGGTGTAGTAGCGCCGCACGGCGACGCCCATCGGGCGGTCGTCGCGCTTCTCCAACCCCACCGAGAGCGCGAGCCGCGCCGACACGCCATCGCAGGCGATGGTCAGGGGTGCGCGGTAGCTGACCTCGGTGCGTTCCCGCCCCACCTTGGCGCGGACACCGACCACTCGGCCGGTGCGGTCGTCGGTGATCGCCGACACCACCGTGGTGGCCTGGTTGAGCCGAGCTCCGGCCGCCTGGGCGTGCCTGGCCAACATGTCGTCGAAGTCCTGCCTCGGGCGCACGACCCCGTAGGGCGGGTAGCTGGCCAGCTCCGGCCAGGCGAGTTCCATCCGCACGCCGCCGCCCACGACCCGGAGGCCCCGGTTGTGCAACCAGCCAGCCTCCTCGCGGGTGTCCACCCCGAGGTCGATGAGCTCCTTGACACCGCGCGGCGTCAGGCCGTCGCCGCACACCTTCTCCCGGGGGAAGGTGCTCTTCTCCAGCATCAGCACGTCGAGGCCCGCCCTGGCCAGGTGGGTCGCGACGGCGGAACCGGCCGGACCGGCCCCGACGACGATGACGTCGGCGTCCTCCTCCGGTCGGCGTCGGAGCGGGACCGCCCCCGCTGCGGCCTCGGCTGTGGGCCCGGTGGTCTCGCGGCTGTGGGGCTGCTGGGTCACGACTCGCTCCTTGTGAATCAATTCACTAACTGGAACCCGAGTCTAGGTCAATGCCTCGCACGGCTACGTACCGAGCCCGCGCCGACCGGTGCCCACCCAGGCGCGCCGGAGCGCCTCCTCGGCGTCAGGAGGGGCGGACCGCCCGGTGCAGGGCCACCGCGCCACCGACGCTGTTGCGCCAGGCCACGTCGTCCCAGCCGGCCTCCGCCACCCGCTCCGCGAGCGCCCGCTGGTCAGGCCAGTCCCGGATGGACTCCGAGAGGTAGACGTAGGCGTCGGGGTTGGAGGACACGAGGCGGGCGATCCTGGGCAACGCCCGGATCAGGTAGTTCTGGTACACCACCCGGAAGGGGCGCCAGGTGGGCGTGGAGAACTCGCAGATCACCAGCCGCCCTCCCGGACGCACGACCCTGGCCAGCTCCCGCAACGCCTGGTCGGTGTCGGCCACGTTGCGCAGGCCGAACGAGATGGTGGCACCGTCGAACGCCGCGTCGGCGAAGGGGAGGCGCAGGGCGTCGGCCGCGACCATCGGGAGCCGGCGGAACTGACCACGGCGCAGCATCCCGATGGAGAAGTCAGCGGCGACCGTGAAAGCACCTGACCTGGCCAGTTGGGCCGTCGAGACGCCGGTGCCGGCGGCGAGGTCCAGGATGCGCTCGCCAGGGCGCGGGTCCAGGGCGCGGACCATCAGGTTCCGCCAGCGCCGGTCCATGCCGAACGCCAGGACCGTGTTGGTCCGGTCGTAGTGCTGAGCGACGCCGTCGAACATCTCGGCGACGTCTCGCGGTTGCTTGTCCAGTCCAGCCCTCGGCACGAGGACAGGGTACGTGCCACCCCGCGCCCACCGGACACGGTCGGTGACAGCCGGCCCGCCCGACCCCGCCGGTTCACACGGCTCGAAGTCGGGCGGGATACGGGAGAACCATTCCTCCGAAGTCCCCCATTTCCCGCCCGCCGTTCTTCGGTGGGCACGGCCGCCGAAGAACGGTCACCTTTCCCCACGACCACCCCCGACAATTCATCTCCTCGTCCACCTTGGCGAAGGAACGGTTTCCGGAACGTCCCACCAATCGGACACGTGCCGAATTCCAGGAACTCCTGAGGAATTCCCGAACACCGCCTCGGAACTCGGGGACCGGTCGCGGAGGAGAAGACTCGGTCATCTCCGCTCCCCCCTTGGCGCGGCATTCGGGACGTCCGGATCGGATGTGGCCGCCGGCAGTGGGAGGACGCCTCCAGACCCGCGAGATGCCCACCCGGGAGGCCTCCCGACCTGCCCCGACTCCCACCACCGCTGGCCCTGGCCCGCGCCGCGAACCGGACGTCGACCACCTCACCAACGGGAGCGAGTGACCCGGTACCGACGAATCCGCGACTCCGGCACCACTGCCGAAAACCGGGCTCCGAACCGAGGCAACCATTCGACCCCCGAAACGTCCCCGACCGCCGGAGACGGCGACCACGGTGTGGGAGGCACCACAGGGAGCCTTGGCCATCAGCCGTTTTCGAGACCCCGACCACAAAGCTTCACGAAAGCGTCACACGGCGCAGTGTGACTCCAATGACATGACCGATATCACCTTTGATCGGAGGCAACCTACCCCCTTCTCGGATCTCCGACGGGAACGCGGGTCCCACCCCGCGCCGGGCGACCACCCCTCCTCCGCGGCCCTCGCCAACCCCAGAAAAATGTGATATCTCTTTATTCGTCGGCGGACCAGCCGCGACACGACGACAGGGGGAAAGAGCGTGCTTGGATCTTCCGCGGCGCGGCGGACCCGGCCCGAGGGCCGCCAGTGGCGTCCCCACTTCGGGTCATCGAGGAGCGTGGCGAGCCGTCGAGCGCTCGTGCCGCTCCTCGCCACCGCGATCGGCCTGGCACCCGCGGTGACGGCCCACGCCACCGAGAGCACCGCGATCGGCCGGACCGGCACCATCGGTCCCGACCAGTCCGTCACCGTCGACGCCAGGGACGGCACCACCCTGCACGGGAGCCTCCGGCTTCCCGAGAACCCCGACCGGCCGGGACCGGCGGCGCTGTTGATCCCCGGCAGCGGTCCCACCGACCGCGACGGGAACCAGCCGGGCCTGGAGGCCAACACACTGCTGTCCGTCGCGGACACGCTGTCCGGCAGCGGGGTCGCCACCCTCCGGTACGACAAGTTCGGCAGTGGTGAGACAGGTGCCGACCCCGACCTCGACCCGGCCTCGCTCGAGTTCGACCTGTTCGTCGAACACGCCGCCGACGCCCTCGGGTTCCTCGCCGACCAGCCCGGTGTCGATCCCGACCGGCTCATGGTGGTCGGGCACAGCGAGGGGGGCATGATCGCGCTGGTGCTGGCGAACGGTCAGGAGGAGACCGCGCCCTCGGTCTCCTCGCTCGCGCTGCTCGCCCCCGCCAGCCTGCCCTACCTCACCACCATCCAGCTCCAGTTGCGTGAGCAGATCCCGGAGTGGCCCGGGCGGGGCCTGATCCCCGAGTCCCGGGTGGAGCCGCTGCTCGACGCCCTCGACGACACCGTCGAGGCCATCCGCGAGACGGGCGAGATACCGCCCTGGATGCCCGCCGAGTTCTACTACCTCGGCATCTTCCACCCGAGCAGCCTCCGCTTCCTCGTCACCGCCGACCACCACGACCCCAGGGAGCTGGCCGGGGAGGTCCCCGCCAAGGTGCCCGTGCTGCTGGCCTGCGCCGGTTCCGACATCCAGGTCCCCTGCTCCATGGTCGACGAGGTCCGCTCGGCGCTGGACGACCGTCCCGCCGGGACCCTCCGGTACACCCGGCTCCCCCAGGTCAACCACGTCCTCAAGGAGGTCGGCTCCAACGGCTCGGACGGCAGCGAGTACGGGGATCCGCTCCCGTTCTCCCGCCGGCTGCGCGCCGAGCTCTCGGTGTTCTCCCTCCGGCACCTCTGGCTTGGCTGACGCCGTCGGACTGGCCGGACCACCCTCGCGAGCAGCTCTTTCACCCGCTCGCGGGGGGTGGCCCGCCCTAGACTGGGCGCCGTCCACGGCGGACGACCCGGGGGTGGCCAGATGGACGAGAGCGCCGACCCGGTCCAGATCGGACACCGCGTGCGCGTGACCCGGCGCCGCCGGGGGCTCACCCAGGAAGCCGTCGCCAGGCGGGCCGGGATCAGCAGGCCGTACCTGGCGCTGTTGGAGTCGGGTCAACGCCGGTTCGACAGGAGCGGTCTCCTCACCGCCCTCGCCTCGGCGCTGTCCTGCTCCACCGTCGACCTCACCGGCGAACCCCACCCGTCCGCCGATCCCTCCGGCACGGCGGCGCTGTCGCTCCTACCGGCCATCACCGCGGCCCTCTACGGCTGCGACCTCGACGACGCGCCCGACCAGGAGACCCGACCGGTCGCCGAACTGCTCGCCTCGGCGCACCGCGCCAACAGGCACCGGGACGCCGCCCGCTACGGGGCCTCGGCTGCCGGCCTGGCGCCGTTGCTCACCGAACTGCACGTCGTCGCCGCCCACGGGCGGGACGAGGAACGGCGGCAGGCGCTGCGCGGCCTGGCATTGGCCTGCTACGTCGCCTTCAGCCTGACCAGGAACCTCGGTCACCCCGAACTCGCCGGCGAGGCGGCCCGACGCTGCTACCGGGCCGCGCGGCGGCTGGAGGAGCCGGCCTACCTCGCCTTCGCTGCCTGGCAGTACGGCACCGCGCTCGAACGGCTCGGCGCGCACCGGCGGGTACGGGCGCTGCTGGAGCGGACCGTGGACGAGGTGGCGGCCAGGGCCGACCCGACGGCCGAGGACACCAGCGTCGCCCAGGCGTACGGGATGGTGCACCTGGCGGCCGGCCTGCACGAGGCCAGGACCGGCGGCACCGGGGCCGAGCACCTCGAGGAGGCGGCGGCACTGGCCGCGCGCACGGGCGAGGGCGGCTTCCTCCGCCTGCACTGGGGGCCGACGAACGTCGCCCTCTGGCGGCTGGCCACCGAGGCGGAGGCTGGCGACGGGCCGGCCGCGGCCGAACGGTTCCGGCGGTCGGGGGTCGACCCCGGTGCCCTCGGCTCGCCGGAACGCCTCGGTGCGCACCACCTGGACCAGGCGTTGGCCTGGGGGCAGGCCGGCGGTTGCCGGGACGCCGACGCCATCCGCTGCCTCCGACTCGCCGAACGCGCGGCCCCCACCCGCACCAGGCACGACGCGAGGGCGTGCGAACTGCTCGACGACCTCCTGGCCCGGGCTCCCCGCGCCAGCGCGGAGCTGACCTGCCTCCGGGTGAGGTTCCACCCCTCGCACCGAGCGTGACCGATGTAACACCGGCTGTGACAACGTCCCGTACAGTGCGGCGACCGGCGGCGCCGGTCCTCATCAGCCACGCTCACCAGTCGGGGGACTTGTCATGAGCGAGAACGCCACCACCCGTCCACACCGTCCGCGTCAGGACCACCACGTGGGGCTGCCCTTCGTACTGGAGTCACGTGACGTGCTGCGCGGCTACCCGGTGCGGTGCCGGGTGGCGACCGACGCGGCGCGGAGCCTCGTGATCGTGACCGTGGCGGCGTGGCCGGAGTCCGGGGACCGCCAGGTCGAGCTCGCGTTGGACCACGGGCAGGCCCGGTTCGCCGCCGGGCGGCTGCGCAGTCGGACGGACGGGTGCGCGGTGGCCTCCCACCACGGCGCGGTGACCGCGGCGCTGTCGATCAGCACGAACCGGTGGCGCCACGCCCCGGTGACGGTGCTCGACGTGGTGGTCACCGGGAGTCCGGTGACCGTCGTCCTGGCGGACTCCCGGGTGGACGAGTTGGGGGAGGCCCTGCGGCTGGCAGCCGACCGCCTGCTCCCGCACCGGCCCCAGCCGGTCGAGCGGACCCCGCTCGCGGCGACGGGCTGAGGAACACGGGGTCAGGCAGGGGCGGCCGCCGCCCGCATCGGGCGGCGCAGCCACCAGATCAGCAGGCACAGGACGATCCACAGCCCGGTGACCACTCCCACCACGGGCACCACCCCGAGCCCGAACCCCCGCCCGGCCACCCGGACGAGGTCCGGGTTCTCCTGGTCGTACTCGACCCGGACGAGGTTCCCGCGTTCGAGGCCGTCCGGGTAGAGCACTCCGGTGGCCGGGCTGTGGACCGCGCCGTCGCTGGCGTGGTAGCGCACGAGCGTGCGGAAACCGGACACGGAGAGCACCTCGGCCGTGGTCTCCCCCAGGTTCTGGTCGATGTTCCGGTCGTTGCTCCACGC
The DNA here is from genome assembly GCF_049311605.1 of Actinoalloteichus caeruleus. Lineage (NCBI taxonomy): Bacteria > Bacillati > Actinomycetota > Actinomycetes > Pseudonocardiales > Pseudonocardiaceae > Actinoalloteichus > Actinoalloteichus caeruleus. Next base: position 5,742,309 of record NZ_CP186005.1, read on the forward strand.
TCCGAGGACCAGCAGCGAACCCAGCAGGGTGCCGAGCAGCCCGGTCACCGCCAGACCGACCACCGACCACCTGCGGGGTCGGGACAACCCGCCCCACCTCGCTCCGCGGGGTGCGTCACGCTTCTCGGGCACGGCAGCGAAGTCTAGTCGGCGGTGCCGCCGCCCGGCCGGACACGTCGGCCCCCGGACGGACCACGTCTCGGGGCGCGGACCGGCCGGATCCTCACCTCTCGGGGAGCGCTCGGCGCACGGCCGCCCGCAGCCGGTCGTGGAGGTCGCGGAGCCGGCCCCGGTCGACCCGCACCTCCACCACGCGGAGTCCGCGCACCGTCGCCAGGGCGGCCGCGAACTCCTCGCGGTCGCGCGCCCTCGTGTGGGGGACGCCGTACCCGGCGCAGAGTGCGCCGAGGTCAGCGCCGTGCGGTGTTCCGAACACCCGCTCGAAACCGTGCCGGGAGTCGGGCTCGCCCTGTTCGAGCAGTTCGAAGATCCCGCCACCGTCGTCGTTGACGACCACCAGGGTCAGGTCGGGTCGTCGTTCCGCCGGCCCGATCAGCAGACCGTTGACGTCGTGGAGGAAGGTCAGGTCCCCCAGCAACGCGTAGCCGCTCGTCGCGCCGTCGTCCCGGCTGGCCGCTCCGAGCACCGCGCCGGCGGCGGTGGAGACGGCGCCGTCGATACCGGCGAGCCCCCGGTTGGCCAGGGTGCGTGTCCGCTGCCCGCCCCCCGCGACGAGGTCCACGTCGCGGATCGGGTTCGAGGAGCCGAGGAAGACGACCGCCTCGGGTCCAGCCGTGTCCATGAGCTCCCTGGCCACGTGCAGGCCGGTCGGCCACTCCTCGGCGGCCAGGAATCCGTCGACGGCGGCGGCGGTCGCCGCGTCGGCCTCCCGCCAGGCGGCGAACCAGTCGGGGTCGGCGTGCGAGACGAGTTCGTGGCCGGCGGGGCTGTCCAGGTCGGTGTCGTCCAGCCCCGGGTGGACCCGCCGCGCCACGTACTGCGGGTCCGGCCAGTTCTCCGGGTCGGCGACCATGTGGACCGTGCCGGCGCCGCGCAGCAACCGTTGGACGCCCCGGCTGAGGGTTGGTCGTCCAACGACGAGCACGGCATCCGGCATGAGCCGCTCCGGGAGCGCTCCGGAGTTCAGCAGCAGCATGCCGTGCCTGACCAGCGTGGGGGCCAGCCCCGCGTTGGCGGACGGTTCCGCCAGCAGGGGCCAGTTCACCCGTTTCGCCAGGGCTGCGACGCCGTCGAGGGCGCCGACCGGCCCCTCCCCCGCGACGACCAGGGTCCGGGGGGAGAGACCTGCCAACGCCGCGCCCCCGTCGGCTCCCTGCGCGCCTTGGGGAGCCAGGGTGACCGTCCAGGCGCCGCCGTCCGGGCGCCCGGCCAGCGAGTCCGGCCAGTCCGGCTGGTCCCGCTCCGGGCGGTGCGGGACCAGAGGTTCCCGGAACGGGATGTTGAGGTGCGCCGGGCGCCCGGCGTGCAGGGGCACGGCGGCGCGGCACAGCAGGCTGCGCCACACCGCGTTCCGCCCGGCGCGCCGTTCGGCCAGGGGGAAGGCCGTGGTGCTGACCAGCGGCCCGAACAGGCCGTGTTGCAGGGTCGTCTGGTTCGCCCCGGTGCCCAACAGCTCCGGTGGCCGGTCCGCGGTGACGACGAGCAGCGGCTCGCCCGCGTGGTACGCCTCCATCATCGCCGGCTGCATGTTCCCGGCGGCGGTTCCGGAGGTGCACACCACGGCCGCGAAGCCCGTGCGGCTGTGGCGGGCGCCCAACCCCTTGCTGATGCCCAGCGCGAGGAAGGCCGCGGAACGTTCGTCCACCCGCACGTGCAACGCGACCCGCCCCGCCTCGGCCGCGTCGTGCAGCGCGTAGGCCAGCGGGGCGTTCCTGGAGCCGGGGCACAGGACGACGTGCCGCATCCCGTTGCGGATCAGCTCGTCGACGATGACCGTGGCTTGCGCCGTCGAGGGATTCATGGACGTTTGGGGAACCGGCCGAAGTCGGGCTTGCGCTTCTCGCGGTAGGCGTCGCGACCCTCCTGGGCCTCCTCCGTCATGTAGAAGAGCAGCGTGGAGTCACCGGCGAGCTGCTGGACGCCGGCCAGTCCGTCGTCGGCCGCGTTGTGGGAGGCCTTGAGCATCCGCAACGCCAGTGGGGAGTGCTGGAGCATCCGCCTGGCCCAGTCGACGGTCTCGCGCTCGAGGTCGACCAGCGGCACCACCGTGTTGACCAGCCCCATGTCGAGGGCCTCCTGGGCTCCGTACTGGCGGCACAGGTACCAGATCTCGCGGGACTTCTTCTGGCCGACGATCCTGGCCAGCAAGCCGGAGCCGTAACCGCCGTCGAAGGAGCCGACCTGGGGTCCCGTCTGGCCGAAACGGGCGTTGTCGGCGGCGATGGTGAGGTCGCAGACGATGTGCAGCACGTGGCCCCCGCCGATGGCGTAACCGGCCACCATCGCGATCACGGGTTTGGGGAGGCGGCGGATCTGGACCTGGAGGTCCAGGACGTTGAGCCGCCCGATCCCCCTGCGGGCCACCTCGTCGTCGCCGAGGTAGCCGTCGTCGCCGCGGATGCGCTGGTCTCCGCCGGAGCAGAACGCCAGATCGCCCTGACCGGTGAGGATGATGACCCCCACCTCGTCGTCGTCCCTGGCCCGGTTGAACGCGTCCGACAGCTCGAAGAGCGTCTGGGGTCGGAACGCGTTGCGGACCCGGGGGCGGTTGATGGTGATCTTCGCTATGCCCTCGGCGATCTCATAACGGATGTCCTGGTAGTCGCCGAGCTGCTGCCACTCGCAGGCCAGCTCGATCGAGGAGTGTGCGGGATCGGTGGACGTCACCCGCTCAGGCTAACTATTCCCGAAGCGGCCCCACACCACGGCGTTGCCGTGAATCGGTCACGGGCAGCGACCGACGTGGAGCCGCCATCGCTCACGGGGGGCCGTTCCCGCCGCGTCCGGGTCGGAGACGGCCGGTCGCGTGAACGGTGTCTCACCGGTCCGGGGGCACCGGCCCCGCCGCCCGGGGCTACCGTCGCCGCGTCGGGCACCGGATGGGCGAGGATCGGGCAGATGGACACGAACGAGGGGACCGACCGCCGGCGGCTGGTCGTGGTGCGGGGCGCTGACCGCGTCGACGCGGTGCCGGCGCTGCTCGCCGAGCTGGATCGGGCGCTGGCCGGCCGGAGCGCGGTGTTGCCGCTTCCGAGCGGGCCGGCCCCGGAGGTGACGCGGCTGGCGGCGGCGTTGCTGCCGGCGGAGCCCGTGGAGGACGACACGGCCTTGGTCGTCCCCACCTCGGGGTCGACCGGCCTCCCCAAGGGGGTTCGCCTGACCGCGTCCGCGTTGCGGAGTTCGGCCGAGGCCACGCACGCGCGGCTGGGTGGTGGGGGGACCTGGTTGCTCGCCCTGCCCGCCACGCACATCGCCGGGGTCCAGGTGCTGGTGCGTTCCCTGCTCGCCTCCGCCGAGCCGGTGGTGATGGCCGGCCGGGGCGGCTTCCGCCCGGTGGAGTTCGCCGAGGCCGCCGGACGGGCGCTCGCCAGGGAGGGCCGCCACTACACCGCGCTGGTGCCCACCCAGCTCAGCCGCGTGCTGTCCGAGGGCGGGGACGCGGTCCGCGCCCTCGCCCGGTTCGACGCCGTGCTGCTCGGCGGCGCGGCCTGCCCACCCGCCTTGTTGGCCCGGGCGAGGGCGGCGGGAGTCCCGGTGGTCACGACCTACGGGATGAGTGAGACGGCCGGCGGCTGCGTCTACGACGGCCGGCCCCTACCCGGCGTGCGGTTCCGCCTCGCCGACGATCCCCGGACGTCCCCCGCCGACCTGGTGACCGGGGACGGGGTTGGTGTCGTCGAGCTGGCTGGCCCGGTGCTGGCCGCCGGTTACCGCCTGGACCCCGACGCCACCTCGGCCGCGTTCCGGGACGGGTGGTTCCGCACGGGGGATCTCGGTCGCCACGACGGGGAGGGAACGCTGGAGATCATCGGGCGGCACGACGACCTCATCAACAGCGGCGGCCTCAAGATCGCCCCGGTGCTGGTCGAGCGCGCCCTGACGGCCGTCGAGTCGGTTCGGGAGGCGTGCGTCGTCGGGCTCCCGGACGCGGAGTGGGGTCAGGCCGTCGTCGCCGTGGTGGTGGGGGAGCCGACGGCCGCGCCACCCGACCCGGCCGAACTCCGAGCCGCCGTTCGGGACCAGTTGGGAGCCGCGGCGACACCCAAGGTGGTGCGGGTGGTCGCGGAACTCCCGTCGCGGGGCCCCGGCAAGGTGGACCGGGCGGCGGTGGTCGCGCTGTTCGGCGGGCGCTGACCCCCCGGACCTCCACCGCCCTCGGCCGAGCCCCGGCCCGCCACCGCGGGTCGGCCCCCGCCGCTCACCCCGCGCCCGGCGGGGGCGGCGGTCCTGGCTGGTTCCTCGGCGGGTGGGTCCGGCGCGGCGGACGGGGCAGCGGTCCGGGCGCCCGACCCGCGACGGGTCCCGTCCCGCCGTGCCCCCGCTGGCCCGGGGCCGGGGAGAACCGCCTGGGTCGGGTGTCACCCGCCCCCGGGTCCGGTGACGGCGGGGCGGGCCGGGGACGGACGGGGGGCCCGACGATCCTCGGTAGTTGGTCCGTGGGGGCCTCGACCTCGGCGAACCGCCCGGTGGGCGCGTCGCGCTCCTCGCCCGGCCGCTCCCCCTCGGGCTCCCCCGCTCGTCGCGCGGCCCGTACCCGGGTGACGACGAAGAAGATGACCGCGGCGGCCACGGCCACGATGACGACGCGCTGGAAGATCCCCGCGTAGTCCTCCACCAGGTGCCAGTTCTCGCCCAGCTGGTAGCCGGCGAGCACGAAGATGGTGTTCCAGATCAGGCTGCCCGCCGTGGTGAGGGCGATGAACGACACCATCGGCATGCGTTGGATACCGGCCGGCACGGAGATGAGGCTGCGGAAGATCGGGATCATCCGGCCGAAGAAGACGGCCTTCGCTCCGTGGCGGACGAACCAGGCCTCGGTCCTGTCGAAGTCCGAGACCTTGAACAGGGGGATCCGGGTCACCAGCGCTCTGGTGCGCTCCGGCCCGAGGGCCGCCCCGACGAGGTAGGTGATGACCGCTCCCACGACGGAGCCGAGCGTCGTCCAGAACAACGCGCCAGGCAGGCTCATCGTGCCCTGGCTGGCGGTGAACCCGGCCAGGGGCAGCACCAGCTCGCTGGGGATCGGGGGGAAGAGGTTGTCGAGGCCGACGATCAGCGCCGCCCCGGGGCCGCCCAGGGTCTCCATGAGGTTGACGGCCCAACCGGCGAGCCCGTCGAGTTCGGCGCCGGCCGTGTCCTGCGCGAGGTTCATCCACTACTCCTGGTAGTCACCAGGAAAACGGTACGGAGGCGCCCGTCACGACACCATGAGGTCGACGGTAGCCCCGGCCCCGGCTCCGCGCAGGGGAGCCGGGGCCGGGGACCCGCTCAGCAGTCGGACACGGAGGGTGACGATACGGGCATGGCCAGCAGGCCGACCCCGGCGGCCAGCAGCGAGGCCAGCCTGTCGGCCGACCTCCCGTGGAAACGGACGCGGCGTCGAGCCGTGCCCTCGCCCACGAGGGTGAGGATGACCCCGTTCGTGGCGGGCTCCACCAGCAGGCTCGCCACCACGGCCTCGGGGTGGAGGACGGTCACCACGACGGGCGCGCGCCGCTGGATGGCCGAGGTCGCCCTGCGGGCCTGCCCGACCTCGAACCCGACCGTTCCGCCGGTGGCGTCCCCCAGTCTGAGCAACAGCAGGAGCTGGTTGGGGCCGAGTTCCAGGGTGACGGGGACCGGCCCCCGGTCGTGTTCGTCCCAGCCGACGATTCGGCGGGTCCAGACAGGGGCCTCGGCGGGGTGGTCGGGCAGCTGAGGACTCATCACGGTGCACTCCGTCACGCCAGGGGTGCGGCTCCGGGTCCGCTGCGGAGCAGGGGCCGGGCGCGCGCCGGTCAGGTTCCGTTCTCTCCACGCTGTGGACTGCCGGGGAGGCGTCAGCTGTGCGGCGACGTCCCCCTGCCGAGGACGGTACGTGTCCGCGCCGGCACCACCTGGGACGCGCTGTCCTACTGCCCGTTCGGCGGATCCGGACTAGCCGAAGATCCCCAGCCGCTCCGCCAGTCCCCGCAGCCGACTGGGCCGTTCCCTGGCGAGGAGCTCCGAGACGATGCGGCGGGGCATCGTCTGGTGGCTCATCCAGTCCGGGGCCATCCGCTCGGCGCTGAGCAGGATGTCCAGGGCCTGTTGCTGGTGGCCGAGGCGGGCGTGGGCGAGGGCGCGGTCGGCCAGGTGCCGCGCCCGGGACGCCAATGGCAACGACGGGGTCCTCGGCATCCTCCTGGCCACCGTGAGCGCCGTCGTGTAGTCCTCGGTCACCACGGCGACGTCGACCCGCTGCATGGCCACCTGGGAGGGACCGAAGTACGTCTCGTAGTCCCGCCGGTCGTGGCCGATCCTGCGGGCGACCGCGTCGGCCTGCCCCACCAGGTGGGCCGCCTCCGCCGACCGCTGGTCCCGGGCGGCGGCGGTGGCCGCGGTGAGGACGAGGCTGCCGAAGGCGGACAGGTGGGTGGGTGGCGCGTCGCCGAGCGGTTCGATGGCCTCCGCGGTGCGCACCGCGAGCCGCCGCGCCTCCTCGTACCGGCCGCGCCCGAGCAGCTGCCAGGCCACCGACCCGCGCAGCGTCGCGGACAGCAGTTCGTCGGAGCCGCCCTGGGCGGCGGCGAGCGCCTGCCGGACGGCGAGGAAGGCCGCGTCGTGCTGGCCGAGGTGCACCAGGGAGCAGCCCGTGACCCACAGCCCCCTGGCCAGCAGCTCGGCGGCGGCGGCCCGCTCGCCCTCGTTCGCCGCCCGTGCCGTGGCCCGCAGCTGGTGCAGGGTCGGCGCCAGCACCGCGCTCAACAACGCGTACCGGCCACTCCAGTACGCGCCCCACGCGTACTCGACGATGCGCCTGGCGTCCACCAGCGTGCTGGCCTCGCCGGGTGTGGGATCGCCGTCGTCGAGCAGGTCGTCCACCGAGGTGAGCACGCGCCGGACAGCGACGATGCCGGCGTCGGGATCGGTGGAGGGGATGCCGGCCGGACGCCCGAGCAGTTCGGAGATGTCGACGTCGAGCGCGCGCGCGATCCGCTGGAGACTGCCGATGGACGCGGTCTGCCTGATGCCCTGTTCGAGCTTGCGCACGAGGTCGACCGAGACTCCGGCCCGGTCGGCGAGCTGCTGCTGGGTGATGACCCTTCCCCGCAGTTCACGAATGCGAACACCGATGCTGGTGTTGCCCATCGAAACGACCTCTTCATCCGAGTGGCCGCCTCCCGGCCGCGACGGCGCGAAGGGAGTCGCCTCACGGCGATGAGGTCGGCGTGGTCAGGGACACCGCGACCCGGTCGGACCGCGGTCGGTGCGGACGCCCGCTAGACGGGTGGCGGACGCAGGTACACCAGGCTGGCGCCCTCCTCCAACAGGTCGGCGAGCTGCCCGACCGTGTCGGTGAAGCGGATGCGCCAGCCCGGGGCGCCCCGGCCGAGGAGGAACAGCACCACTCCCAGCGGGTCGGGCTCGACCACGAGCTGGCAGCCGCTGGCCTCCCGGTGCAGAACGGGGACCACCAGCCGGGTACCGGAGCGCAGGCACCGCGCGGTCTGCTCGGCCCCCCGGCGGTCGAGCCCGAAGCTGCCGACCATCGTCGAGCCGAGCCGGAGGACGACCAACAGCCGCCGGGGGCTGATCTCCACCTGGTTGGTGACGCGGCCATCCCGCTCCAGATCCCAGCCGTACACGCGGTGGAACCAGCGGTAGCGGTCCGGGCCGTCCTCCGGAACCAGCTCGTTCGCCGGAACCGGCAGCCCACCACTCACGACGCTGTCCCCCAACCGAGGGGCCGGCACCATCCCGTCCGGCACTCGGCAGTCCTCGGCACTCCGATCGGCGCAACCCGCTGCGCCGCTTGCGGGAGACGACCGTTCGTCCATGTCAAACCCCCTAGTCCGGCCGGTAGAAGGTGCCAGACAAGAAGACCGGCGCCTCGGGGTGTTCCCGTAGCCTGGGAGCCTCCTCACGGTGAACTCACGCACACTCACGGTTGGTGGAATCCATGCCAGACCAGGCTCAACCCGGAACCGACACCAGGCCGGAACAGGCTGCCTTCATCGCCGAGTTCCGCCGCTGGCGAGACGTCCGGGGCCTGTCACGGGCCGCGCTGGCCAAGGCGATGGACTACAGCAGGTCCTACGTGTCCAAGGTCGAGAGCGGTGGGGAACAGGCCTCCCGCGAGTTCGCCAGGGCGGCCGACAGCGCGCTCAACGCGGGCGGGGCCCTGCGCAGGGCCTGGCGCGAACAGCAGGCGTTACGCGGCGGGGCGACCCGCACCCCGAGCCCCCCGCCCGTCCCCGTCATCGAACCCGCCACCGGGCTGCTGGTCGAGCACGACCACGCCGAACTCCGCTACGAGCAGGGCTTCTACACGGCGACGATGCGCCGGAAGATCGTCAACACCGGTGACGCCCCCATCACGCGGTACCTGATCAGGATCTCGGTCGACCGGTTCCCGGACGACCCGCGCCGGTCCAACGACCTCTACCGGGACAACCCCCTCGACTGGGAGGAACTGGGCCTGCGCGCCTGGCACGGGGAGGGCCGCCACGAGCCCATGCGCTGGAGCGTGCAGCACGACCGGGACGCCTTCAAGGAGGTCTGGCTCCAGTTCGCCAACGAGTCCGGCCGGTTCCCGCTGTACCCGGGGCAGAGCACCTGGATCGAGTACACCTACCGCGTGCCCGACGACAAGTGGGGGCACTGGTTCCGGCGCGCGGTCCGGCTGCCCACCCACCGGTTGTCGATCAGCCTGGACTTCCCCGCCGCGCTCGACCCCTCGGTGTGGGGGCTGCACACCTCGATGACCGCCGAGTCGATGCCGTTCCAGACCGCGATCGACACCCACGAACGCGACGGACGCCGTATCCACTCGTGGTCAACCGACGATCCGCCCCTCCACGCCCGCTACCGGCTCGAATGGCACTTCCGCAACGACGAGCGCCGACAGCCCGTCCCGCCGAAGCCGAGCCAGATCATGGCCTCGCTCGGGGTCGTGCAGGAAGGTGATCCGGTCCTCCGCCGGCCCGCGCGGGAGTTCGACCTGCCCTCGGAGGCGGCCGACGCGCAACGGGTCATCAGCGAGCTGCGGCTCGCCGGGGACCGGGTGGTCCGGGCCCACACCTTCGGCAAGGGCATGGGGGTCGCCGCCCCGCAACTGGGCATCGAACGCGCGGCCGCGATCATCCGCCCGCCGGGCAGCTCCGAACCCATCACCCTGCTGAACCCGCGCGTGATCGAGGCGAGTGACGACACCGACGAGCAGTACGAGGGCTGCCTCAGCTTCTTCGACGTCCGCTCCCTCGTCCCCCGACCGCTCATGATCCACGTGGCGCACCAGGACCTCAACGGCGAGCGCCGGATCACGGTGTTCGAGCGCGGCGTCGCCCGTCTCGTGGCCCACGAGATCGACCACCTCGACGGTGTCCTCTGCCGGGACTACCTCGGGGAGCGCGCCCAACCCATCCCCGTCGAGCAGTACCGGAGCAGCGGGCAGGCCTGGTCCTACTCGTCCCCGCAGGGCTGACCGCCCTCGGCGACCGGGCACCGCGCCGGGCGCGGCGTCCACGGCCGGGGAACGACCTGGCCGGCGGTTCACCGGGAACGGCGATAGCAGAGGATGGGCACATGGCCACACTCGCGCAGTGGATCGAGGGCGCGCGTCCGCGCACGCTGCCCAACGCGGTCGCCCCGATCATCGTCGGGAGCGGCGCCGCCTACGGTGTCGACGGTTTCGTGCTGTGGCGAGCGCTGGCCGCGCTGGGGATCGCCCTGCTGCTGATCCTGGGCGTCAACTACGCGAACGACTACTCCGACGGGATCCGGGGCACCGACACGGTGCGGACCGGCCCGCTGCGGCTGGTCGGCTCGGGCGCGGCGAAACCCCGGCAGGTCCTCTTCGCCGCCGTCGGCTGCCTCGCGCTGGGCGGGCTGGGGGGCGCGGTGGTCACGCTGCTCACCCAGCAGTGGTGGCTCATCCCCTTCGGCCTGTTCTGCATCGCCGGAGCGTGGTTCTACACGGGCAGCAAGCGACCGTACGGCTACGCCGGCTTCGGCGAACTGGCGGTCTTCGTCTTCTTCGGGCTCATCGCCACGCTCGGGACCGTCTACCTCCAGGCCGAACGCATCAGCGGCATCGACATCGGCTGCGCGGTCGCCGTCGGTTGCTTCTCCAGCGCGGTACTGGTCGCGAACAACCTGCGGGACATCGAGACCGACGCCAACGTCGGGAAACGAACCCTGGCGGTGCTGCTCGGCGCGCGGGACACCCGGTTCCTCTACGCGGCGCTGGTGACGATCCCGTTCTTCATCACTACGCTGATCGGTCTGCGCAACTCGGCGGCGCTGGCCGGGTTCGTCGCGATCCTGCTGGTGATCCTGCCGATCAGGATCGTGCTGCGCGGCGGCACCGGACGAGCCCTGGTCGGGGTGCTCCGGGACACCGGGCTGGCGTTGCTGGTGTGGTCGGTGGCCACCGGAGTGGCGCTCGCGCTGGGCTGACGCCAGCGGGCCTCGGCGGATCCCGCGCTCCGGCGCACGGCGCGGTCAGCTACCGGCGCGTTCGCCGCGCAGCTCGGCCCGGAGGCGTTCCCGCTTGGCCCTGCGCTGGCCGGACCGCGCGGCCAACGCGTCCGCCATCCGGGACCGCAGTCCCCGGAAGGCGATCATTGACACCGCCATCCCGAAGACCAGGGCGATGAGCAACGCCACGAGCAGGGGGACCCCCAGCAGCCCGAGCAGCAGCGCGAAGAGCAGGACGATGCCGACTCGGGCGGCCGTGTAGAGCAGCACGGGTCCCATCCAGGCCACCGGCTCGTCGGTCGCGCTCGGGGCGGCTTCCGCCCCCCGCGGGGTCTCCTCGGACACCGACGGAGTCTCGACGGGTCGACCACCGGTGCTCACGGCATCCTCCTCACCCGGGTCCTGCGGTACGGGCCTGACGGCCGGAGCCGTCACCACCCACCCACGCACCCTACGCGGCCACGTCACGGACGGGACGACCCCGCACGCCGAACCCGGCCTCAGGCCTCCACCGGACCCAGCTCCGAGGGGGTGTTGGGCCGCCCCTCGAAGCGGGTGGAGAGGACGATCGTCGTCCGGGTGCGGGCCACCCCCTCGATGCGCCGAAGCCGCCCCAGGCTCTTCTCCAACTCGTCCATCGCCGCCACCCGCACCTTGACGACGAAGGCCTCCTCGCCCGCGACGGCGTAGCACGACTCCACCTCGGGCAGCTCGGCCAGCGCCTCGGCGATCCGGTCGTCGTCCCCCTCGTTGGTGGGGTGGATCCCGACGAGAGCGGTCACGCCGAGCCCGACGGTGCTCGGGTCGACGACGGCGTGGTACCCGGTGATCACCCCGGCCGCCTCCAGCTTGCCCACCCGCTCGTGCACGGCGGAGGCGGACAGTCCCACCTGACGTCCCAGATCCGCGTAGGTGGCACGCCCGCTGATCCGCAGCGCGGCGATGATCCTCCGGTCGACAGCGTCCATGACCGTCGATTGTCCCGGACAGGCGCTCGGCCCCCAACGAACCGTCGGCGCGGGGCGCTCGCCAGCGGTTTTCCCCGCGTGACCAGGCCCGGGAGGTCGGCGTGAGTCCGAAGCGAGCGATTCGTGCCTTACTGTCCCTTTACCTACTCACAAGCGTTCGAGTACCTGGTGGGTGAGGTGTCACGATGCGACCGGTACGTCGGTTTTCCCGACAGTCGAGGAGGCTGCTTGTGTCCGGGTCCATCCAGCAGGCCGAGGAACGCTCACCGGAACGACTGCTCACCCCCGGCGAGGTGGCGACCATGTTCCGGGTCGACCCCAAGACGGTGACCCGGTGGGCCACCGCGGGCCGGATCGGCTCCATCCGCACGCCGGGAGGCCACCGCCGCTTCCGGGAGTCGGAGGTGAAGAGCCTGCTCGCCACGCTCACCCGGGAGGCGAGCACGCCGGTGACGGCGAGCTGACCACGTCCGCCCCAGGCCAGGGGCCGCCGCCAGCCGTTCGGCCGGCTCCGGTCCCGGCCCCAGGGCACCCGCCACCCCAGCCCTGCTCAACATGAACAGTTCGAAACGGGTTAACCTCGCATAGGGACAAGGAGGTGGCGACTGTGCTGTACCTGCTCGCGGCTATCGGCGTGATCAGTGTCGCGGTGCTGCTGTGGCGCGCGTTCGCTCCGGAGCGGGTAGGGGCCGCCCCACGGCCGGAGACGGCCAAGGCCCCTGACGACGACCCGGAGTTCCTGCGCCGACTGGCCGAGCGGCAGTGGGAGGAACGCCGGCGGCAACAACGCCGGTCGGAGCGTTCCGACCCCGACAACGAGAACCCCTCGGGTTCCTGACACACCGGCCCGGCCACGCCGGAGGGGTCCGCCGCCGACGTCCCGTCGGCGCGGGCGCCCGGCGGCGGCGTCCGGACGCCGGGTGGAGCGACCACACGGGCCGTTCCGCCGGCCAGCGACCCCACCCGTCACCGAGCTGGGCGACCCCGAGCCGGCGTGGCGGAGCCACCCGGCCCCGGAGGCCTCAGCTCGTCCGGCTGACCGCCTGCGGGAAACCGTCCGCCACGGTCGCCGCGAGTTCGAGCAGCCCCAGCCGGGTGTCCGGCCCGAGCCGGTCCAGTTCGATCTCCGCCCCCTCCTCCAGGTGACCGTCGAACGGGATCCGGCAGACGGCCCGGCAGCGGGATTCGAAGTGTTGCGTCAACTTGTCCAGGTCCACCTTGCCCGAGCTCGGCCGGACCGAGTTGATGACGGCGATGGAGCGGGAGACCAGGTTGCGGTAGCCGTGCGCGTCCAGCCAGTCGAGGGTCGCTGACGCGCTCCTGGCCCCGTCGATGGAACCGGACGACACGATGACCAGGGAGTCGGCGACGTCGAGCACGCCCCGCATCGCCGAGTGCATCAGCCCCGTCCCGCAGTCGGTCAGGACCACGTTGTAGAAGAGCTCCAGCAGGTCCACGGTGCGTCGGTAGTCGTCCTCGCTGAACGCCTCCGACACGGCCGGGTCCTGTTCGCTCGCCAGCACCTCCAACCGGCTCGGCCCCTGCGAGGTGTACGCGCGGACGTCGCTGTACTTCCGGATCCGTTCGGCGTCCCGGAGGAGGTGGCGCACGGTGGCCGTCGTCTCCAGCGGGATCTTCTGGCTCAGGGTGCCCCGGTCGGGGTTGGCGTCCACCGCGATCACGCGGTCCCCCCGGAGAGAGGAGAAGGTGGACCCGAGCGTCGCGGTCGTGGTCGTCTTCCCGACGCCACCCTTCAGGCTGAGCATGGCGATCTTGTAGCAACCCTGGAGTGGCTGGTTGATCCGGGCGATCAGTTCCCGCCGCCGTCGGTCGTCCGTGCTCTCGCCGAGGTTGATGGTCTGCCCGCTGAGCCGGTAGACGGCTCGCCGCCACCCGGACTGGGGCGGGCGCTTGGCCTGCCGCAGCAGCCGTGAGGAGGCGAGGTCCCGCTGCTGGCCCCCGGCCGGCTGCTGACCGTGCTGGGGGTTGGAGTAACCGTAGGGCGGCTGCCCCGCCGCTCCCCCGTCCTGCGCCTGGTGCGGTCCGGACACCGCGGGGTCAACCTGGTAGGGGCCCGAACGCGACGGATCGACCTGGTACGGACCCGAACGCGACGGATCGACCTGGTACGGACCCGAACGCGACGGGTCAACCTGGTACGGACCCGAACGCGACGGGTCAACCTGGTACGGACCCGAACGCGACGGGTCGACCTGGTACGGACCCGAACGCGACGGGTCAACCTGGTACGGACCCGAACGCGACGGATCGGGGTAACCGGCCGGCTGCGGACCTGACGGGGTCTGTTCCACGTAGTAGGGCCCGCTGGCGGAACCGTCCCCGCCGGGGTGTCCACCGGCCGCCTGCCAGTTCGGCTCCGAGCGCGATTCCGGCTCGTACTGTCCGGTCACCGTTCGTCCTTCCACACGAGCGAACGGATCGAGCCTTCCCCGACCCGCCTCCGACGGTAACGCCAGTCGTTTCCCGTGCTTGTGGGGGGTTCGCGTTCCGTCCGCCAGACCAGCGCCACCGCCGATCAACCGACTCCAGCATAGGAATGCAGGCCCGCCACAACCAGGTTCACGAAGAAGAGGTTGAAGACGACGGTGGCGAAACCGATCACGTTGATCCAGGCGGCGGGCACCCCGCGCCAGCCGGTGGTGGCCCGCGCGTGCAGGTAACCCGCGTAGACCACCCAGGAGATGAAGGCCACCGTCTCCTTGGGGTCCCACCCCCAGAACCGGCCCCAGGCCGCCTCGGCCCAGATGGCCCCGCAGATGATGCCGAAGGTCAGGATCGGGAACGCGAAGACGGCGGTGCGGTACGCGAGCCGGTCCAGCGCCACGAGGTCCGGCAGTTTCGCGCCGAGGTTGCGGAACCGCTCCGGCCGCCGCTCGTGCGCGGACTTGATCAGGTACGCCACGGCACCCATGCCGGAGACCAGCAGGATTCCACTGCCGACGATGGCCGCGGAGACGTGGATGATGATCCAGTAGGAACGCAGCGAGGGCACGAGCGGCGCGGCCTCGGCGTACAGGAAGGTTCCAGCGACGAAGTAGAGGATGACCACCGGGAGCAGCACGAAGACCGCGATCTCCCGGACCGGGTGACGCCGCAGCACCACCAGCCAGGCGACGACCGCGGCCAGGCACAGGGCCGCGATGTACTCGTACATGTTGCCCCACGGAATGCGGCTGGTCGCCAGACCCCGCAGCACCAGGGACGCCAGTTGGAGGACGGCGGCCAGCACGGTCAGGGCCACGCCCATCCGGCCAAGCCGAGCCGCCAGCGGACGTCGGTCGCGGACCCCGGGACCGAACGCCCCGCCCGGCGAGTCCTCCTCCGGCCGGTCCAGCGTGGCCACCCCGCCCGCGGCGACCCCGGCGGCCGGTGTCGCCGCGCGCTGCTTCGGCTTGCGGGTGAATCCGTACTCCGCGGCGTGCAGCAGCAGTCCGAGCATGAACACGGCCAACGCGGCGGCGTAGCAGAGATCGCTGTAGACCGACAGCGTCTCGTTGACAGGCATCAGGTGTCCTTCCCGTGCGCCCGGGCCGAGGCGGGCTCCGGGTCAGCCGGCGGTTCCGAACGGCCGGCGGGCTCCAGCTCGGCGGCGAGCCGGGTGAACTCCTCGCCGTAACCGGCCTGGTCAGTCCGTGCCAGACCACCGATGCGCACCACGGTACGACCACCGGGGTCATCCGGATCGGCAGGGGTGGCGCGCACCCAGACCCGGCGCCGTTTGATCCCCAACGACAGGCTCAGCCCCAGCAGTACCGCGATGCTGGCGACCAGGACCCAGATCTGCGCCGGGTCGTGGGAGACCTGGAGCGAGACCCAGTCGTCGACCCCGTCGAAGCGGATCACGGTGCCGTCGTCCAGCTCCAGTTCCTCACCGACCGACAGGTTCTCCCTGGCGACCCGTTCGAGGAGGCCGGCGTCCACCATCTCCTGGTCGATCTCGAAGATCGACTGCCCTCGGCCGGAGTCGTTGCCCAGGTTCCCGCGCAGCACGTCCACGGCGACGGCCGGCTCGTTGAGCGCGGGGAACCGGGAGGTCAGCAGGGTTCCGTCGTAGGCGGGGGTGGGCGCGAGCAGGCCGGTGATGGCCAGCTGGCCGCGGTGGCGTTCCTCCTCGTCCGGTGTCCCCGGCGGATCGAACTTGGTCGCCCCCTCGGAGAGCATGGTCTGGAGTTCCACCGGCCGCCACTGCGTGTTCTTCACCCGTTCCTCCCCGTTGGGGAAGGTGACGGTGAAGCGGGGCGCGTAACCGTGCCCCAGCAGGTACACGCGGTCCGTGCCGGTGCGCAGCGGGTGGTTCACCTGGAGCTCGTGCTCACTCCACTCGCCGGTCTCCAGGGCGTCGCCCACCTGGTAGGACAGGTCGGCGTGGTACTGGAGGGCCTGCCCGGTGGGCAGGTGCTCGGCGCGGAACCCGTCGACGCGGACGCAGAACGGGTTCAGGTTGGTGCCGTCGACGCTGATCCCGGCGTTGAAGGAGTCGTAGTTGTAGATGCCCGAGTTGCAGAACTCCTGGCCGTCGGCTCGGACGATGGTCTGGCCCTCGTACCCGAACAGCTCGCCCAGGGCGAAGGCGACCAACAGGCCCAGCATCGCGGTGTGGAAGACCAGGTTCCCCGCCTCGCGGAGGTAACCGCGTTCGGCGCTGAGGGTTCGGACGCCCTGGTCCTCCTCGCGTTCGGCGACCCGCCACCCCCTGAGCACGGTCCGGGCGTGCGCGACCGCCTCCTCGGGCGACACGTCGGTCTCCACGCGGTGGTGGTGCGGCAGCCGGTCGAGGTTCCTCGGCGTCAACACCGGCCTGGCGCGCAGCTGCCGGACGAACTCCGCGCACCTCGGCACCACGCACCCGACGAGGGAGGTGAACAGCAGGACGTAGATCGCGGCGAACCACACGCTGCCGAAGACGTCGAACATCGACAGCCGGTCGAGGAGGGGGGCCAGACGCGGGTTGTCGTTGTAGTAGTCGACGACGAGTTCCGGGGCCACCGACCGCTGGGGGAGCAGCGCGCCGGGCACCGACGCCAGCGCCAGCAGGAACAGCAGCACCAGCGCGGTCCGCATGGTCGTCAGACCACGCCAGTAGTTCCGGAGGGTCGCCAGCACCACCCGGTGCGGCGCGCGTCCCGGCCTGGTCTCCTCCCGGGCCTTCGACTCCTCGGCCATCAGAGCGGCAACTCGAAGCCGCTGATCGGACCACGCAGCACGCCGATGAGCCAGTTCCAGGTACCGGTCACGAGCAGAACCCCCACCACGATCATCATCACGCCACCCGCCAGCTGGATCCTCCTCGTGTTCCGCCGCAGCCAACCGGCGCTGCGCACCGCCCAGCCCGCGCCGACCGCGAGGAGCACGAACGGCAGACCCAGACCGAGGCAGTACGCGGCGACGAGGGTGACCCCCCTGGTCAGGACCCCGCCGTCGCCCTGGGTGGCGATGGCGAAGGACAGCACCCCGGTCAGGGTCGGGCCGAGGCAGGGTGTCCAGCCCAGCGCGAACACCCCACCGAGGAGTGGGGCGCCGAGGAGACCGTCCCGGCGGACCCGGTGGAACCGGAGATCACGTTGCAGGGCGGGCACCAACCCGAGGAAGACCAGTCCCATCGCGATGGTGATCACGCCGCCCACCCGCTGGAGCACGACCTCGTTGGCCGTGATCGTCTCGGAGAGGCCGAGGAGGCTCACCGTCGCGAGCATGAACACGACCGTGAAACCCAGGACGAAGAGCAGCGCCGCGCCGGCGACCCGCCACCGACCCGCACCCGCTTGCTGGCGCGCGTCCCGCGCCGTCGCCGGCCCCTCGACCGGCTCGATCGAGGACGTCGAGGTCTGGGACGCCGAGGGCGACGCGCCGGCGGGAACCGGTTTCCCCGCCCGGTCGGGGACCTCGTCGGGTGCGGACGCGCCGACCAACCCCGCGAGGTAGGCGAGGTAGCCGGGAACCAGCGGGATCACGCACGGCGACGCGAAGCTCACGACGCCGGCCAGCGCCGAGAGGCCCATCGCCAACAGCAGCGGGCCGCTGATCACGAACTCGGTGGGGTCCACGCTCAACGAGAGTAAGTAGTACGAAACGGATACGGCGCCGGGGGTCGTCCACGCGTGGCGCGGCCCACTCCTCCGCTCACCGGCCACCCACCTCCCCGCCGTCCCCGGCGGAGGTGCCGTCGGTCTCCTCGCCCCGGTCGTCGGCCCCCGGGGCCGCCGCGTCGCCAGCGCCCTCGGCGAGCAGGTCCTCGACGGCGGGCATCAGCTCCTCCTCGTGGACCTGAGCGAGGAACACGGCCGCCACCCGCTGCTCCCTGTCGATCAACAGGGTGGAGGGCACGGCGTTGCGCGGGTAGCCGCGCAGCCCGAGCAGCGACCGGCCGGAGGGGTCGTAGATGCTCGGGTAGGTCAGCCCGAGGTTCTCCATGAAGTCGATCGGCGCGCTGCGAGGGTTGTCCCGCACGCTGATCCCCAGGAACTGGACGTCCGCGTCCGCGGTCGCCTCGGACATGCGCTGGAGCTCGGGGGCCTCCTCCCGGCACGGCGTGCACCAGGAACCCCAGATGTTGACGACGACGACGTCACCGGCGTAGTCGGCGACGCTGATGCGGCTGTCCTCGTCGAACAGGTCCTCACCCGAGATGTCCGGTACGGGCTGCCGTTCCGCCGCCTCGTAGTGGAGGCGGGTCTGGCCGCCGGGCGCGATGAACTGGAAGTCCCCCTCCACCTGGTCGGTGCCGGCGCAGGCGCCGACCAGCAGGCCGGTGGCCACCACCAGGGCCGCGAGGGGACGGCGTCGCCGTCGACTCCGTGTCCCGCCGACGCCGCGGTCGGCCTCTTCGGTACCGCTCATCACACACCTTCCCGCTGGGGTCCGTCGCCGTCACCGGACATCGCCCGTCCGCCGGGGTGGCGGTGCCCCGGCGCCAGCCTGCCACCGCCGAGGCGGCACCTCGGAACCGGGCCGGCGGCCGCCGCTCAGGCTCCCGTCACCCGTGCGTCGGTGCTGCCGACGGGCTCGAAGTAGGAGATCCGAACCAGCTGCTCGTCGTCGAAGACCAGGCTGGTCAGGGAGGCGAGTGAGCACTGCCGCCGCCGGGGGTCGTGCCACATCCGCCGTCCTTCGAGGAACAGCCTGATGGTCCAGATCGGCAGCTGGTGCGAGACGCACACCGCCTCGTGGCCCTCCGCGGCGGCCCGCGCCCGATGGACGGCTCCGAGCATGCGGTGCGCGATCCGCAGGTAGGGCTCGCCCCAGGAGGGGCGGAACGGGTTCCGCAGCTTGGACCAGTGTTTGGGGGACCGCAGCGCGCCGTCCCCCACCGACACCCGGAGCCCCTCGAAGAGGTTGCCGGCCTCGATGAGGCGCTCGTCGGTGGCCAGTTCCACGCCGTGGGTGGCCACCAGCGGCTGCGCGGTCTGCTGGGCCCGCTCCAGCGGCGAGGCCACCACGTGCACGAGGTCCCGGTCGGCCAGGAACGCCGCGACCTCCTTGGCCTGCTGTTCCCCGGTCGCGGAGAGGTGGAAGTTCGGCAGGCGGCCGTACAGCA
Organism: Actinoalloteichus caeruleus; assembly: GCF_049311605.1. Classification (NCBI taxonomy): domain Bacteria; kingdom Bacillati; phylum Actinomycetota; class Actinomycetes; order Pseudonocardiales; family Pseudonocardiaceae; genus Actinoalloteichus; species Actinoalloteichus caeruleus. Next base: position 5,761,452 of record NZ_CP186005.1, read on the forward strand.
CGCCGCTCGGGTTGTGCACTTCGCCGTGGCGGAGCAGGTGCACGGTCGTCCGGGTCGTCATCTCGTCCCCTCTCGGCTCGCCGCCGCGGCGGCCTCGGCGGCCGGCGGCAGCGCCGCCGCGATCGCCTCGAACGCGTCGTCGTCCAGCGCGGCCGACACGAACCAGGCCTCGAAGGCGCTGGGCGGCGCGTACACGCCACGCTCCAGCAGCGCGTGGAAGAACGCGGGGAAGCGCCAGGTGTCGGCCCGTTGGGCCGCGGCGTAGTCGTGGACCTCGTCCTCGCTGAAGAAGACGCTGAGCAGGTTACCGGCGTAGGCGACGTGGTGTGGCACGCCGGCCGAGGTCAGGGCGTCACCGAGCAGGCCACCGAGCCGACGGGCGTTCTCGTCGAGCCGGGCGTACACGGTGTCGTCGGCGGCGCGCAACGTCGCCAGACCCGCCGCCACGGCCACGGGGTTCCCGGAGAGCGTGCCGGCCTGGTAGACGGGGCCGGCCGGAGCGAGCCGGGCCATCACCTCGGCCCGGCCGCCGAACGCGGCCGCCGGGAGCCCACCGGACATCACCTTGCCGAAGGTGTAGAGGTCGCCGGCGACCCCGTCGAGGCCGTACCACCCGGACCGGGACACCCGGAACCCGGTCATGACCTCGTCCATCACGAGCAGGGCGCCGTGCCGGTCGCACAGTTCCCGGAGACCGGCGTTGAAGCCGGGCACGGGCGCGACGGCACCCATGTTGCCGGCCGCGGCCTCGGTGATCACGCAGGCGATGTCGGCGCCGTGGCGGTCGAAGGCCTCCCGCACGGCGGCGAGGTCGTTGTAGGGCAGGACGAGGGTGTCCTCGGCCTGGGCGCCGGTGACGCCCGGAGTGGTGGGCAGTCCCAGCGTCGCGACCCCGGAGCCGGCGCTGGCCAGCAGGGCGTCGACGTGCCCGTGGTAGCAGCCGGCGAACTTCACGACCTTGCGCCGCCCGGTGTGGCCCCTGGCGAGCCGCACGGCGCTCATGGTGGCCTCGGTGCCGGAGTTGACCAGTCGCAGCTGGGCGACCGGGGGCACGCGGTCGATGATCTCCTGGGCGAGCTCCACCTCACCGGTGGTGGGCGTGCCGAAGGACAGCCCGTTCGTGGCCGCCGACCGAACCGCCTCCACGACGGCGGGATGGGCGTGCCCGAGGATCATCGGCCCCCACGAGGACACGAGGTCCACGTACCGGTTCCCGTCGACATCCCACAGGTGCGGGCCGGCGCCGCGCACCATCACCCTCGGGGTGCCCCCGACGGAGTGGAACGCCCGCACCGGGCTGTTCACCCCGCCCGGGGTGAGCGCGCTGGCCCGTTCGAACCACTCCCTCGACCGCTCGACGGATCGGCCAGCCGATCCGATGCCGTGTCCTTCCGCACCCGTTGGTTCCCGCTGCTCGCTCACGGGACCAGTCTCGCAAGGACCTCTCGGCGGCCGGGGTCCGAGGTGGGGGTGGAGTCGCGCACCTCACCGCGGCGGCGGCTCTGGGCCGGCCTCGACATCCGGGGCCGGCCCCTTCCCGGCCCGGCTGGCCAGCACCAACTGGCGGGCGGCGTCGAGCAGCAGCAGGGCACCGAGGGTGCCGCAACCGACGGCCCCGGCCAACCAGTTCCCCAGGTGCCGGTGGGAGACGTGTTCGACCTGGCCGTCGGTCGCGACGTAGTCGAGGACGACCACCCCGCGCTGCCACATCCACGCGGTCAGCGCCCCGGCGCCCAGTGCCAGCAGCAGCTCAAGGCCGCCGATGACGGCGCGGAGCGGGCTGTGGAGCCGTGGCACGGCCTCCTCCGGTGTGACGGGGACGCCACCGTCGGCCGAGGCCCCGTCCCGCCGGTCGGGGAGCTCGCCAGTCTCGGTTGCCTTCACGGAACGTGAGTCTTCCACGCGAGAGCCGTCGGGTTCACCGGCACCGACCGCAGCCGGGCCGCCTGTTCGGGGTCCCCGAGGCGGTCAGGACTGCCGGAAGTACCGGTTGGAGTCGGCGAGGTACATCATCACGAGACCTCCGATGACCAGCAGGGGCTGCGCGATCGCGAGGAGGCCCAGCAGGATCCCGGGGCCACCGACCTCGAAGTTCGCGGCGAGGCTGCCGAGGTCGCTCAGGGTGCCCAGGATCGAGAGGGCTCCCAGCACGGTCAGCAGGATCCTGGCCCAGTTGCGCCCGGCCCGCATCTTGAAGACGAAGAGGATCATGAGGCCGGCCAGGATCGCGCTGATCGTCGCCGCCACCATCGCGGCGGACCGCGCGAGGCTGGTGACGCTCTCGCCGAGCTCCGCGCTGACGCCCGAGGCCGCCACCTCACGCGCGACGACGGTGTCCAGCAGCACGATCATGGCGACCGTGGCGAGGATGCCGAGCACCGCGTTGCCCATCCACAGGAAGAACGCGGTGTTCACGGAGGCTGGCCGTTGCCCGGCGCGCTGCTCGGGGTCGGACAGCGGGGGCGGAGCCATGCCGAACCCCGCCGGCGGCATGCCGCCACCGAACTGGCCTGGTGCCTGGCCGTAGCCGGGAGCGGCGGGGAACTGGGGCTGCCCGTACCCGGGCGGCGGAGTACCGCCGCCGGACGCGCCGGGCGGCGGCCCCCAGCCGGGTGGCGGAGTGTTGGCGGGATGCGGTGAGCCCTGCTGGTAGGGGCCCTGAGGGTTGGTCACCCGGCGACGGTAGAAGCCGGCCACCCGGGTGTCCACCGAACTGGAGATATTCGTTGTCGAAGACCCGAGGAACGGCACCTCGGCGGCGCGGGAACCGGCGGGGGACCTGGCCGAGGGCGCACCTGAAGTCGCGCCCTCGGCCTCGGGTCAGTGTCTCCGGTGCGCCTGGAAGTAGGCGTTGGAGTTGGGGAGGAACAGCAACACGGTGGCGACGACGGGCAACATGTTGAACAGGGTGTTCATGCCGTTGCCGCCTCCCGCGGAGGCGAAGAGCAGCAGGTTCAGCACGGCGAGCACCGTGAGCGCGGCCCGGGCCCAGTTCCGGCCGTCGCGCATCTTGAACGCGAACAGGACGTACAGGGCCTGGATGGCCAGCGCGACGACCAGTGTCACGCCGATGGCCGTGTTGAAGACGCTGTCCACCTCGTCCGGGCTCAGACCGTTCGCCTGACCCTCCCGGCGGAACTCCTCCCGCAACTCGTCCAGACCGGTCAGCGCGAGGAGGTTGAAGACGATGTTCAGGACGGCGCTACCGATCCAGATCCAGAACGACACCCTGACCTCGGTGGGCATCGCCGGCTGGCTCCGACCGTCCTCGTCCGGGCTCAACGGCGGAGGCGGGGGCATCCCGCCTCCCGGCTGACGGTCGGGCTCGTCGGGCTCACGGGGATCCTGGGGAGTGGACACGCGTCAACGCTACGAGCCTTCGGCGGGAACGTCCACCGAGGGCCATTCCGCCGTTCCGGGACGAACCAGACACCGTGGCGTGCGGTAATGGCTCCGGTCGATCCCTCGGAGGATGACGACGAGGGGGTCGCGAGCGACCGCCGCTCGTCCCGCCAAGGCCTCCGACGAGCCGGGGACGCCGGCTCCCGCGCGGTCCGCCCCGACGACGGGAGCGGGGAACGCCGACCGGGCGCGCGGCGATCCGATCGGCTCGGCCCGGAACCCGTTCCGCCACCCCCGGGAGCGTCCACCGAGGTCAGCACGGCGTCCCACCAGTCGTGCGGAGTCCCAGGGCTCAGCGGGCCGAGCGCAGCCACCCGGCGGCCTCGGCCGCCCAGTAGGTGAGGACGATGTCGGCCCCGGCCCGGCGGATCGAGGTCAGCGTCTCCAGGACCGTGCGCCGGCGGTCGAGCCACCCGTTCGCCACGGCGGCCTCCACCATCGCGTACTCACCGGACACCTGGTAGGCCGCGACGGGGACCTCGGAGATCTCGGCGACCTGGCGCACCACGTCCAGGTAGGACATCGCCGGTTTCACCATGACGGCGTCGGCGCCCTCGGCCAGATCGAGCCGAACCTCCCGCAGCGCCTCCCGGCCGTTGGCCGGATCCTGCTGGTAGGTGTGGCGGTCACCGGTGAGCTGGGACTCGACGGCGTCGCGGAACGGGCCGTAGAAGGCCGAGGTGTACTTGGCCGAGTAGGCGAGCACGGCGGTCTCGTCATGCCCCGCCTCGTCGAGGGCCTGGCGGATCACCTCCACCTGCCCGTCCATCATGCCGCTGGGGCCCACCACGTGCGCGCCGGCATCGGCCTGCGCGACGGCCATCTCCGCGTACGCCTCCAGGGTGAGGTCGTTGTCCACCACGCCGTCGTCGGTGAGCAGGCCGCAGTGACCGTGGTCGGTGAACTCGTCGAGGCAGGTGTCCGCCATCAGCACGGTGCCGTCACCCACCTCCTCGGACAGCGCGCGGAGCGCCACGTTGAGGATGCCCTTGGGGGCCGCGCCGCCACTGCCCCTCGCGTCCCGGCGTTCCGGGACCCCGAACAGCATGAGACCGCCGACACCGGCGTCGACGGCGGCCACCGCGGCCCGCCGCAGCGAGTCGAGGTCGTGCTGCACGACACCGGGCATCGACGCGATGGGAACCGGTTCCGACGCCCCCTCCCGGACGAACAGGGGCAGCACCAGGTGCCTCGGTTCGAGGCTGGTCTCCGCGACGAGGCGGCGCATCGCCGGGGTGCGCCGCAACCGCCTCGGGCGTTCCAGGGGGAACATCCGTCGTCTCCCTTCGTCGCGCGTCGGGGCGGGGTGGTCGGGTGGCGCCTCGCGCCCACCCGACCACCGGCCAGTCCCCCTGTGCTCAGCGGCGGGCCCGCTTCGCCTTCCTCGGCGGGGGCAGGGCGCCCTCCGCCCGGAGCCGTGAGGCGTGCTCGGCGAGCGCGTCCACGAGCGCCGCGACCTGCGCCGTCTCCGGCTGGACGTCGACCCGGAGCCCGAACTCGGTCGCGGTCTCGGCGGTGGCCGGCCCGATGCAGGACACGATCGTCCTGGTGTGCGGCTTGCCGGCGATGCCGACCAGGTTCCGGACCGTCGACGAGGAGGTGAAGCAGACGGCGTCGAAGCCGCCGGTCTTGATCATCTCCCTGGTGTCGGCGGGCGGCGGAGCGGCCCGCACGGTCCGGTACGCGGTGACGTCGTCGATCTCCCACCCGCGGTCCCGCAGGCCGGCGGCCAGGGTCTCGGTGGCGATGTCGGCCCGGGGCAGCAGGACCCGGTCCACCGGGTCGAGGATGTCGTCGTAGGGCGGGAAGTCGGCGAGCAGCCCCTCGCTGGACTGCTCCCCGGAGGGCAGGAGTTCCGGCACGATGCCGAAGCCGCGCACGCGCTCCGCGGTGGCCTCGCCCACGCAGGCGATCTTCACGCCGGAGAAGGCCCTGGCGTCGAGGCCGAACTCGCGGAACTTCTCCCACACGGCACGGACCGCGTTGGTCGAGGTGAACACCACCCACTGGTAGCGACCGTCGACCAGGCCCTTGACCGCGCGCTCCATCTGCGCGGGGCTGCGCGGGGGCTCGACCGAGATCGTCGGCACCTCCACCGGGATGGCGCCGTGCGCCCGCAGCCGGTCGCTCATCGCCCCGGCCTGGTCCTTGGTCCTGGGGACCAGCACCTTCCAGCCGTACAGCGCCCTCGACTCCCACCAGGACAGTTCCTGGCGGTTGGCGACCGCGTCACCGATGGTGACGACCAGCGGGCCGGGCAGTTCGCCCGCGTCCGCCGCCAGGGAGGCCAGGGTGGTGTCCAGGGTGCGCTGGGTGAACGCCGTGCCCTCCGCCGTCACCGCGACGGGCGTCTGGGCGGACAGCCCGTGCTCCACCAGGGAGGACGCCGCCTCGGCGAGGTGGCTGCCGGCGGCGTGCAGCACCAGGGTGCCGGGGGCGGCGGCCAGCGCCGCCCAGTCCACGTCGCCTCGGACGTCGGCCTCGGTGTGCACCGCGCCGAGGGCGACCCCGGCGTAGGCGGGCACCGCGCTGCCCGCGGCGACGCCGGGCACGACGTCGAAGGGCACGTCGGTGCCGGCGACCGCCCGGGCCTCGGCGACCACCGCGTCCGAGGTCAGCGGGTCGCCGCTGACCAGCCGGACGACGGAGCGGCCGGCCCGGGCCTCGTTCGCCAGGTCGGTCGCCACCTCGCCCGGGTTCCCCACCGCGGGGCGGACCTCCGCCCCGTCGGCGACGAGCGAACTCGCCTCCGAGGCGACGTCGGGATCGGTGACCACCAGCGAGGCCGCGGCCAACAGTTTCTTCGCCCGGACGGTGAGGAGTCCCGCGTCTCCGGGGCCGGTACCCACGAAGGCGATACGTCCGGGGGTCTTACGTGCTCGGGTCATCAGGGCACTCCCCACTCATTGCCGCTCGGGGCCGCTGAGCACCGCTGCCCCGAGGTCGAGCAGCTCGGCGGCGACATCGCGGCCGAGCTGCTCTGCTGCTGTCGTCTCTGCGATGGCGGAGGCACGCGTCACCGCGTCCCGCGCGGTTCCCGCGACACCCCGGAGGAACAGGCGGGTCACCGCTCGTCCCTCGTCGTCGAGGTCCTCCACCATTTCGGCCAGCGCGCCGACGGGAGCGCTGCAACCGGCGTCGAGCGCGGCCAACAAGGCGCGCTCGGCCGTCACCGCGTCGCGGCTGGCCGGGTCGTCCACAATGGACTGCGTCAGGTGCTCGACGTCCGCGTCGTCGACGCGGCACTCCACCGCCAAGGCTCCCTGCGCGGGCGCGGGAAGCATCTGGAGGGGGTCGAGCGTTTCGGTGATCGCGTCCAGCCTGCCCAGTCGGGCGAGGCCGGCACGCGCCACCACCACAGCGTCAAGGTCGCCATCGGCGACCCTGCGCAGCCGGGTCTCCACGTTGCCCCGCAACGCGCGTACCTCCAGTCCGAGTCCGAGTGCTCGGAGCTGGGTGGCGCGCCGGGGCGAGCCGGTACCGACGGTCGAGCCCGCCGGCAGCTCGGCCAAGAGCAGGTCGTCCCTGGCGACGAGGGCGTCCCTCGGGTCCTCCCTGGTGGGGACGGCGGCCAGGCGGAGCCGGGGGTCGGGTGCCGTCGGCAGGTCCTTGTAGGAGTGGACCGCGAGGTCCACCTCCCCCTCGGCCAGCGCGTCCCGCAGTGCCGAGGTGAAGACGCCGACGCCGATCTCGGCGACGGGGGCGCTGGACCGGTCGCCCTCGGTGCTGATCGTCACCAGCTCCACGGCGACGCCCTCGGCCCTGAGCCGGTCGGCGACCCATCCGGCCTGCGTCATCGCCAGTGCGCTGCCCCGGGTCCCGAGCCGGAGAGTGCGGGTCACCTGGCCTCACCCTCCTGGTCGCGCTCCGGGGGGACGTCCTGCCGGCCGGGACCACCGTGTGCTGGCAGCGCGCTGCCGGCCCCACCGCGTCGGGACCTGACGGCGCCAGGGGCCCTCGGGTCGAGGGCGAAGAGCTCGCGGAGCGCGTCGGCGTAGTCACCGCCGCCCGGGCCGGCGGCCAGTTCCTTCACCCGGACCGTCGGCGTGTGCAGGAGCTTGTCGACCACGCGGCGGACCGTCCTGGCGAGTTCCTCCCGCACGGTCACGTCGAGGTCGGGCAACCGGGAGTCCAGCCGGAGCAGTTCCGCGTCGACCACGTCGGCGGCGCGCTTGCGCAGCGCGGTCACGGTCGGGGTGACCTGGGCGGAGCGCTGGGCAGCGAGGTAGTTGGCGACCTCCTCGGCCAGGACCTCCGAGGCACGCGCGAAGGCGTTGCCGTCCTGGTCGCCGCGCAGCCGCGCGCGCAGCGACTCCAGGTCGACGACCCGCACCTGGGGGAGTTCGGCGACGCCGGGCGCGACGTCCTTGGGCAGGCCGAGGTCGCAGAGCACCAGCGGGTGGTGCGCCCTCCCCGCCTCGGCGCGCAGCTGGTTGGCGCGCACGACGGCTCCGACCTCCACGACGGCGTCGACCGCTCCGGTGCAGGCGACGACGACGTCGGCCACGGCCAGTTCCTCGGCAAGGGAGTCGAGGCCCACGGCGCGGGCCGGGGTGCCGTTCTGCCTGCTCAGCTCGGAGAGCCGACGGGCGTTGTCCAGGCCGCGGTTGGCCACGACGATCTCACCGGCCCCGGCGCGACGCAGGTGGGCGGCGGCGAGCCCGCCCATCGAGCCCGCCCCGACGAGCAGCGCCCGTCGCCCGGCCAGCCCGCCGAGCAGCTCGCTTGCGTCGGAGAGCGCCTCGGAGACCACCGACGCGCCCTCGGCCCCGATCCCGGTCTCCGCGTGGACGCGCTTGCCGACCCGCAGCGCCTGCTGGCTCAGCTCGTGGAGGACGCTGCCCACGGTGCCCAGCCGCTCGGCCTGGGCGTAGGCGGAGCGGAGCTGACCGAGGATCTGGGACTCGCCGACGACCATGGAGTCCATGCCGGCCGCGACGGTGAAGAGGTGCTCGACGGCGGCCTGGGCGTAGTGCACGTAGAGGCTGCCGCCCAGGTCCGGCACCTCGACGCCCGCGCGTCGGGCGAGCACACCGGCCACATCGTCGAAACCGCTGTGGAACGAGTCGGCGACGGCGTAGATCTCGACCCGGTTGCAGGTGGACAGCAGCACGACCTCGGAGAGCGAGCCGCACTCCAGCAGTTCGAGCAGCAGCTTCTCCGACCGGTCGCCGGAGACGGCCACCCGCTCGAGGAGCTGGATGGGCGCGGTGCGGTGCGAGAGGCCGACGGCGAGGACCGTCACTTCGAGACCACCACCCCGTTGACCTCGTCGCGGTCCGGGTTGGCGCCGTCACCGACGCGTGCCGCCTCCGGGCCGGACGCTGCGTCGTCCCGCCGGGCGACGTGGAAGGACAGGATCTGCATCTCCACCGCCAAGTCGACCTTGCGCACCTCGACGTTGTCCGGGACCTGGAGAACGACGGGTGCGAAGTTCAGGATGCACCGCACACCGCCCTGGACCAAACCGTCGCAGACCGCCTGGGCGCCCTGGGCTGGGGTGGCGATGACGCCGATGGTGATCTCCAGCTCACCGCAGACCCGGACGATCTCGTCGGTGTGGTGCACCGGGACCCCGCCGACCGGGATTCCTTCGAGGTCAGGGTCGACGTCGAAGAGCGCGGCGACCGGGAAGCCTCGACTCGGGAACCCTCCGTAGTTGGCCAGGGCGTGACCAAGGTTACCGATACCGACGACCGCGACCTTGTGCTTGCGGGTGAGGCCGAGGGTCCGCTCGATCTGCCCGACGAGCACGTTGACGTCGTAGCCGACGCCGCGCGTTCCGTAGGAGCCGATGTAGGAGAGGTCCTTGCGGAGCTTCGCCGAGTTGACCCCGGCGGCCACCGACAGCTCCTCGCTGGAGATGGTCACGACGCCGTCGTCGGAGAGGTCCGAGAGCACGCGCAGGTAGACGGCGAGCCTGGCGACGGCGGCCTCCGGGATGGCGCGCGCTCGGGCGCGAACGACGGCGACGTCGGCGTCCGGCGCCGCCGTCCCCGCCGGCCGGGCGTCCGGGGACGCGCCGGGGTCGCCCTCGGCAGCGCCCTCTCCGGCACGGTCCGACGCGGCGGCTGCGGTACCGGTCACGACACTCTCGCCCGCATCCCGCTGTGTTGCCACGCTGACTCTCCTCGCCGTGATGACTTTCGCCATGACCTGCGTCGACGAACCGCCGGCCGACCGCGGTTGGTCCGCACGCGGCCCCGGCGGGGTGACGGCTACACGGTAGCGCTTGTGAAGAGGTGCACAAAGTTGCATACGTGAATCGACCCGTAAGACGAGGTCAGCTCCCCTGCGAGGCAACTCCCTGAAAGGGTGAAAAACGAGGGCGGCCACCACGGGTTCCGCGGTGGCCGCCCTCGAATGCGGGGAAGCGGCGCCTCGTACGGGCCGAGGGGCGCCCGGTCGAGCCGGACCCCCTCGGCGACGAGGCTCAGTTCGTGGGTACCGGCATCTCACCGTCCTCCTCGACCGGCTCGCCCCCGCCCGGCTCCTCCGCGCCAGGAGCCTCGGACTCGGCCGGTGCGCTGCTCTCACCGCTGGGCGCCGCTCCCTCCTCCGGCTGGAGCACCTGGTCGACGACGAACACGGTCGCGTTGGCGGTGGGGAAGTTGCCGCACAGGACCTGCGCCCCGCCCACCGTCATGTCCTCACCACTGCCCTCGACGCTGACGTGGCTGCCCTGCAGGGTCGCCACCGACCCCGCCTCGGACAGCTCCTCGGCGTCGAACCTCTCCCCGACGACGTGGTAGGAGAGGAGGGGTTCGAGCTCGGTCGGATTGGCCAGGAGCTGGTTGAGCTGGTCCTCGCCCAGCTGCTCGAACCCGGAGTCCGCCGGGGCGAACACCGTCAGGGCCTGCGAGTTGTTCAGGGTGTCCGCGAGGTTGGGCACGGCGTTGATCGCGGCGGTCAACTGGGTGAGCAGCGGGTTGCTCTCCACCGCCGTCGCCACCGGCTGCTCGGACATCGCGTTGAGCGATCCGGGCTCGTCGTCCTGCGGCAGGTCCGGACAGCCCGGGCCGAAGGCGTCGTCGACGGTCGTCACGCCGCTGTTCGGATCGCGGGTGGGGGACGGGGACTGCTCCGCGGAGGTCTCCTGCTCGGCGGTGGTGGTGGTAGCGGTGTCGTCGGCGGGCTGCTCGTTGTTCGAGCAGGCGGGCGCCACCAGGGCAACCGCCGCGAGAGTCCCGACCACAGCGTGGCGTTGCGCCTTCCGCACGCAGATCACTCCTTCTCGATCGTCGACCAGGCCCGACCAGCGGCGACCGTGTCGAACCGGCCGGCCGCGCGCTGGTCGCGGGTGAGGTTTCGCGTCAAACCTGGTTCAGCACGATAGGTAGCGGTGGGCGCACCGACGGGCATTTCAGCCGGATACCGGCGCGTCGCGAACGGGGAGCCCCGAGGCGGGGCGAACACCCCGGCGACCACCTCGAGCGGAGGGCGCCGCACGGGCACTGGGCGCGGGCGGGATCGCTCCACCCGGCGAGACGAGCGTGGCCGAGGACGAGGCGGCCCGCCCGGCGGAGCGGAGCGCCACGCGGACGAGCCCGCTGGAAGACCGGAACCGGCCACGGCGGAAGCGGCCCGACTGGCGGGGCTGGCGGGAGGGCCGGCCCCGCCGGCCACCGAGGGGGCCGCCCCGCCAGCTGGCTCCACAGGGCGGACGCAGCGACGTTCCGCGACGGGTGGGAGGGACCACCCGGGTCCTCCCCGCTCCCGGTCGGTTCCCAGGAGGTGAAGCGCTCAGCGCAGAGCGGCGCGAAGCCGCTCCTCCTCGACGCGCCAGTACCCGTGTTCCCGCCCGTCGACCAGGATCACCGGCACCCGGTCCCCGTACTCGGCGCGCAGCTCACGGTCGTCGTCGACGTCCTCCGAGGTCCAGGGGACCCCGAGTTCACCGCAGATCCGGTCGATGTCCCGCTCCGCCTCGACGCAGCCGTGGCAGCCCTGGCGGACCAACAGCGTGACGGTGTGGTGGTCTGGCACGCTCACCGTTGTATCAGGGAGCGGGCGATCACCATGCGCTGGATCTGGTTGGTGCCCTCCACGATCTGCAACACCTTCGCCTCCCGCATGTAGCGCTCGACCGGGTAGTCCTCCACGTACCCGGCGCCCCCGAGGACCTGGACCATGTCGGTCGTCACCCGCATGCAGGTGTCGGTGGCCACCAACTTCGCCATCGCCGCCTGCCGGCCGTACGGCAGACCACCGTCCTTGCGACGGGCGGCGGCGAGGTAGAGCTGCCGCGCGGCCTCGATGCCCGCCGCCGCGTCGGCGATCAGGAACGACACCCCCTGGAACTCCCCGATCGGCCGGCCGAACGCCGTGCGCTGCCCCGCGTACTCCACCGCCACGTCCAGCGCGGCCTGGGCGACGCCCACCGCGCCGGCGGCGATGCCGAGACGTCCGGCGTCGAGCGCCGCCATCGCCACTCGGAAGCCGTCGCCCTCGGCGCCGAGGCGCCGTTCCACGGGCACCTCGACTCCGTCGAGCACGACCTGGGACGTCACGGAGGACCGGAGGCCCATCTTCCGTTCCGGACTGGCCCCGCTCAGGCCCGGGGTGCCGCCGTCCACGAGGAAGGCGCTGATCCCCTTGGGCCCGTCCTCGCCCGTCCTGGCCAGGACCAGGTAGAAGTCGGCGACCCCTCCGTGCGTCACCCACGCCTTCGTGCCCGACAGCCGGTATCCGTCGGCGGTCCGCTCCGCCCTGGTCCGCAACGCGGCCGCGTCGGACCCGGAGTGCGGCTCGGAGAGGCAGTACGCCCCGAGCAGGTCACCGCCGACCAGGTCGGGCAGCCAGCGTTCGCGCTGTTCGTCGCTGCCGAAGGTGGCCAGCCCGTGGCACGAGAGGCAGTGCACGCTGGTGCCGAGGCCCACCGTCAGCCAGGCCCTCGACAGCTCCTCCACCACCTGGAGGTAGACCTCGTAGGGTTGCCCACCCCCGCCGTACTCCTCCGGGTAAGGCAGGCCGAGGAGACCCGCCTGCCCGAGCAGGCCGAAGAGGTCCCGGGGAAACTCACGGCGCTCCTCGGCCGCCGCCGCGCGCGGGGCGAGTTCCCGACTGGCGATGTCACTCGTGAGCGCGAGCAGGTCCCGCGCCTCCTGGCTCGGTAACTGCCGCTCCACCTCTCGCGCGTTCGTCACTCGATGACCTCCGTACTGCTGGCGAGCACATTCCGCTCGAATTCTGGGTCATCCGATACTCGGTCGTCCAATGTTCCCCCGAGTTGGCGGGTGTCTCCGATCACCTGCCAGGAGAAGGACCCTGCTGGAGTGAAAAACCGGGCTGAACTGGAAGTTGGCGCCCGGGGTTCGCCAGAATCCCCCCGACCACCAACCCTGGGTGACCACTCCGTCACGAGTCGGGTTCGGTGCGACAGGGGGTGGGATGTCGACGACACGGGCGGAAGGGTGGTCGCTCGTACGCGCCGCGCAGCGGGGCGACCCGACCGCCTTCGCCGAGCTGTACCGGACCCACGTGGACGTCGTGTTCCGGTACGCGCTGCTGAGGACCGGCGACCGGGAGCTGGCGGAGGACGTCACCAGCGAGACCTTCCTGCGGGCGCTGCGCAGGATCAGTTCACTCCGTGAACGCGGCCGGGACGTGGGCGCCTGGTTCGTGACGATCGCGCGCAACCTGGTCCTCGACCACGTGCGCTCCGGCCAGTACCGCATGGAGGTCCCGGTCGCCCGGCCGGAGGACGGGCCGCTGTCGGCATCGCTGCCGGTGCAGGCCGGCCCCGAGCAGAAGGTCCTCACCGAGGCGGTGCACTCCGAGCTGCTGCGCCACCTCGGCCGACTCGGCACCGACCAACGGGAGTGCGTGGTCCTCCGGTTCCTCGGCGGCCTGTCGGTGGCCGAGACCGCGGCCAGGATGGGCCGCAACGAGGGCGCGGTGAAGGCCCTGCAACAACGGGCCGTGCGCCGCTTGGCGCGGATGCTGCCGGAGGGCCTGCGGTGAGCGGTCCGGCCGCGGCGGCGCCGGGGGTTCCCGTCACCACCCGCGCCCGGCGCGCGCCGCGCCATCCGGGTCCTCGGCGCCGCTCCGGCACCGGCGCGGACCCGCGTTGAGGCTCGGGTCACGGCGAGTGATGATCTCGCGGCCTCGCCCGATCGTTACCCTGGATACCGAATCCCCTCCGGAACCGATCCGCTGGGAGCGACACCCACCGATCCAGGGAGGCGCCGCGGTGCCGTTGTGGCGGAAGCGCGAGACCGGCCAGGCACTGGAAGACCATGCGACCCGGGCGGGGCAGATCTCGGCGGAGGCGGCGGTGACCGCGCCAGCCGAGGTACCCGCCGTGGCGCCCGACCTCACGGCCGCGGCGTTCTTCGACGTCGACAACACCATGATGATGGGGGCGTCGATCTACCACTTCGCCCGAGGACTGGCGGCGCGGAAGTACTTCACCACCTCCGACATGGCGGGCTTCGCCTGGCAGCAGATCAAGTTCCGCATCGGTGGGCGGGAGAACCCCGAGGAGATCCAGTCCAGTCGGGAACAGGCCCTCTCCTTCGTCGCGGGGCGCTCGGTGGAGGAACTGGTCCGCCTGAGCGAGGAGATCTACGACGAGGTGATGGCGGACCGGATCTGGGAGGGCACCCGCGCGCTCGCGCAGAAGCACCTTGACTCCGGCCAGCGGGTGTGGCTGGTGACCGCGACACCACGCGAACTCGCCGACATCATCGCCCGTCGCCTCGGGCTCACCGGTGCGCTGGGGACGGTGGCCGAGAGCGAGGACGGCGTCTACACCGGGCGGCTCGTCGGGGACCTGCTGCACGGCAAGGCCAAGGCCCAGGCGGTGCGCGCGCTCGCGGTTCGCGAGGGCCTGCACCTGCGCCGGTGCACCGCCTACTCCGACTCGGTGAACGACATCCCGATGCTGTCGGCGGTGGGCACCGCCGTCGCGGTGAACCCGGACCCCCCGCTGCGGGAGGCCGCCAGGGCCAGGGGCTGGCAGATCAGGGACTTCCGCACCGGCAGGCGGGCCGCGAAGATCGGGGTGAACTCGATGCTCGGAGCGGGCGCTCTCGTGGGAGCGGTCGCCGCCGGCCTGCGCTACCACCGCCGCCCGAGGATCTGACGACCCGGCGGACGCCGCCGGGGCGCCCGAGCCGCGAGTGGCCCGTCCGCCTCAGCCGAGGAACACGCTCTGCCGCTGGGACAGCATCCGGTAGAGGGTCTGCTGGATCGTCTCGCGCACCTGGTCGGTGAGGTCGAAGACCAGCATCGGGTCCTCCGCCGCGTCGGGACCGTACTCCGCGGTGCTGATCGGCTCGCCGAACTCGATGTACCACTTCGACGGCAGCGGAACGGCACCCAGCGGTCCCAGCAGGGGGAAGAACGGTGTGATCGGGAAGTAGGGCAACCCGAGCAGCCGAGCGAGCGGTCGGATGTCCCCGATCTTCGGGTAGATCTCCTCGGCACCCACGATGGAACAGGGCACGATCGGCGTCCCCGTGCGCAACGCCGCGGAGACGAAACCACCCCGGCCGAACCGCTGGAGCTTGTAGCGGTCCCGGAAGGGCTTGCCCACCCCCTTGAACCCCTCCGGCCAGACACCGACCACCTCGCCACCCCGGAGCAGCCGCTCCGCGTCGGGACCGCAGGCGAGGGTGTGACCGGCCCTGCGCGCCGTCGCACCGAGCACGGGAAGGCGGAAGACCAGGTCGGCCCCGAGCAACCGCAGGTGCCGCCGCTCGGGGTGGTGGTCGTGGACGGCCACGGCCGTCATCAGCGCGTCCACCGGCAGCGTGCCCGCGTGGTTCGCGACGATGAGCGCCCCGCTGTCGCCCGGCACGTTGTGCAACCCCACCGCCTCGACCCGGAACCACCGCTCGTAGAGCAGGCGCAGCGCGGGCAGGAACACCGCGTCGTTGAGCTCCGCGTCGAACCCGAACTCGTCGACCTCGTACTCACCGGCGAGGCGGCGGCGGACGAACCGCGCCAGCCCCGCCAGCCGGTCCTCGAGGCGCGCGTCCACGGCGGGGTCTGGTTCCGGGGCCTCCCCGTCCCGCCCGCCGCCCGCCTGCGCGGGGCCGTCGCCGCTCCGCGCTGCCCGCACGGTGCCGGGCAGGTCCTCGGAGGCGGTCGTGTCCTCCGCCACGGGTTGGGCGCCGCCCCCGGACACCCGTCCCGGACGCAGCGGTATCACTCGTGCCTCGGCCACTCGTTCCTCCTCCGTGATCGTCCTGACGGCCGCGGCACCGCGACACGGGTCACCCCCCGGGCGCACGTCCTCGTCCTCCCGGGCCACGGGACGTGGACCTCGCCCGCGAGATCAGCGTCGTCCGGGCACGGTCGCGGACCGGATCCGATCCCACCCGCCGCCCAACCGGTCCGCGTCGACCAGCGGGCGCAGTCCCCTGCCCTGGACGAAGTCATCAAACACCTGAGCCGTCGACCACCGCGGCACGAAGCCGGCGTTCTCCCGCAGAGAGGTGGTGTCCATCACCTGTCCGAAGTCAGGCGTACCGGACTCCGGTGGCCACCCGAGCGGGACCACCCGGCGCAGCACGGCGCCGACGGGGCGCAACGCCGGCCTGGGCAGGACCACTGGCAGCCTGCCAGCCCTGCGCACCGCCTGGGTGAGCGTCAGCACGCCCTCACCCGCCACGTTGTACACGCCCGGCAGGTCGGTGAGGGTGGCGAGTCGGGTGACCGCGACGGCGTCCTCGGTGTGCACGAGTTGGAGGCGGGGATCGTGACCGAGGGGAACGGGTACCGCCGGCAGCGCGAAGTACCGGGACAGGACGGTGTCGGCCCGGGGGCCGAGGAAGTTGCTGAAACGGAGTGTGGTGGTGACGACGTCGGGCCGCCGTCGCGCGAAGCCCCGCAGGTAGCCCTCGATCTCGGCGGCGTCCTTGGCGTAGCCGCCGCTGGGCAGTTCGCGCGGTTCCGTCCGCTCGGTGAAGACCGCCGGATCCCGGGGGCTGCTGCCGTAGACGGCGCTCGTCGACTTCAGGACCACCCTGCGGACCAGCGGCGAGGTCTGGCAGGCGGCGAGGAGCTGCATCGTGCCGATGACGTTGAGTTCCTTGTTGAGCGCGCGACCGCCACCGACGGGTTCCGGGCTGACCGAGGTGTGCACGACCGTGTCCACCCGGGCGGCGGCGATCACCTTGGCGATCAGCCTGTTCCTGATGTCGGCGCGGATGAACTCCGCCCTGCCCAGCCTCCGCCGGACCTCGGGGGAGGGGGGAACGATGTCCACGCACAGCACGCGCTCGATGTCCGGGTCGGACGCCAGCCGCATCGCGAGCTGGGCTCCCAGGAACCCGTTCACACCGGTCACCAGGACGACGCGAGGTGTCATGGTCTGGCTCCCATCACGTGGTGTCGGGACCACGGCGGCACCCGGCCAGACGGACCGGGTCGCGGCCGACACCTCGCTGGATCGCCGACGAGACCGCTGGTGCCAGGCTACGAGACGTCACGAGGGCCGCGACAACCGACGGGTGACCGTTCCACTCGATCGGCGCAATCCGGCGGGCTGAGCCGGGTCACGGGCGGCCGATCGGTTCACCCGGACGCCCACCGCCCCGCGGGGAACGGACGAGCCGGGTGGACGGCGCCGGCCGGCCGGTCGCCCATGACGCGCGGAGCCGCCACCGCGACGCCGCTGGGCGTCGCGGTGGGCCACCTGCGGGGCGGACCGGCCGGCTCGGACTCACTTGCCGAGCTTGCGCCGCTGCACGCGGGTCCTGCGGAGCAGCTTGCGGTGCTTCTTCTTGGACATCCGCTTGCGACGCTTCTTGATGACCGAGCCCATACGGGTCCCTCGCAGTTCTCATCGTCTCTTGGTGCGTTCCTCGCACCACGCGAACCGCGAGTCGAGGACCGCGGGAACACGTCGGGTGCGAACGGCCTACCAGCGTACCCGGGTCGGTAGCCGGTCCTCGCAGCCCTGTCCGGGCGCCGGCGTCGGCCACCGGGGCGGGGCGGGGGCACGGGACGCGCCGGGCCGGGTTTCCGGCGCCGCGCGGGCGCCGAGACGGATCGCGCCCTCCCGCGCCGGTGGGCCGGGGGACGAGCACGGTTCCGGGAACGATCGGTGGACGCGTTCGGGAGCGACGCGGGCGGTGGTGGACGCGGCGCCTGGTGGAGTGACCCGGCTGCCGACCGGACGGCCGGCAGCCGGACGCTCGCTCATCCCACGTCGTAGTACGACTTCTGGAGATAGGCGTGCACGGTCTTCTCCGGGACGCGGAACGACCTGCCGACCCGCACCGCGGGCAGTTCACCCGAATGGACCAGTCGGTAGACCGTCATCTTGGACACTCGCATCATCGCCGCCACTTCGGCGACAGTCAGGAATCGAACCTGGCCGAATCCGTTGTCATGCTCCCTTTGCGTCAACATAGCCACCGTTTCCTTCGGCACCTGCCGCGCCGCCGGGCTTCCCCTCCCAGCGGTACCGACACGCACGTGCTGCTGTCGAGGGTAACGGTGCCCCTGGTGTTCCTGCGACGCACGAGCGAGGCGGCCGAGGGGCGCACGACCGGCGGGAGCCGCGCTGACCAGGCCGGACCCGGGTCAGCTCCCGGTTCCCTCGTGGGCTCTGCCCAGTTCCACCGACCGGTCCCTGGCCGCCTCGATCGCGTCGATCATCGCCGCCCGCACGCCGTGCTTCTCCAGTTCCCTGATCCCGGTGATCGTCGTGCCGGCCGGAGACGTGACGGCCTCCCGGAGGATGACGGGATGGCTCTCCGATCCACGGAGCATGGTGGCCGCGCCCACCGCCGACTGGATGATCAGCTCGGCCGCCGCCGCCCTGGGCAGTCCGAGCAGGATGCCCGCGTCGATCATCGCCTCGACGAGGTAGAAGAAGTAGGCCGGGCCGGAACCGGACAGCGCGGTCACGGCGTCCTGCTGTTCCTCGGGGACCCGCAGGACCCGGCCCACGCTCGCCAGCAGTTCCTCCACCAGCGAGAGGTCGTCCTCGGACGCGTGGCTACCGGCCGAGATGACGCTCATCGCCTCACCCACCAGCATCGGCGTGTTCGGCATCGCCCGCACCACCGGCGTGCCCGGCGGCAACCTGCTCTCGTAGAGGGCGGTGGGCAGGCCCGCGCAGAGCGAGACCACCAGCGGGAGGCCCCTGTCCGCCGGGCGTTCGGCCACCGAGCCGCTCAGGTCGTCGAGCAGCGGCTCGATGTCCTGCGGTTTCACCGCCACCACCAGGACGTCGGCATTCACGGCTGCCTCGGCGACCGCCACCGCGTCAACCCCGTGCCGCCCCGCCAGCTCCTTCGCCCGGCCCGGGTGGCGCTCGGTGAAGGAGAGCGTGTCGGGCTGGTGTCCGGCTCGGATCAGGCCGGAGAGCAACGCCTCGCCGATCTTGCCCGCACCGAGTACTGCGATAGAACTCATGGAGGGTGAGCCTGCCAGCTCGCGCTCCGCCGCCGCACGCACTCCAGCGGAGCCCGCCCGATCGGTGGGATTCCCGCCGGTGCGCGAAACCCGGTCGCCCGAACCGGCTCACCCCCGCTCGCGCGGGGCCTTCTCGGCCACGACAGCGATCAGGCCGACGGCGTCGGGCTCAACCCCCCGCTCGCGCGGGGCTTTCCCGCACCACACGGCCGGCGCCGCGACCGGGACGGCACCTGGTTCGTCATCGCCGCCGGACTCGCCCACCAGGCGGGCGCGGGCGTTCTCAGTACCAGTCCCCCGGCTGCCACTGAACGCAGTCCGGCCGGCGGCCCGTCCGGAAGTACTCCGCGACGGCCCGGCGCACCTGCTCGATCGGTAGCGACGCCAACGACGGGGAGAACAGCGGAACGGACTGGTCGAACTCGACGGGTTCACCGTCCGAACGGAACGGGCTCACCGTCACCGACACCGGCCGGCACTCGCTGTGGCTGGACCATGCCGAGCAACACGTGAGCTTCCTCAGGTCGTGACCGCCACCCCCTCCGCCGCCCTGCCGTGACCACAATTCAGCGGGGCGGCCTCGGCTGAGGACATCACCGTCCACGGCCCGGGTGTGGGGCAGCCACGCCCCCTGGGAACGTGCGATCGTTCGACGAACCCATCCACCTCGAGTCATCACGAGCGACACGCCGTCCACATGGGTGGTCTCCGCTACTGGACGTTGGGCTTGACGATGGGGAACAGGATCGTGTCGCGGATGCCCCTGCCCGTGAAGGCCATGAGCAGTCGGTCAACCCCGACCCCAACCCCGCCGGTGGGGGGCATGCCGTACTCCAGAGCTTCGAGGAAGTCCTCGTCGAGCTGCATGGCCTCGGCATCGCCACCGGCGGCGAGCAGGGATTGCTCGGTGAGGCGGCGTCGCTGTTCGAGCGGGTCGGTCAGCTCGGTGAACCCGGTACCAAGCTCCATACCCCAGCCGATGAGATCCCACTTCTCGGTGAGCAGCGGCTCGTCGGGGTGCTGCCGGGTCAACGGGGAGGTCTCGAGCGGGAAGTCCCGCACGAACGTCGGCTGCACGATCGTGGGCTCGACGAGCTCCTCGAACAGGTACTCGGTGAACTTGCCGTTGCCCCAGCGGACGTCCCGCCCCAGGCCGTGAGCATCGGCGAGCGTGGCCAGGGTCTCGACCGAGGTGTGCGGGGTGATCTCCTCACCAAGCGCGTCGGACACCGAGCCGTACAGCGTGATCGAAGGCCAGTCGCCGCCGATGTCGATTTCGGTGCCGTCGCGTTCGATCACGGTGCCCCCGAGGACGGCACGCGCGACCCCCTGAACGAGTTCCCGCGTGACCCGCGCGACCTCGTCGTAGTCGGCGTGCGCCTGGTAGAACTCCAGCATCGTGAACTCGGGGTTGTGGGTCGAGTCCGCGCCCTCGTTCCTGAAGTTGCGGTTGATCTCGAACACCTTGTCCATGCCTCCGACGACCAGGCGCTTGAGGTACAGCTCAGGTGCGATCCGCAGGTACAGGTCGAGGTCGTAGGCGTTGATGTGCGTGGTGAACGGCCGTGCCGTCGCGCCGCCGTGCACCTGCTGCAGCATCGGGGTCTCGACCTCGACGAAGCCCTGCTCGTGCAGGCCGTCACGCAGCGCCCGCACGGCCGCCGAGCGTCGTAGCGCCATCTCACGCGCTTCGGGATTGACGATCAGGTCGACGTAGCGACGACGAACTCGCGCCTCGGGGTCGGTGAGCCCCTTGTGCTTCTCCGGCAATGGGCGGAGCGCTTTCGCTGTCAACACCCACCGATCGGCCATGACCGACAGCTCGCCCCGGCGGGACGTGATGATCTCGCCCTCGATGCCCACGTGGTCGCCGAGGTCGACGTCGGACTTCCAGGCGGCGAGTGCCTCTTCGCCGAGCCGGTCGAGGGACAACATGATCTGGAGGTCACCCGTGGCATCGCGGATCGTGGCGAAGCACAGCTTGCCGCCGGTGCGGTAGAGCATGACGCGACCGGCGACGCCAACCTGCTCTCCGGTGGAATGGTCGGGTTCGAGATGACCGTGTTTCTCCCTAACGTCGCCGATCGAGATCGTCCGGGGCGAGCGCTGTATGAAGGGGTCGGCCCCAGCTGCCCGCAGCCGGTCGAGCTTCTCGCGGCGGACCCGGATCTGCTCAGGGAGAGTCGTCAGGTCCGCGAGGTCGTCGGCGGTGTCGCTCACGGCCGGCAGTGTATCCATCCTGCGAAAACACCTACTCCTCACCCAACGTGATCAAGCGGTGTCGGCCCCAGAACTCGCTTGAGCAGGCCGGAGCTGTACAAGCGGTTCAGGAACTCGGTCACGTCGGCCCCGTCGCCACACGGACCGGTCCGATCGGGGAGGTGGGGCCGGTCGTGGGAGGGGGACAGCGTCGGGGGCCGCTGTCCCCGGCCGGGCGCGCCGCGTCGGGGCGGGGAGCGCGTCCGGCCTGTCCTGGGCACACATCGCGAGCAACACCGCCACAGGGATCGAACGAGCGGGAACCCGACGAGCGGACGAGGCGGAGACCACCAATTTCGGGCCCGGGTCGCGGTGCTGCTCAGAACGGTCCACGTGGTATCCGACCAGGACCGCGACGACGACCACGAGGACAGCCGGTACAACGACGATCACACCGGCAAGAAGCGATCCACTCGTGCGCTAACCTCAATCCGTAAGCGCGACTTTTCATTCCGTCATAACCAGTCGCGATTCAGTCGACTAGTGCGAATCGACAGTCAGCGAATAACCCGTAAGCATGAAAGGAAGGCAGTATGGCGCGCTCGCCGGCAGTCCTGGCCTTGGGCCGCGCCCTGGCACAAGCCCGCACCGCGGCGGGCCTGAGCCAGCAGCAGGCAGCCCGACAGCTGGGAGTCAGCCAGTCGCTGATATCCCGATCTGAACGGGGTTCACGGACACCGGACGCCAGCGCGGTCGCCCTGATGATCGAGCTCTACGACCCGCCCGGTGCGCTCCGCGCCGAGTTGGGGGAACTGGTCGACACCGTCACCGTCCAGCAGTGGTCGCCGGTCGGATCGGACGAGATCGCCGAATCGTTGACCGATCTGGAGCGCTACGAACGCGACGCCAGTTCCATCACGGAGGTCCACCCGGTCCTCGTCCCCGGCCCGCTCCAGACGCGCGAGTACGCGGCGGCGCTGCTGGCGCACGGGGAGACGCCGGCGATCGACATGGACCAGGCACTCGCGATGAGGGAACGTCGGCGGGCTCACGTCCTCGGCGGCGACGTGCGTTACCTGGCGATCATCGACGAGCTGGCCCTTCGGAGGACCACACCGCCCGGCGGGGTCGACGTCCGTCGCGGCCAGCTGGCGGCCCTGCGCGAGTGGTCACGGCTGCCCGCCGTGTCGGTCCGCGTCATCCCCGCCGAGCGGGGCTTCTACCGGGGCCTGGTCGCCGGGTTCGAGATCATCGAGTTCGATGACGCGCCGGCGGTCGTGCACCTGGAGCACTACCGGTCATCCACCTGGCTGTACAGCGAACGGGACGTCGCACCCGTGGTCGCGACGAGAGACCACCTGCTCGGCGTGGCCCTGTCGGAGGAGGAGTCGCGGACGCGGCTGCGCGCACTGGAGGGCGAGCTGTGACACGGTGGCGCAAACCTCGACGATCCGTCTCGTCGTCCAACTGCGTCGAGATCGGTACGGGAGCGAGCGAGGTCGTCGGCATCCGCGACACCAAGAACCGGGACGGCGGAACACTCCTCGTGCACCGGGCCGCGTTCGCGGCATTGGTCGACGCCGTCAAGGCCGACCGACTGCACTGACAACCACCCCAGCCCCCGGCTCCGCGCGGAGCCGGGGGCTGTTCCGTGCCGCCCGGCCAGCGGGAGCCGGGCGGACCACACCACCGGCACCCCGTGCCGGGACCGGAACATCACTCCGGACACGCCCCTGCCCGCCGCCGAGGGGTGACCGGGTACCCGGTCGCGAGGCGCGGCTCACCCACTTGCGCAAGGCTTTCCGGGGGGTGCGGATGCGGCCGGCAGGTGCCGTCGGCTCACCCCCGCTTGCGCGGGGCTTTCTCATCCACCGCCTGGAGGAGTCCGCCGGCGACCGGCTCACCCCCGCTTGCGCGGGGCTTTCGCCCGCTACCTGGATGACGTCGTCATCGGCGGCGGCTCACCCCCGCTTGCGCGGGGCTTTCCGCGGTGCGCCGCCATGAGGGCGCGGTTGGGGCGGCTCACCCCCGCTTGCGCGGGGCTTTCGACCGGGGCGGTCCTGATCGCCGTTGTCACGTCGGCTCACCCCCGCTTGCGCGGGGCTTTCGGCGTCAGCGAGGAGCGCGGCTGCCCGCGTGGCGGCTCACCCCCGCTTGCGCGGGGCTTTCGCGGCGAACGGTAAGACCTGGATCGTGACGTTCGGCTCACCCCCGCTTGCGCGGGGCTTTCCCTTCGCGACCTGCACCAATGGAGGACCGTTACCGTTTCTTGACCTTGTGCGGTTCGGCGCCACCGTTGGCGCCGGGCGCCGGCCCGCGATGGCTGCCCCTTCCCGGCGCGGTCGGTCCCCGTTGGACTCGCGACCTCGCCCTCGACCGCCGCGACTCCCACCGCCGACCTCGTCACGCCGCCCACCGTACCGCCGCCACCACCGGCCACGTGCTCCAACGCCCGCCCCAGTGACCGACCGTCAGGGCACACCCACCGACGTCCCCGTCCACCACTCGCACCACCGCGCCGGCCCGCAGGCGGAGCACCACGCTCGAGTTCAGTGCCCAGGCCGAGGCACCACCGGCGGCCCGGCGTCCGCCCCGAACCTCACCACCGCCCGCAGCGCCACCCCCGCTCCGGCCAGCCGGCGGCGGTCCGACGGCGGCATCCAGGGGGGCACCTGGCACTCGAACGAGCGCACATCCCGTCGGTGCCACCTGGCCGCGCCGACCACGGCGCCGAGCAGCCGGGGACGTCGGGCGGCGAACACCGGTCGGCAGGCACCGGCGAGGAGGACGCGGGCGCAGCGCACGTACTGGAGGTCCACCTCGTGGGGGTCGAACACCGCGACCGACGCCGACTCGGGGTGGGACGCCGGGCTCAGCACGACCCGGGAACCGGCGCGCGAGTGCGCCACGCAGTCCTCGACGGTCCGGTGGAGGTTCGCGTGCAGCACCACCCCGAGGCCGCGCCACCGGTCGCGCAGCGAGCCGGCGACGGCCAGGACCTGGTCCACCGAGGAGTGGTCCTCGGTGTCCAGGGTGACGGTGCACCCGACGCGGTGGGCGAGCCCGCAGATCCGGTCGAGGTTCTCCTCCGCCAGGCCGACGTCCAGCGCGAGCCCGCAGCCCGAGGGCCGGAGCCCGACGTCGACGAACGGGGCCAGTCCGGAGAGGTCGATCTCGCCAAGCAGGTCCAGCAACTCCTGGGTGGCCCGGACCGCCGCGCCTCGGTCGGTGGCGCCCTCCACGAGGTGGTCGAGGCGGACTCGACCGAACCTGGCGACGAGGCGACGGGCCGCCAGCACCGCCCCGACCGCGTCCTTCCCCGCGTTCTGCCGGGTCACGACGGACCGGCCGCGCACGGCGTCGTTCCTCGCCGCGGCCAGCGCGGCGCTCGTCAGGAGAACCCGGGCCCTCGACGGCACGCTTCGATGGAAACACCGTCAGCTGCCTCGCGCGAGACTCCGCCCGGGTGGACCTCCCCGCGACCACGGGCGAGGCGAGTGCGAGCACCACCGCCCCGAGGCCGGCTCACTCCGCCCCGGGCCCGGTCACTCCGGACCGAGGTGCTTCCTGGCGAACAGCAGTGCCTCGGTGAGCTCCGCCGCCCGTTCCCCCGGTGCTCGGGCCTTCCGGGTGTTCACCTCGAGCACCACGGACCCGTCGAAGCCGGACGGCCGGAGGCTGCGGAGCAGTTCGGCGCAGGGCTGGTTCCCCCGCCCCGGGAGCAGGTGCTCGTCGCGGGGCGCACCCGTGCCATCCCCGAGGTGCACGTGACGCAGGCCGCTTCCCATCCGGGCTGCCAGCAGCATGGCATCGGCGTGGGCGACGGCCGCGTGGGACAGGTCGAGGGTGTAGCTGCGGTAGCCGGCCTCGGTGGGGTCCGGCGAGGGGTGGAAGGCGGACACCCTCGGGGGCCAGGAGTCCCGCAGCTGACTTCCGATCAGCTGTTCGCCCTTGAGGTAGGCGCCCATGAGCTGCGAGTTCATCAGCCGGGACGACAAGGGGCCAGAGCCAGGTGGCCGGGTGCCGAGCTGCCGGTTGCCCAACGGCCGCACCGGGAACATGTTCTCCACGGCGACGGTGATGCCGGTGTCGTCCTCCAGTTCGGCGACGAGGTCGGCGAACATGTCCGCGTAGCGCCGCTGCCAGCGGAACGGGGGGTGCACCACGACCGTCGCGGCGTCCAGCGTCTGGGCCGCGCGCACCGCTTGGCGGAGTCGCTCGACCGGGTCGGAGGACCACACCCGCTGCGTGATCAACAGGCACGGGGCGTGCACGGCCAGCACGGGAACTCGGTACTGGCCAGCCAGCCGCCGGACGGCCTCCGGGTCCTGGCTGACCGGGTCGGCCCACACCATCACCTCGACCCCGTCGTAACCGAGCTCGGCGGCGAGCCGGAAGGCTCCCTCAGCCGGCTCCGGCCAGACGGAGGCGGTGGACAGGCCCACGGGAATCCTGACGCCATCTCCCACCGGGATCACGTTCCCAACAGGAGCAGGGCGGCCGGCGACACCGTCACGATGAGTCCGACGAGCACGGTGAACAGGGTGGTCTGGAGGTCGTCGCTGCGACGGATCTTCCGCACGAGGAAGACCATGCCGGTGATGACGAGGAGCGCCACCACCAGGGCGACGGCGGGGATGTTCAGCCAGAGCCACTGGAAGACGAGCCACAGCCCGGCTCCTCCCACCACTCCGACCACCAGCTGCCCGATCATGAGCAGCCACTCCTTGACGGGGGACACCGGCTTCTCCGCCGGTTCCTCGACGCCCTCCTCGGCCGAGTCGTCCTCGTCGTAGTCCTCGTCGTAGTCGTCTGACCCGTAGTCATCGGGCTCGTAGTCGCCGGACCCGTAGTCATCGGCCCCGTAGTCGCCGGGCTCGTAGTCGTGGTCGTCCGCGTCGTCGCGCCGGTCCGCCGGGCGCTCCCCCGCGTCCGGGTCGACGTCCACCCCGGGTGCCACCGGCGCCTGCTGCCGCGTCTCGGCGGGCCCCGCCGAGGGGTCCGGACCGTCCTCCCGGTAGGCGGCGACCTCACCGGTCTCGAACCAGCCGGTCCCCACGACGGTGCGTTCCGCGTCGGAGCCGGCGTCTAAGGTGCCGGCGGGGTCGTCGAGGATGGAGCCGCCGAAGTTGTCGCCGGCGACCCGGGGGAACTGCTCCGTGTGCGGGTCGTCGGGGGGTGCGTCCAGCCGCCCCCCGACGTCGGACGCCACGGCCGGTGCCTCCCCGGTGAGTGGCGGGTACTGGGCGGTCATGTCGGGGTCGACGGGGTAGAGCACGGTCTGGTCGGCTGGGAGCTGACCGGCAGCGGGGAACGCCGGGCGGGCACCGGCCTCGGGTTGCCGACCTGGCCCATCGACCTGGCCACGCTGCCCCCGGTCCACCGGGTAGTCGCCCCGCGGGTAGTCGCTCGCGGTCGGGTAGTCGTCCTCCGGGTAGTCACCCTGCGGGTAGTCGTTTCGCGGGTAGTCCGGCTCGGCCGGGTGGTGCGGTGGCTCGGGGTGCGGTGGGGGCGTCGGTCGGTCCTGGCCGACGGGAGCCGGCCTGGGCGGCGGCTGGTACTGCTGTCCCTCGGGTCCGGGGGCCTCGTCGGTTTCCTCGACCCGGCGGAGGTTCCCGCTCTCGGACAGGACCCGGTCGATGATGGCCTGCGGAGCGGTGTCGGTGGGGTCCTCGGCTCTGCGGCGACGGCGGCGGCCGCCGCCCCCCTTGCCGCCGTAGGCGGCCAGCAGCTCCGCGACGCTGCGCTGGCCCTCGCTCTCCGACCGGTTATCCCGACTCATCGCTTCCACCGTGCCCAGTAAGGCGTCGTTCGTCCAGTGACTGGTTCCGTCACTCGCTCGGTTCGCCGGGGCGCTGGAACAGTCACAGCAGCTCGTTCTCTCCTGTTTGAACCATCTATCCGACAGAGCAGGTGCGATGCCCTCGCTCCATACTGGCAGCAAACAGGCAGGGGCCGGACGAGTGACCGAGCACGGGTCGTGGCCCGCGTCACCCCTCGCCGCTCTCCGGAGAGGGGCCGGCAGCCGAGTCCTCCCGGACCAGCGGTGGTTCTCCGCACTCCCGCCGGGCCCCCGCCCTCGGCGTTCGTGAACGGTGCCCCGGCACCGGCGTCGGCCGTGGCCGCTGGCACCCCGGCGACCGGCTCCCTCGGGAGCCACGACGACGTCGGGTCGTGACAGGGCCGCGTCCCCACCTGCCGCGAGCGCTCGACGGTGGTCGAACCCCGCGGGACGTGACACGCTACGTTACCTCGTTCCGGGGCACCACGTCCCGCTGGCCGCGTCGGCGAGGGGTCAGGCCTCGAACTTGTAGCCGAGCCCGCGCACGGTCACCAGGTGCCTCGGGTTCCCCGGGTCGGGCTCGATCTTGGACCGCAGGCGTTTGACGTGCACGTCCAGCGTCTTGGTGTCCCCGACGTAGTCCGCCCCCCAGACCCGGTCGATGAGCTGGGCGCGGGTGAGGACCCGACCGGAGTTCCGCAACAGGTACTCCAGCAGGTCGAACTCCTTCAACGGCAGCGTGACGTCGCCACCACCCACCGTCACCACGTGACGTTCGACATCCATCCGCACCGGCCCGGCGGCCAACACCTGGGGCGCGGTCTCCTCGGACTCACCGCCTCGGCGGAGGACGGCCCGGATCCGCGCGATCAGCTCCCGGGCGGAATACGGCTTGGTGACGTAGTCGTCGGCCCCGAGTTCGAGTCCCACGACCTTGTCGATCTCACTGTCCCTCGCCGTCACCATGATGACCGGCACCGATGATCTGGCGCGCAGCTGCCGGCAGACGTCCGTCCCGCTCATCCCGGGCAGCATCAGGTCGAGCAGCACGATGTCGGCGCCGTTGCGGTCGAACTCGGCCAGCGCCTGTTGACCGTCGGTGGCCACCGCAGGAGTGAAGCCCTCCCGGCGCAGCATGAACGCCAACGGATCGGCGAAGGACTCCTCGTCCTCGACGATGAGCACCCTCGTCATGGCTTTCCTCCCGGATTCCTGGGTTGCGAGGAGATCGTGGTGCCCGGTCCACCGGCGGACGCGGCGGCGAGTGGCCGCTCCGTTCCCGCACGCGGTTCCTCCGCGTCGAGGGCCGGCAGGCTGAGCGTGAAGGTGGACCCGGTGCCCGGCAGGCTCCAGAGGCGCACCGAGCCGCCGTGGTTGTTGGCGACGTGCTTGACGATGGCCAGCCCGAGGCCCGTCCCGCCGGTGGCCCTCGACCTGGCCGGGTCGACCCGGAAGAACCGTTCGAAGACCCGTTCCTGGTGTTCGGGGGCGATGCCCAGCCCCCGGTCGGTGACCGCGACCTCCACCATCCCGTCCCGGAGGCGGCGGGACACCGACACGGCGCTGCCCTCCGGGGAGTAGGCGATCGCGTTGGTCAGCAGGTTGGACAGCGCGGTGGTGAGCAGCACTCGGTCGCCCGCGCACACCAGCCCGCTCCTCGGGTCGGTGGTCACGGTGATGCCCGCCGCCTCGGCCGTCAGCCGGCACCGACCGAGCGCCTCGTCGACGACCGCGTCGACTGACACCGGGTCGGGGTCGGGAAGCGGCTCCGCGCCCTGGAGACGGGAGAGCACGATGAGTTCGCTGGTCAGCGCCCCGAGCCTGGTGGCCTCGTGGCGGATCTTCTCGCTAAAGCGACGGACCTCGTCCGGCTCGTCGGCCGCGTCCAGCATCGCCTCGGCGAGCAGGGCCAGCGCGCCGACGGGGGTCTTCAGCTCGTGGCTCACGTTGGCGACGAAGTCACGGCGGGTGGCCTCCAGCCGCACGGCCTCGGACTCGTCCGCCGCGTCGACGACCGTGAACCCCTCCCCGAGGGGACGCACCTCGGCGGCGACCGCCTCGGGCCGGCGCTTGCGGACGGCCCCGGTCGGCGGGAGGTCGACCGCGACGACCCGGTTCTCCGCCAGTGCCAGGTCGGCCGCCTGGCCGGCTCTGGGGTCGATGACGTTGGCGGTGACGACCCCCAGCTCCACGGCCCGCTGGTTGTGGAAGAGGACATCGCCGAAGCGGTTCAGGACGGCCACCCCGCTGTGCGAGGAGTTCACCAGCCTGCGGAGGAGCTCCGCGACGGTGACGCCGCCGTGTCCTCGGCGTGGCCGGCGCTCCGAGAGCCGTCCGGCGACAAAACCGAGGAGCCCGCCGACGAGCACGAGGCTGATCGACAGGGCGAGGTAACCCATCCCGGTCACGTTCCGAATCGTAAGCACGAAACCACCCGGTTAGCCCAGCCCTGCCGCCCAGGACGTGACAGTAACTACACCCTGGGCGGCGGGGTTGCGCATCCTGTCACCCGGTGTTCACCCGCTGGTCAACGCCCCTGGTTGGCGACAGCGTCGATCGCCTCGGCCGCCGCGTCGGGGTCGAGGTAGGTCCCGCCGGGGACGACCGGCATGAGCTGCTCGTCCAGGTCGTAGCGCAGGGGGATCCCGGTGGGGATGTTCAGCTTGGCGATGACCTCGTCGGACACGCCGTCGAGGTGTTTGACGAGGGCGCGCAGCGAGTTCCCGTGGGCCGCGACCAGCACCGTCCGGCCGGCGCGCAGGTCGGGGACGATGCTGCTCTCCCAGTAGGGGAGCAGCCTGGCCACGACGTCCTTGAGGCACTCCGTGCGGGGCAGCTCGTCCCCGAGCTCGGCGTACCTCGGGTCGCCGTCCTGCCCGTACTCGGCTCCCGGCTCGATCTCGGGAGGCGGGGTGTCGTAGGAACGGCGCCAGAGCATGAACCGCTCCTCGCCGTAGGCCTCCAACGTCTGCTTCTTGTTCTTCCCCTGGAGGGCGCCGTAGTGGCGCTCGTTGAGCCGCCAGTCGCGGCGCACCGGGATCCAGTGCCGGTCCGCCACGTCGAGCGCGATGTTGGCGGTGGAGATCGCCCTGCGCAGGAGGGAGGTGTGGAGCACGTCGGGGAGCAGGCCAGCCTCGGCCAGCAGTTCGCCGCCGCGCCGGGCCTCCGCCTGCCCCTTCTCCGACAGGGGGACGTCGACCCATCCCGTGAACAGGTTCTCCGCGTTCCACGTGCTCTCTCCGTGGCGGAGGAGCACCAGGGTGCCTACTGCCTTGGTCATGCGCCCAGCCTGCCAGGTCCGGTCGGGGGACGGCGGACGACGTCGTCTCCTGGCCGCGCTCCCACCGCTCCGGTCCGGTCCACCCCGGTGGGGCCGCGCGGGTTGCCGGAGCGGCAAGGCGGTGGCGTTGGGGTGACGGCGCTCGCGGGGCACCGGCCCACACCCACGCCCACCAACACTTACAGTCACCGGAAGGAAGAAACGCTCACTGACCTGGCCCAGCGGTGTGAGATGGGGCGACCCGGGCGGTTACGTTACGAGGCTTTGACTCCGCGACGTTACGATCACGTCGCAGATACACTCGAATGGAGTAGCGCGATGGGCTTGTGCCCAGGTCGTCGATTCTGCCAAGTTGGCAACACTCTCTTCGATCGGCTCCCACGCACTCCCCGATCTTGAGAGGGTGCACCGTGGTCTGCCTCCCCCGTCAGGCCGCGGCCCGTCCGGGTTCCCGGGTGCCCCCCGCCAGGGGAACCCGCAGTGGCGGGACCTCACGGCGGGGCGGCTTGAGTTCGTGACTCCCCCTCTCTCCCAAGCCGCCCCGCCCTGCCACTCCCCCGGCCGGCGCACCTGGCGGTCGCGCCGGCGCGTCGAGGGCGTCAGCGTTGGTCCCGGGCGAGGTGCTCGAAGGCGGCGAGGTTGGCCAGGGATTCACCACGAGACCTCCGCCAGGCCCACTCCCGGCGGATCGCCCCGGCGAAGCCCAGCTCCAGGAGCTTGTTGAAGTCGCCGTCAGCCGCCTCCAGCACCTGGCCCAGCACCCGGTCCAGCTCGTCCTCGGTCACGGCGTGCGCCCCCAACCTCCCCACCAGGTGGATGTCACCGTCCTCGTCGACCGTGTAGTGCACCCCGTACAGCCTGGCGTTGCGCCGGAGCAGGAAGTGGTGGACCCCGGCCTGGTTCTCGTCGGGGCGGCGGCACACGAACGCCTCGACGAGCAGCCCGTGGCGCCCGACCACGAGCCAGCAACTCGTCCGTTGCTTCCGTTCCCCCGGCAGCCGCACGAGGAAGCGACCCGGGGAGGCGTGGTCGAAGTCCAGGTCGCGGTCGCGCAGCGTGCGCTCCACCGTCCGCACCGCCTCCTCGGGAGAGCTCCCGTCCGCGTCCGAGCTCACGCCTCGCCCCCTCGCCGTCCGTGCCGGTTCCTGCCCCCACCAGCGTCGCGCACGCCCCGGCCGAAGGCCAGGGCAGCCTGCCGGTAGGCGCGCAGCAGCCCGTCGGTGGTGCGGTCCCAGGAGAAGTCGTTGGCGTGCCGCACCGCGTTCTCCGGCCGAACCCCGGCCGCCCGGGAACGCACCGACTCCGGGACCGCGTCCGGTGAGCCGGTCGCGGGTAGCGCCACGGCGCGCAGGGCCGCCGCCCAGTCCTCCGGTGCGTGGCTGGGCACCAGCAGTCCCGTGGACCCGTCCACCACGGCGACCGACAGGCCGCCCACGTCCGCGGCGACCACCGGCGTCCCGCAGGCCTGGGCCTCCAGCGCCACCAGGCCGAACGACTCGTTGTGGCTGGGGACGGCCACGACGTCGGAGGCGCGGTAGACGTCCGCGAGCTCGGCACCGGACCGGGGCGGCAGGAAGGTCACCACGTCGGTGATCCCCAGCTCCCCCGCGAGCTTCTGGAGGGCCTCCGGTTCCTGGAGCCCGGAGCCGGAGGGACCGCCGACGACGAGCACGGCCAGCCGGCCCCGCAGGCGTGGCTCCTCGGCGAGCAGGCGCGCCGCCGCCCTCAGGAGGACGTCCGGCGCCTTCAGCGGCTGGATCCGCCCGACGAAGGTCAGGACGACCGGGTCCGGCGGGAGCACCACGCCGGCCGCTCTGAGGGTCCGTCGCGCCTCCGACCGCTCCCCGGGGGTGAAGCAGTCGAGGTCGACCCCGGGCTCGACGGTCACCACGGCGGCGGGGTCGGCACCGTAGAGCCGCACCAGCTGCTCGGCCTCCACGCTCGTGTTCGCCACCAGGCGGTCCGCCTCGTCGACGACCTGCTGCTCCCCGATCACCCGGACCCGGGGCTCGGCGGGTTCCCCCTCGGCGAGCGCGGCGTTCTTCACCCGCGCGAGGGTGTGCGCCGTGTGGACCAGCGGCGCCCCCATCCGCTCCCGGGCGAGCCACCCCACCTGGCCCGACAGCCAGTAGTGGGAGTGGACCAGGTCGTAGTAGCCGGGCTCGTGCCTGGCCTCGACCCGCAGCACCCCGGCGGCGAACGCGCACAGCTGGGCGGGGAGGTCGTTCTTGCCCAGGCCCTCGAAGGGCCCGGCGATGATGTTGCGGACCAGCAGCCCCGGCTCCACCCGCACCAGCGGTGGGTGCTCGGAGGACGTGGCCCGGGTGAAGACCTCCACCTCGACCCCGCGCCGGGCGAGACGACGGGCCGTCTGGAGCACGTAGACGTTCATCCCGCCCGCGTCCCCGGTGCCCGGTTGTTCCAACGGCGACGTGTGCAGCGACAACAGCGCCACCCGGCGGGGGGAACCACTGCCGGCGGAAGTCGCCGATCGCCCCCCGCCGCCAGTTACCACTCGTAACGAGTCACTCACGAGGAGACCCTCCTCGATCGGAGGATCCGCTGCTACCAGCGAGTCGAACCTGCGCGGTTGTCGCGCACACGAACCCACGCTTAGCCACGTGTAGTCAACCTTTCCGGGCCTGCCCGCGCCCCGATGCTCGCTGCCTGTCATGGGAATGCAACACAAACGAGGCGGTAGAGCTTCCAGCCCCTCGCGGGGCCGTGATCAGTCGCTCACCTGGGTGAGGACGACCGGTGTCTACCCTGGCCACGCCGTCGGGGCAACGCCAGCGCACGCCCGGTCGGCGCGCGTTGACGGCGAGGAAGCACCGAGGGGGGTCGCGCCGTGGTCCGACTCCTGCTGATCGTCGTGTGCTGCCTGGGCCTCCTCGTGTCGGCCGAACCCGTGGTGCCCCCGACCCCGCTGTCCCCGGGAACGGCCGAGCCGGTACCCACCACCGGGGTGACCACCTGGGCCGCACCGCAGATGCCGGCCCAACCGAACCAGCGGGAGGAACTGGGCTTCGCCAACGTGACCTTGCGCACGATGGTCCGGATCAGCGCCGGTGGATCCGGGGTCCGGGTCCGCCTGGACAACACCTACGGCGACCGTCCGCTGCGGATCGGGGCGGCCTCGGTCGCCCTGGCCGACGGATTCGACGGGTCCTCGCTCCCGGGGACGGTCCGGCCGCTGCTGCTCGACGGGCGGTCGGACTTCACCGTCCCGCCCGGCCACCACCGCTACACCGACCCCGCCGGCCTGGACGTGCCCGACCGCGCTCGGCTCCACGTCAGCCTCTTCCTGCCCGGTCCGACCGGTCCGCTGGGCAACCACCCGATCAGCGGGGAACCCACCCTGCTCGCCAGGGGAGACCACACCGAGAACCCCACCTCGGACAGGTTCCGCCCGGTGGAGCACCGGGCGGTGGTGGACGCGGTCCTGGTGTTGGGCTCCGAGGCCAGCGGCACGGTGGTGGCCGTCGGCGGTTCGCTGACCGACGGCCTCGGAGTCGACTTCCCCGAATCCGGTCGCTGGCCCGACGTCCTCGCGGACCGCCTGCTCTCCCTACCACCGGGACGTCGGCTGGCGGTCGCGAACTCCGGCCTGTCCGGCAACCGCATCCTCCTCGGATCGGTCGGCGGCGGCCCGCGCCTCCTCGACCGCTACGACACCGACGTGTTGTCGCTGCCCGGCGCGGCGGCCGTCATCCTCGCCGTGGGCACCAACGACATCCAGCAGACACCGCACGAGACGGACGCGCGGACGCTCTTCGCCGCCATCGACGACCTCGCCCGGCGGAGCCGGGACGCGGGCCTGCGGGTCGTCGTGGCCACCATCCCCCCCTTCGGGAGCTGGGAGACCTGGAAGCCCGAACTGGAGACCACGAGGACCCGGGTGAACGCCCTCATCCGGACCCACGCCGACGAGTACGACGCCGTCTTCGACCTCGACACGTTGCTCCGGGACCCGGACGACCCGGATCTCGTCCGGCCGGATCTCGACCTCGGGGACGGCCTGCACCTGAACCAGCGCGGGTACACCCTCGTCGGCGAGTCGGTGCCGGTGGAGGCGCTCCTCCCCCGCTGAACCCCCGGCCAGGACGTGGTCGCCGACCGTTCCGGCACCGTGGCGACCCGTGTTGATCTCGGGGTTGTCTATTCTTCTCCGCAGAAACTCGCCGAGCCGGTCGCGTGGCGCCCGAGGCGAATCCGGAGCCGTTCTGCTGTCCGGTCTCCCAGATCCCCGGCGTCCACGTCGTCCGTGAGTCGGCGAGCAGTCAGCGGCATGAGGACGGAGATGATGGTGCGCCGACGGTGGTTCGCGGCGGTCACGGGCATGAG
Source organism: Actinoalloteichus caeruleus (assembly GCF_049311605.1). Lineage (NCBI taxonomy): Bacteria > Bacillati > Actinomycetota > Actinomycetes > Pseudonocardiales > Pseudonocardiaceae > Actinoalloteichus > Actinoalloteichus caeruleus. The sequence goes on from NZ_CP186005.1 coordinate 5,795,834, forward strand.
CCTGTTGGTGGCCGGATGCGCGATGGTCCCGGAGACGACGCTGGAACGGGCACTACCCGCCGGTGCGGAGCTCGCGGAAGAGCGGGAGATCACGACCTTCACCGCCTCACCCAAGGCAGCCCAGGAAAGGGAACGGGAGTTCGAGGGGTTCACCGACAACACCGTCCGCACCCGGATGCGCGTCAGCTCCGGTGGTTCGGCGGTCCGTGTGCGGCTCGACAACACCTTCAGCCCCGACGAGCTGCACGTCGGCCGGGTGACCATCGCGCTGGCCACCGACCGCGAGGGCGGCATCAACCCGTCCAGCCTGACCGAGCTCCGGGTGGAGCGGGAAACCTCCTTCACCCTCGCGCCGGGGGAGAGCGTGTACACCGACCTGGCTCGGATGGAGGTCCCCGACGGGGCGGACGTCGCGGTGTCCTTCTACTTCCCGGGGCCCACCGGCCGGGTCACCACCCACTCGTTCGCCGGGGAGCACAGCCGCATCGCGACCGGTGACCACACCGAGAACGTCAACGGCCGCCCCTTCCAGGTCGAGGAGAAGACGATGAGCACCCGGCCGCTCGTCGGCGCCATCACGGTGGTGCCCGAGACGGCCACGGGAACCCTGGTGACCATCGGCGGGTCGATGACCGACGGTGTCGGCGTCGACTTCTCGAAGGGCTCGGACCGCTGGTCCGACGTGCTGTCCCGCCGGATCGTGGACGAGTACGGGCCGCGCCGGCTCTCGGTGGCCAACGCGGGCATGTCGGGCAACAGGATGCTGACCTCCTCGGGTTACGGAGGCCAGCGGGTGCTGGAACGGTACGACCGCGACGTGCTCGACCTCCCCGGGGCCGACGCCGTCCTCTTCGCCGCGGGCATCAACGACATGCAACACCCCCCGCAGACCACCGACCTCGACCTGCTGATGGCGACCTTCGAGGAGTTCGCCGACCGCACGCACGAGCGCGGGATGCTCTTCTACATGGCGACGATCACGCCGTTCGAGGGCTGGTTCAGTTGGGAACCGCACCTGGAGGAGAACCGGCAGGAGATCAACCGGCGCATCCGCGCCTCCGACAAGTTCGACGGGGTCGTCGACTTCGACGCCGCCGTCCGCGACCCCGACCACCCGAGCCGGATCCTCCCGGAGTGGGATGTCCACGACGGCATCCACCCGAACAGCGCCGGCGCCGTCGAACTGGCGAACGCCGTCGACCTCGACATGATCCTCGGCGACCTCAACCTGCTGGACTGAGAACAGCGGCCCCGGCCTCGCGAGGGCCGGGGCTCCCCGCTCGCCCGCCGCTGACAGACCAACGGCGGGTCAGGCACGATCGGCGTCATGACCCACGACCAGCAGCCCCAGCACCACACCCCACCGACCACGTCCCCGGCCGCCGGAAAGCCGGTCGCGGTCGTGACGGGAGCCAGCGCCGGCATCGGCGAGGCCACCGCGCGCGGCCTGGCGGAAGCCGGGTTCCACGTCGTCCTGGGCGCCCGCCGCCTCGACCGGTGCGCCGAGCTGGCCGCCGAGATCGGCGGCTCCGCCCACCGGCTCGACGTCACCGACGCCGAATCCGTCGACGCCTTCCTCGCCGAGGTCCCGACGTGCCGGGTGCTGGTGAACAACGCCGGCGGGGCACGCGGGCTGGAGCGCGTCGCCGAGTCGGACGAGGACAACTGGCGGTGGATGTGGGAGACGAACGTCCTCGGCACCCTCCGGATGACCAGGTCGCTCCTGCCCAGGCTGATCGACTCCGGTGACGGGCACGTGGTGACCGTCACCTCGATCGCGGCCCTGGAGGCCTACGACAACGGCTCCGGCTACACCTCCGCGAAACACGCGCAGGCCGTGCTGCACCGGACGCTGCGCGGGGAACACCTGGGAGATCCGGTGAGGTTCACCGAGATCTGCCCGGGCATGGTGGAGACGGAGTTCTCCCTGGTGAGGTTCGAGGGTGACGCCGCTCGGGCCGACGCCGTCTACCAGGGCCTCACACCGCTCACCGCGCAGGACGTGGCGGAGGCCATCGTCTTCGCCGTCACCAGGCCGTCGCACGTCAACATCGACCAGATCGTGCTGAAACCCCGGGACCAGCACTCCGCCACCCGAGCCCACCGGCGGTCCTGAACCGACCAGGCGGGGTCGCGAACGGCCCCACCGGCCACCACTGGTAACCAGTTCCGGTGAGCGGTCCGGCGGGGGCCGGGGCCCGTCTCACCCCCACCGCCCGCCGGTCTCAGAGCGCGCAGTTCACCAACACGGGTTCCGGCTCCAGCACGACACCGAACGCCGCTCGGACACCGTCACGGACCTCCGAGGCCAGCGCCAGCAGGTCCGCGGTGCTCCCCGTCCCCCGGTTGGTGAGGGCCAACGTGTGCTTGCTCGACAACGCCACCCGGCCGCCGGGGCCCTGGTGGCCGCGCCGGAAGCCCGCTCGCTCGATGAGCCAGGCCGCGGAGAACTTGGTGCGCCCCGGCCCTCCCGGGTACCTCGGCACCGGTGCCTCCCCGCCGAGCCGCTCGGCGATCCGGGCGAGGACCTCGGGAACGGCCTCGTCGGGCACCAACGGGTTGGTGAAGAACGATCCGGCGCTCCAGGTGTCGTGGTCCGCCGGGTCCAGCACCATGCCCTTGCCGGCACGCAGCGCGAGCACCGCCTCCCGCGCGGCGGCGAGCGGCACCCGGTCGCCCAGTTCGACCCCGAGCGCCCTGGCCAGTTCGGGGTACCGGATGGGCACGGAGGAGCCGCTGTCCGCCAGTGCGAAGCGCGCGCGGAGGACGACCGACGTGGCGCTGCCCTTGAGCCGGCTCGTCCGGTAGGCCAGCCCCAGGTCGGCTGCGGGCACGGTGCGGACGCACCCGTCGAGGCGGTCGTAGACGTCCACCGAGTCGAGCAGCTCCGCGACCTCCACGCCGTAGGCGCCCACGTTCTGCACGGGGACCGCGCCCACCCGGCCCGGGATGCCGGACAGGCACTCCACGCCCGAGAGCCCGTCGGCGACGGCGGCGGCCACGACCGCGTCCCAGTCCTCACCCGCCTCGACCGTGAGCTGGACGGTGCCGTCCGCGACGCGGTCCGCTCGTCTCCCCGTCGTCGCCACCCGCACCACGGTCCCGGCGAACCCCTCGTCGCCGACGACCAGGTTGGATCCACCACCGAGGACGAGGACGTCGTCACCGCCGGTGTCGGCCCGCCGCAGCGCTTCGACGAGGTCCTCCGCCGTGGTCGCCTCCACGAGGCGGGCCGCGGGCCCGCCCAGGTGGAGGGTGGTGTGCTCGGCGAGGGGAACGGCGACGCCGACGGCCTCGCCGGACGAACGAGTAGTCACGGACGCCAACGGTAATCTGTGCTGCCATGGCACGCCCCATCCAGTTCACCCTCCACGCCGACTCCCTCTCCCCCGACGAGCTCCACGCGGTGCTGGTCGACGAGACGTACCTGCGGGACAGACTGGCCGAGCTCGGCGGTTCCTCGGCGGAACTGGTCGCGTTGACCAGCGACGACAACGGGTCCCGCGCGGTCTTCCGACACGGCATCTCCTCCGGCGGGCTGCCGGCCGCGATGCGTTCGATCGCCCCGAACGGGATCTCGGTCGAACGCACCGAGACGTGGCGGCGCGAGGGCGCGGGCTACGTGGGAACGATGGCGGCCAGGGTCACCGACACCCCCGCCACCATCGACGCCACCACGTCGATCCGCCCGGTGGGCGGGGGCGCGGAACTCCGGGGTGCCGGCCAGGTCACGGTCCGGCTCCCACTCGTCGGCGGGATGGTGGAGAAGGCGGTGTCCGAGCAGGTCACCGCGCTGCTCGACGCGGAGTCCCGCTTCACGCTGGAGTACGTCGCCCGCCGGCGCAGCGGCTGATCCCGTCACGGAACGAGCGGGCGCGCCCCGGAGATCGACCACCTCCCACCGCGCTGGACGGCGGACCCGGGCGACGGTGGAGAGGTGTGGGAGGACATCGGATGGCCAAGCGAGCGCCCCGACTGGCGGCCGGCCGCGCCCGCGCGCTGGGCATGCCGACCAGGGGCACCACCGGGCCGAACCGGTTGCGGCGGGTGGACCGCTGGGTGCGCGGCACGCCGTGGGTGTCCCAGGTGTTGCGGTCGGCCGCCGATCCGCTCGTGGTCGACCTCGGCTACGGGAGCTCACCGGTGACCACCGTCGAGCTCGCCGCGCGCCTCACCGATGTGCGGAGCGACGTGCGCGTGCTGGGCCTGGAGATCGATGGGGAGCGGGTCGGCAACGCCGTCCGCCTGGCCGACCCACCCCGGCTCCGCTTCACCCGCGGTGGTTTCGAACTCGCCGGTCAGCGCCCGGTGCTGGTGCGGGCGTTCAACGTGCTCCGCCAGTACGCGGAACCCGAGGCACTGGCGGCGTGGACCACCATCACGTCCGGTCTGGCGCCGGGCGGTCTCCTCGTGGAGGGGACCTGTGACGAGATCGGCCGGCGGTGCTGCTGGGTCACCCTCTCCCGGAACGGTCCCCTGAGCTTCACCATGGCCTGCTCGCCCGCGCACATCGACACACCGTCCGACCTGGCCGAACGCCTGCCCAAGGCGCTCATCCACCGCAACGTGCCCGGGGAACGGGTCCACGCGCTGCTGGCGGAACTGGACTCGTGCTGGGCCACCGCGGCGCCCTTGCGCCCGTTCGGGCCCCGCGCGCGGTGGGCGGAGGCCGTGCGCCTCCTCACGGCCAGGGGGTGGCCGGTCCGGGACAACCACCGCCGGTGGCGGGCCGGGGAACTCACCGTGGACTGGTCGGCCGTCGCCCCGGGCTGAGCGGACCACGGGGTTGCCGCACCCCACGCCCCCAGGGCCCTCCCCCGGACGCGCGGGGGCGCCACGACGTCGACCCGGCGGCCTCACGTGGATGCTCCACCGGGTCGGCTCCCGCCATGCCCCCGGCGCGGGTCCCTCGTCGGCGTGAACCCACCGTCGCGCCCCGGTCACCGGACGCGGCCGGCGCCGTCCCCGCCGGCCCGCCCACCGCCTGACCTGCGGTCGAGCACCGCGCTGGTGGGCGTCATCGGTACCGGGCAGTGCGGGAGCCGACCAGGCGGAATGACAGACTCAGCAACCATGTCCACGCCAGACCGCCGTTACGTCATCACCCTCGGCTGCCCGGACCGCACCGGGATCGTCGCCGCGATCTCCGGGTTCCTGTACCGCCTGGGGGGCTCGATCGTCGGCGCTGGCTACCACACCGACCCGGAGACCAACTGGTTCTTCACCCGGCAGGAGGTGCGGGCCGACTCCCTCGACCTCGACCTCGAGGAGTTGCGCGCCCGGTTCGCCGAGGTCGCCGCCGAGCTGGGGGATCGCACGGAGTGGCGGGTGAGCGACAGCGGAACCCGTCGCCGCGTGGTCCTGCTGGTCTCCCGGGCCGGGCACTGCCTCTACGACCTGCTCGGCCGGGTCGCCTCCGGGGAACTCGACGTCGACGTCCGCGCGGTGATCGGGAACCACACCGACCTCGCCGGGATCACCGAGGCGCACGGCATCCCCTTCCACCACGTGCCCTTCCCCGCCTCCGGGCGGGAGCCTGAACGCCGCGCGGAGGCCTTCGCCCGGGTGGCCGAGATCGTCGACGAGCACGACCCCGACGCCGTGGTGCTGGCCCGCTTCATGCAGATCCTGCCGACCGAGCTGTGCCAGCGGTGGGCCGGGCGGGTGCTGAACATCCACCACAGCTTCCTGCCGTCCTTCATCGGAGCCCGCCCCTACCACCAGGCGCACACCCGGGGCGTGAAGCTCATCGGCGCGACCTGCCACTACGTGACGGCCGACCTGGACGAGGGGCCGATCATCGAACAGGACGTGATCCGGGTGGACCACGGCGACTCGGTGGCGGACATGGTGCGCAAGGGCCGGGACATCGAGAAGGTCGTCCTCGCCAGGGGCCTGCGGTGGCACCTGGAGGACCGGGTCCTGACCCACGGCAACCGCACCGTCGTGTTCTGACCAGCGCCGCGCGCACCCCAACGGCCCCCGGAGCCGGGCGGGCGGACACGACGACGTCGGCGCCCGGTCGAGGTCAGGAGACCGGGAGAACGCCCAGCCCCGGGAGGGATTCGGCGCCGGGGAGCGCGAGCAGGGCGGCACCGGGCGCGACGAGCTTGCCGTGCCGAACCCCGCTGCCCAGGACCACGAGCGGAGCCGTGAGGACGGCCTCGTCCACCAGCAGCGGCCACCCCGGGGGCAGCCCGAGCGGGGTGATGCCCCCGTACTCCATCCCGGTCAGCTCCACCGCGTCCCGCTGCGCCGCGAACGACGCCTTCCGCACGTCGAGCCGCCGCCTGGCGGCCCCGTTCACGTCCACCCTGGTCGTGGCGAGCACCAGGCAGCCGGCCGTGCGGGTCTCGCCGGACCGCCGGCCCGAGACGACCACGCAGTTGGCCGAGGCGTCGAGCGGAACCTCGTACCGTTCGGTGAACCTCGCGGTGTCGGAGTCGTCGGGGTCGATCTCGGCGACCCCGAACTGGCGGGCGACATCGGGTGGAAGGGCGGCCAGGGCCGCCGCGACCGGCTCGGCCAGCAGGTCGGTGTGATCCGTCGCGGGCTCGGTACCCAGTGCTCCGATGCTGAAGGTGCCCATCTGGTGGAGGCTAGCCGCCTACCACCTCGGCCCGCGTTGCACGTCGGTGATCCTCGGTCGAACGTCGACGATGTACACCAGAGCCGCCACGAGGCCGGCGATCCAGAACATCGTGCCCAGCCCGATCGGGTGGAACAGCAGCAGCACCAGGGTCGCGCCACCGGTGATGCCCATCCAGGCGTTCTTGCTCAGCTTGTCCGCCGCCACGAAGGCATCCGCCCGCTGGGTCACCGCGTGCAGGAAGGCGAACGCTCCCACTGGAATCCCAGCGAGCTTGATGGCCAACAGGATCCAGGCGATGGGCTCGAGAGCTGGGTGTCCCTGGTACATGCCCCCAGCCTACGGGCCGAGTGGAAGGGGTGTCCCCGAGTGTCGGCCGAGGTCCACGTCCGACAGGGGCCGACGGGTGACCTCGGTCACGAGTGGACGGCGCGCCCCGCCCGGCCGCCAGCCATCCGGCGCGGGCTCTGCGGGGCGCACCCCCCGGCCGGCGCCGGCCCCCCGGCCACGGCACGACCCGGAGACGTGGTCGGCCCGCCGGCAGGCGAAGGGGCAGGGCCGCCCCACTCGGGGCGACCCTGCCCTTTTGGTCTTCGGCCGCGTTCAGTCCTTCTTCTGGCCGCGCCGAGCACCGCCGGTCGGCGCCTTCCTCGGCGTGCGGTTGGCCGCCTTCCTGCTCGTGCTCCGCGTCGCCGAGGCGGCGGACGCGCCGGCCTCGGTGACGGCGTCAGCCGCTTCCTCGGCGGTGTCCCGCACCGCGCGGGCGGTCTCGTCGGCGGCCTTCCTCGTGGCCACCGCCACCTTCTCGCCGGTGGACCGGGTGCTCCGGCTCACCTTGCCGAGCACGTCGTCCGCGAGCTCGCGGACGTCCTCGACGACCGTCTCCACCCGTTCCTGGGCGGTGTCCACGCCGGCTCCGACCTGGTCGAACGCCTGCTGGACCCGAGGCTGGGCGCGCAGCCTGCCCAAGGTCTCCTCGCCGCGTTCGGCGAGGGTGCCGTAGATCCGGACGGCGGCTTCGCTGTAGGCGTCGACCAGTTTGCGGAGCTCGGCCGGGTCGAACTTCTCCCGCCACTGGCCGGTGTCGAGCTGCAGTTCGCCGATGCCGTCCTTGGCGGCCTCGGCGCGCTCGGCGAGCTCCTTCCGGGCGCGTTCCAGCGCGTCACGAACCGTCCTCGCCGCGACGTCGCCGGCTCCCAGCACGGCCAGGAGCGGGGTGCGGGCCTGGGACAGCACCTCGTTCACGACGGCGGACGCCTGCTCGCGCGCCTTGTCGATGTCCTCAGCGGTGGGCAGTGCGGGCATGGTCATCACTCCTTGTCGTGGGGTCGGATCTCGGAGGAGACGGGCGGGACCTCTCCCGCTCCGGCTCCGCTCAGGTCGACGGACCGGCCGACCGCGGAGTCGTCGGGATCTTCGGCGGCCTGCTCGGCTCCGACGCGGAACGACTCGTAGACGGCCAGCAGGGCCTGCTTCTGCTGCTCTGTGAGGTCCGGGTCGGCGTGGATGGCGTCCACCACCGGCCCCCCTCGCGGCCGGTCGAGGATCCCGGCCTGGACGTAGAGGGTCTCGGCGGAGATGCGCAGCCCCTTGGCGATCTGCGAGAGGATCTCGGCGCTGGGGCGTCGGAGCCCCCGCTCGATCTGGCTGAGGTAGGGGTTGGACACCCCCGCCGCCCTCGCGAGCTGCCGCAGGGAGATCTGGGCGTTGTTCCGCTGGGTGCGGATGTACTCACCGATGTCGGCGACAGCCCGGTTGACCACCCTGTCGACCCGTGGCATCGGCACGTCTCCCTGTCCTCGATCAGCGGCGGACTCGCTCGCGCGGACGTTCTCCGCGCTTTCGACGGTACGCGCGCGTGCTAGCTACCGCAAGCACCCTGCTTGCACGGCCCCATGCCCGCGCGTCCGCTGGCCCCTCGAGGCCGGGATCCGATCAGGGACGAGCGGGTGCGCCGTCGACGCCTCCGACGCCCGAGAGCACCGGGGGACCCCGAGGCCGAGGCCGGGCGGGGGACGGCGCCGGCGGGAAGCCGGGCGAGCGAGGACGGGGAACGGGTGGCGAGCGGTGCCCCTGCTCAGGGGGAGGAACGCCATCGGGCCGCGTAGCGGGCGCTCTCCTCCTGCCGCAGCCGTTCCCGGTCCGCCCGGCGGACCGCCGAGGCGTGGTTGGGCGGGTACCCGTACCTGACGAGACGGGCGTCCGCCTTCTCGATGGCGTAGGACAGGGAGAAGTAGACGCCGACGATGAGGCCGAGGAAGACCGACATCGCCGCGACCAGCGGCTCACCGCTCACGAGCCACAGCGCCCATGCGACCAGCGCGGCCACCGGGGCCAGGCGGACGAACGCCCGTGCCCCGTACCGCCACAGCCAACCCGGGGTGGTGACGTCCGCGAGCACCCACTCCCGGTACCGCCCCGGCAGCCGTCCTCCGAGGGCGTACCAGAGCAGCTGCGGCGGATTCGGGCGAGGAGAGCTCATGCCAGGGACGCTACCGAAGGCCGCCCTCGGGGACTACCGTCGAGCCGTCATGGCCGGGAGGAGTCAGCTCGCGACGGTGGGCGTGGTCGCGCTGGGCGGTGTGGTGGGCTCGCTCGCCCGCCACGGCGTCGGCGTGGCGTTGCCCACGGGCGGCCCGTCCCTCGCGACCTGGTCGGTCAACCTGCTCGGGTCCTTCCTGATCGGCGTGGTGGCCGTGCTCGCCCCGCGCGTCTGGCCGCGCCTCCCCCTGCTCCGGCCGTTCCTCGTCACCGGGGTGATCAGCGGGTTCACCACCTTCTCCGCCCACAGCGTCGAGGTGACGGCACTGCTGGTCGCCGGCAGGCCGGCGGTCGCCGTGCTGGTGCTCGCCGGCACCCTCCTCGGGGCGCTGGTGGCCGTGGCGGGCGGGGACGCGTTCGCGCGGTGGGTGGTGCGGACCCGGGAGGGGCGGTGGTGATGCGGCGCGGCCCGGACGGGCGGAGCCCGGCGAACGCGTTCGCTCCCAGTGCCGCCGGGGGTACGGCGTGCTGACCTCGCTCCTGGTCGCCGTGGGGGCTGGCGTCGGCGCGCCGCTGCGCTACCTCGTCGACCGGGCCGCGCGGAGGTGGTATCCCGGCCCCTTCCCCCTCGGCACACTGCTCGTGAACGTGAGCGGCTCCCTGGTGTTCGGGCTGCTGGCCGCCGGGCTGGTCGCGGGGTGGGCGCCGACCTGGTCGGAGCCGCTCCTGGGAGCCGGCCTGTGCGGGGCGTTCACCACCTACTCGACCTTCGCCCACGACACACTGGCCCTGTTCGACGACCGCCGGCGGTGGCTGGCGCTGGCGAACGTGGGAGCCAACCTGGCGCTCGGGCTGGCGGCCGCCGCGCTGGGCTGGGGACTCGGCTCGCTGTTCCTCGGGTGACCCCCGGTGACCCCGGCCCGGCGCCGTCCCGATCGTGCCCGCTCGCGCACCCCGCGCCGCGAACCGAGCCCCGGCCAGGGGCGACGCGGAGCCTCCGCCGGGCACCCGGGCCTGGACCACCGAGACTCGGCGGAGGGGCGTCCCGACCCGCCCCCTCCCGGCGGGGAGGGGGCGGGGCACCCCGGCGGTCCCGTGTGCCGGCGCGAAGGGTGACCCTGGGGCTGGTGGCTCCCACGGGAGGGGAGCCAGCCCCCGAACGCGCGAGGCTCCGGCCGCGCCACGCGCGCGCAGCGGCGGTACCGACGACCTCACCGGGTACGAACGAGGTCGTTCCTACTCTGACGGCATGGATCTGCTATGCCCCAAGTGTCACGACGTGATGCGCACGTACGAGCGCAACGGAGTGCACATCGAGCAGTGCCAGGGCTGCCGGGGGATCTTCCTCGACCGGGGGGAACTCGAACAGCTCGCACTCGCCGAGCGGGCGCACTACGGCCGGCCGGCGCCACCACCCGGACCTCGCCCCGGCCCACCCCCCTCGCGGGTCCACGACCGCCGTCACGAGCCCCATCCCCGGAGCGACGACCGGTACCGCGACCGCTACCGGGACGACCACCGCGACCGCGAGTACTGGGACGACGACCACCGCGACCGGGACCACCACGGACGGTACCGGGACTCCAAGAAGAAGCGGCGCAAGGACTTCCTGGACAACGTGTTCGACATCTTCGGGTGATCCGCCGGCCGCCGGGTGGCGCGTCCTCGCCCGCCCGGGCCGGCACCTCGCACGGCCGAACCCGCTGCGGCTACCGGACCCGCTGCGCACGGCGGGCCGCGCCCGCTCGCCTACCGCCGCCGGTGAGGCGCGCTCGCCGTGCCCGGGACCCCGCGCCCATCCCCCGGTGGGAGCGTGCGGACGGGTCGCGGCGAACACGGGCGGAGCACCTCGCGGGCCGACCGATCGGCCTCGCCCCGGGCACCCGTGCGGCGGGTACCGCGCCGGAGCATCGTCCTCCCGGGAAGGGCCTGGGCCGTGGCCACCCCGTTCGACCACGGCCCAGGCTCGCCGGCGGCCGTCACGGTGAACCGACGCGGCTTCGTCGGGTCCACTCCGGTCGCCACCAGGCTGGTGCCGCGCCCCGAACGCCGCACCACCACCGAGGACTCCCCCGGCGCAGCTCGCCCGGCCCTACCTATTCCGAACGGAGCTCCTCCGGGCGGGACGCGCGCCGGAGTGTGGGCAGCGTACACAAAGTCACCACGAGAACGGCTGCCGCCGACACGCCCGCCATCGCCGCGATCCCGGCCCAGTCCGGTTCGAAGTGGTCGAAGAGGAGGACGAGGGCCAACCCGGCGATCAGCAGTCCCACCACCACGGCGATGAACAGTCCCGCGACCATCGGGATCGCCGTCTGCACCAGCACGGACCCGGCCAGCGTGCGCCGACGCGCCCCCACCGCCGCCACCACGGCCAGCGGGCGGCGCCGCTCCTGGATCTGTTCCACGGCCACCACCAGCAGGCTGCTCGCCACCAGCGCGAAGGTGATCAACGCTCCGATCCAGAGCCCCTGGCGAGCGTGGACGAGGGAGCTGGCCTCCTCGTCGAAGCTGAGGATGTCGTCGTACAGGTAGGTCGCGGGCAACTCCTCCCAGACCGCGCTGCGCACCTCCTCGACCAGCCTCGGATCCACCTCGTCGAACCGCAGGTGCAGGTGCTGGTAGTAGGTGGCCTCGGGCAGGTCGACCGCGGCCCCGGGGGTGAGGACCAGGGCGCGACCGTGGTACCAGCCGACGGTCTCGTCCAGGGGCTTGATCACCCTGGCGCCGGCCGGAATCTCGAAGGGCTCGCCCACCCGCACCGGCTCCCCAGGCCTCACCGGCCAGATGTTGGGGTCGAGGGTCAGTGTCTGCCCAGGGACGAGCGGAATGGGCTCGCCGTCCAGGGCCGCGCGGTAGGAACTGCCGTCCACGCAGTCGTTCACCTCGAACATCGTGACCAGGCTGGGGCAGTCGCCGATCACGACCGGGAAGTGGTCCCCGTCCCCGTCCTCGCCCGACGTCTCCAGCCACCCGGTGACGTGCCCCTCGGGGAAGTCGGCGGACAGGGAGTCGAGCAGGCCACGGAGCGCGTCAACGCCCTCCTCCCTCGGGACCGGGATCACCTGGGGTGAGGAGGAAATGGTGAATCCGGAGCTCCCGTCCCCGGTCGCCTCGATCTCCCTGAGCGACGCGGCGGTCGAGGTGAGCACGGCCTGGAGCGCGATGACACCCGCCAGGACGACCGCGACGCTGCTGACGGACCGGGAGGCCGTCGAACTGTCCAGCTGGAGACGTCGCACCGCGAGCTGCCACGCCACCGGCCCCCCGCGTGCCCCACCGACGAGCCGCTCGACGATCCACGGCAGCAGGGCGGGGATGCTGGCCAGCATCAGGACCACCGAGGTGGTCAGGAGCAACGGCGCGAAATCGTTGCTCCCCGAGAGCATGCCCCAGTTGACCAGAGCCATCCCGACCAGGCCGAGCAACAGCGGGACGGCCCGCCACCCCAGTTGCCTCGGTTCCGCCGCGCCCGCCCTGGCCGCCCCCAGTGGTTCGACCGCGACGCGACGCGTCGCGAAGAGGGCACTGCCGACCGCGAGCAGCGGCAGTCCCACGACCACGACGGCCAGGATCCACGGGTTCGGGCGGATGTCGTCCGGGAACAGCCCGCCCTCCACGATCGGGAGGGACGTCAGCCACGCCCTGGCGACCGCGAAGAGCAGCGCTCCGACCAGCAGCCCGAGAGCGGTTCCGAGCAGGGCCTCGCCGACGGCCAGCCGCCGGATCTGGTGGCGGTCGGCGCCCAGCAGCCGCAGCGCGGCCAGTCGACGGATGCGGGAGAACTCCGCCAGCCGGGTCGCGTTGGCTACGAAGACGACGACGGGCACGAGGATCGCCCCGGTCCCCACCGCGTAGCTGACCCAGAGGATCGGGGACAGGGTTCCGATCCGGTCGTACCCGCCGAAACCGACCACCACGTCCGACTGGACCATCGGCCGTTCCGCGCCGGCGTAGAAGTACAGATCGGACGGCCCTGTCAGCCCCTCCGGGCCGATCTCGCCGACGACGCGCTCGGGGAAGCGGGGCCGGAGCAGCTCCCCTTCGGGGGCGGCCAGCAGCTCGCGCAGGGCAGGGGAGATGACGATCTCCCCTGGGCCTGGCAGCGCGTCGACGCCGGGCGGGAGCGGGGACTCGGGGCCGACGTCGGTGACGTAGAAACCCCTGATCCGTTCGTTCTGGAACCTGGTGCTGGCGGAGGTCGCCGCCAGCGCCGCGGCCGGTACGCCCTCCGCGTCGGACAGCTCGTGGACGGCGACGGGGGCCCGCGCCGCGTCCCGCTCCTCGCGGAGGCCGATGATCTCGGGCAACGTGGCGACGGCGAAGAGGGCCGTGACGCCGAGCGCGATCCCGGCCGCGCTCAGGCCCATCCGGCCCCAGGGGGTGCGGCCGGTCAACGCCAACCTGACCCCCAGCGCGAGGTCGCGCAGCCAGCGAACCGGTGTGAAGGACGGCGGACTCACAGGTTCCGCTCCCCGTTCGCCCGCTGGTCGTCGGTCCGCCCGTCCCGAACGATCACCTCGCGGTCGGAGTAGGCGGCGACGCGTGGTTCGTGGGTGACCAGGACGACGGCGGCATCCGTCTCCCTCGCGACGGATGCGAGCAGGGTCATCACCTCGTCCCCCTGCACCGAGTCGAGGGCGCCGGTCGGCTCGTCGGCGAAGACGACCCTCGGACCGGCCACCAAGGCCCGCGCGATGGCCGTGCGTTGTCCCTGCCCGCCGGAGATCTCGCCGGGGCGCTGGTCGGCCACGGAACCCACGCCCAGCCGGTCCAGCCACTCGAGGGCCTGCCGTTCCGCCACCCGACGCCGCTTCCCCGACAACCGCAACGGCATCGCCACGTTCTCGAGGGCCGTCAGCTCGGGGATGAGCTGGCCGAACTGGAAGACGAACCCGAAGGAGGTGCGGCGCAGCTCGCTGCGCCGCACATCGTTCATCGCCGAGACCTCCTGGCCGTCGAACACCACCGAGCCGGCCGTGGGCACCAGGATTCCGGCGAGGCAGTGCAACAGGGTCGACTTGCCCGAACCAGAGGGGCCGAGGACCGCGACCATCTCACCGGGCTCGATCGTGAAGTTCGCGCCTCTGAGCGCCGGGTTCCGCCCGAAGGTGAGTTCGAGTCCCACCGCGGTGAGCAGCGGCCCGGATCCACCGTCCGCCGCACCCCTCACGCCCGCCGTCATTCCTGTCCCCCGTTGTTCACGAGCTGTCCCATCCTCGCCTCGGCGGTGTCCAACCATCTCAGGTCCGCCTCGAGGTGCGGCAGCGCGTAGTCGCGCACGAGCTGGTCGGCCACGTCGCCATCCCGTTTCCCGCGGGTGAACTCGCGCATCAGCGTCAGGTGCTCTCCCCGTTGCAGGTCGATCACCGGACGGGATCGCGTCCCGTGAGCAGGGCGAGGCTCAGTTCCGTGTACGACACGTTCCGCAGGTGGGCGGTGGGTCTCTCCGGGGTGGAGAGCCACTCGGCGACGTGGCGGCGACCGGCCTCGGTGATCGTGTGGCGCTCGCGCTCCGGTCCCGAGCCGGGTTCCGTCCGCTCCACCTCGACCACCCCGTCCCGCAGCGAGCGGGACAGGGTCGAGTGGACCTGGCCGAACTTCAGTTCCCGCTCGCGGCCGAAGCGCTCGTCATAGGCACGTTCGAGGTCGTCACCGTGCCGAGCCCCCTGGTCGAGCAGCCCGAGCAGGGCCTGGCTCGTCGACATGGGGCGCACCCTACACCGGGTGTACGCACCGGGTGCGCAACTCCTGGGGTCAGTCCTTGACCGCGCCCGCGGTGACACCGGCGGCCACGTAGCGCTGGGCGACCACCAGCAACACCGCCGCCGGCACCGAGGCGACGACGGCGGTGGCCATGATCGAGTTCCAGTCCTGGTCGTTGTTCCCGATGTACCGGTAGATGCCCAGGGTGATCGGCCGGACGTCCCCGCTCCCGTTCAGCGTGTTGGCGAAGACGAAGTCCGACCACGCCCACAGGAAGGCGAACAGCGAGACGGTGACCACCGCGTTCCGGCTGGCGGGCAGGACGACCGACCGGAAGGTGCGCCAGAGACCGGCGCCGTCGATGCGCGCGGCCTGGATGATCTCGTCGGGGACGGCGGACATGAAGGCGGTGAACACCAGCGCGCCGAAGGGCACCGCCAGGGTGGAGTCGGCGATGACCAGCCCCCACCAGGTGTCCAGACCCCCGACGCTGAGGTAGAGGGAGTAGAACCCCATCGCCATGATGATGCCGGGAATCATCTGGGCGATGACCAGCACGAAGTGCAGTGGTCCACCCCCGAGGGGGGAGAGCTTGGCCAGGGCGAAGCCCGCCGGGGCGGCCACGGCCACGGTCAGGGCCGCAGTGCACACCCCGACCAGCAGGCTGGTGCCCAACGCGGGCAGCTGGTCACGGAGGACGGCCGCGTACCCCTCGAAGGTCGGCGAGGTCGGGAACCAGTCGGGTGGGGTCTGGCGCATCCGCTCGCCGGGTGTCAGCGAGACGTTGATCATCCAGTAGACGGGGAAGAGCATGAGGGCTGTCAGCACGACCCCGAGCGCGGTCTTCCACCACTGCCGCCGTGTGCTCACGCCGCCTCCTGCCGCCGCTGGACCCGGATGTGGATGACGCCGAAGAACAGGGCGATGAGGATGAGCAGGTTCCCGACCGCCGCCCCCGGGCCGAAGCGGGGCAGCAGCGAACCGAAGCCGAGCTCGTAGGACCAGGTGGCGAGGGTCGTCGACGAGTTCCCCGGCCCTCCCTGCGTCATGATCCAGATGATGTCGAACACCTTGAGCGTGTAGACGAGGCCGAGCAGGAGCGTGATCGCCGACACCGGTCGCAGCAGGGGCATCGTGATCCGCCAGAACCGCTGCCAGCCGCCGGCACCGTCGAGGGCGGCGGCCTCGTGGAGTCGCGGTGGGATGTTCCGGAGACCGCTGTACAGCAGCACGAGGTTGAACGGGATCCCGATCCAGATGTTGGCGACGAGGACGGCGAGCAGGGAGTACTGGGGAGAGGTGAGCCAGTTGACGGGGTCGGCGCCGAACGCGGTGAGGACCGAGTTCACCACCCCCGACTCACTGTTGAGCATCCAGGACCAGGTCGAGGCCGACACGATGAGCGGCAGCAACCACGGCACGAGGAACAGCGCCCTGAGGGGCACCGACAACCTGAAGTGCTGGTGGAAGAAGACGGCGAGCGCGAGACCGATCCCGTACTGGAAGACCAGGGACAGCGCGGTGAAGACGAGGGTGTTCCACAACGCGGGGGCGAAGGCCGCGCTCGTGACCACCCGCACGTAGTTGTCCAGCCACACGAAGGGCGCGTCGTTCCGCACGAAGGAACGGACGGTGTGGTCGCGCAGGCTCAGGTCGAGGTTCCGCAGCAGCGGGTAGAGGTAGAACGCCACCAGGTACACGACCAGCGGCGCGAGGAACCCCCAGGCGGTCGTTCTCGGGGACGGCCAACGCCGGCGCGGCCCACTCCTGTTCGGTGCGGTCGTCATCTGGTTCCTCACTGTCGGCCCCCGCCTCCCCGGCTGGCTCCGCCCCTCGCCGCCCACGCGCGTCCGTCCCGCCCTCGCGGGCGCGGGACGGTCCAGTTCAGCGCCCGAAGTCGCTGGTCACCGCCTCCTGGGCGAAGGCGAGGGCGTCCTGGGGCGTCTCGGCGCCGGACAACGCGTTCCCCACGGCGGTCCAGAGGTTCTCGGAGATCAACGGGTACCTCGTCCCCAGGTCGTTGGCGGTGCGCCCCCTGGCCTCCCGCACCGCGCTGATCCAGGGCGACAGTTCGGGGTCCTCGGCCCGCTGGCGGGCGGTGAGCGCCTCGACGGGGGCCACGTAGGAGAGCACCGTGTCCGTGGTCAGCAGGTTGTCGTCGCTGACGAGGCACTCGACGATGGCGCGGCTGCGCTCGTACCTCCTGGGGTCCTCCTGGACGGGGACGGTGACCATCTCCCCGCCCGCGGCGCCAGGAGCCGGACCGCCGTGCCGGGAGGGGATCGGGATGACCCCGAAGTCGATGCCGGACGCGCGGGCGTTGGCCAGTTGCCAGGTCCCGTTGAGGGCGAACCCGTACGTCCCCGTCTCGAACTCCTGCCAGCTCGTGGTCTGGTTGTTGTTGATGACGGAGTTGGGGGCGAGGTCGGCGTCCAGCCACCCCTTCCACAGCCGCAGCGCCGCGACGGCCGCCGGTGAGTCCAGCTCCTCCAGGTCGGCGCCCGAGCCCCAGAACCAGGGCAGGAACTGGTAGGTGCCCTCCTCGTTGCCGATCGCCGCGAAGGTGATGCCCCGGTGGCCCTTCGCCGAGATCTCCGTCAGGGCGGCGCTGAGGTCGGCCCAGTCGTGGATGGCCGCCGGATCGACCTCCGCGTCGGCGAGCACGTCCGCGTTGTAGTACAGGGCGAGGGTGTTCGCTCCGATCGGCACCCCGTACCTGGTCCCGTCGAGCTCCCCCGACTCGAGCAGGTTCTCCTCGAAGTCGCCGAGGTCCACGGGCAGCTCGTCGACCGGCAGGAGCAGTTCGCCCTCCGCGAGGGTCGTGACCACCGGGTTGTCGAGCACGAGGACGTCGGGGGAGCTGCCCTGCTGCCCGGCGAGGATCGCCCTGGTCGTCAGGTCCGAACCGTCGTACCCGGTCCGGTGCAGGGAGACACCGGCCCGGCGTCCGCAGTCGGCGACCAGGGCGGCCCACTCCGAGTCGTCCCCGAACTGCGTGTAGGGGTCCCAGAAGCGGTAGTCGCGCTCTCCGCCCCGGCCGTCGGCGCCAGGGCCGGCACAGGCCGCCGCCAGGCCGAGCACCAGCGCCGTCGCCGTCAGCACCCGCCTGGCCCTGGCTCCTGTCATCGCCGTTCCCCTCGTCCTGGCTGGCCCCGACCACGACACCGTCAGGCGGTGCTGGCCCGGTCGGTGAGCTGTGGTCTGACCAAGGTGACGCCGGCGGGCTCGTCGCCCGACGCGCCGGTCATCCGGCTGACCAGCCGCCGCACCGCCAGCCGGCCCAGCTCGGCCGGTGCGGCGTCGACGGCGGTGTAGGGCGGTGGCGTGCCACCGGCGCCCCAGAAGTGGAGAGCGACGACGGACAGGTCGGCGGGAACGCGCATCGCACGGCGGTGCAGGACCGAGGGGAGCGCGGCGACGGACCGGTCGTCGTGGACGACCAGGGCGGTGGCGTCGGGGTGGGCGCGGAACACGGCGTCGAGGACGGGCCCGGTGTCCACCTGCCGGGCGGCCGCGAAGTGCGGGTAGACCCGCAGCCCCCACTCCCTGGCCCGGGAAAGGCAGGCGCTCCGGAAGCGCCAGGCGTGGCCGACGCCCCGCGCGAAGACCTCCCGTGGCGGGGTGACCAGCGTGACCCGCCGGTGGCCGAGGGCGGCGAGGTGGTCGACCACCACCTCGGCGGCGGCCGGGAAGTCGAGATCGAGGACGTCGAGCCCTCCGACGTCGCGGGGTAGTCCGATGAGGACAGCGGGCCGCTCCGCGGCGCGCAGCACCGGCAGTCGGAGGTCGTCCTGGGTGACGTCGAGGAGCACGAGCCCGTCCACCCGGCCGGACGCGGTGATGCGGCGCAGCGCCGAGGGACCGTCGATGTCGGTCACCAGCAGCAGGTCGTACCCGAGTCGGCGCGCGGCTGAGGAGATCGGTGCCACATACCGCGTCACCGCCGGCGCCGCCCCGGTGTGGTCGACGTGGAGCACGAGGCCGATGACCTCGGTCCTGGCCAGCGCCAGGGCCTGGGCTCCCGCGTGGGGCGTGTAGCCGAGGTCCCGGACGGCGCGCCGCACCCTGGACAGGGTCTCCGGTGCGACGGCCCGCTTCCCCGACAGGGCGTAGGAGACGGTGCTGCGGGAAACCCCCGCGGCTCTGGCCACATCGGCGATCGTCGCCATCTCTTCCCCGTTCGCCGCCGAACCGGTTCCGCGAAACTAGCACCGCGAATATTCCCGACTCAACGGATTGGAGAAAAAAAGGGGGACGACGGATTTTTCGGCGCTGTCGAAACGGTTTCCGCCACCAGGGAGACCGCGAAACGGGAATCGTCGTCACCAGCGCGGCGAACAGCCGAGAGCCGTTTGACCTGGCCGGACCGCAGGCCACCACCGGACGGTCGAATCCAGCTCAGCCGTACGGCGGAGGAATCGGAAACGGCGACCCGGATCAGTTCCGGGGATTCCGCGTCACCGCCCCGATTCAATCCACCTCAGGACCGGCAGAGGCAGAAGGGGTGGCCGGCCGGATCGGCGAAGACCACCCAGTTCCCCTGTCCTTCGGACAACCGCGTCGCCCCGATCCGGATCGCCCGCTCGCTCTCGGCCTCGAGGTCCCCCACCGTGACGTCCAGATGGGCCATCTGGTGCCGTTCCCGATCGGGCCAGGTGGAGGGGAGCACCTCCGGGTCCCGCTGGAACGACAGCGTCCCCCCGCTCGGGTTGCGCAGCGACACCCAGTCCGGGTCGTCCGCGACCACTTCGGTCCACCCCAGGAGGTCCTGGTAGAAGGAGGCCAACGCCTTCGGGTCCGGACAGTCCAGCACGTAGCCCTCCAGGGCCAACGGCGTCGCGGGCCTGTCGGAGGCGGCCGTCTCACTCATCGGTCATCACCCTTCTCCTCGGTCACGTTCCGGTCGCATCGTCGGTTCCGCACGGTCGGGCGGCCAGTCGGACGGCCGGCGACCGAGACCGGAAGGCACGTGCGCCCAGCCACCGCGGCCACCCCCACGCGGTCCGGGCCGGTGACAAGGCCACCGAGCCCACCGGGGCGCGTTCGACGGCTCCCGCCACTCGACGTCGGTGCTCGGACATGAGCAGGTCCACCTCGACCGCCGTTCTTCCCACCCTCGCGCCGACACCACTGTTCTCGTCACAGTGGTTAGCAACCACCGTGAGGATTATGGGGGTTATGCCAGAGAGGGCGCAACGGGTGGATCACACGACCGGACGTTCTAGGGTTGACCGATGACGGAGGGACCCTCGGTGACGAGCCCCCACGACGCGGAGATCGAGCTCCTGATCGTCTTCATGAACACGGCGGACGCCGAGCGGGGCACCGACCTGCTCGACTCGGGCAGCGCGTGGGAACGCTGGGTCGCGGAGCGCGGGCTCGGCGAGCCCGGCGACGCCCAGGCGGCCAGGCGGGTGCGGGACGCGCTCCGGGCGGCGGCCGGCGCACCGGGAACGGAGCGGGTGGAACCGCCACGCCCCTGGCCGGTCGCCGTGACGCTCCTCGACGGCGTACCCGCCCTGACCAGTGAGGACGCCATCGGGACCCTGCTCATCACCGCGACCAGGCTCGCCGTCCTCGGCACCTGGGACCGCGTCAAGATCTGCCCAGCCGACACCTGCCTGTGGGCCTTCTACGACCGGTCCCGCAACCGGTCCCGCTCCTGGTGCTCGATGCGGGTGTGCGGCAACCGGGCCAAGTCGAGGAACTGGCGGCACCGCGCCAGGGAGTGAGGGTGGCCGCCCCCGCCCAGCCGCCCGAGGCCGGGCCGGGCCGGCCGAGGGGGGCGGTCCCGAGCTCAGAGCACCAGGTGGGAGAAGGTGTGGATGGCCAACCCGGCCAAGGCGCCCACCACGGTGCCGTTGATCCGGATGAACTGGAGGTCGCGGCCCACCTGGAGTTCGACCTTCCTCGCCGTCTCCACCCCGTCCCAGCGCCGCACGGTGTCGCTGATGAGGGAGGTGAGCTCGTGGCGGTAGTTCTCCACCACGTGGACCACCGCGGTCTCCAGCCACCGCTCGGCCTTGTCCCGCATCTCGGGGTCCGTGGCCAGCCGCTCGCCCAACGACTCGATCCCGCCGCGAACCCGGGTCCGGAGCTCACTCGACGGGTCCTCCGCCGCGGACAACAGCATCTCCTTGGCCCTGCTCCAGAGCGAGGCCGCGAGACCCTGCACGGCGGGATGCGCCAGCACCTCGCGCTTGAACCGCTCGGCCCTGGCCATCGCCTCCGGGTCCTCCCGCAGATCCCTGGCGAACTGGGTGAGGAAGTCGTCGAGCATCAGGCGGACCCGGTGGTTCGGGTCGTCCCGGACAGCCCGGGCGAAGGTGAGCACCTCCCCGTAGACCCGGTCGCCGACCATGGAGTCCACGAAACGGGGCGACCAGGACGGCGCCCGCTCCGACACGACCCGCCGGAGGGTGTCCTCGTTGTCCCGCACCCACTCGTACGCGCGGTCGCAGAGCAGGTCCACGAGCCGGTGGTGGCTGCCCTCGGCCACCACCTGGCCGAGGAGGCGCCCCAGCGGCGGCCCCCACGGTTGTTCCTCCAACCGCCGCACCACGGCCTGCTCCAGGACCACCCGCACGTCGTCGTCCCGCAGCACCGCGACCGCCCCGCGCAGGGCAGTGGACAGTTCGGAGGTGAGCCGTTCCGCGTTGTCCGGACGC
The DNA here is from genome assembly GCF_049311605.1 of Actinoalloteichus caeruleus. Taxonomy (NCBI): domain Bacteria; kingdom Bacillati; phylum Actinomycetota; class Actinomycetes; order Pseudonocardiales; family Pseudonocardiaceae; genus Actinoalloteichus; species Actinoalloteichus caeruleus. The sequence goes on from NZ_CP186005.1 coordinate 5,817,278, forward strand.
GCGAGCCACCTACCCACCCGCGCCCCGACCTCGGCCTGGCGGAGCCGGTCCCGGACCACCGTCTCGGCGAGGAAGTTGGCCCCCACGAAGTCACCGAGGCTGTCGCCGATCTCGTTCTTCCTGGTGGGGATGATGGCGGTGTGGGGGATCGGCAGCCCCAGCGGCCGGCGGAACAACGCCGTCACCGCGAACCAGTCGGCCAGGGCACCGACCATGCCCGCCTCGGCCGCCGCCCGCACGTACCCCACCCAGACCGGTGCCCCGGCGTGTTCCTGCCACCTGGCCACCACGTACACCACCGAGGCGAGCAGCAGCAGGCCGGTGGCGACGGCCTTCATCCGGCGCAGGGCGCGCCGCCTGGTCAGTTCATCGGGCAGAGGCTGGGACACGACGCCGATTCTTCCCGACGGAGCGGGCTGACAGGATGCGACGTGTGAGTACTCCAGCTCTCGTCAACAGGCTGCGACCCTTCACGTCCACCATCTTCGCCGAGATGACGGCCCTGGCCACCCGCACCGGCGCGGTGAACCTCGGGCAGGGTTTCCCGGACAGCGACGGCCCGATGGGCATGTTGCAGGTGGCGCGGCGCGCGATCGCCGAGGGAGTCAACCAGTACCCGCCCGGACCGGGCCGCCCGGAGCTGCGGGAGGCCATCGCGGCGCACCGCAGCACCAGGTACGGCACCGAGTACGACCCGGACACCGAGGTGCTGGTCACCGTCGGGGCCACCGAGGCCATCGCGGCCAGCCTGCTGGCCCTGGTCGAACCGGGCGACGAGGTCGTGCTGGTCGAGCCCTACTACGACTCCTACGCCGCGGCGGTCGCGTTGGCCGGCGCCACCCGCAGGGTGGCCCCCCTCGTCCTGGACCCGGCGACCAAGCGCTTCCGCCTCGACATCGACGCGCTGCGGGCGGCCGTCGGCCCCCGCACCAGGGCGCTGCTGCTCAACTCCCCGCACAACCCGACGGGCACGGTGCTCACCGAGGACGAGCTCACCGCCGTCGCGGAGCTCTGCCGGGAGCACGACCTGATCGCCATCACCGACGAGGTGTACGAGCACCTCGTCTACGACGACGCCCCCGAGGGGGCCGTCCACCGGCCGCTGGCGACCCTGCCGGGCATGGTCGACCGCACCCTGGCGATCTCCAGCGGGGGCAAGACCTTCAACACCACCGGGTGGAAGATCGGCTGGGTCTGCGGGCCGGCCGAACTGGTCTCGGCGGTGCGGGCGGCGAAGCAGTTCCTGACCTTCGTCGGCGGCGCGCCGTTCCAACCGGCGATCGCGCACGCCCTGCGCCAGGAGATGGACTGGGTCGAACGCCTCCGGAAGGACCTCCAGGCGAAGCGGGACCGCCTGTCGGAGGGGCTGACCGATGCCGGGTTCGACGTGCTGGGCACGGCGGGGACCTACTTCGTCTGCGCCGACGCGCGTCCGCTCGGCTACGAGGACGGCGCCGAGCTCTGCCGGGCGCTGCCGGAGCGGATCGGCGTGGCGGCCATCCCCGTCCAGGTCTTCTGCGACAACCCGGATCCGATGCGGCACCTGGTGCGCTTCGCCTTCTGCAAGAAGACGGCGGTGCTGGACGAGGCACTGCGCCGGTTGCGGAGGCTCTGAGCACGCCGGCGTCCCACCGCCGGCGGGACGGCGGGGCACCCCGCTTCAGCGCGCCCCGGCTCCGACGCGCCCCCCGACCCGCCACTCCGGGGTCCTCAGCCGACACCGAGGCACACGAAGCCGCGCTCGCCGGTGGCTGACCCCGCCCCGGCGAGGGCGGCCGCCGGCGACTGGCCCCGCGCGAGGTTCCGGTACAGGGCGCCCATCACGGCCGCCGTCCTGCCGTCGGGGACCGGCAGCACGCTGGCGATCAGGGTGCGGGCCCCACCGGCCAGGACGGCAGCGGGCACCCCGGTGGCCGCTCCGCCCGGCCCCACCGACGCCAGACCGAGGTCGCAGGCCGCCAGGACCACCAGGTCGGGGCCGCCACGACCGCCGGCGGGCGCGAGGTCGTGGCAACAGACGGTGCCGTCGGCGAGCACCAGCCCGGAGAGCAGCGGGCGATCCCGCCGCAGGGCCCCGTGGCCGGCCACGTGCACCAGCGAGGCGTGCCGGGCGGCGGTCAGCACGGCGGACGCGGTCGCCGCGCCGCCCACCAGCGTGCGGCCACCGAACCTCCTGGCGAGGACGCGGACCTCCCGTTCGGCGGCGGGCAGCCCGGGGCCGGCGACCCACAGCGCGGGGCCGTCCATCCGCACGGCACCGCGAGGCCCAGCGCGCTCGCCTTCCGCCCAGGCGCTCACGGAGGAGGTCACGACCACCGGCCGGTCGGCCAGACCTGGCAGCGCCGCCCACGGCATCGAGTGCAACGGCCCCGTCGGGACCACCACCACGCCTCGGTCGGCCAGGGCGCCTCGCAGCGGCCCGAGCAGGACGCGGTCCAGCGCGGCCGAGGACCGCGCCACGGCGCCGGCGGCGGCCCCTCGGAGCCGGCCCCTCGGGGTGGCGACCAGCTGGACGAGGCCGGCACGCAGGTAACCGACCTCCGCCGCGATCTCGCGCGTCGTCCCGAGGTCACACCAGCGAGGCTCGGAACCGGCGACCACCGTCGCCGCGACCAGACGGCCCCCCACCTGCGAGAAACTCACCAGGCACCGGTCGAGCAACAGGTCGGGGAGCACCTCCGGTGGCACCGGCGCGCGGGGCGCGCACAGCTGACCACTCGCCCGCCGCAGCGCCTGTTCCGCCACCGCCCGCTCCGCTGACGCGGGGAACTCCTCGCCGCGTGTCCGCCGGACCGCCCGCAGCTCGGTGAGGCGACGGCGCAGCAGGAACGCGTCCCGCGACCACCGCCCGGACTCGGTTCCCGCTGAGGGCGGCGACCCCACCGCCGGCTGCCCCGGCGAGGCCCCGCGCCCGCCTCCCCGGCACGGGGGCTTCCGATCCCCACCCGGCCCGACCGACTCGGTGCGCGCCCGGTGCCGCTCGACGAACCGCAGGGCGGCGGCCGGCTCCCCGGCCCGCACCGCCGACACCAGCCCCACGGTGGCGAGTTCCGAGCTCACCTCGAGTGCCCGCCCCCGAAGCTCCACCGCTGCCCGGAGCGTCGGATCGGTGTCGACGACGGCCATCCCCCTGGTCGCGGCGCGCCCGGCCGCGGCGGCGTCGCCCCGTCCCAGGGCTCGCAGGCCCCTGGCGAGCAGACCGTTCGCGGTCACCAGACGATCGCCCCCGGGGTAGTCCTCCGCGGTGTCGCTGGCCGCGCGCAGCGCCCGGTCGGCCTCGTGCGCCACCCCACGCTCCGCCGCCAACCGCCCGACCGCCAGCAGCAGTCCCACGGCGACCGAGTGCCAGCCGCGCCGACGGCACGCCATCGCCACCCGCTCGGCGGCCGCCAGGTCCGGGGCGGCGGGTCCGCCGAGGGACAGGGACGCCCGGCACACCAGCGCGTCGGCCAGCACCACCCACGCCGCGCCCCGGCGGGCGCGGCTCAGCCTGGCCGCGGACCGCGCGGAGCCGACCGCGAGGTCGGGCCGCCCCCGCGCCAGTTCGCAGGACGCCCGCGTGACGAGCGCCTCGGCCCGTGCCACGTCATCCCGTGACTCCTCGGCCCGCGACACCACCTCGTCCAGCACGTCGCCAGCCTCCCGGAGGAGGCCGGCCGCGATCAGCGCCTCCGCCCGGTCGACCAGCGCCCCCGGGTCCCCTCGGTGGCCGCCCGCCCGTTCGGTGGGTCCGTCGAACGCGCGCAGCGCGGCCGCCACGTCCCCTCGCCGGAGCGCCAGGAACCCGCGGTTGTCCCGGCAGGCGGCGAGACGCGGGGTCTCGCCCAACGCCTCCCAGATGCGCTCCGCCCGCCGGAGTCCTCGCTCACCCTCCCGTTCCCGCCCGAGGTACCCGCAGGCGACCGCCCGGGCGTTGCACCCGACGGCGAGCCACCGCCGGTCCCCCCTGGCCGCCAGCGCCCGCAGTGCGCGGTCCAGCCGTCCGACGGCCTCGGCCCACTCACCCAGGGAGCAGGCCACCACCGCCCGCACGCAGTGCGCCCTGGCCCGAACTCCCGGGTCCGGGCGGCGGGCGAGGTGGTCGAGGTGCGCGAGGCAGCCCTCGGTGTCCCCGAGCCGGAGCCGGACCCAGGCCGAGGTGAGCCTCAGCGAGGACCCCGAGGCCGTCCCCGGGCCTCCCCTGGCGCGGACCGCGGCCGCGCGCGCCGAGTCGAGGCTGTGCTGGGCTCGCGCCGGCTCGCCGAGTTCCAGGAAGGCCAGCGCCCTGGCGTGTTCGACGAGGGAACGGTCGGCGGTGCCCCGCGTGCCCGGGGCGAGCACGCGGGCGGACTCGTCGAGGACCCGCCGGGGCTCGGCGGTCGCCCGGCGGAGCAACCACCTCGGATCCGGCCCGCCCCGCCCGTGCCCGGCCGCCGGGTGTTCCCGCGCGAGCGCCGTCATCGCACCAACCACCCGGTGGACAGCGGCCGTTGGTCCTGCCGCACCAGCATCAGCTGGAGCGGGCCGGCGGGGACTTCCGCCGTGAACCGGCCGCCCCCGTCCAGCTCGACGAACACCGAACCGGCGGGGTGCAGGACCCGGACTCCGCCGCCCGGGCGGGGGAACGGGGTGACGAACCCGACCACCCGGAGCTGGTCGCGCTCACCCCAGTCCAGGTCGAGGGTGAGGGTCACTCCCTCCCCGGCGAAGGCCAGCACGCGGGCCCCCACCCCCGATCCGCGCCGCCGGAGGACGGGACCGCCGCCGGCGAGGAGCTGGTCACCGAGTCGACGCAGCTGACCGGCGCTGGTCGCGGCGCGCCGTCGCCCCAGGGAGTAGGCGGCCAGCGCGTCCCGACGCGCCCGCTCCGGCATCGGGTCGGTGGTGCGCAGCGCGGCCGCGAGGACGTCGAGGAGTTCGTCGGGGGCGCCGGGACGCTCAGAGCTCACCTCGGCCTCCGACGTCCTCGCCCCGGGACCGGTGGTCGGCTGGCGTCGCGCCGCCCAACCGTTCGCGCAACCGCCGGAGGCAGCGGCCCCGGGCGGGGCCGATGCTGGCGAGCGGGACGTCCAACGCGAGGCTGATCTGCCGGTAACTCCACTCGGGGGCGAAGGCGAGCGCCGTGAGCAGCCGCTGGCAGCGGTCGGGCAGGGACCGCAGTGCCCGCCAGACCCCGGCGCGCTCGGCGCCGAGCATCGCCTCGACCTCCGCCGAACGGGCCTGGCCGTGCCAGGTGGCGATGTCCGCGCCCGCGCCGGCGAGGATCTCGCCGTGCCGGTCGCGCAACAGCCGACGGGCGGCGTTCCTGGTGGTGGCCACCAACCAGCCAGGCAGGCGGGACGGGTCCCGCACACTGGCGAGGCGTTCGGCCAGGGTCAGCCATGTCGTCTGCGCCACGTCAGCGGCGTCGGCGGGGTCGAGCCGGAACGACCTCGCCACGGCCCAGACGAGTTCGGCGTACTCGTCGACCAGTTCGCGCCAGGCCACCTCGTCACCCGCGAGCGCTCGTTCGACCAGTCCTGGTGCCCCGTCCTGCCTCGGCCGTCCCCGCACCCCGCACCTCCGCCCCCGTTCCCGATCACGACGCGGGTTGGAGGCGTCAGCACCCGTCTCGGCTCCGAGCGGGGCCCAGGACCGCCCGAAGGGGTGAGCGGGGACGGCCGTCGGCGGTCCCTCAGCGTGCCGGGAAGTGCCGCAACACCTCGGCCCGGGCGGCCTCCGCCGTCACCCCGTTCCGCCGCAGCAGGGCCAACTCGGCCGCGATCCTCGGCGCGGCGAAGGAAGTGCCGCTCCACCGGGCGAAGCCGTACCTCCGGTGTTCGGTCCCCGGTGCGTGGTACCCGGCCCCCGGCCGCAGCTGCACGAAGCTGGAGGCGACGTCGACGCCAGGAGCGGCGGCGTCCACCCAGGGCCCGTGGTTGGCGAAGCCCGGGCGCCGGCCCGCCGCGTCGATCGCGGAGACGGCCAGCACCTCGGGGAGGGCCGCCGGCCAGAACGGCCGGTCGGAGCCGAGGTTCCCGGCGGCGGCCACCACGGTGGCGTCCCGGTACGCGAGCACCTCCCGGCGCAGGAGCGGCGGGCAGGCGTTGTCGGCGGTCAGGCATCCGGAGCTGAGCACGACGGCGTGCACGTGCTCCCCGCTGCCGGCGGCACGGCGGCGGACCCGGCGCAGCCCACCCATGACCGTGACGTCGTCGGTGATCCCCAGGGACGACAGCACCCGCTGGTGGCGCAGGGTCACCCCTGGCGCGTGCTGGAGGAGGATGCCGGCGATGAAGGTGCCGTGGCCCGCGTGCCGGTCCTGGCCGGCGTCGTCGTCGGCGTCGAGGACCTCCGGGGAGAGACCCCACTCGGAGAACCAGGTGCGGCCGGCGAACCACGGGTGGGGGTCGAGGCCCGTGTCGAGCACGGCCACCGTGACCGCCGGCTCCCAGACCTCGTCGGCGGGCGCGGGGGGAACCGGTTCCCCTGGTCGGTCCAGCTCGGGGCCGACCGGCGCGGGGGTGTCCTGGAGCAGGGGGGTTCCGTGGAGGACCGGGCTGCCGAAGTGCACGTGGTTGGGTTGCACTGACGACGGTCCGGTCGTGCCGGCCGCCGTCGCGGCCTCCGCCGCGAGCTCGACGCAGTGACCGCGTTCCGCGGGGCGGAGCCGCAGGCGGGTCACGCCGAGTTGGTCGTGCGTCTGTTCCCCGTCCACCCAACGCCGGAGCCCGTCCCGCACCAGCTCGGCCTTGTCGGCGGCGACGAGCAGCTCACCGCCCCGGACCACGCACTCCGCCGGGCCGCCCGGGTCGTGCACGACGAGGTCCGGGTCGTAGGGACGAAGCTGTTCCACCAGGTCGGGCAGCGGCCGCTGGGACTCGGCGGCCGGTCCCACCGGCAGGTTCGAGATCGTCATGGCAGCCAGCTTGCCAAGATCATCTTCGGTCATCGGCCGGACGCGCCCGGCCGGTGATCTCTTCACCCGAGGTGGTGAGTGGGGATGCGTGGGCATCCGGGCGGCGGACCGGCGCACTCAACCGATCAAGCCTGCTTCCGGGCGTGGATAACCCACAGTGACCCCTATGTCGCCTATCCCTCAACCGGTGCGGATCGTCCGCCTGTACGAGTGGTTGGGACAGGGGATGCTCGCGTTGCGGACGGCGGGAGCGGACGATGTGAATGTCCTCCGCGACGTGCCCCACCCCGCCGGCGACACGACACCGCCGGACCTTCCAGGGCACGTGCGGAACGAACTCAGGTGAAGGCAACCAACAGGTGGTAATGGTGAGGGTGGCCAGCACCGCGACCGCGGCCCGTCGCGGGCGGCTGCTGCGGGCCATCGGGCTGCGGGTCCTCGCCGCCGGGGGGCTCGTCGTCGGAGCCTGGCTCGGCACGAGCGTGACCGCGTCGGCCGAGGAGTTCACCCCGCCGGCGCCCGGCGCCGCGCCACTGCCCTCCCATCCCCCGCCGGTGCCCGCGGCGAGCCACACCGTCGAGGACCGGATCGTGGCGGCGACGCGGGCGTTCGAGGAACGCCTCCGGGGTCTTCCCGACCGAATCCAGGGCCTCCAGCCGGACCTCCCCCCGCTCGAACCTGTCCCGGTGGACTTCGTCACCGCACCACCCGCCCGGGAGCCCGGACCGGCGCTGCCCTGGGAGGGGGGTTCCGCCGAGGAGGCCCCGCCCGCCGCTCCGACCGTGCCCGAGGTGTTCCTCACCGCCCGCCCCGGCGTCCCGGACGACCCATCGCCCGACGAGCTGGTGGACCAGGGCGAACACGGCACCCCACCGGCGGCGAGCCAGTGCGGCGCGGCCGAGGACGGCACCGCGAGCCCGAGCGGCGACCCGTCGACGGATCCCGAACAGGAGCGCACCGCCACCGAGGAGGAGGCGGTGTCCGGTCACGCGGACGGCGGTTCGGCCCCGTCACCGGCGCACGCCGGCTTCCCGGCCGACCCCGTCCGCCGGGAAGCGCAGCCGGCCGGCAGGGCACGGCACTCCCCGTCGCCGGGTGTCCCGTCCTCAGCGGACGGCTCGACGGCCGGCGAGGACGCCCACCCCGACACCCCAGGGCCGCCGGGGGAACCCGCCAGCCGACCGGCGCACGCCATCAGCCCGGCGAGCTCCGCCGTTGGCCACGACGGTGGCTACCGCACCATCACCGCCATGCTCACCTTCACGCCGGACCTCGACGAGCCCACCCTGGTACGGGTTTCCCGACTGGAGGACATGTCGCCGTCGACGCACCTGGCGAGACGCCCCGCGCCGTCCCCCGACTGAGACCTCGGGTGTTCCGCTCCCGCTCCCCCGCCCGATGCCCAGACCCCCCACTCCGCTGACGAGGCACCGTCGACAGTCGACAGCGGGTACGGTCGGCTGGCGTTCGGCACACCAGAACGCGGCTCGGCGAGCGGGGAGCCACCACTCCACTCGAGACATCCCAACCTCCGAGCCTCCGCCACGGGCGGGTGTCTCGGAGCTGCTCCAGAGCCCGCCCGCGCGCGAGACCCACCCTGGTCGGGACTGGAGCGAACCGGCGAGGGCTGGTTCGCCGACCGGCACGTCGAGGGGCCGTGCCGGCCGGGCCCACGCGGGGTGGGGAGCACGCGCTCCCCACCCCGCCACCAGCCAGGACACCGAATCCGTCCCGCCACTGGGCGCCGTCGTCGCCCGCACGACACCGCGAGGCACGCGGTGCTGCCGAGCGACCGCGTCCTGAGCGGGCACCCGCGCCAGCCCCGCTCCCCCCGCTCCCCCCGCTCCCCGCTCCTACGCGGACCCGGTGCCCGGAGCGACGCCCGCCTGGCCGCCCCACCCGACCCACCGGGCCGTTGGCCTCGCCCGCCCTCCAGGGAGCTCCACGGGTACCCGTGCCGACCGGGACACCGGCTCCCGTTCCCTGCCTGGTGCGCCGAAGCGCGCGTTCCACCAGCGGACCCTGGCTAGGCTGATCCCATGCCCCACGTCGAGGTGGCCGAGCGGCCGGGCCGGGACCACTCCGAGGACCGGGTGGTGGTGCTGCCGAACTCCGTCGCCCTGCTCGACGGCGCCACCTCACTGGAACCGGGGGCGCGTACCGGGGGCTGGTACGCGGAGCGTCTCGCGGCCGAACTCGCCGAGCTGCTCCCCCGCGAGGAGTTGGGGCTCCGGGACATCCTGCGCGCGGGCATCGCCTCGACCGCCTCCCGGCACGGCCTGGTGCCCGGCGACTCACCATCCAGCACCGCCGCGCTGCTCAGGTGGACGTCGACGGCCGTGGAGGCGCTGGTCCTGGCCGACAGCCCGGTCGTGGTCTTCACCGGGACCGGCTACCACCCCGTGACGGACGACCGACTCGCGCGGCTGCGCTCACCGGGGCGGCGCGGTGGGTTCCGGGACCGGCTCCGTTCCGGTTCGGGCTACGACGAGGAGCACTGGACCCGGCTGCGCGCGGCCATGCGGGGGACCGCGCGGTCGCGCAACGTCGATGGCGGGTTCTGGGTGGCCGAAGCCGATCCGGATGCCGCCGACCGCGCCGTGGTCGCCCGGTGGCCCCGCGACGAGGTGCGAGCGGCCTTGCTGGCCAGCGACGGCGTGTCCTGCGGCGTCGACGACTACGGCCTCTACCGGGACTGGCCGGAGCTCCTCGCCGAGGCGACCACGGACGGGCCCCGAGCGGTGCTCGACCGGGTCCGGGCCGCCGAGGAGGGTGACCCGGACGGACGGCGGTGGCCCCGGGCCAAGCGGCACGACGACCAGAGCCTCGTCGTTCTGCGCTTCGGGTGACCCGGGGTCGCCTGGAAGGCGGCGCCCACGCCGGTCATCGGGAACGCCGGCTCCCGCCGCACCACCACCCGCGCACCGACCGCCTCAACCCGGTCAGGGCGGAGCGGCGGGTCGTTGTCGCGGGCTGGCGTGGGACCGCAGCGCCGGTGCCACCGGAGGACCGGCCACCAGGCCCTCCGTCGACCCCGCCTCCAGGGCGCGCCGGTACGTGACGAGGGCGGAGTGAACCGCGGAGGCGGTCTGGTCCAGTTGGTCGTCGGTGTGCGCGGCGGAGACCACGAAGGACTGGCCGAGGACCCCACCCCGCAGCAGGCCCGCGAGGAAGAGGGTGCGGAAGGCCTGCGAGGGCACGCCCCTGGCGTCCGAGGTGGTGAAGACCAGGCAGGACGGTCGGCCGACCGCCGCCACGTGGTCGGCCACCCCCAACTCGTGGGCCACCCCGTTGACCAGGTCCGCGAGCCGGGCGCCCCGCCGTTCCATCACGGCGACCGGATCGGTCTCGCGGTACACGCGGGCCACCGCGCGGAACGCGGTGAGCCCGACGGACTCGGCGCCGTGCGTCGTGGACAGCAGGAAGGCCCTCGGCCGGGCCGTGGCCAGTCCACCCAGCTCCATCAGCTCGCGTCTCCCGGCCAGCGCGGCGATCGGGAACCCGTTCCCCATTCCCTTGCCCCAGCAGGACAGGTCGGGGGTCACCCCGTAGAGCGCCTGGCCGCCTCCCGCCGCCCACCGGAACCCGGTGATCATCTCGTCGAACACGAGTACCGCGCCGTGCTGGTCGCACAGGGAGCGCACGCCGGCCAGGAAACCCGGTTCCGGCTCGCGCAGGGCGGTCGCCGGTTCGAGCACGACCGCCGCGACCTTCCCGTGGTGCCGATCGAGCACCTCGGCCAGCGAGGGGAGGTCGTTGTACCCGAAGCCGACGGTGAGCTGGCGGGTCACGGAGGGTACGCCGGCGTTCATGGGCACCGTCCCCACGAACCAGTCGTCGGTGGAGAAGAAGGGTTGGTCCCGGCAGACGGCGACCAGGTCACGCCCGGTGGCCGCCCTGGCGAGTCGGACGGCGGCCGTCGTCGTGTCCGAGCCGTTCTTGGCGAACTTCACCATGTCCGCCCCGGGCACCAGGGCCAGGAAGTCCTCGGCCGCCGCGAGTTCCAGGGCGGTGGGCCTGCTGAAGTTGACGCCGTCGGCCAGGCACGCCCGGACCGCCTCGACCACGGGCGGGTGGGCGTGGCCGAGGGTCACCGACCGCAGCCCGCTCCCGTACTCCACGTAGGAGTTCCCGTCCGCGTCCCAGACCCTGGCACCTCGACCTCGGACCAGGACGGGGGCCATGTCCTCCGGGTACTGGTCGGATCCCCGCGCGTAGGTGTGGGCACCGCCGGGCACCAGCTCGTGCAGCCGGGCCTGTAGCCGCCTCGACCGGGCGAGGTCGGTGACGACGGCCCCTCCTGCCGACCGGACCCACGGCTCGAAGTTCACTCCCTTTTTCATCCGAATCGCCGATCCAGTCGGTTTTTCTTCTCAATTCGGTAGCAGTGAGTTGCTTTTCTCATCGCCTCATCCCCCATTGGGTTCTCCACTCTCACTCGATAGTTGAAGGAGTGGCACGCCTGATTTCGCATGGGAAAGCGGCACGATGTTCGCATGCGCGCGTCCATCCCGACGACCTCCGTTCTCGGTGTTCCCGTCGCGAACCTTTCCGTTCCCGACGCGATCGCCGAGACCAACCGGCTCCTGAACCACCCGGAGCCCGCGGTGCTGTGCTTCGTCAACGCGCACTCCGCCAACCTGGCGCACCGCGACCCCGCCTACCGCCGGACGCTGCTCGCGGCCGACCTGGTGCTCAACGACGGGTCCGGCGTGGAGCTCGCCGCGCGCCTCCAGGGAACGCGGTTCCGAGCGAACCTGAACGGAACCGACCTCATCCCCCTCGTGCTCGACCTGGCCGCGTGCCAGTCGCACCGGGTCTTCCTGCTCGGCGGGCGCCCGGGGGTCGCGCGGAGCGCGGCCAGCGCGCTGGCCGGGCGGCACCTCGGCCTCCGCGTCGTCGGCCACGCCCACGGCTACTTCCCGCCCGGGGCGGCGCGGTCGGTGGCCGACGCGGTGCGAGCGAGCGGGGCGGACCTCCTCGTCCTCGGACTCGGCAGCCCAGCCCAGGAACTGTTCCTCGCCGCCCACCTGCGCAGGACCGGGGTCCGGCTGGGCATCGCAGGGGGAGCCTTCCTCGACTTCGCGGCGGGGCGGGTTCCTCGCGCCCCCCGGTGGATGCGTGAGGCGGGGGTCGAATGGGTCTTCCGGCTCGGCCAGGAACCCGGCCGCCTCTTCCACCGGTACGTCGTCGGGAACCCCCTCTTCCTGGCCCGGGTGGTGCGCGAACGGTGCTTCCCCCGGCGGACCAGCCAGCTCCCCGCACCCGAGATCTCCGAACCGCCAGCCCGTCCGTCGCACAGGAGAGTCGAGCAATGAGCGCGAACCAGATCTGTTTCGTCACGAGCTACCCGCTGGAACGGCAGGACCTGGGCGGTGGCAGCTGGGTGGACCGGCGCCTCGTGCGGACCCTCCAGGCGGCGGGGCACGAGGTCGAGGTGGTGTGCGTCACCGGCCCGCCCGGGCAGTGGACGAGCGAGGGCGTGGTCCAACGCTCCGCCGGCTCCGTCCCCCTGGAGATCCGGCACGACCGGCGGCGGCTGTGGGGAGTCGCCGTCGCCATGATGACCTCGACGCAGCCCTACCTGTGCCACAAGTTCACCTCCTTCGAGGGCTGGCCGCAGGCGGCGGGGCTGCTCGCCGAGCGGTCGACGGGACGAACGGTGCTGACCAGCGGTTGGCCCGCGCTGCTGCTCGCCGACGCGGCCCGGGTCCCCGTCGCAGGGCACGTCGCGCACAACGTGGAGTCAGCCGTCGCCGCCGAGCACGCCCCCCTCCCGCTCAGGGCGCTCGGGGAGGTCCCGCGCCTCCGCCGCGCGGAACGGTGGCTGCTGGGACGGGCCGGCCGGGTGCTGGCCCTCTCCCGGACGGATGCGGGCATCCTCCGGGAGTGGGGGATTCCCGCCACCGCGCTTCCCGTCCCCCTGACGGCCGCGCCCGCCCCGGCCGAGCCCTCGGTTCCCGCCGCCAGGACCCCCGAACCGCGCTGGGGGCGGGCCCCGGTGCCGCCGCTGCCGGAACAACCGAGAACCCCGGCAGTGGTGGGGTTCATCGGCAAGGCGGGGTGGCCACCGAACACCAGGGCGATCCGCGCGCTGCTCGGCCCCGTCCACCACCGGCTGACCCAGTTGGGCGTTCCCGTGGACTACGTGCTCGCCGGGCGGGGCACCGAAGCCGTCTCGGACCACCCGAGGGTCGTGGCGACGGGCCGGGTGGCCGACATCTCGGACTTCTACCGCCGGGTCGGCCTCGTGGTCGTTCCCCGGTTCGGGGCCAGCACCGGTGTCAGCGTGAAGGTGCTCGAAGCCGCGGAGAACGGCGTGCCCGCCCTCGTGCCGAGCCCGCTGGCGGCCGCGATCGACCCCGCCGGCCCGTGGCTGGTGGCGGACGACACGGACTCGATGGCGGCGGCGATCGCCCGCTGGTGGCGGCTCAGGCAGTCCCCGGACGTCGGCTCCTGGGTGCGCGCGCAGGACGCCGGCCAGACGCTCGCCGCGTTGGACGGTGTCCTCCCGGTCACCAGCGCCTGAGCTCGGGCGGGCCGGCTGGCGGAACCCCGGTCAGTCGGCCCGCGCCTCGTCGACCAACTCCCGCAGGGCGGTGGCCACCCTGGCGTTGCCGGCCGGCGTCACCGTCACCCACTCCGCCCCGGACGGGGTGCGGCGCCGCAGCTGGAGGTACCGACCACCGGGGGTGTCGTGGAACGCCACGAGCCGGCCGGCGCCCCGCCGGCGCCCGGTTCCGCCGTCCGGGACCACCGCGCCGAAGTGCCCGCCACCGAACGCCCCGTCGACCATCGCGGCCAGCGCTCGCGCCTGCCCCGGCGGCTCACCCTCCGCGACCAGGTGGCGGGCCAGCGCCCGGGCGTCGGTGGCCCGCCTGTTCGCCACCTCGAGGACCTCTGAGCGCAGGCTGACCGATTCGCCGGGCCCGGCGGGCCGGTCACCGGCGAGGCCCACGAGCTGGTCCGCGAGTTCCCAGACCGGGGCCGGCCACAGCCGCACCTCGTCCCCGCGCCGCGCGGCCACCACGCCCTGCCGTTCCCTCGCGGCACCGATGGCGCGCACCTGGCGTGTCCCCCGGATCCCCCCGTGCAGGCCCCAGTCAGGGTGGGCGAGCAAGCCGAGTGAGGACTCCAGGTCGGGGTGCGGCGCACCACCCCGAGCCAGCCCCCGGGCGGTGAGACCGGACAGCACCGCCCGGACGATCTGCCGACGTTCCTCCCAGGTCTTCCCGGGACTCGGCACCTCGAGGTGCGTAGGTGTCGCGTTGAGGCCGAGCACCTCCCAGCAGACGTCGAACTCGACCAGGGACAGGGTGAGGTGCGCGGTGCCGGTGGAGATCGGCGCGTTCACCGCAGCCCACCTCGCGGGTGCTTCGCCGAGGACCGCCGGCGGGAACGGGGTTCCCCGCTCGGACGAACCGACGTTCGCGCCGTCCCGGGACGTCGAGGGCGAGACGTGGCACCTCGACCGGGAACAGGGACGTACTCGCCTTCCGCCACCATCGCCGTCCTCCGCGGTTCGGAAACCCCTCAGCACCATACCGACGGGGCGTACCACCGAAAACAGCCGTGATTGTTCCGTTATTCACGGTAAGAACCGGAGTTCGACTCGGTCACCGACGAATTCGACATCGTGGAAATGCGCTCGGAAGTCCACCGGGGCTCGCGGGGCGTCCACGCGGAACGGTTCGAATGAGCGTGCGCCGCCCCGATTCCGCTCGGCGGGGTGGCACGGCACCCGCGTGGAAGTGGGTGCCATCCGCCGGGGCCACGCTGTCGAGCACCCGCGGCGCCACCGGCGGTGGCCCTCGCCGACGACCGCCGACGACCTCGGACCGCCCTCCTAGCGGAGGCCCATCAGGTCGAGGGCGAGATGGGGGTAGAACAGGCCGCTCACCGTCCCCTCCCCCGAGCCGCAGTCACCGTCGGAGGTGCCCGGGTGCTTGATCCAGAGCAGCGCGTCCATCGGCTCGTCGCCGGTGGCGGGACGAGGCGGTTCCCCGAGCCGCCGGTTCGGGGGGTTGCACCAGTCCCCGGTCGCGCCGGCGCCGTTGCGGCTCGTGTCGATCACGTAGTGCGCGTCGATGCCGTGGTCCGAGGACAACAGGGCGCGAACCTCCTCGCCGAAGGCCACCGCCTCCTCGGTGCTGTTGTAGTTCGACACGTTGACGGCGAAGCCCCGCGCGTCCGCCACTCCGGCCGCCGCCAGACGGGGCGCCATCTCGGAGGGGCGGTTGTGCCGCCCGTCCCCACCGTCGAGGTAGACCCACGTCCGGGGAGCCCGCTCCGACATCTCCGCCACCACCTCGCCCAGCAGGTCGAGCCGCTCCTGGCGGCGCTCCTCGGAGAGGCAGGTCAGGTGGATCAACGAGTCGGGTTCGAGGACCAGCACGGCGGGGGTGTCGCCGAAGGACGGGACGAGTTCGTCGCGCAGCCACTGCCGGTACTCCCGCGCGTTGGCCGCTCCGCCGGAGGAATGGCCCCCGCAGTCCCGGTGGGGCACGTTGTACCCGACGACAACCGGCAGTTCACCCCGGGCGCCGGCCTGGGAGACGTACCGGCTCACCTCGTCGCGGATGCCGCCGCCCCCGATCCACTTGGCCACCGGCTGGGAGGCGATGTCCCGGAGGAAGAGGGTCGCCCGTTCGTCGCCGGCGTTGTCGCTGATCCACTTCCACGCCTCGGTCGCCGGATCTCCGTAGATCCCGGTGGTGGCCTCGAAGGGGTTCTCGCTGCCCGGGACGACGTGCTGGTCGTCGTCGGAGGGACCGCCCGAATCGCTCCCCGCCCCGCCGGGTGCCTGGGTCGGCTCGGGTGGCTCGACCTCGCCGGAGGGCACCGGCCCTCGGTCGTCCTGGTACCAGTCGCCCCAGTCCCAGAACCACAGCGGCCACCCCGCCGGGAACCACCCGGACCAGGGGGCGCGGAGTTCGGACCAGTGCACGGCGTCCTCTGGCTGGGACTGCTCGCTGGACGCCGCCGGTTCCGGGGTGCCGACGGCCGCCGTCCCGGAGACCTCCGCCGCCGCCGCGGGCGGCGCCGGGACCGCGAGGGCCACGCCGAGCAGTGCCGTGGACAACGTCGCCGTCCATCCCGCGTACCTGGTCACGTTCGTCCCACCCGCCTCCCGTTCCACACGCCCTGCCCACACGATGGCAGCGCCGGGGCGGAACCGCAGTAGGTGACACCCGTTGGAGCGCGGGCCCACCCCGAACGGCGGACCCGGTCGGGCGTCCGACCGTGGTTGACAACCTGACCGGGTGTCACTCCTCAGCGGGGTCACCGCGCCGGTTCGTCCAGCAGCCCGCGGCAGCGCCGGTACTGCCGCAGGCCCCCGAGGACGACGATCACCCCGACGAGCACCACCCCCACCACGAGCTCGACCACGGCGGTGAGACCGGTGAGGCGCAGGGCGAGCAGCGCGAGCAGCAGCACCAGGCCGAGAACCGAGGCCGGCCACACACCGCGCGCCAGTTCCCGGACCCGGACCCCCGCCCGGTGGGCTCCCCACACCTGCAACGGCAACGCGACGGTCGCGGCGACGAACGCCTGCGCCCACGCGACGCCGGTCAACCCCCACCACCACGCGCCGACGCAGCTGAACGGCACGAGCGCGAGGAGCCAGGCCAGTTGCAGGCCGACGGAGGACGCCAGGGCACCCGCGGCCACCATGAGGTTGAACACCAGCTCCGAGACGACGCGGGCGACGGCGGCGACCGCGAGACCGGACAGCGCCATCGCGGCCGGGGACCAGTCCGGGCCGTAGAGGACCAGGACGAGCGGTTCGGCGAGCACCGCGAGACCGATCCCCCCGGGCAGGACGACGACCCCGACCAACCCGAAGACACCGGAGACCGCGCGGGAGAGGTCCCCACCGCGTTCCCTGACCCGGGAGAACGTCGCGAGCGCCACCCGCTCCACCGTGCCGGTGACGATGGCGGCCGGCCAGTTGGCGACGTTGGAGGCGAGGTAGAGCAGACCGAGGGCGCTCGCCCCGAGCAGCGTCCCCGTGACCAGCTGCGGGGTGGCCTGCGCCAGTACCAGGACCGTCGAGGAACCCAGCATCGCCGCGCCGCACCGGGTGATCGTCGCCGCGTGCGCGCGGTGGAGGCCGAAACGCGGCCGGGTACCGGCGAGCACCACCAACAGCACCACCACCAGCGCCGTCCCCGCGATGTTCCCCCCAGCCAGGGACCAGGCCCCCGCGCCGAGGACGGCGAGCGCCCCGGTCACCGCCAGGTTCAACGCCATCCCGGACACGTCGGCCACCAGCCGGCGGGCCTGGGCCAGTTCCCTGGTCAGCAGGGCTCCCGGCACGGCGGCGAACCCGTCGAGCACCACGTTGACCGACATCAGGCGGATCACCCCGGTGGCCTCCGGACTACCGAGCGCCTCGGCGAGCAGCGGCGCCGAGAGCAGGCACAGCAGGAAACCCACGAGGCCCCACAGGACGGACAGGGTCCAGGCGGTCGGCAGCAGCGGCCTGACGGCGCTCCTGCCGCTGCCCGGTTGCCGCACCAGCGCGGCCGCCGCACCGAGGTCGTTGACCGCGAGCAGCAGGTGCTGGACGACCAGGGCCGCCGCGTACACGCCGAACTCGTCCGGCGCCAACAGCCTGGCCAGCACGATCCCCATCGCGAAGGTGCCCACCCTGGACAGCAGGGTGTTGGCCAGGCTCAGGCCCAGGCCGCGGCGCACTCGCGCCCCCAGGCCAGCACCGCCGTCCTCCTGGCCGAGGTGACGAGCCGCGTCGGACGGGTGGGAGGACGTCGGAGGGTCGGGGGAGCCGTCCCGACCCGACTCGGCGGACACCTCGCCCCGTTCCAGGCCCCTCATCCCGGTTCCCCCGGTAACGGTGGCCGGCGCCCGTCCCCCGGTGCCCCGGGAACCGGGGCACCGGGTGCCGGCGGCGCTCCACCGGCGGGCGATCGGCCACCCTGGCCCGGGCCCGCGAACCACTCCTCCGGCCACCCGCCCTCGGGGACCCCGCACCGCCCGGTCAGCTCGGGTGGTGCCGTCCCCTCCTCGACGCGGACGGGTGGCGCCACCGGCCGACGCATCGGACCGGACGGCGGTGACCAGGGCACCCCTCCCGGGCGGGGTACCACCCTCGGGTCCTCGCGCCCGTCGTCGACCGGCCCCGTCCTGGCCTCCGGGGACCCGGCGCGCCCGGGTCCCGCCTCGGGCGCTCGCGCCGGCCGAGGCGGGCCCGCCCCCTCCCGTCCCGCCGGCAACGCGAGGGGTGCCGCGGCAGGCGGCCGCGCGCCCGGGCCGGTCCCGTTCCACGCCCCGGCGCCCGACCGCTCACCCCAGTCCGTGAAGTAGCTCCCCCGGTGCACGGCGTAGTCCACCGTCACCACCGGTACGTAAGTGACCCGCATCCGCCGGGAGAGCCGGTGCACCAGCTCCCAGTCCTCCTTCGGGTTGACCGACCGGGGCCGGGCCCACGGGTCGAAGCGCACGAGGGGGCTCCTGGTCACGACGATGGAGTTCGAGTCCGCCCACGAGTCGTCGGTGTGGGCGCGCCGGTCGAACTCGCGGCCGATGATGTCCAGCTGGGAACCGTCCGCACGGAGGCGGCGCACCGCCGTGTAGGCCAGCCCCGGGCCGGGCTCCTCCCGCAGGGCGCGGAGCGCGCGCTCCAGGTGGTCCGGCCGCCACGTGTTGTCGTCGTCCAGGAAGGCCACGAAGGGCGACCGGGACAGCCTGATCCCCACGTTGCGGGCGAGACCACAGCTCCCGTGGTTCCGCCCGAGCCTGATCAGGCGCAGCCGGGGGTCCGGTGGCAGCGTTCCGACCTCACCGCCGCCGTCGTCCACCACGAGGACCGCGACGTCCCGGACCGTCTGGCCGAGGGCGCTCCGCACCGCGGCGAGCAGGCGACCCGGTCGGCGGTACGTGGGGATGACCACCACGACGGTGGCTTCCGGGACGGGGGCCACCACCGTCGACAGCCGCTCCACCTCGGCGTCCTCCTCGGCCCGCGCCGCCCGTCTGGTGGCCGCGTAGCGCAGCCGGTACCAGCGCTCCGCGACGACGTGGCGTCCGACCAGCCGTCGCAGCAGGTCCTTCGCCAGGCGGGGGAACTCCACCGGTGCCCGCCGGTTGGGATCGCTCACCGGGACACCTCCAACGGCCAGGGGGTGGTCCGCCGGTGGGTCCCGAAGTCCGGGCCGGCGGCCGGGTGGGTGGGGTGCCCGGCGAGGAGCCGGCCACGGCCCGCCCAGAGTTCCCGCAACGCCCGGCGGTGGACCCGCCGCCGGAGGGGAATCCGGACCAACTGCCCCACGAGCAGGGCGCTCCAGACCAACCGCGCCGCCCGACGGCCGTCCCACCGCGCCACGTGCACCACCCGGTTCGTGACCAGTTGCGCCCACAGCGCCGGGGTGGAGGACACCTGCCCGCCGAGGTGGACCGCGGTCGCCTCCGGCACCCGCGCGATCCGCCAACCCGCGTCGGTCACCCGCCGGCAGTAGTCCACCTCCTCCGAGTAGAGGAAGAGGTCCGCCCGCCAGGGTCCGATACGCCGCCGCACGTGGGCCGGTACGAAGAGCACCGCTCCGTTCGCCCAGCCCGGTTCCTCCTGGCCGGTGGGGTCGATGCGTTCCCCGAGGGCGGGGAAGCGGCCCGCCCACCCGCCGAGGAGGGCTTCACCCCAGGCCCGTCCCGGGCTGGGGCGGCGGCGCATCGTCGGTTCTGGCCGTCCGGCACCGTCGCGGACCGCGGGTGCCGCCACCCCGACACCGCCCCACGCCTCATCGCGGGCTCGGTCACCGCTCCGACCTCGGCCTCCCGGGCCGGACGACGTCGGGATCACGGCGCCGCTGTCGGGCTGGCACGCGGCCGCGAGGGGCAGGACGGAGCCTGGATCGAGACGCACGTCCGCGTTGAGCACCAGCAGGCCCTCCGCCGGGGTGGCGAGCGCGGCGCAGGCGTTCACCCCGCTCGCGTAACCCAGGTTCGCCCCCAACGGCAACAGGTGGGCGTAGGGCGCGAGGCGGCGGGCGACGTCGAGCGTCCCGTCCGTCGAGTGGTTGTCGGCGATCACCAGTCGCCACCGCCCGACACCGCGCATGGCCGCCGGGAGTGACTCCAGCAACCCGGGCAGGTCCTCCGCCGACTGGTGGGTCACGACGGCGACGAGGACGTCTGGACCAACGTGCACGTGCTCATCCCTTCCTGGTGGGGTGGTCGGTCGAGCGCGGAGACCTGGCACGGGCCGACACGGCCGGGGAGGACACGGCACCGACCAGGCCGATGAGGAGGAACAGGTAACCCTGGAACTGGGGGAAGGCCAGCGCGTCGAAGGTGCCGAGGCAGCAGACGCCGACCAGCAGCGCGACGGCCAGTGCCCAACCGGTGTCCCGATCCCGCGTCGCCTCGCCCGTCGCGTCCCCGTCACCACTCCCCACGGCGCCCCCCGCGACCCGGCGGGCCAGCAGCAGGGGCGTGGCCAGCAGGACGAGCAGCCCGAGCAGCCCGAGCGGCCCGGATTCGACGAGCGTCAGCAGGTACTGGTTGTCGAGGTAGGGCTGTGGAGGCGCCAGGTAGGTCCCGAAGCCCTGCCCCCACCACGGGTGCTCGGCGAGGCGACCGGCGACGTAGGTGTAGTCCTCCAACCGGCCGCGCACGCTGTTGTCCGTTCGGGACCCGAGGACCGTGGCGGCGAGGACCTCCGCCAGCCGGGGCCAGGCGGTGACCACCACCACCAACGCCCCAACCAGGCCGAACCCCAACGACACCCACCGCCGCAGCCCTATCCGGGGGAGCAGGGCGACGAGGACCACGGCCACCCCGAGCAGCCCGGTGCGGGAGATCGTGGTGAGGACTCCGAGGGCCAGCAGGGCGGCGCACCCCCACCACAGCCAGGGCCGCCGGCCGTGACCGGCCAGGTGGATGGCGAGCGGCAGTGCCATCGCGGCGAGCGCGGCCAGCTCGATGGGGTGGTGCGCGAACCCCATCGCCCGGACCAGGCCGCCCCTGGCGAGATCCGCGTCCCACAGCGGGGCGAGCTCCAGGCCCGGTACCTCCAGCAGCGGTCGCGGGTCGACGCCGACCGTGAAGAGGACCACCGCCGCCCCGGCCGACGCGGTGGTGCCGAGCACGAGTGCCCCCAGCACCCACCTCACCTCACGGCGACCGCGAACCCCGTCCGAGGCGAGCAACGCGACCCCGATCGCCGGGACGAGGGCCAACAGCGCCCGGTCGGTCTCCACGATCCGGTCCGCGCCGACTCCGCCACCATCGAGGGTGGCGAGGGCGTGCGCCGTGAGCACCAGCACCAGGAACCCCAGCAGCGCGCGGGTCACCGGGTTCGCGCCCGTGGACCTCCGGAGCCCGCCCACCACCGCGACCAGCCACCACAGCAGGCAGGCGAGGGCGAGCAGCCGAGCCGGGGTGACCCCGCCCGCTCCCCCCACCACGACGAGGTTCTGGGGCAGTGCCAGCAGCAGCGCGAACACCGCGAGGACGGCACCGACCGGTGCGCGCCACCGGCCGGTGCCCGTTTCCCCGCGCGGGAGCGGGTGGCTGACCGGCCGCTCCGCCAGCCCCCAGGTCACCCGCCGGCCACCCGCTCCGGGGTCACGCCGACGCGGTCCGCCACGGCCCCGTCCCCCGGTGCCGAGGCGGCGGTCCGTTCGCCACCGCCCCGCCGGGGGGTCGGCTCGGGCGGGTCCCCCGCCCCGCGCTCCCCGGGTCCGGGCTTCCGGCGGTCCACGAGCAGGACCACGGCGGTGAGCGCCGCCGCCCCCAGCGCACCGAGCAGGCCGAGGGCGCGCAGCTGCGCGCCCCGGGTCGTGACCGCGTTCCCGGGTGCGACCACCTCGCTGAGCACGACCAGCTCACCGGCGGTGACACCGGCCCGTTCCTGGCGTTCCCGGAGCTCGGCGCCGGCGAGATCGATCACCCGGGCCACCGAGGCGTTCGCACGGGGGCCGGTCTCCGCCGTCACCGTGACGGTGAGGAACGCGCTCGCCCCACCCAGTTGGACGTCGTCGTTGCTGACCTCCACGTCACCCACGACCCCGGCGGCCGCGAGGCGTTCATCGGCACCCGGTGCCGTCAGCACCGTCCTGACCAGCGTCGCGGCCTGCTCCTGGGCTCGGTCCACTCGCGCGAAGGGGTTGCCCCCCTCCGGTCCCGGCTCCGTGATGGCCAGCAGCACGGCGGTGACCCGCTGCTGCGGTGGAACCGCGACCGCCACCGCGGCCAGCACCCCGCCGAGCAGGGCACCCAGCGCCAGGGTGAGCCGCCACCGGCGGGCGAGCACCCGGAGTACCTGCACCGCGTCCATCTCCGCTTCCCGTACCTCTCGTGTCGTCCCGGGCGCGAGGTCGGCGGGCTCCCGGCCGGGACCAGGAAGTCGTCCCGTGCCGAGCCCGCTCTCTCAGCCCCGGGGCCTGGATGACCGGTCGGCCGCCCCGGCGAGCCGTCGACCCGCGTCCACCGCCGCCCTGGCGACGTTGCGGGCCATGGGCACCGCGTTGTCCCGGAGCCACGGCCGCAACGCGGCCAACGCCGCCAGCCGTTGGCCCGGGGACAGCGGCGATCGGAGGACGGCCCGGAGGAACCAGCCGCCCTCCTCCACGTTGGGGAGCACGAGCGACCGCCGACCGGGACGCTGGCTCCGGTAGAACTCGCGGGGGTCGACCCGTTCGCTGATCCGGTCGGGGTGGATCCGGTGCAGCAGCAGCTCCTCGTCCAGGTGGACGAACGGGCCCCGCAGAGCCAGCTCGGCCACCAGCACGCGGTCCCCCGCCTTGATCGGCGGGTTCAGCATCGTGCTCGCCAGCACGTGCCGGCGGACCAGGCCGTAGCAGTAGTAGTTGTGATGCGGCACCTCCAACAGGTCCCGCACCCGCACGGCCGGGTCGGGGTGGTCGACCCGGCACTCGTTGTGCCAGGAGCCGAGGACCCCGTCGTCCGGGCCGATCTCGGTCGCCGAGGACGACGCCAGCACGACCTCGGGTCGGTCGGCGAGCGCGGCGGCGAGCCGGGCGAGGCGGTCGGGGCGCCACACGTCGTCCGCCGCCGCCCAGGCGAAGAGCCCGCCCCGGGCCTCCCCCACCAGCCGGTTGTGGTTGCCCATCACGCCGATGTCCCGGGCCCGCCGCAGGTAGCGGACGCGGGCGTCGCCTCGGGCGAGGTCCCCGACGATGTCGGCGGTGGCATCGGTCGAGCAGTTGTCGGCCACGATCAGCTCGTAGTCGACGTCCCGCTGGTCGAGCAGCGACCTGAGCGCCGCCTCCAGGTAGGGCTCACCGTTGCGCACGGGCAGGCCGACGCTGATCGGAGGAGCCGCGACCGGGTCGCTCATCCGTTCCTCCCCACCCTGGTCACCTCGGCCGCCGCGGTGTCCGCCCGCTGTCGCGGCAGCCAGGGCGGCAGCCGGTCGACAGCGCCCCAACGGCCCCCGGACTCCTCGACCCAGGGCAGGGCGGCCCGGGCCTCGGGCAGCAGTTCGGGCAGGAACACCAGGACGACGTCGGGACGCCGGGAACGCAGCCGGTTCGGTGCGACGATGGGAACCCGGCTGCCGGGGAACCGCCGACCGTCCTTCGACACCGACGCGTCAGCGACGAACGGCAGCAGGTCGGGGCCGACGCCGGCCGCGCACAGCAGCGGCACCGCGCGGGAGCCCGCCCCGTAACCGACCACGCGCCGGCCCAACGCCCTGCCCTCGGCGAGCCAGGACCGGAGGCTCTCGACGTCCCGGGTCACCGCGTGCTGGAGCGCCCGCAGGTGTCGTGGGTCACCGACCCCCAGCGCCGCCTCCTCCGCGAGGAGCGCCCGCACGCTGTCGTCCTGGGTGCCACGTCGGGCGCAGGCGAGCAGGACGGTCCCCCCGTAGAGGTCGAACCGCCAGGCCCTCCGGACGACGACACCGAGCTGGCCGAGCATCGTCACGAGCGCCGCCGTGGAGTAGTAGGCGAAGTGGCCGTGCCGCAGCGCGTTCCACTGGTCGCCGCGCAGGATCGCGGCCAGGCTGTGGAACTGCACGAGGAGCACCCCGTCCTCCGCGAGGGCTCGCACCCGGCGTCGCAGGGCGGCGGCCTGGTCGGGGTGGTGCATCATCCCGAAGCAGTCCAGGACCAGGTCGGAGGCCGCGCCAGGAGCCGTCGGCGTGAGCCCCCGATGGGTGAGCAGGAGCGACCAGGAACCTCCGTGCGGGCTGCCGAACTCCAGGAAACCCCCACGGTCCGGTAGCCAGCCCTCGGCGGCCACCCGGGACACCGCCTCCTCGGCCTGGCGGGCGAGCGCCGCCGGCTCCACCCCCCTGGCCCGCTCGGGAATGCCCGGGTCCTCCAGGAGCTGCGCCAGCCCGCACTCCCGGCACCAGCCCATCCGCAGCGGCCAACGGGGATCAGGGCCGCCGTCGACGACCGAGGGGAAGAGGTCGCAGGGCGGCTGCTCCCCGAGGTCCAGGACGGGCTGGGGCGCGCTGGTGCCGCACCAGCGGCAGTCGAACCGGGTCATCGCGCGAGCCGCCTTCCCTGGCCACGGCGGTTCCGCCCACCCCTGCCGCCGACCCGGGTGGACCACTGTGGACAATGGCGGCCATGCGTGTCCGGCCGGGTCGGCTTCCAGGGGTGCTGCTCTTCGTGCCCACTCCCCACCACGACGACCGGGGCCTGTTCACCCGCACCTTCGACGTGGACGTCGCGGCCGAACACGGTGTCGACGGAACCGCGTTCCGCCAGGACTCCCAGTCGCGGTCCCGCCGAGGTGTGCTGCGCGGACTGCACGGCAGGATCGGCCGGGGCGAGTCCAAACTGGTGCGCTGCGCCCGAGGAGCGGTGTACGACGTGGTGGTCGACGCCCGGCCCGACTCGCCGACCTTCGGGGAGTACGAGGCGTTCCGGCTCGACGACGACTCCTTCTCCCAGCTCTACGTGCCGGCCGGTTTCCTGCACGGCTTCCAGGCGCTCACCGACGTCGCCGACGTCTGCTACCGGATCGACGCCACCCACGACCCCTCGGCCGATGTCGCCGTGCGCTACGACGACCCCGGCCTGGGGGTGGTGTGGCCGCTGCCCGTGAGCGTCGTCAGCGCACGTGACGCGACTGCCGGCGGGTGGGAGGAACTGCGCGACAGGCTGGTGGCGGGAGGCTGACGTCGAGCGGTCGACGGGGGCGCTCACAGCGGGGCCCCCGCCGGAGCCGGCCGCAGGTCCTCGGTGACCACGCCGTCGGCACGCAGCTCGGACAGCCTGGCGAGCCGCGTGAAACGCCGGCGGAACCCGTCCTGGGTCAGGCCGTAGGCCATGTAGCTGGCGGACAGCTCCTCGGCGCCGGCGCTCACCCCCCACCTCGGCTCGAACGCGGGCAGCCGCGACATGATGCGGGAGAAGTCGACCACGTACGACCGGGGGTCACCGCCGGTCTCCCCGGTGATGACGAGCCGGGAACCCGGCACCGCGTCCACCACCCGGCGGGCGATGTCCGCGACGGTCAGGTTGTTCGCGGAGGTACCGACGTTGAAGGCCTCGCCGTGCACCGCGGCCCTCGGTGCCTCCAACGTCGCAAGGAACGCCGCGGCGATGTCCCGGACGTGCACCAACGGCCGCCACGGGGTGCCGTCGGAGAGGACCCGCACCTCACCGGTCAGCACGGCGTGACCCACCAGGTTGTTCAACACGATGTCGGCGCGCATCCGGGGCGAGGCGCCGAAGGCGGTGGCGTTGCGCAGGAACACCGGGGTGAAGTCGTCGTCGGCGAGGTCGCGAACGTCGTCCTCGACCATCACCTTGCTCGTCGCGTACGGCGTGACCGGGCGCAGCGGGGCGTCCTCGTCGACCAGTGCGTCACCCGCGGCCCCGTACACCGAACACGTGGAGGCGTAGAGGAAGCGGCGGACGCCCGCCTCCCGTGCCAGCCTGGCCAGTCGCACCGAGGCCTTGTGGTTGACCTCGTAGGTCACCTCCGGGGTCAGCGCGCCCAACGGGTCGTTCGACAGCGCCGCCATGTGCACCACCGCGTCGACCCCCGCCAGCTGGCCGGGGGTGACGTCGCGGATGTCGGTGGTGTAGCCCACCGGGTCGGGCACCGCCGGGCCGAGCACGCAGTCGGCGAACAGCCCGGAGTCCAGACCCACCACCTCGTGCCCCGCCCCCGCCAGGATCGGCGCCACGACGCTGCCCAGATATCCCTGGTGCCCGGTCACCAGCACGCGCATGGGGTGCCTCCGTTCAGCACGAACTTGTCCGCAAAGAAGCCTTCGGCGTATCTGGCCCTGCTCTGTACCCCTCGGACCCTCGCGAGGCCCAGGAACGTCTCGGGGTCGAACCAGTGCCTGTCCGCCTGCGACGGGTAGCACTCGCCCAGGATCCGGCTCTTGGCCCGGGCGCACTCCTCGCTCAGCGGCACGAACACCGCCGGTTGGAGGAGGTCGCCGTCCCACTTGGGGATCTCGTAACCGAGCACGAGGTGGTCCCGGAAGACGGTGGGCACCAGGGCGGCGAGGGTGCGGTGGTCCTGGTGCGCGTCGTGGGCGGCCGGGGCGAACACGAGGTCGGGGGCCAGGGTCGAGGCGAGGCGCTCCAACGCGTCCTTGACCTCGGACCAGTGGGCCGGGAGGCGGCCGTCGGGCAGGTCCAGGACCCGGCACGAGAGGTCGGCCCCACCGCAGAGGGCGGCCAGCGCCTTCCGCTCCTCGGCCTCCCGGTCACCGCCGCCGCCGGTGCAGACCAGGGCGTCCACCGCGAGCCCTGGACGGGACGAGCACAGCGACAGCAACGTCCCGCCCGCCCCGATGCCGATGTCGTCGCAGTGCGCCCCCAGCACCAGGACCCGGTCGACCCGCTCCGGGCGCAGGCCGATCACGGGGCCGCCACCGGACGCCGCGCCTCGGACGCCCCGTCGACGTCCCACAGCATCCAGGGCCGTTCTCCGGCCGCGTAGGCGCGGTCGAGGGCGACCCTTTCCTTGACGGTGTCCGCCGGGGCCCAGAACCCCCGGTGCGGGTAGGCCAGCAACCGTCCCCGCTTCGCCAGCTCACCGCAGGCGTCCTCGACGAGGTCGCCGCCGGGGGGCAGGTGATCGAACACCTCGGGGCGCAACACGAAGTAGCCGCCGTTCTCCCAGATCGGCAGCCGACTGACGGGCGTGATCGCGCCCACCCTGCTGTCCTCGCCGAGCTCGACGCAGTGGAACGAGGACTGCGGGGGGACGACCATCATCCCGGCCGCGACATCGCCGCGGCGGACCCGTTCCACGACCCGGTCCAGCGGGGCGTCGGTCAACACGTCCGCGTAGTTGGCGAGGAACAGCTCCTCGTCCTCCACGAGGTGCCTGACCCGGCGCAACCGCTCCCCGATGGGGGAGTCCAGTCCGGTGTGGACGAACTCGATGGTCCAGTCGCGGATGTCGGACGAGCGCAGCTGCACCCGTCCGCCGCGCAGCACGAAGTCGTTGGACGCGGTCTCGGAATAGGTGAGGAAGAAGTTCTTGATGTGCTCGGCCCCGTACCCCAGGCACAGCACGAACTCGGTGTGCCCGAAGTGGGCGTAGTAGCGCATCACGTGCCACAGCAACGGCCGTGGGCCCACCGGGTGCATGGGTTTGGGCAGCTCGTCGGTGGTCCCGACACGCATCCGCATGCCGTGGCCGCCGCAGAACAACACGACCTTCATCGTTGGCTCCTCACCACGGGCTGGCCCTGCGCGGACCGGGGATCGACGACCTCGAGCCTGGGGATGGGGAACACCAACCGGCCGCCCCAGTCGGCCACGTGGGCGAGCTGGTCCACCAGTTCGTCCCGCAGGTTCCACGGCAGCACCAGCACGTAGTCCGGGCGGTCCAGCGCGAGCCGCTCCGGCGGGTGCACCGGGATGCGGGCGCCCGGCGTGTAACGGCCGTGCTTGTAGGGGTTGCGGTCCACCGTGTACGGCAGCAGGTCGGGTCGGATCCCGCAGTGGTTCAGCAGGGTGTTCCCCTTGCCAGGAGCGCCGTACCCGACGACCGTCCGCCCGGACCGACGCGCTTCCAGGAGGAACGTCAGGAGGTCGGCCCGGATGCGGTGCACGTCCTCGGCGAGCCCCAGGTGACCGTCCGCCGTGTGCAGGCCCGCGTCCGCCTCCGCCGCGAGCACCTCCAGCACCGCCGCCGAGGGCGGTCCGGCGGCGTCGGCCGGGCGTGCCCACAGCCGGATCGACCCACCGTGCGTGGGCAACAGCTCCACGTCGACCACCACGAGCCCGCCGGTCGCCAGCGCCTGTTGCGCCGATCGCACCGTGTAGTACTGGAAGTGCTCGTGGTAGATGGTGTCGAACTGGCAGTGCCTGACGAGGCTCAGCAGGTGTTGGACCTCGATGCTCACCCAGCCGTCGTCCGCGACGAGACCGCGCAGGCCGGCGGTGAAGCCCCGGATGTCGGGGACGTGCGCGTAGACGTTGTTGGCCACGACCAGGTCGGCCGGGCCGTGCTCGTCCCGGATCCGGGCGGCGGTCTCCGGTCCGAGGAACTCGGTGAGGGTCGGCACACCGTTCTCCCTGGCCACGGCGCCGACATTGCGCGCCGGTTCTACCCCGAGGCAGCGGACGCCCCGCTCGACCAGGTGCCTGAGCAGGTAACCGTCATTGCTCGCGGCCTCGACGACGAAGGAGTCGCGCCCCAGGCCCAGCCGCGCCACCGCGTCGGCGACGTACCGCGCGGCGTGCCGCACCCAGGACACCGAGAAGGAGGAGAAGTAGGCGTACTCGGTGAAGGTCTCCTCCGGGGTGACCAAGGCGGGGAGCTGGGCGAGCAGGCAGGAGGAGCAGACCCTGAGATGCAGCGGGTAGGTGGGTTCGGGCAGGTCGAGTTCGCTCGGTCCGAGGAAGCGTTCGCAGGGGGGCGTCGCTCCCAGGTCGAGCACGCCGCGCAGGTCGGGGCGCTCGCACAGTCGGCAGGTGTCCATCAGTACGCCCCCTGGCCGCGCACCACGGCCCAGCCCGTCTTCCAGAGGATCACGAAGTCGAGGGCGAGTGACCAGTTCTCGACGTACCGCAGGTCGAGCCGCACCGACTCCTCCCACGACAGGTCGCTCCGGCCGCTGATCTGCCACAGCCCGGTGAGCCCCGGCTTCACCATCAGGCGCCGGTGCGCCGCCGCGTCGTAGCAGGCCACCTCCTCCGGGAGGGGCGGGCGGGGCCCCACCAGCGACATCGACCCGGTCAGCACGTTGACCAGCTGGGGGAGTTCGTCCAGGGAGTACCGGCGCAGGACCGCTCCGAGGCGCGTCACCCTCGGATCGGAACGCATCTTGAACAGCGGGCCGGCGCCCCGGTTCGCCGCCACCAGCGCGGCCCGCTGGTCATCGGCCCTGACGACCATGCTGCGGAACTTGAGCATGGTGAACATGCGGCCGTGCCGCCCGACCCGTCGCTGCCGGTAGAGCACGGGGCCACCGGAGTCCACGACGACGAGCAGGGCTATCACCAGCAGGAGGGGCAGGGTGAGCACGAGCAGCACCGCGGCGAGCAGGCAGTCCACCAGGTTCTTCACCACCCGGCGGGCGCCGGTCAGGCAGGGAGCGCTGACCCGCAGGAGCGGCAGCCCGAAGACCGGGGCGACGTGCAGCCGGGGGCCCGTCACCTCGAGCAGCATGGGGGCGACCACCATCTCCGCGGTGCTGTCCTCCAACTGCCAGGCGAGCCGTTGCACCCGAGCCGGTGTCCAGTAGGGGTCGGGGGCCAGGGCCACCACCCGGTAACCACCGCGTTCGACGCGGGCGGCCACGTCCTCCACCGTTCCGACGACGGGAACCCCGCCCACCTCACCGACACAGCCGTCGAGTGGGGCGGTCGGTGCGGTGGACAGGCACACCGCCTCCACCCGCCAGCCGTAGTGCGGTTCCCGCCGGGTCCGGTCGATGAGGTCGGCCAACGCCCCCGCCCCACCGGCGGCCAGCACCGGCAACAGGCACTCGCCGCGACGACGCCGACGGTGCAGCGCCTGCCGCAGCAGGTACCGCGCCGGGATGAGCCCGCCGGCGAGAACCGGGACCACACCGAAGATCCAGGGCCGCAGGGCTGGCGTGTCGAGCGCCATCGCGGCCAGTGCGAGGAAGACCATCGTGGTGAGCAGCACCCGACCGAGGCGGCGGTACTCCTCGGCGCCCTGCCCGAGTACGCGCGGTTCCCACACCCGGCAGCCCACCATCGCGAGCGTCACCGTCACCCAGGTGACGCCGGCGAGGGTGAACGCGACCGCCGGGGCCACCTCGGAGGGACCGCCACCGAGGACGAGGGCGGCCCCGAGCGCGACCGCCACGGTGATCAGCTGGTCGGCCAGCACCACACCGGTGCGGTGCCGGCGTTCCCAACCCGTCGTTGGTCGAGCGGAGGGCGAGGGCGGACACGGTGGAGTCGGATGCGGATGCGGATGCGGATGCCCACCGTCGACCGCTGTCGGGGGTCGCCCCGTCGGGGCGCTCGCCCGGGGTTCCTCCGCTGCGGCGGTGGCGAACGTGGGCCTCGCCAGTGGCAGGGTCGTCGTGTCCTGTGCGGTGTCGAGGGAGATTGGTCCGGACAGTACGCCGGTAGCGGTGGTACCCGTCCCGTCCTGGAAGCTTCGCGAGAACCGAACGGTGCGCTGCGTGTGCACGCTGATGAACCCCCAGCCTTTCCCATTCTTGCCAGGCATCCCGGCGGTGCCCCGGTGTCCGCACGTCCGCGACGGCGAGCGGCGACCCGCGGCACCACCGGGCGCAGTCAACCACCCGGCTCACGGCGCAGCGTTCCGAATCAGACGGCTGACAATCGTTCGTTCGAGGCGAGAAAAAACCTTCGAAGAGACGGATCAAGTCACGCACCGCTGCGAACATGTCCCTCGACAGAGTTGATCTTCGGACTTGCACTCCGCGCGGTCCTGACAGGTGTCGAGCTCTCGGCGGAGGGCCGTCACGCAGCGGAACCAGAAGCCGGTGACCGTCTGTTATCGGATCGAAACGATCAGCGTAGGCGGGCGCGACGAACGGCTCAGCCCGCTCCGCCATCGGCGGTGCCGAACCGGCCGCGCGATCGACCGAGGCGACCCGCGATCAGCGCAGAGTCACACCTGCTACTCCGTCGAGGCTGGCGCTCCACGCCGACACGCGCTCCCGTGGACGGGTTCGCCGGCCCCGCCGCCACTCGCCCGGCTCGCTCCCTCCCCCTCCTCGCCTCCCCGGAGCCCAGCCGGACACGGGGGCGCGCCACGACCAGCGTTGGTCCAGTGGGCCACCGCGGGTGGCCGGAGCGGGTCACCGCCTCGCACCGGGGGGCGGGCGAGGGCTCCTCGACCGCCGGGCACGTGGCATCCCACTCGGCGTGCTCGGACGGGCCGGGGAGGCACCGCCACCCCGGACGGGAGACCGGACGAGCGTGTCGGCACGGTCCCGCACTGGGCCGCACGCGCGAGCGGACGGCGGGGGAGCGCGTCCCGCCGGGCAGCGGCCGCCCCTGGGTGGCGCGAGAACCGGCCGGCGGCGCCAGCTGGCCCACCACGGCCGGTGCGCGGGATCGGAGGTGCGGGGAGGTCGGGTGCGGAAGCCGCACCCTTCGCGAGTCGGTTCCCCGGGCCAGCAACGCGCGTCCGCCTGGGACCAGCACGCAGGCGGGGCCGCGTCCGGCACGCACGACGAAGGGCCCCACCCTGCTGGGTGGAGCCCTCTCGTTGCTGCTCGTCCGCTGTGGCCAGGGCCGGGGTCGAACCGGCGACCTTCCGCTTTTCAGGCGGACGCTCGTACCAACTGAGCTACCTGGCCGTTCGCTCCCGGTCATGCTGACCGATAGCTCTGGCGACCCCGACGGGACTCGAACCCGCGACCTCCGCCGTGACAGGGCGGCGCGCTAACCAACTGCGCCACGGGGCCTTGATGGCCTTGTGTTGTGCCGTGCTCCCAACGGGATTCGAACCCGCGCTACCGCCTTGAAAGGGCGGCGTCCTAGGCCGCTAGACGATGGGAGCGTGGCCGGACTAGCCTGACCCGGCCTCGCCCTCAACGATTTTGTTAACTTCTCTCGTTGGGAGCACGCATAGCTTAGGACACGTTCGAGGTGAATGCCAAAACGGGTGGTCAGAGGCCCGCGACCCCTCGGGGCACGCGAACGACAACCCCTTCCCCGTCCCGGCGATCGAGGGCATCTCCGCTGGTCAGAGGGCATTTTGACCCTTCAAGCCCTCCGCGGCGCCCCGGCGCGCGCCCCCCTCCCGAAGTGCCACGGGCGAACAACATCGCGAACGTGGCGCTGGTCACTCGCCAGATTACTCCGTTCGGCGTAGGGAACGAGTGGGGCCGCCCGGATGGCGACCCGGTGCCGGCGCGGGCCCCGATCGGCCACCCGGCCCCGTCGCCCGCCCCACCCGGCCGCGCCCCGTTGCCCCACCGGGGAGGGCGGACGGCGTCAGGCACCGACGAGAGCCGGGTCGCTGCCCTGGAACTCGCTCCACCACCCCGCCGTGGCCACACCGGGCAGCACCACGCGCCAGAGGCGGGAGACCCGATCCGCGAGATCGCCGCTCCCGGCGGTGCCGTGCGACACGGCTCTCGCCCCCACGACACCGGCGGCGATCACACCGGCCACATCCCCCGGGTCGACGCCGGGCCGCAGCAGTCCCCTCCGCCCGGCGTCGGTCAACAACCGGCGCAGCAACCCCTCCCAACTGACGTACCAGGCCCCGAACAGCTCACCGGGTCCGCCGTCCTCCCCCAGGAGGCGGATCCCCGCCCAGGCGAGCTCGTCCTCGGTCAACAGGCGGGCGTAGTCGTCGACCATGAGGACCACGGTGCGCAGCGGGTCGGACGCGGCACGCAGCCGGTGCCGCTCGATTTCCATCCACCCCCTCCTTGAATGGTCAATTAAGTGCTGGGCGAGCGCCTCTTTCGACGGGAAGTGGAAATAGAAGGCGCCCTTGGTAACCCGGCTCCGTTCCAGAATGATGTTCAGCGAGGTGGCCCCGAACCCGAGACGGGCGAACTCCCTGGCGGCGGCCAGCACTATGGCCTCGCGGGTGACCCTGGCCCGATGTTGCTGCGGCATTGCGGCTCCAACATGGGGAAACACGGACAGGTGGACCCCGGCCGAGGCCCACACCGACGACATCGGTCGGTGATCAACAAAGTTACCGTGTCACCCACATTGGTGGCCCGAACGAGTAAGCCGCACGCCGGAACCATTACTGCCGATACGCGACCCGTTGCCGGGAAAGGGACCGGTCGGTATGTTTCCCCCGGGACGGTCGCCGCGTTTCGAGATCACCGATGCCTTCGCGGCCGCCAACCCGAGATCAGTCGCGCTCCGGGGGGTGCGCGCCTGGTTCGGCGCCCCGGCGCCGAACACGCGGCGGGGGTGGGCGCCAACGCGCCCACCCCCGCCGCTACCAACGTCGTGGTCACCGCCGCACGGGCGGCACCCCGTCCTCGCCGGGTGTCAGGCCGAGCATGTCCAGCAGCAACCGGCAGTCCTCCGCTCCGGTCGCGCCGGCCGCCACCGCCACCCGCGCCCGGTGCACCTGTTCCTCGGAGACCCTGGGCAGTTCGCCGTTCCGCGGCGCCGGCACCTGCGGCGTCGACGACAACGGCTCATCGCTCTGCCACAGGAACTTCCGCATGTCCAGTGAGCCGGCCATGACACCTCCCCGATCTGGTTTCGGCGCAGAGTATCTGCCCGCCGACCCCATCAGCAGCCCCCCGCAGGGGTGATTCGATTACTACCGTGTGTAGTGTGCTAACGCACCTCTGTCTTCGCTGTAGAGTGCCGCGCTGACGTCAGTTCAAACCACTCTTCCGGGGACAAATGGCTCCGCTCCCCGGAGTCGCCCACCCCGGTTGGGCGTGGCTTTCCCGGGCTTACCCCGCGCGGGCCCCGGAGACACCCTCCCGACCCCGCCTTCCCGACCCCTGGTCCCCACCACCCGCTTCGAACACGAAGAGTGACGCGTCGTCGGCGACAGGCGCGGTGGGCTCCCGGTACAACGGGGGAACGCGTGGCCCCATCGTCGCCGCATGGCGGGCGGAGGTGACCGACCGCACCAGCCGGGGCCCTGGCTCAGGGCGGTCCGGGACCGAGTGCTCCGCTCGGCCCTCCCCACACGACCGTTGGGTGGTCATCAGCTGCCGCCCAACGGCGGCAGCTGGTCACCTCACGGAAAGATCACGAAGGAAAGTTGACGAATCCGATGCGGTATCACGGCCCGACGTGCGACAATTTCCCCGCTGGCAAACCCCCAGCCAGCACTGTGGAGATTCCCCTCCAGCCCCCGCGTTCCTCCCCCTGGCGCGGGGGCCTCCGCATTCCTGGGCCTCGCGCCACCCTCGGCCCCGGGCACGTCGAGTCCACTGAGGACGATGTGCTTGCCGCCGCCCCCTTGGGCGACCGCAACCAAGTCGTTATCGTTGACGGGTGGCTTTCGGACGAGCGAAACCTTCAGGACGGCGGCGCCCCGCGGTGAAGCAGGGGACGGAGGCGGGTCCGGACAACGAACTCGACTCCTACCTGGCCGCGCTGGCGCCGGAGAGCGAGGAGGAGACGACCGCGACCGGGCTCCGCTTCGGCAAGGCCCAGGTGCTCCAGCTCCGGCTGCGACCGGAGTCCAGCGAGCAGCTGCGCCAGCTCGCCGAGGAGCTGGACACCGCTCCGACGACCCTGGCCCAGGAATGGCTTGAGCAGCGGTTGGCTTGGGAGGTGCGCCAACGCCAACAGCAGTGGACCGAACCGGAGAGCCAGCTGAGCGGCCAGATCTGACCGAGGCTCCACGCGAAGGGCGTCCGGGCGGGGACTCGTCAGCGATCCCGCCCGGACGCCCTCGTCATCAGCCGCCCACCAGTTCCGGCGGCACGGGGCGGTCCTCGGCGAGTGCGCCGAACAGCTGCTGGCTCGCCGCCTGGTCCCACAGCACCACAGCCATGCCCCGCCGGCGCTCCATCGACCCGATGGGCACCGTGGTGCTCACCCCCTCGCCGGAGGAGAAACTCCGCATCGCCAGGGCGAGCCCACCCAGGTGCCAGAGGTGGTCCCCCTCGGACACGGTCAGCATCTCGGCACCGTTGGAGGCGAGGGGGAAGACCCGGAAGGGGTTGGCGAGCACGCCCGCGCTGGTGGCCCGGTCCATCAACGCGGAGAAGAACTCCTGCTGCCGCTCGACCCGGTCGAGGTCCGCCCGCGCACTCGCACGGGTCCGCACGTAGCCCAGGGCCTGGGCGCCGTCCAGTTCCTGGCACCCCGCCTCGATGTCCAGTCCGGCCAACGGGTCCCGCATCGGCTCGTCCGGGCACATCTCGACACCGCCGACCGCGTCGACGATCCCGGCGAACCCGGCGAACCCCACCTCCGTGTAGTGGTCGATGCGCAGGCCCGTGGCGCCTTCGACGGTCCGGACCAGCAGTTGGGGGCCGCCGAAGGCGAAGGCCGCGTTGATCCGGTTGTCGTCGTACCCCTCGATCGGCACATAGGAGTCACGGGGCAGCGAGACCATCGTGGGCGGGGTGTCGTTGTCGGGGACGTGGACCAGCATGATGGTGTCGGTCCGCCGCCCCGCCGCGTCCCCGGCGGCGAGGTCGGAACGCTGGTCGTCGTCCAGGCCCTCCCGGCTGTCCGAGCCCACGATCAGCCAGTTGGTGCCCGCCGTGCCGGCGGGACGGCCGGGGTAGTCGGCGAGGATCTCCTCACGGTTCAACCGGGTGTCCAACCAGAAGACCAGGGCACCGAGGCCGACCACGAGGACCAGCAGGAGGACCATCAGCCGCCGGCCCCAGCGCGGCCGCCGGCGCGCCCGGCCCCTCGGCGGCGGATGGGCGGTGCTGGTGGCCCGAGGTCGGTCCGCGTCGCCGGGGCGGGGCCGTCCACCCCCCGGGCGCGGCGGAGGACGTCGACCGTGCGGAGGTTGGGGCATCATCGCCGTCCGGTCCGGCGGCGGCTGTCGCGGGGGTCGTCTCGGGGGCTGCCGCGGACCGTCCCACCTACCACTCATACGCCTCGCACCCGCTACATCTCGGAATTCGGGCCGGTCGGCCCCCACGGAGAGTAGACGCGCCTTGACGCGGGAGGTTGCGCCGCCGGCGGCACCAACCAGGCGGTGCTCCCCGTCGAGGTGGCACATCAAGCACCATCGGATGCGCGTTCCGGCCCAGCTCAGGTGCCGTACAGCCGGCCTCGACCGGTCGAGGCCCGGCCCGTGGGCTCCCGGGGGCAGTGGGCGCGCGCCCCACCCGGCACCGGTGGACGCGGCCGCGCCGCGAACGGCGGGTGAGTCGCGGCGCGGTCCTTCCGCTTTCTCCGTCCAGCGGGTGGAATTGGGCGGGCCCCGCGGCGACCCCGCGGCGGTCCGACACCGACGCCGACACCGACAGGAGGACCCCATGCCGGTCGACGACGAATCCGAACCGAGGCTCGACTTCGGCGGAGCCACCCCGTACGAGGACTACGTGCGCGCATCCGTGCTGACCAGCCTCCAGCAACCCCGCTCCGGCGACCCGGCCGAGATGGCGTTCCTGGTCACCACCCAGGTGATGGAGCTCTGGTTCCGCCTGCTGACGCACGAGTGGGACCACGCGAGACGGGCGCTCCGGGATGACGACGTGGCCACGGGCGTGACCTCGTTGCGGAGGAGCCTTCCGACCCTCGCGGCGCTGGTCGCCTCCTGGCAGCCGATCGCCTGGCTCACCCCGACCCAGTTCAACTCCTACCGGTCGGCGTTGGGCGAGGGGTCGGGTTTCCAGTCCGCGCAGTACCGGCACCTGGAGTTCGTGCTGGGAGACCGCTCGACGAACTTCCTCACCCCGCACCGGGCCGATCCGGTGGCCCACGCCAGCCTGGAACGGGAGCTGGCGACCCCGAGCCTGTACGACGAGGCCCTCCGGCTGCTGCACCGTCGCGGCCACCGCCTCCCCGCGTCGGTGCTCGACCGCGAGCCCTCGCTGCGCCACGAGCACACGGAGGCCGTCGAACGCGCCTGGGCCGACATCTACCGCGCGGAGGGCACGGCCGACGAGGAGCGAGATCTCCTCTCGCTCGGCGAGGTGCTCACCGACGTGGCGGAGGGGGTGTGGCGGTGGCGGCAGGACCACCTGATGGCGACCCGGCGGGCGATGGGTGACAAGACTGGTACCGGTGGCTCCTCGGGGGTCGCCTGGTTGACGAAGCGAGCGGCTCGGCCGGTGTTCCCCGAACTCTGGTCCGCGCGAGGAAGGGTGTGAGGCACGTGGTGCCACAGCGAGTGGCTGACGGCCGGGACACGTCGGTCGCGGGGCTGGCCGCACGGGCGGCCGCCGCGGACACGGCCGACCCGCTGGCCCACCTCCGCGACCAGTTCGACCTGGACGAGGAGCTCGTGTACCTCGACGGCAACTCGCTCGGGGCGCTTCCCACCTCGGTCCCGAGCCGCCTGCGCGAGGTCGTCGAGCAGGAGTGGGGCCGGGGCCTGATCCGGTCGTGGCGCGACGCCGGGTGGTGGGACGCCCCGGAACGGGTGGGGGACCGGATCGCACCGCTCGTCGGCGCGGCTCCCGGCCAGATCGTGGTGGGCGACTCCACGAGCGTCAACGTGTTCCGCCTGACCGTCGCGGGGCTGCGGGCGGCGGTCGGGCGGGACCCGCGTCGAACCGAACTCCTCGTCGACGGGACCACGTTCCCCACGGACGGCTACCTCGCGGAGTCCGCGGCCCGGCTCACCGGGGCAACACTGGTGCCGTGCCACCCCTCGGAGCTCGTGGACCGCCTCGACGACCGCACCGGGCTGGTGCTGCTCAACCACGTCGACTACCGCACCGGCGAGTTGTGGGACCTCCCCGCGCTCACCGCCGCCGCCCGGGGAGCGGGCGCCCTGACCCTCTGGGACCTCTCGCACAGCGCGGGAGCCCTGCCGGTCGGACTGGACCGGGCCGAGGTCGACCTCGCCGTGGGCTGCGGCTACAAGTACCTGAACGGCGGCCCGGGCGCGCCGGCCTTCTGCTATGCCAGCTCCGACCTCCAGGACCGGCTCGACCAACCGCTGGCCGGCTGGTGCTCGCACGCCGACCCCTTCGGCATGGAGCCGGAGTACCGGGCGGCCAAGGGGGCGACCCGCCTCCGCACCGGTACGCCCGAGATCCTCTCCCTGCTCTCGCTCGACGCGGCGCTGGACGTGTGGGCGGACGTGGACCTCGCCGAGGTCCGGCGGAAGAGCCTGGCCCTCACCGACTTCTTCGTGTCCTGCCTCGACGCCCTGGCGCCACCGGGCTCGTTCCACCTCCTGACGCCCCGTGAGGACGGACGACGCGGGAGCCAGGTGGCGTTGGAGTGCGACGACGCGCGGGCGGTGATGGCGACGCTGGAACGCCAGGGGGTCATCGGGGACCACCGCCCGCCGAACGTCTGCCGGTTCGGCTTCGCGCCGCTGTACACGCGGTTCGTCGACGCGCTCACCGCCGCCGACGCGCTCTCCACCTGTCTGCGGGCACGGGTCGGCGTCGGTCGCGCCTGAGGCGAGGAACGGTCGCCGGACGCCCCGCCACGGGTGGCGGGTCCGGCGACCCCCTTCAGCGGCGCGACTTCGCCGGACGCCGAGACCGGGCGCGTGCGTTGCGGTTCTTCTTCGCCGACTGCGCGGCGAGCGACTTCCCGGGTTGTTGCCGCGCGGGCGGGGCGTCGTCGTCCCCCTCCTCGGCGGCCTCGTCCGTCACCGCGCCGGGGGCCTGGTCCCGGCTGGCGGGTCCCGTCGTGGCCCGGGCGGGGAGGTCCGCCGGCGGGGAGGCACCCACCGTTCCCCGCTCGGCCGGGGGTGTTGGGCGAGCATCCGAGGGCTGCCGCGACGGCCGGGCGGCGTCCCGGCGCTCCGGCAGGACGTGGACGCTGTCCGCCGCCTGGTCGAGCAGTCGCCGGGCCACCTCGAACTGGGCGAGCGCGGAACGCTGGGCGTCCCGGACCTCGTCCTCCCTGTCCTGGGCGTGGCGCAGTCGGTTCTCGACGTGGTCGTCGACCTGCCTGGTCCTGGCGTGGAGGCGTCGTTCGACCTCGGCCTCGTGCTCGCGCAGTCTCCGCGCCGCGTCGCTGCGCCGCTTGGCCATCGCGATCTCGAAGTCCTTCTCCACCTGGCGTCGCCTGGCGGCGGAGGAGGACTCGATGTGGGTGCACCTGCGGGTGGCCTCGGCGACCATCCCCTCCGCGGTCGCGGTCGCCTCCGCGACCATCCGCTCCGCGGTGGTGGTGGCCTCGGCCACCGTCTGCTCCGCGGCGGCCGTCGCGTCGGAGACCCGCTGTTCGGCCTTGGCCTTCGCGTCCGCGAGGACCGCCTCCGCCTCGGCCAACATGCCGGCGTACCGGCGTTCGTACTCCCTGGCCATGTCGGCGACACGGCGCTCGTAGTCCCGCTCGACCTGGCGGCGGTGCTCCTCCTGGCCGGCGACGAGTCCTTCGTACTCGCGGCAGAGGTCGTCGCGTTCGCGCTCCGCCTCCGCCCTGCGGTTGACGACGTACTCGTCGGCCTGGGCCCGCAGCGCGTCCGCCTCGGACTCGGCCAGGGCGAGCATCCGCTGGAGGCGTTCACTCAGCGTCGCGGCGCTGACCGGCTCCTGGACCATGCGGTCGGCGGCCTCCCGCGCCTGGTCCAGGTCCCGCCGGGTGAGTTCCAGGCTGTTCCGTAAATCGGCGCACTGCGATAACGCGGCGTCCCGGTCGGCCGCGATTATGCGCAGGTCGCCCTCCAGCGACCGAACGTAATCCAGGACCTGGGTTCTGTGGAAACCGCGATAGACGACGTCGAAGGGCGGGTTGAGAGGGATCAGTTCTCCATCCTCTTCGCGCGCCATCGCACGATTCTAACACCGTCGACGATTCCCGTTGTGCCTCCACCGAGCGGAGCGACCGGAGCGGCCGGGGGCGGTCCGTCCCGGAGGAGTCACGACGCGACGACCAGGCGAGATCACGTCGCGATCACGGCAGAGCGGACATCGGCCACATCGGGTGCGGTCCTGACGAATGATCCATAACCCGGCCGGGGGACCGCTCGGCCGACGACGGCCACCACCCGGGGCTCGAGCGATCGACTCACCCGGTTCCCGGGCGGCCCGCCCCCGGAATGGGGGACACTCCACGGGATGTCGCGGTCGATCAGGTGTTCGAAGGCGACGGGCGCGTCGACGGCGCCCCTCCCCCACGCAGGGTGACGGCGTCCCGGCCCGGCACCGCGCCGAGCACGGGCGCGCCCATCCCGGCCACGGGCGGCACGAGCCGAGGAGCGCGCGCCGCCCATTTCCGGAGAAACGGCGTCCCGTTATCGAGAAAGGGCGGAGCGCGAAACGTGATCCGGTTCCGGCGGCGGCGGAAAACCCGCGACCGCTCGCCCGCCACGAGAACCCGCACGACTCCTCGACGGATTGTTCCCAGCCGGCGCGGGGACCTGCCCGACCCGTTTCCGCATCCCGTCGGCGGAGGTGTTTTCCGAGGAACGGGTCCGACCACGAATGGGGTTGGCATTCCCATTCCCGTCCGCTGGGGTGCGGGCCCCGCGACCGGGCGCCCCCGAGAGGACGGGTCCCCGGGATTCGGGAGCCGGACCGGGCGCCACCGGGTTCCGCCCGGTGGCACTAGGCTTGGGGGGTGTTCGTCAAGATCTGTGGGCTCACGACCGAGGCCGCGGTCGAGGTGGCGGTGTCCTCGGGAGCGGACGCGATCGGTTTCGTGTTGACCGAGAGCCCGCGCCAGCTCGCGCCCGGACGGGTGCGTGAGCTCGCCGAACTGGTTCCCCCCGAGGTGCTCACCGTCGGAGTGGTCCGGGGTGTGTCCGCAGCCGGTGCGCGCGAACTGGCGGTGGAGTCCGGGGTCGGCGCGCTCCAGCTCCACGGCGACTACCCGGCGTCGGCCTTCGACGAGGTGCGCGACCTCCCCGTTCGGCTGGTGCGGGCCGTGCCGATCGACTCGGTTCGCGGTGGTCCCGCCGACGGCGAGGAACCCCGGGCGGACCTGCTGCTGGTCGACTCCCCGGTCGCGGGCTCCGGCGAGAGCTGGGACTGGTCCCCGACCGACGCGGAACTCCTCGCGGGCCGGCGGTGGCTGCTCGCGGGTGGACTTCGCCCCGGCAACGTCGGAACCGCCGTCCGGGTGCTCCGCCCCTGGGGTGTGGACGTCTCCAGCGGCGTGGAGCGCGAACGGGGTGTGAAGGACCACCTCCTGATCGAGGAGTTCGTCCGCGCGGCGCGCGCCGCCGCCACCGACTGACCTCGGGACCAGCGCGCGGCGGAGCACGCCCTCCCGGCCCGGTCGCGGGGAGCGGCCGGAACGGGGCCGTCGCCCGCGCCCCGGCCGCCGGTCTCAGTCGCCGCCGCCCGCTACCACGGCTCCATCCAGGTCCCAGACCCGCAGCCGGCCGCACATCCCGTATCCGAGGGGCCCGGTCCTCGGGAGCACCGAACGCACCCGCGCGTCCCTGAGGTGGGGGCCGCGCCCGCTGGCCAGGTCCGCCAACGCGCGCCCGGTGTGATCCGCCTGGGCGGCCGCGCCCCGCTCCCACCTCGACCGCCACTCGTCGATCCTGGGCGCCACGAGGCGGGCCGCCGCGTCGTGCAGTGGTTCCAGCGCGCCAGGGCCCTCGGCGCGAACCCGCTCCCGCAGCTCCAGGTAGCCGCTGACGGCGAGATCGCGGCGGGCGCGGGCGGCCAGCGCGGCGGGGCTGTCGAGGTCCTCGGGTCCCTCGTCGGGTGCCGGGGCGGGGATGCGGTGCGCGTCGGCGTACCGCGCCCCGTCCGCCAGCACCTCGGCGGGGAAGGTGAGGACCGCGTCACCTGCCTCCGGAAGCCCGGCGTTCTGCATGACGACGAGGATCTCCAGGTCACCACTGAGGTTGACCAGCCGGTGCACCGTCCCCGGGGTGAACCACAACAGGGTCCCCCTGGTCAGCGGGGTCTCCTGGTATCCATCGGCGCCGAGCGTCTCCAGCCGGCCCTCGCCGGACAGCACGACGTAGCCCTCGCTCGAGGCCGTGTGCAGGTGCGGCGACCCGCCCCGCCGGCCGTCCTCGGCCGGCCAGTCGTACACGCGGAGGTGGGAGACGGCCGTCGCGCCGGGGAAGCCCTCGGCGGCCCCGGGCTCGATCCCGCCAGTCACCGCTGGCCCCCCTCGTCCGACGTGAGCGAGGCGAGCGCGCGGACCCCGGCCTCGGCCAGACGAGCGCAGCCGTCCTGTCCCCGGTCCCCGTCCGCGATCACGACGGCGTAGCGCAGGGTGAGCGCCGCCCCGGGGTCGAGGTCGACTTCGGTGGAGAAGAAGGGAGCGGGGCAGACCGCCGCGAAGGGGTCCGACCGGAGGAACCACCGGGTGGGTCCGCCGGCCCCGGTGGCCGCCGCGTTGGACTCGTCGTCGACGAAGGTGAGCGTCGACCACCTGCCGTGGTCGTCGTGTTGGCCGACGAACGCCGCCCACGGCGCCCGTTCGCCCATGAGTTCGTCGGCTCCGGTGGTGCCGGGCAGCTCGATGCGCCCACCCGTGAAGGATCGGGGCCCCCGCCAGAAGAAACCGCCGTAGCCCGCGTTCTCCCTGCCCTTGGTGGTGGGGCTGCCGAAGGCGACGGCGTCGGCTCCGAGGTTGGTCATCGTCGACTCGAAGGCCAGCGCCCAGGCGTCGACCTCCGGAGCGAGCCCGACCGCGAAGCGGCGGTGTTCGGCGATCCTCGGCACGCCCTGTTGGGTGTGCCAGCGCAGCGCCTCCTCGACGACGGCGGTGCCCCGGGTGAGCTCGGCCCGGGCGAAGCCCTCGTGGTCCATCGACCCGTCGTTGTCCAGCTGCTGGTAACCGCTGCCCGTCACGTAGGTGGGGCCGCCCCAGAAGTTGTCCTCGCCGACGTGCGGCAGTGACCAGGCGATGCCCCGGTGCCACACGTGGTCGTGCGGGCGGAACAGGCTGACCAGGTCACCGCCGAGCGTCCGCAGCGGGTGGAAGAACGGTCGGGGGGACTCCAGTTGGACGTCCCAGGGCCGGTAGACGTAGCGGACGATCTCCCGACCGTCCACGGTCACCTGGAGCGAGCGCTCCGCGTCGTGGTGGAGGCCGAGGCCGGCCGGGGCTGGTTCTGTCGAGGTGGGCAGTGGCCGGTGTCCGGAGGCAGGTTGCTCCGGACGGGGGCTGGCGTACTCGGTGCGCACGGACGGCTCGCCTCCGCTGGTCGGGTCGGTGCTCTCGGGGTTCGGGTCCGGGGTCCCGGGGGCGGTCATCACCCGGGGAACGCTCTGGTCCGCTGGTCCGCTGGTCCGCTGGTCCGCTGGTGCCGGGTGCCGGGTGGCGGTCCGTACGGACGCGCTCGCCCCGCGCCAGACCCCTCTCGGGACGGATGTCAGGTGGACAACGCTTTCCTAGGGAGCTGGCCACGGCACCGCGCCACCGCTCATCCGGCCGTGGAAGGGGTGGCCGTCGGTGATCTCGCCCCGGCGGACCGGCGTGCCGGTGAAGGACGAGGCGTAGATCGCCGCCACCAGTTCCAGGGTGGACCGCGAGTCGGCGGCCGACACGGGGAGCGGCAGGCCGCCCTCGTGGGCCGTCAGCAGCGCGTCGAACTGGGCGCGGTGCCCACTGGCCACGTCCTCGTCCCCGGTGTCCCACGCCGCGCGCACCTCCGCCTCCCGCCCCGGCGCCGGGGTGACCCGCCAGTCCTGGTCCTGGTACCCGTACAGGTGCTCCACCTCGACGGTCGCGTGTTCGAGGTCGAACCGCAGGTAGCTCGTCTCCCTGGGCGACAGCAGCGAGTTCACCACGGTGGCCACGGCACCGTTCTCGAAGCGCACGAGGGCGCAGGACACGTCCTCGGTGGCCGTGGGGCGCGCCTTCCGGTCGGCGACGGCGGTGACCTCGGCCCACTCGCCCAGCACGGAGAGCAGGAGGTCCATCTGGTGGATGCCGTGGCCCATCGTGGGGCCACCGCCCTCGATCTCCCAGTTCCCGCGCCACGGCACCGCGAAGTACTCGTCAGGCCGATACCAGAGCGTGTGGCAGACCGCCACGAGCGGCCTGCCGAGGTCACCGGCCTCGACCAGGCGGCGCAGCCGCAGCGCGGCGCTGCCGAAGCGGTGTTGGAAGACGGTGGCGAACCGGGCCCCGCCGGCCCGCTCGGCGGCCAGGATGTCGTCGAGTTCGGCCAGCGAGAGGGTCGGGGGTTTCTCGCACAGCACCGGGACACCCGCCGACAGGCAGGCGATGGCCTGCTGGTGGTGCGCCCCAGGGGGCGTGCAGAGGTGGACGAGGTCGGGTGCCGCCTCCCGCAACGCCGTGGCCAGGTCGGTGTACCGGTTCTCGATGCCCCACCGCTCGGCGAACTCGTCGAGCCGCCCCTGGTCCACGTCGACCGCGGCGACCAGTTCCGCACGCTCGGCCAGCCCGCTGAGCCCGTCGGCATGGGCGTGGGCGATGCCCCCCGTGCCGACGATGGCGATACGCGTTCGTCCCATCGTTCCTTTGTTTCACACCGACGTGGGAACGGACCGACCACGGCGGGACACGCGGCCGGTGCCGGCCACGAGCGGCGCGCCGGCGGCCCGGTTCCGCCGCGCCCGCCCGCGCCCGGAGCCGCTGGAACGGACGTCCCGGTGCCGCGGGTGGCCGACACCGCGACGGTCCCGAACCCGCATCGGCCCACCACCCGGGGTGCGCGAGGTCAACCGACCTGGGGCAG
The DNA here is from genome assembly GCF_049311605.1 of Actinoalloteichus caeruleus. Taxonomy (NCBI): domain Bacteria; kingdom Bacillati; phylum Actinomycetota; class Actinomycetes; order Pseudonocardiales; family Pseudonocardiaceae; genus Actinoalloteichus; species Actinoalloteichus caeruleus. The sequence goes on from NZ_CP186005.1 coordinate 5,861,751, forward strand.
CACCTTGTCCCGGGCGGCGGCGTACCGTTCCCGCACCTGGGGAGCGGCGTCCTCCTCGTAACCGAGGGTGTCACCGATGGACCACTCCGGCGGCTCCGTGCCGCCCGAGAGCAGCCACGCGGCCTGCCGCGCCGCGCCGTCGGCCACGTACTCGCCGGGAGCGGGCACCACCACGGGACGTCCGAGCAGCGCCGAGGCGATGCGGCACACGGCCTCCGACCGCGCGCCCCCACCCACCAGGAGGACCCGGTCACAGCGGACCCCCTGGGCGATGAGGGCGTCGAGCCCGTCGGCCAGGCCGCAGAGCATGCCCTCGATCGCGGCCCTGGCCAGGTGCGCGGCCGTGGAGGTGCGCAGGGTCAGGCCGTGCACCGAACCGGTGGCGTCCGGGCGGTCCGGGGTGCGCTCTCCCTCCAGGTAGGGGACGACGACGAGCCCGTCGCTGCCCGCCGGGGCGGACAGCGCGAGGCGCCCCAGTTCGTCCAGGGTGACCCCGAGGGTGCCGGCGACGGCGTCGAGCACCCGGGCGGCGTTGAGGGTGCAGACCAGGGGGAGGTGCCGACCGGTGGCGTCGGCGAACCCGGCGACGATGCCGCTGGGATCGGCGACGGCGTTGTCGGCGACCGCGAACACGGTGCCGGAGGTGCCGATCGAGATGACGACGTCACCGGGGCGCGCGCCGACACCGAGACCGGCGGCCGCGTTGTCGCCAGCACCGGCCCCCAGGGCCGCCCCGGTCGGCGTGCTGCCCGCCGTGTCCCTCGGCCCCAGCACCGCCGGCAGCACCGCGTCGTGCCCGAGGCCGAGGGTGAGCAGGTCGCGCCGGTACTCCCCGGTCGTGGCCGACCAGTACCCGGTACCGCTGGCGTCGCTGCGGTCGGTGGCGAGGGTCTCGATCCCGGCGGCGCCGGCCAGTTTCCAGGTGAGCCAGTCGTGGGGGAGCGCGACCGCCGCGGTCCGTTCGGCCGCCGCCGGCTCGTTGCGCGCCAACCAGCGCAGCTTCGTCACGGTGAAGGAGGAGACCGGGACCACCCCGACCGCCTCGGCCCAGGCCCGGTCGCCGGCACCGTCCGCGCCCAGTTCGGCGCGGAGGTCGAGCGCGGCCTGACCGGAACGGGTGTCGTTCCAGAGCAGGGCGGGCCGGACGACCTCCCCCGCCTCGTCGAGGCACACCATGCCGTGCTGCTGGGCCCCCACCGAGAGCGCCTGGACGTCGTCCAGCCCTCCCGCCTGGTCCACCGCCTCGCCTAAGGCCCCCCACCACAGGGCGGGGTCGATCTCCGTCCCGTCCGGGTGGCTCGCCCGCCCCTGCCGGACGAGCTCCCCGGTGTCGGCGTCCCGCACCACCACCTTGCAGGACTGGGTGGACGAGTCGATGCCGGCGACCAGCGTGCGCTGCTCGGTCATGCCTGTTCTCCTGCTCGGTCGGAGGTGGTTGGTGCCGACGCCCGGGAGAGCCCTCCGGGGCTGACCACGGACTTGAGTGCGGTCGGGTCCCGGCGGGCGGAGAGGAGCGCGTCCTCCACGCCGTCGAGGTCGAACCGGCCGGTGACCAGGTCGTCGAGCTCGACGGCTCCCGAGGACGCGAGAGCGATCGCGGCGGGGTACGCGTGGGCGTACCGGAAGGTGCCGGTGATCCACAGTTCCCTGGCCTGGATCAGGTCGAGCGGCAAGGTCACCGTGGCGCCCATCCCGACCAGGACGACGGTGCCGGCCGGTGCGGCGCGCCGCACCGACCACTCGACCGCGCGGGCAGCCCCGCTGCACTCGAGCACCACCTCGGCGGGTGCCACGTCCGCGTCGGGTTCCTCCGCCACGTTCAGCACCTGGTGGGCGCCGAGGCGGGCGGCCACCCGCAGCCGGTGCTCGTTGACGTCGGTGACGGTCACCCGGCCGGCGCCCCTGGCCAGCGCGACCTGGGCGCACAGCAGTCCGACGGGCCCGGCTCCGCTGACCAGGACGCTCTGCCCCGGCTCCACCCGGGCCTTGGCGGTGGCGTGGACGGCCACGGCCAGCGGCTCGATCAGGGCGGCGGCCTCGTCGGACAACCCGTCGGGCACCGGGTGGGCCCGACGGGCGTCGACGACCACGTACTCGGCGAAGGCGCCGTCCACCGGGGGCGTCGCGAAGAAGACCACGTTGGGGCACAGGTTGTAGCGGCCCCGCGCGCACTGCTCGCAACGGTCGCAGGTGCTCTGCGGTTCCAGTGCCACCCGCTGGCCCACCTCCGGTCCGAGGACCTCCGGGCCGAGTCGGACCACGGTTCCGGAGGCCTCGTGGCCGAGGACCAGCGGCGAGTCGACGACGAAGTCCCCGATCCTGCCGTGTTCGTAGTAGTGGACGTCGGAACCGCAGACGCCGACGGCGGCGACCCGGACCAGGACCTGCCCCACTCCCGGTTCCGGTACCTCCCGCTCCTCGGTCCTGACATGACCGACGCGGTCCAGGACGGCCACGCGCTGCCTGGTCATCTTCACCCCCGTGCTCGGTGTGGCGCGCCCAGCCGGCCGCGCCACACCCAGGGCGTCTCGGGTCAGCCGCGAGCGCCGACCAGGTGCTCCAGCGCCAGCTGGGCCAGATCGACGTAACCGTAACCCCGGCGTGCCACGGCCTCCACGTCGAAGTCCTCGAACGCGGTGCGGTCGGCGCGGAAGGCGGCGACGGACTCGCCGGGCGCGAGGGTGGGCTGGGACAGCTCCGGCACCCGGGACGCCTCCAGGGCGGCCTGGACCTCGGGGTCGGCGCGGAAGGCGGCCGCCCGCTCCTTCAGCAGCAGGTAGGTGCGCATGTTCGCCGCGGCACTCGCCCACACGCCGTCGGTGTCCTCGGTGCGCAGCGGCTTGTAGTCGAAGTGCCGGGGTCCGTCGTACCCGCCGTGCTCGAGGAGGTCGACGAGGAAGAACGCCGAGAGCAGGTCACCGTGCCCGAACACGAGGTCCTGGTCGTAGCGCGGTCCCTTCTGGCCGTTCAGGTCGATGTGGAAGAGCTTGCCCTGCCACAGCGCCTGGCCGATGCCGTGGACGAAGTTCAGGCCGGCCATCTGCTCGTGGCCGACCTCGGGGTTCACGCCGACGAGCTCGTGGTGCTCCAGGGTGGACACGAAGGACAGCACGTGCCCGATCGTGGGCAGCAGGATGTCCCCGCGCGGTTCGTTCGGCTTGGGTTCGATGGCGAACCGCAGGCCGTAGCCCTGGTCGATGGAGTACTGGGCGAGGGTGTCGACGCCCTCGCGGTAGCGGTCCAGCGCGGCGGCGACGTCCTTGGCGGCGTCGGTCTCGGAACCCTCACGGCCGCCCCAGAGCACGTAGGTGCTCGCCCCGAGTTCGGCGGCGAGGTCCATGTTGCGCATGACCTTCCGCAGCGCGAACCGGCGCACCGACCGGTCGTTGCTGGTCAGGGCGCCGTCCTTGAAGATCGGGTGCCCGAACAGGTTGGTGGTCACCATCGGGACGACCAGCCCGGTCTCCTCGAGGGCCTGCTTGAAGCGGCCGATGTGCCCGTCGCGGGCGGCGGCGTCGCTCCCGAAGGGGATGAGGTCGTCGTCGTGGAAGGTGATGCCCCAGGCGCCGAGTTCGGAGAGTCGGCGCACGGCCTCCGCCGGGTCGAGCGCGGCGCGGGTGGCGTCCCCGAAGGGGTCGTTCGCCCGCCAGCCAACGGTCCACAGACCGAAGCTGAACCTGTCCTCGCGAGTCGGCTTGTCGGCCACGCTGCCTCCCGGTGCCCCAAATAGTTTGATGACTGAATTTGTACGCGCGTGGTCCGGTCGGGTCAACCCTCCACCTGGCCGGCGCACGACCGGGGTGGTGCGGCCCGACCCAGCGGGCGTCCTGGCCAGGACGTTCCCCTCAGGGCGCGGCGGCCAGGACCTCACCGCGCTCGTCCGTCTGGCACCGGCCGGAAACTAGGGTGGCCGGGTGAACCAGTCGGGCCCGGCCGGGCAGCACACGGTGCGCAGGCACAACTCGGCGTTGGTGCTCAACACCATCGCGACGGCCGACGGGCTGTCGAGAGCGTCCGTCGCGGCGCGTACCGGCCTCACCAAGGCCACCGTCTCCAGCCTCGTCGACCGGATGATCACGGCCGGCCTCGTGGTCGACGGCGGCCCCGAACACCGGGTCGGCCGGGGGCGGCGGGGGACCGCGCTGTCGCTGTCCCCCACCGGGCCGCACGGGCTCGGCGTCGAGATCGGGGTGGACACCCTCTCCTGCGCGCTGGTCGACCTCACCGGACGCGTCCGCGTCAGCTGGACGCGGGACGTGGAACCTCGGGGACGGACCGTCGAGGAGGGCCTCTCCCAGGTGGCGGACCTCGTCGGGCTCGCCCAGGCGGAGGCGGCCCGGCTCGGGGTGTCGGTGGGCGGCGTGGGCGTGGCGGTCCCCGGCCTGGTGGAGTCCTCGACCGGCCTGCTGCGGAGCGCCCCCAACCTCGGCTGGCGCGACGTCCCGCTCCACACCGAGCTGCGCGCCCGCACGGGTGTGACCGACCGCCCCCTGCTCGTCGGGAACGAGGCGAACCTCGCCGGCCTCGCCGAACTCTGGTTCGGTGGCCGGGAGGACCGTCGCGACTTCGTGCACGTGTCCGGCGAGATCGGCATCGGGGCCGGTCTCGTGGTGTCGGGAGAGCTCTTCCCCGGCGTGCGGGGCTTCGGCGGCGAGATCGGCCACCTGTCGGTGGACCCGGCCGGCCCACCCTGTTCCTGCGGCGGCCGGGGCTGCCTCGAACGGCTCGCCGGCCGGGCGGCCGTGCTCGCCGCGGCCGGGGTTCCGGCCGAGCCCGAAGGCGGTGGAGGGGACGGGATGGCCGACCTGCTCGGGCGGCTGCGCGACCACGACACCGCCGCGCTGACGGCGGTGACCGACGCGGGACGCTGGCTCGGGATCGCGATGGCCGACGTGATCAACCTCGTGGACATCCCCACCGTCGTGCTCGGGGGTACCTACGCCAGGCTCGAGCCCTGGTTGCGCTCGACGCTGCTGGCCGAGCTGGACCGCAGGGTCGTGTCCTCCGGGTGGGCTCCGATCGCGGTGGAACCCTCGGTGCTGGGCAGCCGGGCCGCCGTCCAGGGGGCCGCCGGTTGGGTGGTGCGGGGAATCCTCGACGACCCGGAGCCCTTCCTCGTCGGACCGCCCACCTGAGCCGGAACCCGGCCCCGGGGACGGAGGGCGTGGCCGGGATCAGTGCCGACGGGTGGCGTCCCGGATCTCCCCCACCAGCTCCTCCACCACGTCCTCGAGCGCCACGATCCCCAGCGTCCGCCCGTCCGCGCCCCGCACGGCCGCGACGTGCGCGCGGTGCCGACGCATCAACCCCAACGCGCTCTCCAGCGTGTCCTCCGGCCGCACGCCGATCAGGGGCCGCACCCGCTCCGAGGGCACCGGCCGCTCCCGCCGCGCCGGGTCCTCCTCGAGGACGTCCTTCAGGTGCAGGTAGCCGACCGGTTCTCCCGCGTCGTCGACCACCGGGAACCGGGAGAAACCGGTGCGGGTCGCCGCCCGCTCGAGGTCGGCCGGTGTCACGGAGGTCGGTACCGCGTCCAGGTCGGCCAAGGGGAGCAGCACCGAGCGCACACTGCTCTCCGGCAGCGCCAGCGCACCCGTGAGCAGCCGGTACTCGTCCGCGTCCAGCAGTCCCTCCCGCCGGGACTCGGCGGCCAGCGCGGACACCTCCTCCCGGGTGAAGGCCGACGCCACCTCCTCCCTCGGTTCGACCCGCAGAAGCCGGAGCAGGCCGTTCGCCACCGCGTTGAGCACCACGATCGCGGGTTTCAGGATGGTGACCAGCAGGTAGAGCGGCGGCCCCAGCACCAGGGCGGCGGGCACGGGGCCCGCGACCGCCAGGTTCTTCGGCACCATCTCCCCCAACACCATGTGCAGGTAGACGACCACCGCCATCGCGACCGCGAAGGCCACCGGGTGGACCAGCCCCGCCGGAACCCCCAACGCCTCGAACGGCCCCTCCAACAGCCGCGCGACCGCCGGCTCGGCCACCGCGCCCAGGCCGAGGGAGCACATCGTGATCCCCAGCTGCGCGCCGGCCATCATCAACGACACCCGTTCCACGGCGCGCAGGGTGAGCCGGGCGACCCGGGAACCCGCCTGGACCCGCGGTTCCAACTGGGTGCGCCGCACCGAGATGAGGGCGAACTCCGCTCCGACGAAGAAGGCGTTGCCGGCAAGCAGCGCGACGGCCACGACCAGGGCGGTGAGCTCACCGGTCACGGTCCTCACCCCCTCGATCCGCGCGGCCGCCCCGGCCGTGCGGGCCGGGGTCGCCCCGGCTCGTCCCACCCGGTGAACCCGACGCCGGGTCACCCGGCTCGGCATCCGGACCGGCGCGCCGGCCGGGCTCTCCCTCGGCCTCGTCCCGCACCAGGAGCTCCACCAGATCGACCCGGAGCGCGTCCCGACGCCGAACGGTGAGGACCACCTCCTGGCCCGGCAGCGCCAGCCTGGCCTCGTCACCGACCTCGGGGATGCGGCCCAGCAGGTGGCTCACCAGCCCGGCCACCGTGTCGTAGTCGGGGTGTTCGGGCAGCGCGGTCCCCGTGATCTCGGCGATCTCGTCCGGCCGGAGCAACCCGGACAGCAGCCAGGCCCCCGAGGCGAGTCGGCGCGCCTGGGACACCGGCCGGTCGTGCTCGTCGCTGATGTCCCCGACGATCTCCTCGACCACGTCCTCCAAGGTGACCACGCCGGCGGTGCCACCGAACTCGTCGACGACCACCCCCAGCTGCAGCCCGTACCCCCGCAGCCGGACCAGCAACGGGTCGAGCGGCAGCGTTTCCGGTACGAGCAGGGCGTCGGAGACGACCGCCCGCACCTCGGTGGCGGCCCGGCGGTCGACGGGGACCGCGACCGCGTGCTTCAGGTGCACCACCCCCACCAGGTCGTCGAGGTCGTCGACGACCACCGGGAACCGGGAGTGGCCGGTGGCCCTGGCTCGGGAGACCACCTCGGACACCGGCGCGTCCGCCCGGACGAAGCGCACCCGCCCGCGCGGGGTCATCACGTCCCCCGCGGTGCGTTCGCCGAACTCGAGGGACCGGGTGACCAGGCGCGCCGTCCCCGAGTCGAGCGTGCCCTCCTCACCGGACCGCTGCACCAGTGACGCGAGTTCCTGCGCGGACCTCGCCGAGGCCAGCTCCTCCCGGGGCTCGACACCGACCGCCCGCAGCAGTGCGTTGGCGCTGCCGTTCAGCACCCGCAGCAGGGGGCGGGCGAGCGCGGTGAAACCACGTTGGGCACCGGCGACCGCCCGCGCGACCACGAGGGGCCTCGCGATCGCCCAGTTCTTGGGCAGCAACTCACCCAGCACCATCTGGAAGGCGGTGACCAGGACGAACGCCAGGGTGAACGCCACGCCGGAGGCGGCGGCCCCCAGACCGACGGCGTCGAGCGGGCCGACCAGCAACGCGCCGAGGGAGGGCTCCGCGACGTACCCGGCGACGAGACTGGTCACGGTGATGCCCAGCTGCGCGCCGGACAGCTGGGTCGAGAGCGTCCGCAGCGCGGAGAGGACCCCGGCGGAACGGGCGTCCCCGCGCTGGGCCCGCTCCTCGACGGTGGCGCGGTCGACCGTGACGAGGCTGAACTCGGCGGCGACGAACAACGCGTTCAGGAACACCAGCAGGACCACGACGCCCAACAGCAACCACTCGGTCACAGACAACCCCCGCGGATGATCGCCGACCGTGGATCGACGGTACCGCCTTGGTGCCCCACCGGCCGGAGGACCAAACCCGCCGCCCCTCCCCCGAGATCAGGAGCGGGCACCACCAGGCCCCCCGACCACCTTCCCGGGGATCAGGAGCGGGGACGGCCGGGGCGGGGCGCCCCGCCCACCGGCCCGCGCGGGCCGCGTGCCGCCAGGTCGGCGGGCAGCTCGACCCGGGTGAGCGGAACGCTGCGCCGCACGTCCGCCCCTGCGGCGTACCGCATCACCTCGTGCCCGGTGTGCGGGCAGGCGGACACCCCGCTCACCTCGCGGTAGGCGTCACCGGTCCGGCGCGCCATCTCGCGCCAGAACGTTTCCGCCGTGTCGTACTGGCTGGTGGTCAACCAGCTGCACCCGGGCGCCAGCTCGCGGGCCGCCAGCACCATCCGCCTCCCCAGCCCGCGCCCACGGAACGCGTCGTCGACGACCACGTTGCCGACGTACCCGAGCCGGCACTCCGCGCACACCTGGAAGAGCATCCAGCCGACGGCGGTCCGCCCCTGCCGCACCTCGATGCGTTGGATCCCGGCCGGGCGGGCCGGCCGGCGGTGCACCAGCCTGAGCTGCTCGGCGCGGAGTCTCCGCAGCCAGTACACGGGGTTGAGCCGGCGCAACCCACGGCGCACCGCGCCGTGCCGGTGCCAGGAGCCCTGGACGTAGGGCTCCGTGGTGCCGAAGGGCGTCCCCGCCCCGGCTGGTCCGCGCTGTCGGCCGTCCACCGGCCCACGGGGCTCGATGGTGTCGAGTGCCTGTCCCACCAGGTCGGCCGCGACCCGGTACACCTGCCGGCGGTCGTCGTCGAGTTCCGTCGCGGTGTGGCCCTCCGAGCGACGACGGCAGACCTGCCGTGTCGCGGCCAGCCGTGACGGATCGCTGTCGACGCTGCGGACCAGGAGTCTCATGTAGAGGGCGAGTCGCTGCGGACCACCGGCCGAGCGGGAGGAACCGCGCCTCGACGGGCCGCGCACCTGCGGGTCGAAGTCCTCCCGCACTCGGATGGCGTAGGCGTAGGTCCGGAGAACGTCTCGTTCCAGCCTCGCCGAATCCTCGGCCGTGCGTGGTCGCGGCACCCCGGCGCCTCGCGTCTCCACGCGATGGCCAGTCATACCAGAAGCCCTACCGATAGCCCGTCACCCGTCGATCTCACCGCAGCGACCATGACCCATTATTGATACGGGACTCGATCGGGTAAAGCGAGGTATCCATCGAGTGTTGATGATTACGTGGGGACAGTGAATCACTTCCAGGTCGACCCGATCTCGTTCGGTGCTCGGCTCTCCCCCGTCCACCGGTGACCGTTCCTCGCACGCCGCCACGCACCGCCCGGGACGAGGGACCACTCACTTCGACCCCGGCCGCCGACCGCGTTGGGGGTGGTCGGGGCCGACCGCATGCCGCCGGGAGTCCGGGTGGGGGATCCACCGGCACCTGCCCGGACGTCGCACCTCAGATGTCGGGGACGCCCTGCCCCACGCCCCGGCCCTCAGAGCACCCGGCGGCCCCACCGGGTGCACCGCGCGGCGCGGGAACGGGATCCGCCCGCTTCCGCCGGGGGCGGCGCGGGGCCGGCAGGCGCACGGCGCGGCTCCGGCGGGCGGTCAACCACGGCGGGAACGCGACCGCCGACCTCCGACTGGTAGGACGCGGAACACGGGCACGTGCCGGGCCGCCCGCGCGAAATCCGGTTCGGACAGCCCGGTGGGCAGGGGGCGTCCCGGCCAGCGGCTCCCACGCCACTCCAGGCGCCGACGCAGCACGGGTGCCCTGTCGGCCGGATCGACCTCCACCAGGCGCACCGGCCTCCGCCCCCGGCCGAGCACGGCCCGGCCTCGGGCGGCACGCACGTCGGCGAGCCACTCCGAACCGGAAATCGTCGACACGAGGTATCGGCCGCCCTCGTACCGGGTGACGAGGACGGGCCTGGCGACCACACGGCCGCCGCGCCAACCGCGCACCCGCAGCGTCGTCCGACCGTTCCCCCGGAGCTGGAGGACCATCCCGGCAACCGTGCCCATCCCGCCTCGGAGCCGGCGGAGCGACCCGCCAGCGGGAACACGGGCGCGACGCCACCAGCCGGGTACCACCGCGAGTCGTCGCGTCGCGACCAACGCGCCCATCGGCCGCCTCCCTCCCCCGCCAGGGCACGGCCAGCCGGGCCGGGGCCATCCGGCCCTGGCCGAGGACCGCGTCCCCGCTCCGCCACGTACCACCGGCCCGCAAGACCTACCCGCGGTCGTGGCCCCCAAACCGACCCGGGCGGGGTGGTCCCGCCGCTCCGCCGTTCCCCGCTGGTCGGCTGGCCGGTAGCGAGGGGACACGCCACCGCGCTCATCCGGCCGAGCGAGTGTGCCGCCGACAGCGACCTGGAGTGGACGGCGCTGACCCCGGGCGAGTTCATGTCGAACCTGCTGGAGTGGGCGGAGACCCTCCGGGAACGCGGGTACGTCACCGAACCGTTCCCCGACGTCCGGAGCGCGATCGTGCACGAGGCCGACATCGCGGCCGTCGCCGCCACCGCCCTCGTCCAGGGGGGCCACGGTGGACGCGAGTACTGGGTGACCGGGCCGGAGGCCCTCACCGTGCACGACAAGGTCCGGACGATCTCGGACGTGCTGGGGCGGGAGATCCGGTACGTCGAACAGACCCGTGAGGAGGCGGTGGCCGGCTGGCGGGCGGCCGGCTTCACCCAGGAACACATCGAGTTCTTCCTCGAGATGCGGACCAATCCGCCCCGGCAGGGGGCCGTGCCACAACCCACCGTCGAGGAGGTCACCGGTCACCCGCCTCGGGCCTTCGAGCGGTGGGTCCGGGAGAACGCCGCCGCCTTCGGCGGCTGACAGCGGTCAGGGCACCCCGCACCGGGGTGCCCTGCCACCACATTGTTGGCTGTCGGGTCGACAGGGGGCAGGCGAACCGTGCCGGTTCCCGGCGGCCGGGTCAGACGAGCAGGATCGCCCGGTCCCGCACGCGGTCCCAGACCTCCACCGGGAGCTCCGCGGCGATCAGCAACTCCTCGACCGTGAAGAAGGACGTCCCCTGCTGTCCCCTGGTCCGCACGATGGTCGCGGCCTGCTCCGGGGTGAGGCCGCAGGTCTGGGCGATCGCCTCGGCCGGGGCGGCACCGAGGTCGACCAGGCCGCCGTCGTCGTAGGTGCCCGCCAGGTCGGGACGGCCGATCTTGAGTTCCCTGGCGAGCAGCGGGTCATCCGCGACGAGGGTGCGGGCCTCGTCGCGCTTCGCCCGCGCGGCGAGGGCCGCGGCGACGGCGGGATCGGACGCGGACGCGGGCGCGCCCTCCTGGGGAGCCCCCTCGTACACCTGGCGGCGCAACGGCGAGATCAGGACACAACCCAGGATCATGGCGGTCAACGCCAACAGCCCGCCGAACGCACCCACCGAGGGTTCGCCCTCGGGCCCCGTCTCGGGCGTGGCCAACACCAGGACGTAGAGGACCGCGTCGATGGCGCCGAACAGCCAGGCGTACCTCCGCGCCTTGGGGGTGCGCAGCCTGGACGCCGCGTGGGCGAACGGCACCCAGGCGAACAGGCCCAGCGAAACGAGGACCACCGGGTAGTACCAGAAGCCGCGAGGCCCCCTGCCGCCGGTGGCGACCGCACCGGTCTGGTCGCCCCGCGTGCCTTCCTGGCTCGTCATGTCCCTCCCCCTCACCACGACGCCCGTCCGACGTCAGCTGGTATGTCCACCGACGCTCTCCCGCCGAGGGCCACCGTGTCGCCCCGGAGATCGACGGCCAGCGACCCGCCGTTACAGCCTTCGAGTCGACACCGGGACGAGCTCGCGACGCTCGACAGCCGGCCTGTCGGGCAGGCGGCGGGCCGACGCTACCACCGCGCCGACAGGCGGCAGGCCACGCGAGGACGGCGACCGGCGACGGCCGCACCAGGCGATCGGGTCCGGCTGGCACGCCCTCGCTCCGGCCCCGGATCCCGATCGATGCCAGGCCACAGCACCGACGAGGTGGGACGGGAGGTGTTGGTCGTTCCCGCCTCGTTCGGTGCCTCGGGTTCCAGCCACGCGTTCGGGCACTGCTCGCCCGGTTCAGGACATCGCGCCTGGCGACCCCTCGGGAACACCCAAGCTCCCCACCAGGCACCGAACGGCGCGACGGCACGCCCCCACGCCGGCGAGCGGGTACCGCGATCCTCGGCGACGGCCACCGATCCCGCCGCCACGGCCCCCTGGGGGCGCTCACCCCGGCACCACCTCCCCCGCTCAGCGACGGCCAGCTCCGGGAGCTTGTCACTCGTCCGAGGGGCCGCCACTAGGCTTCCCCGGTGATCACTCCGAGGTGGATCCCGGAGTCGTGGCAACGGTTCGGCGGCACGGCCTGGTACTCCCTGCTGGGACTGGTGCTCCTCGTCGGGTCGCTGGTACCGGCGTCGCACGGTCACGGAACGAGGTTCGGCGGGATGCCGGACCGCCCGTTCGACGTCCTGGCCGTCGTGGCGATCGCCCTCCAGTGCCTCCCGCTGGTGGCGTGCCGGCGGTGGCCGGTGCCCTGCCTCGCGCTGGTGTCCGTGGGCTTCGCCGCCGACCAGCTCCTGGGCTACCACTCGTTCGCGGGCACCGCCCTGCCGCTCGCCCTGCTGAACGCGGGGTCACGGCTCGACCGGCGGCGGCGGGCCACCGCACTCGGGTTCTCCGCGGCGTACGTGCCGTTCGCCGCCGCGTTCCCCCTGCTCGGCGCCGGTGAGCCGCTCGCGGAGGTCCTGACCTTCTACCTGGCGCTGGTCCTCTTCTGGGCCGTCGGGACGTGGTTGCGCTCCACCCGCCTGCTGGAGGCCGAACGTCGCCGCCGGGTCGCCGAGGACACCCGTGCCGCCGAACGCGCCCGGATCGCGCGGGAGCTCCACGACGTGGTCACCCACCACGTGACGGCGATGGTCGTGCAGGCCGAGGCCGCCCGTTACCTCACCTCGGCGCCCGAACGCCTGGACCAGAGCCTGACCTCGGTCACCGCCACCGGCCGGCGTGCCATCTCCGACCTGCGGCACCTGCTCGACGTGCTCAGTCCGGACCACGAGGTCCAGTCGTCGTCCTCCGACGAGCTCCGCGCGCTCGTCGAGCGGACACGCCAGGCCGGGCAACCCGTGGAGTTCACGGAGGAGGGCACCCCCTCGACGGTGGCCGGGCGTGCCGGTCCGGTCGCCTACCGCGTGGTGCGGGAGGCACTGACCAACGCCCTCAAGTACGCGCACGGCAGCGGCACCCGGGTGCGGGTGCGGCACGGCGAGGAGGAGATCACCGTGGAGGTCAGCACCGACGGTTCCGGCACCTCGGCCGGCTCACCAGGCGGGAACGGCCGGGGCCTCGCCGGGCTGCGCGACCGGGTCGACGCCCTCGACGGCGAGTTCACCGCCGGCCGGGACGCCGACGGCGGGTTCCTCGTGCGGGCCCGCCTCCCGACCGGGGTCCCGTCATGACCGCTCCGATCCGCGTCCTGGTCTGCGACGACCAGGTGCTGGTCCGCACCGGGCTGGTGACGATCATCGACGCGCAACCCGACCTCGACGTGGTGGGCGAGTGCGGGGACGGGAAGACCGCCGTCACGCTGGCCGGCCGGCTGGAGCCGGACGTGGTCGTGATGGACGTGCGGATGCCGGTGCTCGACGGCATCGAGGCGACCCGCCTCCTGGCCGGTGCCGACGTCGCCCAACCGGTCAAGGTGCTCGTGGTGACCACGTTCAACCTGGACGAGTACGTCTACCAGGCGCTGCGCGCCGGGGCGAGCGGGTTCCTGCTCAAGGACGCTCCGCCGAGCCAGCTCCTGGACGGCATCCGGACCGTGGCGTCGGGCGCGGCGCTGTTGGCGCCGGAGGTGACGCGGCAGCTCGTGGGCAGGTACGCGACGCGGATCCGGCCGGCGGCCAGCGCCCCGAACGACCTGCCGCTGACCCCGCGTGAACTCGAGGTGCTCCGGCTCGTCGCGGACGGCCTTTCCAACAGGGAGATCGCCACGGCACTGGTGCTCAGCCAGGAGACCGTCAAGACCTTCGTGTCCCGCATGCTCGGAAAACTCGGACTGCGCGACCGCGTCCAGGCCGTCGTCTTCGCCTACCGCAACGGCCTGGTCACCTGATCGCTCGGCCGCCAGGCGCGTGGCGCGGGCGGCGACCAGCACCAGCCCGCGCCGGGAAGCGGCGGTTCGGCGCCTACGAGGGGTCCGCCGCTTCGGAGACGACCCGCTGGATCGCCTCGACCACGACCTCGGGTTCGTCGAGGTAGATGTGGTGCCCACTGTCGCTCGCGGTGCTCAGGGTGCTCTGGCTCGACACGGCCAGCCACTTCCGCTGCCCCTCGGACCACGCCCGCTCCAGGTCCGGCCCGTACTCGGGAATGGCCGTGAGGTAGTCCCCGCCGTGCTGGAGGACCTCCACCGGGATGTCCCCGGCGGAGGCGACCTCGCCGTCGGCGACCGCCAGCCGCTCGGGCCACTCCCCCTCGAAGACGGCCAGGGTCTGGTCCCGCAGCTCGGCCGCCGGCCCGGTGGCTGATTCCGGGATGCTCGCCCGGAGGTCCGCGCCCTGCGTCGGGGAGGTGGCGTCGATGAGGACGAGGCCGCGGACCCGGTCCTGGTGGTCGGGGGCGTACCGGGCGGCGATCAGCCCGCCGAGGGAATGCCCGGCCAGGACGACCGGGGCGTCGCCGGCGACCTGGTCGATCACCTCGGTCAGGACCTCCCCGGTGCTGTCGAGGGTCTGCGGGCCGGCTGGCTCGTCGCTGTCACCGGCGCCGAGGCGGTCGTAGGAGCAGACCCGGTCCCGCTCACCCAGGGTCTCCTGGAGGTCCGCCAGCTCCGCGAGCCCGTCGCCTCCCCCGTGCAGGAGGACGACGACCGGCCTGCCCTCCACCGGGTCGCCCGAACAGGACACCCGCACGGAACGGCCGTCGACGTCGACCGACGAGACGCCGGTGAACGCGTCCCGTGGCTCGCCGGCGGTCGAGGTGGCGTTCGCGGAGGGGGCCGGGGAGGGCTGCGGGGCCGCGCCGCAGCCCGCCAACGCGGTTCCGGCGACGGCGGCCACCAACGCGGCCGCGACGGATGCCTTACGGGTCATGAGGAACTCCAGGTGCGGAAGCTGTGGGCGGACCGGCACGCGATGACGCGGGCGTGCCGGAACCGGTGTCGCTGGCACGGAACGGGAAGTCGGGGGCCGGGCGAGCCGGTCGGACCACTGGCCCGTTGCGGGGTCCACCGCCCCGCGCCATCGCTGGGTCAAGAAGCTACGGAGCCACGGGCGCCATGTCGTCACCACTCGGTGGACACTCGCGTGTAGCTCGCTCGGGGGACAGCGCGGAGCCACACCGGCGACGGTTCGTGCGCGTCGGTCGCGACGGAGGTGGTCGCCCGTCCTGGGCGGCGATCCCACCTCCCCAAGGACGGCCCGGCCGTGACCCGCTGGCCGCGATCGCCCAACGGCGGAGAGACGACCCGGGACGGGCGGGGGAGGGAACGGGGCTGGGCGGCCGAACCGGACGCGGTGGACGCGGCGGGCACGAACGTGCCGGGCCCGCTCAACCTCCTGACCGGTGCCGCCGCCGATCGCCGCCCGCAGGGGTGGTGCCGCTGGTGATCGGGGCCATCGTCGTGCACGGCGGGAGGTGGGAGTTCGACCCCGTGGCCGGGGTCGTCGCCTGGACCCGGTTCGGCCCGGTGCCCTGCTGATCCGGTGACGGAACCCGGGTCGGCGCCGACCCGCCGACCACCCGGATCGACGCGATGTCGACCGGAGCACCGGCGAGGTGGGATTCGCTTCACCGATGGGACATCGAGCCGCCCGACGGTGCGCCGGGGCCGGTCCGGTGGACCCGAGGGGTTCGGACAGGAAGGGGTGGGACGCCCGCCCCGGCAACCTCGAGGAGCTGGACTAGGCGCTACCCGCTCTGCCCGCCTTGACCGCCGCGAGGAAGGTGTTCCAGGAACGTTCGCTCACGATCAGGATGCCGCCGTCCCGGTCCTTCGTGTCGCGGATCGCGGCGCCGCCGCCCACAGGCGCGATTTCGACGCAGGAGCCGTTGCTCGCGGTGTAGCTGCTGGTACGCCATCGGAGCTGGCCGGGGTCCACTGGAACCATCGCAGCCACCTCCTCTCCTTGTCTGGTCACCGGTATCGTTCAACCAGTTTAGAGATCAGCTCGCGGGACGACCCCGGATCCCGTGCGACGTCGCGCAACCGCTGGTACGCGGCGGCATACTCCTGGATGACGGTGATGTCCTCGGGGTAGGTCGCTCCGGCGAAGTCGTCGAGGTAGAGCATCGTGCCTCGTTCGGGCAGCTTCAACAAGGTGAACCGCGCTCCGGCGACGAACGACTCGTCGTGGTTGGACGTGGGTTCGGGCCGAAAGGGCAGTACGCGGATGTCGACGTTCGCGCGCTCGCCGATGTCGAGCAGGTGCGCCAGCTGGGCTGCCATGACCATCTCAGCCGCCGCTGCCCCTGCTCCGGCCGCTGTACGGGGCAGCCGCCGCGGTACACCGCCGCCCAGACCTGGGTCGAGGTCACCCGCTGGCTGGCATGCCCACCCCTTGCCCGGGTTTCGTAGGAGCGGCCGGGACGTCATTCGTCGGCGAGTGGACGGATGGGCGTGATCGTCGGGATGTACACGAGCGCGTCGAAGCTCCCGGTGAGGGAGGGCAGGTCGAAGTAGTGCTCGTCATCGTCGGCGGGGTCGTACAGCCCGGAGATGAGCCTGGTCGGCCAGGAGCGGCCGAGGTCTCCCGCGACCGTCGCCGGGGGTGGTGTGCGCAGGTCGATGGTGCGCTCACCGTGCGCGCCGGCGAGTCGTGCGTCGATGGAGTCCGCGCGCGGAGCGGGGATCGTCGCTCTGGTGATGTGGCCCTGGCCGAAGGTGATGTGCACGGCGAGATACCGATCGTCCAACGCGGTGCGCAGGTGTGAACCGAGCATCGGGCCGGGGTGCGCGGCGATGTGGGCGCTGCCCTCCCACAGCACGATCCGCTCCCCGGTGCGGCGGTGGTGGTCCAGGAGCCGGTCGGCGGCCAGGTGTTCCTCGCGAGCCATGTCGTGGCCGACACCGATCGCGTTCGCGTGGAAGTCCACCACCGCGTCGAGGAGCTCCAGCGCGGCATCCCTCTCGCCGCTGGGCGCCAGCCTGGCCGTGTGGGCTCGGGCTGTGCGGGCCATCTCCACGAAGGGCGTGCCGGGGTGGGTGCCGCGTGCGCGCAGGACGTGCTCGCCGCTGCCGTGCGCGACGCGGATGACGTCGAGGAGCGCTTCGACCCTCACGGCCGTGCTGGCGTCGATCCCGGCCAGCAGGTCGACGACGCGGTCATAGTCCGAGGACAGGACGCGCGAGCTGGCCACGCCGACGATCCGCACCCGAGCACCGGTCCGGGTCCGGTTGAGCTCACGCAACCGGACCAGCGCGTCTCGCATCTCAACGACCTGCCACGGTCCCCACGCCTGGGCGAGCGCGCGGTCGAGGTCGATGTCCTCACCGGACACGTACCGGTCGTACAGGTCGGCGACGCGCTGGTTGTCGAGCACGGCGATGGTCGTGAACCCGCGCTCGACCAGGAGCCAGGTGGTGTCGGTGACGAAGGCGAACACCTCGTGGGCCTCGCGGGTGCTCACACCCAGGCCCACGATCACCGCCTCGCGGGCGGCCTCGGCGATCAGCTCCGGGCGCGCGCCGACAGGCTGCGTGGTGAGCCATGCGGCAACGGGAGGCGACGGGTCGGGCGGGAGGACTGGTGGCGTGCTCATACCAGCAGCCTCGTCTCTCAACATATGTTGAGGTCAAGGGGTGCGGCCGGATCACCTCAGCCGCGTCCACGGGCTGGCGGAGCTCAGGAGCCCGGTGCCGCGCCCGGCTCACCGAGCTCAGCCGAACCGGGCGAGTTCAGCTGGCCATTGAGGTCGGCCACCCGTTGCTCGGCCTGGCGTGGCGATCCGATCGCCGAGGCTGGTGCTCCGGTAGGGACTCGTCGGGTGCACCGCCGTGCCGGATGGGCACGTCGTCCCTTGTGTCGTTGCTCGTGTTCCCGGCGTGGTGGCCACCGGGCCTGACCGGCCGGTGCTCGGGGCTCGGCAGGGCACCACGATGGCGACGACACGGGAGCGGCCCCGCCCGATGCGGGAGAACGAGCTCGAACCCCGGCCAACGATCCCATCGGCAAGGGTTCGAGCCTCGTGCGCGAGGTGGGGCGCCTGGGGCTCGAACCCAGAACCTACGGATTAAAAGTCCGCAGCTCTACCAATTGAGCTAACGCCCCGCGCTGGCATTCTAGACCACCGCGACGCGCCCGGGGTTCCTGGAGCGCGGTGGCCGGGGCTCGGCCCCGGCTCCCATCTCGCCGAGGCGCTCCTCCGGGGTCAGCCGGGGGCCAGGAGGGCGGTGATGGTGACGATCACCGGCACCGAGACCACCGTGGTGATGAGGATGGCGTCCCGGGCCAGGTCGACGGCCCGGTCGTAGCGGATGGCGTACACGAAGATGTTCTGCGCGGTGGGCAGGGCCGCGGTGATGGTCGCGGCGAGCAGCATGGTCCCCTCCAGTCCGAGCGCGTAGCGGGCGAGGAGGAAGGCCACGACCGGTTGCAGCAGGTTCTTCAGCGCCACGGCGGTCCACAGGTCCCGCTTGTACCGGCCGCTGCCGGGGCGGCCTCCGCCGTGCAGCGAGATCCCGAACGCCAACAGCATCGCCGGAACCGCCATCGCGCCGACCAGCTGGAACGGCTGGAGCACCAGCTCGGGCAGCGGGAGGCCCGCCAGCGCCACCCCCAGCCCGAGGAATGACGCGATGGTCACCGGGTTGCGCAGCGGCTGGGCGAAGACGCGCCACAGGGAACGCCGCCGCCCGGCGGTCGCCGTGTCGAGCACGGCGAACGACAGGGGCGTCATGACGACGAGCTGGAAGATCATGATCGGTGCGGCGTAGGCGGCGTCCCCGAGCACGTAGACCGAGATGGGGATGCCGAGGTTCCCGGCGTTGACGTAGCTCGCGGTGAGCGCGCCGATCGTGGTCTCCGCGACGGAACGCCGCAGTACCAGCCAGCTGACGAGGACGAAGACGAGCGCGGCGACCACGGTGCTGGCGACGGTGACCACGAGCGTGGGGGAGAAGACCGTTCCCACGTCGGCGGTGGCGAGCGTCTCGAAGAGCAACGCGGGAGTCGCGACGAAGAAGGCCAGTGTGGACAGCACGTCCCGACCGGACGGCCCCAGGGTCCCGGTGCGACCGAGGAGGTAGCCGATCCCGATGACCACCGCGATGACGCTGAACCCGGCGATGACGCCCTGCACCGCACTCCTCCCGTTCCTCGGCCCTCCGCTCGCCCCGGCACCCGGAGCGGGTCAGGCCGGTGGCGTGCCGGCCAGCACCGCCCTGCGCCCCACGCGTTCGTGCCACCCCAGCGCGGTGATCGCGGTGATCACGACGACGAACCCGATCCACTGGGTGGCGACTAGGTGCTCGCCGAGCACCGTGACGCCGATGAACGCCGCGGTGGCGGGGAAGGCGAGTTCGGCGAGGGTCGCCCTGGCGGCCGGTGTCCCCCGCAGCCCCAGGTAGTACACGCTGAGCGAGATCAGCCCGGGGATCAGCGCGAGCAGGATGAGACCGACCGCGTTCTCCCAGCCCACCGCGAGGGGATCGCCCTGGACGGTGAGCACCGCCAGTGCGGCGGGCAGCCCGAGCCCGAAGCGGAGGACCGTGACGTCACGGGCTGGGATCGAACGGCTCACCACCCGCCCGAGCACGGTGCCAGCGGCCCACAGCACCGCCGCCCCGATCGCCAGCAGGGCTGGCTGGAGGGCGCTGATCTGGACGGACAGCGGGTCGGGGAAGCTGAGCAGCCAGGCTCCGGCCAACGCGGGGAGCGCGAAGGCCCAGTAGCGGGCCCGCACCCGTTCCCCGAGCAGGAGGTAGGCGGCCAGGACGGCGAACAGGGGTTGCAGCTTCTGGAGCACCAGTGGCGTGATCCCATCGCCCACCGCGAAGGCCGCGGTGAACAACGCCGTGGCCAGCGCCGAGGAGCCGACGCCGATGGTCACCATCGCCACCCGCTCCCGGACCCCGGAGCGGCGGAAGGCCCGCACGGCGCTCGGCAGGAACGGCAGCATCACCAGCACGATGATCAGGTGTTCCCAGAACACCACCGAGGAGGCGGGCAGGGTCTCGGCCAGCGGTTTGCGCAGGAGCCCGTCCGTGCCCCACAGCGCGGCGGCGCAGGCGACCAACCAGGTCCGGTCTCCGGTTCCCGAGGTGCGGGCTCCGCCCGCTGTCTCCCCTGCCGTCGTCACTCGAACACGGTAATCACCGAGGCCAGGGGACATTTCGGGCTCCGGCGCGCGCCCACTCCTCCGCCGGCGGGGCACTGGTCGACGCCCACCGCCGCTGACCAGGTACGACGGAGGCTGGACCACGCGGGACGGCGGCCGTTCCGGCCGATCGGGAGTGATGCGGGGCGCAAAGCGACAACGGTCACTGCCCGGTCCGCGCCCGCGGTGTCCCGTCCGCCGCCCTGGCCGGTCCACGACAGGGCGCGGATCCTCGGGTCCTCGTGCCGCCGGGCGCCGCCCCGCTCGGCGTCGAGGAACGCGGTCGGCCTGGGCTCGACGAACGCTGTCGGCCGGAGGCGGCCCGTCGGCCCGCCCACCGACCAGCCCTCCACCCGTGGGGTGTCCCCTGTCACGGCCACAATGGGGACGTGACTACCGAGGCCCTGACCAAGCCAGCGCTGCGGATCGGCCCGCACGCGGTCGACCCGCCCGTGGTGCTCGCGCCGATGGCCGGCATCACCAACATCGCCTTCCGGCAGCTGTGCCGCGGCTACGGCGCGGGTCTCTACGTGTGCGAGATGATCACCTCGCGCGCCCTGGTCGAGCGCCACCCGGGGACGCTGCACATGATCCGGTTCGACGAGGACGAGCGCCCCCGCTCGATGCAGCTCTACGGCGTCGACCCGGTGACGATGGGGCGCGCGGTCCGCATGATCGTCGACGAGGACCTCGCCGACCACGTGGACATGAACTTCGGTTGCCCCGTCCCCAAGGTGACCAGGCAGGGTGGTGGCGCGGCGCTGCCGTTCAAACGTCGGCTGTTCGCCTCCATCGTCCGGGCCGCCGTCCGCGAGGCCGCCCCCGCCGGGATTCCCGTGACCGTGAAGTTCCGGGTCGGTATCGACGCCGACCACACGACGTTCCTCGACGCTGGTCGGATCGCCGAGGAGGAGGGCGCGGCGGCGGTGGCCCTCCACGCCAGGACCGCCGCGCAGCGGTACTCCGGCACCGCCGACTGGACGCGGATCGCCGAGCTCAAACAGGCCGTGCGCACCATTCCCGTACTCGGCAACGGCGACATCTTCAGCGCCGACGACGCGCTGCGCATGGTCCGGGAAACCGGTTGTGACGGGGTGGTGGTGGGGCGGGGCTGCCTCGGACGCCCCTGGCTGTTCCGCGATCTGGAGGCGGTGTTCGCCGGTCGTCCGGTGCCGCCCGCTCCCAGGCTCGGCGAGGTGGCGGGGGTGCTGCTCCGCCACGCGGAACTGCTGGCGGACCACCTCGGGGAGGACAAGGCCTGCCGCGACCTGCGCAAGCACATGTCCTGGTACCTGCGCGGGTTCCCGGTGGGCAACGACCTGCGCCGGTCCTTCGGGCTCATCACGAGCATCGCCGAGCTCACCGACCTGCTGGGCAGGCTGGACGCGTCCGCCCCGTTCCCCTCGGACGCCGAGGGACCGAGAGGCCGGCAGGGCTCGGCCGGCAAGGTGGCCCTGCCCGCCGGTTGGCTGAACGACGCCGAGGACGACACCGTGCCAGCGGGAGCCGAGATCGACCACTCGGGAGGATGACCGGGCTCGCTCGAACGAGTGGGATTCGGCCGGTAAACCCGGATTACGGCACCGGAGTGTCGCCTGGCAATCCATCCATCGCACAGTGACAGCGCTGGGCGCGGGCAGGAGACTGGGCGGTGGGCCGGGAAGCGACCTCCACTCCGACCCGCCGCCGAACCCCCAGCGTCCGTCGGCCGCGGCTCCCGACGAACGAACCGCGCCCCGAGGAGGCGGCCGCCGCGGTGGCCGCCGCCACGACCTCCACCGGGAGGATGAGGGCACCCACGATCAGCCCAACAGGACCCCGACGGACGTCGCCACGACGGTCAGCCAGATGAGCGAAATCGAAACTTCACTGCGATGGCGCCTCAAGCGACACCGTCGGAGAGTCGACACCTCAGACATGTAGGGAGGTGTGTGCGGTGACCGTACTGCAACCCGATGTCAGCGAGTCCGGACCGGGGCGTGAGCGAGGGCAGACGGGCACGGGCGCTGCCGCCGGCTCTCGGGACGGCGGGCCCAGGCGACGCGGAGAGCGGGCGCACCACCTCGCCGACATGATCGACACCTCGGGTCTCGTCCGCCTGCACGAGTCCATCGCGGCGCTCCACGCCTCGCGGGGGCAGTGGCGGGAGGCGTACCAGCACCTGCGGTCCGCGCTCGACCTGGCGAGCACCGAGGGTTCCGAGCCCATCCGGGTACCGGAACAGCTCCGCAGGGAGGTCGACCGCCTGCGGCGGGAACACGCCGAGGTGCACGAGCAGAGCCTGCGGGACGACCTGACGGCCAGCTACAACCGCCGGTACCTCGACCAGCGCCTCGTCGGCATGCTGGCCGACCTCGGCCGGGCCGGGACCCCCGGTCGGGGGCTCGCGGTGGCCCTGGTCGATCTGGACCTCTTCAAGCAGGTGAACGACACCTACGGACACCTGGTCGGTGACCGGGTGCTCCAGCGCGTCGTCGACCTGTTGCAGGAAGGACTCCCGGGCGAGGCGTTCTGCGCCCGGTACGGAGGCGAGGAGTTCGTGTTGGTGCTGCCCGACATCGACGAGGCCACCGCCGTGGCCGTCTGCGAGACCGCCCGGGCTCGTATCGAGCGGCACCCGTGGCAGCAGTTGACGGCGGGTCTCCGGGTGACGGTGAGCATCGGGCTCGCCCACCAGCCCCGGCCGGCGGAGGGCGCCGCGAGACCTCCGGAGAACCACGAGGAGCAGTTGCTCCAGGCCGACAGCCTGTTGTACACGGCGAAGCAGTCCGGCCGGAACGCCGTCGCCTACCGGGACCAGGGCCGGGCTCGGCTCGCCGGGGCGGCCGGCGGCCGCCGTACCGTGGTGCAACCCCGGGTGGTCGGGTACTACTGATTGTCAGGGGTTGTTCGCCTTTCCGGTCAGCCGATCCGCGCCGTGCGCGGAGGGTGACGGTTCTCCGGGAATGCTTCGCGGCCGAACGGCGTAGCCGTACCATCGCCTGGCGGACGGCTCACCCGTTCGGGCAACCTGCTCGGTAGCTCGGCGTCTATACGCATGGCGAGTCAGACCGCCACGTTCCTGTCACCAGAGGGAAGGAGACCCGGTGGCCGACGATCCTCGTCCCGGTGGTTTCCGCTCTCGGCGCTCCCAGGACTCCGGTTCGTCCGAGGACCGGCCCCGGCGCCGCCGCGCGCGGTACACCGAGCCACCCACCGGCCGCCGCCGTCGCTCGATGGAGGACACCGGCGGCACCTCCGTCTCCGACCTGCTCGCCAGACACCGCACCGGAGCGCCGGACCAGCTCGAGGACGAGGAACCCGCCTTACGAGCGGATCAACCCGGGTCGTCCTTCGAGGACTCCCACGCTGAGCCATCCCCGTACGGCGAGCCGGACCCCTACGCCGAGCCCTATGACGAGGCGCCGACGCACTACTCCGACGCCAGCTCCTACCCCGGTGCCCCCTCGTACACAGAGGACCCCTCGTACACGGAGGACCCCTCGTACACCGAGGGGCGGGCGTACGAGGAGGAGCGGGCGGAGGAGCCGGCCCGCCGATCCCGGCGCGCGGCACGGGAAACGCCGGCCGTCCCCGAGGAACGACCGGAGAAGCTGGGGCGCCGGGCCCGGCGCGCGGCGAGGGACACCGAGACCGAGCAGCGGCTCTCCTCCCGGCACCAGGCTCCCAGCCCTCAGGAACCCGAGCACCAGGACGAGCGGCCGGCCGGGCCGCTCGCACCCCCGCCCGGGCGACGAGCGCGGCCTCCGGCCGGCGGACTCGGATCCGCCCGGCGCGCGCAGCAGCGACCGGCGCCGAGGCCGGACCCCGCTCCCCCGGCCCGCCCGGCCGACGCCGATCTCGACGACGCGCCGACGACCGTCTGGGAGGCCGAGACCCCGCTGGACGCGGCCGAACCTCCCGCGCGTCCACCCGCACCGCCGCGCAGGCCACTGGGCCAGCAGGGCAGGTCAAGGCCGAGCAAGCTGGGTCGCCGCCCGGCGCCTCCCCCGCCCGACACCCCGCCGCCCGTGGTGGAGGACCAGGACACTCCTGATCTGACGCAGGAGATGCCGGCGGTTCAGCGAGCGACTCGACCGGGCCCGCCAGCACCGCCGACCGGGCAGCCGCCGACCGGGCGGGCTCCAGCGGGGCAGGCTGCGGCGGGGCAGGCTTCCTCGAACCCCCGGCTACCCACGGTTCCCGACGACGGCGACCGCGCCGGCCCGCCAGGACGTCAGCGCCCCGCGCCCAGCGGCCGCCCGCCGGCCCCGGGGGGTGGTGGCCCGCGTCCCGGGCCGCGCCCCCCCGGAGCGGGAGCCGGGGCCGCCGGAGTGGGCTCGCCGCAGCCGGGAGACCCCGCCGGGCCGCACCAGGACCCTGGCCCCCGTTCCAACCCCAACGTGCCCAGGCCACCCCGGCCGGCCCCGCCGCCCGAGTACGACGACGGTCCGAAGACCGAGGAGACCGTCCTCACCCACCGCACCCGGTCCATCGACGCGACCCTCGCGCGGTTCTCCGCCGTGCACGACGAACTCGCCGAGGAGGAACAGGAGCGCGAGAAGAAGCGCAGGAAGCGGCTCGGCAAGCTCATCAGCAAGCTGGAGCCCCAGGACCAGTACGCGGACCTGGACAGCGCCGTCGAGAAGTTCGACCCGTCGACGAAACCTCGGATGTCCGAGGCGGACGCCCAGGGATCGGCCCCCGCCGATCCGGACCGGACCGAGGTGCACCAGGACGGTCTGGTCGACGACGCGGACGAGCGGCCTGGGGAGACGAGCGGGAAGGACGACGACCGGGACGACACCGGCTCGGAGGAACGGAAACCGAAGGCGGCCGCCAAGGCGGTGGTCGGCAAGCTGGTCGCGTTCAGCGGCTTGCGCTCCCCCCATTCCAGCCGCGCCAGGGTGGTCGGCAAGGGCGTCGCACTCGCGGCGGCGGTCACCACGTTCCTGGCCACCGGGTTCGGCTGGGGCGCGCGGGGCTGGGTCGACAACCAGTTCTCCCATGTGTCCGCACTGGACACCGAGTCCGACGCGATCGCGGACCCCGACAAGCAGTACGGCGACGAGAACTTCCTGATCGTGGGTTCGGACAGCCGGTACGGCGCCACCGAGGAGGACAACGCGGGCACCGTGGAGGACGCCGACGGCGACCGGGCCGACACCACGATGCTCGCCCACATCCCCGCCGACCGGGAGCGGCTGGTGATCGTGTCCTTCCCCCGGGACCTCGAGGTGGATCGCCCGGAGTGCGACCGGTGGAACCCGGAGACCCGCGACTACACCGAGGAGCTCGTCGGCCCGGCCACCCAGGTGAAGCTCAACGCGGTGTACGCCGTCGGCGGGCCCCGGTGCATGGTGAAGACCATCCAGAACATCACGACCCTGAAGATGACGAACTTCGTCGGCCTCGACTTCGGGGGCTTCCGCGAGATGGTGGACGCGGTCGACGGCGTGGACGTCTGCGTCGAGGCGCCGATGATCGACCAGGAGCTGGGCACGATCCTCCCGGAGGCGGGCTGGCAGACGATCACCGGCTCGACGGCGCTGAACTTCGTGCGGGCCAGGAAGGTCCAGGGCGACGTGACCTCGGACTACGGGCGCATGCACCGGCAGCAGCTGTTCCTGTCCTCGCTGCTGCGCAAGGTCACCTCGGGCGACGTGCTGCTGGACCCCTCGCGTCTCACCGACTTCGTCGGCACCTTCGCGAGGAACACCTACGGCGACAACCTGAGCACCGACGGCCTGCTCAGCCTCGCGCAGTCCATGCAGGGCCTGGACACCGGCCGGGTCACCTTCGTCACGCTTCCGACCGTCGGGGAATCCAACGAGCGGGGCAACGAGGTGATGATCCAGGAGGCCGTGGACGCGTTGTTCCGCGCGATCATCGAGGACGTCCCGCTGCCCGGCGAGGACGTCGACGAGGCGGAGGGCGAGGACGCCGCCGAGAACCAGGCCGAGGGCGCGGGTGCTGGCGGTCCCGACCTGGTCGACCCCACCGGCATCAAGATCCAGGTGCTCAACGGCAGCTCGATCTCCGGAGCGGCCACCACGGCGTCCACCGCGCTCGCGGCGGCGGGCTTCGAGATCGTCACAAGCACCAACGCCCCTGAGCAGGTCGAGGGCACCCTGGTGCTGTACTCGGCCGAGTTCCACGCCCAGGCGGCGACGCTGGCCGCGATGGTCCCGGGAGCGGAGTTGCGGGAGGACCCGGCGCTGGGTGGCGCCATCCAGCTGGTCATCGGCCCGAACTTCACCGGGGTCGAGTCGGCGCCGCCGGTCTCGCCATCCGCGACGGGAGGCGCCGAGGGCACCTCGGGCAGCGAGGAGCCCCAGCTCCCCGGCAACCTGGACACGGTGAACGCCGGCCAGGAGATCTGCGGTATCCGCTGATCAGGGCGCGGCCGATCGGAGGAGGTTCATCGCTCGTTCACCCGCGCATTCCGTGTGCGGCACTCCGATTACGTATGGTGGGTGCATGCGTGAGGCCTACCAGGACCAGCTTGACCAGCTCGCGGACGCGCTCGCCCGCATGTGTGAGATGGATGCCACGGCGATCGAGCTCGCCACCAAAGCACTGCTGGACGCGGACCTCACGCTCGCCGAGCAGGTGATCGGCGACGACGCGAAGATCGACGAGGCGAGGTCGGACTGCGAGGAGCACGCCTTCGCGCTGCTCGCCCTCCAGGCTCCGGTGGCGGGCGACCTGCGCAACGTCATCAGCGCGATCCACGCGGCCGAGAGCCTGGAGCGGATGGGTGACCTCGCGCTGCACGTCGCGAAGGCCGCTCGCCGCCGCCACCCGCAGCCCGTGCTGCCGGACGAGGTCCGCCCCTACTTCGTGGAGATGGGCCGCGTCGCCGTCGAACTCGCCAAGCAGGCCGAGCAGGTCATCAGGACCAGGAACATCAGCCTGGCGCGCCAGCTCGAGGAGGCCGACGACGAGATGGACGACCTGCACCGGCACCTCTTCACCGTGCTGATGCAGCAGAGCTGGCCGCACGGCCTGCCCGCGGCAGTGGACATCACCCTGCTGGGCCGCTTCTACGAGCGGTTCGCCGACCACGCCGTCTCGGTCGCCCGTCGGGTGATCTTCGTCGTGACGGGCGAGCCGCCGCACCCCACCAACGACTGAGGCCCAGCGGCCGCGCGCTGTTAGTAGCAGCGGCTGCGAGCACGGGGTACCGCCGTCCCCGGCGTTTTGTTCCGCCGCCCGCGTGAACCGTGTGCGATGCTGACTCGGGTCGCTGGGATCTTGTCGGGTGACTTCGAGGGGGACTCGTGGGCGGTAATCCGACGCTGGACAGACGCCGGCTTGGCACGGAACTCCGCGGCCTCCGCGAGGCGGCTGGTAAGACCCACCGCGAGGTCGCCGCCCACCTCGACTGCTCCCAGGGCAAGATCAGCCAGATCGAGCTGGGCAAGGTCCCCGTCCGCACCTCCGACGTCCGGCTCATGCTCGAGTTCTACGGCGCGGCGGCGGACGAGTTCGAGCGCCTGCGCACCCTGGCGAGCGAGTCGAAGCGGGTTGGCTGGTGGCAGGAGTACGGGAAGATCCTCCAGCCCGGCTTCGACACCTACATCGGGTTGGAGGCCGGGGCGACGGCGCTCCGGTCCTTCCACTCCGACGTGGTGCCCAGCCTGCTCCAGACCGAGGAGTACGCCCGGTGCAGCATGGCGGCGGGCGCCGACCCGGGCTGCGCGACCGGGCGGCTGTTGCGCGTGCAGCAGCGGCGCCAGGAACGGCTGGCCGCGCCGGAGCCCCTCGACCTGCGGGTGGTGATCGACGAGGGTGCGCTGCGCCGCTTCGTCGGCGGCCCCGGGGTCCTGCGGGCCCAGCTCGAACACCTGGTGCTGGTGTCCTACCGCCGGAACGTCACGGTCCGCGTGCTGCCGTTCAGCGCCGGCGAGCACCCCCTGCTCGGTGACAACGTGACCTACGTCGAGTTGCCGGACCCCGCCAACCCCGCCGTGGTCTTCCTCCAGAACTCGGCCGCCTGCACCTTCCTGGACAAGCCTGCGCAGACCCGGCGGTACGCGACGGCCCTCGACCAGCTGGAGAAACTGGCCCTCGACCCCAGGGACTCGATCAGGCTGATCGCCGGGGTCGCCGACGGGATCGGGGGTTGAGGCCCACCGTCCCGCCGGCGGCGGGCGGACCGCCTCGACCGGGTCGGATCAGCCGAAGCGGCCGGAGATGTAGTCCTCGGTGGCCCGCTGGCTGGGGTTGGAGAAGATCCTGCTGGTCTCGTCGATCTCGACCAAACGGCCCGGCTGCCCCACCCCGTGCAGGTTGAAGAAGGCGGTCTGGTCACTGACCCGCGCGGCCTGCTGCATGTTGTGGGTGACGATGACGATCGTGAAGTCCTGCTTGAGCTCGGTGATCAGGTCCTCGATGGCCAGGGTGGAGATCGGGTCGAGAGCCGAGCAGGGCTCGTCCATGAGCAGCACGTCCGGTTGGACGGCGATGGCCCTGGCGATGCAGAGCCGCTGCTGCTGTCCGCCGGACAGCCCACCACCGGGCTTGTTCATCCGGTCCTTGACCTCCTCCCAGAGGTTCGCGCCACGCAGCGACCGCTCACAGACCTCGTCGAGCTGCTGGCGGTTCTTCGTCCCCGCGAGCCGCAGCCCGGCCACAACGTTGTCGCGGATGGACATGGTCGGGAACGGGTTGGGCCGCTGGAAGACCATGCCGATGGTGCGGCGTACCTCGACCGGGTCCACGCCGGCGCCGTAGATGTCGGCGCCGTCGAGCAGGACGCTGCCGTCGACCCGCGCGCCGGGGATCACCTCGTGCATCCGGTTCAGCGAACGGAGCACGGTCGACTTCCCGCACCCCGAGGGGCCGATGAACGCCGTGACGCTGCGCGGCGGCACCGAGAGCGTCACGTTCTCCACGGCGTGGAACTTGCCGTAGTAGATGTTCAGGTCCTTGACGTCAATGCGCTTGGCCATCGTGATTACGTCCCGACTACTTGGTCTTGACCGCGGACAGCCTCGACACGAGGGTGGCGGCGAGATTGAAGAGCATGATGATCAGGATGAGGGTGAGCGCGGCTCCCCAGGTCCGGTTGAAGCCGGCGGCCTCCGGGTTGGTGAACTCCTTGACCATCAACAGCGGCAGGTTGGCCATGCTGCCCTCGAAGATGTCCATGTTGATCCGCGCCGAGTAGGCCATCAGGATCAGCGCGGGAGCGGTCTCACCCATGATCCGCGCGACGCCCAGCATGACGCCGGTGACGATACCGGAGAGGGCCGTCGGGATGACGACCTTGACGATCGTCTTCCACTTGGGGATGCCCAGGGCGTAGGAGGCCTCCCGCAACTCGTTGGGCACCACCCGCAGCATCTCCTCGGTGCTGCGCACGACCATCGGGATCATCAGCAGCAGCAACGCGAGGCAGTTCGCGAACGCGCTGCGGGAGAACCCGAAGATGCTGATCCAGACCGAGTACACGAACAGCGCGGCGACGATGGACGGCACGCCGGTGAGGATGTCCACCGTGAAGGTCGTCACCCGGGCGAAGCGGGTTCCGGCCCCGTACTCCACCAGGTAGATGCCGACCAGGATGCCGATGGGCACGGCGATCACGGCGGTGACGAGTCCCTGCGCGATGGTGCCGTAGATGGCGTGGTACGCGCCACCGAGGTCCTCGTTCGCCCGGACTCCCGAGAGGGAGTGGCTCCACCAGTCGGCTCGGAGCAGGCTCTCCATGCCCCGGCTCGCCACGGTCCACAGCACCCAGACCAGGGGGATGACCGCCACGACGAAGCACAGCGACACCATCACCGTGGCCGCGAGGTTCTTCGCCTTGCGTCCGGTGCTGATGCCCTGGAACGACGGGGGCTGGGCGGGGCGTTCCAGTTCGAGTTCGGTGCTCACTTCTCTCACTTCCCCGTCCGGCTGGTGGTGATCCAGCGAGCCAGCGCGTTCACCACGAAGGTGAGCACGAAGAGCACCAACCCGGCGGCGATGTAGGCCCCGGCGGAGATCTCGTTGTTGAACTCGGCGGCATCGTTGGCGATCTTCGACGCGATGGTGGCGTCCCCGTCGAACAGGGACAGCTCCGGGGCCCTCCCGGAGGCCCCCGAGAGGATCAGGTAGAGGGCGACGGTCTCACCGAGCGCCCGGCCGAGGCCCAACATCGAACCGCTGACGTACCCGGCGCGCCCGAAGGGCAGCACGGTGGTCCTGATGACCTCCCACCGGGTCGCGCCGAGCGCGAGCGCGCCCTCGATCTGGTCCTTGGGTGTCCGCTCGAAGATCTCGCGCGTGATGGCGGTGATGATCGGCAGGATCATGACCGCGAGGACGATGCCGGCCGTGAAGATCGTGCCGCCGCCACGGATGGAGACGTTGCCGTCGGAGAACAGCGGGAACCAACCGAGGTTGGTGTTCAGCCACTCGGCGGTCGGGACGAGCGCCGGGCCGAGCACCTGGAGCCCCCACAGGCCGAAGATGATCGAGGGCACCGCGGCGAGCAGGTCGATGATGTAGGCGAAGACCCGGGCCAGGGCCCTTGGCGCGTACTGGGTGAGGAACAGCGCGATGCCCAACGCCACCGGCATCGCCAGCACCAGCGCGAAGGCGGCGGTGGCGACCGTCACCCAGAGCAGGTAGAGGATGCCGAACCGCATGTCGTTCGGGTCCCCGGTGGTCCACTCACCGCTGGTGAGGAAGGAGACCTGGTTGGCCTGGAGCGAGGGGAGCGCCTGGAGCAGCAGGAAGATCCCGATCGCGGCGATGAGCGCCACCACGAAGCCGCCGGAGCCGAGCGCGAGGCCCCGGAACACGCGGTCGCCGGGACGCCGGACCGTGCCACCCCGACCGGCGGAACCGGCCGCTGGCGGCTCCGCGCCACTGCCAGTGTTGGTGGTTTCGGTTGCGTTGCTGATGGGACCCTCCGGAAAAGCCGGTGACGCCCCACGCTGGGTGGGGCGTCAAGCCGCTCACTTACTGCTGACCCAGTGTCCCGCGCGGGGGAACACGGCAGGCGCCCTGGTCACGAAATGGTCTCGACGGAGTCCAGCAGCTGCTCCTGGAACTCGTCGGGCAGCGGCACGTACCCGAGGGTGGAGAGGTTCTCCTGGCCGGTGGTGGCCGCGACCCGCAGGAAGGACTTCACGGCCTCCGCCGTCTCGCTCTCGGGGTACTCCGAGCACACGATCTGGTAGGTCGCCATGACCAGCGGGTAGGCGCCCTCGGTCTGGGTCCCGTACACCGAGTCGAGGTCGATGACCATGTCGGCGCCGTCGCCGGCGAGCGAGGCGTTGGTGATCGCGGCCCCGGTGCTCTCGTCGTTCAGCTCGACCGCGCCGGAACCGTTGTCGATCTGGGCGATGCTCAGGTCGTTGCTGTGCGCGAAGGACACCTCGACGTAGGTGACGGAGCCCTCGGTGCTGGCGACGCCGCTGGCGACACCGTCGGACTTGGCCCGGCCGTCACCGACGCCGCCGGTGAAGGACTTGCCCCCGCCGGAGGTCCAGGCGTCACCGGCCGCGGCCTCCAGGTACTGCTGGAAGTTCTCGGTGGTGCCGGACTCGTCACTGCGGAAGATCGGGAGGATCTCCTGGTCCGGGAGGTCCACGCCCTCGTTCAGCGCGGCGATGGCGTCGTCGTTCCAGGACGTGATGGTCCCGTTGAAGATCTGGGCGATGGTCTCGCCGTCCAGCACCAGGTCGTCCACACCCGGGAGGTTGTAGGCGATCGCGACCGGGCCGAAGACCATCGGCAGGTGCAGCGGGACCGCGCCCTCGCACCGGTCCGTCGCGGCGGTGATCTCCTCGTCCTTCAGGGGCGAGTCGGAACCGGCGAAGTCGACCTGACCCGCGTTGAACTGCTTGATGCCCGCACCGGAACCGGTGGGGTTGTAGTCGATGGAGAAGCCCGCGCACTCTTCCTGGTAGACGACGCTGAACTCGTCCATCGCGTTGGCCTGGGAGGACGCACCCTCGGCCTGGATGTTCTCCTGGCCAGCGCACTCGCCGCTGGTGCCGCCGTTGCCCCCCTGCGCGTCGTCACCACGGCTGGCACTGTTGTCGTCGGTACCGCAGGCCGAGAGCAGCAGAGCGCTAGCGGCGGCCAGGCCCAACGCGGTGAGGTGCCGCTTGGTCTTCACGTGATCCTCCAGAACCGGAGATTTCCCTCTGGGCAGCGGTTTGCCGCCGATGAGGACGGTAGGCAGTGCTGGTGGCCTACTCCTGGGGGGAAGGTGAACGAAAGGTGAACAAGTCGCTGCGAGTCACGATTCCGCGCGACAAGAGGCCCCTCGGGGCAGGAACAACCCCGCCTATCAGGCGACTTGTGCATCACGTTCGGTAGTTGCCGCCGCAGCAGCTCACCGGGAGAACTGAACATCGGTCTCGCGGTGGGTGAAGCCCAGCTTCTCGTACACCCGGATGGCTGCCCCGTTGTCACCCTCGACGTAGAGCAGCACGTCATCGAGCCCCTGGCCGGCGAGGTGGCGCAGCCCCGCCAGGGTCAGCGCCGTGCCAAGACCGGTGCCCTGGGCCTCCGGGTGCACGCCGAGCACATAGACCTCGCCGTGCGGCTGGTCGCCCTGGTGCACCTTCGTCCAGTGGAAACCCAGCACCCCGCCCTCGCCGTCAACGGCGAGCAGGAACCCCGCCGGGTCGAACCACGCCTCCTCCTGCTGGCCGCGCAGGTCGGCGACGCTCAACGAGCCCTGCTCCGGGTGCCAGGCGAAGGCGAGGCGGTTGACCTCGACCACGTCCTCCTCGTCCCGCCCCGGGACGAAGGAGCGCACCTCGACCCCCTCCGGCCAGCGGGGCTCCGGCAAGGTCGGCGCCAGCTTCGCCCACATCCGCCAGAGCTGGCGGGCCTCCCGGAAACCGAAGCGGGCCGCGAGCCGCGCCGCCGCCGGGTGCCCGCTGTGGGACCACACGCGCAGCGTGTCGCCGGGTTCGCCCTCCTGGGTCACGGGCAGGCCCATCCGCTCGAGGAGCGCACGGACCAGCTCCGAGCCGACCCCGGAACCCCGGTGTTCGGGGTGCACGACCAGTTCGGCGACGGCGCGCCCCTCGGAGTCGCCCTCGGTGTCGAGGAACGCGTACCCGGCCAGCTCTCCCCCGGCCAGGCGGGCGACGAAGTGCTCCGAGCCGGCGAGGTCGCCCTGGACCCGCTCCACCTGCTCGGCGGCGGGGCTCCGCTCGCGCAGTCGGCGCAGCACCTGATCGGACACCGGTGCCACCCCGTCGGCGGCCGTCGCCGCGTCGAGCAGGGCATCCACCTCGGCCACGGTTCCGGCGGACAGGCCGTTGCGCCAGGTCACAGTCAGCACGACTCCACGGTAACCGTCGCCGGCGGGCTAGCGAGCGCCCCGTCCGACTGGCACCGCGCCACGCTCCGGCCGGGCCCCCGACTCCGGCGTGGAGTCGACCTCCGCGCCCCTGGCCGCGCGCGCCGAACCCAGGCGCACGAACTTGTACCCGACGTTGCGGACGGTCCCGATGAGCTGCTCGTGCTCGGGTCCGAGCTTCGCCCGCAGCCGCCGCACGTGCACGTCGACGGTGCGCGCTCCACCGAAGAAGTCGTAACCCCAGACCTCCTGGAGCAGCTGGGCCCTGGTGAAGACGCGGCCCGCGTGCTGCGCGAGGTACTTGAGCAGCTCGAACTCCTTGTAGGTCAGTTCGAGCGCCCGACCACGCAGCCTGGCCGTGTAGGTGGCCTCCTCGATGACGAGGTCACCGAACGCGACGACGTCGCCGTCACCGTCCCGCTGACGTCCGCCTCGACCTCGGACCAGGCGGAGCCGCGCCTCGACCTCGGCCGGCCCGGCGGTGGGGAGGAGGAAGTCCGCGACGCCCCACTCCTCGGTGAGGGCGACCAGGCCCCCCTCACCGACGATCGCCACGACCGGGGTCTCGGATCCAGCCCCTTCGAGCAGGGCGCAGAGCCGTCGCGCCTCGGCCAGGTCGGTGGTGGCGTCCACCAGGATGAGATCGCTGGACCTGCGGTCGATGAGCGTGGTGGGCTCCGGGGGAGCGACCTGCACCCAGTGCGGCAGCAGGGACAGCGCCGGTAGGACGGCGTGCGGATTCGGGGCGGAGGTGAGGAGCAGAATCTCGAAACCAGCCATGCCGTGGCCTCCCTTCGTGCCGGCCACGGCGAGCAACGTCACGACCGGCGTACCAGGCCTCGTTGCCCTCCGAACATGAGGGAGTATAAGCACTGTGACCCGCCCGAAACGAGAGCTGACCGCGCATGTCACAGCCGTGACGAGCGACGGCGTGCGGTTACGTGGCGTACACCTGCCCGGTCCCTCGGTCGGCTGCCCGGCCCCCGGCCGCCCCGACACCGCCATCGTGGTCGCGCACGGATTCACCAACCACAGCGCCACCCCGGCGATGGACCGCCTCCTGCGCCGGCTCGCCAGGCGCGCGGCGGTCTTCGCCTTCGACTTCCGCGGGCACGGCCGGTCCGGCGGCGCCACGAGCGTGGGCGACCGGGAGGTCCTGGACATCGCCGCCGCGGTGGAGTTCGCCCGCAACTGCGGGTTCCGGCACGTCGCGACACTCGGGTTCTCCCTCGGCGCCGCCGTGGTGCTCCGGCACACCGCGCTGAGCGACCCCGCCCACCGCCCCCAGGCCGTCTGCGCGGTGAGCGGTCCCGCTCGCTGGTGGGTCCGGGAGACCGCTCCCATGCGCCGCGTGCACTGGCTGCTGGAGCAGCCGGCCGGGCGGCTGGTGGCCAGGTCGCTGGGGGTCCGACTCGGCGCTCCATGGCGGGAGATCCCGCTCTCCCCTGTCGAGGTCGCGGACCGGGTCGCACCGACCCCGCTGCTGCTCCTGCACGGAGAACGGGACCACTACCTGCCCACCGACCACGCCGTGGCGCTGCACGACGCCGCCGGGGAACACGGCGAGTTGTGGCTCGAACGGGACATGGGCCACGGCGAGGGCGGCATGACCCCCGCCGTCGCCGACCGGGTCGCCGAGTGGCTGCTCGACCACGCGGTTCCCCCGACTCGCCACCGCCACCTCATCAAGACGGGAATGTCCGGTTGAAGAAGTTAGTCATCGCGATCGTCATCCTGGCCGGGCTCCTCGTGGTCGCCGACTTCGGCGCGGCGGCCGCCGCCGAGTACCAGGTGTCCAACCGGCTCCGCAACGTCCTCGGCCTCGCGGACGACCCCGAGGTGCGGGTGAACGGCTTCCCGTTCCTCACCCAGGCGGCGGCGGGCGACTTCCGGGACGTCCAGGTCTCGGCGAACGGGGTCCCGGTCGGTGAGCTGCGGGACGTGGGTGTCGAGGCCACCCTCCGCCACGTGCGGCTCTCGCTGTCCGACGTCATCGGCGGCTCCCTCCAGGAGGTGCGCATCGACGAGGTCGAGGGCCGGGTCCGCCTCCGGGCCAGCGACCTCGGCCGGGTGATCGGCATCCCCGACCTGCGGATCGAACCCGCTCCCCCCGAGGAGGTCGAGGAGGCTGCCGAGGGGGGCGACGAGGCCGGCGACGGGGCCGCCACGGCCAGTGACGCCACCACTGCCGCCGTGCAGCTGACCGGGTCCATCGACCTGGCCGGCGAGCA
Organism: Actinoalloteichus caeruleus; assembly: GCF_049311605.1. Lineage (NCBI taxonomy): Bacteria > Bacillati > Actinomycetota > Actinomycetes > Pseudonocardiales > Pseudonocardiaceae > Actinoalloteichus > Actinoalloteichus caeruleus. The sequence goes on from NZ_CP186005.1 coordinate 5,897,298, forward strand.
GGTGGAGGTCTCGGTGATCGGGACCATCTCGCTCACCGGCGGCACCCAGGTGGCGATCTCCCCGAGCCGGCTGGCGGTCGATCCCGGCGGCACGGGCCCCGTGGAGCTCGCACCCCAGCTCCAGCAGTCCCTGCTGGGTTCGTTCAGCACGACGGTGGAGGCTGGCAACCTCCCGCTCGACGTCACGCCCACCGCCGTGCGGGTGGAGAGCGGGGCGCTGCTGGTGGCGGGCTCCGCCACCGACGTGGTGATCCGGAACGGGTGAGCGGCGCTGGACTCGGGACTCGTCGGGCTGCTGGCGGCCCTGGTCGGCGCCGGGGGGTTGGGGATGGCCCACCGGGCGTGGCAGGGCCGGCCCCGCGTGCCTCGGAAGGGAGTGGAAACGGTGACAGGCCCGCCGGAACGCGTCCGTGAGCTGGCCGCCCGGCTGCTCGCCGAGCCCGAGGAGGATGGTCGCCCGGCCACCGTGGCCCTCGTCCAGCTCTCCAGCACCTTCTGCGCCCCATGCCGGCACACCAGGGTCGTGCTGGCGCGCCTCGCCCGGTCGACCCCCGGGCTGCGCCACACCGAGCTCGACCTGGGCAGCGCACCGGAGGTCGGAGAACGGCTCCGGGTCAGCCGGACACCGACCACTCTCGTGCTGCGGGCCGACGGCACCGAGGCCTTCCGCTTCGCCGGTGTCCCGAAGGGGGAGGCGCTCGCCGAGGCGTTGGCTCCCCTGCTGGCGCCCCCTCCTCCCGCCGCTGGCCCGACCTGACCCACCCGAGCACCCGGCACGGCTCCTCTTCGGACCCGTCGAACACCGGGCTGGTGGGAGCCCGCCGCTGGCCCGGGGCTCCCGGTGGTTCTGACAACCGGCGCGTGGACGGCCGTTTCGGATGGTGGGAAGCCTTCCCGCGCCCCGGGCGTTCGGGTAATCTCGGACACGTGCATGTACTGCTGCTGACCAAGCGACGGGCGGTTGACCTGTGCCGCGTCGCGAGCAGCCTGTGTCGCACCTGCTGACCGGGCGGTAGCAGCAGCCCAGCCGCGCGATACGAGAGGTGGCCCGACCGGCCACGCCGTGTCCGCCGCGCGCGGGTCGTCCCCCACCGCCCCTGACGGACTTCGCCGAGATGTCTTCTCACCGTCAGGAGGGCCAGCATGTCCGTTGAGCAGACCGTCGACCCGCGCGGTGCGCGGTTCTCCGCCCTGATCACCAGTGTGGTCCTGGGAATCGTCCTGCTCACCGGGAGCTGGCGCCTGCTGGCCGCGCAGGTGGTGCTGTTCGCGATGTGCGCGTTCGTGAGTCTTCGGCTCAACCCGTGGGGGCATCTCTACCGGAGGACCATCCAGCCACGGCTGCGGTCGGAAGCGGACCGGGAGGACAGCGGTCCGGTCCGGTTCGCCCAGGGGGTGGGCTTCGCCTTCTCCCTGCTCGGGTTGGTCGGCTACGCGAGCGGACTCACGCTGCTCGGAGTCGTCGCCACCGCCGTCGCCCTGGCCGCGGCCCTGCTCAACGCCGTGTTCGGTCTCTGCCTCGGGTGCGAGCTGCACGCGCTGGTCCGGCGCGTCGTCGTCACGAGGAGCACGCGCACCGAGCCGACCGGGCACCCCATGACCGACAGCCCCTGACACCCACCGAACAACCGAGGAGCCGCCAGATGAGCCGCGAGAAAGTCCTGGTCTCGACCGAATGGGCCGAACGGAACCTGAACACCGAGGGGGTCGTGTTCGCCGAGGTGGACGAGGACACCACCGCCTACGACGGTGGTCACATCCCCGGCGCCGTCCGGCTGGACTGGCGGGAGGAGCTCCAGGACCACGTCCGACGCGACTTCGTGGACCGGTCCGGGTTCGAGAAGCTCCTGTCCGAGAAGGGCATCGCGAACAGCGACACCGTCGTGCTCTACGGGGGCAACAACAACTGGTTCGCCGCGTACGCCTACTGGTACTTCACGCTCTACGGGCACCGGGACGTGCGGCTGCTCGACGGCGGCCGCAAGAAGTGGGAGCTGGACGGGCGGGAGCTGACCAAGGAGGTCCCGGTCCGGGAGGCGACCACCTACACCGCCTCAGAACAGGACCTCTCGCTGCGGGCGTTCCGCGACGAGGTCGTCGACGCGATCAACGTGAAGAACCTCGTCGACGTCCGCTCCCCCGACGAGTTCGCCGGCAGGTTGCTGGCGCCGGCTCACCTGCCGCAGGAGGCGGCCCAGCGGGCCGGCCACATCCCCAGCGCGATCAACGTGCCCTGGAGCAAGGCGGCCAACGAGGACGGGACCTTCAAGTCCGACGAGGAACTGAGGGCGTTGTACGAGGAGGCCGGGCTGGACGGCTCCCGGCCGACCATCGCCTACTGCCGGATCGGCGAACGCTCCTCCCACAGCTGGTTCGTGCTGCGGGAGTTGCTCGGCCACCAGGACGTGAAGAACTACGACGGCTCCTGGACGGAGTACGGCTCGCTGGTCGGGGTCCCCGTCTCGAACCCCTCGGAGGTGTCCTGACGATGGAGGGTTGCGGAGCTCCCCCGCAGTCGGCCGAGCCGACTCGGGACAGCGGGGACCAGGTCGTCGTCACCGGGCGGGTGTTGGCCGGGTCCGAGCCGGTGGGTGGCGCGTACGTCCGGCTGCTCGACAGCGGAGGCGAGTTCACGGCCGAGGTCGTCTCCGCCGGTAGCGGCGACTTCCGCTTCTACGCCGCCCCGGGTTCCTGGCGGGTGCGGGCCCTGCACCGCTCGGGGACCGGCGAGGCACTGGTCACCGCCGACGGTGTCGGCGTCCACCGCACGGACGTCGTCCTGACCTGATCGCGGCGGCCGGCGCCACGCCGGGGTTCCCGGCGGCGCCGGCCCCGCCACGGGCCTGGTCCACCGCGACCTCGCCCACGGTTCCCGTCGTGGCCGACGACCTCATGGGTATGCTCGGCACGTGGGATGGGAATGGTTCTTCACCGGTCTGCTGGGGCTCGCCACGGTGCTCGTACTGTGGTTCGCCGTGTACGTCATCTACCGGCTGTACTCCGACCAGCGCTGACCCGGGATTGCTGAAGTAGCTATGTCGACGCCAGACGAGCCAGGGACCCGCAGTGGCGACGAGGCGGTGCGCAGGGCCGATGAGCGCGCCGCGAGCACACGGGACCGGAACATCCCCGAGTTCGACGACCTCCCGTCGACTCCGGACACCGCGAACCTCCGGCTCGGACCCAACCTGAACGACGCCTGCCTGTCCCTGCTGCCGCTGGTCGGCGTGTGGCGCGGCGACGGCGTCGCGGAGCACCCGTCGCTCGACGAGCCCTACCAGTACCGCCAGCAGGTGACCTTCGCCCACGACGGGCGACCGTTCCTCTACTACGAGGCGCGTTCCTGGCTGTTGGACCAGGACGGCGAGCTGATCGGACCGGGTGCCCGGGAGGTCGGCTGGTGGCGTCCGCAGCCGGACGACACCATCGAACTGCTGTTGACCCACTCCGGTGGTGTGGCGGAGATCTTCTACGGGCGGCAGCACAACCAGACCTCCTGGGAGCTGACGACCGACACCGTGGCGCGGACCGCGTCCGCCGAGGAGGTCAGCTCGGCGCAGCGGCTGTACGGCATCGTCGAGGACGGTGACCTCGCCTACGTCGAGGAGCGGTCGTTGGCCGGTCAGCCGCCCCAGCCGCACATCTCGGCGCGCCTGCGCCGCGTCGTCGGCTGACGGGGTCCCCCGACGTCGAGGCGGCCGGGCGCCCACCGGCGCCCGGTGCCCCGCCCGCCCGGCCCGATCACCCCCACGAGGGGCACCGGGTGTCCGGACGCGGTCGGGGAGGGCGCTCTCCCGGTCTCACACCCGGTACTCCGAGGCGAGCAGGTCGGTGAGCTCGGAGTGCAGCGCCGCCCGCGTCCCCGTGTCCGGCAGTTCCCGCCCGTCCAGCGTCCTGACCTGGGTCAACTGCCGGACGCTCGACACGAGCCAGAGACCGTCGGCGCCCGCCAGCTCGTCCACGCCGACCGGCTCGACGCTGGTCGTGAACCCGGCGCGTTCCGCCGCCCGGAACAGGGCCAGCTGGGTCGTGCCGACGAGGATGCCGCTGTCCGGCGGCGGGGTCCGCAGGTGGCGCCCCTCCGCCAGCACGACCGTGGACGTGGGCCCCTCCAACACGCTCCCGTCCGTCGCGACGAAGACGACCTCGTCGGCGTCCCGACGGGCCGCCTCCCGGAGCGCGGCCATGTTGACGGCGTAGGAGAGCGTCTTCGCGCCCAGCAGCAGCCACGGCGCCCGCTCCACCAGGTCGGGGGCGTACCCCCGGTCCAGGGTGATCACGGAGACGCCCTGCTCCCGCCTGCGCAGCACCTCCGGCGAGACGGCGGTGCCCATCGCCCAGGCGGTCGGTGTGCCGTCGCCGCCCTCGACGCCCCGGGTGCACACGAGCCTGAGGGCCATCTCCCCCGGCTCGCGCCACGCGCCCAGCACCGCCTCGACGCCTCGCTCCCAGTCGGCCCTGGGCGGCGGGGAGAGGTCGAGGAGCGCCGCCGACCGGGCCAGCCGCTCCAGGTGGGGACCCAGCTCACGGGGCCGGCCGTCGACGACCAGGATCGTCTCGAAGACGCCGTCCCCGCGCAGCGGACCCAGGTCGTCCGCTCGCAGCAGGGGGGCGGTGTGGTCGACGATCGTTCCGTCCAACAGCGCCAGCACGGTCATGGGCACAGACGATACGACCTCGGTGGCCGCACCCGGTGGGCGGTGGGAACGGCCAGCCGAACTCCCCGGGCCCGTCCCGGAGGTGGTTACCATCGGGCGGGTGGGCCTCGTGGGACCAACCAGCCCACCCGGTGCGGTTCGTCGGGAACGCCGCCGTGCCGACGGCCCGACCGAACCCGCGCCGGGGCTTCCGGTGCCCGACGGGCTCGCGGCCACCGAATCGGAGGACTGAACTCATGGCAGACCCGACCAGCGGGTCCTCGACCACCTACCGCTCCCCCCTGCTGGAGCTGCCGAAGGCGGTGCCGGCCCCGGACGATTCGCCGGACAGCGCGGTGCCCTGGCACTTCGGCGATCCCTTCGTCGAGCAGCGGGCCGCGGAGACCGGTGCCGTCGTGGTGGACCGCTCCCACCGGCAGGTCATCGCCGTTCCCGGCGAGGAGCGGCTCAGCTGGCTGCACCTGCTGATCTCCCAGCACGTCACCGAACTGCCCGACGGGGCGGGGACCGAGGCGCTCATCCTCGACAGCCAGGGGCGGGTCGAGACCCACCTGGTGCTGGCCCACCTCGACGGCTGCGTGTGGATGGACACCGACCCCGGCAGCACCGTGACCGGGGCCCGCCAGCAGGCCAACCAGCCGGTGCTCCAGTACCTGGAGGAGATGCGGTTCTGGTCGAAGGTGGAGCCGAGGGACGCCAGCGACGAGTACGCGGTGCTGTCCGTGGTCGGGCCAGCGGTCCCCACGATCCTGGAGGGCGTCCTCGGTTCCACCCCGGCCCCGCTGTCCGACCCGAACCTGACCCCGGTCGCCGCCCTCCCGGGAGGTGGCCTGGTCCGGGTCGTGGGCTGGCGCACCGGTCCGACGGCCGACCTGCTCGTGCCGCGTGGCGAGCTGCTCGACTGGTGGCGTCGTCTCGTCGAGCTCGGCGCGCGCCCCGCGGGCAGCTGGGCGTACGAGTCGCTGCGGGTCGCGGCGCTCCGCCCCAGGGCCGGGTTGGACACCGACGGCAGGAGCATCCCGCACGAGCTGGGCTGGATCGGGGGGGCAGCGCACGTCGCCAAGGGCTGCTACCGGGGCCAGGAAACCGTGTCGAAGGTGCACAACGTGGGCCGTCCGCCCCGCCGTCTGCTGCTGCTGCACCTCGACGGGACGCCGGAACTGCTGCCCGAGCCCGGCGACCCGGTCAGCTCGGAGGGCAGGTCGGTCGGCCGGGTCGGTACCGTCGTCCGGCACCACGAGTTGGGGACGATCGCGCTGGCCCTGGTCAAGCGGTCGGTTCCGGTCGAACGTGAGCTCACCGCCGGGATCCCCGAACGCGAGGTCGCCGCGGCGGTGGATCCGGACTCGGTGCCGCCGGAGGCCGGCGATCCGCCCGGGCGGATCGCGGCGCAGCGCCTGCGGGGCTGAGCCGTTCGCCGGGCGACGGCCCCCGACCCGGGGGATTTGATCTTGATGGGCGGCTTCTCGATCGCGTTCCGCCGCCTGTGCCAAGATTCCGGAATGGCTTCTCCGACGGCGCGACCGCCCGAGCCCGGCACGATCATCACGGTCGCCCCGACCGGTTCGGTCCACCGCCCCGCCGAGGTGCCGAACCTGCCGGTGTCCCTGGACGAACTGGTGGCGACGGCGCGGGACTGCGAGCGGGTCGGGGCCAGCAGGGCGCACGTGCACGTGCGGGCCCCGGGAGGTGAACCGTCCCTGGACCTGGGTCGGCTGATCGACACCGTCTCCGCGCTCCGCGCGGAGACGGCACTGGTGGTCCAGCTCGCGACCGCCGCCGTCGGCGCGGTCGGCGAGGACGAGCGGCTCCGGGTGCTCGAGGCGATGCCGGACATGGCGTCCTGCCCCCTCGGGTCCGTCAACGTGGGCGACGACGTCCTCGTCAACCGCTGGCCCTTCGTGGTCGAGTGCCACCGCCGGATGCGGGACCGCGAGATCGTCCCCGAGTACGAGGCGTACGACCTGGGGCACCTCGCGGCCCTGCGCCGCCTGCTGGCCGAGCACGGTCCACCGGTGGGACGGGTCCACGTCAACCTGGTGATGGGGCTCCCCGGTGGGATGCCCGGCGACGCGGACACCGTCGTGGCGGCGGCCAGGCTGCTCCCGCCGGGAGCGAGCCTGTCCGTGATGGGGCTCGGGCGGGTGGGGCTGCCGGTGATGCTGGCCGCCCTCGCTGTCGGCGGGCACCTCCGGGTGGGTATGCAGGGAACACTGTCCTATGCCGCCGGGGAGCGGGTGCGGAACAATGCGCAACTGGTGGCCAGGGCGGCCGGCCTGGCCAGGATCGCGCAGCGCCCCCCGCTCTCCCCCACGGCGGCGCGCGAGTTCCTCGGAGTACGCGCCGTGGACGGCGACTGAACCGTGGGCGCACCGGACGGCGAGCGGCCCCACGGGCGAACACCGCATCGGACTTGGGTGGGCACGACGATGAGGCTGAAGGTGTCGACATGATCGAGGTACGACCCGGTGGGCGCAGGAGGATCGACCGCGTACTGGCCCCCGACTACCTGACCGGCGTTCGTGACAGGTCCCTGGCGGAGGTTCGTGACCTGCGGGACGAGGCGGCGCAGGAGGAGACGGACCTGTCGTACCTGCGCCGGTTGCTGCACGCGCGCATCGACATCGTGGTGGCCGAGCAGCGGCGACGCGCCGAGGGCGGTTCCGCGTCCGTGGTGGAACAGCTCGCCCTGATCCTGTCCCGCAACGCGATCGGCCCGGCGACGGGCTCCGGGCGTTACCAGAACCCGGAGCCCTCCAGGGCGGAGTCCCACCGGCGCCACGTCGAGGCGCTGGTGTCCGACGTGGACCTCTCGGACGTCACCTCGCTGCCGGACGAGAAGCTGGCGGAGGCCGCCGAGGGCTACTCGGCGGAGGAGGAGTCGGTGTCCCTGCGCCGGCGCCAGGTGCAGACCGTGGTGGACACCCTGAACGAGGAGATCGCGCGCAGGTACCGGGAGGGCAGGGCCTCGGTCGACGAACTGCTCGCCAGGGAACGGCACACCCCCGGTCAGGAGCCCGGCTGAGCGGCCCCCGAACACGGGGCGCTGGTCGCGGTCCTGACCGAGTGACGGGCCCGGTGGGGGGCGGTCCGTAGCATCCCCGTGATGAGCGTGCCCCTCGTAGAGGTCGTCAGGTCAGGTTTTCGGGAGAGCGTCCACCACGGCTCGGTGGCGTTGCTGGACGCGGACGGGCGGGATGCCGGTTGCCTCGGGGAGGTCCTGGCCCCGGTCTCGCCCCGGTCGGCCAACAAGCCCTTCCAGGCGCTCGCCCTGCTGCGCGCCGGTTTCGCCCCCCTCTCGGACGCGGACCTCGCGCTGTCGTGCGCCTCGCACAGCGGCGAGCCCGACCACGTGGCCCGGGTCCGGGGGTTGCTGGCCACCTACGGGTTGACCGAGGCCGCGCTGCGGTGCCCACCGGACCTCCCGTTGTTCCCCTCGGCCAGGAACCGGGTGCTGGCGGCGGGCGGCGGGCCGGCGGCGGTGACGATGAACTGCTCCGGCAAGCACGCCGCGATGCTGGCCACCTGCGTGCGCAACGGGTGGCCGACCGAGGACTACCTGTCCGCCGAGCACCCGCTGACGGCGGCGGTGTCCGAGACCATCGCCGAGTTGACCGGTGAGGAGCCGGGGCCGCCCGGGGTCGACGGGTGCGGCGCGCCCCTGTTCACGCTGTCCCTCACCGGACTGGCCCGCGCCTACGCCCGGCTCGTCACCGCGCCGGCGGGCAGCCAGGAGGCGCGGATCGCGCACGCGATGCGCGCTCACCCCCGGTTGGTGGCCGGAACCGGCCGCGAGGACACCCTGCTGATGTCGGCGGTCCCGGGGTTGTTGTGCAAGATCGGCGCGGAGGGGGCGTGGGCGCTGGCGCTGCCGGACGGCCGGGTCGCCGCCCTCAAGATCGACGACGGGGCGTCCCGCGCCCGGCAGCCCGTCGGAGTGGGCGCGCTTCGCGCGTTGGGGGTGACCTGGACCCCGGAACTGGCGGAACTCGCGGAGGTGCCCGTCGAGGGCGGCGGCCGCCGGGTCGGCTCGGTGCGGCTGCTCCCTGGCGTCCTCAGTTGAGCCGTTCGCGGGTGGCCACCTCGGTCCAGAAGTCCCGCAGCTTCTCGTACCGGATGGCGACCTCCTCCGGGTTCTCGCCGCCGAGCGCGGCGAGCGCCTCCTGGACGTCGGCCGCCGAGGTGTCGTCGGTGAGGGTGTCGTCGTCGAGCAGCTGGACCAGCCCGCCGTAGTCGAGTTCCACGGCCGAACCCGGGTCGAAGTGGTCGAGCCAGCGGGAGGTGTCCCGGAGCAGTGCCGCCGGCCCGTCGGTGCCGAGCGTGTCCTCCAGCCGCTGGCGGGCCTCCTCGGCCCGCTCCAACGCGCGCACCATCGGCACCCGCCAACACACCCGCCGGTTCGCGTCGCCCAGCGGCGTCAGCACCACCTGGCGCTCCTCCTGCCGGACCAGGGCGAACCACGGCAGCGGGACGCGCCAGGTCGCCGTGACGACGTGGACGGCGCCGCCAAGCACCCCGGAGACCGCCGCGGTCGCCCGCGCCCGCGCCACCTCGGGTGGCACGTCGACGGCGGCGCGCAGCAGCGGGGGGCTCGCGCTGCCGAGGAACCCGACCAGACCGGCCGCCGCCCTGGCGCGGACGTCCTGCGGGCAGACGAGCGGGCCGGGGCCGACCTCCACCGAGGGGTAGCCGGCGACGTCCTCCGGATCGAGGACCAGGACTCCGGGGACGTGCTGCCCGGGGCCCGCGCCGTCAGGGCCGTCGAGGGGCAGCAGCCGACGCGGCTGGGAAGTCTGTGAACGCAACCACAGTTCGCGTTCCCAGTCGCCCACGGTTCCCGGATCGAGCGGGCCGTCCCGTAACGCCCGTTCCACGGCCGAACGTGACTCCCCGTGGAAGGCGGACAACGGTTCGTACACCCGGAGGTAGGCGACGAACGGACGAGGCACGAGCAAATCCTGTCATGAGCAGGGACGGTGGGGGTGGGCGGTGGGGACTGCGTCACGTAGAACGGATGCCACGTCGCATCTACCCCGGCAGTCACGGTACGGTAGTGGGCAGGAAAAGCTGTCGAGACGATACGGGGCCGCCGTTCCCCCGGCCGCCCCGTTCCTGTGCGAGGGGGTCGAGCCATGGGGCGCGGCCGAGCGAAGGCCAAGCAGACAAAGGTGGCCCGGGAGCTCAAGTACAACACCCCCGCCACGGACTTCGATGCCCTACAGCGCGAGCTGTCGGGCACCGGGTCCTCTGGCGACCGGTCGGACAACGACCGACCCGATGACTCGTACGACGACTGGTACGACGAATACCGCCGCTGATTCGGTTGACTGCTCAACCGAACGACGGGGTGAGAACCCCGTGGGGGTGTTGTGGCAGCCACTCGAATCGGTCGGGTCTCGTCACGGGTCCGGGGTCCTTGTACTACGGGGCCTTGCCGGAGCAGCAAGCACCACACGCGACAGGACCAGGTGAGAAGCCTGGTCCTGTCGCGCGTGTTGCCGAAGTTGGTCCGGTGCCGCCCGCCCACCGGGCTTCGGTGCGGCGGCGATCCAGCCTGTCCTGGTCCGGTGCACCACGCCGTTCCGGCGGCGACGCGCTCCGCCGGATCTCGCAGGCCTCCGGCACGGCCGGGCTCGTCCGGTGCACCGCCGCCTCGCGCGCGGCGGCTGGGGGTGCCGGCTCTCGTGCCGACGACGTCGCACCGGCGGTGTCCGCTCTCCCCGTCCACGGTGCGGCCAGGCCGCTGGATCCGCGTCCCTGATCGGTCGGCCTCCGCGTCTGGTCTGGTCGCGGCCTGACGCGGCCCACCCTCCGAGCGGCGGGCGCGCTCGCGAGTGGTGTGCCCGGCGGCCCGAGGTAGTCCGGCCGCTGCGCGGGCCGAGGTGGCCGAGGGGCATCCCACCAGGCCCGTCAGGCGCGCCGCACCGCCGGTCCTCCCCAACAACCCGGTACGTGGGTTCTCACCTCGGTGGGGCCGGTGCGGGCGGACCGGCGTCGCGCTGCTCGACGGGGGCGACACGGAGCCCGGGGCCCACCGGCGCGGGCCCCGGGGTGCCGCTTCCGAGGTGGCCGCGACGGCTGGCGCGGGCACCCGCCCACGAGGGGCCGAGGGCGTCCCCACCTCGTCCCGCGCTCCGCTGGACGGCCTCCGGCCCCTGATCACCAGGTGGGCGCACGGCCAGCCGGGGGTGCGCGACGAGTTCACGAAGGTGTCGGACGAACTCCCAACCCGCGCTCACCCGCACGCGGCGACCCACGGCCCCGCCGCGCACGCGGTGGCACCCGCCGGGTGCGGGGAAGTGGCCGGGCGGGACCGCACCGGCCTCGGCCGGACGTTCCCGCCCACCGGTCAGAACCGGGGGTGCTCCCCCGTCAGCAGGACCGCTGGCCGGTTCTCGTCATCCCCGACCACGTCCGGGGTCCGGCGGACCTCGCCGGCCACCCAGGCGGGCACGTGCCGGGCGGTGAGCACGGCCAGCGCGCGGTCGGCCTCCTCGGCGGCCACGACGGCGACCATGCCGACCCCCATGTTGAAGGTCTGCTCCATCTCGTCCCGGCCGACCCTGCCGCGCTGCTGGATCATCGAGAAGACGGGCGAGGGCGTCCAGGTGCCCCGGTCGACCACGGCGGTGAGCCCCTCGGGCATCACCCGAGAGAGGTTGCCGGCGAGACCGCCCCCGGTCACGTGCGCGAAGGTCCGGACCTCGGTCTCGGCGATCAGCGCCAGGCAGTCCTTGGCGTAGATGCGGGTCGGCTCCAGCAGCTCCTCCCCCAGCGAGCGACCGAACTCCTCGACGTGCCCGGAGAGGGGGACCCGAGCGATGTCCAGCAGCACGTGCCGGGCCAGCGAGTACCCGTTGGAGTGCAGGCCGGAGGAGCCCAGGGCGATCACGGCGTCACCGGGGCGCACCCGGTCCGGCCCGAGCAGGGCGTCCTCCTCCACGACCCCGACGCCGGTCGCCGACAGGTCGTAGTCGGTGGCGGCCATCATGCCCGGGTGCTCGGCGGTCTCACCGCCCAACAGCGCGCACCCCGCCTGGACGCACCCCGTGGAGATGCCCTTGACCAGCTCGGCGATCCGCTCCGGCACGACCTTGCCGACGGCGATGTAGTCCTGGAGGAACATCGGCTCGGCACCGCACACGACCAGGTCGTCGACCACCATCGCGACGAGGTCGATGCCCACCGTGTCGTGGATGTCGAGCGCCTGGGCGATGGCGATCTTGGTGCCGACCCCGTCGGTGGACGAGGCGATCACCGGCTCCCGCCACCGGTCGAGGCGCAGCTTGAACAGGCCCGCGAACCCCCCGAGGCCCCCCATCACCTCTGGCCGGGTGGCCTTGGCCGCCCACGGCTTCAACCGTTCCACGGCTTCGTCCCCCGCGGAGATGCTGACTCCGGCCGCGGCATAGGTGGCGCTGGACATCTCGGGCTGGGCAGTCACAACTGGCTCCATGTCATCTGCTGACAAAATCTCGTCGGCCACGCTACGCGCGGTGATTCCCGGTCATCGCCCTCGCGGGGCGGCCCGTGGCGTCACACGCGCGCGGTCGCCATCCACCTTTCCCAGGTCGACGCCTCATCGGCGGTGAGACGTCCGTTCACGACCGATGCTTACTCATGGCCGACGTAGCGCGTCGGCCGCGCCGTTGCCTTGCGGCTGTGCTGGCTCCGCGGGACCGGCCACTCCGCGTTCCGCGCCACCGTCAAGACCCTCGAGCAGAAACTTGCCGATCATGCGGTCGGCCGGCAGCGGGATCGGGTAGTCGCCGTCGAAGCACGCGGCGCACAACCTGGTCCTGGGCTGCTCGGACGCGGCGATCAGCCCGTCCAGTGAGACGTAACCGAGCGAGTCGGCTCCGATGGACCGGCGAATCCCGTCCTCGTCGATCCCGTTCGCGATCAGCTCGGCCGGGGAGGCGAAGTCGATGCCGTAGAAGCAGGGCCAGCGGACCGGCGGGGAGGCGATCCTGACGTGCACCTCGACGGCGCCGGCCTCGCGCAACATGCGCACCAGCGCGCGCTGCGTGTTGCCCCGCACGATCGAGTCGTCGACCACCACGAGGCGCTTGCCCCGGATGACGTCGCGCAGCGGGTTCAGCTTGAGCCGGATGCCCAGCTGCCGGATGGTCTGGGAAGGCTGGATGAACGTCCGGCCGACGTAGGAGTTCTTGACGAGGCCCTGGCCGTAGGGGATGCCCGACTCCTGCGCGTAGCCCACCGCCGCGGGGGTGCCGGACTCCGGGACCGGGATGACCAGGTCGGCGTCCACGGGGTGTTCGATCGCCAGCCGCCGCCCGATGGCGACCCGGGCCGCGTGCACGGAACGGCCGGAGATGGTGCTGTCCGGGCGGGCCAGGTACACGTACTCGAAGACGCAGCCCTTGGGTTCCGGCGGGGCGAAGCGGCTGCTGCGCAGTCCCTCCGCGTCGATGGCGACCAGTTCGCCCGGTTCGACCTCGCGCACGAAGGACGCGCCCACGATGTCGAGGGCGGCCGTCTCGCTGGCGACGACCCATCCCCGGTCGAGCCGGCCGAGGCAGAGCGGTCGGACGCCCTGGGCGTCGCGGGCCGCGTAGAGGGTGGTCTCGTCGGAGAAGACGAGCGAGAACGCTCCCCGCAGGGCGGGCAGCAGCTCCAGCGCGGCGTTCTCCAGCCCGGTGTCGGCGGCGGCGGCCGCCAGCAACGCGCAGACGACGTCCGAGTCGGTGGTGGCCTCGGGGTTGCCGTCCCGCCGCCGGGCGGTCCGCCCGTCACCGTCGCCCGTGCCCTCGGTCAGCTCGCGGAGCCGCTCAACCAGTTCCGCGGTGTTGACGAGGTTGCCGTTGTGGCCCAGCGCGAGACCGCTGCCGGTGGCCGTGGTCCGGAACGTGGGCTGGGCGTTCTCCCAGCTGCCGGAGCCGGTGGTCGAGTACCGGTTGTGGCCGACGGCGACGTGACCCCGCAGCGAGGAGAGCACCTGCTCGTCGAAGACGTGGCTGACCAGGCCGAGGTCCTTGTAGACCACCAGCTTGGAGCCGTCCCCTACCGCGATGCCGGCCGCCTCCTGACCCCGGTGTTGCAGGGCGTACAGGCCGTAGTAGGTGAGCTTCGCCACCTCCTCGCCGGGAGCCCAGACACCGAAGACCCCGCACTCCTCGTGCGGAACGTCCCGCTCCACGTCGCCTGGCTGGGCGGCCACGCCCGGCGGGACGGGGGTAGCGGAGGACTCGGAACGGCACGGCGACCCACTTGCGGCCGCGGGCTGGTGGGTGACCACCGGAAACTCCCTCACAACGGAGTTGGATGCCTCGGCGTGCCCGGGGCCGGACGCGGGACGCGCCGCGGAGGACCACCCGGGATCGCCACGTTCGTCTTCGAGTGTAAGCCGACTCGTTCCCGGCACCGCACCGCGAGCCGCGAATTGGGCCAGCCAGGCATGTCGCCGACCTACTCGTCCGGTTTCACCATCGGTAGCCAAGCTCGCAGGTCAGCGCGGTTCCCGGAGGCCGAGACACGCCCCGAGTCCACCGCTTCGTCCCACTCCGCACGGCCGGTGGCGAGGTCCAGCCACGTCCTGGCGTCCGTCTCGACCACGTTGGGCGGCGTTCCACGGCTGTGGGTCGGCCCCTCCCCGCACTGGACGGCGGCGAAGGGGGGTACGCGCACCTCGATGGCCCCGCCCGGCGCGACGGCGGCCAGGGTGCGGAGGCTGAGCCGGACCGCCTGTCCCAGGACGCGGCGGTCGGGTTCGGGAGCCTCGCCGCGCAGCCAGGGCGCGACGGCCGTGACGGCGGCTCGGAGTTCGTGGGGATCGACGGACCGGCGGGCTGGCACCTGGGCAGCCTAGGACCTGGCCGTTCCGCGCGGACAGGCGAGCGGCCGGGGCCGGGCCGCATGTCGTCGCCACCCCGACCGTCGGGTGACCACGACGGTGGAGAGCGCCGCCCGCCCGCACCCGGGCGCGTCCCGGACGGGCTGGGCAGACTGACCACGAACTCCCCTCGGCCCCAGCGGGCGGGTGGGATGGCCGGGGTGTCGGGTGGGATGGCCGAGGTGCCGCTGTTCGGCTCCCACCACCTCGGAGTGCCGCGCGGTGGGGCGCGGGCGGTGGGGCGCGGGCGGTGGGGCGGTCCTGGGGCCGCCGGCCCGGTCCCTCCCGGGACGCGGCGGCGCTGACCGGGGCGCCGCGGCGCGCCGTTCCTCAGTGGCCACCCCAACCACGCCCCGTCACCGCCTCACCCGTCCGAGGGACATGCGTCCGGCGCGGCGCGTGGTCTCCGCGCCCGCACGGAGACCAGCGGAGATCCGAGGTCGGTCGGCGCCGGCGAACCTGGATGCGGGAGTGCCCCCGCCGTCCTAGCCTCGGGCCATGGCCGTCGACCGGAGGGCTCCCGGGACGGGGTGGTCCCCCGTCCCGGGAGGCGGCCCGGGTCGGGTGGAGGACTACGCCCTGCTCTCCGATCTCCGCACCGCGGCGCTGGTCGGCCGCGACGGCTCGGTGGACTGGCTCTGCCTGCCCCGGTTCGACGCGGGGTCCTGCTTCGCGCGACTGCTCGGCGACCACAGCCACGGCTACTGGGCGCTCACCCCGACCTCGGGTGACTGCCGGGTCCGCCGCCGCTACCGAGGTGACTCGCTGGTGCTGGAGACGGAGTTCGAGACCCCGGACGGGCAGGTGCTCGTCGTGGACGCGATGCCGCCCGCGCCGCACGGCGGACCGCACCAGCCGGTGCTGGTCCGCTCGGTCACCGGGCTACGGGGCAGCGTGGAGATGGAGATGCGCTGGGTGGTGCGGTTCTCCTACGGAGCCGCCGTACCGTGGGTCCGGCGCACCCGGAAGGGGGGCGTCGAGGGCATCCTCGCCGTCGCCGGACCGGACACCGTTGTCCTGCGCGGGGACCCCCTGCCCGTGGCGGTGGCGGGGGCCCGCGCCCACCACACCCGGTTCCCGGTGTCCCGAGGGCGGACCTTCCGCTGGTCCATGCAGTGGTCCCCGGACCCGGAGGAGCTGCCCGGACCCCGGGACGTCGCGGCCGACCTGGTGACGACCGAACGGTTCTGGCGGACCTGGGCCGAGCAGATCGACTACGACGGCCCGTACCAGCAGCCCGTTCGCCGTTCCCTGTTGACGCTCAAGGCGCTCACCTACGGTCCGAGCGGCGGTATGGTCGCCGCCCCGACCACCTCCCTGCCCGAACGGTTGGGGGGCGTGCGGAACTGGGACTACCGCTACTGCTGGCTGCGGGACGCCACCCTCACCCTGCTCGCGCTGGACAGCACCGGCTGCCACGGGGAGGCGGCGGCCTGGCGGCGGTGGTTGCGGCGGGCCGTGGCCGGGGACCCTGGCGACCTCCAGATCGCGTACGGCATCCGGGGTGAGCGCCAGCTGGTGGAGTGGACGGCCGACTGGCTGCCCGGCTACGAGGGCTCCCGGCCGGTCCGGATCGGCAACGCGGCGCACAGGCAGCTCCAGCTCGACGTGTACGGCGAGGTCATGGACGCCCTGCACCTGGCCAGGGAACGCGGCCTTGGCGACACGGCCGAGTCGTGGGAGGTGCAGCGGGCCCTGCTCGCCGATCTGGAGACCCGGTGGCGGCGACCCGACCACGGCCTCTGGGAGGTGCGGGGGCCGGCGAGGCGGTTCACCCACTCCCGGGTCATGACCTGGGTCGCCTTCGACCGGGCGGTGCGGGCGGTCGAGGACCACGGGCTACCGGGCCCCGTCGACCGGTGGCGGTCGGTGCGGGACCGGGTCCGGGAGGAGGTGCTCACCCGGGCGTGGAACCCGGAGGTGGGGGCGTTCACCCAGTACTACGGCAGCGGCGAGGTCGACGCGGCGACCCTGCTGATGCCGGCGGTCGGTTTCCTGCCGGCCACCGACCCGAGGATGGCGAGCACGATCCGCGAGGTGGAGACGCGGCTGCGGACGGACGGCCTGCTCGCCCGGTACGCCACTCCTCGGGACGTGTCGGCGGTGGACGGCCTCCCCGGCGGGGAGGGTGCCTTCCTCGCCTGCTCGTTCTGGCACGTGGACGCGTTGGCGCTCGGCGGCCGGGTGGCCGAGGCGACCGAGGAGTTCGAACGCCTGCTGGGACACGCCAACGACGTCGGGCTGCTCGCCGAGGAGTACGACCCGGCGAGTCAGCGGCTCGTCGGGAACTTCCCGCAGGCGTTCAGCCACCTGGCGCTGGTGAACTCGGCGATCCTGCTCTCCGACCGGGAGCACGGCCGCCACCACCGGGACCGGCGTCGGGTCCGCCGCGCCAGCTGAGGTCCGGCCTGGCGCTGGTCGGGCAGGTCACCACCACCGCCAGGCCGCCCCGCCGGTGGCACGGGGTCCGGTCAGAAGAGCCCTTCCCGCAGGAACCTGCTGATGGTCTCCGGCGGCCCTGGTCGCGCGAAGAACCAGCCCTGCCCCGACTCGCAGCCGATGTCCCGCAACCGCTCGGCCTGGGCCCTCGTCTCGACACCCTCGGCCGTGACGGTCAGGCCCAGCGCGTGCGCCAGCGTCACCAGCGCGCCGACGATCTGCTTGTCCACCGGGTCCGCCGGCTTGTCGGGTGCGCGCAGCCCCTCCACGAAGGAACCGGCGATCTTCAGTTCGTGCACCGGGAGGCGTCGCAGGTAGGCGAGGTTCGAGTACCCGGTGCCGAAGTCGTCGATGGCGATCCGCACACCCATCTCGTAGAGGCGGCGGAGCGCGTCGAGCTGGTCGTCGGCCGTTCCCATGACCGCGCTCTCGGTGAGCTCCAGCTGGAGACCGGTCGGCGGGATACCCGTGTCCCGCAGGATCGACTCCACGTCGTTGACCAGGCCGGGGTCCCGCGACTGCCGGGCGGCGAGGTTGACGCTGACGTAGGGCGCGGCGGGACCGAACTCCCGCTGCCAGCGGCTGGCCTGCTGGCAGGCGTGCTCCAGGACCCAGCGACCGAGCTGGACGATCAGCCCGGTCTCCTCCGCCAGCCCGATGAAGCGGTCGGGTGAGAGCAGGCCGTGCTCCGGGTGCCGCCACCGCACCAGTGCCTCCACGCCCACGACCGCGTTGTCGGCCAGGCGGACGAGCGGCTGGTAGTCGACGAAGAACTCCTCCCGCTCCAGCGCCGCCGGCATGGTCGCGGACAGGCGGAACCGCGCCACCTCCCGAGCGTTGCGCTCGGGGTCGTAGACCGCCCACCGGCTCTTGCCCTCGGACTTGGCCCAGTACAGGGTCACGTCGGCGTCGCGGATCAGGTCGGCGGACTCCCCGCTGACCACCGGGCGCTCCACGATGCCGATGCTGGCCGACACCGACAGCTGGTGGCCGC
Organism: Actinoalloteichus caeruleus; assembly: GCF_049311605.1. Taxonomy (NCBI): domain Bacteria; kingdom Bacillati; phylum Actinomycetota; class Actinomycetes; order Pseudonocardiales; family Pseudonocardiaceae; genus Actinoalloteichus; species Actinoalloteichus caeruleus. Next base: position 5,915,242 of record NZ_CP186005.1, read on the forward strand.
CGATCCGGATCGGTTGGTTGAGCAACGTCAGCACCCGGTCCGCCAGCTCCACGATCTGCTCGGTGCCCGTGGAGTCCTCGACGAGGACGACGAACTCGTCACCGCCCATCCGGGCCACCAGGCAGTGCTCGCCGTTGACGCACTCGGCCAGTCGGCGTCCCACCGCGACCAGGAGTTCGTCGCCGACGTGGTGGCCGAGGCTGTCGTTGATGACCTTGAAGCCGTCCAGGTCGAGGAAGCAGAGGCCGACCCGTTGTCCGACGGGCGGGTTGCTGAAGACGCGGGCCAGCCGGTCGAGCAGCAACGCCCGGTTGGCCAGGCCGGTGAGCGGGTCGTGGAGCGCCTGGTACTTGAGCCTGTTCTGGAGCTCGTGCCGGTCGGTGACGTCCTCGACCATGGCGACGAGGTACTGGGGACGGCCGTCGGCGTCGCGGACGAGGGACATCGTGAGGTTGGTCCAGACGGCGGAACCGTCGTTGCCGAAGAACTGCTTGTCCACCTGGAAGTACTCGCGGTCGCCCCTGGCGAGTTGCCGGTACGCCTCCCAGGTCGACTCCGCGTCCCCGGCGTGCATGAACTTGCGCAGGTTCGTGCGCAGCAACTCGTCCCGGGAGTAGCCGAGCATCCGTTGGAGCGAGACGTTGACGTCGAGGAAGGTGCCGTCGAGGTCGGCGAGACCGATGCCGACGGCCGCGTCGCTGAACAGCGCCCGGAACCGCGCCTCACTGGCCCGCAGCGCCGCCTCGGCCTGCTGCCTCGCGTCGAGGACGGCCTCCCGGATCGCCTCCTGTTCCTCCAGGGTCCGTTGTCGGAGCGCGTTGGCGTAGCCCGCGGCGACCGCTCCCTGGATGGCGGAGACCCGGCCCCGGGGCACGTCCGTGCCCGGCAGGGAACCGACGAGTTCCGTTCCGACGAGCACCAGCGTCCGTTCGATGCTGGCGGGAGAGGTGAAGTGGGCCTCGACCAGCTCGGCGCCCACCTCCCAGCCCGGCCGGGCCACGAAGGGTTCGGTCGACAGGGCGGTGAGGAGACGGCGTGCGAGGCGGCTCAGGAACTCGACCATCTCCGATCTGGACATGGAGACGTAGCTGGTACCGGACACCAGGGCCGCCCAGTCACGGCCGAAACGCTCGCAGGCCGCATCCAGGCGCTCCACCTCCTGGCCCGGGGGGAGATCCCGGACCCGGCCCTCCGTGTGCTCGGACATCAGAGCGCGCCCGCCGGTCGTGGCAGCACCAGGAGTCGGGCCGAGGTCCGACACACGTCGTCGCCCTTCACGGGCTCGACCCTAACGCCCGAGCGGGAACGACGCTGCGGCACCGCGCCCCAGGCCATCGGGACGACCCCGGCCACCCGGCGGTGGGGGGTCGCGGCCGTCGCGTCACGGCCGTCCTCGTCAGGCGACCCGCTGGGGCATCGCACAACCGCACCTCTCGTCGTCACCACACGTCTGACAGCATCCGAAGCACCTGACGGTACCGGGTCCGACCGCTTTTTCGGAGGTTACCGGCCAGCAGCCGGTTTCCGGCGCCGGGCCGGCCCACGGGTCCGCCAGGAAACCGTGCCCGCACCGGATCGGAAAGTGATTCATCTCTTGCGGGCCAATCCGGCCACCGCGGGCAACGGGGGGCTGGCCGAGTCGGCCACGTACTCACCGGTGCGCCAGCACCCCAGGGGGGCCAGGCCCGGGTCCACCAGCGAGAAGGGGCCGAACAGCCGGGCCACCTCCGGGAGGGTGCGCCACTCCAGGGCGCCGGAACTGCGGGCGTAGAGGTCGCCGATCCGCTCGCGCGCGCCCGGGGGGCAGCCGTCGTCGCCCTGCCGGGAGAAAACGATGTGGGACAGGGCCAGGTGACTTCCGGGGGCGACCTCCCGGTGGTAGTCGAATATCGCCTTCTCCGGTTCGTCGCTCTCGGAAAGGAAATGCAGAACACCGCCGACCAGAATTCCGAGCGGCTTTTCCCCGTCAATGAGCCGACGGCCCGGGGCGCTACCGAGAACGAGGTCGACATCCCGCAGGTCCGCCTGGACCACGTCCGCGAGCGGGTTGTCGGCGAGCAGTGCCCTGGTGCGCGAGACGACGACCGCCTCCCGGTCGACGGCGAGCACGCGGCAGGCCGGGTCCAGGTCCTGGGCGACGGCGTGGAGCGCGCCGACGGTGGGGATACCGGCGCCGAGGTCGAGGAACTGCCGGATGCCCGCCGCGTGCATGCGCCGCAGGGCGTCCCGCAGGAAGAACCTGTTCGTCATGGCCAGCTCGGAGGCTCGGGGAAAGATCCGCAGCACCCCGTCGGCCAATTCCCGATCGGCGGCGAAGTTGTGCGCACCACCCAGGTAGTAGTCATGCATTCGGGCGACATTCGGCCGCTGAAGGTCGACTTCGGATGGCACTCCCCGCGGACGTGTGGCGTCCAAAGCAGCTCCCCCGCCCCGTTTCTCACCCGACCGGGGATCAGCATACGTCGCGTCACAACTCACCGAATCGCTGCATTCCACGGGTCCGACCACCACCGCCGAAGCGGTCTCCGCGCTGGCAGCGCCTGCCCCGACCCGGGCGGCGTCACCCACGAGACGGATCCACCCGGCCCGGTCCTGGAGTGCCGGCGGCCGTCGCGGATGCGACATTCGACGCCGCGACCCTCGGCGGCCGCGGCCGCACCACCGGGCAAATGCGGCAAACCTGCTATAGGCTCCGTGGGAAAATCACGACAGCCTACGAATTCCTGTCATTCATTGACATCGCTGGTCCGGTTCGCCGGCTGGCGCGACGCAGTTCCCGTTCCGATACCCATGGCGTGGGGGTGCATGTTGAGAACCAGCAGCGGAGCCCGTCGGCTACCGGCACGAATCGGACTGGCGATCGGATCGGCCGCCACGGTGCTGATCGCGTTGTTAACTCCGGCCGCGGCCGGTCAGGAGCAGGACGAACCGACCGGTGCCGCGCAGCAGGCGGGACAGGCCCAGCAGTCGGAACAGGCGGAGCAGGCGGAGCACCCCGCCGGTCCGATGGGCCACTGGGCCGGCTCCCAGATCGCCAAGCACGAGGGGCGGGACGGCGGCGTCCCGGACGCCAGGGCCGCGAGCGTCACGCAGACGCACGGCCTCGACGTCAGCGGGTGGCAGAAGAACGTGGACTGGGCCGGCGTCGTCCGCAACGGCGGGAAGTTCGCCTACGTCAAGGCCACCGAGGGAACGGGGTTCAAGAACCCCTACCACACCCAGCAGTACAACGGCTCCTACGACCACGGCCTCATCCGGGGTTCCTACCACTTCGCGTTGCCCGACCGCTCCAGTGGGGCTGCCCAGGCCCAGTACTTCGTGAAGAACGGCGGCGGGTGGTCCAAGGACGGCAAGACGCTGCCTGGCGCGTTGGACATCGAGTACAACCCCTACGGCAACACCTGCTACGGGCTGAGCCAGTCGGCGATGGTCCAGTGGATCAGGGACTTCAGCAACGAGTACCACCGGTTGACCACCCGGTACCCGACCATCTACACCAGCACCAGCTGGTGGAAGACCTGCACGGGCAACAGTTCCGCGTTCGGCGGCACCAACCCGCTGTGGCTGGCCAGGTACTCCAGCTCGGTGGGAGAACTGCCCAGCGGCTGGGGTTTCCACACCATCTGGCAGTACAACGACAGCGGGATCTTCCCCGGCGACCAGAACTGGTTCAACGGCGCGTACGACCGCCTCCAGGCACTGGCCAACGGCTGACAACCCGGCATGGCACCCACCCCCGGTCCCGGTCGAGCCCCACTCGACCGGGACCGGACGTGTGGGGACACCAGGAACGCGGGCGCGGCACCAGCGAAGGGCATCCGCCGCCGACCCCCACCGCACGGGGCCGGGGAGGCGAGCTCCGCCGCGCCCAGCGCGGGTGGCCCCACGAAAGCGGCCGGCCGGCGACCCCCCGCGGGGGCCACCGGCCGGCCGGTCCGTACCGACGAGTCGGCTCAGTCGAACAGCGCGGGCAACGTGCCCTCCCAGGCGGTCCGCAGCTCGTCCAGCCCGAACGTCGCCACGCCCTGGATCTCCACGGCGTCCGACTCCGGGTCCACCACGCCGACCTTCGTGACCGGCAGGCCCCTGGCCTGGCACATGTCAGTGAACCGCAGCTCCTCGGACCGGGGAACCGCCACCAGCATCCGACCGGCCGACTCGGAGAAGAGCCACACGAAGGGATCGGCGCCTTCCGGCAACACGACGCGGCACCCGGTCTGACCGGCCAACGCGGACTCCACCACCGCCTGGGCCAACCCGCCCTCGGACAGGTCGTGGGCGGCCGACAACATGCCGTCCCGCGAACCGGCGATGACGACCTCGGCAAGCAGCCGCTCCCGGCCCAGGTCGACCCTCGGCGGAACCCCGCCCAGGTGGCCGTGCGCGACCCGCGCCCACTCCGAGCCGTCGAACTCGTCCCGGGTCTCGCCGAGCAGCAGCAGCGTCTCGCCGGGCTCGGTGCCGAAACCGGTGGGGACGCGCCGGCGGACGTCGTCGATCACGCCGAGCACACCCACGACCGGCGTCGGCAGGATCGCCGTCGACCCGGTCTGGTTGTAGAAGCTCACGTTGCCGCCGGTGACGGGGATGCCCAGCTCACGGCAGCCGTCCGCCAGCCCGCGCACGGCCTGCTCGAACTGCCACATCACCCCGGGGTCCTCCGGGGAGCCGAAGTTCAGGCAGTTCGTCACGGCGGCGGGGGTGGCCCCGCCGGCCGCCACGTTCCGGTACGCCTCGGCCAACGCGAGCTGGGCGCCGGTGTACGGGTCGAGCCGGCAGTAGCGGCCGTTGCAGTCGGTGGCGACCGCGACGCCCCGACCGGTCGTCTCGTCGATGCGGATCATGCCGCTGTCGGCGGGCTGGGCCAGCACCGTGTTGCCCCGGACGTACCGGTCGTACTGGTCGGTCACCCAGGCGCGGCTCGCCAGGTTCGGCGAGGAGATCATGCGGAGCACCGTCTCGCGCAGTTCCTCGGGACCGCTCGGGCGGGCCAGGGCCTCGGTGGTGTCGGCGATGAGCTCGTCCTGGTCGGCCGGCCGCTCCACCGGCCGCTGGTACACCGGGCCCTCGTGGGCGACGGTGCGCGGCGGGCAGTCGACGACCGTCTCGCCGTGCCAGGTGATCTCGAGACGACCACCCCGGGCCGCCTCCTCCTCGCTCACCTCGGTGACCTCACCGATCACGGTGGCGGTCACGTCCCACTTCGCGCAGACCCGGAGGAACGCGTCGACGTCCTCGGGCCGGACGACGGCGCACATCCGCTCCTGCGACTCGCTGGAGAGGATCTCGGCCGGCGTCATCCCGCTCGCGCGCAGCGGCACTCGGTCCAGCTCGACCCGCATCCCGCCGTCACCCGCGGAGGCCAGTTCGGAGGTGGCGCAGGACAGGCCAGCACCGCCCAGGTCCTGGATACCCACGACCAGCCGGTCCCGGAACAGCTCCAGGCAGCACTCGATGAGCACCTTCTCCGTGAACGGGTCGCCGACCTGCACGCTGGGCAGCTTCTTGCGGCCCGACCCGGTCTCGTCCCCGGAGAAGGAGTCCGAGGCGAGCACGGAGACGCCGCCGATGCCGTCCAGGCCGGTCCGCGCACCGAACAGGATCACCTTGTTGCCCACGCCGGACGCGTGGGCCAGGTGCAGGTCCTCGACCCGCATCGACCCGATGCACAGGGCGTTGACCAGCGGGTTGCCCGCGTAGGTCTCGTCGAAGACGACCTCACCGCCGATGTTGGGCAGTCCCAGGCAGTTGCCGTAGCCGCCCACGCCGGCGACGACCCCGGGCAGCACCCGGCGGGTGTCCGGGGCGTCGGCCGGGCCGAAGCGCAGCGGGTCGGCCACCGCGACCGGTCGGGCGCCCATCGCCAGGATGTCCCGGACGATGCCACCGACGCCGGTCGCCGCGCCCTGGTACGGCTCCACGTAGGAGGGGTGGTTGTGCGACTCCACCTTGAAGGTGACCGCCCACCCGTCGCCGATGTCGACCACGCCGGCGTTCTCGCCGATGCCGGCGAGCATCCCGGCCCGCATCTCCTCGGTGGTCGTCTCCCCGAAGTAGCGCAGGTGGACCTTGGACGACTTGTACGAGCAGTGCTCGCTCCACATCACCGAGTACATCGCGAGCTCGGCGTCGGTGGGGCGCCGGCCGAGGATGGCCCGGATCCGCTGGTACTCGTCGTCCTTCAGGCCCAGTTCCCGGTAGGGCTGCGGCAGGCCCGGGGTGGCGGCGGCATGGTCGACGGTGTCGACAGGGGCGGCGGTCTGCTGGCCGGTCAGATCGGTGCTGGTCACGCGGTCACCACTGTGTCGAGGAGGGAAAGGAACATGCCGAGCCCGTCGTCGCTGGGTCCGGTGAGGGCGTCGATGGCGTGCTCGGGGTGCGGCATCAGGCCCAGGACACGGCCGCGCTCGTCGGTGATGCCCGCGATGTCGCGCAGCGCGCCGTTGCGGTTCTCGCCGACGTAGCGGAAGGCCACCCGCCCCTCGCCCTCCAGCCGGTCCAGCGTCGCCTCGTCGGCCACGTACCGGCCCTCACCGGACTTCAACGGCACGAGGATCTCGGCGCCCCGGTCATACCGGGTGGTCCAGGCGCTGGTGGTGTTCTCCACCCGCAGCCACTGGTCGCGGCACACGAAGTGCAGCCCCGAGTTGCGCACCAGGGCACCGGGCAGCAGGCCGGCCTCGCAGAGGATCTGGAAGCCGTTGCAGATGCCCAGCACCGGCATGCCGCCCCGGGCGGCGGTGACGACCTCGCCCATCACGGGGGCGAACCTCGCGATCGCTCCGCAGCGCAGGTAGTCGCCGTAGGAGAAGCCGCCCGGCACGATGACGGCGTCGACCCCGCGGAGGTCGGCGTCACCGTGCCACAGCGGGACGGCCTCGGCGCCGGCGGTGGTCACCGCACGGGCCGCGTCGACGTCGTCGAGGGTGCCGGGGAAGGTGATGACACCGACGCGCATCAGACGGCCCCCGCCACGGAGCCGTCGGCGGACTCCACGGTCACGCGGCGGACGGTCCAGTCCTCGATGACGGGGTTCGCGAGCAGGGTCTCGGCGATCCGCTCGAGGGTCTCGTCGTCGACGTCGTCGTCGACTTCCAGTTCGAAGTGCTTTCCTTGGCGGACGCTCGTCACGCCCTCGAAACCCAGCCGGGGTAGCGCTCCCGCCACCGCCTGTCCCTGGGGGTCGAGGATCTCCTGCTTGGGCATGACGTCGACGACGACTCGGGCCACGGTCGATGCTCCTGGCTAGTTCAGGTCGGCGGTACCGCACGAGCCTAGCCGAGCGACGAACTCACCCGTTGATACGGGTCGTGAGAAGCTTGATCACACACTGTGACGAAAACTCTGTCGGTCGTCGGTCGAGATCGTCCGTTCGGAGCTACTGGGCCTCGCACCGGAGGGCCACCGGGTGCGCGGCCTGCTGTGGCCAGGGACGAGCCAGGCGGGCCTCCCCGGGGGTAGCGTCAGCGGATGGCCCTGCGGCCGGTCCCGCGACGCGGCGAGCCCGCCGGGCCGCCCTCGAGAGCCACCGCGCCTGGGCGCGGTGCACGTCACACGTCCACGCCGGAGGTCCCGTCCGTGTCCGAGCGCCGCCTGCCCCGCTGGTCCGAGTTCGCGCCGCTGCTGCGCCCGCAGGTCCCCAAGCTCAACCCCACCGAGCGCAGGCTGGACCGGGCCCACACCATCGGCGACCTGCGGACGATCGCCAGGAAACGGACCCCCCGGGCCGTGTTCGACTACACCGACGGCGCCGCCGAGGGCGAGGTCAGCCTGCTGCGGGCGCGCCGGCTCTTCCGGGACATCCAGTTCAACCCTCGGGTGCTGCGGGACGTGTCCTCCCCGAACACCGCCGTGGACATCCTCGGCGCCCCCTCCTCGCTGCCCTTCACCTTCGCCCCCACCGGCTTCACCCGGATGATGAACCACGAGGGGGAACGGGCGGTCGTCCGCGTCGCGGAACGCATCGGCATCCCCTACGCCCTCTCCACGATGGGCACCACCTCCATCGAGGACGTGGCCACCGCCGGACCGGACGCCCGCAAGTGGTTCCAGCTCTACGTGTGGAAGGACCGCGAGGCCAGCGAGAACCTCGTCCGCCGCGCCTGGGACGCCGGCTACGAGGCGTTGGTGCTGACGGTGGACGTCCCGGTCGCCGGCGCCCGGCTCCGCGACGTCCGCAACGGCATGTCCATCCCGCCCGCCCTCACCCCCCGCACCGTCCTCGACGGCGCCATGCACCCGGCGTGGTGGATCAACCTGCTCACCACGGAGCCGCTCACCTTCGCCTCGGTGCGGCACTGGGACGGCACGGTGGCCGAGCTGCTGAACAAGATGTTCGACCCGACCGTCACCATCGAGGACCTGCGGTGGCTGCGGGACATCTGGCCGGGGAAGCTCGTCATCAAGGGCATCCAGAGCCTGCCCGACGCACTCGACGTCGTCGAGCACGGCGCGGACGCCGTCGTGCTGTCCAACCACGGCGGCCGCCAGCTGGACCGCGCGCCCACCCCGCTGGAACTGCTGCCCACCGTCGTCGGGGCCGTCGGGGAGCGCACCGAGGTCTACCTGGACACCGGCATCACCAGCGGTGCGGACATCGTCGCCGCCCTGGCCCTCGGCGCCCGCGCCTGCATGGTGGGCCGCGCCTACCTGTACGGGCTGATGGCCGGCGGGGAGCGGGGCGTGGCGAAGTCCGTGGACATCCTCCGCGCGGAGATCACCCGCACCATGCAGCTCCTCGGGGTGAACAGCGTCGCCGAACTGACCCCCGACCACGTCACCATCCGCCGCTGAACCGTTCGGGCCGCCCGAACCACCCGGTCCGGGCGGCCCCGGGAACCCCGGCTCAGCCCGCGGCCCGCAGGCTCTCCACGATCCGGATGAAGCCCTCGTCCCCGTGCCCGGCGTCGATCTGCCGCCGGATCAGCGACTGCACCGCCGAGATCAGCCCGGTGTCCACCCCCTGCTCCCGAGTGGCCTCCACCAGGTAGCCGAGGTCGGAGAAGTTCAGGCTCTGCTGACCCGGCACGGCGTAGTCGCCGCCGTCGACGACCGAGGCGTAACCGGCGAAACCCGTGGTCATCGCGCTCAACCACGGCGCGGCCATCCCCGCGAACTCCGTCGCGGACATCCCCGTCGGGCGCACCATCGCCACGCCCTGCGCGAACCCGGCGAACATCACGTACATGCCCGCGAGCAGGGCGAGGTCGTAGAGGCAGGCGAGCCCGGCGTCCTCCCCGTGGAAGGCGCTCTCCCCCCACAGGTCGAGCACCGGGCGGTACCGGTCGAAGACCTCCCGCGAGCCGCTGTAGAGCACGGTGGACCCCGGCTGCCCGATCATGGGTGGCACCGCCATGATCCCGCCGTCCAGGTAGCCGATCCCGTGCTCGGCCGCCCATCGGGCCGACTCCCTGGCCTGCTCGGGGGTCGTCGTGGTCAGGTTCACCACGGTCCGACCGCCGAGCTGGGCTGCGACCGGGTCCAGCACCTCCCGCACCGAGTCGTGGCCGAGCAGGCAGACCACGACGAGGTCCGAGGCCGTCACCGCCTCCCGCGCGCCGTCCACGACCACCGCTCCCCGCTCGGCGAGGGTCGCGCCCCGGCCCGGGGTGCGGTTCCACACCGTCACATGGTGCCCGGCATCCACCAGCGCGGCCGCCAGCGCACGGCCCATCTCCCCCAGGCCCAGCACGCTGACCCGGACGCCCTCGTCGTTCGACATCTCCTCGTCGCTCCCTCTCGTTCCCGTGTGGTGCCGCCATCCTTTCCCCGGGCGGCTAGGGTCGGGAAGTACCGACTAATTAGTGGGGTACTCACCAGGAAGTAAGTGGTGGAGGAGCCGATGGGGAACCGGAACCGCCGTGGGCCCTACGTCTGCGGGATCGACGCCGCGATGGACGTGGTCAGCGGGAAGTGGAAGGCGTTGATCCTCTGGGAGCTGGACCACCACGGGGTGCGCCGGTTCGCCGAGCTGCGCCGTGGCCTGCCGGGGGTGAGCGAGAAGATGCTGGTCCAACACCTGCGGGAGATGGAGGACGACGGCCTGGTGCACCGGGAGGTGTACCGGGAGGTGCCGCCGAGGGTCGAGTACTCCCTCACCGGGCACGGGAGGTCGCTGAACGAGGCCCTGGCGCCCCTCGGCGAGTGGGGACGGGGCCGCATCGGGCGGATCGGCGCGGAGCGGCTGCGGGTGGAAGCGGCGGGGTGACCGGGCCGGGCGGCGAGGTTCGCGCCACGCTCGGCGGCAGACCCGGACCGAGCCCCGAGCGGGCGGCTCGCGGCTCGGGCTGATCGACTCCGCGGAGCACGTGCTCCGAATGGAAGTGGGTCAAACGGCGACGGCTCGACTCCGGCAACTGCCCCCGGCGGCGACTTCGTGCACCCTCGTCGACTTACCGCTCGGGCCGCTCCTCGAGCTGGAGCACGCCGGCCGACAGCGGGTTGTCGACCCTGGGTTCGGGCGTGACCACGAGGTGCGTCGCATCCTCGTCCTCCGATATCGCCTCGCCCACGAACACGCTGGCGGCGAAGCTGGTGACCGAGGTCGGGGTCACCGCCAGGATGCCGAGGTCCACGATCGCGTCGACGCCATCGAAGTGCTCCAGGGCCGCAGCCGAGTCGAGCCGCAGCTCGAAGCCGCCGGCGTCGTCGGTGCGCGTCTCGGCGATCCGCACCAGCTCGAACCCCTCGCCCTCCTCGGTCAGCCTCGCCAGTTCGTCCGCCGGTGGCCACGCCTCCAACCACACCTCGGCACCCGCCGCCGGGGTGGTGCCGTCCGCCTCGACCACGGACCCGGTGGCCAGGACGGGGCCGCCGAGCTCCTCCGAGTCGCTGGCCTCAGACGGCTGACTGGTGGCGGAGCTCCGCTCCTCGCTGGTTGCCTGCCCTGCCCCCACGCAGCTCGTGCTGCCCCCGGCCACGAGGACCGCCACCACGGCCCCCACCCACCACACCGACGTCCTGGTCACCTTTCCCCCCATCAGCAGTCGCGCTCCGGCGCGCGAACGCCCCGCACCGAGGCACGGAACGAACACGGGCGGTTCTTCCTGCACGTTGGCACGCGTTGAACGGGTCCGGTGCGGCCGAGCACCCAGGTCAGGACCGCGCTGGTCTCCCCCGGGCACGATCCTCTCCAACCGTGGTCGGCCCCACAACCACCGTTCGGTCCCAGCCGTCGAATCCGACGAGGAAGGCGGACGCGTTCCGGCCGGGCCGTTGAACCCTCCCTGGCCAAACCTTCCGCCGAGTTCAGAGACACGCGGGTCCCATGCTGACCTGGAGCGTGGAATCCGAGTAGTACTCCCGCCCCCAGTCGTCCTCGTAGAACAGCCGCACCCCGTCCGCCGACGCGGACTCCGCCGTCCGCTCAGCGATCGTCGCCAGGGTCCACTCCACACCCGGCTCGATCTCCGCGCCCACGGCCGGAACCCACGCCACCCACGCCACCCACGCCACCCACGCCACCTGCCCGTTCTCCGGCGGGATCAGTCGAACTCGCCGTCCTTGACTCCCCTGATGAAGGCTTCCCACTCCGCGGCGGTGTAGTAGTGGGCGGGACGGGTTCGATCCTTGGTGTCACGCAACCATCGCCCGCCCTCGGGGTCCTGGGCGACCTCCACGCACTGTTGGGCTCCACCGCTGTAACTGCTGGTCCGCCACTGAAGCTCCGCGTCCGGCTCCCGCATCGTTTCTCCCTACTTGGCGCCTATACGTCCAGCCCCGCCATCCGGCGGTCGATGAGCGTGAGTGTGTCGCCTTCGGCCAGCGCGGCCTTGCGCGCCTGCTCGAACGCGGCTGCGTACGCTGCCGTCGTCTTCACGTAGTCGGCACCGGTCAGGGTTTCGACGTACGCGATCGCGGCCCGGGCTCGCTCGATCCACAACAGCGTGAAGGGACAACTGAGACCTGCTTCGGGCCCGTGCTCCAAGGGCACGATCCGCAAGGAAACGTTGGGGAGTGCGGCGATCTTCCGCAGCCTGTTGAGCTGGGCTTCCATCGTGGCCGGCGTACCCACCCGCCGAAGTAGCGCCTCTTCCCCGAGAACGACCCACACCTGCGGCGCGTTGTCCCGGAACAGCCGATCTCCCCGTTGCTCACGGGCGGCAGCCATCCCATCGAGGTCAGCCGCCGTGACAACCGGGGACCGCGCGAGCTGAGCCCTGGCGGCTTCCCGGGTTTGGAGCAGTCCCGGGATTTCGCTGTAGACCATCCGAATTTCCGACGCGGCACGCTCGAGGGAGACGTACTGCTTCGCCCAGTCATTGACTCGCTCAGCCCCTACTCTCCGCCGGGACTCCGCGCGAAGCTGGCGCACTTCCGCCGCCTCTGGTCCTGTCACGCAGTACAGATCGAGCAGGACCGCGAGCTCCTGGTCCGTCAGGCCGAGCATGCCGGTCTCGACCTTCGAGAGCTTGCCCCTGTACCAGTTCAATCGAGAGTTGGCGTCGTCCAGGCCAACGCCGCCGGCCTCTCGGAGAGCGCGAAGCCGTTCGCCCAGGATGAGCCGCTGGACGACTGGGCCGGGATCTTCGTCGTGCATGGTCACAGTCTCTACTACCAGCCGACAGTCACCGACGGTAGTCGATGAGGCCAGAACTCGCACCCGAACGATGTCGGCTTCACACTGGCAAAGATTGAGTCTCAATTGTAGTCTCTGTTGCGACAGCTGCCTGATTCACCAGCGTCCCTCGCGGTCAGCTGACGACCAGGGTGACTGGCTCAAGCACGACGACATCCGGCTCCTCGCCGACTCGACCCAATGCGACAGATCCCTACAGGAGGACCACCTATGCGACGGAGAGCACACCCCAGCGCTCGGTGAGCAGCAGTCCCACATGCCATCGGGCGCCCGGCTCCTCACCTGACAAGTCCGTCTCCTCTGTCATTTTCCCAGCAACAGAACTCGGCTGGTACTGGACAGGCAGCCCGTAGCGAAAAGGGCCGAGTGCTTCCCGCATCGCTTGAGCAACGAGCCGATAACGTCCACTCCGATCACCCGCGAGCGTCCGGACCTCTCAACCCACCGCGACAACGAGCACGAAGTGTGGCGACACCACGCCCGGAGCACCGGCCGGCGGAGTCATGCGACGCCTCTACTGGTTCACCAGCTCAGCCTTCTCCGAATTCCCCAGCTGTCACCACTCGGTTCAACCCCACCTGTTCACGAAGTCACGACTCGGAAGCCAGCGAATCACACACCCGACAGCCCCATCCGCAGCGCTCACAGATGGAAGGTAATCATGGCCGAACCAGCGATGAGTCGATCGCATCACCGAATCTCCGTCGCCGCACCGACGACCTACCAACACCCCGCACACGCACTCGTGACAGACCCGACGGGCATCCCGCCGATGTGCGACGAGGCGCGGTTCGCCGCCGAGTTGAGAAGCATGGTCACGGAACAGGAGCCACGCCTGTTCGCCGTCGTCCAAGAGTACGGGGTGCGGGTCGACGCTCGGATCGTCGCCTGGGGCCTAGCCTTCACGGACAGCGCCGAAGTCGTCTCCATCGAGCGAGGAGTGCGAATGAGCCTGCGTACCCCGAACCACGCGTTGCGCGCCTTCCGCTTCGGCGAACACATCCGTGCCCGCCTGGTCTGGCCGCACTCCGACACAAGCCCGCCCAATGGAACTACCTGAACCTGACCGCTGGAACCAGTTCGAGCACCGGCGTGGGGCCTCGACCCGATCGAGGCCCCACGCCGGATGAGAACTCGTCCCTCCCAGGCTGTACTACTCCCTCACCTCATGAACATTCGGGTTCCATGCTGACCTGGAACAGAGAGTCGGAGTAGTACTTCCGCCCCCAGTCATCCTCGTACGACAGCCGCACCCCGTCCGTCGACGCGAACTCCGCCGTCCGCTCGGCGATCGTCGCCAACGTCCACTCCACACCCGGCTCGATCTCCGCGCCCACGACGGGAACCCGCGCCGCCCAGGCCTCCTGCCCGTTCTCGGTGAAGGTGTCGGACACCTCCTCATCCAGCGGATTCGCCCCGCCTTGGTCAGGGACGTAAACGATGGCCCCGCTCTCCTCCGGCTCCGGAACCGGTACGAGGAACACCTCCACCAGCGTGAAGTTCTCCTCGTTCAGCAGCGTCGCCCCGGTCACCCGCACTGTGCGGCCGCCCTCGTTCTCCAAACCATTGCTGAACGTCATGAACGTCTCACCGTTCACATCACTCTGACAAAGCCGAGATCCCTCACCACCGATGTGGACGTCGCCCTCGACCGGCGACCCGTACCCACACCCCGCGAGCCACGAAGCGACCCCACCCAGCAGCCCGACTGGCCACCGTCTACCACGATCCCTGCTCTCAGCCACGATCTTCCTCACACCCTCCGTCCACGGCCACCGGAGCGGACTGTCTCGAATCCGGCGAGACCGCGCCTTTCGAGGAGCCCACCCACTGCCCGCCATCGCTCTGCCACGGACAGCGAACTCCCCACGACCACTACATGGTGTTCACTCGTCGTTCCACTGCGCCGGTATCCCCAACCACTGTCGCCGCGTCGACCAGCTCCGTGCCCGCCTGGCCTGGTGATCCCCGGATTTCACCCGCCCCGCTGGGACTACTCGCCCCTTGACCGCTGGAACCAGGATCACGAGCGAGAGGATGGTGGCCCCGACCAGAAAACCTTGGTCGAGGCCACCAGCTACCAGCTCAGGACACCGTGAGGAAGCGACGCGATCAGTCGAAGGAACACTCCGGCCGCATCTCGGCCCGGAGCGTGGAATCCGAGTAGTACTCCCGCCCCCGGTCGTCCTCGTAGAACAGCCGCACCCCGTCCGTCGACGCGGACTCCGCCGTCCGCTCGGCGATCGTCGCCAAGGTCCACTCCACACCCGGCTCGATCTCGGCGCCCACGACGGGAACCCGCGCCGCCCAGGCCTCCTGCCCGTTCTCAGAGGAGGTGTCGGCGATCATCTCGTCGGACGGGTACCCACCGCCCTGGTAGGGGACGAGGAGGATGTCGCCGCTCTCCTCCGGCTCCGGAACCGGCACGAGGAGCATCTCCACCAGCGTGAAATTCTCCTCGTTCAGCAGCGACGCCCCGGTCACCCGCACCGTGCGGCCACCCTCGTTCTCCAGCCCGCTGCTGAACGTCATGAACGTCTCACCGTTCACGTCGCTCTGGCAGAGCCGAGAACCGACACCCCCGATTCGCACATCACTGATCCGTGGAGAACTGTCGCCACCCACTGACAGGCAGAGCACCAGTGTCATCAGACCCACTCCGGGCGGACGCATACTAGAACCCCCGGCCCCTGGCCGCCGCGCTCCCCGCGCCGGCTCCGGCTCGCCGACCAGAGCCGCCGTGGAACCGTCGATCGGCGACTCGCGCGGCTGGTCCCGCCGACGCGGCGCGCCCGTGGCGACCGGACGGACGGGCACCGGGGAATCTCCCAAGCCCGACCCGAGCCGCCCTCCCAGAAGGCTCGACCTGGTCCTGTTCACACGTCGGCGGCGGCATGCCTCGTAATTTCCCCACCAGCACGGTCCCCCATCGAGAATCCAGCCGCGACCGATGCGCGGCCACGCGGTGAGGTGATGGTATGCGGTACCTGGTTCCCTCGGTACCGCTTTCCGCACGACGCCGCACCGGAAATACGGACTGAAGGGGCCGGAAATGTCCGGCGGAATGTCGGGGACACCGATTTCCTCCCGGCGGGATTCCTTCCACCACCACCGGAGAACACCTCACGACCGGTGGCGGACCCGTTTCAGCGGGGAATTCCACCGAACAGGGAGGACACCCGTCGTGGCGGTCGTCGTGCGGCACCAGGAACGCCGTCGACGGCCATCCGCCCGTGCGGCTCCGGGCCACGGCGGGGGCTCTTGCGTCGGCTGCCCGGCGGGACGCGGTGCGCGGCGGTTCCACCCGCGCCGGCACCCCCGCCCCGCCGTCCTCGCAGGTGGGCGGATCGCCTGCTGAACGACGGCGGTCCGCCCGCTAGCGTGGTGGATGCCCTGGGGCCGTCCGGGTGGCAGGCCGGGCGGCCCACCGTCCGCGTCGAGGGGGAGTCGCCGTGCACCTCACACACTTCGGGCACTCGTGCCTGCTGGTCGCCACCGACCAGGCCAGGTTGCTGTTCGACCCGGGGGCCTTCTCCTCGGGCTTCGAGGAGGTCCGCGACCTGGACGCCGTCCTCATCACGCACAAGCACCCCGACCACCTCGACCTCGACCGCCTGCCCGCGCTGCTCCAGGCGAACCCGGGCGCCACGCTGATCGCCGACCCCGGGTCCGCCGAGGCGCTCACCTCGGCCGGGCTCCGGCCCCACCTGGCGACCCCCGACGCCGTGATCACGGTCGCCGGCCTGCCGGTGCGGGCGGTCGGCGGCACGCACGCCGTCATCCACCCGGACCTCCCCGGGCTGCCCAACGTCGGCTACCTGCTGGCCGAGGGAGCGTTCCTGCACCCCGGTGACTCCTTCGTCGTCCCGGAGCAGGCGGTGGACGTGCTGGCACTGCCCACGGCGGCGCCCTGGATGAAGCTCTCCGAGGCGGTGGACTACCTCCGCGCCGTCCAGCCCCGGCTGGCCGTCCCCATCCACGAGGCGGTGCTGGCCATGCCGAGGATGCACTACGACCGGTTCACCGAGCTGGCCCCCGAGGGCACCCGGGTGCGGGTGCTGCCCCGTGGCGAGGCCACGGCGGTCTGACCCCGGCGGGGAGGCCGGCCACTCGCTCGAACCGCGTTCGGCCGGTCTCAGCCGGCGGTCGGCCAGTCGGTGAGGGAGCGACCGGTGATCCGCTCGTAGGCGGTGACGTACCGCTGGCGGGTGGTGGCCACCACCTCGGCGGGCAGCGCGGGGGGCGGCACCTCCGAGGCGCGGTCCCAACCGGACTCCGGGGAGGTCAGCCACTCCCGCACGAACTGCTTGTCGAAGGCGTGCTGCACCCGGCCCGGCTCGTACTCGTCGGCCGGCCAGTAGCGGGAGGAGTCGGGGGTGAGGACCTCGTCCCCGAGCACGAGCCGGCCACCGGCGTCGGTGCCGAACTCGAACTTGGTGTCGGCCAGGACCAGTCCCCGGCTCTCGGCGTGCTCGGCGGCGGCCGAGTACACGGCCAGCGTGGTCGCCCGCAGCTCCTCGGCTCGTTCCCGGCCCACGGTGCCCACCACGGCGTCGAAGGAGACGTTCTCGTCGTGTTCGCCGATCTCGGCCTTGGTGGCCGGGGTGAAGATCGGCTCGGGGAGGCGGGACGCCTCGACCAGGCCGGCCGGCAGCTCGATACCGCAGACCGCTCCCGTGCGCCGGTAGTCGGCTGTGCCCGAGCCGGCCAGGTAGCCCCGCGCCACGCACTCCACCGGCAGCATCGCCAGCCGGCGGACCAGCAGCGCCCTTCCCCGGACCTCCGAGGGGATGCGCGGGTCGTCCCAGGCCACCAGGTGGTTGGCCAGGTGGGGCACCCGCTGGGCCAGCAGCTCGAACCAGAACACGCTCATCGCGGTCAGCACCCGCCCCTTGTCGGGGATGGGCGTCTCCAGCACGAAGTCGTACGCGGAGATGCGGTCCGAGGCGACCAGCAGCAGGTGGTCGTCGTCCACGGAGTACAGCTCACGCACCTTGCCCGCGGCGATCAGCGGGTAGTCGGCCAGCTCGATGTCGGACACCGGGAGACCCTAACCCGCCGGTGAGCCGCCCCAGCCGCTACCCGCTCCGGCCACCGGCGGGCGAGCGCGGGGCGGTCGGGGCCGGAGCTCCGCGTCGACGCCGAGCCTCGCGGACGTGGGAGGCCGGCGTCCTCAGGGGTGCTCCTCGTCGACCGACATGCCCAGCACGGGAGGGGCGACCCGGTCGCCATCACCCCAGACGTCGTCGGTGTCCTCCAGGTAGTCGGCGCGCTCCCGGCCGCTCGCATCCTCAGGGTGCGCCGACGCCCGCCGGACGCCACCCGCGCGAGAAGGGTGTTCGTGGCTGGTGGGCCCGACCGTCGGCAGGGCACCGGCGCCGGGACCGAAGGCGTGGCCGCCGGCCGGGGCACCGGGGGACGGGGCGGGGGGAGCTGAGGCCGGAGGTGGCGGAGCCGGAGCCCCGGGTGGGACGAAGGGCTGGGGTGCCGGGGCCCGCCCGGCGCCCGGCTGGGGCTGACCGGGGGTCCCGGGGCCGGCCCCCGCTGGTGGACCGCCGGTCCCCGCCCCCGGGGCCGGTCCACCCGTCGCGGGCGCCGACCCGGTCCCCTGGCTGCCGGGGAGGGGACCGCCGGGGGTGCCCGGGGCCGGCGCACCGGTGGCCGCCCCACCGCCGGGGGGAGGAGACGGGACCGGGTTCCCGGCGCCAGGGCCGCCCGGGTGGGCGGGTGCGGGTGGGGTCGCCGGGGCTGGCTGAACGCCCGGCTGGCCGCCCGCCGCCCCCGGCTGGTACTGCGGCGGCAGCGTCCCGGCCCGCCCGGTGTTCTCCGACGCCGTGACCGGCGGCGTTCCCGGCACGGGAGCCGGCCCCCCGACCAGGGGAGCCGACGCGGTGCCCCCGAACGTGGTGACCAGCCGGTCGGCGATGCCGCCACTCCCAGCGCCGGCGGTCGGCACGGGCGTGAACACCGGCAGCCCGTGGGTCGCCTCGCCCACCGCCCCCTCGTACTCGCGCATCAGGTCCCGGGCCCGTTCGGCGGCGTCCCGCTCCTCCTGTTCGGCCAACTCCTGGTCGACCCGCCCGGTCACCAGCGCGGCGACCGGCGCGTTGACCCAGGCGTCGTGGTCCGGGCGGACCGGGACCGGCGGCATCTCCCGCCGCAGGTGTTCGAAGGAGTCCGCGACCTGGCGGGCCCCCGCCCCCACGCTCCGCGCGGTCTCCCCGGCTTCCACGGCGAACTGGGCGAGCGGCGAGACACCGGCCCGCATCCGGTCCGCCGCCTGCCCGTCCCACACCGCACCGCTCGCGTGGAGCGCCTGGTCGATCAGGTCGGTGACCCGCTGGAACCGGTCGCCGAGGCCCCGCTCCCACTGGTCCACCGAGTCGACGAGCGAGTCGGTCGCGGGCTCCCGCAACCAGTCCACGATCCGCTCGTGGCTGATCCCGTTCCAGTAGACGCCGGATCGCTCGTCCACCTCGCACCCCCGTCGTTCGTCGGCCCACCGCGCCCGTCTCAGGTCACGGCGAGGAGTTCGCGCAGCATCTCCGCCAGCCGGGGCAGGTCGACCGGTGCCACGGTCAGCCAGCCGTCCCGTTCGTGGACGGCGTACCTGCCCCGCGTCGTGTCGATCACGTCGATCGCGTACGGGCCCCGGCGGCGCTGGCCCAGTCCTTCCCAGCGGCTCACCCCGAGCTGGCCGGCGCCCACGCGGTCGGTCCCCAGCATGCCCAGCAGCGCGCGGGCGTCCCCGTAGCGGACACCCGCGTCGAGCAGGGCGTCCTCGAAGTCGGCGTCGGACCGGCCCTTCCCGCCGGCCCTGGACACGGCGGCCCCCGGGAGGTTGACCACCTGCCCCGGCCCGGCCCGCACGGCGCCCAGCACGCTCACCGCCGACTCGCACAGCGTGGTCGGCCGCAACGGGTCGATGGCCAGGACGCCGTCACCCAGCACGCCGATGACGGCGTCCTGGCCGGAGAGCGCGGTCATCGCCCGGAGCCGTCGCCCACCGGGGAGGGACCAGCGCACGTCCACCGCGTGGGTGGGCGCGGCGAACAGGCGCAGCGACCAGTCCAGGTCGGGGTGCGGCTCACCGCCCCCGGTGAACAGGCCCCGATCGACCAGCGCGGACCGGCAACGCCGGTCGACGTCCTCGGCCTCCGCCAGGGTCGTCGCGGTCTCGTCGGCGCACAGCACCAGCGGACGCTGCCCGAGCCCCAGCTCACGCCACGCCAGGTTGAACTCGGCCAGCTCCAGAGTGATCGTCACGGTGCCCTCGGAGGTCGCGGTTGGGCGGATCGGTACCGGTCGCCCGAGCATCGCAGGGCGCCGGTGAGCCGGCGGTCAACCCGGTGCGTCGTACGAGGGAGATCGTCGCCGCCAGGTGGGTCGGACGGTGGAGGGCCAGGTACCCGGCGGTCATCCACGGGGCTCACCGGCGGCGCGGACGGCGTCCGCCACCTCGTCGTCCCGCGACTGGTAGTCGCGCACGCTCGCGTCGAGCTGGTCCACGAGGTCGGTGAGCGCGGCGATCGCCTCGTCGAGGGCGACGGCCAGCGACCCGTGCGGGCCGGCGGCACGGTTCACGAGGCGGTCCACGGCCAGCCTGCTGACCGGGTCGGCGGCCGGCGCCCGCAGCCCGCCCAGCTCGCCGGCGGCGACGCGGGCGGCCCGCAACTCCCCCACGGCATCGAGCAGGCGCGCCCGCAGGGCCGGCGCCCCATCCAGGTCGACGTGGAAAGCACCGGCTCCGTCGGCGCCCCCGAACGCGGGGGGCAGGGCCAGGGCGACTCGCGCGGGCATGGCGCTCACCTCCGCCGTCCAGTGGACCAGCGCCCTGGTCAAACGCTGGTGTGCCGCCGGAGCCGAGCTGGCCGGATACCTGTGCGCGGTGTCCGGCGTTCATCCCGCGTCCGGGTCCGGTCAGGGACGGGGCGCCACGTCCTGGGGCGGGCAGCCGGTGCCGCCCGGCCCCACTCCGGTGCCGGGTGGCACCCGAGCCGTGTCCGTCAGAGGATCGGCGCGGGTGCGTAGCCGGCGGCCGTGGGGTGGCGTTCGACGAGTTCCTCGACGCGGCGGGCCACCGCGTGGGCCTGCGGGCTGGCGGCCCCGGTGAAGGACAGCCGGTCGGCGAGCAGCGCGTCGAGTTCGGACCTGCCCAACGGGAGCCGGTCGTCGGCGGCGAGCCTGTCGAGCAGGTCGTTGCCCCTGGCCCCCTGCTCCCGCATGGCCAGCGCCGCCGCGACGGCGTGCTCCTTGATGACCTCGTGCGCCCGCTCCCGGCCGACCCCGGCCCGCACCGCCGCCATCAGCACCTTGGTGGTGGCGAGGAAGGGCAGGTAGCGGTCGAGTTCGGTGGCGATCACGGCGGGGAACGCGCCGAACTCGTCCAGCACGGTGAGCATCGTCTCCAGCAGGCCGTCGATCGCGAAGAACGCGTCCGGCAGTGCGACCCGTCGGACGACGGAGCAGGAGACGTCGCCCTCGTTCCACTGGTCCCCGGCCAGTTCCGAGGTCATCGACTGGTAGCCGCGCAGCACCACCATCAACCCGTTCACCCGCTCGCAGGAGCGGGTGTTCATCTTGTGCGGCATGGCGCTGGAGCCGACCTGGCCGGGTTTGAAGCCCTCGGTGACGAGTTCGTGGCCGGCCATCAGCCGGATCGTCCTGGCCAGGCTGGACGGGGCGGCCGCCACCTGGACCAGGGCGGAGACCACGTCGTGGTCCAGGGACCGGGGGTAGACCTGGCCGACGCTGGTCAGGACCTGCTCGAAGCCCAGGTGGTCGGCCACCCTGCGTTCCAGTTCGGCCAGCGGCTCCGGGTCGCCGCCCAGGAGGTCGAGCATGTCCTGGGCGGTGCCCACCGGGCCCTTCACCCCGCGCAGCGGGTACCGCTCCAGCAGCTCCTCCAGCCGGCGGAGGGCGACCAGCAGTTCGTCGGCGGCGGTGGCGAACCGCTTGCCCAGGGTGGTGGCCTGCGCGGCGACGTTGTGCGACCGCCCGGCCATGACCTCCTCGCCGTGTTCCAGGGCGAGCCGGGCCAGCCGCGCGAGCAGCGCCACCGTGCTGTCGCGCACCCAGAGCAGGCTCTGCCGGACCTGGAGCTGCTCGACGTTCTCCGTCAGGTCCCGGGAGGTCATCCCCTTGTGGATCTGCTCGTGCCCGGCGAGCGCGTTGAACTCCTCGATGCGCGCCTTGACGTCGTGGCGGGTGATCCGCTCCCGTGCCGCGATCGACGCCAGGTCGACCTGGTCGATGACCCGCTCGTAGTCGGCCACCGCCCCGGCGGGCACCGGGATGCCGAGGTCCGCCTGGGCGGTGAGCACCGCCAGCCACAGCCGTCGTTCGAGCACGATCTTGTGTTCGGGGGACCAGATGGTGGCGAGGTCGGCGGAGGCGTAGCGGCCAGCCAGCACGTTGGGGATACGGGGCTTCGACGTCACGTCAGGGGAGCTTACGGAACACGCCGGGAGGGGGGACGGCGGCGGCCCGCACCGGGTCCGGCGGGTGGAGGTGGGCGGCCTCGACGAGGCGGGGCCGCGTCGCCCCGGTCAAGCCGGGAGAGCCGCCTCGGCCGCCCACTCGCGCCGCGATTCCCGGGGAGGAGGTGTCCGCCCCGGCGTCCCGGCGCCGCTCACCACCGTGGCCGCAGGTCGACCCCCGGGTCGGTTGCCAGCGCGGCCAGGGTGTCGAAGCCGGGAGCGGGCAGGGGGCGTTCGTCAGGCGTCCGGCCGCTGATGTCGTAGGTGTAGCTGGTCATCATGAGGGTGCTGCCGTCCGTTCGGTAGTGGGTGACCGACCACAGCATGGGCGGGGCCTCGCGCTCGTTCAGCCTGGTCACCGAGTACTCGAGCAGTGAACCGTCGCCGACCATTCGGTACCCGCAGGTGCTTCGCGGACCGCAGGGGTGGTCCGATGGTCCCGGTGCCGCGCCGGGGAAGGTGTGCTGGAAGATCACCTGCCCGTGGCCGTACTCGTCCTCGAACCCGAGGTCCCCGTTCACGTGCGTCTCGCCGTCGACGAAACCCGGCCCCTCGTTCCCGAGGTTGTCCACGGACAGCACGGACAGCTCGGGTGCCAGCTCGGCCAACCGTTGCTCCAGGTAGGGGATGACCTCCGCCGCCCGGGCCGCCATCTCATCCGCCTTGGTCGTCGGTGGCTCGCCCTCTTCGACGTCCTCGGGCACCCAGTCCGCCGGGGGTTCGTCCAGCAGGTCGGGTGGCAGCATCGAGCGCCAGTCGTGGTGCCGGAGGATCTCCCGCCGCTCCGCGACCCCCGCCGGCTCCGGGGCGGCCACCGAGCTGGCGGGTGCGGCCGGGACGAGCCGGGAGATCACGTCCGGGCCGTCCAGGAAGGTGGAGGAGGCGAGGAGCAGCGCGGAGACCGACAGCACACCGCCCGCGGAGGCCAGCGCCGCACGCCGGTTCCTGCGCCGCTCCCGGCCCCGCTGGAGCGTCCGCTCCAGGTCGAAGGTCATCGGGGGTTCGTCGGATGCGACGTCCCGGAGCCGCTGGCGTACCTCGTCCTCGTCCATTCCCTCGTCCTTTCGTGGGCCCGATCCCTGTTCCCGGCGGCGGATCGCGGTCCTGTGCGTGCTGCGGGTGGTGCCGTGCCGGGGTCCCGGTGGGGGTGGGTGGTCGGCCCGGCAGGTGGACGTCACCGCTGGTGGGGGTGGGCCGGAGCGGTCGGCCCACCCCGTGCGGATCAGCCGTCGATCCGGAAGTCGATCTCCTCGTCGGTGGCCAGTTCGGCCAGTCCGTCGAAGCCGGGGACCGGCAGCGGTCGCTGGACCTGCCCGGTGGGGAAGTCGTAGTTGTAGCCCCACACCGAGAGCACGGAACCGTCCACTCGCAGGTGGTCGACCGCGTAGAGCAGCGCCGGGAGCTCCTCCGGCCCCCACGGCTCCACCGCGTACCTCACGGCGGAACCGTCGTCGAGTACCTCGTGGCCGCAGGCCTGGGCGGTGGAGCAGCTCTCGCCGGACGTCGAGTCGCCCCAGACGCCGGGGAAGTTGTACTGGAAGGCGACCTGGCCGGGGCCCTGGTCGTCCTCGTAGCTCACCACGCCCATGACGTAGTCCTGCCCGTCGTGGAAGCCCGGCCCCTCGCCTCCCAACTCACCGATGGTGACCTCGGTCGCCCCTGGCAGGAGCTCCCTGACCCGTTCCTCGACGTGGGGGGCGATCTGGGCTGCCCTGGCGGCGAGCTCCCCGGCCGAGTGCGTGGGGGGCCCGCTCTCGACCGGTGTCCACCCGGTGGGCGGCCCGGCGGCCAACCCGTCGGGCAGCGACTCGGCCCAGTCCCGGCCGGGTTCCTCGGCCGGCGGCGGGGCGGGAGCCGAGGAGGAGGCGACGACGGGCTGGTCGGCGAAGGCGAGGCGCACGCCGTCACCCGACAGCAGCCCCGGACCGACCAGGACCGCTCCGGAGACGGCGAGCACGCCGAATCCCGCCGCCACCACGGCCACGGCGTTCCCGCGTCGGCGACCCGTGCCCTGGGCGGCCTCGCCCGGGGATCCCGGTCCGCCGGCGGAGTCCCGCCCGGCCGTCCTGCCGCTGTTCTCGTTCGTCATCAACATGTCCTTCCCGCGACCAGTTCGCCCGCGCCGTGGCCCAGGCGCACGAGGGCGGCCCGGAGGGCGCTCAGGCCGCGAGCGGTCTGGCTCTTGACGGTTCCCTGTGAGCACCGCAGGACGGTGGCGGTCTCCGCCACCGAGAGGTCCTCGAAGTACCGGAGGACGAGCGCGGCCCGTTGCCGAGGCGGCACCTCGGCCAGAGCGCGGCGGACCAGTTCCCGTTCCCACCGCCGTTGTCCCCGTTCGGCGGGATCGGAGCCTCGGTCGGGGGTGTCGGGGACCGCGTCCACGCGGTTCTCGCTCCGCCGCCAGGGTCGGCGCACCTCGTCCAGCCAGCACCGCGTCAACACGGTGCGGGCGTAGCCGTGCACCGCGTCCCGCCGGTTGACCCTCGTCCAGGCCTGGTAGAGCTTCACGAAGGCGTTCTGCACGAGGTCGTCCGCGAGGTGCCAGTCACCGCACAGCAGGTAGGCGGCGCGCCGCAGTGGCGCGGCCTGCCGCTGGACGAACTCGCGGAACTGTGCCTCGTCCTCGGCCCTCATCCACTCCCCTTCCCGCGATGCCAGTCCTCTCACGCGGGAAGGGGGACCGAGGTTGCACGAACGGGTGAGCCGTGGTGGGGGACCGGCCGGCTGGTCCCGGTTGGCGGCCTTCCGACACGCCTCGGCGCGGCGATGGTTCGCCCGCACGGAAGGGGGATTCGCTGGGCGGCGGGGCGGGGCCGGACCGGCGTCGCGGGCCGCCCGCTGGATCTCGGCCGGACGCCGCGCGGCACCTCTCCTCAGGGAACCGCCCCTGGTGGGTGGGGCCGGCAGGTGTGGGACGGGGACGCCGCACTCGACCAGGACGACGACGGGTGCTGGTCACCGACGCCAGGGCGGAACGTGATGTGTCGCCTTCGGCGGCGATCCCGCCGCGCACGTCTACCCGCCGGCCACTCACGCGGCCGCTCGCCCTCGGGCCGGGGTGGACCCGGGTCGGGGGTGGGTCAGCGGCGGGCGCGCTCCAGGGCGCGTTTCAGCTCCACCGGGCGGGAACAGACGACCAGGTACTCCCAGCCGTCGCTCATCGTGATGCGCACGCCCTCGCCACCGCGCATGACCAGGGTCCGCTTGCGCCGCCCCGAGACCCGCCACCCGGGGCCGCCGAAGTCGGCGGCGCGTTGGGGGCCGGCGTCCTCGACGGCGGTGATCTCGGCCGTCGGCAGCCTCTTCCGCACGATCGGCCTGGCCACCAGGACCAGCTGCCGCTCACGGACCTCGATGTCGCCGCTGGAGAGCAGGATGAAGAGCCCGGACACCGCCCCGGTCACGACCCCCACGACGAGCCCGGCGACGTTCTCCTCGACGAAGAGGTGCAGGCAGATCACGAGCACCACGGTCCCCACCCCGACGAGGAGCCCCACGATCCTCACCCAGGTGGGGGTGGGCAGCCGCTCCCGGTGGAGCACTCCACCCTGGCTGGCCTCGTCCCTCGATCCCACCGCACCGTCCCCTTCTCCCGATCGTGCCGCCCGTTCACCCTAGTGGTCGGGCGTGGTCGTCGAGGTCGGTCGTTCCGATGGCTTCGTGACCGGCCGCACACTCGGACCACCGGTCGTCCGCCCGGACACCCCGAGTGGGGCCCCTGGACCGGACGGGGTTGGCGGGTCACCCGACGGGACACCGTGGAGCGACCGCCACCGGGCAGTCACCGGGCGCCGGCGTGAGGGATCACACACCGCGCGCCTCGTCGAGGGCGAGCAGGAGTTCGTCCGGCCGCGAGCAGACGACCAGGTAACACCGACCGTCCACCAGTTCCACCTCGACACCCTCACCGGCCGCCATCACCAGCGCCCACCGGCGTCGCCCGATGCGGCACCAGCCGAGGACGGGCAGTTCCCCGGAGGTGAGGGGCTCCACCCGCGCCGTGCGGCGTGACCCGGCGATGTCGGCGACGGCGACCGTGCGCCACAGCCGAGGAGGGCAACGCAACACCAGACCGTGCCCCCGCACCGAGACGCTGGCGCCGGCGGTCACCGCGAGCACCGTGAACGCCACGCCGACCCCAGAACCGGCGAGCATCGCCGTCGAGGACAGCCCCACGAGGATGTGGGAGAGCCCGGTCGCCACCACGACCGACGCGCCGGACAACACGCCCGTCCACCGGATCAGCGGGGGCGCGGGCAGTCGTTCGTGGAACAGGACCGTGGACCGGCCTCCGTTCGGGGCGGGGACGTCCTCACTCACCCCGACCCCCTCGCAGCCGTGCCGCCACCCTCCCGCGTGTCGACCACGGTCGGACCGCCGGTAAGGGTAGAGGAGCGAGCCCCTGCCGGGCGTCTCGCGCCGGCGGTTCACCGTCCGCGTGGCGCGGTGACCTCCCCCTTGACGGCGCGCAGCGCGATGTCGCTCCGGTGGTGCGAACCGGTGAGGTGGACCAGCGCGACCCGCTCGTAGGCGTCCTCGCGGGCGGCGTCGAGGTCGGGGCCCGTGCCCACCACCGACAGGACCCGGCCACCCGAGGACACGACCGCGCCGTCATCCCGACGCCGGGTGCCGGCGTGGAGCACACCGTCCCCCTCGCCGCCGGAGATCACGTCACCGGTCCTCGGCCTCCCCGGGTACCCCTCGGCGGCGACGACCACGGTGACGGCGGCGCCGTCCGACCACTCCAGCGGTGGCAGCTCGGCCAGCCGCCCCGAGGCCACCGCGTTGAGCGGCCGCGACAGCGGGGTGCGCAGCAGGGCCAGCACCACCTGGGTCTCGGGGTCGCCGAAGCGGCAGTTGAACTCGATGACCTGCGGTCCGGTCGAGGTGAGCGCGAGACCCGCGTACAGCAGGCCGGAGAAGGGGGTCCCCCTCCTGTCCAGTTCCTCCGCCGTGGGCCGAACGACCCGCTCGACGATGTCGTCGACCAGCCCCGGTTCCGCCCAGGGCAGCGGCGCGTAGGCGCCCATCCCACCGGTGTTGGGGCCGGAGTCGCCGTCCCCCACCCGCTTGAAGTCCTGCGCGGGAAGCAGCGGTACGACGGTGGTCCCGTCCACCAGGCAGAACAGGGAGGCCTCCGGGCCGTCCAGGAAGGACTCCAGCAGCACCGGGTGACCGTCGTCGAGCAGGGTCATCGCGTGCGCCCGCGCCGTGTCGAGGTCCGAGGTCACGACCACGCCCTTGCCGGCGGCGAGCCCGTCGTCCTTCACCACCCAGGTGGGGCCGAACCGGGCCAGCGCGGCGTCCAGGTGGGCGGGGTTGTCCACGATCTCGCTGTGGGCGGTGGGAACACCCGCCGAGGCCATCACGTCCTTGGCGAAGGCCTTCGACCCCTCGATGGCCGCCGCCGCCCTCGACGGCCCGAAGCAGAGCACGCCCGCGGCGCGAACGGCGTCGGCGACCCCGGCGACCAGCGGGACCTCCGGGCCGACGACGACGAGGTCGGCGTTCCACCGCCGCGCGAGCGCGGCCACCGCGTCCGGGTCGCCCGGGTCGACGCCCAGGGTCTCCCCGAGTGTGGCGGTACCGGCGTTGCCCGGGGCACAGGCGAGCCCGGTCACCTCCGGGTCGTGGGACAGCGCGAGCAGGAGCGCGTGTTCGCGGGCGCCTGAGCCGATAACCAGGATTCGCACGAGGCGGGAGCGTAGTCGCCCCGCCCGGGAGAACCGTCAGGAACCCCGGTCGAGCGGCGCCCGGGCGCGAAGGGGCAACCGGGCCGGCTCCACTCGGACCCCACCTCGACGAGTTCACCGTCCCGCCCCGGTTCCGCGCGGCTCACGTACCCGGCGGGCCCGGCCCGCCGGTCCTAGAGTCGGACGGAGCCGGCGCCGCACTGGGTGGCGGACGCCCTCGGGTGGAGGCGGTGGTGCGGATGGGGCCTCTCCTCGTCGTGCTGTTGTGCGCCCTGACCGTCACGGCGTTCGCCCGACGCCGGAACCTCATCGCGCCGCTGCTGCTCGTCGTCGTGGGACTGGCCGCGTCCGCGCTCCCCGGGACGATCGACGTCGAGATCCCGCCGGAGCTGCTGCTCACCGTCGTGCTGCCACCCCTGCTCTACACCGCGTCCCAGGACAGTTCGTTGATCAGTTTCCGGGAGAACTTCCGCGCGATCGCCCAGCTCGGGGTGCTGCTGGTCATCGCGGGGACGATGGCGGTCGGCTTCCTGGCCTACGCGCTCATCCCCGGCCTGCCGCTGGAGGCGGCGCTGGTGCTGGGCGCGGTGGTCTCGCCACCCGACGCGGTGACGGCGACGGCGGTCGGTCGGCGGCTTCGGCTGCCGCGCCGGGTGATGTCGGTGATCGGCGGCGAGAGCCTGGTCAACGACGCCGCCGCCCTGAGCCTGTACCGCGTGACGGTGGCGGCCGCGGTGGGCGCGACGGGGTCCCTCCTCGAGAGCGTCATGTTCTTCGTCGAGGCGGCCGTGATCGGCACCGCCGTCGGGTTGCTGCTCGGCGCGGCCGTGCACTTCGTCCGGATGCGCCTCGACGACCAGGAGGTGAGCACCGCCCTCAGCGTGGTGCTGCCGTTCGGCGCGTACCTGGTCGCCCAGGAGCTGCACGGTTCGGGTGTGCTCGCGGTGGTGGCGGCCGGCCTGTACGTGGGGCACCACAGCCCCCGGGTGGGCGTCGCCGGTCGCCTCCAGGAGCAGCAGGTGTGGAAGACGGTGAACCTCCTGCTGGAGAGCCTCGTCTTCGCGTTGATCGGCCTGTACCTGAACCAGATCCTGCGGGAGACGGCGAACTTCACCGCGAGCGCCTGGACCCTGGTGGGTTCCGGGGTCCTGGTGCTCGCCGCGGTCATCGTGTTCCGAGTGGGGTGGCTGTTCGCGGTGACCTACGTGCCGGGCCTGTCCACGCTGTTGGCGCCCACCCGGCCCAGCCAGCGGTTGCCGGTCAGGCAGACGGCCGTGATCGCCTGGACCGGGATGCGGGGCGTGGTGACGATGGCGGCTGCCGGCGCGATACCGCTCACCACCGAGGCCGGCGACCCGTTCCCGGCCCGCGAACTCGTGCAGTTCCTGGCCTTCTCGGTGACGATCGGGACCCTGCTCCTCCAGGGGCTCTCGCTGCCCTGGTTGACCCGCCGCCTCGGCGTCCACGACGGCGGCGAGGCGGAGCAGGACGCCCGGGCCGAGGTGGCCGCGCGGACGCTGGCCACCCGGGCCGCGCTCCGCCGGCTGGACGAACTGCTCCCGGCGGACCCGGTGCCCGGCCGCAACAGCGAGCGGGAACGCATGGCGGCCCGACTGCGCGGGGTGATCGAGTACCAGGGTCGGGCCGCGGTCCGGCAGATCGGCCGAGACCCCACCGAGCGGGGCGAGAGCGGCCACCGCGAGTTCGTGGAGCTGCGGAAGCAGCTGCTCGACACGCAGCGGGCCGCGTTGATCGCCCGCCGGGACACCGGCAAGCTCGCCGACGAGGTGTTGCGCCGCATCCTCCACGAGCTGGACCTGGAGGAGGCGGCGCTCGACAACTCCTGGCGCAACCGCTGACGGCGCGCCCGGGGGCGTTCAGCCGGTCAGCGAGTGCCGGACGATGGTCTCCTCACGGCCGGGGCCCACCCCGATCGCCGACACCCTGGCCCCGGACAGCTCCTCCAACCGCAGGACGTAGTTCCGGGCGTTCACGGGCAGGTCCTCGAAGGTCCGGCAGCCGGAGATGTCCTCCCACCAGCCGGGTAGCTCCTCGTACACCGGCTTGGCGTGGTGGACCCCGGTCTGGGTCATGGGCATGTCGTCGACCCGCTCGCCGTCGACCTCGTAGCCCACGCAGACCGGCACCGTCTTCAGACCGGACAGCACGTCCAGCTTGGTGAGGAAGAAGTCGGTGATGCCGTTGACCCTGGCCGCGTAGCGGGCGATCACCGCGTCGAACCAGCCGGTCCGCCGGGAGCGGCCGGTCGTCACGCCGAACTCGCCGCCGGACTTGCGCAGCTGCTCGCCCATCTCGTCGTTCAGCTCGGTGGGGAACGGCCCGGAGCCGACCCGCGTCGTGTACGCCTTGAGGATGCCGATGACGGTGTTGATCCTGGTCGGCCCCACCCCCGAACCGACGGCGGCGCCTCCGGAGGTCGGGCTGGAGGAGGTCACGAAGGGGTAGGTGCCGTGGTCGACGTCGAGGAGGGTCCCCTGGGAGCCCTCCAACAGCACCGTCTCGCCCCGCTCGAGGGCCTGGTTGAGCAGCAGACGGGTGTCGGCGATCCGGCCGGCGAACTTCGCGCCGCGCTCCAGGACGCTGTCGACGACCTCGTCGACGTCCATCGCCCGCCGGTTGTACACCTTGACGAGGATCTGGTTCTTCAGCTCCAGGGCAGCCTCGACCTTCTGGCGCAGGATCTTCTCGTCGAGGAGATCCTGCACCCGCACGCCGACCCGAGCGACCTTGTCCTGGTAGGCGGGCCCGATGCCGCGACCGGTGGTGCCGATCTTCGCCTTGCCCAGGTAGCGCTCGGTCACGCGGTCGATGGCCACGTGGTACGGCATGATCAGGTGGGCGTCGGCCGAGATCAGCAGGCCGGAGGTGTCCACCCCCCTGTCCTCCAGGCCGCCCAGCTCGTCGAGCAGCACACCGGGGTCGACGACGACCCCGTTGCCGATGACGTTGGTGACGCCCGGCGTGAGGATGCCGGACGGGATGAGGTGCAGGGCGAAGTTCTGGCCGTTGGGCAGCACCACGGTGTGACCCGCGTTGTTGCCGCCCTGATACCGGACCACCCACTGCACGCTCTCGCCGAGCAGATCGGTGGCCTTACCCTTGCCCTCGTCGCCCCACTGGGCGCCGATCAGCACGATCGCGGGCATGTACACACTCCAAGCAGTACAGACGGCAACGCCGGTCAAAGAGAGTAAACCAGGAGCGCATGGTGACGGTGGTCGCATTGGCCTGCGGAAATCGGGACTTCACCGGTCTCACCGAGCGTGACGACGTCGTGTCGCACTCGGTAGCGGCCACCCCGGGGCGTGAGGAGGTGGACCCGGTGCTGCGGGAACTGGCCGGACGACGGCTGCTGGTCGCGGGCACCGACGCGGATCTCGCCTCGGTGGTGCTGCGCCTCCTGCGCACCGAACGGCTGGCCGAGGTCGTCGTGGGGTACCTGCCCTCCGACCCCGACTCCGAGGTGGCCCGGCTGTGGGGCTTGCCGGCGGGAGACCGGGAGGCGGCGCTGCGGCTGGCCCTGGGCGGGGAGCCCGACCCGGTGCCGCTGCTGCGGGACGACGTCGGTGGCGTACTGGTGGGCCGTGGGGTGATCGGGCCGCTGCGCGGTGTCGTGTACTGCGATGACGAGCTGGTCCTGCGGGGGCAGGCCAGCCAGCTGGAGGTCGGACCGGACCGGGGGCCCGGTCTGGTCGTGCGCACGGTGCGGCGGAACCTGCTGGGCAGGCGGGTTCGGGAGACGAGCGGCCGGGCCGTGCAGATCGGGTGCGTT
The DNA here is from genome assembly GCF_049311605.1 of Actinoalloteichus caeruleus. Taxonomy (NCBI): domain Bacteria; kingdom Bacillati; phylum Actinomycetota; class Actinomycetes; order Pseudonocardiales; family Pseudonocardiaceae; genus Actinoalloteichus; species Actinoalloteichus caeruleus. The sequence continues at coordinate 5,946,784 of NZ_CP186005.1, forward strand.
CCGGCGAGGGTGGTGCGCGACGGGGTCCCGCACGAGCGCCAGCACGGCAAGTGGACCTGGTACCGGCACACCGAGGACCTGCGGTTGGTACGCGGCCTCGTCTGAGCGGCGTCGTCGTCTCCTCCGCCGCCGTGGACCGCCTCCCGGACCGCGCGAGGCGACGGTGCGGCGCGTCGCGTCCCGCACGCCTCCCGGAGCCCGGTGGCTGCCCGGGACGGCGCTGCGGCTCAGCCATTGGAAGCCCCGACCCCCGTTCCGGGGGTGAAAATCCGCTCACGCCTTGCTGGATTTTCACTCTCCGACATCGATTCTTCACTGCCGGGTGTTGCTTTCGTTTCCGTGACTGGGTGACGGTGTGGATCTCGCACTCGTGATCCACGATCGGAGGCATCGATGTCACCACGACGAGCAAGCGCGCTACGGCTGACCTTCGCCGCGATCCTCACCGCCCTCCTCTCCTTCACCCTGGTCTCCCCGGCGAGCGCCGCACCCCCCGGCATCCCGAGCGAGAGCACCGCTCGGTCCATGCTCGACGGGCTGACCGTCCGAGCGGAGGGCTCCATGTCCGGCTACTCGCGGGACAAGTTCCCGCACTGGAACACGGTCGAGGGCACCTGCAACACGCGGGAGATGGTGCTCAGGCGGGACGGCACCGACGTCGAGGTCGGCGCGGACTGCTACCCGACCGCCGGCAGCTGGTACAGCCCCTTCGACGGGGTCACGACCTCGGTGCCCTCCGAGATCAGCATCGACCACGTCGTTCCGCTGGCGGCGGCCTGGCGTTCCGGCGCCTCCTCCTGGTCGGCCGCCAAGCGGGAGGAGTTCGCCAACGACCTCACCAACCCGCAGCTGATCGCGGTGACCGGCCGGGTCAACAGTTCCAAGGGCGACCAGACCCCGGACAAGTGGGTGCCGCCACGCACCGACTACCACTGCACCTACGGGAAGATCTGGATCGCGTCGAAGGACGCGTACGACCTGAGCGTGACCTCCGCCGAGAAGGAGGCCCTGACCGGGCTGCTCGACACCTGCTGACAGCGCCTCCCCAGCCCTGACCAGGAGAGATGACACGGCGGGCGGCGTGCCCTGCCAGCGCCGCCCGCCCCGTCCCCGGTCGCCGCGCCCCCACGGGGCGCGGCGGATCACGTCATCGGAGACGTCCCCTGGTCCGCCAGCAGCGCCCCCGTCATCCCGGTCTGGTCGGTGCTCAGCCACCGCTCGGGCCGCATCCGCAGCACCACGGCCCCCGCGTGCGTGTCCTCGACGTAACGATCGGCCAGCTCCGCCGGCAGGTAACGGCTCGCTATCCGGAGCCTGTCCTCGACACTCGGCGACTCGTCCCACCGCACCGATCCCTCGACCGTGACGTAGGCGTAGGGGAGGGTGTCCCGTTGCGCGCAGAGGCTGAAGGTGCCGCTGTCCCGGATCAGCCGGTCCTTCAGCGAACCGCCCTCGATCGAGATCGTCACCTCGCCGCCGGGTTCGTAGTGGTACCAGATCGGCACCGCCAACGGAGCGCGGCCGGGCCGGGACACCGACAGGACACCGACGCGCGGTTCGGCGAGGAACCGTTCGCGCTGGTCGACCGACATCCTGAACGTCATGCAGATCCGCCTTCCGTCGCCCCGGTCGGCCCGGCGCCCGACCGCCACCGAGATCAACACCGGTGCGGCGCCGGTCATTCCCCGACGCGGTGGAGATCCGTCGTTCGACGGAGCCCGGTACGCCGAGCGCCCTGGGCGGCTCGCCCACCCGGTGGAGACCACCGGGTGGGCGGGGAGGACCGCTCCCGCCCGTCTTCCCTCGATCCGGTGAGGCCACTTGACATCGCGTGTGGACGGTCGCCGGCGGGGCTCTCGACACGTAGCGTCGCGACTGTCCGTGACGCACGCCCGAACGAGAGCAGGTGGCCCATGCCGAACCCGCCGGAACTACTCTCCCCGTTCAGCGCGCCGCCCGGAGGCGTGATGACCGACGAGGTCGGGGTGATCACCGGGGACCTCGAACTGCGGACCGAGTGCGACGAGCACGGGCGGGTGTTCGTGTGGGTGCGGTACGCCGAGGCCGACGAGTGGTACCGGCTGGGAGCGTGCGAGGTCACCCTCCACGACGTCCGGGACCACGAGGTCCTGCACCGGGCGCTGCTCGGCGCGCTGCACCGCCCCCGGGGCTGAGGCCGGCGTGGCCACCCGCCGCCGGTGGCCACGCTCAGCCGCCCGGCGGCCCCGCTCCTCCACCTCGCTCCCCGGCGCCAGGGGCGTCCTGGTCGTCACGCGGGTGGCGGTCGGCCGGTCCACTCGCCTCCGACCGGGAGGACCTCGCCGCGTCGTCCGCCCGCCGCTCGCCGGTCTCCTCGGGCGCCCGCCGTCCACGGTGGAGCGGTGGCAGCACGGCCACGGCGTCGTCCCGGCTCATCCCGGTCGCCTGGAGGAGGTCCACCGCCACCGACCTGAGCTGGGCCACCACCACCCGCATGGAGAAGCCGCCGGACTCCAGCAGCTCGGCGTTCGCCGCCTTCGCCACCGCGCTGGCCGCGGCCCGCGCCTGCACCGGCTCCCGGCCCGAGGACAACTCGTCCCGCAGCAGCACCACCGCCCCGGCGAGGCGTTCCAGCAGGGCCGGCAACGCCCGGGCCACCTCCTCGCCGTCCCGCAGGGCCGCGTGCGCCCGCCGGGCGAGAACCCTGGTGTTCCGCAGCGCCAGATCCACCCGGCTCGACGCGGTGACGTAACGGTCCAGGTCCCGCCGCCGCCTCCACCGGAGCGGGGCGATCCTGGCGATCTCCCGGCCCGCCTGGAGCGCTTCCTGGAACTGGTCGACCGCGTGCTGGCTCTCCCTGGTCCTCGTCAGCACGGTCGCCGCCCGCCGGGGATCACCCGTGGACACGGCCACCGCGAGCCCCCGCAGCGCGTCGGCGAGTTCACCGAGGACGACGCGGCCCTTCTGGTGCGCGACGCTCAGGGGGTTCGCCGGCAGCAGGGCGGCCACCGCCAGGGCGATCAGCCCACCCACGAGCGCGTCGACGAAGCGGTCCAAGCCCCCCGTGCCACCCGGCGGCAACAACACCGTGACGAGCACCGCGGAGGACGCGGCCTGCCGCGCGATCATCGCGCCGCCGTCGAGGAACACCGCCACCGACATGGCCAGGCCGACCACCAGGGCGAGCTGCCAGGGCCCGGATCCGATCGCCGAGATGAGCAGGTCACCGATCAGGATGCCGACGCTGACCCCGGCGACGAGTTCCACCACCCGCCGCATCCGCTGGTCGAGCGAGGCGCCCAGGCAGATCACCGCCGAGATGGGCGCGAAGAACGGGCTCGCGTGCCCGATCACGCTGGCGGCGACCCACCACGCCAGCGCCGCCGCCACCGCGCACTGCACGATCGGGATGCCGCTGCGCAGAAGTCTCCGCGCACCGCGGCCGAACTCCTCACGCACCCGGTTCACACGGGCAATTGTGCCCCGGTACGCCGAGGAGGCCCGGCTGACGAGCGTGTGGCCGTGCCCACGACCGTCGGCGGCCGCGAACTGCCCCCCGTCCCTCAGCCCACGCGGGTGCCGGCCCCACCCGGGCGGCGGGGGTGAGCGCCGGCGGTCAGGTGGGGGTGGGCGGGGAGCCCGGCACGGACGTGGGCGCGCCGGCTGCACAGCCAGGCCACCGGCACGATCGCCACGAGCGCACCGGCCGCCAGCAGCGCGGCCTCCCGGGCTCCGGTGGGCGGCGGCGGGGCCGGGATGGCCGCCAGGGCCGCCACGTCACCGTTGAGGGTCGCCGAACGGCGGGCGATCGCGAGCCGGAGGCTGCGGTCCCCCTGCCGCATCGCCCACTGGTGGTTGGCGGCGAACACCGGTTTGACCAGGGTGGACAGGTCCCGGAGGAGGGGCTTGTCCGCCCGCACCCGCCAGTCGAAGCGGACCTCCGTGGAGGTGGGGGTCAGTTGACGCAGGCGCCACACCCCCCGGCCGACGAGGTCCCCGCTCGCCGTCAGCGAGCAGGTGTCCCGCCCCACCGACTCCACGGTGAGCCGCCAGCGGAGCGTGTAGGGCAGCCAGCCGGTGGTGTGCAGGTCGTAGGCCGAGCCGACGGCCGGGGGCGCGTCGGGCGGGGAACCGTCCACCCGGTCGACCGTCCGGTACACCGACGGCCACCACTCGGGCAGGGTCATCGGGTCGAAGAGGACCTCGGCCACGTCGGCGACGAGACCGGGCACCTCCCACCTGCTGTCGAACGCGTAGTCGTTGTCCGGCAACGCCCCTGTCCCCTCTCGGCCGTTCTCACCCGTGGTCGACGCTACCGCGACTCCCCGGGCCCACCCCGTCGGTTCCCGGTCAGTCCCCCGACAGTCCGGTGGCCACGGCGGCCTCCGGGTCGGAGTCCACGAGGAACTGCCGGCAGCGTTCGAACTCGTCCTGCTCACCGATCCGCTCGGCCGCCAACGCGAGAGCGGCCAACGCGGACAGGAATCCCTGGTTGGGCCGGTGCCGCCACGGAACGGGGCCGTGCCCCTTCCACCCGGCCCGACGCAGCTGGTCGAGGCCCCGGTGGTACCCCGTCCTGGCGTAGGCGTAGGCGGCGACCGGGTCACCCTGCTCCAGTGCCCGCTCGGCGAGCGCCGCCCAGGCGGCGCTGAAGGTCGGATGGGCTCGGGCCACGTCCCCGGGGTCGGTGCCGGAGTCCAGCTCAGCCTGGGCTTCGGTGAACTCGGGCAGCAGTGTCGGGTCCGGTCCGAGCAGATTCGTGTGGCTCATGACCGCATTGTGTCGGGCCGGCCGCCATCGGCCCGCTCCGACCCCCGCCCCGGTCTCCGCTCGGACACCACGGGGCGGGGGCTCCGGCGAGCTCAGCCGGCGATCTTGCGACCGGCGGAGTGCAGGTTCTCGCAGGCGTGCGCGACCCGGGCGGCCATGCCCTGCTCGGCGGCCTTGAGGTAGCTGCGGGGGTCGTAGACCTTCTTGTTCCCGACCTCGCCGTCGATCTTCAGCACACCGTCGTAGTTGCTGAACATGTGGGCCGCCACCGGGCGGGTGAACGCGTACTGGGTGTCGGTGTCGATGTTCATCTTCACGACCCCGTAGGACACGGCCTCGTGGATCTCCTCCAGCAGCGAGCCGGAGCCGCCGTGGAAGACGAGGTTGAAGGGCTTCGAGCCCTCGGCGAGCCCGAGCTTCTTCGAGACCACGTCCTGCCCCTGCTTGAGGATCTCCGGGCGGAGCTTGACGTTGCCCGGCTTGTAGACCCCGTGCACGTTGCCGAAGGTCGCGGCGAGCAGGTAGCGGCCGTTCTCGCCGCTGCCCAACGCGTCGACGGTCTTCAGGTAGTCCTCCGGCGAGGTGTACAGCTTGTCGTTGATCTCGTTGTCGACGCCGTCCTCCTCACCGCCCACCACGCCGACCTCGATCTCCAGGACGATCCGGGCCTTCGCCGCCCTGGCGAGCAGGTCCCTGGCGATCTCCAGGTTCTCGTCGATCGGAACGGCCGACCCGTCCCACATGTGCGACTGGAACAGGGGGTTCTCACCCCGGTTCACGCGCTCCTGGCTCACCTCGAGCAGCGGGCGCACGAAACCGTCCAACTTGTCCTTCGGGCAGTGGTCGGTGTGCAGCGCGATGTTCACCGGGTACTTCGCCGCCACCACGTGCGCGAACTCGGCGAGCGCGACGGAACCGGTCACCATGTCCTTCACCTTGGTGCCGGACAGGAACTCCGCGCCACCGGTGGACACCTGGATGATGCCGTCGCTCTCCGCCTCGGCGAAGCCGCGCAGCGCTGCGTTCAGTGTCTCCGACGACGTGACGTTGATGGCCGGGTAGGCGAACTCGTTCGCCTTGGCCCGGTCCAACATCTCCGCGTAGACCTCTGGGGTGGCGATGGGCATCGGTCTCCTCCTCGGGGCGTGCCGCTGCGCGACGTCGACGGGCGACGCGGAACCTGACGTTCCGTGCGCGTGAATCCTAGGGGCTGCGGGTCCGCGAACGTGACGTGAACTCCCCGCCGCCCGGGCGGGCGACACGTTCCGCGCGAGATCAACATAACGGGTGGCCGGAACGATTCAGCCGGGGAGGGGCGGGGGAACCGCCCACCCGACCTCGACCTCGACGCGACCGTTCGCCCGAACGGCGGCCACCACCCGACCGGACGGCGTACGAGCCCGTGCCGTGCCCAACGCCGCGCCACGTCGACGGGCGCGGGCCGCGACGGCGGGAGCTCAGCCGCCCGACGTTCCGAGCCAGGCCCCGAGCACCGGGGTCCACTCCCGGATCCGGGTCCGCGTGATCACACCGGCCGGGGTGTAGGGGTCCGCGGTCAGCACCTCCCGCAGGGCCGCCTCGTCCGGCACCTCGTAGACGAGCAGGGCGCCGGCGTCGTCCGCCCAGGGACCGGCGGCGAGGAGCACTCCCCGCTCGGCGAGCGCCGCGAGGTAGTCGCGGTGCCGGGGGCGGGCGGCGTGTCGGGTCTCGGTGTCCGCGCTGTACGAGAACTCGACGGCGAAACGGGCCACGGGTACCTCCCTGCGATCGTTCGCTGGACCGTACCGCGCGCGCCCCCCTCCCCCAGCGCCGCCCGCACCAGCCGGTGGGCGCCCGACACGCGCGGCATCCGCCGCGACCGAGATCACAGAAGATCGTCCACCCGCGCACGCGGAGTGACCGCGCACCGTGGAACGTGAATGCGCGGAACCGGGCGACGCACTCCGAACACCCGCCCCACATTCCACTCCGGACCACACGGGGAATTCATCGACAAAAAAGGTTTTGGCAGGCCGCGCGGGCGACCTGCCAAAACCTCGGTAAATTCCTCGTCCGCTACCGACTAACTCAGTAGTCGATCGAGACGTACTCGAAGCCACCGTACTCCACGTCGTAGTTGACCTTGACCTTCACGCTGTACCAGTCAGCCGCCTCGAAGCGGAAGCGGGGCCCCCAGCCGTGGCCGTGGCCGTGGTCGTGGCCGTGGCCGTGGCCGTAGCCCTTGTCGTGGCCCTTGCCACTCTCCTGCTCGCCGGCCAGGGCCGAGGGGGCAGAGATCAGCAGGGGCATGGCCACGGCGGCGCCGACAACCAGAGTCCTCGCGACGTTCTTTCCGATACGCACAGTCCCGACCTCCGTCGAATTGCGATGATTTCCCGGCTGGCCCGTTGTTCCCCAGCCAGAAACCATCGTGCGGCAGCCCGGTGGGGCCGGCCACGGGAGACCGGGCAATTCCCTCTACCCAGTGAAGATCGGTTTTCGCCGTGATTTTCTCCCGCCGTCGCGGACCTCGAGCGCGCATTCCCCGGGCAGTGGTGGGCCACGGGAGCACCTGACCTGGCGAATTCCCTCGACCGAGGGCGTGCGCCGGGCGAGGCCCTCCGAGGGGCCCGGGGGCGCCCCGCCACGGAGGCCCCGGCTCGCCGGTCTGGGTTACGAACACCCGGCGTACCTGGGTAACGTCTAGCCCGTGGGTGTGGAGAGGTTCCGCCGGGGGCCCGGCACGACTGAGCGATCGGTCGAACGCACGTTCGGTCACCTCAGGAAGCTCGACATGTCCGGACCCACCGCCCCCCAGACGCCGTTGACGCTGGAGGACCTCTACCGCCAGCACCGGATGCGGATGGTTCGGCTGGCGATCCTGCTGGTCGACGACATCTCCACCGCCGAGGACGTCGTCCAGGAGGCGTTCACGGGCCTGCACCGGAACTGGTCGGGCCTCCGGGACGCCGCCGCCGCCGTGGGCTACCTGCGCACCGCCGTGGTCAACGGCAGCCGGTCCGTCCTGCGACGCCGCAAGACCGCTCGGGAGTACGTGCCGCCGCACAGCCCGAACGCCCGGTCGGCGGAGTCGCTGGCCATGTTGACCGCCGAACACCAGACCGTGGTGCGCGCGCTCGCGCAGCTGCCACCCCGCCAGCGCGAGGTCCTGGTGCTGCGGTACTACGGCAACCTGTCGGAGGCGGAGATCGCGGAGGCCACCGGCATCTCGAAGGGCACCGTGAAGTCGACCGCGTCCCGCGCCCTCGACGCGTTGCAGGCGATCCTGCGGCAGGGCCAGGGCTGACCTCCGCGCGCGCCGGCCCACGCCTGGCGCCGCTCGGGTCGTCCCAGTCGCCCGGCGCTCGGGCACCAGCGCACCGGCACCGCAGCCACCCCCGCCGGGCCGTCGGGGAGGGCCGTGGACCACGAGGGGCGGGGCGGCGCCACGCTCCCCGTCCGACCCCGGCGGCGTGGCTCCGGGCACGGCACACGCGCTCCCGGGACCCGTGGGGCACCGCCGGCCACCCTCAGGTGCCCGCCGACCACGTCGCTCGGTCCGGATCACCACCCCCGCCCTCGGGCCCACCGCGACCCGCCGGTGCGCATCCGCTCGGTGGAACCTCTCGCCATCGGCACGGCCGGTGGTGTAGACCACTAGGCGGCCGGGCTGGTCGCCTCGCGACAGCCGACGTTCGTCCTGGGGAGCATGCAGTGGGCGGGACGCCTTCCGAGGTCCGTGGTTCGATCAGCCGGGCCAGTGCGGTGTCCACGCTGGTCACCGGGGGCAGGGTGATCACACCTGACGGTGAGGTGACGGGCTGGGTCGCGATCGACGACGGCAGGATCACCGCCGTCGGTGACGGGCCCGCACCCGCCGCGCGGTCCGTGGTGGACGCCGCCGGCGGGTGGGTCGTCCCCGGTTTCGTGGACATCCACTGCCACGGCGGCGGCGGCGCGTCCTTCACCGAGGGGACCGCCGAGGCGGTCTCGACCGCCGTGGACGTCCACCGGCGCCACGGCACCACCACCCTCCAGGCCAGCCTCGTCTCGGCCGCACCCGACGAGCTGGTCCGGCAGATCGGGGCGCTGCGACCGGCGGTGCGCTCCGGCCTGCTGGCCGGCATCCACCTGGAGGGCCCGTTCCTGGCCGAGGGGCGGTGCGGTGCCCACGACCCCGCCGCCCTGTGCGCGCCGGAACCCGCGCTGGTGGACCGGCTGCTGGCCGAGGGAGGGGGAACCGTGCGGATGGTGACCCTGGCACCCGAGCTACCCCACGCCCTGCCCGCCGTGCGCCGTCTCGTCCGGGCGGGGGTGCTCGCGGCCGTGGGGCACACCGACGCGACCGCCGACCAGGCACGGGCGGCGGTGGACGCCGGCGCGAGGGTCGCCACGCACCTGTTCAACGCCATGCGTCCGCTCCACCACCGCGAGCCCGGGCCGATCGCGGCGCTCCTCGACGACGAGCGGGTCGTGGTCGAGCTGATCTGCGACCTGGTCCACCTGCACCCGACGGTCGCCCGGTTGGCCGCCCGGCACGCCGGCCCCCGGCGTACCGCCGCCGTGACCGACGCCATCGGCGCGGCCGGCTCTGGCGACGGCGAGTACGTGCTCGGCGGCCTCCCCGTCACGGTGACCGGCGGAGTGCCGCTGCTCCCGGGCGGGGCGCTCGCCGGCAGCAGCCTGACGATGGACCGCGCCTTCGCCAACCTGGTCCGGGGCTGTGGTCTCACCGTCGAGGAGGCCGTGCGCGCCACCTCGACCACGCCCGCCTCGCTGCTGGGGCTCGACGCCGCCGTCGGGGCGGTGCGCCCCGGCCTCGACGCGGACCTCGTGGTGCTGGATGAGGAGTTCACCATCCGCGCCGTGCTGGCGAAGGGGACCCGGGTTCCGCCAGCGGGCACGTCCGACGAGGCCCCGCCGGTTGGTCACCCGTCGAGGTGACGATCAGTTCGGGGACCGCTCGGTATCCTCCCTCCCGTGGGAGATCCGTCGGATCCGGAGCAGGTGCTGTCCAAAGCGTTGCGCGCGCAGGCGCTCCAGGCCCGGTCCGACCCGCCCTCGGCTCCGGCGGAGGTCACCAACCCACCGCCGGACGAGACGGCGACCCAGCGCGGCCTCCTCCCCAGCGGCCGGGACCAACCCGCGGGCGGCGGGCGGCGGCTGGCCGTCGTCGCGGGGATCTCCCTCGGGCTCGGCCTGCTCTGCGGGGCCGTGGCCGGCGTCATCACCGTGCTCTGAGGCCCTCCCGCCGGGGCCACGCTCCCCTCCGCCGGCGGAGCCGCGTGCCGGAGCCGAGCCCCGCGTCATCCCGCCAGGTCACCCCGATCGGGGCTGGGCTGCCGCGAAGGCCCCGACGCCGCCCCCTCCGACGGGCGGTGGACCGCCGTCGCGGGCCGCTGCCCCTCGGGCGTCGCCAACGGAGCGCACGCCCGCCCCGATCCCGGGCCGCCCGACCTCGTGTGGCGGGGGACGGGGGTGCGGCGCGCCCGGTGGCGGTGTCAGCCCCGGAACATCGAACCCGGGTTGAACAACCCCCCTGGGTCCAGGGCGTTCTTGATGGCCCGGTGCGCGCGCAACCCGACCGGGCCGATCTCCGTCGCGAGCCAGTCCTGCTTGATCTTGCCGACGCCGTGTTCGCCCGTCACCGTTCCGCCCAGCCGCAACCCGAGGGCGAGGATGCGGTCGAAGGCGACTCGCGCGGCCTCCGCCTCGTCCGCCCTGGACGCGTCGTAGACGATGGTCGGGTGCATGTTTCCGTCGCCGGCGTGGCCCGTGACGGCGACGGTCAACCCGACCTCCTCCCCGATCTCGGCGCAGCCCGCGATCAGTTCGGCGATCCTGGTCCTGGGGACGCAGACGTCGTCGGTCAGCCAGGACCCCAGGGTCTCCAGGGCGGGCAGCACCGCCCGCCGGGCGGCCAACAGCAGCCGCCCCTCGGCGAGGTCGTCGGTGTGGTGGGTGAACTCGGCGCCGGCGTCCAGGCAGACCTGTTCGAGCCTCGAGACCTCGGCGAGCCCCGCCGCCCCACCAAGGTCCGACTGGCCGATGACCAGGGCAGCGCTCCCCGCGCCGTCCCCCAACTCGGTCGACAGGTGGCGTTCCACGGCCCTGACGCACACCGAGTCCATGATCTCCAGGAGGGAGGGGACCATGCCCTCCCGCACGATCCTGGACACCGCCACGCCGGCGGCTCCGGTGGAGCCGAAGGAGGCGACCACGGTCGCCGGTGCCTGGGGCAGCGGACGCAGCGCGAGCGTGGCGCGTGTGATCACGCCGAGCGTGCCCTCGCTGCCGACGAACAACCTGGTGAGGTCGTACCCCGCGACCCCCTTGACGGTGCGGCGCCCGGTCCGCAGCACCTCGCCGTCGGCGAGGACCACCTCCAGACCCAACACCGAGTCGGTGGTCACCCCGTACTTCACGCAGCACAGCCCGCCGGCGTTGGTGGAGAGGTTCCCGCCGATGGTGCACCAGTCGTAGCTGGAGGGGTCGGGCGGGTAGAACAGCCCGTGCTTCTCCACCGCCGACCTCAGGTCGAGGTTGACCACCCCAGGCTCGACCACGGCGACCCTGTTGTCCGGGTCGATCTCGACGATCCGGTCCATCCGCGTCAGCGCCAGGACGACGCACCCGTCGACGGCGTTGGCCGCTCCTGACAGGCCGCTGCCCGCCCCCCTCGGCACGATCGGGACACCGGCGGCCCCGCAGGCCCGCACGACGTCCTGGACCTCCTCCGTGGTGGCCGGCAGCACCACCGCGGCTGGTGATCCCGCCGGTGCGAGCGGCATCATGTCGCGCCGGTAGGACTCGGTGACGTCCCGGTCCACCAGGACGTGGTCCGGCCCCACGGCGGCACGGAGGGCGGTGAGCAGGTCGACGTCGACGAGTGAGCCCATGTTGCCTGACGGTAGCCGTTCCGCCGGGTGACCGGAAGGACGCGCGACGGCGACCGCGGTGCTCGTGGCGGCGGGTCAACCGGAGGCCGACACCCCCGACCGCTCGACCGAGGCGGCCGCCTCCAACACCATCCAGGCGCCGAGCTGGACGGACAGGTCCCGTTCCGGGATGACGTCGGGGCTGACGGCGCCCTCGCCGCCCCGTGGGCGTTCGGACAGGGCCGGTGGCCGGGGCGGAACCCGGGCCGGTCGGTTCCAGTCCGCCGGGAACAGCGGGCCGGAGTCGACCACCCGCCGGTTGCGCCAGACCGCCTCCGCCGAGGCCAGGACCAGCTCGGCCGCCAGGGCCCGCGATCCGACGTCCGCCGGCGGGAGCCGGGCGACGGCGAGCGCGAGGTAGCGGGCGAGGATCCCGGAGAACAGTCCCCCGTCGCCGCCCCCGTGGGTCCGCAACGCGCCGCTGGAGGTGACCAGGCGGGTCGCGACGGCGTCCACGGTGCGCCTGGCCCGCAGCCACCACCGCTGCTCGCCGGTCGCCGAGGCCAGTTCCAGGGCGGCGCCGAGGTACACCCCCTGGCAGTAGGTGTAGACGCGGCGGACCACCCGGCGCACGCCGCCCCGGTAGTCGACCCGGGCCCCGTCCCAGACCAGGCCGGTCACCGGGTCCACCAGGGTGGTCTCCAGCCACTCGGCGATCGCGACCGCCCGTTCGAGCCCGTGACCGGGGGCGTCGGTGCCCAACCTCGCGTGCAGGATCGCCGCCGGGCCGTTGGCGGGCGTGTTCTTGAAGTCGTCGTGGTACCGGGCGTGCCGCCGCCACCAGATCCCGCCACCACCGTGCCGGGTCCAGGCGGCCCGCAGTTCGGCCTCCACCGCGCGCAGGGCGTGCTGGTGCCGCTCCCCGGTCACCTCGCCGGCGCGGTGCAGGGCCAAGCCGAGCCAGGCCATGTCGTCGTAGTAGTCGTTGGTCCAGCCGAGGTTGCGCAGCACCACGCCCCGCACCAGGCGGTTGAGCGCGGTCCTGCGCGCCCGGCTCGGGTCCCGGAGCTCGGCGTCGACGAGGCAGTCGATCAGGTGCGCCTGCCACCAGTAGTTCCAGGGTCCGACACCGAGGCGCAGTGCGGCGCTCGGCGGCCAACTGGCGAGGCCGATCAGGGTGCCGGGCAGCCCCCACACCCCCCGGAGGTGGCGCTGCCGAACGGCGCGTTCGGCGACCTCGGCTCGCGCGGCCCACACCCGCCGCCGCGTCGGCAACAGTTCCTCGGTCATGCGCACATCGTGCCCTCAGCGGCGGGGACGGCCGCCCGGATGACACGGCCGGCGGCCCTTGTTCACCAGGCCAGGGTCAGGTCGGCGTGGTCGCGGACCCAGGCGTGCATGACGATCCCCGCGGCGACGCCGGCGTTGATCGAGCGGGTGGAGCCGAACTGGGCGATGGAGACGAGCAGGTCGGCGCCCTCCCGCGTCTCCGCGCTCAGACCGCTCCCCTCGTGCCCGAAGACGAGGACGCTCTCGCGGGGCAGCGCGGTCTCCTCCAGCCGCACCGAACCCGGGGTGTTGTCCACCCCGACGACCGCCAGCCCGGAACGGGCGGCGAAGCCGAGGAGGCCGGCCACCTCGTCGTGGTGTTCCAGGTGCTGGTACCGGTCGGTGACCATCGCACCCCGCCGGTTCCACCGACGCCGACCGACGATGTGGACGGCACGCGCCCCGAACGCGTTGGCCGTGCGGACCACGGTCCCGATGTTGTGGTCGTGCTGGAAGTTCTCGATGGCCACGTGGAACGGGTGCCGACGGGTGTCGAGCTCGGCGACGATCGCCTCCCGCCGCCAGTACCGGTAGGCGTCGACCACGTTGCGCCGGTCGCCGTCGCGGAGGAGTTCGGGGTCGTAGTGCTCGCCGTCCGGCGGCGGTCCCGCCCAGGGGCCGACGCCCACGACCGGGCCCGAGGGGGTCCACTCCGTCGGGCCCACCACCGCCGGCTCCGGCCCCACCACCGGCGAGGGCTCGGCCTCGGGCGAGGGGCGGCGGGCGGTGGTCGGGGCGGAGTCGCGGTAACCAGGGGAGCCGGCGGTCACTGCCAGCCGCCGGGGCCGGCCGGGCCCTGCGGTGGCTGCCCCTGCCCGGGGTGCGGCTGGCCGTACTGCTGCGGCGGCTGCGGCTGCCCGTACTGCTGGGGCGGCTGCGGCTGCCCGTACTGCTGCGGCGGCTGGCCGTGGACCTGGGGACCGGGCTGCTGTCCGTACTGCGGGCCCCCGGTGGGCTGCTGGAGCTGCGGCGCGGCGGGCGGCCCGCCGGTGAGGGAACCGAAGGCACCGGACAGCGACGGGGTCGCGCGGGCGTTCGGGTCGTCGACCTCGAAGTAGTCCGCCTTGGTGATCTTGGCCATGCCGGCGACGATGGAGGAGGGGAACGACTCGACCCGGGTGTTCAGGGCCCGCACGTTCCCGTTGTAGAAGCGACGACCGGCGGCGATGCGGTCCTCGGTCTCGGCCAGCTGCTTCTGGAGGTGGAGGAAGTTCTGGTTCGACTTCAGCTCCGGGTAGCTCTCGGCGATGCCGAAGAAGCCGCGCAGCGCTCCGGACAGCTGCTGCTCCGCCTGCCCCTGGTCGTGGACGCTGGCGTGCGTCTGACGGGCCTGCATCGCCTGCGACCTGGCGGCGATCACCTGTTGCAGCGTCGTCTGCTCGAAGTGGGCCGACGCCCGCACGGTCTCCACGAGGTTGGGGATGAGGTCATGACGTCGTTGGAGCTCGACGTCGACCTGCCGCCACGACTCCTCGACGGTGTTCCGCTGGGCGATGAACCGGTTGTAGCTCACGACGTAGCCGATTCCGACCACGACCGCGAGCACGAGCAGGACCACGAGGATCACGAGCAGGGCATCCACGCCCGCAGGTTACCCGTCCACGCGGGTCGGGAAGAGGGCTCCGCGAAAAAATCCCGACGCGAACCTCACACCGTCGGCGCCGGGCCCCGTGGCCGGGGCGGCGCTCAGAGCCCCAGGTCGTCGAGGTCCAGCAGGTAGCGGTAGGGCAGGCCCGCCGCCTCGATCCGCTCACGCGCCTCGGTCTGCCGGTCCACGACGGTGGCGACGCCCACTACCTCGGCGCCCCCGGCACGCAGGGCCTCGACGGCTGTCAGCACGCTGCCACCGGTGGTGGAGGTGTCCTCCACCGCGAGCACCCGACGACCGGTGACACCGGGTCCCTCGATCTGCCGCTGCATCCCGTACTGCTTGGTGGCCTTCCGCACGACGAAGGCGTCCAGCGCGAGGCCATCGGACGCGGCCGAGTGCAGCATGGCGCCCGCCACCGGATCGGCGCCGAGGGTGAGCCCTCCGACCGCCTGGAAGTCCCAGTCGCCGGTCAGCTGCCTGAGCAGCCGGCCGATCAGCGGTGAGGCCTGGTGGTGCAGCGTGGCCCTGCGCAGGTCGACGTAGTAGTCGGCCTCGGCGCCCGAGGACAGGGTCACGGTGCCGTGGACGACCGCGAGCTCCCGCACCAGGCGGGCCAGCCGAGCCTTGTCCTCGGAATCCACGTTCGGGGTGGGGGAGTTCGATGCCGCCGCTTCTCGCACGGTTCGCTAGCTTCGCACAGCCCCGGACCGGCACCGGCCGCCGGTCCGGGAGGCCACCCCGGTTCCGGCGGGGTCAGTCCCGACCTCGGGCGGTGCGACCGGCGACCCGGCGGACCAGCCAGCGGGGCAGCAGCCGCGAGACCGACGCCAACGCCTTGTACTGGTTGCCCGGTACGGACACCGCGCGACCGCGCCGCAGGTCACGCAGTGACTCGTGCACGACGAAGTCCGCGTCCAGCCGGAACGACCGGGGCAGGCCGGACATGTCGATGTCGGCCCGCTCGTGGAACTCGGTCCTCGTGAACCCCGGGCACAACGCGAGCAGGCGGACCCCGCTGCCCCGGGTCCCCGCCGCCAGGCCCTCGGTGAACGACGTCACCCAGGCCTTGCTGGCGGTGTAGGTGGAGCCCCGCCCCGGCAGGAAGCCGGCGATGCTGGACACGTTGATCACGTCGCCACCCCGCCGCGCCAGCATGCCGGGCAGCGCGGCGTGGGTCAGCTGGAGCACCGCGGTGACGTTGACCTCCAGCTGCGAGCGCAGCGCGGAGAACTCGTTGCGCTCGAAGTGGCCGCCGGTGGAGAAACCGGCGTTGTTGACCAGCAGGTCCACCGGTCGCTCCTCGTCCCGGAGGCGGGCCGCCACCCGGTCGCGGTCGGCGGCCTCGGCGAGGTCGGCGGTGATCGTCTCGGCCTCCACCCCGTAGCGGTCACCGAGCTCGGCGGCCAGGGAAATCAGCTTCGACTCGGTGCGGGCGACCAGGACGACGTCGTACCCCTCGGCGGCCAGGCGGCGGGCGAAGGACAACCCGATTCCCGAGGTTGGACCGGTGATCAGCGCGGTGGGCATGTACCGCACGGTAACAACCTGAACGAGTGATGGGGGTGAGTCGCACGGAGTCGGACTCCGCTCGGGGGCCAGGTCGGCGAGGCGTTCCGCCGGCGGCGGGATCAGGACTGGCTCGAAGGCCGGAAGATGCGCTCGTCCTCCTGGTCGACGGTGAGCGCGTGGGTGCGCTGCTGCTCCCGCTCCTCCTCGTCCACGGGGTCGATCAGGTCGGCGATCTCCCCGACGTCGCGCAGCAGCCGCTCCAGGCGGGAGGGCGAGGCGTTGGAGGGCGCGGCGGCCAGCACCCACTCCTTCTCCAACCAGACCACGGTGACGTCGTCGCCGACCTCCTCCGCGGCCTCGACCAGGTCCGGTGTGATCAGCTGGCGCGCGGCCGACAACTGGGTGACGAAGGCGTACCGGGAACCGACGGGCCCGAGCAGGTCCAGGCCGGACTCCTGCGGGACGGGGACGCTGGGCAGCCAGAGCTCCACCACGACCTCGTACTGCTGGCGGCAGCGCACCGCGACCAGCACGGCGCCGGCCTTCCCGCCCGACTCGTGGTCGAACACGTACACCTGTCGCCGGCCGTCGGCGGTGAAGGTGGAGCCCGCGACCACGTCCCTGGCGACGCCGCCGCTCTGCGCCGCGAGGAAGCCGTGGCTCCACCGGGTCGGCAGCACCTGGTCGCTCTCGGCGAACTGCCAGCCCCGCAACGCCGCCCATCGACGTCGTTCCCGGTTGCGCGCGCTGCGTTGCGCCGTGTCGGTGGCGAGCAGCGCGACACCCGCCATGGCGAACACTACGGCCGCCGTGAACCACACCCAAGTCGGCATCCCCACACTCCGCAGGGTAGCGAGCCAGGGCACGTTCACGAAGATCGTATGCCCGGTTGTTCGCGAATTGACCGGAAGTAGCGGCGGGTGGCGGTGAACCGGCTGCTCAGGGAGCGGTGCGGGGCCCAACGTCCGACCGGGGCGGACCGCCCCCGGCGGGTCGGGGTCAGGCCCGCCCGGTGACCAGCAGGCGGTTGGCGCCAGGGGCGCTGTCGTCGACCTCCACGACCACCTCGTTGCCGTCCCGGATCTCGCCGGACAGCAGCTTCCGGGCCAGCTGGTCGCCGATCGCGGTCTGCACCAGCCTGCGCAGCGGCCGGGCGCCGAAGACCGGGTCGAAACCGTTGAGGGCGAGCCAGTCCTTGGCCGCCCTCGACACGGTCAGGGTCAGGCGACGCTGCCCCAACCGCCGTCCCAGTGCCTCGATCTGGATGTCGACGATGCTGGTCAGCTCCTCCGTGGACAGCGAGTGGAAGACGACGAGGTCGTCGAGCCGGTTGAGGAACTCGGGCTTGAAGTGCTGGCGGACCACGGCGAGGACGGCATCCCGCCGTTCCCGTTCTCCCAGGGTGGGGTCCGCGATGGCCTGCGACCCGAGGTTGGAGGTGAGCACCAGGATGGTGTTGCGGAAGTCGACGGTGCGCCCCTGCCCGTCGGTGAGCCGGCCGTCGTCGAGCGCCTGGAGGAGGATGTCGAAGACGTCCGGGTGGGCCTTCTCCACCTCGTCGAGCAGCACCACCGAGTAGGGGCGGCGGCGGACGGCCTCCGTCAGCTGCCCGCCCTGGTCGTAGCCGACGTAGCCGGGAGGGGCACCCACCAGCCGGGCCACCGAGTGCTTCTCGGAGTACTCCGACATGTCCACACGGATCATGGCGCGTTCGTCGTCGAACAGGAAACCGGCGAGCGCCTTGGCGAGTTCGGTCTTGCCCACGCCCGTGGGGCCGAGGAACAGGAACGAGCCGGTGGGCCGGTCGGGGTCGGCCACGCCGGCCCTGGCCCGGCGGACCGCGTCCGAAACCGCGCGCACCGCCTCGGCCTGACCGATCACCCGAGCCCCGACGGCCTCCTCCATCCGCAGCAGCTTCGTCGTCTCCCCCTCCAGCAGGCGGCCGGCGGGGATGCCGGTCCACGCGCTGACGACCTCGGCGACGTCGTCGGATGTCACCTCCTCCTGGAGCATGACCTGCTGTTCCCGACCGTTCTGCGTGGCGGCGTCGAGTTCCTTCTCCAGGCTGGGGATGCGCCCGTAGCGCAGTTCCGCCGCCCGCCCGAGGTCACCATCCCGTTCGGCCCGTTCGGACTCGCCACGCAGCTGTTCCAGCTGCCCCTTGAGCTCCCGAACCCGGTCGATGGAGGTCTTCTCGTTCTGCCAGCGGGCGGTGAGACCGGCCAGGGCCTCCCGGCGCTCGGCGAGCTCCGCCCGCAGGGCGGCCAACCGCTCGCGCGACGCCTCGTCCGCCTCCTTGGCCAGCGCCATCTCCTCGATCTCGAGCCGCCGCACGGCCCGCTCCACCTCGTCGATCTCCACCGGCCGGGAGTCGATCTCCATCCGCAGGCGGGACGCGGCCTCGTCCACCAGGTCGATCGCCTTGTCCGGCAGGAACCGCGCGGTGATGTACCGGTTGGACAGCGCGGCCGCCGCGACGAGGGCGCTGTCGGTGATCCGCACCCCGTGGTGCACCTCGTAGCGTTCCTTGAGGCCCCGCAGGATCCCGACCGTGTCCTCCTCGGAGGGTTCCCCCACCATGACCTGCTGGAAGCGCCGCTCCAGGGCCGGGTCCCTCTCGATGTGCTCCCGGTACTCGTCGAGCGTGGTCGCCCCGACCATGCGCAACTCGCCCCTCGCCAGCATCGGCTTGATCATGTTCCCGGCGTCCATGGCGCTCTCGCCGGTGGCGCCCGCTCCCACGATGGTGTGCAGCTCGTCGATGAAGGTGACCACCTGGCCCGCCGAGTCGGTGATCTCCTTGAGCACCGCCTTGAGCCGTTCCTCGAACTCGCCCCGGTACTTCGCGCCGGCGACCATCGACCCGAGGTCGAGTCCGACCACCCGCTTGCCGCGCAGGGACTCCGGGACGTCACCGGCCACGATGCGCTGGGCCAGGCCCTCGACGATGGCGGTCTTGCCGACCCCGGGCTCCCCGATCAGCACCGGGTTGTTCTTCGTCCGGCGGGACAGCACCTGGACCACCCGGCGGATCTCGGTGTCCCGACCGATCACCGGGTCCAGCTCACCCCGGCGGGCGCGCTCGGTGAGGTCGACGCCGTACTTCTCCAGCGCCTGGTAGGTGGCCTCCGGGTCGGGGTTGGTGACGCGGGCCGAGCCTCGGACCCGGGTGAAGGCCTCGCGGAGGTTGTCCGGGGTGGCGCCGTGGTCGCGCAGGAGGTCGGCCACCCGTCCGCCCTCCTTGGCCAGCCCCACCAGCACGTGCTCGGTGGAGACGTACTCGTCGCCCATCTCGGTCGCCAACCGCTGGGCGTGGGTGACGGAGCGGACCGCCTCCGGTGACAGCTGGGGCGCGTTCACCGTGGCGCCCGTGGCCGAGGGCAGGCCGGCCGTGAGGCGTTCCAGATCGCCCCGCAGCGCGGCCGGATCGACGCCGACCGCGGAGAGCAGCGGCGACGCCACTCCGTCCCCCTGGGCCAGCAGGGCACCGAGCAGGTGGGCCGATGACACGTCGGGGTTGCCGGCCAGCGTGGCGGCCCGCGCCGCGGCGGAGATCGCCTGCTGGACCTTCGTGGTCGGATTGAACGCGTCCATCCCTCACCTCGTCAGCTCGTACACCTGGTCGGCTCCCGGGGCTCCGAGCCCCGACCGGAGCCGCGCCCTCGCCCGGCTCCGCTCATCCACACGTCCAACGTCAGAAAAGTTGAGCCAGTTCCACTCAACCACGTATCCGGGTGTGGTGTGGACCACCCAAGCACGGACGCGAACTCGCCCCCCGGCGGGCGCACCGGGGGGCGAGCGGTCGTCGGAAGCGCGTCGACGTCAGACGGTCAGCCCGAACACCCAACCGGCGAGGGCGTACATGGTGAGGGTGATCAGCACGATGGCGGAGAGGTTGAGCCAGACACCGGCACGCACCATCTCACCGATCCGCACGTGCCCGGACCCGAAGGCGATCGCGTTGGGCGGCGTCGCCACCGGCAGCATGAAGGCGCAGGTGGCGGCGAGGGCTACCGGTATGGCCAAGGTCATCACGTCCAGCCCGAGCCCGAGGGCCACCCCGCCCATGATCGGCAGGAAGGTCGCGGCGGTCGCCGTGTTGCTGGTCAGCTCGGTCAGCGCCAGCACGAGCACGGTCACCCCGGCCACCAGGAGCACCACCGGGATGGCGCCAACGCCGGCGACCTGCTCTCCGATCCACTCGCTCAGCCCGGTCGCCGAGAACTGGCTCGACAGGCTCAGCCCCCCACCGAAGAGCAACAGCACGCCCCACGGGATCTCCTTGGCGGTCTGCCAGTCGAGTACCGCCACCCCCTTCCTCGGGGCGACGGGGAGGACGAAGAGGATCACCGCCACCGCCATCGCGATCACGGCGTCGATGTTGCTCGCCCCGGTGACGAGGGGCAGGAAGATCCACGAGAGGGCGGCGAGGACGAACACCGCCAGCACCATCCACTCAGCCCGGCTGACAGGGCCCAGCGCGGCGAGTTCGCGGCGGATGAGTTCGCGACCGCCGGGGATGTTCCTGATCCGCGGGGGAAACACGAAGCGAGTCAGCACCAGCCACGCCAGCAACATGAAGACCACCGCGAGCGGAACCCCGACCAGCATCCACTGCCCGAAACCGATGTGGATGTCGTGGGAGTCGCGAAGGTAACCCACCATCAGGGTGTTGGGGGGAGTTCCGATGATGGTTCCCAGCGAGCCAATGGACGCCGCGTAGGCGATTCCCAGCATCAACGAGGTCCCGAAGTTGGTGTCGCCCTCACCCTTTCCGAGCTGCCGGACCAGGCCGAGCACCGAGAGACCGATGGGCAGCATCATCACCGCCGTGGCCGTGTTCGAAACCCACATGGAGATGAAGCCGGTCGCCAGCATGAAGCCGCCCACCAGTCGGCGAGGACTGGTCCCGACGGCGAGCACCGTCGCCAGGGCGAGCCGCCGGTGCAGGTTCCACCGCTGCATCGCCAGCGCGAGCATGAAACCGCCCATGAACAGGAAGATGACGTCGTTGGCATAGGGACTCGCCGCGTCACCCACCTCGGCGATCCCGAGCGCGGGGAAGAGCACCAGCGGCACCAACGCGGTCGCGGGCAGTGGGATGGCCTCCGTCATCCACCACACGGCCATCAGCACGGCTACCGCCGCGGTACCGCGTCCCGCTGGGGAGAGGGAGTCGGGGAGCGCGAGGAAGGCCGCCAGCGCGAGCACGACGCCGAGCCCGAGGCCTATCCACCGCCTCCGAACCGTGGCCGGGGGTTCGGCGGCCGCGGAGATCCGCTGGTCAGCAGCCCCCGCACCGGTCTCACCCTCGGTCACGGGGACTCGCCCCCGAGACTCCTCCGCGTGGGGTTCGCGCCCGGTCTGGTCCACCCGCCACCTCCCGTGAGTCACTGAGTGCGAAAAATACCCCAGACGTGTGACTCGTACCACTTCCACCGGTGGCGACCCTCGCCCCTCGACCCTCGCCCCGCCCAGCGCGCAGGCGCCCCCTGGCCCATCGGGACGATCGCGAGGGTTCGAGCAGGAGCCGACTGTCGACCACGGGACCAGCCGGCCGCGGAGTGGCGAGTCCACGCTCATCGTCGGCGTAGCGGGGACCCACCAGGAACCACCGGCGCGACGGCACTCTCCCAGAAGGAGCAATCGTGAACCATCCGTGATACGGATCACTACGGACGGCGACCAGGAACCCGGCAGCGTTCCCGTGGCTAGGGCATACGCCACCGCAATCAACCGAAACGGGGCAGTAACAATTGTTACGCTCCGCATCAAATTCGGCCCGCCCTCTTGCGGTGAACCGGGGTTTACCCGTGCACTGTCATGCCATGTCACACATCACGACGGCGACCCCGCCGCCAAGTCCGCCAACCGGCGACCCGGCACCCGTCCTCCTCGCACAGGACGGCGGAGTCCTTTCCGGCGTCGAGGACGCCATCAACAGCGTCTTCGCACCCATCGAGTCATTCACGTCGTCCATCATCTTCGCCGAGATCACGGTCTTCGGAGCGGCGTTCCCGGTCATCGTCGCCTGGCTGGTCATCGCGGCAGCGGTGTTCACCGCGTACTTCGGCCTGATCCAGCTCGGCAAGTTCCGGCTCGCGATCCAGGTCGCGCGCGGGAAGTACACGCGCAACGACGAGCCGGGCGAGATCACGCACTTCCAGGCACTCTCCTCCGCGCTGTCAGGGACGGTCGGCCTTGGCAACATCGCGGGCGTCGGCGTGGCGGTCACCGTCGGTGGCCCTGGCGCGACGTTCTGGATGATCCTCGCCGGGCTCCTGGGCATGTGCACGAAGTTCGTCGAGTGCACCCTGGGCGTGAAGTACCGCAAGATCGACGCGGACGGCACTGTCCACGGCGGCCCCATGTACTACCTCCGCCAGGGCATCGCCGAGCGCTTCCCCAACGGCTTCGGCCGCTCGCTGGGCAAGGTGCTGGCGATCGGCGCCTCGGTGATGCTGCTGTTCTTCGCCCTCGCCGGCGGGAACATGTTCCAGGCCAACCAGACCTTCGCCCAGTTGCGTTCGGTGACCGGTGGTGAGGACGGTCTCCTCGGTGGAGGGGGAGCCGCCTTCATCTTCGGACTACTACTCGCTGGCCTCGTGGCGCTGGTCATCATCGGCGGGATCAAGTCGATCGGCAAGGTGACCTCGCGGCTCGTACCGACCATGGCCGTCATCTACGTGCTGGCCTGCCTCGTCGTCATCCTCGTCAACATCGGGGAGGTCCCCCGCGCCTTCGGCGAGATCGTCTCCGGTGCCTTCGCGCCCGAGGGCGTCGCCGGCGGTGCGCTGGGCGTGCTGATCATCGGTTTCCAGCGGGCGGCCTTCTCCAACGAGGCCGGAGTGGGGTCGGCACCGATCGCGCACGCGGCGGTCCGCACCCGCCATCCGGTCACCGAGGGGCTCGTGGCGCTGCTGGAGCCCTTCGTCGACACCGTGATCATCTGCACGATGACGGCGCTGACGATCGTGATCGCCAGCACGGACTTCTGGCACGACGCCAGGGCCGCGGTGGCGGCGGGCGCCGACAGCCCGGAGGGCGTGACGGTGACGTCCAACGCCTTCGAGACCGTGTTGCCGTGGTTCCCCTACGTCCTGATGGTCGCGGTCGCGCTCTTCGCCATCTCCACGATGATCACCTGGAGCTACTACGGCGAGAAGGCCTGGAACCACCTGTTCGGCGCGGGGCGGGTCAGCTCGGTGGTCTACCGCGCGGTCTACTGCGCCCTCATCGTGTGCGGAACGGTCCTCACACTGGGGCCGGTGCTGAACTTCGCCGACGCGGTGCTGTTCGGTGTCGCCTTCTTCAACATCCTGGGCCTCTACCTGCTCGCGCCCATCGTCAAGCGCGAGTTGAGGGACTTCCTCGGCAAGCTGAAGTCCGGGGAGATCCGACCGGTGGACCAGGACACCTCCGGGTCGTCGGCCGGCTCACCGCCGGAGCCCTCCGATCGGGAGAAGGACGGCGTGGGCTGAGGGCGTCCCCACGCGGGGTGACACCGGGAGTTATCCACAGACACGCCCGGCCGGTGCCGAGTTCTCCACCGGATATCCCCAACTGATCCCCAGTTATCCCCAACTATCCACAGCCAGTCCACGCCAAATCCACAGTTCCGCCCCAAGTTGTCCACACAGCCTGTGGATAACTTGGGGCGGACGGCCGCCGGCTGTGGAGTTATCCACAGTCCGTGGACAACTCCACAGGGTGACGCCTTCCAGGTGACGGCGGTACCGCACGGGCGAGGCCGTCACCTGCGGTCAGCACCATCCCCGGACCGCCCAGCCGATCCGGCCGGAGTACCCGGGCTCGGTACGGGCGCACCCACGGCGGGAGCCGGCACGGCGTGCTCCACGTCGACGGTGGTCCGCAGCGGCACCTCCCGGATGGCGAGGACCGCGAACAGCGCCACCAGGGCGGCCAGCGCGGTGACGAGGAAGACCGTTCCGGTGGCGTCGCCGAACGCCGTCATCACCTCCGCCCGGACCCCCTCGGGGAGCCCCGCGAGATCCAGGGAAGCGCTCTGGCCGCCTCCCGTCCCCACCCGGGCGGCCACGCTGGCGGACAGCACGGCGCCGAGCGCCGACACGCCGGAGGCGCCTCCGAGGGATCGGAAGAAGGTGACCAGGGCCGTCGCCGATCCGAGGTCACGGGCGGGAACGGTGTTCTGCACGGCCAGGACGAGGTTCTGCGCGCACAACCCCACCCCCGCGCCCACGACGGCGAGGAACACCCCCACCAGCACCAGGTCCGTCCGGTGGTCGATCGTCGCCAACAGACCGAGCCCGACCGGCAACGCCACCGCGCCCACGAGCAGGAACCGCTTCCACCGCCCCGACCTGCTGATCAGCTGACCGGAGAGGGTGGAGGTGAACGCGAGCGACAGCACCAACGGGATCGTCATCAGCCCGGCCACGGTGGGCGAGTACCCCCTGCCCAGCTGGAAGTACTGGCCGACGAACACGGGAACTCCGAACATCGCCACCCCCGTCCCGACGCCGGCGACGACGGAGAGCGCGGTCGTCCGGTCCCGGAAGAAGCGGAGCGGGACGACCGGGTCGACCGCCCTCGCCTCCACGAGGACGGCCAGTCCGAGGAGCACCACCGCACCTCCGACCAGCAACGCCGTGGTCGGCGACGCCCAGGCGAACGACTGACCGGCCAGGGACACCCACACCAGCAGCAGGCTCACGCCTCCCACCAGCAGCGTCGCCCCGAGCCAGTCCACCCGCACCGGGCGGCGGACGGTCGGCAGGCGCAGCGTGCGGCCGATGACCACGAGCGCCGCCACCGCGACCGGGACACCCGCGAGGAAGCACCACCGCCATCCGAGCCAGGGGGTGTCGACGATGAGGCCGCCGATCAGCGGACCGCTGACCGTGCCCACGGCGAAGACCGCCCCCAGGTAACCGCTGTACCGGCCGCGTTCCCTCGGGCTGATCATCGCGGCGATGACGACCTGGACGAGGGCCTGCACGCCGCCAAGGCCGAGTCCCTGCACCGCCCGGAACCCGATCAGCATCGGCATCGACTGGGCGAGGCCGCCCAGCACCGAGCCGATCGTGAAGACGGAGAGCGCGATCTGGAGGAGCAGCTTCTTGCTGAAGAGGTCGGCGAGCTTGCCCCACACCGGGGTGGTCGCGGTCGCGCCGAGCAGGGTGGCCGTGACCACCCACGTGTACTGGGCCTGGGTGCCGCCGAGTTCGGCGGTGATGGTGGGCAGCGCGTTCGCCACGATGGTCGAGCTGAGGATGGCGACCAGCAGCGCGAGCAGCAGTCCGGAGAAGACACGCATGATCTCGCGGTGGGACATCGGGGGCTGGTCGTCCGGCCCCGGGTGCACCGCCGCGCCCGTCGCGACGATCGCCGCCGCGTCCTGCGTCCCGCCTGACACCACCACCTGGTGCTCCCCCGAACTTTCCTCGAGTCATTAGTTGGCTTATGCAACTTTACGCCCGCGGTGGAGTGCTCACCACGCCTCTCCGGGTGAGATGGCTTACCGCGTGGATGTCCGACGCCGCGCCTCCCGCCACCGGGGCCGCGCGGGACGCCGAGCACGGGAAGGCCGGAGATCGGCGCCAACCGGGGAAGGGCGCGCTCCAGGGCCGGGTCCAAGGGGCCACGACCGTGGGGCCGACCCGTGGCCGGCCGGGGTCAGGGCGACGGTGGCGCCATCTCAACCCTCGGAGGCTTCTCCCCGCCCATCCACCCCGGTCGCCGAGGAGAGACCGTCCAGCAGGACGGTGAGCCCCGCGACGAAGACCGCGTCGACCCCACGAGCCCACCCCCGCTCCGCTCGTTCCGTCCCGGCCGAGTCCCGCGTCCCGCCGCCCTGGCCCGCCGACGCGTCGCCAGCCAGGCGGACGGAGTGCGGGAACCGCTCGGCGAAGTCGGGGGCGACCTCGCGCAGCAGGGTGGAGCGGCGCGTCCACCACTCCCGGTCGGGCACCCCCGTCTCGGCGGCGGCCCGGCCCGCCTCGGCCGCCGTGCGCGCGGAACCCCGGACGTGGTGGAAGAGGGCGCTGACCGCTCCCCGCAGCACCCGCCCCGGCAGCTCGGTGGACCGGAGGAGCCCAGCAAGGGCCTCGAAGACGACCTGCTCGTGCGGCCCGAGGACCGGGCGGGCGTGCGAGACCTGGAGGACCCACGGATGACGCAGGTAGAGATCACGCAACTCGACCGCCCACTCCAGGACGCCCGACCTCCAGTCCGCCGCCTCCTCGCACGCGCCGGAGAAGTCGGCGTGCGCCTGGTCGTACATCAGGTCCACCAGCTCGGCCTTCCCCGGCACGTAGGTGTAGAGCGCCATCGCGGACCGCCCGAGCCGTTCCCCGACGGCGCGCATCGACAGTCCCGCGAGACCCTCCTCGTCCGCGAGGCCGATCGCCGCCTCGACGATCGCCGACGCGGTGAGGCTTTGCCTGGGACCCGGTGCGGACCGCGACGGCCCGCGCTCGGACCCCGCCCACAACAGCCGCATGGTCAGGTCCGCGTCTCCCCGACCTCCGATGACCGCCACCCACATCTCCTTACAACGTAATGTATTGTCGCCCGCACATCACCGTACGACGTAAAGGGATATCGGGGCCGATCGCCCCGGCGAGGAGCGCGACATGATGGGGTACAGCACCACGCACGACGGCGACCGGCTTGACCTGGAGATCACGGGGAGCGGGCCCACCGTGCTGCTCCCGGTGGACCCCACCCCGATCACCGGGGACCGGGCCGAGGAGATTCGGAGGTGGGGCGCCGACCCCGCCCTGGGGCGCGCGCTGGTCGACGGGCTGAGCGACCGCTTCCGCGTCGTCGCCTTCGACTACGAGGGCCACGTCATGGGCCGGCCCAAACCCACCACCCTGACCCCCGGGAACGTCGCGGCCGACATCCTCGCGGTCGCCGACGCGGTCGAGGCGGAGAGCTTCGCCTACTACGGCTACTCCTGGCTCGCCCTGGCCGGGCTCCAGCTCGCGATCAGGACCGACCGGCTCTCCGCGCTCGTCATGGGCGGATTCCCCGCCCTGAACGGCCCCTACGCCGAGATGCTCGAGGTCACCACGGCCGCACACCGGCGCGCCGAGGCTGGCGGCCACGACGGGCGCCAGGAGACCGACGGCGGGGGCGAACCGGACTGGGACACCGTCGAGATCTCCGCCCCGCCGGAGCGGACCCGGCAGTTCGTCACCCTGTACGAGGCCCTGACGGGCTTCGACGACCGGGCGGCTGCCGCGTCGGTGCGCTGCCCCCGGCTGTGCTTCGCCGGCGCCGCCGACACCATCGTCTACCCGGAGTCCTGGGGTGGGGTCACGGTGGACATCGCGGGCGGGCTCATGCGGGGCCGCGCCGAACTCGCGGAGGCTGGCTGGGACGTGGAGCTGCTCGACGGGCTCGACCACCTGGGCGCGATGCTGCCCCACCACGTGTTGCCCGTGGTGGCGCCCTGGCTGCGGGGGGCGCTCGCGGCCCGAGGAGACGTCCCGGTCAGAAGGCCTCGTTCAGCCGGTTGAGGAGGCGCGCCAGCTCGGTCAGGTCGGAGGTCGGCCACTCGGCGAGCTGCTCGTCCAGGCGCTCCCGCCGCCGCTCCCGAACCTCCCGGAGCCGCCGCGACCCCAGGTCGGTGAGCTGCACGCGCCGCGCGCGGCCGTCGACGGGGTCCGGCACCCGTTCGATGAGCCGCAGCTCCACCAGCTTGCTCAGCTGCCGGCTGATGGTGGACTTGTCGAGGTTGAGCAGGTCGACCACGTCGGTCCCCCTGACGGGGCCGCGCTCGGCGATCATCGACAGCGTGCCGTAGGCGGCCGGCTCCAGCTCCACGTGGATCTGCGAGGCGAGTCTGGCCGTGCTCTGCTTGGCGCGGCGGAAGAGGATGGTCAACTCGCGCTCGACACTGTCGGCCGCGGCCCCACGGGTGCCGTCGGCGCCCGTGCCCAGCCGCTCCGGCCCGTTCACGGCCATCGTCGAACCGTCCATGCGTGTCGGGTTCACCCTGGTCCCCCTCGCTCCCACCCCCTCAAGTCTGACAGACCAGGGACCGGGATGTCCGAATCGACCGGGCGAACCGGGAACGTCCGAGCGCGGGTGTGAGTACCGCCACCCGGCCGAGTCGGGAGGGCCGGTCGGCGGAGGGGGCGGCCTCACCCCGAGGCCGGCTCCGAGTGCCGTTCCGGGGCGGGGCTCCAGGGCCGCTCATCACCCTTGGCCTCGAAGTAGTCGCCACCCTTGCGCCGCGCGTCGTCGGTGCCCCAGGATCGGTCCCGTGGCACCGGCATCATCCGAGGGATGTGCTTGCGGCAGTGGACATAGGCCTCCTCGACCCGGACGACGACCCACCGTTCGGGCGTCCTGCCACGGTTGTCGTCCTCGGGCAGGTCGGAGTGCCTCGCTCGCAGTTCGGCGTCCTCGACCACGCTGGCGCGACCGTTGACATGCAGTCCGATCAGGTCCTGGACCAGGTCCAGCATGAGGATCCCCACGTGGGGGTTCTCCTCGATGTTGCCGAGGCTGGCCATGACGCCGTTGCCCCGGTACTCGGGGTAGGCGAGGTGGTGCGGGTCGAGCACCCGGATGAAACCGGGCGGGCCCGAGCGCAGCGAGGCGTCGCACTCCCCCGACCCGTCGGCGGTGGCCACGAAGGCCATCTCCATCCGGCCCACGAACCGTGCCATCTCGTCGTTCAGGCGGTCGAGCATCTGCTCCTGGTAGAAGCGCCGCGCACGCCGCTCGGTGCCGTGCCGCTCCTGGAGGACGTGTTCTCCCCGGGAACCGGGCAGGGGATGCCCGGACGAGGACACCGGCGGCGCGACCGGCCCCGGAGCGGGCGGTGCCCCCACCGGGACCACGGGGAAGGCGTGCCGCACGGTCTGTTCGGGATCGGGCGGGAGCGGTGCCACGACCGTCGCCCCGGCGCCCGACGACCCGGTTCCCGGTGCGCCTCCCCAGCCGCCCGGCCCTACCCCGGTCGGAGGAGCGTCGACGAGCTCAAGTTCGTGCAGATCGGGGTCCGCGGTACCCGTTGGCACCAGCATCTCGCGAATCACGGGCCCCACAGTGTCACGAAGACCTCTGAAGTTCCACGATCTACCCCCTACCTTCGCCCAACCGTCGCAGGCATTATGTACTCGCAGTTACATGCCGACACTCGAAGGTGGCATCAAGGACTCAGGCAACCAGAGAACGAGTTACTGTCCCCCTTGTTGGGGATCCTGACAAGGAACGGCGCGTCACGCCCGGCGCGCCGAACGACGTGGAGAAGACTGCGCCCGGACTATGACAGCGAACGCCGTGCTTAGCCCCGTGCCTCCCTCGCGACCGGAATCTGCCTCGGGGGTCAGCGCCACCGTGCGCCTGATCCGGGAAAGCTACGCGGCCGTCGAGCCGTACGCCGACGACGTGGCGAGGTTCTTCTACGGGATGCTCTTCAGCCTCGCGCCCAAGACCCGCGAGCTGTTTCCCGCCAACATGGAGGTGCAGCGGAGCAGGCTGCTTCGCGCCCTGGTGCACACGGTGCAGATGATCGACCGGCCGGACGACCTGGTGCCGTTCCTCCGCCAGCTGGGCCGCGACCACCGCAAGTTCGGGGTGATCGCCAGCCACTACGAGGCGACCGGCACCGCGTTGCTGGCGGCGATCAAGCGGTACGCCGGTCCGGTGTGGACCGACGAGGTGGAGCTCGCGTGGGCCGAGGCCTACACGATGATGGCCACCACCATGCACAACGCGGCCGAGGCGGACGAGAACCCGGCCTGGTGGAACGCCAGGGTCGTGGAGCACCAGCGGTTGAGCTGGGACCTCGCCGTGGTCCGGGTGCAGCCGCACCAGCCGGTCCCCTACCGCGCCGGTCAGTACGTCAGCGTCGAGGTCCCCCAACGGCCCCGGCTGTGGAGGTACCTGACCCCGGCCAACGCGCCCAGCGAGGACGGGACCCTCGAGTTCCACATCAGGTCGGTCCACGGCGGTTGGGTCAGCCGTTCCGTCGTCGGGCACACCCAGGTGGGTGACACCTGGCGGGTCGGTCCTCCGATGGGCCGGATGGGCGTCGACCGGGAGAACGGTCGCGACGTCCTGATGATCGCCGGTGGGACCGGACTCGCCCCCATGCGCGCGATGCTGGACGAGCTGGCCCAGTACGGCACGAACCCCCGGGTGCACCTCTTCCTCGGTGGCCGGACCATCGAGGACCTCTACGAGCTGGACAACCTGCGATACCTCGCGATGAGCAACCCCTGGCTCACCGTGGTGCCCGTCGTGGAGTCCGGCCCCGCCCGGCAGGGCACCGAGCACGGCACCCTCGCGGAGGTCGTCACCCGCTACGGGGCCTGGTCGGAACGGGACGTCATGGTGTGCGGCTCCCCCGCGATGATCCGGGCCACCGTCTCCAGGATGCTGGTGGCGGGAACGCCCCTGGACCGCATCCGGTACGACCCGTTCACCCTGGACTGACCCCCGGGGTCCGGCTGGCGGGCCCTCCTCCCGCGCGGCGCTCCCCCGCCGCACGCCGGATTCCGGTGTGTTCCCGGCGGGGGCGGGGAGGGCGGGCACGCACCGGGGAACCGCGCCCCGCCGGCGAGCGGAGCTCCTGGCGCTCACGCCGCCACCCGCGCTCCCCGGCCCGCTGTCCCGACCCGGACCGGCCCCGTGGGAGCCGGTCCGCGTCCCCGACGGCAGGGGAGGATCAGCGCCGGTACGGGTAGATCCGGTCGGCGACCCGGCGCTTCGCGGCCCGGTACTCGGCGAGGGACTCGGGGCTGTACCCGCCGTGCACCGGTCGGGTGGGGATCTCGTCGAGGTCCTCGACCAGCGTCCACCCGCTGCCCAGGTCGGTCAGCGAGCGGTGCTTGGTGGCGTAGTAGTCGGGGTTGATGCTCACCGCGACACCGTTGGCGCCCACGGCCGCGCCGACCAGGTGGGGGTGGAACCGGGTCGACAACCAGGTCTGCCCGGCGGCGGCCGGCATCCCGTGGTCGAGCACCTCCGCCAGCGGGTACATCCGCACGCCCGGGAACTCGGACTCGACCAGGGCGAAGACGTCGCGGTCCACCCGGGGGATGCACTCCACGAACCCGAGCCGGTCCGGCGGGACGTCCCAGGCGCGCAGGGTCTCGGTGACGAACGCGGCGAGCGCGGGCACGCTGACCCTGAGGAGGTCGGACTGGACGCAGACCATGAACTCGCGCAGCTCGTCGTCGGTCCGGTAGAGGTGGGGGCCGAGGTCGAAGAACAGGTCGTCGCACGTGTGGCTGACCGCGCACGTCTTCTCGAGCAACCGGGCGGAGGGCGCGTCGCGGACGTCGACCACGTCGAACCGGGTGGCCAGCTCGCGGATCAGCGTCTCCCCGTGTTCGGGTGCCGGCCACAGGCCCACTCCGGTCATCGCGGTGCGGGCACCGGACCGGCGGGCGACCGAGACCATCCCGGCGAGCAGGCCGACGTGGCGTGGCCACACGCCGTTGACGTAGCCGCCGCCGATGATGTGCAGGACGTCCGCCCGGTGCGCCAGCTGGATGCCCGAGGCCCAGCGGGGAGCCATGCCCGGGTCGTTGACGGCGCGCTGGGCGAACTCGTTCACCTGCCACGGCTCCTCGCTGGGCGCCTCCCAGCACAACCGCCACAGGGTGTCGGTGAAGCGGGCCCTGGGGTGCAGGTGGCCGAGGAGCACCTGGGCCGGCCCGGGGCTGGGGCAGTCGAGCCAGACATCGGCGTCCGGCGCGACCTGCCGGAGGTGTCGCAGCCAGGCAGCGGCGATCATCTCGTCGCCGTAGTTCGGGAAGCCGGTAGTCCCGATGAGGTAGTAGAGGGCTCTGTCGCTCTCACTCATTGCGTCGAATCTCCCGTTGGACACCTGAACAGGTGAGTAGAAGTGTGCCCGACTGGGTGCATACCCCGAGGGTTGCCAGCCAGTCGTGATCGACTCGACGCTTGCCCGTGTTACCGACGGGTAATAAGCTGTTGTTACCGACGGGTAGGAGTGCCTGCCCGACCAGCACCGCCTGAGACCGGGAGCAAGGGCATGGGTCACTACAAGAGCAACGTCCGGGATCTGGAGTTCAACCTCTTCGAGGTGTTCGGGGTGCAGCGGCTGCTGGGCACCGGCCCCTTCGCCGAGGCGGACGAGGAGACGAGCCGAGGCGTCCTCGAGGAGCTGAACAACCTCGCCGTCGGCCCGCTCGCCGACTCGTTCGCCGTGGGGGACCGGGAGGGCACCACCTTCGACCCGGCCACCCACTCCGTGACCCTCCCCGAGGAGTTCAAGCGCTCCTTCCGGGCACTGTGGGACGGCGAGTGGTACCGGCTGAGCCTGCCCAACGAGATGGGCGGCTACGGCATCCCCCCGTCGGTCCAGTGGGCCGCCAGCGAACTCATCCTGGGCGCGAACCCGGCCGTGTACATGTACATGGCCGGCCCCAACTTCGCGACCGTCCTCTGGGAGAACGGGACCGAGGAACAGCGCCACTGGGCACAACTGATGCTGGACCGGGGCTGGGGCGCCACGATGGTGCTCACCGAGCCGGACGCCGGCTCCGACGTCGGCGCCGGTCGCACCCGCGCCATCCGCCAGGAGGACGGCTCCTGGCACCTGGACGGGGTGAAGCGCTTCATCACCTCCGGTGACCAGGACATGACCGAGAACATCATGCACCTGGTCCTCGCCCGTCCGGAGGGCCCGGGAGTGGAGACGAAGCCGGGCACGAAGGGGCTCAGCCTCTTCCTGGTACCCAAGTTCCTCTTCGACTCCGGGACGGGTGAGCCCGGCGAGCGCAACGGGGCCTTCGTCAGCGGCGTCGAGCACAAGCTCGGCCTCAACGTCTCGGCGACCTGCGAACTCTCCCTCGGGCAGCACGGTGTGCCGGCCAAGGGCTGGCTGCTCGGCGAGGTCCACGACGGCATCGCCCAGATGTTCCAGGTCATCGAGTACGCCAGGATGATGGTGGGCACGAAGGCCATCGCGACCCTTTCCACCGGTTACCTGAACGCGCTCGAGTACGCCAAGGAGCGGGTCCAGGGCGCCGACCTCACCCAGATGACCGACAAGACCGCCCCCCGGGTACCCATCACGCGGCACCCCGACGTGCGGCGCGTCCTCATGCTCCAGAAGGCCTACACCGAGGGCCTGCGGGCGGTGTACCTGTACACGGCCCACTTCCAGGACCAGATCGCCCACGGCCGTGCCACCGGGGAGGACGTGTCGCTGGCGGCCCGCGTCAACGACCTGCTGCTCCCGATCGTCAAGGGTGTCGGGTCGGAGCGGGCGTTCGAGATGCTGACGCTCTCGCTCCAGACGCTGGGCGGGTCCGGGTACCTCAGCGACTACCCCATCGAGCAGTACCTGCGGGACGCCAAGATCGACAGCCTCTACGAGGGCACCACCGCGATCCAGTCGATGGACTTCTTCTTCCGGAAGATCATCCGGGACAAGGGCCAGGCGCTCGCCCACGTCGCCACCGAGGTGCAGAACTTCCTCAACTCCGAGGGCGGCAACGGCCGGCTCAAGGAGGAGCGCGCGCTGCTCGCGCAGGCCATGGAGGACTTCCAGGGCATGCTCGGCTCGATGGTCGGGTTCCTGACCTCCTCGCAGGAGGACCAGCGCAACCTCTACAAGGTCGGGCAGAACAACGTCCGACTCCTGCTGAGCGCCGGCGACCTGCTGATCGGGTGGATGCTGCTGCGCCAGGCCGAGGTCGCGTCGACGGCCCTGGACGGCGAGGTCACCCCCCGGGACCGCGCCTTCTACGAGGGGAAGCTGGCCGTCGCCTCGTTCTTCGCCAGGAACGTCCTCCCCGAGCTGTCCGCGCGGCGCCAGGTCCTGTCGGCCACCGACAACTCGCTGATGGACGTCCCCGAGGAGGCCTTCTGACCCGCTGAGCCGTTGGCGCCCGCCGACGGCACCACCCCCAGAGGAGCGGCCCACCGGCTCCGACCTCCGCCGGGTGGGCCGCTCCTCTCCCCGGGCCGGGTCGTCCCCTCCTGGTGGCCCCACCACGCCGGTGGGCTGGGTCCGCACCGGAGACGCCCGTCGCACCGCCCACCGCCGGCGCACCGCCCCGCGCCGGCTCTCCGCTCGTCGCGTCGAGCGGCCGGGCGGCACCCGGCCGGTCACACCGGGCTCGCCCGCCGCGCCTCCCGGGGTAGCGAGCGCCCTCGCGGCCCGAGCGGGCGGCGGCTCCGCCACCCGGTCCCGGCCCCCGGGCTCAGCCCATCTCCTCCAGCTTCTTCCCCTTCGTCTCCCGTACCCACCGGAGCACGAACACGAAGGACAGGGCGGCGAACACCGCGTACATCACGTAGGTGCCGGCGAGGTTCCAGTCCCGCAGGCTGGGGAACGTCACGGTCACCAACCAGTTCGCGATCCACTGCGTGGCCGTGGCCACCGCCATCGCCGCCGCCCTGATCCGCAACGGGAACATCTCCCCGAGCAGAACCCACACCATCACGCCCCAGGACAGCGAGAAGAAGAGCACGAAGGAACTGGCGGCCACCAGGGCGACCAGGCCCCAGCCGGGAGACAGCTCGGCGGAGTCACCGACCACGGTGGCCCGCGAGAACGCGACGGCCGCCGCCGACAGGGCCACCGTCATCCCCGCCGACCCGACCAGCAGGAGCGGCTTGCGGCCCACCCGGTCCACCAGGGCGATGGCGACGAAGGTCCCGACGATGTTCACGATCGACGTGAACAGGCTGAGCAGCAACGAATCGCTCTCCTCGATCCCCACCGACTGCCACAACGACGCCGAGTAGTAGAAGATCACGTTGATGCCGACCAGCTGCTGGAAGGCGGACAACCCCATCCCGACCCAGACGATGGGCAGCAGGCCGAAGCGGCCGCCGGTGAGGTCGCGCGGGGTGGGTCGACGTTCCGAGCCGAGAGCGGACCGGATCTCCTCGATCCGTTCGTCCACCGTCGACTCGTCCGCGCCCTCCACCCTGGCCAGGATCCGGCGTGCCCGGCCCACGCGGCCGGTGCGCACCAGGAACCGGGGGCTTTCCGGGATCGTCAGGGTCAACAGGAGGTAGAGGAACGCCGGAGCCAGTTCGATCCCGAGCATCCACTGCCACGCCTCCAGCGGCCCCAGTTCGCCACGGGCCCCACCGGCAGCCGCCGCGATCGCGTAGTTCACCAGCTGCGAGGCGGCGATGCCCAGCACGATCGCCAACTGCTGCATCGAACCCAGGCGGCCCCGGTAGGCGGCCGGCGCGATCTCGGCGATGTAGGTCGGCGCGATCACCGAGGCGATGCCGATCGCGACGCCACCGAGCAGGCGCCAGGCCGTCAGGTCCCAGACCGTGAAGGGCAGGGCGGAACCCACCGCGCTCACCGCGAACAGGATCGCGGCGAGCTGCATCACCCGGATCCGGCCGTGCCGGTCAGCGAGGCCGCCGGCGACCCAGGCACCCAAGGCCGACCCCAACAGGGCGGAGGACACCGTGAACCCCACGAGCAGCGAACTGACCTCGAACCGGTCCTGGATCGCGTCCACGGCGCCGTTGATCACCGATGTGTCGTAGCCGAACAGGAAACCGCCCATCGCGGCGGCACCGGCGATCAACACCACGTAGGCGAGGTTCTCCTGCGATGTGTGCCCGGCGCCCTGGCCGGTACCTCCTGCCACCATCCGGTGTGTCCCCCAGCGTTTCGGTCGGCGGAACGGTCCTGTCTGTAGCCCTCGTTACCCGCCACCGCGCGTTTCCACACCCCGGAAGTCGATCAGACCCCCCGACCAGGGGTCCCGCCACCGGTCCGCGCCACCTCCGGCCAGGACGACCCGCTGGGTGGGGCGGAGACCCGGTCCAGTTCAGGGGCGGGGGATGTTCCGCAGGTTGCTCCTGGCGAGCTGGATCATCCGGCCGACACCGCCGGCCAGCACCGTGCGTCCCATCGACAGGGCGAACCCGGACACCTGCTCCGCGGTGATCCTCGGGGGCATGGACAGCGCGTTCGGGTCGGTCACCACGTCCACCACGGCGGGGCCGGGACGGTCGAAGGCCTCCCGCAACGCCGCCCGCAGGTCGGTCGGTCGCTCGACGCGCACCCCGTGCGCACCGGCCGCCCTGGCGATCGCGGCGTAGTCGGTGTGCTGGGTCGCCGTGCCGTGTTCGGGCAGTCCGGCCACGAGCATCTCGAGTTTGACCATGCCCAGCGACGAGTTGTTGAACAGGACGACCTTCACCGGCAGGTCCGCGGCGACCAGCGTGAGCAGTTCGCCCAACAGCATCGAGAAGCCGCCGTCACCGGCCATCGCCACCACCTGCCGTCCGGGTTGGGCGAGCGCCGCCCCGATCGCCTGGGGCACCGCGTTGGCCATCGACCCGTGGCTGAAGGAGCCCAACAGGCGGCGGCGACCGTTCGGGCTGAGGTAGCGGGCGGCCCACACGTTGCACATCCCGGTGTCCACGGTGAACACCGCGTCATCCGAGGCCTCCTCGTCCAGCACGGACGCCGCGTACTCGGGGTGGATCGGCAGGTGGTGCTCCACGTCCTGCGTGTACGCCCCGACCACCCGCTCCAGGGCGGCGGCGTGCTTGCGCAGCGCGTTGTCCAGGAACGTCCGGTCGTGCTTCTCGGCCACCATCGGGAGCACCTGTTCGATGGTCTCCGACACCGAGCCCCAGACCCCGAGCGCCAGCGGCGCCCGCCGGCCGAGCTGCTCGGCCCGGTGGTCGACCTGCACGATCCGCACCCCGTCCGGCAGGAACGCCGGGTAGGGGAAGTCGGTGCCCAGGAGCACCAGCAGCTCGGCCTCGTGCATGGCCTCGTAGCAGGCGCCGTACCCCAGCAGCCCGCTCATGCCCACGTCGAAGGGGTTGTCGTACTGGATCCACTCCTTGCCGCGCAGGGCGTGGCCGACGGGTGCCTTCACCCGCTCCGCCAACCGCATGACGAGGTCGTGCGCGCCCTGGGTGCCCCGCCCGCAGAAGAGGGTGACCCGGCTGGCGTCGTTCAGCAGCTCGGCGAGCCTGGCCAGCTCGTCCGGCCCCGGGCGGACCTTCGGCCGCTCGGTGACCAGGGCGTGCCCGACGGGCTGCTTCGAGGCGGCCAAGCCCGCGACATCACCGGGAAGGATGATGACGGCGACCCCACCTCGGCCCACCGCGTGCTGGATCGCGATGCGGGTGACCCTGGCCAGCTGCTCGGGATCGGTGACCATCTCGCAGTAGTGGCTGCACTCGACGAACAGCCGGTCGGGGTGGGTCTCCTGGAAGTAGCCGGTGCCGATCTCGCTGGTGGGGATGTGCGAGGCGATGGCCAGGACCGGGGCCATGCTGCGGTGGGCGTCGTAGAGCCCGTTGATGAGGTGCAGGTTGCCCGGCCCGCAGCTGCCCGCGCACACCGCCAGCCGACCGGTGACCTGCGCCTCCGCCGAGGCCGCGAAGGCCCCGGACTCCTCGTGGCGGACCTGCGTCCACTCGATGCCCCGCCGACGGCGGATCCCGTCGACCACCGGGTTCAGGCTGTCGCCCACCACCCCGTAGACGCGTTCCACGCCGACCTCGCGCAGGATCTCCACGAGCTGGTCGGCCACCGTGTTCCTGGCCATCGCGGCACCTCCGTCCTGTCACCGGCGTGGAGGGCTCCCAGCCGTCCTGGCACGGTCCAGGCGCCAGCCCGCGCGGCGGCTCGTGGTTCCGGGTTCCCCCACCTTCGCCGAGGTCACGCGGGCCGGCAACAGCGCGGTCCGGCGGGGGCGGGCACGGCTGCCCCGCTCGTCGCCCGCCCTCCGGTGGTGCGGGGCCGGGCGGGGTCGCCCGCCCTCGGCCGGGGCGTCCGGGCAGGGTCTCGGCGGTCGGGCCGCCCGCCGGCGTCACCCGGTGGCGGTGGAGCGCGGGGGACACCGGTGGAATACCGGGTCCCGGTCCGGGCAGCGGCCAGGTCACGGCCCCGCGCCGCTCGGCGGGCCCCTGGGTCGGCGGGGGCGCGCCGCCCCTCGTGGCTGGGGGGTGGACGACCGCTCCGTGCGGTTCGACAGGACCTGAGCGACCGGCCGCCCCGGGGCCGGTGAGGTGCGGGGCGCTCGGACTCCGCCCGGCAGGTCCCCGGGTCCGTCCTCCCCGCGTGCCCAGAGCCGACCGGGCCGTGTCGGCCGCCGGCCGGGTCCGTCGGCGACCGACCCGTGCCGCCCCTCGACGCCGGCCCGGTGCCCGGCAGCCACCCGCCCGGGCCGCTGGGCGGGCGATCCCCGTGGATTCCCCGGTCCTGGCCTACTCGGCTACCGTCGAGCGATGTTCGTGCGGGCGCTTCTCCTCGACCTGGACGGGACCCTCGTCGACTCGACCCCGGCCGTCGACCGGTGCTGGAAGCGCTGGTGCCAGGAACACGGCGTGGACCCGACCGGACTGGCCGATCTCCACGGACTGCGTTCGGCCGACGCGGTGGCCGCCGTGTTGCCCCCCGAGCGCGTCGCTCCGGCGCTGGAGCGGCTGGACGAGCTGGAGCTCGCCGACCTCGACGATGTCGTCGCCCTCCCCGGGGCCGCCGAGGTGCTCGCGGCGGGCGGTGGTGACCGGGCGGCGATCGTCACCTCGGCGGGTCGCGCGCTGGCCGGGAAGCGACTGGCGGCGGCGGGGCTGCGGGCCCCGCGCGTCCTGGTGACCGCCGACGACGTGACCAGGGGCAAACCTGACCCGGAGCCCTACCTCACGGCCTCGCGGCTGCTGGGCGTGCCGGCGGAGGACTGCCTCGTGGTGGAGGACGCGGCGGCCGGGGTGGCGGCGGCGCGGGCGGCTGGGATGCGGAGCGTGGGCGTGGGCACCATCCCGGACGTGGGTGCGCTGCCCGCCGACCTGGTGGTGTCCACGCTCACCGAGCTGCGGTGGGCTCGCCGGGACGGCGGGGTGGAGGTCGTCCGCCGCTGACCGTGGGCTGAGCCCGGACCGGGCCGGGTCAGGTGGCGGGAACTCGGCCGGTCGGCCGCGCGACGGGACCGTCTCCGGTGTCGGGCTGGCGCATGCCTCCGGCAGGGCGGGAGGCGCACAGGGGGTTCCCGTGGTGCCGTGGCGGACCGGCTGGTCCTCGTCGGGTGGAACCGCCGGCGGTTCGGGCACCAGCGTCGGCCCGTCGACGCTGGGACGAGGAACCCCACGGCGTGGACCTGCTGCGCTGGCCCCCGGATCGCGGCGTCAGCGTCAGCGGCGTTCCGGCGCGAGAGCCCACCGGGTCCGCGCGGCCTGCCGCTCCGGCCATGTGGCGGCCCCGGCCGGCGCCCGCACGTGCCCCGTGGTGGACGAGGCCCAGCGGGCAGGACGAGAACGTACCGGCTGGGACGTGGAGCGGTCAGCCACGATCGGCGTCACCGCCACGAGCGGGGTGACCGGTTCTCCAGCTCAACCTGGAGCCGAGGTCAGCACGCCACTGGGGAGGCGTACCCGCGCGCGAGGTCCCCACCACGCTCCTGCCTGTTCTGCCTCACCGCCCTGCTGGCCGGGGACGAGGTCCCATCGGATCAGGCGCATCGGGCGCACGTCGCCCTACGGGCGGTTGGCGGCGCGCCTCCACGCTGTCCGCGGGGCCCCCGAGGCCCCCGTCCGGTCAGGACCCGTGGGTCGGGCGTGAGCCACCGCCACACCAGCGGCGAGCGGCTGACCAGCATCTGACGGGTGCGGCGGAGAACGGGGTGTCGGGCGGGTTCGACCTCCTCCCGCCCTTGATCGTCAGGAAGGCCGGACTCGGGTACAGGCGCGGGACCGGCCGCCAGCCGGTCCGGTGATGGCCAGTCCCAGGCGCGACTCGCCCAGCCGCACCGCCGTGTTCACGACAGTCCGGCTACCAGCGGTTCCATGACCGGCACCAGCTGGTCACATGCCTTCGCGGACCCCGTCACGTCGTCCTCTCCCGGCTCGAGCGGCACGGAGAAGACGACGCTGAGCATCTCGTGGAGATTGTCGGCTGCCTCGGCGGCGTAGTCGACCTGTCGTCCGACCAGGAACGCGGCACACATCGAAACACCCTGATCAGGAACCGGAGCGATGTACACATCCCGCCCGGCGACGCTGATCAGTTCACCGCCATCCGGGAGCGGGACCCACCCGAATCCCACCTCCGTCACAAGGACCGCGCCGCCCGGGAGGAAGCTCACGGCCTCGCATACGACGTCCCCGGTCCCGCGTGCCCGCAACGGCGCCTCCGCCAACGTGTCGTGCAGAACCGCGACCTCGAGGCCGCCGATGACCTCACACGGATCCAGGGACAACAGGCTCCCCGGTGGAGGTACCACGGAGTGATCCGTGCCGTCTACCAGGCGGTAGGCGGCCGCGACCGCGACTTCGGAAGCCGCCACGCACAACTCCGCGCCGCTACCGACGCTCCCGTCCTCGGCCTCATGCCACATCTCGACGATGATGGCCGGCCCCCCAGAAACCCAGACCAGCGTCGTCTCACACGTACCATCCGCGACGGTGTCCCAGGTAATCACGTCCAAGTCGCGCAGCACGCGAGACGCAGGGGATGGAACGAGGACTTTCTCGTCGTCGATACGCAGCGCTCCTGACACGTCCCAGTCCCCGAAAAGGCATTGCGCGATCGCGTGCGCACTCGTCTCCATGCTCAGGGAGTCGCCGTCCAGGACAGGTTCCAGGACCGACATGTCCACAAGCGCGCAGGCATCCACCAGCCGTGGTTCCGTGATCGGCGTCTCGGCGAAATCATCCTCGTGCCCCTCACCTCCCGCCTCCGAGGTGCGCTCGCTCCCCGTCGCCCCAGGCGTGGTCCCCGACTCCTCCACCGGAACGGCTTGTCCCTCGACCACACGGCTACCGCAGGCGGCCAACGAACACACCAGCAGAGCTCCGGCAACGGCTCCCACCGCTCGGCGGGTGGCTCTCCTCATCACCGCACTCCCCTTGGTCCCTGGTGCGCGACCTTCCCAGGACCAGCAGCACACCCACATCAGCTGCTCCCCGGTCCGCGCCAGTGACTGGTCTAGCGCGTCCCGACGTACCTGAACGGCCGGTCCGCCGAAGCTTTATGGTCCCGTTAGGTACTGATGCGGCTACGCGGCGCCGCCTCGACTGGGGGGCGCGGCACGAAAATCACCAGGGACGTGAAAAGACGGAGCCCAGGTCGGGGCGAGGATCTCGGCTTCACGACCCCTCGCACGCATCCTGGCCACGTTCGCTCTGGGGCCGCTGACCGTACGCGCACTCGCCCATCGTGGTGCTCCAGGGCATGCGGATCAGTCCTCGGCCCGGTCCACGCGACCGCCGCCCACCGAACGGCCCGATCGGCCCGGGCCTCAGCGCCTGGTCTCGAACCGCCGGAAGTTCAGGTGCGCCCGGGACGGCGTGGGGCCCCGCTGGTTCTGGTAGCGGGACCCGGCCGCCGAGGAGCCGTAGGGATTCTCCGCCGCACTGGACAGCCGGAAGAGGCAGAGCTGCCCGATCTTCATGCCCGGCCACAGGGTGATCGGCAGGTTCGCGACGTTCGAGAGCTCCAAGGTGATGTGCCCACTGAAGCCCGGGTCGATGAAGCCCGCCGTGGAGTGGGTGAGCAGCCCCAGCCGGCCGAGCGAGGACTTCCCCTCCAGCCGCCCCGCCAGGTCCGTGGGCAGGCTGACCGTCTCGAAGGTCGAGCCCAGCACGAACTCGCCGGGGTGCAGCACGAACGGGTCGTCGCCCTCGGTCTCCACGAGGGAGGTGAGCTCGTCCTGCTGGAGGGAGGGGTCGATATGGGTGTACTTGCTGTTGTCGAAGACCCGGAAGAACCGGTCCAGCCGGACGTCCAC
Organism: Actinoalloteichus caeruleus; assembly: GCF_049311605.1. Classification (NCBI taxonomy): domain Bacteria; kingdom Bacillati; phylum Actinomycetota; class Actinomycetes; order Pseudonocardiales; family Pseudonocardiaceae; genus Actinoalloteichus; species Actinoalloteichus caeruleus. The sequence goes on from NZ_CP186005.1 coordinate 5,988,528, forward strand.
ACTGGAGGGCTGCACCAGCTCGGCGTCGTACGGATCGATCGCGAGCCGGCCGGCTCCGATCTCTTCGCGCAGGTCACGGTCACTCAGAAGCACCGCGCCAGCCTAACTGGCGGGGGGTGGTGGAGGCCTCGGCGGGCACCGTGTATGCTTCAACAGCCACTGCGGATGTAGTTCAATGGTAGAACATCAGCTTCCCAAGCTGAGAACGCGGGTTCGATTCCCGTCATCCGCTCGTAGCACGAAGGCCCAGGTCACAGGGTGTCCACCCCAGACCTGGGCCTTCGTCATGCCGAGGCTCCCCTAACCGCATCGGGCCGAGGTCAGCCAAGTCGTTCCGCGTACCCCCTGCCATCGGCAGGGGCGTACGGGACCGGCCCGCCCTGGATCCCACACCAGAAACGGTCGTGATCCCCAGCACACGGCACCTAGTGCCCGCGTCCCTCGCGAACGAGTTCCCGCACTTCCCCTGGCGTCAACCAGCGGGAGGAACGGTGGATCATGCGGTGGCAGTTGGCGCAGATGAGCACGAGATCCTCCAAGCGGGTCGTGGTCTCACCGGAGGCGTGCAGCGGCACGACGTGATGGCACTCGATATAGCCGCGCCCTTGTTCGCCGTACGTCGCTTCGAAGTCGAACTCGCAGGTCTCACAGCGCAGGTGGCCTCGCTCCCTGAGCGCCTTCTCGATTTTGCTCCTGCGTAACTTGGGATCGCGCTCGCGGCGGTAGTGACGACGTTCGAGGAGGCGCCCCTCTCGTGCCTCCTGGTTGAACGGGGGGAAGGTTTCGGACAGGCTCGAAGAGTCGTCTTGGAAGGAACCAGACCGCACGCCTGCGCGAATTTCTCGAGCAACGGCCTTCATCTCGACCGGATGCGTGAGGAACTCCGCCAGCACCCTGCTGTCGAGCACTCCGCCGTTCGTTGGCCTCCCCTGGTAGTCAGGGTGACGGGTAGCGATATCGGATGTCTTCCGAGCGACGCCATTCGCATTGCGAAATCTCGGTCCCCTGACCTCCAGGGGATGCAGCGGCATGAGGCGCAGGATCTCGGATAGTTCACGAACCCGATCATCGTTCTTCGATAGGGGTCGCCATCCGTTCGCACAGACAAGATCACATGCCAGTATGATCTCGTCGCGCTCCCACCGAGGAGATCTCACGCGAGGAGACCCGAACCCCAATCGTTCGACATGGTCATGCACGGAGTCGTCCGATAACGACTCCTGGCCTGAATCCATGACCGCTCCGAGATTATCCGAGTGGGCCGCGAATAATATGGCGAGCGCCTCGTATTCCCTACCCGCGTAGTGGATCCGACTCGAGGATCTCGCATTCGATCCGTAGCGGTCAAGAAATTCTTCATGCCCGATCTGATCATACTCCTGAATCGCCACGAGCACTGCCGATCGAGTTATCTTGGTTAAGTCCACCCGGCACAGACTAGCGGAATTCCGGCCGGATCACGCGGACGTTCCCGAGAATTCCTTCCCGGTCACCGGCGCCCGTGGACAGCAGCCGGGTGTCGCACCGCGTGAGCCGACGACGTGATGCGGTCCGGGCGTTCCACCCCACCGCCCATGGGCTAGGGCTGAGGAGCCGCACCGGCATGCGCCTCACGCGGCCGTGATGACGGCGCGTCCCGCCCACCCGGACGCGACGAGAGGGGGCGGCCGCGTCGTGCGGCCGCCCCCTCTCACCAGGGACGTTCCCCGTCCGGTTCCTCCAGGAGGCGCCGGGCGGGGTCAGCGTCGGATCAGGCCGTCTCACCGCCCTCGGCGCCACGGCGACGGAACTTCAGCACGAGCGCGGTACCTCCCGCGAGGGCGACCCCGCCGACGACGAGCATCGGCACCAGGAGACCGAGACCGGTGTCGGCCAGGTCATCGCCGCCGCCACCGCCGCCGTTACCCGCGCCGTCCTCGTCGTCACCGCCGGTGCCACCGCCGGACGGAGGCGGGGTGGTGGTCGGCGGGGTGCTCTCGCCACCGCCTCCGAGCACGCGGAAGGAGACGGACGCCTCAGCCGACTCCAGGCCGTCGACGATCTGGAGGGCGCGCACCGTGTGGTCGCCCAGGGAGAGATCGGCGTCGAGCTCGACCCGCCAGTTCCCGTCGGCGTCGGCCGTCACCTCGGCGGCGTCCCGCTCGTCGACGGCCACCCGCACGGTGGCCTCGGCGACGGCGGTCCCACGGATCACCGGTCGCCGCTCCTCGGTCTCCGAGCCCTCGGTGGGCTCGGAGATCACGGGCGCGGCGGGTGCGACCACGAAGCTGGAGGTGCCCTCGTCGGACCTGACGGTGGTCCCGCCCACCGCCAGCGACTGCGCCACGGCCACGGTGTACTCGCCGTACCCGAGGTCGCCCTCGGGCTGGAAGGACCAGGCTCCCCCGGCGTCCGCCGTCACGGTGGTGTCCGATCCGGCCAGGTTCACCGAGACGGTGGCGTGCGGCGCCGCCTCCCCGGTGATGGTCGGGCGGGCCTCGCCCACACTGGCGCCGTCCGCCGGCGAGGTGACCACCGGCGCGTCCAGCTCGGTCAGCACGTTGACGTCGTCGAGCTTGGGCAGCACGTCGTTGACCAGCGAGACGGCCAGCGCCCGTGGTTCGCTGAACTCGGGGCTGGAGCTCTGCGGGTGGCAGGTCTCGTTGCCGTTCTCGTCGTAGTCGTAGTACGCGGCCGAGCTCATGCCGACCGCGAGGGTGCCGGCGACGATCGCGCCGCCGCTGTCGCCACCCTCGACGCAGGCGTTGAACTCGAAGCCGTCGACGCTGACGATCTCGCCGCCGTCGGGGAACTCCCAGTTGGTGTCGGCCACGGTGACCTCACCGCAGGTGAAGCCGGTGGTGCGACCGGACTTGCAGACCTCCATGCCCTCCAGCGGGGCGACGACGCCGGTGATCGCCCGCGCCGAGCCGTCCCAGGTGTTGACCGAGGTCGAGACCGCGTCGCTCGGCGCGATGGTCGCGTAGTCGTCGGACCCGTTGCCGAACGCCACCTCCTGGAAGGTGCCGATCTTCTCCACCGGGAAGGTGAGGCCCCCGGCGGGCTCGCGGTAGACGGAGTCGAAACCCTCCCGCGCCAGGCAGTGGCCCGCCGTGAGGAAGAGCGGGTTCAGCGCGGAGTCGTAGGCGGCGAATCCGAACGAGCAGAGGTTGTACAGGTCGCTGGGTCGGCTCGCGCCGTCCCGGCCGGCCACGTAGCCGTCGCCGCCCCGGATGTCGACCAGCCTGGGCTGGCCACCCTGCTTCTCGACGTTCACCTCGACGCCCACGTCGGGCCGCCCCGAGGCGACGCCGGCACCCTCCTCACCGGACACGGTGAGGACGAGGCCGCGTTCGCGGTTGCTCACGGCGATCCCGCGCACGAGGTCGCGCTGGGCCTCGGGCAGCCCGCGCACCCAGGAGGCCAGTTGGTCACCGGCGGCTTCCAGCCGCTCCCTGCTCGGTCCGCCGACGTGGGCCTGGGCGCCCGCCGCCCGGACGACCTCGGCGGCGGACTCGTCGGTCACGTTGACGTGCAGGGTCCTGCTGTCCTTGTCGAACCAGGACCCGCCGAAGCTGGCTCCGAGTTCGGCCTCCAGGTCCTCGCTGGCGAGGGACGCGTTCCCCGCCGCCGTGGCTCGCTCCGCGTACACCTCGGCGTTGACGCCGAGGTCGCGTTGCACGGCGATCCGCATCTCGGTGGGCAGCGCCTCGGCCGCGACGTCGAGCAGCGTCTCGCCGGCCGGCTCCTCCTCCACCTGCGCGGCGGCGGTGGTGGCGCCCAGGGCCGACCCCGCGGCCACCAGACCGGCGGCGAGCACCGCCGTCAGCAGTCCCCGTCTGGGACTCGCCTTGGTCATGAAAGTCCTTCCCTTCACACCCCAGCCCCCAGTGCCTCACGCCTTCGAGCGAGAAAGGGACATCACTCTTTTGGGCGACATGGGGACCGTAACCAGGGGGACGAAGCCAGGAAGTGATCTTCGTGAAATAGTGCACAAAGTTGGCCGGTTCGTTACCTACCTGCGGTGATGTCGGTGACACCGCTCGCACAACCGCCGAGGTGGTGCCCTTGATCGGCATTCGGGTAATGGATGGGTAAATACCGTTCCCGTCACCTTGATCGCCCGTTCGAGATATTCCAAAGAGTGAGAAGAAGGGGCACCCGCCCGACCGGATCCCGCCGGGCGCACCGACCCGGATACCTCCGCCGGAGCCGCTCACACGGGTCGAGCGACCGCGGCCACCAGCCCGCCCCCGGCCACGCGGGCCGCCCGGAACCGACCAGGCGCCCGCGTCAGCGACGACCGCCAGCGTTCGGGGCGCCGCGCCACCCGACGCGGCCCACACGGCCACCGCGCCAACTACCGAGCCCCCTGACCAGGGAAAACGAAAGAAGGAGCCGGAGCAGGGAACAAGAGCGACGGGTATCACGTTGGGCGTGGCAGAAAGATTGAGCGCGGGACGCTCAAGGCCTGGTTGACTCCGTCGACCGGGTGAGCGCAGACTTGAGCCCGTTCCACTCAACGCATAGCAGAGCAGCAGGAGGTTCTTCGATGTCGCGTGCGGTCGGTATCGACCTGGGGACAACCAACTCGGTGGTCGCCGTACTCGAAGGCGGTGAGCCGACGGTCATCGCGAACTCGGAGGGTGCGCGCACGACGCCGTCCGTGGTGGCCTTCGCCCGCAACGGCGAAGTGCTCGTCGGGCAGTCGGCCAAGAACCAGGCCGTCACCAACGTCGACCGGACGATCCGGTCCGTCAAGCGCCACATGGGCACCGACTGGGCCACCGAGATCGACGGCAAGAAGTACACCTCGCAGGAGATCAGCGCCCGGACGCTGCAGAAGCTCAAGCGGGATGCCGAGGCGTACCTCGGCGAGGAGGTCACCGACGCGGTGATCACCGTCCCCGCCTACTTCGAGGACGCGCAGCGGCAGGCCACCAAGGAGGCCGGCCAGATCGCGGGCCTGAACGTCCTGCGGATCGTCAACGAGCCCACCGCGGCCGCGCTGGCCTACGGCCTCGACAAGGGCGAGAAGGAACAGACCATCCTGGTCTTCGACCTCGGTGGCGGCACCTTCGACGTCTCGCTGCTGGAGATCGGCGACGGCGTCGTCGAGGTCCGCGCCACCTCGGGTGACAACCTCCTCGGTGGTGACGACTGGGACCAGCGCATCGTCGACTGGCTGGTCGAGCGCTTCAAGTCCAGCCAGGGCATCGACCTGAGCAAGGACAAGATGGCGATGCAGCGGATCCGGGAGGCCGCGGAGAAGGCGAAGATCGAGCTGTCCTCCTCCTCCACCGCGAGCATCAACCTGCCCTACATCACGGTCGACGCCGAGAAGAACCCGCTGTTCCTCGACGAGACCCTGTCCAGGGCCGAGTTCCAGCGCATCAGCTCGGACCTGCTGGAGCGCACCAAGACCCCGTTCAACAACGTCATTCGTGACGCTGGCATCAGCGTGGCCGACATCGACCACGTCGTGCTGGTCGGCGGTTCCACCCGGATGCCCGCCGTCGCCGAGCTGGTCAAGGAACTGACCGGTGGCCGGGAGCCGAACAAGGGCGTCAACCCGGACGAGGTCGTCGCCGTCGGTGCCTCGCTCCAGGCCGGCGTGCTGCGCGGCGAGGTCAAGGACGTGCTGCTGCTCGACGTCACCCCGCTCTCCCTTGGCATCGAGACCAAGGGTGGCGTGATGACCAAGCTCATCGAGCGCAACACCACGATCCCCACCAAGCGGTCGGAGATCTTCTCCACGGCTGACGACAACCAGCCCTCCGTGCAGATCCAGGTCTTCCAGGGCGAGCGCGAGATCGCGGCCTACAACAAGAAGCTGGGCGTCTTCGAGCTGACGGGCCTGCCGCCGGCGCCGCGCGGCGTGCCGCAGATCGAGGTCAGCTTCGACATCGACGCCAACGGCATCGTGCACGTCAACGCCAAGGACCTCGGCACGGGCAAGGAGCAGTCGATGACGATCAGCGGCGGCTCCGCGCTGCCGAAGGACGAGATCGACCGCATGATGCGCGACGCTGAGCAGCACGCGCAGGAGGACAAGCAGCGGCGGGAGGAAGCCGAGACCCGCAACCAGGCGGAGAGCCTCGTCTACCAGACCGAGAAGGTCCTCAAGGAGAACGACGAGAAGCTGCCGGCCGACGTCAAGGAGAAGGTGCGGGCCGCCATCGACGAGGCCAACACCGCGCTCAAGGGCGAGGACCTCGCGGCCATCAAGACGGCGGTGGAGAAGCTGGCCACCGAGTCCCAGGCGCTGGGCCAGGCCCTGTACGCCAACACCGGGGCGACGCCGGGGGACGCGGGCCAGGGTGAGGCCGGGACCGCCGGCGCCGGTGCCTCCGGTGGCGCTGGCGGCGCTGGCGCCAAGGACGACGTCGTCGACGCCGAGATCGTGGACGAGGACGACAAGAAGTGAGCGCGCAGGGGCAGGAACTTCCCGATCGTGAGAACGGGGACGAGCAGCCCAGGGTCGTGATCCGCGACCGCCGCCGCATCGACCCCGAGACCGGCGAGGCGCGCGACCCGGACGCCGAGAGCAACGGCGGCCGGCACCGCGCCGAGCCGTCCCCCGAGGAGCCGTCGGCGCCTCAGGAGGACGAGCCGGTGGTCATCGAGGCGGACGCCGTGGAGACGGCTCCGGAGGACGCGCCCGTCGCGGAGACCGAGGCCGCCGCCCCCAGCGAGCTGGAACAGCAGCTGGCCGAGCGGACCGCCGACCTCCAGCGGCTCAGCGCCGAGTACGCCAACTACCGGCGCCGGGTCGAGCGCGACAGGGAGGCCACGATCAACTCGGCCAAGGCCGCGTTGGCGACCGACCTGCTGGTCGTGCTCGACGACCTGGAGCGGGCCGCGGCCCACGGCGACCTGACCGGCCCCTTCAAGGCGGTCGGCGACAAGGTTGTGGAGACGCTCACCAAGGCCGGGCTGGAGCCGTACGGCGCGGAGGGCGACCCCTTCGACCCGTCCGTGCACGAGGCGGTGCAGCACGACACCTCGCCCGACGTCAGCGAGCCGACGGTGACCACCGTGCTGCGTCGCGGCTACCGGTTCGGGGACCGGGTGCTGCGGGCACCGCTGGTCGGCGTGACCGACCACGACCCGTCCGGTACCCCCACCCCGGTGGCTGACGAGGGCTCGTCCAACGGTGACCAGGCCGAGCGGGACGCGTGAGGAAGGGAGGGACGTTCGGTGAGTTCGAGGGACTGGATCGAGAAGGACTTCTACGCGGAGCTGGGCGTCCCTCCTGACGCGTCCGCCGACGAGATCAAGAAGTCGTACCGGAAGCTGGCCCGGGACCTGCACCCCGACGCCAACCCCGGTGACACCAAGGCCGAGACCCGCTTCAAGGCGGTGTCCGAGGCCTACGGGGTGCTGTCCGACGCCTCCAAGCGGAAGCAGTACGACGAGGCTCGCCGGCTGTTCGGGTCGGGTGGGTTCCGCGGCGGCGGCAACTTCGACGGTTTCGGGTCGGGTGGCTTCGACTTCGGCGACATGTTCGGCAACCGGGGCGGGTCCTCGGGAGCCGAGAGCCTGGGCGACCTCTTCGGCGGTCTCTTCGGCCGCCGTCGCGGTGGCGGCGGTACCCGCGCCCAGCGCGGCGCCGACGTGGAGACCGAGATCAGCATCGACTTCACCGAGGCGGTGCGGGGTGCCACGGTGCCGCTGCGGCTCTCCAGCCCGGCGTCCTGCCAGACCTGCGGCGGCTCGGGTGCGAAGGTGGGCACCAGTCCGCGCACGTGCCCGAACTGCGGCGGTGCCGGCCTGGTCAACCGCAGCCAGGGTGCGTTCGCGTTCAGCGAGCCGTGCCGGGACTGCCGGGGGTCGGGCAAGCTGATCGACCAACCCTGCCCGGACTGCGCCGGCGAGGGCGTCACCACCCAGACGCGGACCCTGACCGTCCGCATCCCGGCCGGGGTGTCCAACGGTCAGCGCATCCGGCTGGCGGGGCGCGGGGAGCCCGGCCGCGACAACGGGCCCACCGGCGACCTCTTCGTGCTGGTGCACGTCACCCCCCACCCGGTGTTCGGGCGGGACGGCGACAACCTCACGGTGACCGTTCCGGTGACGTTCCCCGAGCTGACGCTGGGAACGACCTTGACCGTGCCCACCCTGGACGGAAGGGTGTCACTCAAGGTGGCTCCCGGCACCGCCAGCGGCCGGACCCTCCGGGTCCGGGGCAAGGGGATCGAACGACGTGACGGACGGGTCGGCGACCTGCTGGTCACCCTGCGGGTGAGCGTTCCCAGCAAGCTCGACGACGCGGCCAGGGCAGCGTTGGAGGCCTACGCCGAGGCCACCGCGGACCACGATCCGCGCGCGGAGATCCTGCGGCGCGCGGAGGACGGGAGGTAGGCATGACCCCGGGTTTCCCGTTCCCTGCCGGTGCCGACGAGGACACCCCGATGTTCGTCATCTCGGTGGCGGCCCAGCTCTCCGGCCTGCACGCGCAGACCCTGCGCACCTACGACCGGATGGGCCTGGTCTCACCCGGCCGGGCCAACGGCGGGGGTCGTCGCTACTCGCCGAGGGACATCGGTCTGCTCCGCGAGGTCCAACGGCTGTCCCAGGACGAGGGCGTCAACCTGGCCGGGATCAAGCGGATCATCGAGTTGGAGAACGAGCTGGAGGCGCTGCGGGACCGGGTCGCGGAGCTGTCCGAGCAGGTCGCGGCGGCCCATGTCGCCGCGGAGCAGGCGGCCGCCGCCGTGCACGCCTCCTACCGCAGGGAACTCGTCCCGCTGCCGGGACGACGGGAGACCGCGCTGGTGGTCTGGAAGCCCAAACCTCGCCGCTGAGCGCGCGGTACCGCCAGCGATGAGGGGCGGCGTCCGGTGTGGAACCGGGCGCCGCCCCTCGTCGTGTCGCGTCCACCCTCGTGGCGTCGACCAGGCGTGAGGGCGACCGTGCCCGCGACGGCCCGCTCCGCACCGGCCGGCATGCGCCGGCGGCAGCCGTTCCCAGCGGTGGACTCGACGGGAGGGTGTCGCCCTCGCCGGCCAGGTGGTGGATCACATCCCGCTTGGACCGGTGGTCGGCCACCCGGTCATGGCCAGCTCGGCGACCTGGCGCAGGGTCTCCCTCCCGGCGCCGTCCCTGGCCTGGGCTGACATTCCCTGCACCACGGCCGCCACGTAGGTCCCCAACCCCTGCGGACTGGTGCCCGACGGCAGCTCACCTGCCGCCACATCGATTTCGATCTTGGTGACCAGTCTCGCCTTGGCCTGCTCCCGCAACTCCTGGAGCGCTTGGCGGACGTCCTCGGACTCGGGTCCGCAGGTCGTGGCGGCCGTGACGAGGAGGCAGCCAGCGGGGTGGGTGTCGTCGGTGTACTCGACGGCGCACTCGTGGAGGAGGCGTCGGACCGCCGCGCAGGCGTTCGGTTCCTCGTCCAGGGCCCGCGCGGCGAAGGCCCCGTACGTCCGCTGGTAGTGGCGCACCGCCTCGTCGAAGAGGCCCCGTTTGTCCCCGAACGCCCAGTAGAGGCTCGGTGGCTTGATTCCCAGCACCTGGGTCAGCCTGGACACGGACGTCGCCTCGTAGCCGTGCCGCCAGAACTCCCGCATCGCCTGCTCGATCGCGCGCTCGCGGTCGAGGGTACGCCGTCCGCCCGTGCTCCCCACCCCCGCATCCTATAGCGATCGCTAATGAACGTGCTACCTTGCTTCTATAGCGATCACTAGACCAAGAGGAGCGGACATCATGGAGCAGCGAACCTCGGTTCGAACAGCCCTGGTCACGGGCGCGGGGCGTGGCATCGGCCGCGCGATCGCCGAACGCCTGGCCGCCGACGGCCTGCTCGTCGCGGTGCACTACGGCCGCAGCGAACACGCGGCGGCGGAGGTCGTGGCCGGTATCCGCGCGCGAGGCGGACGGGCTTTCGCCCTCGGCGCGGAGTTCGGGGTCGACGGCGACGTGGACACGCTCCACGCGGGTCTGGACGCGGGGTTACGGGAGCACGCCGGCGAGGTCGCCCTCGACGTGCTGGTCAACAACGCGGCCATTCCGCACTCCGCCGGGCCTATCGAGCGGGAGACCCCGGAGACCTTCGACCCGGTGTTCGCCGTCAACGTGCGCACGCCGTTCTTCCTCGTCCAGCGCGTGCTGCCGATGCTCCGCGACGGCGGCCGGATCATCACCATCTCCTCCGGGGTCACCCGGATCGCGCTGCCGGAGATGATTGGCTACGCGATGAGCAAAGGGGCGATGGAACGTCATGACCATGACTCTCGCCAAACAACTGGGAGCTCGAGGCATCACCGTGAACGGCGTGGCGCCCGGTTACGTGGACACCGACGCGAACGCGTCCTGGCTCCGGGGGAACCCGGAGGCCGAACGCAGGGCGGCCGGAGAGGCGGCGCTGGGCAGGGTGGGGCAGCCGTCGGACATCGCGGACGTGGTCGCCTTCCTCGCCTCCGAGGACGGGCGGTGGGTGACCGGCCACCTGGTTGACGCCACCGGTGGCGCCCGACTCTGACCGGACGACGCTCAGGCGGCATCACGGGGGAACGGCACGATGCCGTGCGCGGACCGTCCCTCGACCGCGACGCCATCGACAGCCCGGCCCCACCAGGGGTTCGGGTACTCGGGGCCAGGAACGAGGAACGGCCGGGGAGTGCTCCCCGGCCGTTCGTCAGCTCGTCCGAGAGCGCCGCGCTCCCGCCCGGCGCTCAGCCGCCGGTGCTCGCGGCGCTGCTGCCGGCGTCACCACCGCCGCCGCGAGCGACGCACTCGATCTTCGGCTGCGGCCGGTAGTGGACGGTGCGCGGCTCCCGGCGGACCTCCTGGCCGCTCAGGTCCTTGATGACCCGGGTGTCGGTGACCGAGAAGCCCCGGCCGCCCGCGCTCGGGCTGCACTCCGGGTCGCTGACCTCCACCGTCTCGGGGTCCTTGTGGTCGAAGGGCTCCCCGGTGTCCGACTCGACCTGGTACTGCTTGGTGCCCCAGATCCGGACCGTGATGTCGCTGGACGTCCAGATGGTCTGGATCGCGACGCCGTGGTCGAGGTTGTTCCGGAACGACACGTCGATGACGCTGCTGCCGTCGGGGTTCTGGAAGACCGTCGCCTCCCGGCCCATCGGGTACCGGCTGATGTAGTAGCTGTGCTCCTGGTGGCGGACGTCCTCCAGGCCGGCGAAGTAGTAGGCGTTGTACAGGGTGGTGGCGAACTGCGAGATGCCCCCACCGACGGCCCGGCCCGGCTTGCCCTGCTCGATGATGCCGGCGTCGACGTAGCCCTGGGCGGCCTGCCTCGGGCCGGTGTGCCCGTTGAGGCTGAAGGTGTCGCCCGGCTTGACGATCGCGCCGTTCACCTGTTCGGCGGCCCGCTTGATGTTCTGCCCGGAGTCGGGGGCGAACCCACCCGTGGTGAACTCGCCGATGACCTCCTTGACGCCCAGGTTCTCCGCGTCCTCGGTGGTGACCTCGGCGGGTTCGTCCTCGTAGTGGGCGGCCAGTCGCCGGTCGGCGCCTCGGAGGATGGTCTCCTCCAGGGGTTCGAGGGTGGTCTCCCAGTTGATCGCCCTGCCGTCGACCGACGGCTTCACCGAGGGGGACCCACCGCTGAAGACGATCTCCGCGTCCTGGCCCTTCTCCTCGGTGTCCTTCAGCTGCTCGGACAGGTTCTCGGTGAGCGCCTCGCGGTCGATCTCGTGGTCCAACCCCCCGTTCTCCCCGGGGGTGAAGGTGAGGAGTTCACCGATGGTGGCTGGCTCGACGATCGCGTTGGCGCCCTCGCCGGTGACGGTGAGCGGCCCGGACACGGCCGGGCGGGCCACCTCCTCCAGCGCGAGCTGGACGCCCTCCTCGGTGGTCCCGACCTCCTCCACCTCGACGGGCAGCGCGACGGAGTGGCCGTTGGCCCAGTCACGCATGAGCACGTCGACGGCGCCGTCCACGTCGAGCCGCTGACCGGCGACGGGGTTCACGGGCACGGCCTCGGATCCCTCGAACCGGATGTCGCCCTCCTTGGCCTCCCTGTCGAACTCGGGGGCGAGGTCGGAGACGGCGCTGGCGAGCTGGTCGCGGTCCGCCTGCGGCACGGGGGCGATCTCGGTGGTCGAGAAGAAGGAGGTCAGCCTGGTGATCGGGTTGAGCGGCTGGTCGCCGACCAGTTGCATGGTCTCGGACCAGTTCATGCTCAGCCCGGCGTTGTCCGGTTCGATCGCGGCGGTGACGTCCCCGCCGGTGACCTCGATCGGCTGCCCGAGGCGGGGCCCGATCTCGTCGCGCAGTCGTTCCTCGGCGGCCATCCGGTCCATGCCGCCGATGTCGACGCCGGCGACCTCGACGCCACGCGGCACCTTCCCGGAGCTCATCGCCATGTCCACGCCGTAGAGGACGGCGAGGCCCGCGATGGTGGCCGCGACGGCGATGGCCGCCTTGACCAGCGTCCTCCGCTTTCCGGATCCGCCGGCGGGCTTGTCGGGCCCGGGGGGCTGCTGAGGTAGTGGGCCGCCGGGGCCGCCGGTCGTTGGGGGGCCACCCGGGTGCCCTCCGGCGACCGCCTGGTCGCCCGGGGTCGTCCCCGGTCCGGTTAAGCCGGCCGCCGCGGAGAAGGGTTCGGTGGCCGCGGTGGGCGGGCCACCGGGGTGCTGGGCCGCCGGGATCACCGGGATGACCTCGGTCGGCTGGTCGAGGTCGGTGGTGACCGGTTCCCCGACGTGGGTGCCCCGGGGCGGCGTTCCCGGCAGCGCGGCCGTGGTCGCTTCGGCGGCGTTGGACCGGGTGGCGTCAAGGGGGCGGTGGACCGTGGTGGCGTCCGCCGAGGCGGCCGGAGCCGGCATCGTCTCGGTCCGCGACTCGGAGTCCTGCTCGGGCCGGGGGCTCGGTTCGGTGTCGCCCTCGCCGTCCAGTCGCCCGCCGATGGGAGCGCTGACCGTGGTGGCGTCGCCGTCGAGGCGCGCGGTGACCGGCTCCCGCGCCGGGGTCCGCCCGGAGCCGGGCGCGTCGAGCCTCGCGGTCTGGTCCTGGCTGGGGGCGGGGGCCGTCTCGGAGGAGGTGGGGGCCGCTGGCTCGCCGCCCTGCCAGACCCCGGGGCTGACCGGCCGGACGAACACGGTGGTGCCCTCGGCGGGTTCCGGGTTCGAGGGGGTCGCGGCGAAGAAGAGGTTGGACTGCCCGGTCGGCGCGGTGTCCCGGGGTGCTCCTGCTCCCTGGTGTCCACCAGTCGCCGACTGGCCGTGGTCGCGCCGGCCACCGGTCTCCTCCGGGCGGAGCGCCGACCCGTGGGCCGGCTCCCCGCCTGGCGGTGTGCCGAGGCCGTTCGGCGTGGACGGCTGGTCGCCGGATGACTGGTCGAAGAGCGAGCCACTCATGGACGGCACGATCTTCGTCGTCTCGTCCGGCCGCTGCTGACCGTGGGGCATGTCCCTGTCCCTGTCTGGCACCGTCTCCCCTTCGCCATCGAACGTGTGGGGCCTTGTGGCGGTCTGATCTACCTGCTCGCCATCACGTTCGGGTCACGGGTCACAAGTACAGACCGGTTCCGTGCTCGGTCTGTTCGCTCGCGACAGCATGTAGATCGCGTTCACGCATGACGAGGTACGACTGGCCCTGGACTTCGACCTCGAACTGTTCGTCGGGATTGAAGAGCACCTTGTCCCCGACCTTGACGGTCCGGACGTTGCTCCCCACTCCGAAGACCTCACCCCAGGCCAACCGCTTGGCGACCTGCGCGGTGGCGGGGATCACGATACCGCCGCTGCTGCGCCGTTCACCGTCCTCCGGCGACGCCCGCACCATGACGCGGTCGTGCAGCATCTGGATTTCGAGCTTCGCTACGGACACTGGTAGAGCCTACTCGTGGTCCCGGGCGGCCCATCCAGTGGCCGACAGCCGACAACAACCATATCAGCGTTACTCCTCGGTGTGATTCTCTGTGGACTCGTCCAGGCCACCCATCACCAGGGGTAGCCGAGCGGTTCCGCCGCGCGTCACGCGCACCGGCACCCCCCAGTCCTGTCTGGTCAGCCGGCAGGCCGGGTGTTCGACGAGCTCGGAGTCCTCGCAGCTGGCCGCTTGGGCGACGACGTGCAGCACGCCCTCGTCGACGGTGTCGGAGAACACCAGGTCGCGGGTGAGGGACTGGTCGACGCCCGCGCCGGACACCAACAGCTCCGGCGGGGAGGACGTCACCTCCAGCCGGGTCGCCGGCCCGTACCGCTCGTCGAGCTTCTGGCCGGCGGGCGGCTCGAACACGACGACCAGCCTGACCTGACCGCTGCCGACCTCGGTGGCGGGGCGCCGCACCTGCTGGGCCTCCCCGGCGATGATGCGGGCGGTGACGCCGGGCGGCACGGGGCGTTCGACGCGGTGGGCCGCCGACAGCGCGACCACCAGTTCCCCGTCGAGCACGGTCGCGCCGGCCGGCTCCGCGAGGTCACCGACCAGGGTGGAGACCTCCTGGGAGGCCGGGTCGTACCGGCGCACCGCGCCGTTGTAGGTGTCGGACACGGCGACGCTGCCGTCCGGGAGCACGGCGACGCCCAACGGGTGTTGGAACAACGCCTCGCCGGCGGGCCCGTCGCGGTGCCCGAAGTCGAACAGCCCCGTTCCGACGGCGGTGCGCACCACGAAGTGCGGCTCGTCACCCCCGGCCGGGGCCGTCGCGCGTTCGAGCCACCGCAGCGCGGAGGTCTCGGAGTCGACCAGCCACAGGCGGTCGTCGGCGGCGGCCAGGGCGGAGGTCTGCGCGAAGAACGCCTCCCCTGCGGGCCCGTCGGCCAGGCCCTCGACGGTCGTGCCGGCGAAGCGCCGCACGGTGCCGCTCCTCGGGTCGTAGAGCCCCAGGGTGTGGTTCCCGGCCATCGCGACCACCACTCCACCGGCCGGCTCCCACCAGGCCACGTCCCACGGACTGGTGAGCGGGACCTCGGTGCCGGGGCCGGCGTCCGCGCCGTCCCGCCACTGCTCCCCGGTGCCGGCGAGCGTCCTGACCTCGCCCGTGTCCAGGTTCACCCCCCGCAGCAGGTGGTTGACGGTGTCGGCGACCACCACGTGGACGCCCAGCGCCTCGGCGAGGTCGGGGGGCAGCAGGGTGCTGCCGCCGGGCTCGGAGAACGTCGCCTCCTCGGCCGGCCCGTCGCTCCGGCCGCGCTGCCCACTGCCGATGCGGCGGAGGACGGTCGTCCCGTCGGCGGCGAGCTCGACGAGGCTGTGGTGGGCGGTGTCGCTGACCAGCAGCGTCCCGCCGGGCAGCGCGGTCACCGCGCCGGGGAAGCGCAACTCGGTGGAGGCGGGTGGCGGCGGGGTGTAGGGGCCGGAGCCCCGGTGCAGGGTGCCCTTGTCCGCGTGCTCGCTGACGATCTCCGCGACCAGGTCGCGCAGGGTCTCGACGTGCCCCTCCCCGGCGGCGACGTGCACCACGTACCCCTCGGGGTCGATCAACACCAACGTCGGCCAGGCCTTGACCGCGTAGTTCTGCCAGGTCACCAGCTCGGGGTCGTCGAGCACCGGGTGCTCGACCGAGTAGCGCTCGACGGCGGCGGCGAGGGCGTCCGGGTCAGCCTCGTGGGTGAACTTCGGCGAGTGGACGCCGATCGTCACGAGGACGTCGGAGAACTCCTCCTCCAGGGGACGCAGCTCGTCGAGGACGTGCAGGCAGTTGACGCAGCAAAAGGTCCAGAAGTCCAACAGGACGACCTTGCCCCGCAGGTCCGCGAGGCGGACCGTCTCACCGCCCGTGTTCAACCAGCCGCGCCCGGTGAGCTCCGGGGCGCGGACCCTGGCCCGCCGCTGTACAGAAGTCACGTCGCGAGTAAACGCGACGCGCCGGCGGAATGTTCCGGCACCCACGAGACGATCAGGTGCGCCCGTTCACGGTCGCCGGGTTCGGACGGGTGTCGGTCAGCCACGACCGGTTCAACCTGGAACTCCCGGCGGGCGACATCGCCGCCGCGGAACACCCGAGCGCCCGAGCACCCGAGCGCCCGAGCACCCGAGCACCCGAGCACCCGAGCACCCGAGCACCCGAGCACCCGAGCACCCGGAGGATCGGCATGATCACAGCGGTTTCCCTGATCACCGGGAACGCGGGCAAGGCGGCGGAGTACGCCCACCTGCTGGGCGTTCCCGTCACGCCCGTGCGGGACGGGCTGGTGGAGATCCAGTCCCTGGACGTCGAGGAGGTGGTCCGCCACAAGGCCGCGCAGGCCTACCGGACCCGGCGGGCGCCGGTGCTCGTCGACGACACGGCTCTCACGTTCGACGCCTGGAACGGGCTGCCCGGCCCCCTCATCGCGTGGTTCCTCAAGGCGCAGGGGGTCGAGGGCCTGGTGCGGATGGCTGCCGGCTACTCCAACCGCGCCGCCACGGCCACCACCGCCCTCGGCTACGCGGACGCCGACGGCGTGCGCGTCTTCACCGGGACGCTGCGGGGGAGCGTGGCCCACGCACCCCGGGGCGGCAACGGGTTCGGCTACGACTCCATCTTCATCCCGGAGGGCGAGGACCGCACGTACGCCGAGATGGACACGGCCGAAAAGCACCGGATCTCCCACCGCCGCCACGCCGTGGACGCCCTGCGACGCGGCCTCGGTCTCGCCGCTCCTACCACTTGACCGGGAGAATCGGTCGCCGCGACACGAACCCCTCCACCCAAGACGGGCGGCTCAGACGCCGGTCCGCTTCAGGGAGCCGACGAAGGCGGCGAACACCTCGTGGTCAACGACGAGCATTCCCCCTGCACGGTTCTTCGTGTCCCGCACAGCCACCACGGTCGACGTGGAACCCACCTCGACACAGTTGTCGGAACCGTTGCTGCTCCGACTCGACTTCCGCCAGTTGGTCAGGGTCATGTCAGCGTTCACGCGCCACGTCCTCGGAGAGGGGAACCACGTGGGCCGAGAGGTGTGGTGCGACCCGCGTGGGTTCCCGGTTCGGCAGGTAGGGACCAGTTACCCAGCTTGCCGGTTCGTCGGAGGGTGGGCTATCGGTCGACTTGGTATGCCGCCGCCCCTGTTTGGCCTAGCACGGTGACCAAGCTCGTCCATAGCCGTCGCGAGCAAGGCTCGCGTTGACGGCTGGACGGGTGCCCGCCGACCCGGTGGGTGGTTGGCCGGCGGGCCGGTGGGTGTCAGAGGCGGCCGGCCTTGACCGCCGTGAGGAAGCTGCTGAAGGCCTGACACGCCACCTCCAAGCGGCGCCGGCCTGTCCCGCTCCCGGACACGGTACGGCGACCTCACGTCGAGAAACGGGGATGAGGTCGCCGTTCGTGGTCCCGGCTCGTCAGTTTCCGGACGAGACGACGGGGACGAGTTTCCTCGCCAGTTCGGCTGGCAGGTCCGCCAGCGGCCTCCACTCGAAGTCGGTCACCTCCTCTATCTGGAGATGAACGTCTGTGCGCTCGACCCGGTGAACGTACCGGAAGTCAAAGTGGAGGTGCTCGGGTTCTCCCTTCGAAAGACTTGCCGGGATCGTGTGAATGTCGATGTCGGCCGGCATGTCGTCATAGGCTGGCGGGCAGGAGGCTCGCTGCCAGGTGATTCCTGTCTCCTCCTCCAGTTCGCGCAGGCTGGCGTGGAAGAGGTCACCGTCCACAGGTTCGAGGTGGCCACCGGGCAACAGCCACTTGTCGAGAATCTTGTGCCGGATCAGGAGTACGCGGTTCGCTGGATCGAGGACCACCGCACCCACCGTGACGTGCCCGATGCGGAACTCCTTCCGCGAGGTGATGGCGTGGCCCTCGTCCAGCGCGCGGAACAGAGGCTGCAACGCCTCGGTCTCGTCGGGGTTGCGCTCGAGATAACGCGAGCTGACGTCGCGAATTTCTGCCTGGTTCACTGTCATGACGCACCATTAAAGTAGTCGAGCCACATCGCCGCCACCTGTTCCCGAACTTCGGCGGCTAGCTCATGATGCGCTGCCTCGTGCGGGGTTGACACAAGCTGGGCAACGGCGGCGAGGATTTCAGCCTGAACGAGGAAGATGAAGGCGCCCACACTCGCGCCGTGCAGGAAGTTAACGGCGTTCCCGTCATTGAGCACGTAGAAGAAGTGCCCTGTATGAGCGTAACGCGTGATGGCGTGTCCTACGCTTTCTCGCGTGTACAGCCGGTCGATCGCGGCAAGTTCTAGCTCGTCATCGCTGGAGGTCACTGACGCGATGTAGGCACCGTTGGCGACGCAGGCGAAGTCATCGGCTTTCAGGGCCAGGTTGCCGGTCGCGCACACCACGATTCCTGAGTGCGCGAGTGTCCGAGTTAGGGACGAGAAGGTCGTGAATCCCTGCGCGAGCGCTTGGGCGCGCTTGACGGGATCAATATCGTAGACGGTCACCCGAACCCCGCGCGAGTGTAGCATTCGGGCAACGGAGGAACCAAGTTTGCCGAATCCGAGAACTGCCGCGTCACGTCCGTACAGAATGTCGCCACGAGCCCGGATGAGGGCTTCGGTGGAGAAGACGACGGATTGGCCAACCAAATAGTCCTCGGGCTCCTTGAGCGGGGACCGCGCCACCGAGTAGACCGGGCACGGTAGCTTGTCGAAGTCGAGGTATCGGCGATGACCGTTCTCTGTGTCCTCGACGACGCCGACGATCTCACCGGAGAAGCGAGCGCAAAGTTCGGGCAACGCGGGAGCGAAGTACCCGCCGACGTCTAGCAGTACCACTCGTTCACCGGCTGCGCGGGACTCGAGATATGTCACGGCTTCATCTGGTGATGACAGCTTGCTACGGTCGAGCCGGTCGACCTGCCAGTCAGCGGTCGCTTCTTGCAGGGCGAACTGTTCGATGCTCTTGGGTTTGGGCAGGACCGCGCGCAGGTGGGTCATGGAGGCGAGGGCGCGCAGGAAGACAGGGCGACCACTCAGGAGGTGCGTGATCGCGATGGTGGAGACGCGGGTTTCGGGAAGGTGATGGTGGATAATCCTAGAGAAGTAGCTGGCTATGCGGTTACGCTCGAAGTCTTCGAGCATGGCGACTCCTGAATGGGATTCACTAGTCACAAACGCTGGCGATCGGTACGATCCATCTGACGCGGGTACTACGTAGTTACCCAAAAGGAAAACCCTGGAAGCCGGAGGGATGAGGGCGGCCCGCCCGGCCGGGCACGTAGCTGACCTAGACATCGACTCGGGCGGAACGCAATGTAGCGCCACGACCTAGAGAAGGCCTACGAAGGAACTCGAGTGACGGACTAGGGTCGAATGCTCAGTGTTCGCACCAGCGGAACCACGGGACGAGGCCGGTCGCGTCCGAGTCGACCAGGGTCGCCTGCTGGATCGGACATACGCCGTTTGCAGCGGAGATGCACATTCAACTGTGGTTGTTCGACGATACTCAGTGCACCGGACAACCCGGGCACCGGGATCGCGCGGCGAGCGGTAGCCCGGTTGAGAAGGGCCAGCGCCGGTGGATGGCGGCTTGTCGTCATCGTCCTTCACCTCGAAAAGATCCGTGGATAACGACGTTACCTAAAGTGATTTCGTGGTTACAGACACGAAGCGTGGTAGTTCCCGGCAGTAGCCCCGGGGAGGTACCACGCTCTCCGATCCCGCAACGGGCCGCTAGCCGCTGAACAGCGCCGCGATCTTGCGCTGGTCGGCCGTGAGAGCTCGCTTCCGCCGTCTCCGGATAGCGGAGAACGTCTCCTCCGCTATCCGCTGGTGGGACAGCCACTGGGGCGACGTAGCCGCGAGCTCGGCGAGAATCCGGGCGGCCGCCGCATCGTCTCCCAAACGAGCATGCGCCTGAGCGACATCCAGCAGGTGTCTGTTCCAGTTGTCCGACGTGCACGATCCCTGGGTGAGCGGACTGGACATCGCCAGGACCCGGTCGGGACGGTCAGCGATCGCCTCGTTCTCGATCGCTTTCAACTCGACCGTGATCGGGCCAAAGCTCACCCAGCCGCGCAGTCGGTGCGCCACCTCGTCAGCTAGTGCGGCACCGGCGCTCCGTGCGAGGCGGATAGCTTCGCGGGCTTCGTCGGGACGGTTGTTGCGGGCGGCGGCGGCGCTCGCACGAAGCAGCAGCCAACCCCACACGGCCAGTTCCTCATCCGAGGCCATGCTCATGCGCGGCTCCACCTGGTCAGCTGTGACGGTGGACAACTCCTCGGCCTCGTCCAGGCGCCCTTGCCTCAACAGTACCCAGGCTTGGCCGATGACAGCGGCCGAGGAGTTCAGCCGGTCCTCGGCGGCCGCAGCGTCGCGCACCGCGTCGGTGAGCGCCACCTGGGCGAGGTCGTAGGCCCTGATCTGAGTCAGGTACCGGCCGGCGAGCTGAAGAATCTCCGAGCGAGCCTGATGGGCGAGAACCTGCTGGGGAGTGTGCTTGTAGTGTTCCACGGCCGCGTGTGCGGAGGTGACCAGGTTCGGTACGAACGCGGCCAAGTCCTGGTACCTGTCCGCACGGTAGGACGTGGCGAATGCCGCCGCCGCCTCGCGGAGATCACCGAGGTTCGGTTCCTCCCCAAGGTTGATCGCGCGCCCGTCAATTCCGACCGGGGGTGCGATGGCCCGCCGCAGAGACAGGAGTGATGTCTTGTCCTCGTCGCCGTGGACCTGCTTCCGGCTTGGTTGACCAGCGACCAGGCGAGCAGTGGTGACGCCGAGGCTTCGGGCGAGGCGGTGATACGTCTCCATGGACGCCGTTCCACCCTGTTCCACCTTGCGGACGGTGTTGACGTGCAGGGAGGCAGCGTCCGCCAGTCCCTCCTGGGTAAGGCCACGTTCGTCACGAAGAGCGCGGAGTGTGGCGCCGATGGAGGACTCCTGAACCATGCCAGCCCTGCCTTCCTCGTTGCTCGCGACTTCCAGCGTAGGCAGGGCACGTGTCACGCCCGGATCGGTCCGCTGAAAGCCCCGTTTCGATGGGCATGGAGGGGTGAAACGTTCGCCACCGGCACCCGGGAAACGTGGCTGTGTGAGACGTCGGTGGTTGGGATAGGACAGACAGGTGAGAGTGGCAATCAACAGAAATCGCGTCG
Organism: Actinoalloteichus caeruleus; assembly: GCF_049311605.1. Classification (NCBI taxonomy): domain Bacteria; kingdom Bacillati; phylum Actinomycetota; class Actinomycetes; order Pseudonocardiales; family Pseudonocardiaceae; genus Actinoalloteichus; species Actinoalloteichus caeruleus. The sequence goes on from NZ_CP186005.1 coordinate 6,009,442, forward strand.
AGCCCGGGGAGCGGTAGTGCCGGCTACCCAAGGGCGGACCGGACCCGGAGCGCGCGCCCGCTCGGTCCGTCGGGGTTTGGTGGGCGGCGGGCCGAGCGGGCAGCCAGCTCAGATGCCGTCCCGCTTCAGGGAGCCGACGAAGTTGGCGAACACCTCGCGGTCGAAGACGAGTATCCCACCAGCACGGTTCTTCGTGTCCCGCACAGCCACCACGGCCGACGTGGAACCCACCTCGACACAGTCGTGAGCGCCGTTGCTGCTCCGACTCGACTTCCGCCAGTTGGTCAGGGTCATGTCAGCGTTCATGTGCCACATCCTCGGAGAGGGGAACCACGTGGGCCGGGAGGTGTGGTGCGACCCGCGTGGGTTCCCGGTTCGGCAAGTAGGGACCAGTTACCCAGATTGCCGGTTCGTCGGAGGGTGGGCTATCGGTCGACTTGGTATGCCGCCGCCCCTGTTTGGCCTAGCACGGTGACCAAGCTCGTCCGTAGCCGTCGCGAGCAAGGCTCGCGTTGACGGCTGGGCGGGGTGCCCGCCGGCCGGGTGGGTGGTTGGCCGGCGGGCCGGTGGGTGTCAGAGGCGCTCTGCCTTGACCGACATGAGGAAGCTACTGAAGGCCTCGCGGCTGACGACGAGGGTGCCCCCGGCACGGTTCTTGGTGTCGCGGATGCCGACGAGGCCAGGCGCGCCGCCGATCTCCACGCATCCACCGTTGGCAGAACTGCTGTGGTTCGACTTCCGCCAGTTCGTCATGGTTGGTTCTGCTGCCATCTGCGCAATCCTTATTCTGAGTAACTCTTCTTTGCGCTCATGAGGTAGTCGCGAGTCCTAGCAGTGTCCAACGCCGCGCCAAGGAGCCTGCTCCAGAGTTGTTTGTACCTGGTGAGGGAGTCCAGGTCGTCCAGGTACTGGCCCCCTTCGTATGGCTCGACAAACCCGAATTCCAGCGGGGGAGCGTTTCCGATGGCGGGTATCACGTAGTGGGTGAACGGGTAGCGAGCATCGCTAGCCATCCCTGAACGGAACGAAAGAACGTGCAGATTGATGTTGTCTCGCTCAGAAACGTCGAGCAGGTGTTGTATCTGGCCCTGCATGACCTCAGGTGATCCTGCCATCCGTTCAACGCAGGACTGGGATAGTACGAAGGTGACGCACGGTGGTCGCTCCGCCGTGAGCACATGCCGACGCTCCAGCCTCGCTTGGATCATGCTCTCTGGGGCGTTTCGAGCCCCTGCCTCGGTGAACAGTGTTCGGACGTACTCCTCGGTCTGCAACAGTCCTGGGATGATTTCGACCTCGTACCAGTTGATCGTCGAGGCGTCGGCTTCGAGGTCGACGGCCATCCGGAAGTACTTCGCGTACGCGGTGCGGTAGCCACTCCATTGCCCGCGTTGGTCGGCGCCCTTGTTCAGGCTCAGGTACCACTCCACGTCCACCGCGTCGTTGTCGATGACACGCTCCTGGTAGAACTCCACCAACGCTCGCAGGTCGCGCTGCCTCAGACCTGTGACGCCGTGCTCCAGCCGAGACATCACGGCTTGCGAGCGTTCGATCGCCTTCCCCGCTTCCTCCAGCGTCAGACCTGTGCGTTCGCGCAGGTGGCGGAGCTCGTTGCCGAGCTGTAGCCGTCGCACGGTGGGTGTGGGCATGTCGTTTAGCTTGCCATCCTTGCTCCGCAGCGTGACCAGGTAGCCACCGCCGCCGTCGCCTCTTCTGCCGGCAGGGTCACACCTAATCCGTTGGAGTGAAAACTCCTTCCGTATATGCGAGACGGTGTCGCTGAAACGCCGCCGCCGACGCGTCCCGGCGTGGGCGCGGGTGCGGTTGTGGTCCTGGGAGCCCGAGGTCGAGCTGGGCATCAGCTACGCGGGTCGGGTCAGCTTCAAGCACGGCGACTGGGCCCGCATCGGCCCGCCCCCGAGTGGTGCGTCGTCCGATGCGGGCTCCGCCTCGGCCACGACAAGCAGCCGGTGACCCCGAGGGCCAACGGGTATTGGCCTGGGTCTCATCTCTCCACCAGCTCACATACCAACAGAACAACGAGTGTTAGTTTGTTGATGTGATCGCCTCGGACTGGAACTCATGCGAGCCACCGCGCCTGGACCTCCCCCACGTGGAGCGGATCCGCCTGGCGGCGCCACTGGCCGGTGACGAGCCGTGCGTGCGCGACGGCGCCCGGGTGACGGGTCGGGCCAGGGACCCGGTTCCACACCACCGCCGGCGGCTCGGGAGTGCCGCCCGCCGCGACGGGCGCCTGGTGGCGCACTGGCTCACCGGGAGCGGCCGGCCGCTGGTCACCGCCGTTCCCGATGCCGCATCCCCTGTGGACGCCCTGACCGGCCCCGCGGCGGGGCGGGAGCTCGACGGCGGAGCACCGGAGCGGGCTGAGGCCGGCCGGGGTGGCGACCGTGGCTGACGAGTGCTGCGCCCCCCGGGAGGAACACCCCGGGACCCGAGACCAGCCCGGCCCCCGGGACCACGCCGAACAGCGGGGACCGCGACGGTTGTGGCAGGTCCGCGAGCTCCACGTGGCGGCCGTGGCGGCCCTGCTGTTGGTGGCCGGGTGGCTGATCTCCACCTGGGGTGACGAGCGGGTCGGCGCGGTCGTCGAGCTGGCCGCCGCCGTCGTCGGCGCGGCCACGTTCGCTCCCCGGGCCGTGCGGGCGTTGCTGCGCGGCCGGATCGGCGTGGGAACGTTGATGACCATCGCGGCGGTGGGGGCGGTGGCTCTCGGCCAGTTCGCGGAGGCCGCGATGCTCGGCGTCCTCTTCTCCGTCGCCGAGGGCCTGGAACACCACGCGGTGCGCCGGACCAGGGACGGTCTCCGCGCGCTGTTGGACCTGGTGCCGCCGAACGTGACGGTCCTCCGGGACGGAGTCCAGGTGGCGGTGCCGCCCGAGCAGATCGCCGTGGGCGAGGTGATGCTGGTCCGACCGGGTGAGCGGGCGGCCACCGACGGGATCGTGCGCTCCGGGCGCACCACGCTCGACCTGTCCGCGATCACGGGCGAGTCGATGCCCGTCGAGGCCGGTCCTGGCACCCCGGTGCACGCGGGCGCGATCAACGGGGGCGGCGCGGTCGAGGTCGAGGTCACCGTCCCCGCCTCGGACTCCTCGCTGGCGCGGATCGTGCACATCGTCGAGGAGGCCCAGGACCGCAGGGGGCGGGGGCAGCGGCTGGCCGACCGCATCGCCCGACCGCTGGTCCCGGCGATCATGGTGCTGTCGGCGGTGGTCGGTGTCCTCGGCGCGCTGCTGGGCGACTCGTCGGTGTGGGTCGAACGGGCGCTCGTCGTCCTCGTCGCCGCCTCCCCCTGCGCGCTCGCGATCTCGGTTCCGCTGACCGTCGTCGCGTTCGTGGGTGCCGCGAGCCGGCACGGGGTGCTCGTCAAGGGCGGCTCCGCCCTGGAGGAACTGGGGCGTGTCGACACCGTCGCGCTGGACAAGACGGGCACCCTCACCCGCAACGAGCCGGAGGTGATCGACGTCGTCACCCCGGGGAACGGCCGCCGCGAGGACGTCCTGGCGGTCGCCGCCGCGCTGGAGGCGCGCAGCGAGCACCCGCTGGCCCGGGCGATCCTCGGCGCGACCGACGCAGTCCCCGACGCCGAGGACGTCACCGCCGTGCCCGGCCGGGGACTGCGGGGACGCCAGGCCGGGCGGCGGGTGCGGTTGGGCAAACCGGGCTGGGTCGACCCGGGGTCGTTGCGCGCCGAGGTCACCCGGCTCCAGTCGCTGGGCGCCACCGTGGTGGTCGTCGAGGTCGACGGCACGGTCCTCGGCGCGATCGCCGTCCGGGACGAGCCGCGCCCGGAAGTCCCCGAGGTGGTGGCCCGGTTGGGGCGGCTCGGCATCGAGACGGTGATGGTGACCGGCGACAACCGGGTGACGGCCGGGGCGCTCGCCGACCGCGCCGGGATCCGCGAGGTGCACGCCGAGCTGCTACCCGAGGACAAGGCCGCCCTGGTGTCCCGGCGGGGCCGCACGGTGGCGATGGTCGGTGACGGGGTCAACGACGCGCCGGCACTGGCCACCGCCGAGGTGGGCATCGCGATGGGAGCGGTGGGCACCGACGTGGCCATCGAGACCGCCGACGTCGCGTTGATGGGCGAGGACCTGCGGCACCTCCCGCACGTCCTCCGACATGCCAGGCGGGCCCGACGGATCATGCTGGGCAACGTGGCGCTGTCGCTGGGGATCATCGCGGTGCTCGTCCCGCTGGCCGTGTCGGGGGCGCTCGGGTTGGCCAGCGTCGTGTTCGTCCACGAGCTCGCCGAGGTCCTGGTCATCCTCAACGCCGTCCGCGCCGCACGGATCACCCCCCTGCCGGCGGGGCGGGTCGGCGACTGAGCACGGAGGGAGACGGCCATCCCGCTCCGCCGCGCGGCGGCGTCCATCGAGGTCAGGGGATCACGGCCGCCCACCGCTACTCCGGTTGGCCGAGAGGGGACGGGACCTATGGGCCGTGTCCCCACCGGCGGCCGAACTGCGACAATCGCGCCGTGCCGACACCGCCAGCTCGCCGACTCCTCCGGGGGACGGCCGCCGCGTCGGTAGCCACCTTCCTCGCCCTGGTCTCGCACGTCGCGGGAGGCGGGACCCCGCCGGCCTGGTCGGGCGTCGCCGTGCCCCTGGCGGTGTCGGTGGTCGTGTGCGTGGCGCTGGCCGGGCGGTCGCTGTCGCTGGCGCGGTTGTCGGTCTCGGTGGCGGCCAGCCAGGTGCTGTTCCACCTGCTCTTCGTGGTCGGGGCCGATCCGCACGCGGCGCACCACCACCACGGGCCGCCGGTGCTCCACGAGCACCACCACCAGCACCACCACGCGCTGGGCACCTCGGCGGCGGTGGTCGAGCCGCACCTGCACGGCGGGCCGTCGATGTGGTTGTGGCACGGGGCGGCGGCGGTGATCACGGTGGCGGCGCTGTACCGGGGCGAAGCCGCCCTGGTGGGGCTCCGCCGGCTCGCGGCGGCGTTCGCCGCGTGGCTGCGGCACCGGCTGCACGTCCTCGACCTCCGCCCACCGCACGCCCCCGACGTGCGGTTACCCCGCGGGTACGGGGACCGGGTGCTCCTCCCTCTCGGGTACTTCCCGTCGGCGTGCCGACGGCGGGGACCGCCCCCTCTCGGCGTGGTCTGACGTCTCCGTCCACCGCCCCGGGTGGTGGTTCCCCTCCCAGCGCCGACAGCGTGCGGCGTCTCCTTCTGCCGTCGCTCGCGGCGTACCGGCCGAAGAAAGGTCCCCGTCGTGCCCGTTGTCCTGTCACGTCCACGCGCGCTGCTCCTGGGCGCGTTCCTCACGCTGTGCGCGTTGCTCCTGCCGGTCACGCCGGCCTTCGCCCACGACCAGCTGTTGTCCAGCACCCCGGAAGCGGGGGAACGGCTCGAGTCGCCCCCTTCCGAGGTGGTGATGGAGTTCTCCGGCAACGTCCTGACGATCGGGGCCGCGGTGATCGTGGTCGACGAGGAGGGCCGGGACTGGGCGGCGGGTGAACCCGAACTGGACGGCACCCGGGTCACGGTGCCGTTGGAGGAGGGCATGACCGACGCCGGCTTCGAGATCCGGTGGCGGGTGGTGTCCTCCGACGGCCACCCGGTGAGCGGGATCATCCCCTTCACCCTGGGCGACGGCGAACCGTTGGCCCAGGGCGACGACGGGGCGACCGTGGGGGCCGAGCAGGGGGACAGCACGGGCGCGGGTGACACCGCGGAGGGTCAGACCGACGAACAGGGCGGTGTGCCCCGCGCCGTCCTGGTCGGGGTGATCGGAGCGGCCGTGGCCACGGCCGCCTTCGCCCTGACGGTCCTCGTTCGCCGCCGCCGGGCCCGGCCCGGCGGAACCGACTCCTCGGCCGACGCCGGGTGAGTCGGCAACATCGAAGGGAACACCCCTGATGAACAGTCGGAAGACCGCGTCACTCGTCTCCCTCACGGCCGCGACGGCCTTCGCGTTGGCCGCCTGCGCCTCCACCGACGAGGAGGAGCCCGCGGAGGCCGCTCCCGCCGCCGACGTCATCCGCATGGACGACGCGTGGGTGAAGGCCGCCGAGGAGGGCATGTCCGCCGCCTTCGGCGAACTGGCCAACAGCGGTGACGAGGACGTCACGGTGGTCAGCGTGACCACGCCGGCGTCCACGGTGCTGGAGCTCCACGAGACGGTGGAGAACGAGGCCGGCGCCATGGTCATGCGTGAGGTCGAGGGCGGTTTCGTCGTCCCGGCCAGCGGCTCGCTGTCCCTGGAGCCGGGCGGCGACCACATCATGTTGATGGACCTCACCGGCCCACTGGATGCCGGTGAGGACGTCACCTTCACCCTCACCTTCTCCGACGACTCCACCTTCGAGTTCTCGGCACCGGTGAAGGAGTACTCGGGCGCCAACGAGTCCTACGAGGGCGGCGACTCCGAGCACGACATGGACATGGACCACTGATGGCCGGCGACCGGAGCGCCGACTCCGGTCGCCGTGGCTCGACCCGGCGGCGGTTCCTCCTCGGAGGAGCCGTCGCCGGGATCGGCGCGGCCACGGCGATCGGCGCGGACCACGTGCTCAACCGGCGGCCGGCGGAGGGCGAGCCGGCCGCACCCCTGAACGGGGAGGAGACGGTTCCCTTCCACGGCGTCCACCAGGCGGGGGTGGCGACGCCCGCGCAGGCGCACGCCGTCCTCGTCGCCCTGGACCTGCGGGACTCCACCGACGCGGACGCGTTGCGGCGGATGATGCGCATCCTCAGCGACGACGCCGCCCGCCTCACCCAGGGTGTGCCCGCCCTGGCCGACTCGGAACCGGAGCTCGCCGTCACCCCGGCGCGGCTGACCGTCACCTTCGGCTTCGGCCCCGGTCTGGTCGACCGCGCCGGCGGAACCCGGCCGGAGTGGTTGCGGGCGTTGCCCGACTTCGGGGTGGACCGGCTCCGCCCCGAGTTCAGCGACGGCGACCTGCTCATCCAGGTCGCGGCGGACGATCCGATGACGGTGGCGCACGCGGTGCGGATGCTGCTCAAGGACACCCGGGGCTTCGCCTCGGTCCGGTGGACCCAGCGGGGGTTCCACCACGCCCACGGGTCGGTGCGGCCGGGCACGACGATGCGGAACCTGTTCGGCCAGATCGACGGGACCACCAACCCCCAGCCCGGGACGGAGGAGTTCGAGCGGCTCGTGTGGAACACCGAGGGCTGGTTGGCCGGGGGCACGGGGATGGTGGTGCGCCGCATCCACATGGACCTGGAGGGGTGGGACCGGCTCGACCGGCCTGGCCGGGAGCAGTCCGTCGGCAGGTACCTGTCGAACGGCGCGCCCCTGACGGGCACCGACGAGTTCGACGAACCGGACTTCGAGGCCACCACGCCCATCGGGTTCCCGGTGATCCCCGAGTTCTCCCACGTCCGCCGGGCCCGCAGCGACGATCCGAACGAGAAGATCTTCCGGCGGGCCTACAACTACGACGACGCGCCCTCGGGTTCGGAGATCTCCAACTCGGGGTTGCTGTTCGTCTCGTTCCAGACCGACGTCGACCGGCAGTTCGTGCCGCTGCAACGCAGGTTGGACGAACTGGACCTGCTCAACGAGTGGACGGTGCCGATCGGCTCCGCCGTCTTCGCGATCCCACCGGGGTGCGCGGAGGACGGCTACGTCGGCGACACCCTGCTGGGCTGAGGGGGCGGCATGAGCACGTCCCTCAGCTCCCCGCCCACCAGGGGGGAACGGTCGGCGGCGGGGAGCGGGCGGCGCGGGTGGTTGGGGCAGCTGCTGCGGCGGCTGCACTTCTACGCGGGCATCCTCGTCGGGCCGTTCATCCTCGTCGCGGCGATCAGCGGTGCCCTCTACGCGCTGACCCCGCAACTGGAACAGGCGATCTACCAGCGGGAGCTCCAGGCCCCCGTCAGCGAGGTCCAGCTCCCGTTGGCCGAGCAGATCGAGATCGCCCAGGCCCACGTCGAGGGCGAGGGCGCGACGCTCAGCGCGGTGCGCCCCGCCCCGGAACCGGGCGACACGACGCGGGTGATGTTCGCGGAGGAGGGGTTGGGCCCGAGCGAGTCGCGGGCCGTCTTCGTGGACCCCGGTACCGGTGAGGTCCGGGGTGACCTCACCGTGTACGGGACCAGCGGCGCGTTGCCGGTGCGCACCTGGATCAACAACCTGCACCGGGGGTTGCACCTCGGCGACGTCGGCCGCGTCTACAGCGAGCTGGCGGCCTCCTGGTTGGCGGTCGTCGTCCTCGCCGGGCTCGGCCTGTGGATCGCCCGGGTCCGCCGGTCGCGGTCGAAGCGGGACTTCCTCGTCCCGAACGTCCGGCGGACGGGGCAGCGGCGGTTGTTGTCCTGGCACGCCTCGCTCGGCGTGTGGGTGCTGCTCGGCGCGTTGTTCCTCTCGGCCACCGGGATCACCTGGTCCCAGTTCGGGGGGACCAGCGTGTCGTCGATGCGCTCGGCCCTGGGTTGGGAGACGCCGGCGGTCAGCACCAGCCTTGGCGGAGAAGCCGAGGACGCCGGGGAGCACGACCACCATCACCACCACGGGGTGATCACCGCCCCCACCGGGGATGCGAACCCGGCGACCTTCGACGCCGTCCTGGCGATCGCCCAACGGGTGAACGTCAACACCGGGCTGGTGGAGATCCAGCCGCCGGCCGAGCCGGGCACGGCGTGGGTGGTGCAGGAGATCCAGCGCAGCTACCCGACCGAGGTCGACGCGGTGGCCATCGACGGCACGACGATGGAGGTGGTCGACCGGGTCGACTTCGACGACTACCCGCTGGCCGCGAAGCTGTCCCGGTGGGGTGTCGACATCCACATGGGCACCATGTTCGGGCTGCCGAACCAGATCCTGCTCGTCGGTGTGGCCGGCGGGATCGCGGTGATGGTGGTCCTCGGGTACGCCATGTGGTGGAGGCGTCGACCGACCCGTGAGCCGGGCGCGTTCGGCGGGCGGGCCCCCGGCCGGGGCGCCTTCCGCCGGGCGCCGTGGTGGGGGGTGGCCGCCGTCCTCGCCGTCGCCGGCCTGGTCGGCTGGTGGCTGCCGCTGTTGGGGATCAGCCTCGCGGCGTTCCTCGCCCTGGACCTCGTCCTCGGCGCGGTGGCGCGCCGACGGGAGCGGGACAGGGCGGGCGACGCCGCCTGACCCGGGCCGGGGTTCCCGTCGCCGGCTCCGCCTTCCCGGCGGACCACCGGCGGCGGGCGCCCCACCGGCCCTCGACGGTGGTCGACGCCGCGATGGGACGGCGCTCACGGCGGGGGCGGTCCGGCCCTGGGTGGGGCGGCGAAGCGCCTAGGCTGCTGCCGTGACCAGCTCAGAACCGGCCGTGCCCCCGCTGACGATCGACCGTGACGACCTGTCCCGGCCCCAGGTGCGCGAGCTGGTCGCCGAACACCTCGGCGAGATGCGCGCCACCTCGCCCCCGGAGAGCGTGCACGCCCTCGACCACAGCGGGCTGGTCGCGCCGGACGTGTCCTTCTGGACGGTGTGGGAGGGGGACGCCCTGCTGGGCTGCGGGGCGCTGCGGCGGCTGTCCCCAGTGGCCGGGGAGATCAAGGCGATGCGGACCCGGGCGGAGGCCAGGGGCCGCGGGGTGGCCGCGCACCTGCTCCGCTTCCTGCTCGAGGAGTGCCGCCGCCGGGGCTACCGGGACGTGAGCCTGGAGACCGGCAGCGAGGACTTCTTCGCGCCCGCCCGCCGGCTCTACGCGCGGCACGGGTTCACGCCCTGCCCGCCGTTCGGGGACTACCGGGAGGACCCGAACAGCGTCTTCATGACGCGGCGGCTGGACGTCGACGGGGCCGGCGGCCGCTGACCCCGTCGACGCCGTGCCGTCATCAGGTGAGGGTCGGCAACCAGCCCCCGATGCGGGCGACCGCCTCCCGCATGTCCTCGGTGGCGCCGGCCACCGACATGCGGATCCAGTTCCGCCCCTCGACGGGGTCGAAGTCGACGCCCGGGACCACGGCCGTGCCCGTGTCGGCGAGCAACCGCCGGCTGAACTCCATGCTGTCCCCGGTCAGGTGGGACACGTCGGCGTAGACGTAGAAGGCTCCCTCCGGGGGTGCGATCCCCCGGATGCCCAGGCCGGTCAGACCGGACACCAGCAGGTCGCGGTTCACCCGGTAGCGCTCCACGTGCGCGTCGGCCTCCGCGTAGGACTCGGGGTCGAAGGCGGCCAGCGCGGCGGCCTGCGATATCGCGGGCGGGCAGACCGTGAAGTTCCCGGCGAGGGCGGACACGGCGTCGCGCAACCCCTCCGGCACCAGGGCCCAGCCGAGCCGCCACCCGGTCATGGACCAGTACTTGGAGAAGGAGTGGATGACGACGGGGTCGCGGGAGAACTCCCAGGCCGAGGAGGTGGCGGCGCCGAAGCTGATGCCGTGGTAGATCTCGTCGGACACCAACTGGACGTCGTGCTCGGCGCACCACTCGACGACGGCCCGCAGCTCCTCGCCGGCTAACACCGAACCGGTGGGGTTCGCCGGGCTGGCCAGCACCAGACCCCGCACCGGCCCCTCGACCTCGGACAGCATCTCCACGGTGGGTTGGAACCCGGTGTCGGCGCCGACGGGCAGCTCCACCACCTCGCAGCCCAGCGCGCGCAGGATGTTGCGGTAGGCGGGGTAGCCGGGGCGGGTCAGCACCACCCGGTCCCCGGCCTCGAAGGCGGCCAGGAAGGTCAGCAGGAACGCGCCGGACGCCCCGGAGGTCACGGTCACGGCCTCGGCTGGCACGTCGACCCCGTAGGTGGTGCCGTAGTGCCGGGCGATGGCCGCCCGGAGTTCGGCCGTCCCCAGCTGTTCGGTGTAGCCGAGCGTGCTGCCCTCCAACGCCGAGGCCGCCGCGCGGCGGACCGGGGCCGGGGCGGGCGTGGACGGCTGTCCGGCGGCCAGGGAGATCACGTCACCGCGTTCCCGCTGGCGGCGGGCCGCCGCGTCGAGCACGGTCATCACGTAGAACGGCGGCACCTGGGCCCGGCTGGCCGCGGTGGCCAGACTGCGCTGGGAGGACATGCCCCGAGCCTAGGAGACACCGCCCGGTTCCCGTCCCGTTCGGTGTGGGTGACCGGGGCGCGGGGCGCTCGTGCCGGGCTCGCCCTCGGAGGCGGAGGCGGAGGCGGGGCCTGGCCGACCGGGCGGGGGTGCCCTCCGCCGCCCCCGCGCGCGGTCGCGGGCTCTCCGGGCGCACCCGGAGATTTCCCTGATACCGGGGCGGGACCGTCTCGCGTGCCGGCCGGCCGTGCGAAGCTGGTTTCGACAAGCCGGGGCTTCGCCGACGTCCCGAGAACGCCGTGAGGGAGGCGCACATGTCGACGATTTGGAAGGTCGTCGGAGTTCTGCTGGTGATCTGGCTCGGCCTGGCCGTGTTGGGCGCCGTGTTCAAGGCGCTCTGGTGGCTCCTCATCGTCGGTGCCGTGCTCTTCGTGGGCACCGCCGCGTACGGAGCCATCAAGGGGAGGAACCAGAAGCAGTTGCCCCGATGACCTGACCGGTCACCCGGTCAGGTCGGCTGGCCGGGCCGGTGCCGTGGCCCGGGGTGGCCGGTGGCGGACACCGGTGGCCCTCGCGGCACCGTCGCGGTCCACGACGGCGGCGCGTGGGGCGCTGCCCGTTCGGCGGTGCCCTTTCCGTCCCGGCCGGTGGGCCGGGACCGGGCGTGCGATCCCCGTGGGGAGTGATGAGGTGGGCGGCCGGCTGGCCGCCGGTCCGGCGTCGGGTGGGGTGCGCGCCGACCTCGACGGACCGCGGAGCGGTCCTGCCGGGTCGCGGTGCCGCCCGCCCTCGGCCACCGGGTCAGGACGCGCTGGCGCGGGATGAGCCGAGGGAACGTCCTCCGCTGGGCCGGGTGGCGTCCTTGCCGATCCGCCGCAGCACCTGTTTGATCTGGGCCCTGGTGACGTCGCGGTGCGTCACCATCCGCACCCGGCCGGCCATCGCGCTGGCGTGCACGCCAAGGGCGGTCAGCCTGCTCAGCGTGGTCGGCAGGTCGAGGGTGGTGGCGAGCACGATGTTGGTCTGGGGGGTGTCGACCTGCCAGCCGATCTCCCGCAGGCCGTCGGCCAGCAGCCGGGCGTTCTGGTGGTCCTCGGCGAGCTGGTCGACGCGGTCCAGGGCGACCAGGCCGGCGGCGGCGAGCACACCGCCCTGCCGGACCCCGCCGCCGAGCATCTTCCGGAGTCGGCGCGCCTCCGCCACGAACTCCGCCGAGCCGGCGACGACCGAGCCGACCGGCGCGCCCAACCCCTTGCTCAGGCACACCTGCGCGGTGTCGACGCCCACCGTCAGGGCGGCGGGAGGGACCTCCATCGCCACCGAGGCGTTCCACAGCCGCGCCCCGTCCAGGTGCACCCGCAGTCCGGCCTCCCGCGCCGCCGCGACCAGCACCGCGTGCTCGTCGGGTGCGACGACCGCGCCTCCGGCCGCGTTGTGCGTGTTCTCCAGGCAGAACAGCCTGGTCCGCAGCGCGTAGTAGGGCCCGGCGCTGGCCGAGGCCGCGGTGATGTCGGAGGCGGCGGGCACGCCGGGGGTGACCCACGGCAACGCCTGCGGCATCCCCCCGGCGAGCCATGCCGCCGTGCCCAGCTCGTTGCCGAGGACGTGCGCCAGGTGCGGGGCGAGGAAGCTGTCACCCCGCTGGAGGTGGGCCATCAGCGCGATGGTGTTGCCCATGCAGCCGGACGGCGTCCACAACGCCGCCTCCATGCCGAGCAACTGCGCGCAGCGCTCCTCCAGTTCGCGCATGGTTGGATCACCGTCGAGGACGTCGTCGCCGACGTCGGCGTCGGCCATGGCGGCGCGCATGGTCCTGTCCGGCTTGGTGACGGTGTCGGAACGAAGGTCGATCGGCACTAGTTTGGTCACGAACAGATCACACCACATAGCCTGAGTGGTGCGTCAAAGCATCGCTCGACCCCGCCGGGAAAGCGTCGGAGGGCCGGTGCAACCGTAAGCGGCGGGTGTTACGTCCTGTCATCAGCGGCACGAGGAGCGGAGAGGTCCGCGTGGACCAGCGTGAGGAGGCCGAGTTCGCGGAGTACTTCTCGGCTCGGCGGGAGGCGGTACGACGGATGGCGTACATGCTGTGCGGTGACTGGCACCGCGCCGACGATCTGGCACAGACCGCGTTCGTGGCCCTGCACCGGCGTTGGCGGAAGATCAGGGACCGGAACGCGCTGGACGCGTACGTCCGGCGCACCGTGGTCCGCGCCATGATCGACGAGTCCCGGCGGCCGTGGCGCCGCGAACACACGGTCGAGCGGATGCCCGACGAACCCGTCTCGTCGACGGATCTCGACGATCGGGTCGCGACGCGGGAGGCGCTGCTGCTCGGCCTGCGACAGGTTGCCCCCCGTCAGCGCGCGGTGCTGGTGCTGCGGTTCCTGGAAGGCATGGACGTCGCGGGCGTCGCCGCCGTGATGAAGTGCTCGGAGGGAACCGTGAAGAGCCAGACCGCCCGGGGGCTGGAGGCCCTGCGAGGCGTCCTGGGCGACTCGCTGGACGATCTGAGGTCGGCGTCATGAGACGCGCGACCGTGTGCCCACTCCGGCCGGGTGCCGGTGGGGAGGTGTGCTGTGGTGGATGAACAGCGGATTGCCGGGTTGTTCCGCGAGGCCGCCGGGGCGGAGACCCCGCCCGCCTCGTTCGACGAGGGCGACGTGGCGCGGGAGTCGCACCGGATCACCCGTCGGCGCCGGATGACGGCGGCCGGGGGGTCGGTCTTCGCGGTCGCGCTGCTCGCCGGCGGCATCTCGGTGGTGGGAACCACGCCGTGGCAGAACGACGGTGGAGGTGAGACGGTGGCGGGCCCGCTGGCTAACGGCCAGGCGGACGCCCCCGAGCAGGGGCCGGCGGTGATGGGGCAGCCGCTGGAGGACCAGGAGAGCCGGGCGGAGGCCGAGGACCTACCCGGGACGATGCGGGACGAGGCCGAGCCCGAGCAGCCGACGGACCTCCCGGTGCCGGAGCTGGAGCCGGGTTCCCCGCCGGCCGTGGAGCCGGTGCCGACCGGTTGCGGGGCGGTCGACCCCCAGCTGGCGGCCGCCCTGGCCGAGGCGCTGCCCGATGACGCGGAGGAGCCCGGGCCCGTCGACGCGGCGTGCGTGCCGGACTCCCGGGGCGCCAGCGCCCAGGTGGAGGACGACGGGAACCTGGGCACGGTGTCGGTGGTGCTGGGCCCGCCGGACGTGCCGGCCCCTGTCGTGGAGACCTCACCCGACGGGGAGAGCCACTCCACCCTCGCCGAGGGGGGTGGGGTGCTCACGGTGGTGAGCGAGCCGGCGACGCGGGACGCGGAACCGCCGTTCGTGAACCGCCTCGCCGTGCTCGGGGAGCGGTTGGCCGACCAGTTCTGACCCGTCGGGGCGGGTGCTCCCTGGCCGCACCGGCTGTCTTCGGCCCGTGGGCCGAGCTGATGCCCGCCGGTTCTGGGGGCGGTGTTCTCCTGCTCGGCGTGCGGCGAGGTCACGCATCCCTCCTGGCGGAGGCCGAGCACCGCGCGACCAGCCGTCCAGCGGGTACGGCGGCCCTGGGCGCTCCGGGCGTGAGGGGTTCGGCGACGTCCGGGCGCCCCGTGTCCGCCCACAGGCTCCCCTCCCCCCGCCCCGGTCTCGGCTGACCCTGCCTGGTCCCGCCGGGTCCCGCCGGGTTCCGCCGGGTTCCACCGGGTCCTGCCGGGTTCCACCGGGTTCCACCGGGTTCCGCACACCGCGACCAGCGGCGGTACCAGCCGCTCCCGGACCCCCTCGCTCGTCGGGCCGTCGTGCGGGTCAGGCCGTCGGCGGAGCGGGCCGGGGTCGGCTCTGGTTCCGGAGCGCTCGTCGGGTGCCGACACGACCCCGAGGCCCGAGGCGTCCACCCGCGCTCTCGAACGCGGGTCCACCCGCGCCGGGGGTACAGGGTCAGGACCCCCTTCTCCGCCACGAGCCGTCCCGAGTTCGGGACAGCGGGACAGCGGGACACCACAACCGCGACAGTGGGACACCGGGCCCGGGACAGCGGGACACCGGGGAGGGACCTCCCCGACGGGTCGGCCGCTCCCGACGCCTGATCCGGACCCTCGGCGGTGAGCGCCACACCGCCCGGCTCCTCGGCCGCGCCCCCACCACCTCATCGGCCGCCCCGACGAACGCCGGGAACAGCGCGGGCCCGGTGCGACGGGCGGAGGGCCAGCACCCCGCGATCCACGGATCCCTCGGTGGTGGTGGGGGACGCCACCACGTGGCGGCACCCTGCTACACGGAAAAACTGGTACGGTCGTGCCAAATCAGCGAAACCGCTGGTAGGGAAGCCGGGAGAACGGGGAGGGACCATCGTGGCCTGGGTCGTGCTGATCGTGTCCGGGATCTTCGAGTCGGCATGGGCGATCTCGCTCAAACTGTCGAACGGGTTCACCCGGCTGTGGCCCTCGGTGAGCTTCGCCGTCTTCGCGGTCATCAGCTTCGCCGGCCTGGCGTGGGCGATGCGGGAACTGCCGGTCGGACCCGCCTACGCGGTGTGGGTGGGGATCGGCGCGGCACTGACCGCCGTGATCGGCATGGTCTGGCTCGGCGACGGGGTCTCCACCCTCAAGATCATCTCGCTGCTGCTGATCGTCGCCGGGGTCATCGGCCTGAACCTGAGCGGCGGCGGTCACTGACGGCGGCCGGCCGGTTCCCCGCCTGGCAGGATCGGATGCCATGACCGCAGCAGCCAGCACACCGAAGGGCGAACGTCGCCGTCAACTACTGGTGGCCGCCGCCGCGGAACTCCTCGGCGAGGGCGGGTTCGACGCGATCCGGCACCGCGCCGTCGCCGAACGCGCGGATCTCCCGCTCGCCTCCACCACCTACTACTTCGACTCGCTGGACGACCTGATCGCGGCGGCGGTCGAACACCGGGGGCGCCTCGAACTCTCCGAGGGCCGCCGTCGCCTCGACGAACTGGCGGGCGGCGGCCACGACCGGAGCGAACTCGTGGAGCTGCTGCTGGACCTGCTGCTCGGCACCCCGGCCGGCGACCGCGAACTGGAGTCGATCCTGGTCCGGTACGAACGGTTCGTCACCACCCCCCGCCGGCCCTACCTCGCCCCCCTGATGCGGGCCATGAGCGCCGAGCTGGAGGACCTGATCGCCGAGACCCTGCGACTGGCCGGCGCCCCCTCGGACCGGGACCGGGTCCGGCACCTGATCGCCCTGGTGGACGGTCGGGTCGTCAACGCCCTGATCGAGAGCGAGCCGGACCCGCGCGCACAGGCGAGGCAGCCGCTCCGCGAGCTGCTGCGGGACGGCTGACGGAGGCGCGAGCGCCAACCGCCACGATTCCTCGCGTCGGCCGCCTCGATCGACGCGCCGGCCGTCGCCCCACGGCTTCGGCGGATCATCTCCGTGCCGCCGGCAGACCATTCCGACGGCCGAGGCGCGAATTCCGCGACGGTGTTTCTCGCCGGGACCGGCCGGTGCTCCGTTCGGGTTGACCCCGATCACGAGCCTGTTTCACCTGGTGGCCGAGCTTTCCTCACTTTCGGGTGGAACGCGGGTGAAATCCTCGTGTTCTCCCCGGCTCCACACTCCAATAGGGCACCGCCGACCCGATCACCCGGTGGAAAGGTACGTGCCCGATGGTTGACTCCTCCCTCGTCACTCAGCTGGCCGCCCGCGCCACCGAGGACGACTCGTTGGGAGACCGCGCGAAGGAACTGGTCCTGGCGGCCTTGGAGAGCCCCGACGAGCTGGCCGACCTGCTCTCCACCATCGGTGGAGAGCGGGGCAGCGCGGGCGAGGACACGGTGCGGCCGGTGACGGCCTACCTCCGGGAAATCCGGGTCGAGGGGTTCCGGGGCATCGGATCGGCCACCACGCTCAGCCTGCACCCCGGGCCAGGGCTGACCATCGTGACCGGGCGCAACGGCTCCGGGAAGTCCAGCTTCGCCGAGGGCCTGGAGACCGCGCTCACCGGCGGCACCTTCCGCTGGGGCGGCGAGCCGGAGCGCTCCAAGCAGTCGCCCTGGGCCACCCAGTGGCGGAACCTGCACCACCGGGGCCGCTGTTCGGTGGCCGTCGAGCTGGCCGTCGACGGCGCGGCGGAGAACGTCCTGGTCGGGATCGACTGGGACCGCGACGCCGACTACACCGACCAGCAGCCCTGGACCCAGCCGCGCACCGGGACAGTGCTGGGGAGACGGGTCCCCGGCCGGGACCCGCTCGGGTGGGCGGAGGCCCTGCGCAACTACCGGCCGATCATGTCCTACCAGGAGATGAACGCCCTGCTCCACGCCACCTCGATGAAGCTCCACGAGGCGATCGCCCGGATCCTCGGCCTCGACCGGCTCACCTCGGCCATCAACCACCTCAAGGAAAGCCGCAAGGCGCCGAAGGACGAGGTGGAGCACGCCGACAAGCTGTCTCGGGAGCTGAGGAAGACGCTGGCGGACGTCCCGGACGACCGCGCCCAGCGCGCACGCACCGCGCTGGGGAGGAAACGTGACCTCGAACTGCTCACCTCGCTCGCCACCGGCACCGACGAACGCCAGCAGGAGACCACCCGGTCGCTGCGCATCCTCTCCACCCTCACCGCCCCCGCCGAGGACGAGGTGCGGGACGCGGCCGACACCCTCCGGGCGGCGCACACGGCCGAACAGGAACTCACGGCCCACCGGGCCCGGACCGAGGCCCGGCGTCTCGACCTGCTGCGACAGGCCCTGGAACTGCACGCCGAGCAGGGGGAACGGGACTGCCCGGTGTGCGGGACGGGCCGCCTCGACGGGGAGTGGCGGCGCAAGGCCGAGGACACCCTCCAGGAACACCACCTCGACGCGGAACGGCAACGGCGGGTCGCGGAGCGGACCACCGAGGCCCGCCGGCAGGCGCGGGCGCTGCTGGAATCGGTGCCCACGCCCCCGGCGACCGAGGAGCCCCTCGCCCTCCCGGCCCTGCCCGCCCTCACCGCCGCGACGAACCGCTGGTTCGACGCCCCGACCGAGCTGCCCGCGCTGGCCGACCACCTCCTCGCCCGCCGGCCCGAGCTGGCCGCCGCGATGGCCGAAGTCCGCGAGCAGGCCGCCGCCCACCTCGACGAACGCGAGGAACGCTGGGCACCCGTCGCCCTCGAACTGTCCCGCTGGCTGGACGCCAACAAACGCGCGGAACCCCACAGGGAGGTGGTGCGCGCCGCCGACCAGGCCGTGAAGTGGCTGGAGAGGAACGAGACCACGATCCGGGACGAGCGGGTCGCCGAGCTGTCGGGCGAGATCCAGGAGGTCTGGGCGAGCCTCCGACAGGAGAGCAACGTCAGCCTGGGCAACCTGACCCTGAAGGGCCGGCACACCCGCCGCACAGTTCGGTTCACCGCAGGCGTGGACGGTGAGGAGGGCTCCGCGCTCGGCCTGACCAGCCAGGGCGAGTCCCACGCCCTCAGCCTCTCGCTGTTCCTCCCCCGCGCCACCGCGCCGTCCAGCCCGTTCCGGTTCGTCGTGCTCGACGACCCGATCCAGGCCTTCGACCTGTCCAAGATCGACGGGTTCGTGCGGGTGCTGGAGCGGATCGCCCAGGACCGCCAGGTGGTGGTCTTCACCCACGACGACCGCCTCCCCCAGGCCGTGCGGACCCTGGGAGTGGAGGCCCGTGTCATCGAGGTCACCCGGGGCATGAACTCGGCGGTCAAGGTGCGGCCTTGCCCGAGCCCGGCGTTCCGGCACGTCGAGGACGCCCGGGCGTTGGTGAAGGACCCGGCCCTGCCCGTCGAGGCGCTCCACCTCGCACTACCGGGGATCTGCCGGTTGGCGGTGGAGTCGGCCGCCAAGGACCTCCACGACCGCCACCAGTCCAGGCAGGGCATGTCCCGCGAGGAGCGGGAACGGCGTTGGGAGGAAGCCAGGTTGACCCGGGAGCGGGTGACGCTGGCTCTCGGCGGGCAGGACGAACTCAACGACTGGTGCGGTCGTTCCCCCTCGCGGAACCAGACACTGGCCCTCTGCAACGGACAGGTGCACAAGGGCCTCTCCCTCGGCCCGGAGGCCGCGGTCAAGGGTCTGGAGGAGTTCGTGGCGGCCCTGGGGAAGCTGGCGTGAGCGACACGGAGGACGTGCCCGCCGGGAGGGCACTCGGGCTGGCGCGGGCTCTCGCGGCGGGTCGGTTCGGACTCGGGCCGGGCGTCGCGCTGCGGGGCTCCGCGTTCCTCGGCCGCTACGCGCTGGAACAGGTCCTGAACCAGCTCTGGGTGCGGGCCGACCTGCCCCTGCGCACTGACGGGAGACCCACGACGCGGTCGAGGCTCCTCGTGCTCGGCGAGCTCCACCCCGAGATCGCCACGCCGATGAGCCGGGCGTGGCAGGGGCTCTCCCGCGCCTGCCACCTGCACGCCTACGAGCTGACGCCGACCGTCGGGGAGATCCGGTACCTGCTCGGCCTCGTCGAGGAGGTGCTGGTCTCCACGCGGATGCCCTCGGCTCACGACAAGCCCGGTCGCGAGGTGCCCGGAACCGGGGAGGCCGTCCCGCGCGTGGCCGTGGCCGCGCGGCGGGGGGAGCGGACCGCCTGAGGCCGAGCCGCGCCGGCACCGGCGGTCCGAGGACCCGACGTCCGGCCCGCGATCTCGGCACGCTCGCCCACACCTCGACGTCGGTCAGATTCGTTGGTGCGCGTTCCCCCGTCGTCGCCACGCACGCCGCTGACCTGCTGCCGAGCCAGACACGTGCGCCGGGGGCCGCCCAGCCGCCGCGCGGTGCGCGCGCACGGGCGGCGCGAGCGACAGCGCGGATGTGGGCGGGGCAGCACGACCTCAGGGCGCCCGAACGGTCGTGCCAGGCGGACCAGGGAGAACGAGCGCGAACGCGACGAAGCGGCGGGCGGAGTCACCACGAGGAATGGACGCGGGCGGCGCGAACACACCAGCTGCACACCGGGAACACGGCTCCGCTCCCCGCCAAGTTCAACATATAGCGCACCCGGGGTCTTGCGGCAAGACCCCGGTGATGCTCCAGAATCGCCCGGCCGAAGCCAGCAGCCGTGGACACTGGCGGGGAGGCGTGGCCGTGCCGCCGTCGACGGACGGACGCACGGCGACGCCGAACCCGAGTGCCACCCACCGCGAGCGGACGGCACGACGAGGCGGATCCGTGGCCGCGACCAGACGCGTCACCTCGGGAAACGCCTCCTCGTGGCCCCGAGGGTGGGATCGGCGCGGGGCGAACGGGCAGGGGGAACCGGCGGCTCCTCCGGGCACGCGAGGAAACCGCCGAGGCTCACACCATCTCCAGGCACTGTGAGGGGAACGTGTCAGTTCAGGGGTACGAGGACGAACTGCGATCAGAGCGGGCGTACGTGGCGGGGCTGTACGCGCGGCTCGACGAGGAACGGGAACGGGCGACCGCCGAACACCAGGCGGCGTTGGCCGGCGACGGGGGATCGCCGATGGAGCGTGACGTGCGGGTGCGCGCCGCCGGCCGGGAGATCCGGCGGTTGGCGGTGGCCGACGGCGGGCTGTGCTTCGGCCGGTTGGACGCCGTGACCGGCGAGCGCACCTACATCGGGCGCATCGGGATCCTCGACAGGGACGACGACTACACGCCGCTGCTGCTGGACTGGCGGGCACCCGCGTCCCGCGCGTTCTACGTGGCCACCGCCGCGAACCCGGAGAACATGCGCCGGCGCCGGCAGTTCCACTCGCGCGGACGCCACCTGGTCGGCTTCACCGACGAGGTGCTCGGCCGACCGGGTGGGGACGAACGGGGGGACGCGGCACTGCTCGCCGCCGTGAACGCCCCGCGCGGCGAGGGCATGCGCGACATCGTGGCGACCATCCAGGCCGAGCAGGACGAGATCATCCGGCTGGACCACCCCGGGGTCCTGGTGATCGAGGGCGGCCCGGGAACCGGGAAGACCGTGGTGGCCCTGCACCGCGTCGCGTACCTCCTCTACACGCGACGGGACCGGATGGAACGCCACGGCGTGCTCGTCGTGGGCCCCAACCCGGCGTTCCTGAACCACATCAGCCGGGTGCTGCCGTCGCTGGGCGAGTCGAACGTGGTGTTCACGACTCCCGGCGGCCTCGTGCCCGGTCTCCGGGTGGCCGCCGAGGACACTCCTGAGGTCGCGCGGCTGAAGGGTTCACTCCGGATCCTGGACGTGTTGGCGGCCGCGGTCGCCGATCGGCAACGGCTTCCCGAGCGGCCGCTGCCGATCGAGCTGGAGGACGTCACGGTGCGGATCGACGCCGAGACGGCGGAGTGGGCCCGCCAGGAGGCGCGGGCCAGCGGCCTCCCGCACAACGAGGCCCGCGCGGTGTTCGTGGAGATCGTCACCTACGTGCTCACCGAACGGGCGATCGCCCGGATCGGGAAGGGCTGGCTGACCAGGGACGACAAGGAGGCGTGGGAGGACATGCGGGCGGACCTGCTCACCGAACTCGCCGAGCACGCGGGTTTCACCGCCGCCGTCGACGAACTGTGGCCGGTGTTGACCCCGGAGACCCTGCTCACGCCGCTGTACACGTCGCCGGAACGGCTGCGGGCGGCCGGCGCGGACCCGGCGCTGCTGCGCTCCGACGGGGAGGCGTGGACGGTGTCGGACGTGCCGCTCCTCGACGAACTGGTCGACCTGCTGGGCCGGGACCCGGCGGCGGCGCGGGCCGAGCGGGCGGCGGACCGGGAGCAGCGGGCGGAGGCCGAGTACGCGGCCGGCGTGTTGGAGATCCTCCAGACCGAACGCCACGACCTGATGGACGACGAGGACCACCTGCTCGCCCAGGACCTCCTGTACGCGGAGGACCTGGCGGACCGCTTCGTCGAGGGCGACACCCGGGATGTCGCCGAGCGGGCGGCGGCCGACCGGAACTGGACCTACCGGCACGTCGTGGTCGACGAGGCCCAGGAACTGTCCGAGATGGACTGGCGGGTGTTGATGCGGCGCTGCCCCAGCAGGTCGTTCACCGTGGTCGGTGACCTGGCGCAACGCCGGTCGGCGGCCGGGGCGACCTCGTGGGAGGCGGTGTTGGAGCCGTACGTGCCGGGCCGGTGGGCGTACCGGCCGCTGGCGGTGAACTACCGGACGCCGGCCGAGATCATGTCCGTCGCGGCGGCGCTGCTCGCGGAGTTCGCCCCCGGGGTCCAGCCACCGGAGTCGGTGCGCGCCTGCGGTGTCCGCCCCTGGTCACGGCGGGTCACCGAGGCCGAGTTGCCGGCCGCGGTCGAGGAGTTCGTCCGGGACGAGGCGGGCCGGGAGGGCACGAGTGTGGTGATCGGGCCGCCGGGCGTTCCCGGCGCGGTGCCGGCGTCGGAGACGAAGGGGCTGGAGTTCGACGCCGTCCTGATCGTGGAGCCGGGGCGGATCCTCGCCGACGGCCCGCGTGGAGCGGCGGAACTGTACGTCGCGCTCACCCGCGCCACCCAGCGCCTCGGCGTGCTGCACCAGGGCCCGCTGCCCACCGTGCTCGGTGGCCTCGTGGAGGTCGAGGCCCACGCCCCGGCCAGGGGGTGAGCCCACGCGCCACCGGGGCGGGGCGGCGCGTTGGGCTCCTGGGCGCCAGATGCTCCAGACCGGATGCCACTGGGCGTACCAGCTACACGGACCGGCGGAGGAGGAACCAGAGGCAGGGGCGGTCCCTCAAAGAACCAGGCAAACTACTGTCACGGTACGTGTATAATAGGTTACTATGAGTATTGCGTGGGGTCGCGCCACGTCGGGACATGTTCGATCGTGACAGGGGCTGCCGATGACCAACGATGAATCGTCCGATACCGCTGGTCTGGAGCCGTACGAGCCACCAGAGTTGACGGTGGTTGGTGATTTCGGGTGTGTAACAAGGGGTAACTACAGCAGGCCACACTCAGACGACGGTGATGCTGGTGGCTACTGGTCGCCATGACCGCGACGAGGGAACGAGGTAGTGCAGGTCG
Source organism: Actinoalloteichus caeruleus (assembly GCF_049311605.1). NCBI lineage: Bacteria > Bacillati > Actinomycetota > Actinomycetes > Pseudonocardiales > Pseudonocardiaceae > Actinoalloteichus > Actinoalloteichus caeruleus. The sequence goes on from NZ_CP186005.1 coordinate 6,032,279, forward strand.
GGTTCGTTGGTGGTGCGCGTTGCCCGACTTGGATCACTGCGAACCAGTCGCACGATCACTGTTGGCCGAAGCCGGCCCTGCGGCGGCACACGCTTCTGGTCGACCGTGGTTGATGGTGAACCACAGGAATGGAGACGATCTCCGCACGGTTTTCTTCGGCGCGATACGTGTGGCGGTAATCGGCAGCTGCCTGGTTGATTCGGCGCAGCTGCGAAAGAATGTTGAACGTTCGGCCCGACGGGGTGACTTCGATGCGTTGACATCCATGCGTGGCAGCTACCACCTCGTCATCAGCGGTCCCGACGGGATGGTGGTATTTGGTGACGTGACGGGTTTCCGAAGGGTTTACACCTGCCACATCAACAAGGCCACCGTGGTTTCCAACCACGCGGACGTGCTACGCCGCCTGATCGATGCGCCAGTGTCACGGACCTGGCTTGCCGCGCGGTTAACCTCCCCAGATATGCCCAGCCCGATACGAGAGTCAATGACCCCGTTCAACGGAGTTCATGCGCTGGCACCGGGACACCGACTCTCGCTCGGCCGGAACGTCGCCCGCACTGGCCGGTACTGGGTACCGCCCGCGGCGACCAATCCCTGCGCTCAAGGCGCTCCGATCCTGGCAGAAGAACTTCGTACCGCAGTCGCCGGCCGCATGCGCGCCTCAGCCAGCCCGACAAGTGTCCAACTGTCTGGGGGCATGGACTCCACCACACTCAGCTGCCTGGCAGGAGAAGCCCTTAGCGATCGATCGAGGCTGCTGCTGGTGACGTCAGCGTCGTCGTCACCAGCGAACGACGACTTGATGTGGGCACTTCGCGTTGGCAAGCACCTCGCCCCAGCCAAGCACGTGGTACTGGATGCCCAGCGAACTCCACTGTTCTTCGACGACCTACCGACAGCGATAGGCGGAATGGACGAACCACCACCGTTCGCAGCCGCATCGGCGCGGGTCCGCCACCTCGCCGAGCTGCTCGCCGATCGAGGCGTGCGCTTACATCTCAACGGGCAGGGCGGTGACGAAGTCCTACTTCCGCCGTTAGCGTACCTCCGACACACACTGCGCAGGCGCCCTCGGCTCGGGTGGCGGCATTTGCGTGGCCATGCGGCGCTCCGGGACTTCTCCCTAACCCAACTGTTGCGGGCAGTAGTGTCCCTCCCCTCCTACCCACGCTGGTTGTGGCGGGCAGCCCGCTCCCTCAGGACCGAGGCTGGTGCGGAATACGACGCGGTCGGATGGGAGGCACAACCTCTGCTACCTCAGTGGGCGAGCGGTGACGCCGAACGACTCGTCCGTTCCGCCATACTCGATATCGCACCAGCTCCGCTCGCAGAGCACAGCACTCATGCCACCCTGGTACGGATACGGTCCACTGCCTACCGCTCCTCCTTGTACCGGGACGCGCTAATGGCGCATGGTGTGCCCGCTGAGTTCCCGTACTTTGACCGATCGGTGGTGGAAGCGGCTCTGTCGGTCGTCCCATGGGATCGCGTCGATCCCTGGCAACCCAAGCCCTTGCTACGAACTGCGGTCGCCGACACCGTGCCAGCGCCACTGCTCGCACGACGCACCAAGGCACACTACAACGACGACATCTAACGTGGTTGGTCCACCAATCAGCATCGTGCGATCGAGCTGTTCGACCAGTCGCTGCTGGCTGAGTTGGGCCTGGTCAACGAGGACGTTCTACGCGGCTGCCTGCGATCCTTCAGACCGTCAGGTCTGGCGCCTAGGTTCCTGTCCGACACCATCGCCTGCGAGGTCTGGCTCCGCAGCCTGGCTCCACCGTTCGCTCGACAGGAGGTCAACCATGAGCACATCTAAAACTAAGGTGCGTTTGGCTCGACGCGTCACGAGCACGCCCGTCGGCGACGGGCTGACATTGTTGGATGAACGACGCGGTGTGGTTTACCACTTGAACGAGACTGGAGCGATAGCCCTGTCAGCGCTCCTGAGGGATGGGCACGAGTCGGCTGTGACCGCGCTCTGCACACGTTATGCCACTACGGCCGCAGTAGTTCAGCATGACGTCACTCGGCTTCTTGACACGCTTCTCGCACGTCGTCTGGTGGTTAATCTGTGAGTGCCCCAGTCGCGTTGTACCCACCGCACCGACTATCGGTGGGTGAACGCTGGTGCGGGCGGGTGGCTGTCGTGGCAGCCGCCCTGCTGCTGACAGCCACGCAGGCCCGCCCACACCGCATCCGTCGTGTTCTCGGCGTGCTCCGCCGCAGCACGCGCGAAGCAGATCTCTCCCATGCCCAACGGGCCTTTGAGATCGTTACGACGGTCAGCCCACGTTGCGCCGGTGGGCACCACTGTCTGCACCGCTCCCTGGCCGTCCTCCTGGCGTGCCGACTACGTGGCCTGCGGGTCACCTGGCGAGTCGGGTTCCGCTCCCCACCACCACAAGCTCACGCATGGGTCGAAGTGAACGGCGAGCCCCTGTGTGAGCCGGTGGATCCACGCAGGATCTACACGCCGTCGATCACCGTCTGAGAGGACACCGTGTCCGTGCCCAAGACACTCCAGACCAGGCTTGTCGAGTTCGCCGCTTCGCTGCGTAACGCCGGTGCCATCCGATCAGCCGACGTCGAGCACGCGTTCTCCACCGTGGCGAGGCATCGCTGCGTCCGCGAGTTCCGCCATGGACCGACGCGAATCCGCGTGTCCCAGCACGAACTCCCCAGCGACGAGGTTCTTGACCTCATCTACTCGCACAGGTCGCTGTTGACCAGTACCGGGCAGGATGGTGACCCGCCGTCGTCGTCCTCGGCACCGACCCTGATGGCTCGGATGCTCGACGCTCTCGACCTCCGTCCGGGCATGCGCGTGCTGGAGATTGGGGCAGGCACCGGCTACAACGCCGCGTTGATCAGCGCCATAACGGGTGGTCCCGTGGTCACTGTCGAGGCAGGGGAGGCGACAGCCCAGAGTGCTGCCGAGTCGATCCGCCGACTCGATCTCGAGCACCGGGTCAGAGTCGTTCACGGTGACGGCTACCTCGGCGCACCATCCGAGCCGCCGTTCGACCGTGTCGTCGTCACCTGCGGGGTGGCTGGGGTCTCTCCGCACTGGCTGGACCAGCTCGTACCTGGTGGCCTGATCCTCGCACCGGTCGCGCACGGCGGCGTGCACCCAGTCCTGGCGGTCCGCAGCGGCGGCGACGTGGTGAGCGCCAAGGTACTCCTGTGGGCAGACTTCATGCCGGCTGCCGGCCCCCTGCGACCGGCCGACTTGGTCAGCCACGACCCAGCCGACTACCTCCCGTCCGCCCCGGCCACCCGGATTGCTGATGCCAGCCCCGCTCGGGGGAACGCCGACTACCACGACCTGTGGGTCTTCCTCGCGGCTCACGATCCGAGGATCACCCGCGCGTACATGGCCGACGACTCCGTCAACACCGCCGCGGGTGCCTGCGCACTTCGCACACCCCGTGGGACCGCCTGGGTACAGGACGACGGCAGCATCACGTTCACGGGTGAGTCGCGGGTTCCGGAGGAACTGCGTTCCCTCGTTCGAGCCTGGGTGAGCTCGGGCCGGCCAGCGCTCACACGGTTCACCGCCACCTTGTCGCTCACCATGAGCAAGCAACCCCTCTGGGTGCCATGCAAGTGGATGGTGTCCTCGTGACGTTCCACGAGCGGGCCTCAAGCTGATCATGTCGAGCCACGGGCGCTGGGGCGGGACAGCCCGTCACTGGCTGGATGGGACGGCGGAGGCGGTGTCCGGGCCGAGGACGCTGGACGGATGTGGGCCGATGCGGGCCCAGTCGGCGTGCTTGAAGCTGACCCGACCCACATAGCTGACGTCCAGCTCGACCTCGGGTTCCCAGGACCACAACCGCACCCGCGCCCACGCCGGGACGCGTCGGCGGCGGCGTTTCAGCGTGGTCGGCGGAGGAACGAAGTCCCGCACCCGCCACCGCCGGGCCAGGTCCCGCATCTCGGCGATCGTGTGAGTGGAAAGGTCGTCGAACTCGGCGTAGTGCCGCACCACCGCCCCGCAGAGCACCGTCCGCCGGTGGTCGAAGGTACCCACCAGGTAGCGCAGGCCGGGGGCGACGAGGGGACCGTGGCCGGTGTCGAGGTCGACGTGACCGTAGAGGCGGCCCACGATCGGGGTGCGCACCGCGCACCGGGTGATCCACGCCCCGGTGATCCCATCACGGGCGGCCGCGTCCTTGTCCGCTGCGGTTGGGTGGGCGGGAACCGTGCTGGTGGGCCTGGCTCCCGACGAGGCCAACAGACGGCCGGGATCAGACGTGTCGTTCACGATGGTCACGTCCCGCTGAGCACGGGGTCGGGCAGCAACTGGGACGTGAGGAGGAACCCCTCACCGGCCTGGTCCTCGGCGGTGTGCCGACACCGCAGCGGCCCCCGGGGCGGCTCGGGGAGCCCGTCGGGGCCGGGAGCGGGGTCGCGGGGCAGCAGGTAGTACAGGCGGCCGGCCGTGCTGACCTCCGAACGCATGGCGTCGGTGCCCAGGGCGGCCAGGACGACCTGGCCCCGGAACCCCCAGGCCCGCAGGGCCTGGGGGCCGAACGCGTGCGGCTCCAGATCCTATCGCGAGCAGCAGGTGCTTACACCCCGCTTGGCACGTCCTTCATGCTGCTGGACGTAGGGGACCCCGTGACCACGTTTGCCTACACCGAGACGTTCGTCAGCGGTCAGTGGTACGACGGGCCGCCCTACTTGGAGAAGTTCGCGGCAGCGTTCGAACGGGTCGTCGCCCAATCGCTGACCGAGGACGAAAGCCGTGCCCTGCTCCAGGAAAGCTACGAAGAGATCTAGGAGATGAGCTGAATGGAACGTTCCCCGCAGGACATTACCAACTGGCGGAAGTCGAGTCGGAGCAGCAACGGGTCTGACGACTGCGTCGAGGTCGGCGGTGCGCCGGGCCTCGTCGGCATCCGCGACACCAAGAACCGCGCCGGTGGCACCCTCGTCATCAGCCGCGAGGCCTTCAGCAGCTTCCTCACGGCGATCAAGGCCGACCGCCTCTGACAACCGCAGCCCGCCGGCCAACCACCCACCCGGCCGGCGGGCACCCCGCCCAGCCGTCAACGCGAGCCCTACCCGAGACGGCCACGGACGAGCTTGGTCACCGTGCTAGGCCAAACAGGGGCGCCGGCGTACCACGTCGATTCATAGCCGCCCCTCGGGGAGGAGCTGCCATGACTGACGTACTTCTTGTCATCGACATGCAAAACGGGTTCATCAGTCCGAAGTCCGAGCCGGTGATCGACCACGTAGTACGCCTAGTGCGGCGATGGGACGCCGCACGTCGGCCCATTGTGTTCACGTGTTTCCGCAACGTTCCAGGCAGCCAGTACGAGCGCCTCATCGGCTGGACCCGACTTCAAGGCAGTCCCGAAACCGACATCGTTCCGGAACTGGTCCCCTACGCCGCCCGACACCACGTCATCAACAAGACCTACTACTCGACCTTCACCGAGGAGTTCACGGCGCTCGCATCCGCGCGGGGCTGGACGCGCTTCACCATTGCCGGTATCGCCACCGAGAGCTGTGTGATGAAGACCGCCGCCGACGCCTGGGAGCTGGGGCACACCCCGGTGGTCGTCCACGACGCCTGCTACTCCCATGCCGGTGAGGAGGCGCACCAGGCAGGGCTGCTGGTGCTCCGGCGCTTCGTCGGCCGCCGGCAGATCAGCAGCATCGACGAGGTCTGCGCGGCACTTCCCACTCCCGCGTGACACTCGCCCACGGTCTCCGCTCGTGACCGGTACGTCCGGACCTTCAGCGGCCACTCCCGGCCCAGCGACGCCGCGAGCGAAGCGGGACCTTCGACTCACTAGAGGATGACCTCACTCGGCGCACTCGGCGCCGCTTGTCGCCGGACAGGGGCGGCACCAGCGTTCGACCGCAGGTGCGGGTCCTTCCTGGCCCCACCCGGCCAACCACCCACCGGGCCGGCGGGCGCCCCGCCGGGCTCTCAACGCGAGCCTTACCCGAGACGGCTACGGAGGAGCTTGGTCACCGTGCTAGGCCATACAGGGGCGGCGGCGTACCGAGTCGACTGATAGCCAACCCTCCGACGGACAGGCAAGCTGGGTACCTGTCCCTACTTGCCGAACCGGGAGCCCACGCGGGTCGCACCACACCTCCCGGCCGACATGGTTCCCCTCGCCGAGGACGTGGCACATGAACGCTGACATGACCCTGACCAACTGGCGGAAGTCGAGTCGGAGCAGCAACGGCGCCAACGACTGTGTCGAGGTGGGTTCCACGTCGACCGTGGTGGCTGTGCGGGACACGAAGAACCGTGCTGGCGGGACGCTGCTCTTTGACCGCGAGGTGTTCGCCGCCTTCGTCGGCTCCCTGAATCGGGACGGCGTCTGAGCTGGCTGCCCGCTCGGCCCGCCGCCCCGGTCCACGTTGTGCGCGTGGATCCGTTCGACGAGTTCCCTATACCCGGTACGGAACGCACGCCGTGGCTGATGTTGACCGAGAGCACCGGGTGGGGGCGGTGGACACGTTCGCTCCTCGCGGTGCGGGCAGCCCCCGACGGTAACCTTGGGAATTCCATTGGTATCCGGGCGAGGAACTACCCCGTTCGCGGAAGTCGAAGTCTCACGAGGAGGACCCCGTGCGTCCTGTCGACCTCGCTCGGGAGCACGGGCTGTCCACCCAGGCGATCCGCAACTACGAGGACGCCGGCGTCCTCCCGCCGGCCGAACGCAGCGGGAGCGGCTACCGCCGCTACACCCCGCTGCACGCGCAGGCCCTCCGGGCGTTCCTCGCGTTGCGCGGCGGGCACGGCCACCAGGCCGCCGTGGAGATCATGCGGGCCACCCATCGCGGCGACAGCGACTCCGCCTACCGGCTCCTCGACGCGGCACACGTCGCGCTGCTCACCGAACGCGACACCCGCCTCGAGGTCGCCGCCGCCCTCGAGGCCCTGTCCACCGGTGCCCCGACCCCGATCCGGGGGCGTGCGCTGACCGTGGGGGAACTCGCGCGCCGGCTCGACCTGCACCCGGCGACGCTGCGCACCTGGGAGACGGCCGGCATCCTGCGTCCCACCCGCGACCGGGCCACGGGGCACCGGGAGTACGGACCGGACGCCGTGCGCGACGCCGAGATCGCACGGCAGCTGCGCCGGGGCGGCTACCTGCTGCACCAGGTCGCCCGGTTCCTCGAATCCCTGCGTGAGGCGGGCGACCCGGCCGCCTTGGCCGACTTCCTCGACTCCTGGCAGGGCCGACTGACCGCCCGGAGCCGCCACCTCCTCGCCGGGGCAGCCCAACTCGACGCCTACCTCTCCCTGGTCGAGAGGACGAACTGAGGTTCCCGGAAATCGCCCGTCGATGTTCGGCGAGCGGAGGCGCCTTCTTCAGCGTGTACTGGAACATGAACGGCGTCGGGCTCGTCACGCAGGCGCTGAACGGCAGGATCACCGCTTGGTTCGATCACCGCTACCCTCGTGCGCCTGATCTACACCAGCACGAGATCCGCCCGGAGTGGGCGCTCGGCCCTGACGTGGACCTCGACCTCGCCCGCCCGACCTGCCTCGCGCAGCTCGAGCGCCAGACCGGCGTCCCCGTCGATCCGCGCTGGCTCCAGCGGTGGCTGCCCACGTACTCGATCCCCGATCCGCACCTGCTCTACGGGGCGTGCCGCACGTGGATCGGCCGTGGTGGACGGCGGTCGCGCCGGCCGCACGCTCCGCTGGGGGCCGGATCGGCGGCGGGGTGAACCGCCAGCGGGCACGCGCCCGAACGGCGATCCACCCACCTCTGCGGTGCCTCCCTGTTCGACACTCCGCCCACGCCGTGCTGGCACTCCCGTCGCCAAGGCTCAACCGGTACTCCAACGATACGGTCGCAGGAGTGGATGACGGCGGTACCGACGAGAGCCTGACGGTCGACCTGAGCACGGCGGACCTGCGCGCGGTCGCGGGTTTCGCGGTGGCCTGCGCCCTTCCGGCGTTGGCGATATTCGAACGGCACCGTCCCGACGACCCGCGTCCGCGTGCCGCGATCGACGCCGCACGGGAGTTCGCCGGCGGGGCCAGGCGGACGAAGGTGATCCGGGACGGCGCCTGGGCGGCGCTCCGCGCGTACCAGGAGGCCCGCGACGCCGGGCAACCGTCGGCGGGGGAGGCAGCGCGTGCCGCGGTCGCCTCGGCCAGCGCGGCGTTCCTGCACCCCCTGGCGAAGGCGACCCAGGTCAAGCACATCCTCGGTTCGCCAGCCCACGCGGCGCGGGCGTTCGAGCTCGACGCCGGTGGCGACCCAGGGGTCGCCGCCGACCACCTCGTCCGGGCCCGGGGACTGGCCGGCCCCCTCGTGGTGGACGTCCTGACCCGCTACCCGGCGGCCCCGGGAGGCGGGGGCCGGGTGGGTGAGCTCCTGCGTGCGCTGGACACGTCGTTGCGGGAGCTGGCGGCGGGCAGCGACGCGGTCCGGTCCTGATCGAACTGGCGCAGGGCCCGCCCCTGCCGTCACTCGGGGGCCGGCGACACCGGCCGGGAGGAAGCTCTTGGAGGATCTTCTCGGCGTGGAACGCGCGGAGCTGCCGGGCCCGGTGCCACCGCCAGGGCGCGCTCGCCCCACACCGCTGACCTGCCGCACGACCGGCAGCTGCCACCTGATCGGTCTGGACACGCTGGGCTCCTGGCGCCGTCCTGCCCCCGTCGTGCCCTGTCCGTGGCCTCCGCCCAGCTCGCTCCCTTCCAGCGATGGGCGCCGCGTGGGCAGAGTTGGCGGAGCGGGGACGTCCACCGCGCGGGCACTGGCCGAAATCGGCTCGGACCCTGGCCGTCCCCGGCGATGACCTCCGGCCGGACCTGCCACCGCGTGGCCTCCCGCCCGGGCGGGGTCCGGCCAACCGGACCTCAGCCGACCGCCACCGAGCCGGGTCCAGCGTTCGTTCGGGGGAACGCGGGACCCGGCCCTCCGGACGGCGTCAGTCGAGCACGGCGTCGGCCTCGACCTCGACGAGGACGTCCGGTTCGAAGAGGTAGTCGACGCCGATCAGCGAGGCCGGGGGCAGCGGGCTCGGAAGCCCGATCTCGTCCGCGACCTGCTGGATCCCGGCCACGAAGGCATCCATCTTGTCCGGCGCCCAGGCGACGGCGTAGAAGCGCAGCCGCACGACGTCGGCGAAGGTCGCGCCGGCGCCGGCGAGGCCCCGCGCGGTGTTGCGCAGGGCATGGGCGACCTGCCCGGCCAGGTCGCCGGTGGCGAGGGGGTTGCCCTCGGCGTCACGGGCGATCTGACCCGCCACGTGGATCTGCCGGGATCCCGTGCCCACCGAGACGTGGTGGTACGGGACCGGCTGGAACATTCCCTCGGGTGTCAACAGCCGCACGGCCATGGTTCGCCCTTTCGATCGAGGAACACGAGCAGGAACCAGCTGGTATCGAATGTGTACCTGGTATCCGAAGGGCACTTCAACGAGACTAGGTGTCGTGCAGGAAACCACCCCCTCCGCCCCGGAGCACCCGAAGGTCACCACCGAACACCGCGAACTGCTGGACCAGGTGCTCGACAAGTGGTCGCTGCTGGTGCTGGACACGCTGTGCGAGCGCCCGCGCCGCTTCAACGAGCTCCGCCGAGCCATCCCCCTGGTCACACAGAAGTCGCTGACCACCACCCTGCGCCGGCTGGAACGCAACGGCATGGTCGAACGGATCGTCACGGCCACCCGTCCCGTGGCGGTCGAGTACCACATCGCGCCGCTCGGGAAGACACTCCAGGACCTGATCGACGCCCTCCTGGGCTGGAGCTCGACGAACCTGCCGGCCGTCCGCCGGGCTCGGGCCCGGTTCGACGACGAGGCCGACCCAGCGAGCGGGTAGCACCAGCGGCTGGCCGTCCCCGGGTGGCGCAGCACCTCGACGTCGTGCTGGTGGGACTCGCCCCAGCCTCGCCTGCCACCCGGGCCCCCACGCGACCACCGGGGTCCGGGCGACCGGTGGTCCCAGGACGCGCATCGCCCGACCGCTTCGGCGAGAACCGGCGAGGGCGCCGACAGCAGCAGCGCCGGGCCAGGTGTCGGTGTCGGTGTCGGTGTCGGGCGACCGTCGGGCATGCCGGCGTTCGACTCGCGAGCACCAGGACGGGCGTCGGGCTGCCCGTCCGCCTCGGGCCGCCCCTCACCGCCAGCGCGCGCCCGTCCGGCCCTGGTCGCGACGTCCGGGCGGCGAGCTGACACCCGCGGACCGCCGCCGGTGCTGGCACGGATCAGCTCGTCCTCGTGGACATCGGCGCCGCCGGGCGGATCGTGTTTCCCTCGAAGGATGAAGTTCGGAGTCTCCACCTTCGTCACGGACGAGAGCATCCGCCCCGTCGACCTGGCCACCGCCCTGGAGGAGCGCGGCTTCGACGCGTTGTTCCTCGCCGAGCACTCCCACATCCCGGCAAGCCGGGAGAGCCCCTATCCGGAGGGCGGTGAGCTCCCACGCAAGTACTACCGCACCCTCGACCCCTTCGTGGTGCTCAGCGCGGCCGCCGCCGTCACCCGGCGGCTCGTGCTCGCCACCGGGATCGCGCTGATCCCGCAACGGGACCCGATCCACACCGCCAAGGAGGTCAGCAGCCTGGACCTCATCTCCGACGGCAGGGCGATCCTGGGCGTCGGCGGCGGCTGGAACAAGGAGGAGATGCGCAACCACGGCACCGACCCGGCCACCAGGGGCGCCCTCCTCGACGAGCGGGTGCTGGCCATCCGGCGCATCTGGACCGAGGAACTGGCCGAGTTCCACGGCGAGCACGTCGACCTCGACCCGATCTACCAGTGGCCCAAGCCGGTCCAGACGCCGCATCCGCCGATCTACGTGGGCGGCGAGAGCCGGGCGGCGCTCCGCCGGTTGGCCGAGTACGGGGACGGATGGCTGCCCCGGGCCAACACGCCACGACTGGCGGCCCGCGTCACCGAGGTCCGGGCGAAGGCCGGGAGGGACCTGCCGGTGACCGTCTTCGGCACTCCCGACGACCCCGCGACGATCTCCGAGCTGGCCGAGGCCGGCGTGGGCCGGTGCCTGTTCGACCTGGAGACGGCGGGGCGTGACGAGACCCTGCGCAGGCTCGACGCCCTGGCCTCGCTCGCCTCCACCTGAACACCGGCGTCCCGTTCGGAGCCGCCGGGAGGAACGACCAGGTCACGGGGCTGTCCCCGCCCGCTGTCGCCAGTCTCGGCGCTCCGACGCCGCGCCAGGACGCCACCGGCGCTCCCCGGCGGCGTGAGGGAACCCCGCGTCCGGTTCCGTCACGCGCCGATCGCCCGGAGAAAGCAGCGAGCTGAGCCTGTTCCCATTCCACCGAGGCCCGCCCCTTGATCCGGCGAATTCTCCTTCCCTTTCCGCCGTCGGCCGACTCCGCATTCGCCCCACGAGGAATGGTGAGCCCACTCCGGAGCGATGCCACTCCTCGGGCCTTCTCGCTTCCTCGCCGGCACGGGAAGCGGGCGGGACACCCTTCCCGCCCGTGGGCATTCGAAGCCGAGTGGCGGGATGCCGCCCCTCGGCGGCGCGTGGCCTGGCTCCCTCCGACGAGCTAGACGCCATCCTTCCACCGGCTGACCAGGCCCGGTTCGCGCGGTGGCGGCCGGCGCGCCGCCGTGGTAGCGCCCGTGCGGACGACGGCGGAATCGGGTTTCCGACGACCATCCACGCATCGCGCGTGCGCTGGCGTCCGCCGGGTGAGGGAAAACCAACCCGCGCCGCCTCGACGTTCGGGGAAATCGCCTCCCCGCTCCGGTTCACCCCGCTCGCCAGGAATCGGGAACGCCGTCGCGCCCGCGTTCCCCGGCCGAATCCGCACCGCCCCCGCCTCAGCGGCGCAAGTCGACGCCGAAGCCGACGGGACGCGCCGAGGGCGGAGGTGTGCGCCGTACACCACGGGTGTGGGCTGTATACATACTCCGGGTAATCGTCGAGGACCGGTGGACGTGGGATGGCGGCGAAGAGCACGAACCAGGAGACGTTCGCGCACGGCATGGCGCTGTTGTGGGGGACCACCGGCGACTCCGACCGTGGCCGTCGACCTCGGTTGACGCGGGAACGGATCGCGGAGACCGCGATCGGCATGGCCGACGCGGGTGGGCTGGCGGCGGTGTCGATGCGCGCCGTCGCGACCAGGCTCGGTTTCACGGCGATGTCGCTGTACCGCCACGTCCCCAGCAGGGACGACCTGGTGGACGTGATGGTGGACCGCGCGTACGGGGAGCTCTCGCTCTTCTACGACCTGGCCGGTGGCTGGCGGGCGAGGCTGGAGGCCCGTGCCCGCCAGGACTGGGACTTCTACCACCGCCACCCCTGGGTCCTGGAGATCTCCACGCACCGGGCGGTTCCCGGGCCCAACATGCTCGCGGCCCACGAGGCCGCGTTGGACGTCCTGCTGGCGACGGGGCTACCGGAGGACGAGCTGGTCAACCTGGCCCAGGCCGTGGACGGCTACGTCCGGGGTTCCGCCAGGCTGTCGGTCGAGGGTGCGGGCACCTGGGAGGACGGCTGGCGGTCAGCGGGTTCGCCGTTCTGGCGGCGTTTCGACCTGACCAACCACCCGAGCCTGGCCAAGGTGGCGGCGGCCGGAGCGTCCCCCGAGCCCCGGTCGGCGTTCGAACTCGGTCTGGCACGGCTGCTGGACGGCGTCGAGTCCCTGGTCGCCGCCCAGGAGTCCCAGTCGCGGGAGGCGCTGTCGCGGGAGGCGCTGGAACCTGGCTCCGCGACGGGGACGGTCGTCCCCCGGAACCACTCGCGGTGCCTCAGCTGCGGAGCCGAACTGGTCCTCGCGCCGACCGGCCGGCGCCGCAGCTACTGCTCGCGTGCCTGCCAGCAGCGTGCCTACCGGGCGCGCCGGGCGGGCGGCGGCGACCGCCCCCGGCCCCACGGCCGCACCGGGTCGACCGCGCCCTGACCCCTCGCCCCCGCCCCGGCGGAGGGCCCCCGCCCTGGCCGGCAGCTCCCGGCCGGCCCACCAGGCTCGGGGGAACCGATTGCGGCCCGGTCAACCGTCCGACTCGGTCAACGGTGAGGGGGCGGTCAACCGTGGGGCGCGGCCGGTCCGGTGTCGGAGCCGCTGACCCGCACGACGTGCCCGAGCAGCGCGCGCATCTCCGCCTCACTCGGCGGCTCGTCCGACAGCAGGGACTGCAACAGCAGGCCGTCCACGGTCGCCACCAGGGCGCGCCGGGCCGTCTCGTCCGGTACCACCGGTCGGAGCACCTCGGAGAGGGCGTCCAACCACTGTCTGGCGATCGGGCGGAGCGCGGGCCGGCGGGCCGCCTGGAGGTACAGCTCGTACTCGGCGATGGCCCGCCCCCGGTGGACGGTGACGTAGTCGGCCAGGGCACGGACCGGATCGGTCGCGGTCCGCCGCACCTGGTCGAGCAGACCGCCCGCGCTGTCCTCCACCGATGCCCGGAGCGCGCCGACCATGAGGTCGTCCACGGTCGCGAAGTGGTAGGCCGTAGAGGTCGGCGACACGCCGGCCTCCGCGGCCACCGCGCGGTGGGTCAGCCCGGCCACGCCCTCCCGTTCGACCACCCGGACGGCGGCGGCGACGATCAGCGCACGGCGCCGGTCACCCCTGGCCACCCGTCCGTCCCGCGACTCCGCCGTCACCCCTGCGCTCCCGCCCTTCCGTTCCCGCCCGTGTCCAGGTCCGCCTCGGCGGCGACCGAGGACGACGCCCCGGGGTCGCCGTGCCCGCCCCCGAGTTCGAGGAGCACGACACCTCCCACCACGAGGACCAGGCCGGCGATCTTGACCAGCGTCAGCTGTTCACCGAGGAACAGCGCCCCGATCACGGCGACGGCGGCCACCCCGATCCCGGCCCACATCGCGTAGGCGGTGCCGATCGGCATCCCCCGCTTCAGCACCTCGGCCAGCGTACGGAAGGCGATCACATAGCCCACCACCACGATGATCGAGGGGATCAGGCGGGAGAAGCCCTCGGAGAAGCGGAGGGCGACCGTCGCGGTCACCTCGGCGGCGATCGCGACGGCGAGCAGCAGGTAGACCATGCGAACCCCCTAACAATCAGAACATTTGTTCCATATTATGCACGGCCGCACGGTCGGAGGCCGCGAAAACTGGGCACACCGACAGCGCCAGGAGTTATTACCGGCCGGTAACCTGGTCTAGGCTGCGGGGAACAGTCCCGATCAGGAGGCCGGAAGCATGGGCGCTCTCCAGCTCACCCTCGTGGCGATCTGCCTCGCCGCCACGGCGTACGCCGTCACCCTGTTCGTGCGCGCCATCACCCGCATGGTCAAGACGATCCGCCTCGGGCAACCGGACCCGACGAGGAACGGACCGTGGGGGTCCCGGCTGCGCACCATGCTGACCGAGGCACTCGGCCACACCCGGATGCTGAAGTGGGGCGTCGTCGGTGCCGCGCACTGGTTCGTCGCGGCCGGCTTCGTCCTCCTCGTCCCCACCCTCGCCACCGGGTACGGCCAGCTCTTCGACCCCACCTTCGCGTTGCCGCTGATCGGGCACTGGATCGTCTTCGAGGTCGTGATCGAGTTCTTCGCCGCGGCCACCCTGATCGGCATCCTCACGCTGATCGTGATCCGGCAGCTCAACCACCCGCGCCGCCCCGACCGCGTGTCCCGCTTCGCCGGGTCCAACTTCCGGCAGGCCTACTTCGTCGAAGCGGTGATCCTCGTGATCCCGCTGTGCGTGCTGCTGCTCCGGGGCCTCGAAGGCGCGCTGCTCGGCGCCGACTCCTACTCCGCGAGCTTCCTGGCCAGCTACCCCCTGGTCCTGGCCTTCTCCGGCGCCTCGACCGGCGCCCTCGAAACCGGGGTCCTGCTCGTCGCCACGGCGAAGGTCCTCGTCTCGATGCTCTGGTTCGTCGTCGTCGCCAGGAACATCACGATGGGCGTCGCCTGGCACCGGTTCGCGGCCTTCGTCAACATCTACTTCAAGCGGGAACCCGAAGGCGGCCAGGCCCTCGGCGCGCTGCGACCGATGATGAGCGACGGCAAGCCCCTCGACCTGGAGGAGGCCGACCCGGACACCGACACCTTCGGGGCCGGCAAGGTCGAGGACTTCACCTGGAAGGGCTGGCTGGACTTCACCACCTGCACCGAGTGCGGGCGCTGCCAGTCCCAGTGCCCCGCCTGGAACACCGGCAAGCCCCTCTCCCCCAAGCTCGTCATCACCGCCCTCCGCGACCACGCCTACGCCAAGGCCCCCTACCTGATGGCCGGCGGCCGGAAGGACATGGCCGGCGACGAGGTCGGCATCACCGGCGACGGCGCCGAGGCCCGCCTCGCCGGCATCGACGCCCTCGCCCTCGCCGAGGCCGACCGGCCCCTCATCGGGGAACCGGGCGAGAACGGCGAACTCGGCGGAGTCATCGACCCCGAGGTGCTGTGGTCCTGCACCACCTGCGGGGCCTGCGTCGAGCAGTGCCCGGTGGACATCGAGCACGTCGACCACATCGTCGACATGCGCCGCTACCAGGTGCTCATCGAGTCGAACTTCCCCACCGAGCTCGGCGGCATGTTCAAGAACCTGGAGAACAAGGGCAACCCCTGGGGCCAGAACGCCAAGGACCGCCTCGCCTGGACCGAGGACCTCGACTTCGAGGTCCCCGTGTTCGACGGCGAGCTCGCCGACGACGTGGAGTACCTGTACTGGGTCGGCTGCGCCGGGGCCTTCGAGGACCGCGCCAAGAAGACCACCAGGGCGGTCGCGGAACTCCTGCACACCGCCGGCGTGAAGTACGTGGTGCTCGGACCGGAGGAGAGCTGCACCGGCGACCCGGCGCGACGGGCCGGCAACGAGTTCCTGTTCCAGATGCTCGCCCAGCAGAACGTCGAGGTGCTCAACGGCGTCTTCGAGGGCCGCCCGGCCGGCCGGCGCAAGATCGTCGCCACCTGCGCGCACTGCTTCAACAGCCTCGCCAACGAGTACTCAGAACTCGGTGGGAACTACGAGGTCGTCCACCACACCCAGTTGCTGAACCGGCTCGTCCGCGAACGACGGCTCACCCCGGTGGCCCCCATCGCCGAGGACGTCACCTACCACGACCCCTGCTACCTGGGCCGCCACAACCAGGTGTACTCGCCGCCCCGCGAGCTGGTCGGCGCCTCCGGTGCCTCCCTGCGGGAGATGCCCCGGCACGCCGACCGGTCGATGTGCTGCGGGGCCGGCGGCGCCCGGATGTGGATGGAGGAGCGCATCGGCAAGCGGATCAACGTGGACCGGGTCGACGAGGCGCTGGGCACCGCCCCCTCCAAGATCGCCACCGGGTGCCCGTTCTGCCGGGTGATGCTCACCGACGGCGTCACCCAGCGGCAGAACGAGGGCACCGCCGGCGAGAACGTCGAGGTGGTCGACGTGGCGCAGCTGCTGCTCTCCGCCGTCCGCCGGGGGCAGGGGAGCGACGGGGCCGGCACGACGCCGGACGGACGGGCCGACGTGCCCACCGACGAGACGTCGACCGGCACGCCACTGCCCGACCAGGACGCCAGGAGCTGAGACGGCGGTGGGAGGGGCGTCCCCGCGCGGCGCCCCTCCCACCCGCTCCCGTCAGCGCCGTCCCGCGCCCCCGGGGGACGAGCCGCGCACCAGCTTCGCCACACCCAGCACCCTGGGTCGGCGGGTGGTCGCCTTGAAGTTCAGCCCGTGCCGGTAGATCTCGGGCATCCAGTACTCGTTCTCCACGAGGAACACCACCCCGTTCGACTCCAGCAGGGCGATGTCCTCCAGGCTCAGCCCGACGTCCTCCCGCCGGAACGGCACCTTCCGCCCCTCGTGGTCGAGGGTCCGCATGTGATCGAAGACCTCCTTGATCGTGCGGATCTCCTCCTGGATCGCGAATATCTTCTGGGCGCTGCACGCAGGTAGCGCCCGCCGCATGGACGTCGGGGTCAGCAGCCGGTCGGTCCACTTCGTCGGGGAGGGGTCGTCGGCGGACTTCTCCGCCGCCTCCTTGAGGAAGAAGACGATGTCCCGGGCCTGGATCTGCTGGTTGAAGTCGGACAACGCGGCGAGGAACCAGGCCTGCGAGCCCGCCTCCCTGCTCCGCGCGGAACCCAGCCGCTCCCCCCACAACGAGAGGAGGTGCTCGGAGAGGACGTCGTGGCCAGCCGACTGCACGAGGTCCTCGCTCGCCATCGGCAACGCGCGGGAGTGGTGGCAGACCCAGGCCACCAGGCGCAGCGCCTCCACCTGGTCCCAGCGCAGCTCGAACTGCTGGTACCGAGCGAGGAACTGCGCCGTGTTCTGGGTGATGGCGTACTGCACCAGATCACGGCGAACGAAGATGACCAGCCCGAGCGGCCGGCCTCGGAGCTTGCGCATCCACTCCATGCAGGTGGTCAGCAGCACCCGGAGCGCCTGCTGTTGGCGGGGCTCCCGGCTGATCCCCTGGAAGAGGTCCTCCAGGCCGTCGACCACGAAGATGGCGCTACGCCTTCGGGCCAGCTCCACCAGGTCGTCCTCGGCGGTGTCGGGCTCCGCCGGGATGCCCACCGAGCGGGCGAGGACGGTGAGCCAGATCCGCCGCCAGTCGCCGTCGGTCCGGTCCTCCTTCAGCTTCTTGTCGATGAACTCCTTGGGGTCGCGCGCGGGAACCTCGACCTCGGCCCCCTCCACGCTGGCCAGCCGGTTCGCCGCCGAGCGGCGGATCTCGTCGATGTCCTGCCCGATGTCATCCTTCAGGTACTGGGAGGACAGGACGGGAACGATGTCCGCGTCCAGCTCGATGTCCCGGACACCCAGGTCTGCGCCGAAGGCGCCCCAGGTCCGCCGCCGGCAGAGGGACAGGAAGGTGAAGGTCTTCCCGGACCCCTTCGCCCCCACGACCACCTCGACCGGGGCCTCGGTGCGGTGCGCCGAGGCCAGGTTGACGAGGGAGTTGGTGCGGAGGAAACCGGCGTCCTCGTCCTGCTTCATCGCGGTTTCGGCGTAGGTCAGCAACCGGGCCCGCTCGGCCAACCAGCGGCGGCGGTCCGGCAGGCTGGGCCGACCCGAGGGCGACACGTCCGCCACCGGCTCCGGGGTGACCCCGGCGCGGAGGTTGTCGGCGAGGCCGGCCACCACGCGCCCCAGGCCAGCCCGGTCGCTGGCGGCGGCGACCCCGTCCCAGGAGGCGGGGAGGGCCAGCAGCCCAGGCGAGAACGGGCTCCGGAGCGGCGTCGTGACCAGCAGCTCGGTGGTCGGGTCCTCCTCCCCGGCCATCTCCTCCGCCCCCGCCCCGCCCTTCATGATCCGGGTGACAGCCTCGGCGAGCCGCGCCGCCGCGTCCTCCACGACGCCGTCGTGCACCGAGTTCTGGTACTGGGTGACGATCACGGTCGGGACCGGGTCGTCCTCCGCGGTGCTGGGCGCCCGGCGGCGCACCTCGTCCAGCATTGCCACCGTGCCCCGGACGGACTGGTCGCTGGCCGTGGTGACGAACACGCGGTGCACGCGGGGGTCGAGCAGCGCCGGCGCGCTCAACTCGCTCGCCCCGGCGCGCAGGTCCACCAGGGCGGTGCCCGCACCGAGTGCGTGGGCGAGCCTCGCCAGGGATTCGGTGAGGAAGTAGCGGGAGCGGCTGGGGGTCAGCAGGTCGCCCGGCGCCAGGCGAGGTGGTTCGGTCCGGTTCGGGTCGCGCCGGGCCGGCAGCAGCAGGACCCCGTCGATCTCCTGGTTGGCGAGGTGCCTCCTGGCCACGGCGACGGCGCGGTCCGGTTCGTCGGCCCCGTGCAGCAGGGCGAGGAAGTCCTCGAAGGAGAAGGTGATGCGGTTGCCCTGCGCCTCCAGCATCCAGGTGATCCCCGGTGCCTCCAGGTCGGCGTCCACCAGCAGCACCCGCTGCCCGCTCGCGGCGACGGCCCGCGCGGTCGCCACGCAGTGCGTGGTCCGCCCCACGCCTCCCTTGAAGGAGTGGAAGGCCGCCACGTTGACGCCGTGCGGCAGTTCGGCGTTGTTCGGTCGTGGCAGTGCCTCACCGACCTCCCTGGTCACCCGGTTCTCGTTCCACTTCGGCCGGCGATACCGCCTTCCCGAGTCGTGGTCCGGGGCCGCGCGGGTCAGGACGACATCGAGCCCGTTCGCACCGTCGACGCCGCCATCCTCGAGCAGCAGCCGCTCCGCCTCCCGGTCGACGGTGAGGCGGCCCAGGGTGTCGCCGAGGTAGTCCCAGACCTGTCCGAAGGTGACCTGCTGGTCGAGCGTCAGCTCCAGGGAATCCCAGTAGGCGTCCACCTCCACCAGCCACTCCGGCCACTCCCCCTCGGCCGCCAGGTCCCGGAACCACTGCTCCACGTCGAACCAGGTGAAGAACGTGGGCGCCTCGGGGTGCCAGTTCTCGGTCGTGGTCACGAGCCTCCCTCCTTGACGGCCCACTGGACGAGCCGGTCGAGTGCTGCCACGGCCCTCCGTTCCTCCTCCGCGTCCAGCCGCACCCCGTACCGCCACGCCTCGTGCAGCTCGTGGTGCCGGACGGAACCGGACCCGTGTCGCCGGCAGGCGCGCAGTTCCCGGTAGTCGGCATCGGCCAGCCGGAGCTCCTTGGCGAGGGACCGCAGGTCGTGCCCGCTCTCGCCCTTCCTCTGCTGGGGCGGCAGGTCATCGGTGGTCCGGCCGTTCCGCCGGCGGAGCAGCGCGTGTTTCAACCCGCACTCCGCCGCGTAGTACCGCAGGAGGTGCGCCGGGGGACTCTCCTTGATGGACTCGGCCGCCTCCCGGAGCTGCCGGCAGCTCCGGGACAGATCACCGGCCCGAACAGGAATGGACACGGCGTCACGCTACTAGCCCTGGAGAGTCGTGCGAACACCCAGGGTGACGACCTCACGACCATTTCGCCTACTGTCCCCTGTAGACAGGAGTGCGCTGGCGCGGGAGGAGTCTGGGGCTCCTGCCCCCGTCAGTCCTCCATCAGGCCGGAACGCCAGGCCCAGGCGGCCACCTCGACGCGGTTCCGCGCGCCCAACTTCCCCTGCACCGAGGCCAGGTGCGTCTTCACCGTCGACAGCGACATGAACAGCTTCCCGCCGATCTCGGTGTTGGTCAGCCCGTTCGCCACCGCCCGCACCACGTCCAGCTCCCGGTCGGTGAGGGAGACGTCCGGCCGGCGCTGGCTGGTGCGGCGCCCCGACTGGTAGTGCTGGAGCAGGCGCACCGTGATCTGCGGCGACACCAGGGCGTCGCCGCGCACCGCCGCCCGCACCGCCTCCACCAGCAGGGCCGGCCCCGCGTCCTTGAGCAGGAAGCCCGAGGCCCCGTAGGACAGGGCGCTGGAGACGTACTCGTCGAGGTCGAAGGTGGTCACGACCACGACCTTGACCGGGTCGGCGACCTCCGGCCCCGCCAGCTGCCTGGTCGCCTCCAACCCGTCGAGCCGGGGCATCCGGATGTCCATCAGGCACACGTCGGGTCGCAGTGCCCTGGCCTGGTTGACCGCGTCCACACCGTTGGAGACGTCGGCCACCACCTCGATGTCCTGCTGCGCGTCCAGGATCATCCTGAACCCGGCGCGCACCATCTCCTGGTCGTCGGCGATCAGCACCTTGATCGTCACTGGCACCTCGGCTGTCTGTCGGTTCGGAAGACGTCTGCTGCTCGCTGCCGGAACGGGAGCCCCCACTAGCTGTCGGAGTCGTTCTCCGCCCGGATCGGCAGCCACGCCCAGACGCGCCAGCCGCCGTAGTCGCCGGGCCCCGACTCGAACTGCCCCCCGAGCAGTTCCACCCGCTCCCGCATGCCCACCAGACCGTAGCCCCCGGAACCCCCCACCGGTTTCTCGGCCTTGCCCCGGCCGTCGTCGGTGACCCGCACCTCCAGGCCGCCGTCCCGTTCGACCACCCGGACCACCACCGAGGTCAGCGCGGCGGCGTGCTTGCCCGAGTTGGTCATCGCCTCCTGCACCAGCCGCAGCACCGACCGGCCGAGCTCCGGGGGAACCGGCTGGAGCTGGTCCATCTCCAGGATGACCGGGATGCCGTTGCGGGCCGCGTCCACGGTGAGCCGCCGCAGGTCCGCGTCGAGGTCGGTGGTGGCCTGCTCGGTGGCGTTGGAGGAACCCGCCGCCGGTGCCCCCCGCATCGTGCCCACCAGCCGTCGCATCGCCGCCAGCGACTCCACCCCGCTGCGCTCGATCAGCTCCAACGCCCGCAACGCCACCTCGGGGTTGTCGGAGGCCACCACCCGGGCGGCCTGCGCCTGCACGACGATCCCCGTCACGTGGTGGGCCACCACGTCGTGCAGCTCCCGGGCGAGGGCCATCCGCTCCGCCTGCTGCGCCGCCGACACCTCCTGGCTCACCGAGTGGCGTCGTTCGCTGTCCCGGCTCTTGAAGTAGAGGCCGGTCACCACCGACACGACGAGCAGCAGCGCGCCGATCGGGGAGAACTGGAAGAGCGTGGCCAGCCCCCGTTCCAGTCGCGGGCCGCTGGACACCGTGATCAGCACGGACAGGGCGGCGGTGAGCGCTCCGACGCACCACCAGGCGACCCGCCGACCGCTGAACCGCACCACGTAGGCGGTCAACACCATCGCCGCCGCCAGCTTCACCCCCAGGTTGCCGGCCACCGCGGTCTCCAGCCCGTCCCGGAACGCGTCCTGGGCGACCGGGACGACGGCGACGATCGACAGCGCGCCGAGCAGGGCCGCCTGCACCGGGCGGCGCGGCGCCACCACGGCGAACAGGGCCGTCAGGGCGGCGCTGAGCGCGTCCAGCGTCCCGGCCGGCCCCTGCCGGAGGGAGGCGTAGCCGCTGAGCGTGAGCAGGAACCCGAAGAACAGGACCAGCGGCCACTGCTGGCGCAGCAGGCCACGCAGGTTCCGGTTCGGTGGCGCCGGCTCGGTGAGCGGAGGAGGGAAAGCCACAACACGTCAAGGTACGGAAGTCCGCTGCCCGCGACGTCAGCCGACCGGTGCGGGATGTCGGCCGATCGGCCGAGGGGAGAACCGCGCTTCCCGACCGTGAGGAGGAAGTGGGCGGAAGGCGCGGGACGGCAGGATGCTCCCTGCCCGGCGCCATCGGGGGGCGCCGGGCCTTGGTCATGGGAAGGGGACAACGGTGGTGAACGCCGGCGCCCACCTCGGCGGATCCGGTCGGGGCGACACCGTGCTGCGGGGCAGTGGACTGACGAAACGCTACGGGCGCACCGTCGCGCTGCGGGACGTCGACCTCGGGATCCGGGCCGGGGAGGTCGTGGCGGTCGTCGGCCCCTCCGGCTCGGGCAAGACCAGCCTCCTCCACGTCCTGGCGGGAATCCTGCCGCCCGACCAGGGCACCGTCATCCTGGACGGCCACCGGATCGACTCGCTCAGCGAGCGGAGGCGGAGCGAGCTGCGGCGGCGGGCCTTCGGTTTCGTGTTCCAGGGCGGCATGTTGGTCCCCGAGCTGACGGCGTTGGAGAACGCCGCGTTGCCGCTGCTGCTGGCCGGCGTCTCCCGGGCAAGGGCGACCGAGACCGCCGGCACCTGGCTGAACCGGCTGGGACTCGGCGACCTGACGGGCCACCGGCCCCGCGAGCTGACCGGCGGGCAGGCCCAGCGGGTGGCCGTCGCCCGAGCGCTCGGGCACTCACCCCGGGTGGTCTTCGCCGACGAACCCACCGGCGCCCTGGACAGCGGGACCGGGCGGGACACCGTCGACGCGATGCTGGACGCCGCCCACACGACCGGGGCGGCCGTCGTCCTGGTCACCCACGACTCCTCGGTGGCCGCCCTGGCGAGCCGGCGGCTGGTCCTGCGGGACGGGCGGCTCAGCGCGGAGCGGGCGTGCGCGTGAACGCCGTCCGCCTGGCGCTGCGGGTCCTGGTGGCCGACCGGCGCGCCCTGGTCGCGACCTTGCTCACCGCACTGGGGGTCGCAGCCACGACCGCGCTGATCACCCTCCTGGTCACCCTCCCGTCAGCCGCGTTGGACCGCTCGGCCCGCGCGTCCTGGCAACACCCTGCCGACGACGGCGCCCGGCCGGCTCGCGCGCTCGTGCTCACCACGCCGGACGTCGTCGGCGACCGCGCCATCACCAGGATCGACGTGGCCCCGGCCAGAGGGGACATCTCCCCCGACACGATCCCCGTCCCCCCGGGTGTGCCGCGCTTCCCCGAACCCGGCGAGGTGCTGATGTCCTCGGCGCTGGCGGAGCTCGCGGCCGACCTCCCGTACCAGGACCTGGCCGTGCGGTTCGACGGCGAGGTGGTCGGGACGGTCGAGGAGGCCGCTCTGGCGCACCCCGACCAGCTGCTCGCGCTGGTCGGCCACGAACCGGGGACGCTGCCGGCCTTCTCCGCCGCCGTCCCCGGCCTGGCGGTCCACGGCGGCGAACCCGACCTCCCGCTGCTCGCCGTCGCCGGCCTCGGCGTCGTGGCCCTCGGTGTGCCCTGCCTGGTGCTGATCGCCTCGGCCGCCCGGCTGGCGGCGGCCCGCCGGTCCCGGCGGCTCGCGGCGTTCCGGCTCTCGGGAGCCACTCCCTGGCAGGTCACAGCGATGGCGGCGACCGGAGCCGCGGTGGCGGGCGTCCTCGGCACGGCGGCCGGCCTGGTGGCGGGTGCCCCGCTGCGCGCGCTGGCCGCACTGGTGCCGTGGGGGGACGGCCCTTGGTCGCCGGACGACCTGGCGCCCCCCGGTCCGATGACGCTCCTCGTGGCCGTCCTGGTGCCCCTGGGTGTCGTGACCGCCTCGGTGGTAGGAACGCGCCGGGCGGCGCGGTCGCCGTGGGGCTCGGCCGGCGAGCGGCGGTGGGAACGGCCGTCCCCGTGGCGGTGGGTGGCGCCCGTGCTCGCCCTGGCGGTCCTCCTGTGGGGGGTGAACGCGTCGGGGGAGCACGCGCTCCCGCTGGCGGTGCTGGGGCTGGTGGCCTTCCCCCTGTCGGTGTCCCTCGTCGGCCCCTCACTGGCAGCCGCGCTCGGTGGTGCCTTCGCGCGGCTCTGGCGTGGACCGGCCGCACTGCTGGCCGGCCGCCG
The DNA here is from genome assembly GCF_049311605.1 of Actinoalloteichus caeruleus. Lineage (NCBI taxonomy): Bacteria > Bacillati > Actinomycetota > Actinomycetes > Pseudonocardiales > Pseudonocardiaceae > Actinoalloteichus > Actinoalloteichus caeruleus. The sequence continues at coordinate 6,056,165 of NZ_CP186005.1, forward strand.
GCTGCTGGCCGACCCCGTGGGCGCGTACCGCGCCGGGGCCGGGCTGGTCCTGACCGTGTTCCTGGCGTCGACCACCCTCACCCTGCTGTCCAACCCACCCGGTCCCACCTCAGGTGAGCGTCCGGTGGCCGACTCCGTCCTCACCGTCGACCTGCCCAGCACCCGGGCCGTGCCCATCGCCGACGCCGTCCGCACCGGTCTCGACGAGCGGGGGATCGAGGCCACCGTCGCCGTCGCGGGACTGGCGACCGTGGCGGGCCACGGGCTCGCGCGGTGGGACGCGCTCGTGCTGCCCTGTGCCGAGGCCGTCCCCTTCGGTCGGGTCAGCTCCGGGGACTGCGCCGGCTCCCCGGCCGTGCTCCTCGCCGGCGGCGGCGCGGCGGACGTCCGCCCCCGGGTGGTGCGGCACTCGGCTGGCGGCGGTCACCTGGCGGGTGACCAGCTGGCCTTGGCGGGCGCTGATCACCTGGTCCGCCGGGTGGAGCGGGACGGAGCACCGCCGGCGGAGGGCTGGGCGCTGGTCGACCCGTCGGCGCTGGCCGACCCCGGCGCGCTCACCGAGGCCGCCGTGCTGGTGACCACGACCTCCGGGACCAGGGAGGCGACCAGGGGGGTCCTGGGAGGGGCCGCGCCCGGCCTCGCCGTCGACAGCGGCGCCCAGCGGAGGGCCGTGGCGGACCAGCTCCACGAGGAGCTGCGCTGGGCCGCGGCGCTCGGTCTGCTGGGGGCCGGGCTGCTCGCGGGGTGCGGGGCCGCGTTGAGCGCCGCCGGGTCGATCACGGACCGGCGGCGGACGATCGGGGCCCTGGTGGCGGCGGGGGCCTCGGTGCGGGCCCTGAGGCGGGCGTCGCGGCTGGAGGCGGCGGTGCCGAGGCTGGTGGCGAGCCTCGTGGCCTCCGGCGCGGGATTCCTCGTGGGAGCGGCGGTGCTGTCGCGGTGGGACCTGGCCCCCTCGCCGAACGGCTGGCTGGTGCTGCCCGTCGCCGTGGGATCGCTGGCCGCGGTGGTCGCCGCCGCCACGGCCGGTCCCGCCCTCCGCTCCGCCAGCCGGGAACCGCTGGCCGGCCAGTGACGGGGGCCGTCCGGTGTGACGGCACCGGGGGGCGCTGGCGCACCGGGAATGCCCGACATGGCCCGGTGGCCCGGCCAGCTCAGGTGGGCGGGGTGAGCCCCGGTACCCGACCGGACTCGCCGCACCACCGGCACGGTCGCAGCTGGGGCAGGGACCGCCCCGAGCCGCCGATCACCGCGCACACCGGCTCCAGCAGGTGCCCCTGACCACCGCAGTTGTGGCACATCGTGCTCTGCCGGGCGGTGGGCTCGCTACCCTCTCGGCGCTTCGACATCCGACAACCTCCCGGCTCCGCTCGGTGTGGTGCGCCCGCACCAGGTGACCCGGGTCCAGCGCCGGCCCGTTCCCGGGTGGGCTGCGACCGGTCGGGCCAGTCAGCGTCCCAGGCTACGGACGGGTGCCGTCGATCGCCCCCGCCCCCCGCTCCCGGGCGGCGAACGCGGACCTCCGGTCGGCCGGTGACACCGACCCGTCCGGCCGCCGTCGGCCGGGGGACGCCAGCCGGCCTCTCGCCGACGCTTCGTCGGGGAGGCGGTCGAACGCCGTTGGCGGCCTCCCACGCGCCCACCCGGCCCGGTGCGGACGGGTCGACCGCCGGCTCCCCGCCGGAAGCCGGTTCCGGGCTGCCTCCGCCCCGCTGCCGTTCGCGGCCACGGCCTCCGCCCCGGTTCCCCCGCCGGCCCGCCCCCGGAACGCCTCGGGGTTCGGGGTCAGGGAAGTCCCCCTCGGCCGATCGGTGCGCGGTCCCGGCTCATCGACCGATTCGCCGAGCCGCCGCGGCGACGACAGTGGGACATGACAACGGAACACACCGAACGACGAGGAGACAACGATGCTCACGATGGCCTTCACCTGGACCGCCGTCCTGTTGGCGCTGGGCGTGCTGCTGCTGATGGCGCTGAGCCCCGTACTGCCGGACGTCGCCGAGCGGCAGGCGCTGCGCGCCGAGGAGAAGGAGGAGCGGGCGGCCCGGCGCGCCACCGCCGAGCGTGCCCGCCGCGCCAGCCGCCGCCCGGAGGCCCTGGTCCTCAACGGTTCCCTCTCCACCCGGTGACCGGCCGGGTCCCCGCACGGGGCTCCCGCGCCCGACGGTTCACCACCCCTCCTGAGCCGGCCGATCAGCCGGGGGCCGGGGCGACGGACACCGTCCCCGGCCCCGGCAGAGCGAACAGCCGGTCCGGCTCCACGACGAAGCACGCCGGGCCCCGCGAGCCGCGCCAGGCCCGGAGCCGCGAACACCGGCGTTCCGCCGGCCCGACCCGGCCGGCCAGGCCCACGCCGGCCGCGGCGAACGAGTGCCCCACCGCCCGTTCCAGCTCCTCCAGTCCCCGCCCGGGTTCGGGGGCCGCATCCACCTCGCGAGCCCACCGGCTCGCCACCTCGGCCTCGGCCCCGAACCCCGCCGCCGCCCCGAGCCTGGCCGCGATCTCCCAGGCCCCGTAAGGGGTGTTGAACGGCGCGGCCGGGTAGACGACGCCTCCGACCCGCAGCGCCAGTCCCGTGACGGCCCGCGTCGCGTGCCAACGGAGCCCGAGTTCCGGGAACCAGTCGCACTCCGGATGTTCGAGCGGCACCTCGTACACCGCGTCCCGGGGGACGTCGAAAAGCATCGGGCTGGCCCCGCCGGACGCGATCGCCAACGGCAGCTGGTCGAACCGCCCCGGCCGCAGCGGACGTCGCCAGCCCAGTCCACCGAGCGACCGGGTGATCCCCACATGCCGGGCGTCCCCGACGACGGCGCCCCCGGACCGCTCGTAACCCGCGTACCCGACCAGCTCCAGGTTGTGCACCCTCGCGGCCGGCTCACCGGGGAGGTCAGGCCCGAACACGGTCACCACCGGCCTGACCTGGCCACCGCTGGGAGGTGGGGCACCGGCCCCGGCCCGGCCCGCCGGGGAAGACGGGGGGACGACCGCCGTCCGCAGGTGGTCCGCGCAGCCCGCGGCGACACCCGCCGGGTCACGCACCACGCGCAGGTCCCTGACCACCAGGTCCCGCCAGCCCACTCCCGGGGGGCAGTGGCCGCTTTCCCGGAGCGCGAGCCAGGCCCCGAACCTCAACTCCTCGCCGGTGTGGGTGTAGGTGCCGGTGCGGGCCACCTCCCGCCTGACCTGGTCCACCCTGCTCGACAGGGCACTCAGGTCGGTCTGGCCCGCGTGGTGGAGCCGCAGGAACGCGACCGCCTCCGCGACCACCCGCTCGTCACGGGCGGCCTCACCCCCGCCGTCGAGGAGGCGCCGGGGCCGGCCGGGAAACGCCCCGCCCGACGGGGTCACCTGGCTGGGAGAACCGCGATCGCCGGCCCGGGGGCGGTCCGCCGGGTGGTCCAGGCGGACGACCGCCCCGACCGCCGCCCGCGACGCGGCGACCGACGGGGGGCGGTGGGGCGAGGACACGGAGTTCCGGTGCGAGGCGGACACGGACCGGAACGTAGTTCGGCTCCCCGTTCACGCGTCACTGCCGGACGGGTCATCCTGCTCAGGGCAGCGGGGCCACCCGTTCGAGCGGTGACCTGCGAAGAGTGATCTCTTTCGTCGCCCGGACCCCGACACTTGATGACCGGTTCGAGTGATCCCGACCGGCTCAGACCCGTTCGAAGAACAGGTCCCGCACTACGCGGCCCTCCTCCGTCGCCCGCTGCTCGAACTTCGTCACCGGGCGCCAGTCCGGCCGGGGAGCCCACCCGCCCGGTTCGTCCGCGTACCGGTTCCGCAGCGACGGTTCCGCCGAGCACACCGCCATCATCTGGGCCGCGTAGTGCTCCCAGTCGGTCGCCAGGTGCAGCAACGCGCCCGGCGCGAGGCGAGAGGCCAGCAGCCGCACGAACTCCGGCTGCACGAGCCGCCGCTTGTGGTGCCGCTTCTTCGGCCACGGGTCGGGGAAGAAGATCCGGGCTCCCCCGAGGGAGTCCACCGGGATGTTCGAGGACAGCAGCCGCACCGCGTCACCGCGCACCGCCCGCAGGGTGCCGACCTGGTGTTGTTCGCACCGCAGGAGCAGCTGGGCGAGCCCCGGCTTGTACACCTCGACGGCCAGATAGTTCAGTTCCGGCTCGGCGGCGGCCAGCTGGGCGGTGGTCTCCCCCATCCCGGAGCCGATCTCCAGCATCAGCGGCGCGGACCGGCCGAACCAGCCCTCGACGTCCAACGGGCCGTCGGGAAGGCCGTCCCCGTCCCTGCCCAGCTCGGCCCAGTACGTGTCCCAGGCACGCTGCTGTCCGGTGGTCATCCGCTCGCCCCGCTGGACGTAGCTGACCACCCTCCTCAGGTGCGGTGCCTGCTCGGTCACCGGCATCGCTGCGACCGCTCCTCTCCCTGCTCGCTTGGTCCTCCGGTCGGGTGCGGGTTCGGCGCCCAACGCCTCCGCTCACCCCACCGGACGCACATTGTCCTCCCAGAAGGTGACCAGCTGTTCGGGAGTGACCGACGTTCCACCGGAGGGCTCCACCGCCCCGCACAGCGGCTCTCCGTCGGCCGTGTAGGTGAGCGCCGCCGACACGGGGGCCCCGGCGGGCAGGCTGCCGAACTGGTAACGACCGGAGTACCCACCACCGGACCAGGTGCCCGCGCCGTGGGACTCCCCGAGCGAGCTCGCGAGCAGCGCGACCTCACAGGCTCCGCTCCCGGAGAGGAAGGTCACCGTCCAACCCACCCCGTCGACGGTGTACTCGCAGGTCACGGCGTCCCCGGACCCCACGACCATGTCGAGTACCGGCATGTCCGCCGGAGCGCACTCCTCGGCACCCGCCGCCGCGGAGCCGGCGAAGTCCCGGAGCGCCTCCTCCCGGAACAGCTCGCCGACCGACGGGTCGACCGGCCCACCGGGGACGGGCTTGGCTGGATCCCCCGCCTCGTGGGTGCGGGTCTCCGCCACCCGGGAGGTGGTGCCGGGTGGGCCCTCGGTCGCCCTGCCGCCGTCCCCGGGGCCGGCCGGGTCCTGGCCGGACACGTCGTCGCCGGACACCGGCCACAGCTGGACCACCGCGATCGCGACGGCGACCACGACGGCCACCAGGGCCACCACCGACCAGACGCGGCGGTGACCGCCTCGCCGGTCGCGCGGGGCGGGTGGGGCTGGCTGCCACGGGGCCTGGTCCACCCGGTAGACGCGACTGGCGTCGACCGGTCGCGTCGCGGGGTAGCCGGTGGGGGCGGCGCCCGGAGCCGGCTGGGCGGGCGCGACGGCGGGGTGCCCACCGACCGGCGTCGCGGTGACCCGACTGGTCGGGCCGTCCTCGGCGCGGATGCTCCGGGTGGGCGCCTCGGCGCCCGGCGGGACGGCCCCACCCGCCGCCGCGCCACGGGGGTCGGCCGACGCCGGCCCGTCCGCCAGCCGACGGGTCGGCTCCTCACCGGTACCGGTAGCCCGGGTCACCGCCGTCACGGCATCGCCGTCCTCGGGCGGACGTTCCTCGCCGAGCGGGGCTCCGGGTTCGGTGAAGTCACTGGCCGCGCGGGTGGTCAACGCGCCGAGCGCGACACTGCTCTCCGGGGACTCCACCGCGACGGGCACCACACCGAGCCGTTCCCCGATCATGGTCGCGACCAGCGGCATCCGGGTCGCCCCACCCACGAGGAAGACCCCGGCCAGGTCAGACCTGGCCGTGCCCACCGTGCCGGCGAGCATCGCGACGGTGCGTTCGAGCCTTGGACGGACGAGGCCCTCCAACTCGGCGCGGGTGACGTGGGCGTCGGGCAGGGGGTCCGGCAGGGGGATGTCGGTCTGCGGATACCGGGACAGGGCTTCCTTGCCGGCGCGGACGTCATCGGCGAGTGCTCGTGCCGCGCGACGGGCGGCGGGACCCGAGGGGCGGACCAACTCGCCCCACTCCGGCCGGTCAGGACCGACCGAGGACCGGATGTGCTCCAGCAGCAGCTGGTCGACGTCCCCGCCGCCCAGATCCGGTGTCCCGGCCTCGGCCAGCACCCGCCACCCGTCATCCCGTCCCCTGTGGACCAGTGCCGTGTCCGTCGTACCCCCGCCCATGTCGAAGACGGCCAGGGCCTGGCCTGGGTGGACGACCCGCTCGTGGCTGGTCACCTCGGCGAAGTGGGCGGCCGCCGCGACCGGTTCCGCGAGGAGGCTGACCGGCCCCGACCAACCGGCGGCCCTCGCCGCCGCCCGCAGGGTGTTCCGGCGGATCCGGTGCCAGTCGGCCGGGTGGGTCAGCACGACCCGGTGCGGTTCGCCGCCGAGCTGGCGCCGAGCCTCACCCGCCACCCTGCGCAGCACCGCCGCGATCAGGTCGACGACGGGCACCACCCGGTCGCCGAGCAGCACCTCGACCTCGTCGACGCGGAGCTTCGGCGTCGGCTCGTAGCGGGTCGGGTCCAGTCGCGCCTGGCGTTGGGCGTCGACCCCCACCACCAGCTCGCCGTCCGGCGCCAGCCACACGGCGGAGGGGAGCACCTGCCAGCCGTCCACCGCCAGCAGCCTGGGCCGCTCGTGGGGAGAAGCGCGTACCGCGGCCACCGTGTTGGACGTGCCGAAGTCGACGGCGAGTTCACGCACCGAATCGAGTCCTCCCTGACGTCGTGCGGTTCACAGGCTACGGGTGGGCATCCGTCGCGCGGGCGCCCACGGCGGGCTGGGCCCGCCGCTCCGCGCCCCGCAAACCCGCGCGCCGTCGCGACGCCGTCCCCGCACGTCCGCTCCGGGGCTGGAACCGGGTGGACGGGCGGTGCCGTCGGTCTCACGGACCGCCCACCGCGGCCGAACCGGAGGGCACCACCTCGCCGACCACCGGGGCGGCACGGGTTCACCCGGTCCCAGCGCCGGGCCGACCGACCCGGTGCCTGGCGCGGGAATGGTGGTACCACCGGTGGCAGCCCGACGGCGCCACCGCGTCCGGCACCGGCCCCGGGAGCCAGGAGTGGGAAGTGGTGGGTCGCCTCGGGATGTCAGCCGCCGCGCGGCGAGGACCAGGGGCGCCCCCGACCGGAGCGCGCGGTCCACCTCGAGGACATGCGGATCAGCACCGGTGCCACGGCCTCGGGACCCGACCCGCACCGGGGCCGGTCGAGGAGTCGCCACGGCACCCCCGGCCCCTCCTCGCTCGGCCTCGGCCGGGCCCGAAGGCCGAGGGGTCCGTCGGGGGAGCGAGGCCCGTCCGCCAGGCGGCCGGGCTCGCCGTTCCCATCAGGTCGTCCGCCCTCGGGCCAGCCCCACCTCGGCGGTCGGCGAGGGCGCCGGGGGTTGGCCGCCTCCCGTCCGCCTGGCGCCGGTCGCTCGACACGCTGTCCTCCTCTACCGGGAGCCACCAGGGCAGGGACGTGCGGCCGCCGGAACCGGCGACGGGTGGTGGCGCACGCGGGTGTTCCCCCGGCGAGCCGTCCGTGCCGGCGCGATCCGCGAAGGGTGCGTGGGGTGGCCGAGCGGGGACACGCACCGGCAGCGGGGGGTGGATCCGGCGAGGCGGCCACGTGACCCCGGCCAGCCGCTCACCTTCCGCCCACCACCGGCGCGGGGCGCGGCCCGAGCAGCGCGCGGGCCACCCGGAGCAGGTAGTCCGGTGTGGACGGAGCGCCGCCGTGGTACCGAAGCGGCGTGGGCGCTGGCGACGGGCTCACCGGCTGGCCACACCCACCACTCCACGGCCCCCACCGGCGGGCGGACGGCGTTCGTGGCGCCCGCCTCCGTCAGGAGCGGCCCCGATCGTGCGACACCCCCGCGACCGGGGTGTCTAGTGGCACCTATCGGGTGATCATTTGCGGAAGTTGTAGCGCGGCATACTGTCTTGTGCGATTCATCGCATTGAGGTGAGCGCGCTCGCCCCCCGACGCGCTCGCACTCACATCCCGGATCGGGCAACCCGCCGTGTCGCGCGCGGCCGGAGTCCGAGGTGGGGTGACCGGCAGGCGGGGGCGGCAGGGCACCACCCGTTGCACCCCGCCTGCCAAGGAACAACCGACGCCGGCCCGCCGCACGGGGGCCAACCCGGACGCGGGCCGACGGGTCGGCGCACGGCACTGGGAGTCGGGAAAGGACGGACGCTCCTCGTCCACGCCGACGACGGCGCGGAGGGTGAGGCGAAGGGGTGGTGCCTGCCGGCAGCGGCGCTGCTGCGGCATGACCAGGACACGCGGCGATGGGCAGGCGCGTGGAGCGCGCGGACTCCCGGCGGCGTCAGACCCGCCAGGAGCCGATCTCGGTGAGGCGTTCGACCAGACCCGCGACGCCGCCGAGGGGTCGCACCGGCGTCGGGGTGACGCCGTGGGCGGGCAGCACCAGGACGAAGCCGGGGTGCCGTTCGCCGAAGAGGATCGTGGTGGGCTGGATGGCCCGACCGTCATCGGAGGGGGTGTACTCCCAGTAGGGGCTTCTTCCGTTGCCGGCCCAGGGGACGAAGACCCAGCCCGGGCGTTCGGAGAGGACGTCGTGCACCTCGTCCTCCAGTGCGAAACCGTCGGCCCTGGACGCCAGGGTCCCGATGTGCATGGCGCGGATCCACCACGGCGCCGGTGGATCACCGCCGGCGGTCAGAGCCCCTCGGTACAGGTCGAGCACCTCGGCCTCCGATGCCCAGTGCACCCAGGAGTTCCTGGCGTCGGAGGGTTCGGACGCTCCGTCGGCGGCGCTGCCCTCGAGCGCGAGGAACCATTCCAGTTCCGGCATCGGCTCTGGCCACGGAACCGATCGCTCGATGGGGCCGAGGGTGTCCTCGGCGTCGTCGCTCCACGACCGCGGCGGCGTCCGCTGCTGTCGGGGAACCCATCCTGCCCCGGAGACGAGACGCTCGGGGCCGAACGGGGTGGGGTCCTCGTCACGTTCTTGCGGGTCAGGCTTGCGTCGCAACGTTGTCATCGATCCTCCTGCCCCCCAGGTAGGAGTTCAGCTACTGCTTCGAGCCATGTTCGACCGGATACCGACCTCACGTACTTCCGGTGTATATCACCAGTTGATTTCACCTTCGATACTAGCGGCATTCGGGCCTGGTGACGCGATCGCGGAAGCCCGGGAGGGCCCTTCGTTAAGGTTCCGTTTCCATCGGCCGGACAAGGAGAAACCCGGGCTGCCCCATCCAGAGCAGCCCGGGTATCCCGAACGAGGGCGCCGGTCAGCGCGATCGCGTTAACAAGCACTTCATGAAGGGGTTCCCCCGGTCGGGGCGGTTCCCAAACGAATCCGGGGTCGCCCACCCGGCCGTGGAGGACCGCCGGAACCGGCCCGCTCAGGCGTCGCGGCGGCTCGCGGTGATGACCGCGACGACGAACAGGCCCACCGAGATCGCACCGAAGTAGGCGATGCCCGCCCACGGGCCGTAGGGGACATCCGACATGCCCATCATCATCGCGGCCTCCGCGCTGTCGGGCTGCCCGCCGAACAGGAAGTGGTGGGCGGCCACGAAGGGCATCCACGACTGGATGTCCTGGCCGATCCTCGGGATCAGCGAGACGAGACCCTCCACCAGCAGCGGCCACACGAGGACCACCGTCACGGCGGCGGCCGACTGGCGCAGCAGGATTCCCACCGCGACGGAGAGCACGGCGGCGAGGAAGGCGACCAGACCGGTACCGGCCACGTTGCGCCAGGCGTCCGCTCCGGACAGGCTCAGGTCCGAATTGGTGGCCAGCAGGTCGCTGACCCAGAAGGAGAGGAACGCCGCGGCGAGCGCGACGACCCCGGCGAGCACCGCCACCAGCAGTGCCTTCGCGGTCAGGACCGCGGCCCGGTTGGGGGCCGTCTGGAAGGTGGTGCGGATGGTGCCGAACCGGTACTCGGTGGTCACGGCCAGCACCGCCATCACCATCAGCACCATCAGCCCGAACTGGTAACTGAACTGGGTGAACCCGACGGTCACCGTGCCCTGCTCGTTGGCGAAGCCCGACATCAGGGCGGTGAACCCGACGGTGAGACCGACCGCGACCACCACGCACCACCACGGCGAGCGGGTGGAGAAGAGCTTGATCCGTTCGACGGCGAGCAGGGTCATCGGTCGGTCCCCTCGTTCCCGGTGGTGGCGCCGTCATGCGCGTGGTACTCGACGGCCTCGTTCGTGAGCTGGAGGAACGCCTGTTCCAGGGACCCCCGCTGGACCGAGAGCTCGTGCAGCACCACGCCCTGCGCGGCGGCGATCTCCCCCACCCGCTCGCTGCTGGTACCCGCCACGACGAGGGTGGGCAGTTCGTCGACGACCTCGTCCCTGACCTCGATCCCCTCCTGGTGGAGCGCACCCCTCAGGCGCTCCACCTGCGGGGTCCGAACCCGGATCGTGGCCCCGCTCGCCTCGTCGACGAACTGCGCCGTGCCGCACTGCCTGATCAGCTTCCCCCGGCCGATCACGACGAGTTCCTCCGCCGTCTGAGCCATCTCGGACAGCAGGTGGCTGGAGACGAGCACGGTCCGCCCCTCCGAGGCCAGCCGCTGCATGATCTGCCTGATCCAGAGGATTCCCTCGGGGTCGAGACCGTTGACCGGCTCGTCGAACATCAGGATCTCGGGGTCCCCCAACAACGCCGCCGCGATCCCCAACCGCTGCGACATCCCCAGCGAGAAACCTCCCGCCCGCCGGTCGGCCACCCCCGACAGGCCGACGGTCTCCAGCACCTCGTCCACCCGCCGGTTCGGCAGCCGGTTGGTCCTGGCCATCCACCGCAGGTGCGCCCGCGCCGAGCGGTTCGGGTGCACCCACTTCGCGTCCAACAGCGCGCCGACCCTGGTCAGCGGACGGTCCAGCTCCCGGTAGGGCTTCCCGTCGATCCGCACGGTTCCGCTGGTGGGGCGATCCAGGCCCAGGATCATCCGCATCGTCGTGGACTTCCCCGCGCCGTTCGGCCCGAGGAAGCCCGTCACCCGCCCCGGCCGCACCGAGAACGACAGGTCATCCACCGCGACCGTCCGCCCGTACCGCTTCGTGAGGTGCTCTACCTCGATCATCGTCCCTCCTCGTGTGGCCGAACGGGTTACCCCGGTCGACGCACTCGCCGTCACGAATCACTCCTCGTGACTTCTAGCAAGATGATATCACTTTTCTTGCCAGGTGTTTCACCGACGAGGGAACGGGCTCTGACCAGCGCGGACGGTCACTCCCTCAGGGCCGGGCCGCACGGCCCGGCCCGTCGGAGCAGAGGTACCCCGCCGAGGCGGGTCGGACACCCCCCACCGGGAGCCGGCTCAGGCGTCCCGGCGGCGCGCCACCACCAGCGCGACGGCGAGCAGGCCGACCGACACCGCGGCGAAGTAGGCGAGCGCCATGGCCGGGGAGAGCACCGGGTCGGCGATCATGCTGCGCTCTCCCCGCAGGAAGTGGTCGGCCGCGACGAAGGGCATCCACTGCTGGATGTGCTCACCCACGGTCGGGATGACCGAGACGAGCGGTTCCACCAACATCGGCCAGACCAGGAGCAGGGCCAGCGCTCCCGCGCTCTGCCGGACGAGGAGCCCGACCGCCACCGCGATCACCGCCGAGAACACGAACACCGGGGCGACCCCGAGGACCGCCCTCAGCTCGTCGGCGGTCCCCAACCCGAGATCGGAGACCGGGTGCAGGACCGAGGCCACGCCCAACGACCCGAGCGCGGCGACGAGACCGACCAGTCCGGCGACGCCGGCCACCAGCGCGGTCTTCGCCAACAGCGCGGAGGACCGCCCCGGCACGGCCTGGAAGGTCGTGCGCATCGTGCCGAAGCGGTACTCGGTGGTGACCGCGAGAGCCGCCATGACCAGCACCAGCATCATGCCGAACTGGTAACCCATCTGGACCTCGGTGACCGAGATCGGCACGTCGGTCGGCCAGCTCAGCACGGCCGCGGTGGCGAAGCCCACCGGGAGGACCATCGCGAGGAGGTTGCACCACCAGGGCGACCGGGTGGAGAAGAGCTTGATGCTTTCCGCCGAGATCAGGTTCACGGCACTCACCTTCCGGCGGTCACGAGTTCGGGAGCGGGCAGGGCGGTCGTCTGGTACTCGACCGCGTCGTCGGTCAGGCGCATGAACGCCTGTTCGAGGGAGGCGCGTTCGACCGCGAGTTCGTGCAGCACCACGCCACCCGCGGCCGCCACCTCGCCGACGAGCTGGGTCGTCACACCCGAGACCAGCAGGGCACCGGTCTCGACCTCGACCCTGACCTCGGCGTCGGCCCGTGCCAGCGCCGCCCGCAGTTCCTCCGCCTGGGGAGTCCGCACCCGCACGAGGGACTCGCTGGCGTTGTCGATGAACTCGGCCGTGGTGCACTGGCTGATCAGCTTCCCCCGGCCGATCACCACCAGGTCCTCGGCCGTCTGCGCCATCTCGGAGAGCAGGTGGCTGGAGACGAAGACGGTCCGGCCCTGCGCGGCGAGGTCCCGCATGAAGCCACGGATCCAGCGGATCCCCTCGGGGTCGAGGCCGTTGACCGGCTCGTCGAACATCAGGATCTCGGGGTCCCCCAACAACGCGGTCGCGATCCCCAACCGCTGCGACATCCCCAGCGAGAACCCGCCGGCCGGGCGGTTCGCGACGGCCGCGAGGCCCACGGCCTCCAGCACCTCGTCCACCCGCCGGTCGGGCAGCCGGTTCGTCCTGGCCAGCCAGCGCAGGTGGGCCCGCGCCGACCGGTTCGGGTGCACCCACTTCGCGTCCAGCAGCGCGCCGATGCGGCGGAGTGGCTGGTCCAGCTCGTGGTAGGCCTGCCCGTTCACGCGGACCGTTCCGCTGGTCGGGCGGTCCAGGCCCAGGATCATCCGCATCGTCGTGGACTTCCCCGCGCCGTTCGGCCCGAGGAAGCCGGTCACCCGCCCCGGCCGCACCGAGAACGACAGGTCGTCCACCGCGACCTTGTTGCCGTACCTCCTGGTGAGGCCTCGTGCCTCGATCATGGTCACCAACTCCCCGCCCGCCCCTGTCGGGCGTCGCCTCGTCCGCTGTCGCTTCGGGAGTCAGCCTGTCGGAGACGGACCCCCGGGGTATCCGTGATCACCCCGAGATCAACCCCCACTTGCCCCGCAAGGTCCTGGGGGCCGACACCCCGGGGGCGTACCGGCAAGTTCATGAACGACGATTCACAAACGTTTGTGAACCGTGGTTCAATAACGGGGTGGCCAGACCGAGGAGCACCACGGACGAACAGCTGATCCGAGCGGCGAGCGCGGCGCTCGCGGAGCTGGGACCGCGACGGCTCACCCTGGCCGAGATCGCCCGCCGCGCCGGGGTGGTGCCCGCCACCCTGGTCCAACGGTTCGGTTCCAAGCACGGCCTGCTCGTCGCGATGAGCCGGGCCAGCGCCGACGAGGTGCGCACCACCATGCGCGACGCCGCGAAGGACGCCGGCGACCCGGTCGAGGCGGTCAGGGCGGCGGCGACCTCGCCCTACCGCGCGCTCGACAACCCCGACACCGCCGCGCACAACCTGGCCGCGCTGGGGACGGACCTCCAGGACCCGGAACTCCGCCAGCTCCTCGGCGAGGTGTACGGCCGGGTCAGCACCGAACTGCGCCGCCTGGTCGGCGCCGCGGTCGACGCAGGGGAACTGCCCGGCGCACCGGCCCCGGAGGTGGCGGGCTCCGTACTGGCGGCCCTGGTCAACGGCTCGGCGTTGCACTGGTCGATGCGCCCCGAGGGGTCCCTGGTCCACCGGCTCCTCGCCGACGTGGACGCGGTGCTCGACGGATGGCGGCGCCCTCCCGGCTGAGCGGCGGCCACGACCAACCCAGCCGGAGATCCATCACGAAAGGAACGAGGACTTGGCGGAGAAGAACGCACCACTGCACGGGCGGGTCGCCGTCGTCACCGGCGGCACCCGGGGATGCGGCCGGGGCATCGCCGTGGAACTCGGCGCCTCGGGGGCCACCGTCTACGTCACCGGCCGCACGAGCGGGCGGACGCGCAGTCCCCTGAACCGCGCGGAGACCATCGAGGAGACCGCCGAGCTGGTGACCTCGGCCGGCGGCACCGGCATCCCGGTCGTCTGCGACCACAACTCCGTCGCCGACGTCACCGCGCTGGCCCAGCGCATCCACTCCGAGCAGGACGGTCGGCTGGACATCCTCGTCGACGACGTCTGGGGCGGTGACCCCCTCGTGGTCCACGGCACCCCGTTCTGGGAGACCAGCCTGGAGGACGCCCTGCGGGTGCTCCGCAACGGCGTCGAGACCCACCTCGTCACCGCGCACACGCTGCTGCCGCTGCTCATCGCCAGGCCGGGCGGCCTGCTCGTCGAGGTCACCGACGGCGACGACGACGAGTACGTGGGGACAGCCGTGCCCTACTTCCTGGTCAAGTCGGCGATGCGCCGGCTCGGCACGGCCTTCCACCACGAGCTGGCGCCCTTCGGGGGAGCGGCGGTCACCGTCAGCCCCGGTTTCCTCCGCTCGGAGAGCATGTTGGACCACTTCGGGGTGACCGAGGAGAACTGGCGGGACGGCATCGAGCGGGATCCGCACTTCGCCATTTCGGAGACCCCCCGCTACCTGGGCCGCGCCGTCGCGGCCCTCGCCGCCGACCCGGACGTCTCCCGCTGGGGAGGGCGCGGCGTGTCCAGCGGTGAGCTCGCCGCCGCCTACGGCGTGCGCGACCTGGACGGCTCCCAACCCGACGCGGCCACCTACATCCGCGAGGTCGCCCTCGGCGGTCGTCGGGACCGCACGGCCGACGACTACCGCTGACCCGGGCCGAACGACCGCGTCCGGGGCGGTCCCGAAAGGGTCCCGGGGCCACCGGCGGTTCCACCGCCGGGCCCCGGGCGCCCCGGATCGGGAGCTCCTACTCCCCGCCGTCGGACCTGGCCGGCGAACGGCCGTCCTCCGCTCCCCCCGCGCCGCTCGCCACGGCGGAGGCCTCCTGCTGGGCGCCACCGGTCTCGGCGGGCCCGTCGTCACCGGCGGTCGACGACGACGTCGCGTCCCCGGCCCCCTCCGACCCGGCGGTCCGGTGCATGTCCTCCGCCACCCGGGGCAGCCAGGCCCAGGCCACCACTGCCGCGATGAGGATCAGCACGGTCGCCGCGAGGTGGGCCACCCGCACCCCGTCCATCCAGGACTCCATGACCTCGCGCAGCAGTCCGGTGCCCTCCTCACCCAACGACCGGGCCACACCGAGACCGCCGACCAAGGAGTTGGTCGCGGTCTCCCGGACGTCCTCGGGGAAACCCGTCAGCGAGTCCGACAACCGGCTCCCGTAGGTGCTGCCCAGCACCGAACCGAGGACCGCGATCCCCAGCGAGGCACCGATCTCGCGGGTCACGTCGTTGGTGGCCGACCCCATCCCGGCCCGTTCCCGGGGCACCTTCGACATCAGCATGTCGGTGGCGGGCGGCATCGTGAGCGCGATACCCAGCGAGACGGTGGCCAGGCCGAACAACAGGTGCCAGTAGCCCGAGTCGACGCTCAGGGTGCCCAGGATCCCCATGCCGAGCGCGGCGAGACCCATCCCGCTCACCACGGTCGCCCTCGGGCCGAACCGGCCCACGACCCGGGCGACCTGGGGCGAGACCAGCACCATCATCACCGAGACCGGCAGCATGGCCACCGAGGACATCAGCGGCGAGTAGCCGAACACGAGCTGGAGGGTGAGGCTGAGGGAGAAGAACACCCCGATCAGGGCGAAGAACACCAGCGTGAGCGAGAGCGCCGACGCGGAGAACGCCTTGTCCCGGAACAGCGTCATGTCCAGCATCGGGTCCTTCACCCGGCGCTCCCACAGGACGAAGACCGCGACCAGGACGAGGCCGGCCGCGAGCAGTCCCAGCGTCGTCGCCGACGCCCACCCGTTGTGCTCCGCCTGGATCAGGGCGTAGACGACCGTGCCGATACCCAGCGTCGACAGCACCGCCCCACCCGGGTCGATGCCACCGTGCCCGCCCTCGCCGGCGCCGGCCGCCACCAGCCGGTGGCCGGGGACGAACCGGACGCCCAGGGCCACGCCGACGATGACGACGGGGATGTTGATGACGAAGACCGACTGCCAGGAGTAGAACTCCAGCAGGACTCCGGAGACCACCGGCCCGAGGGCCGTACCGGCGCCGGACACGGCGGCCCACACCGCCACCGCCCTGGTCCGCTGGTGGCGGGGGAAGACACTGGTCAGGATCGACAGCGTCACGGGCATCACCATCGCGGCGCCGACGCCCAGCGCGGCACGGGCGGCGATCAGCTCGGTGCTCGAGTCCGTGAACAGCCACACGTAGGCGGAGCCGAGGCCGAACACCACCAGGCCCGCCTGCAACATGGCCTTGCGGCCGTACCGGTCGGCCATCGCGGACGCGGTGAAGAGCAGACCGGCGAACACCAGCGTGAAGGCGTTGTTGAACCACTGCTGCTGGCTGGTGGTGGCACCCAGGTCCACCGAGAGCACGGGGAGCGCGACCCCCAGTGAGGTGTTGGCCAGCATGACCGTCGCCAGCGCCAGGCACAGCACCAGCAGGGTCTTCCACCTGTCGCGGTAGACCGATAACTCGATGCCCTCGGCGACCGCGGCGCGCTCGTCGTCCGTCATCGACGAACGGGGTTGTCCCGGCGGCACCTGGGCCTCGGGCTGGACACGGGACACGTCATCTCCTCGACAAGACGGGGAAGCCGGCCCTCCCTCGACCAGGCCGACCCCTCCACGTTATGTCACACGTGCCAGTTGGCACACGTGACTTATGGCATGGTTGACACTGGCCGGACATCCCGTGAACCCTTGGGAGCCATGACCGAGGCCCCGGACCCCCACCACGCCGCACCGCCGGACCGCCGGCGGCGCAGGGCGCAGCGGACCCGCGCCGGCATCGAGGCGGCCGCGCTCCGCCTGTTCCGAGAACACGGTTTCGAGGCCACCACGATCGCCCAGATCGCCGACGCCGCCGACATCGCGCCACGCACCTTCTTCCGCTACTTCCCGAGCAAGGAGGCGGTCCTCTTCGGCGACCCGGCCTGGCCCGCCCAGATGCTGCGGGAGAGCATCAGCCGGCGGCCCGCCGACGAGCACCCGATGCGCTCCCTGGCCTGGGCGCTGGGCGAGCTCGACGACGTGATGCAGGAGGAGCGGGCGCAGCACCTGCTGCGGTGCGAACTCCTCGCCGAGGTCGACGAGGTGCGGTACGCGCAGCACATCGTCTCCTCGAACTGGATGCGGGAACTGACCGCCCTGATCGCCGAACGGCTCGGCGCCGACCCCCACACCGACCCCCGCCCCCAGGCGTGGGCGATGGCGCTCGCCGGGACCGTCTCGGTCTCCCTCCAGGCCTGGCTGGCGCGTCCCGAGGGGCCGCTGCCCTCCGCCCTGCTCGCCGAGGTGCTGCACACCACCATCGACGGCCTCTCCGAGACGGCACGGGGACTGCCGGCCCCCGCCCCCGCCTGACGGACACGCGGCGCTCCGCGGGCGACCGGACCGGGTTCGACGGCCGAGGCGCTGGGTCCCGGGCCTCCGGACGGAACGCCGGCGGTGGTGGACGTGGCACGATCTGTGTCGAGAATGCCCGCGTCGAGCCCGAGGAGTGACGGTTGGTCCACGGACCACCCCAGCGGCACTGGCCCGGCCCGCTCTCGGCGGCGGTGGCCACCCTGTGCGACCGGCTCCAGCCCCAGGTCGGCCCGGCCACGGCGGCCGGTTTCCGGCAGGTGCTCCACCGGCTCTCCGCCCCGCTCCAGGTCGCCGTCGCGGGACGGATCAAGTCCGGCAAGTCCACGCTGGTGAACGCGTTGATCGGCCGCCGGGTGGCGCCGACGGACGTGGGCGAGTGCACCCGGCTGGTGACCCGCTTCCAGTACGGCACCGTCGACCGGGTCGAGGTGATCTTCCGGGACGGCCGCAAGCAGGTCCTCCCCTTCGACCAGCAGGGCATGATCCCCGCCGACCTGGGCGTCGACATCGCGTCGGTCTCCCACCTCGAGGCCTACCTGACCAACGCCGTCCTGCGTGACCTGACCGTCATCGACACCCCCGGCCTCGGATCGCTCGACTCGGCGTCGGTCCGCCGCACCCGGGAACTGCTGGGCGCGGGCGACGAGCCACCGGGTGAGCTGGACCCGGTGTCCCGCGACGCGGTCGCCGGAGCGGAGGCCGTGCTCTACGTCCTCACCCAGACCGTCAAGGCGGACGACGAGCACGCGCTGACCGCCTTCACCGCGGCCACCGCCCGCCGGGAGGCCGGCCCGGTCAACGCCGTCGCCGTCCTCAACAAGGCGGACACGGTGGAACCGGACTCGGTCCCCGGCTCGGACGGCTCCACCTGGCGGGCGGCCGGCCTGGTCGCCGCCAGCCAGGCGGCCGCGCTCCGCCCCAGGGTCGCCGACGTGCTGCCCGTCATCGGCCTGCTCGCCGAGACCTCGGAGACCGGCGGCTTCACCTCGGCCGACGCGCGGTGCCTGAAGGACCTGGCCGCGCTCGACGAGGAGACCAGGGAGACGATGCTGCTCTCCGCCGACCTGTTCGTCGACTGGGAGTGCGCGGTGCCGCCGGCCGACCGCCGCCGGCTCCTGGAACGACTCGACCTGTACGGCGTCCGCAGCGGCGTCCTGGCCGTCACCGAGGACCCCGAGATCACCGCCGGCGCCCTCCGCCGCCGGCTCCTGGACGCCTCCGGGCTCGCCGCCGTGCGCGCTCGGCTGCGCACCCTCTTCCAGGCGAGGGCGGACGGGATCAAGGCGGCGGCGGCGATGGCCTCCGTCACGGCGCTCGCCCACGCCTCCGGCGACCCCGGCGAACGGCAACGCGTCCACGACGCCATCGAGGTGCTGCTGGCGCGGCCCGAAGCGCACCAGTTGCGCCTGCTGGAGGCGCTGACCCTGGTCGCGGGCGGAACCGTCGCGATGCCCGACGACCTCGCCGAGGAGATCCTCCGGGTCGGGAGCACCTCGGACCCCGGGGAACGGTTGGGCCTCGCCGGACGTCCCAGGACGGAACTCGCCGCCCACGCGCTCGAACGTGCCGGCTGGTGGCGGTCGTTCGCCTCGTTCGGGGCCACTCCGGCGCAGAGCAGGGTGGCCCACGTGGTCCACCGCGCCTACTTCCTACTCTGGCAACAGCTCAGGGAGGCGACATGACCCCCTGGTTCCGGCGGCGGCGACGCGAGGAGCCGCGCCCGACACCACGACCCGGGACCGGCCCGGGGCGGGCCGCCCGAGGCCACGACGAGCACACCGACCCGGTGCTCGTACCACCGGAGCCGCCCCTCACCCCGCCCGTTCCCAGCGCCCCTCCCGAGGCCGTCCCCTCGGTCCACCCCGACGCCGCCACCCCGCACGGCGCCGCGCCCGAAGTGCCGGAGGCACCCGACGTGCCGGACGCACCCGTGCCAGCGGAGAACCGACCCCCGGCCTCGACGGCCACACCGGTGCCCCCGTCCGGTGCCGGGACGGCCGGAACCGCCCGCGCCGGCGACACGTCCTACCGCGACGTGGGCCTTCATTCGCTCGACACGGCCGCGCGCGCGGCGACCGCCGAGGACAGCACCGACCACGAACGCGTCCTGCGTGAGCGCCAGGACCTGATCAGGCTCTGCCTGTACGCCCTGGACCGGGCGCGCAGCGCGGGTGTGGCCGAACGCATCGAGGAGGGCCTGGCGGCCGTCGGCGTCACCTCGCTGCGGCCGGACGGGGACCGGTTCGACCCGGCCCGCCACGAGGCCGGTGGCGTGACGGACACCGACGACCCGGCGCTGGCCGGGACGGTCGCCGAGACGGAGGTGGTGGGTTTCGCCGACCGCGGTCGCACGCTGCGGGTACCCGTCGTCACCGTCTACACGCGGAAAGGGCCGGGATGACCGGCGAGCGGGCCCCGTCCGGCTCCGGCGTCGCCCTGCCCAAGCTGGTCAGGCAGACGCGGGAACGACTGGTGGAACTGCTGCGTTCGGCCGACGTCGACGCCGCCGAGTGGGTCGAGCGGGTACGCGGGGCCAAGCAGCCCCGGCCCACCGTGGTGGTCGTCGGCGAGACCAACCGGGGCAAGAGCTCCCTGGTGAACGCGCTGCTCGACCAGCACGACCTGTCCCCGGTCGACGCCGACGTCGCCACGGCCACCTACCTCCGGTTCACCGGCGGCCCCTCGTGGAGCGCCTCGGCCCGCTACGGAGACGACGCGGCGGTGGACATCCCCCTGGGCGAACTGCGGAACTGGGTGTGCGTCGACGGCACGCTCCCGCCCGGCGCGTTGCCGCCCCGCGACATCGCGGTCACCGGGCCGGCACCGCTGCTCACCGACCTCGACCTGGTCGACACGCCGGGTGTGGGCGGTCTGGACGCGATCCACGGTGAGCGCGCGGCGGACGCGGCGGCGAAGGCGACGGCCCTGCTGTTCGTCCTGGACGCCTCCAGCCCGCTGACCCACGGCGAGCTGTCCTTCCTCCGCTCCATCTCCGACCGGGTGGAGACGGTGGTGTTCGCCCTGACCAAGACGGACCAGTACCGGGGGTGGCGGGAGGTGCTCGCCGCCGACAGGGCGCTGCTCGCCGAGCACGCGCCGCGCTTCGCGGACGCCGACATCCACCCGGTGTCCGCGCGGTTGTCGCAGCTCGCCGCCTCCGCCCCGCACGCGGGGCCCGCCGACATGCTGCGGGCGCGGTCGGGGATCGAGGAACTCGCCACCTCGCTCGTCAGCACCGTGGCCGGACGCGGCAACATGCTCGGCGAGGCGAACACGATGCGGGCGCTCGCCAGTTCCCTCGCCGCCCTCACCGCCCGTCTCGAGGCCGAGGAACGGGCCCTGACCACCGGGGAGGACGAGGCCCGCGCCCTCAGGCGACGCCGGGACGAGCTGTCGGCGGAACGCCGCTCCGCCAGCAGGGGATGGCAGCTGCGCCTGCGAGGCGAGCTGAACCGGGCACGGGTCGAGTGCGGTCACGAGGTCGCCCGCCAGGTCCGCGACGTGCAGTACTGGTTCCGCCGGCAGATCGACGGCGCGGACCGCGCCGGGCTCGAGCGGTTGCCCCGGCACGTGGACGCCGCGCTGCGACTCCTCTCGGCCCGCACCAGCGCGATGCTCGAACAACGGCTGGCCAGGGTGACCGAACTGACGCTCGCCGAACTGTTCTCGCCCGCCGAACTCGCCATGATCCGCGACCAGGTGGCCAGGTCCACCCAGCCCTTCGTCGTGATGCGCCCGGCGGACCGGCGCCAGCAGACGGCGGAGGACCGCCTGCTGGTCTTCATGGGCGGGTCGATGGGCATCTCGGCGGGGCTGGGGGCGAGCAAGCTGGCGATGCTGCCCTTCGGGGCCGCGGCCGGGCTGGCAGCCCTGCCGCTCGTCGTTCCCGTGGTGGCGCTGGGCCTCGGCGCCGGCTGGTGGATCGGCCGGGTCCGCCGCCACGGCGCGGACAAGCAGCACCTGCGGCAGTGGCTGTCCGATGCCCTCGCCGACGCCCGGTCCACCCTGGACCAGGTGGTGTCCGAGCAGCTGATCGAGGCGGAGATCCAGCTCTCGACCGCGCTCGACGAGGTGCTCGGCCGGCGCGTCAACGGCATCGAGGAGGAGCTCCGGGAGGTCGACAGGGCGCTGCGGATGGGTTCCGCCGACCGCGCGAGGGAGACGCAACGGGTGCGCCGAACCCTGGCGGAGGTGCGGGCCGGGGCCGAACAGGTCGACCAGCTGCTCGCCAGGATGCGCGAGCTCGGGCCTGGTCGCGGCCACGCCGCCCAGCCCGGCACCTCCCCGGGCCGGCCGGGCCCGGGGCCCCGGTTGGGCGGGAACCAGAACTGCCTACCGTGAGTCCAACGTGACGTCCGACCGGACCGCCCGGGGGCCGAGCAGCACCGTCGGCCGGTCGAGATCCGAAACGACCCGGTGAGGGGGATGCGGTGTACATCGAGGGTGAGGCCGGTGACACCACCGGCGACAGCACGGACCTGCGGGTGGTCGTCGACGGCCAGGAGTACACCGGGGAGACCAACCACGACTTCTCCGGCGACGGGACACCGGACAGCGTGTTGTTGGAGACCGACGACGGGTACCTGGTCTTCACGGACTCGGACGGCGACGGTGAGGCGGACCTGCTGGTCGAGTACGACGAACACGGCAACGTCACCGGGACCGCCGGCTACGACCAGGCGTCCGGTGGTTGGGTGGCGTCCGACCCCGAACGGACCCTCGAGGGGAACCCCCGCCTCGACATCGGGGAGTTGCCCGCCGGCGAACCCTTCGACGACGCCAGCTACTCGGGGGACTCCATCCTCGTGCGCACACCGGGCGGCCCGATGGACGTCGGCGCGCCGACGGAGGACATGAACGGTGACGGAGTCGCCGACACCTCCGTGGTGGTCACCGAGGATGACGTCGTGCTGGTCGTCAGCGACGTCGACGGCGACGGCGACGCCGACCTGATCGCCGAGTTCCACGCCGACGGCACGGTGGTCCTCGCCGAGCACACCGGCGGCGGGGAGTGGGTCGTCGTCGAACAGGGCGGGTTGGACGCCCAGGGGCAGTACGTCCCCGACACCGGCCACCACGGGGCGGTGCCCAGCGGCTCCGACGAGGAGTGGGGCGACGAGGCGACCGACGCACGAGCGCGCTACGACGTCACCGCGTCCGTCGGCGGGTCCGCCGTCCCCGTGGCCGGTGCCTCCGCTCCGAGCGGGGACGCCAGCGGGGAGTCGCCCGAGGTCGCGCAGGCGCACTGGGCTTGATCGACGGGCGAGCCCGTGGAGGGCTCGCCGCGCCGACGGCACTCGGCGTGGTCGTGGCCGTCGTGGTCGGCGGGTCCGCTCCTGGCGCCCGCCGACCGCCCCCACGGGCGGCGGCGCGCTCCGAACCGCGCCCGATCCGGTGAGCGGCGCGGTCGGAACACCGCCGGGCCCGCTACCGGAGGAAAGGGAACGGGGTCGACCGGCGGACTTTCCCCCAATTCCAGCGGAAGTTCGCGGCACTGGCCCTGGCATCCGAATATCCCCCTATTCGACGCCCATTCGGCCGCCAACCGGATAAACCACCACGGCCCGCGACCTCCCCTTCGCCTGGCCGCGCGGAATGGAATCGCCACCGGTATTTCCCGGCGCCTGCGGACCGGACCACGGACCGGAGGCGTCCGGCCCAGCCCACCGAAACTGGTCAACCGGTTGCGCGCATTCTCGCGTTCGCCCGGCTCCCCGGGCGTCGAACGCCGTCGAACGGGCTCCGCCGCGCCGCCGGTACGCCTGACCGGGGACGGCGAGCGCACCCCGCCCACTCACCCGAACCGGACCGAATTCGTTGCGGACAAACGAGAACAGAGCCCAACTTCCAGGTGCTGAATCGATACCCTTATCGGTCCTGTGAGAGAGCCGACAACTTTCCGTTGAGTACCGAGGGCCTACTGCCGCTAACCTTCGGGAACCCCCAATTTCGTGGTCCGCCCGCCGCCACCGGGCGGCGCGAAGCATTTCCGCGTTCGTGGGGGTCTTCGTGTTCCACCGAGCCGTGGACAGCGCACAACCACCGCCGGCAGCACCTGGCAGTCAGGAGACGTGAGGACCATGACCGCACTCGCCGTACCCGGTCTCGACCAGCCGCCCACCACCCACGAAGGTCTCCTCGCCTGGGTCCGCGAGGTCGCGGACCTGACCACCCCGGACACCGTCGTCTGGTGCGACGGCTCCGAGGCGGAGTGGAGGCGGCTGACCGACGCCCTGGTCGCGGCGGGCACCTTCGTACCCCTCCGGGCCAAGCCCAACTCGTTCTGGTGCGCCTCGGACCCCAGCGACGTGGCCAGGGTCGAGGAGCGCACGTTCATCTGCTCCCGGGACGAGGCCGACGCCGGGGCCACCAACAACTGGATGCCGCCGGCGGAGATGAAACGGGTGATGACGGAGCTGTACCGGGGGTGCATGCGCGGCAGGACGATGTACGTCATCCCGTTCTGCATGGGACCGCTGGACGCCGAGCGACCCATGTTCGGCGTCGAGATCACCGACTCCGAGTACGTCGTGGTGTCGATGCACATCATGACCCGAATGGGGGGTGAGGTGTTGTCCCGCCTCGGGAGCGACGGCGAGTTCGTCCCCTGCCTGCACTCGGTGGGCAGGCCGCTCGCCGACGGCGAGGCGGACGTGCCCTGGCCCTGCAACGACACCAAGTACATCTCGCACTTCCCCGAGGAGCGCACGATCTGGAGTTTCGGCTCCGGCTACGGGGGCAACGCGCTGTTGGGCAAGAAGTGCTACTCGTTGCGGATCGCCTCGGCGATGGCCCGGGACGAGGGGTGGCTCGCCGAGCACATGCTCATCCTCAAACTGATCTCCCCCACCGACGAGGTGCGCTACGTCGCGGCCGCCTTCCCGTCCGCCTGCGGCAAGACCAACCTGGCCATGCTGGAACCCACCATCCCCGGTTGGCGGGTCGAGACCCTCGGCGACGACATCGCGTGGATGCGGTTCGGCGAGGACGGCAGGCTCTACGCGGTCAACCCGGAGGCCGGGTTCTTCGGCGTCGCGCCTGGCACGAACTGGAAGACCAACCCCAACGCGATGCGCACGCTGGAGCGCGGGAACTCCATCTTCACCAACGTCGCGATGACCGAGGACGGCGACATCTGGTGGGAGGGGATGGACGGTGCCCCCGACCACCTCACCTCCTGGCGGCACGAGGACTGGACGCCCGAGGACGGGGAGCGGGGCGAGCTGTCCTCCCACCCGAACTCGCGGTACTGCACGCCGATGGGACAGTGCCCCGTGCTGGCGCCCGAGTGGGACGATCCGCGAGGAGTGCCCATCTCCGCGATCCTCTTCGGCGGACGACGCGCGACGACGATCCCGCTGGTCACCGAGGCCCGGGACTGGCAGCACGGTGTCTTCATGGGCGCCACCCTCTCCAGCGAGAAGACGGCGGCGGCGACCGGACGGGTCGGGCAGGTCCGGCGGGACCCGATGGCCATGCTGCCCTTCATCGGCTACAACGCGGGTGACTACTTCCAGCACTGGATCAACCTCGGCAAGGAGGCCGACGCCTCCCGGCTGCCGAGGATCTTCTACGTCAACTGGTTCCGCCGGGGCGAGGACGGCCGGTTCCTGTGGCCGGGCTTCGGTGAGAACTCGCGCGTGCTGAAATGGATCGTGGACCGCCTGGACGGGGTCGCGGCGGCCGTCGACACCCCGATCGGGCGGGTACCGACCGCCAGCGGGCTCGACCTGTCCGGGTTGGCGGGTACCGAGGCGGACGTCGAGGCCGCGCTGCGCGTGGACCGGGAGGAGTGGCGTGCCGAGCTGCCCCTGATCGAGGAGTGGTTCGACACGATCGGCGATGCCCTGCCCGGCACGCTGCGGGACGAGCTGGCCGCGCTGCGGGAGCGCCTGGGCTGACCACGCTGCGGCGACGGCGGGGGCGTCCGACACTGAGGACGACGGGCCGGGGCCGGCGACCAGCGGGGAGGTGTGATGAGCTTCGTCATCTGGCTGCTCCAGATCGTGCTGGCGGCCACCTTCGTCCCATCGGGGATCTCGAAGCTGCTGCTCACACCGACCCAGCTGGTCGATCGCGGCCTCGGCTACGCCGAGGACTACTCCTACCGGTCACTCAAGACGATCGGCGTCCTGGAGGTCCTCGGCGGAGCGGCGCTCGTGCTCCCCACCCTGTTCGGCGTCCTCCCCACCCTGGTCCCGCTCGCCGCCACCGGGCTGGCGGCGTTGATGGTCGGCGCCGGGATCACCCACCACTGCCGGGGGGAGCATCGCGTCATCGCGGTCAACGCGGTCCTGTTCACGCTGGCCCTCATCGTGGCGGTGACCCGGTTCGGCCCCTACTCCCTGGGGTGAACTGGTTTCACGTGAAACCGGGCCCCGCACCGCGTCCGCACGAACCCCGCACCGCCACCACGACGGCCGGGTAGGACAGACCGGCCGGCGGGGTCCCTCGGCCTCGCCGGGACGGGGACCACCACGGAGGTGGGCGAGGGTCGACACCACGTGTCCACACCACCCGGCCGGTGACCGCCCTCCCCCGGGCCCACCCGCCAGGCACACCTCAGACGGGCAGCGGCCGGTCCCCGATCCCCAGCAGGGTCCCCGTCACCGGCTGCTCGGTCTCCACATAGCAGACAGCCGAGTTGTGACCGGCCTGCCAACCCTGTTCGGTGGGGATGCGCCGCACCGTGCGGACATCCGCCCGCTCGCTGATACCGAGGTAGTTCTCCACGGCCACCGCGCAGTGGGGGCTGGCCACCTCGTCGATGTCCGACGAGTCCGGCAACTGGTCCATCGGCGAACCGAGCGGGACCGTGCCCGGCACGGCCTCACCCCGGTGCGGTTGGTCGCACGGAACGATCCGGATGGACTCCTCGCTGGGCGGTCCCTCGGTGCAGATCTGGAACTCGTAGAAGGGTTCGCCGACGAGCGCTCCCCGCAGCGAACCGGTCCGCTCCACCGGCTCGGCACCGTCCAGTTCGGTGACGCCGCAGACCAGCCACCGCTCTCCCCGGGCCCAACCCGTCTTCGACGGCCAGACCGTCCACGGCGCGAGTCGGGTGGCGTCCATGTCCGTGCTGCCCAGGTACTCGGCGGCCGGCTCACCGCACTGGGTGAGGGACAGGCTCAGCAGCTGCTGGTCGTCGGGACGTTGCCTCGGCAGGTCGTCCGGGAGTTCCAGGACCTGAGCCACCTCCAAGGTGTGGGGTCGCGAGCAGCCGACCGAGTCGAAGCTGCTCTGGTCGACGACCACACAGGCCCCGGGTTCCGGCAGGTCCTCGGCGCCACGCACGTCCGGTGGCAGGACGGCGGGTTCGGTGGCATCGTCGGCGACCCCGGACCCACCGGTCGCCGCCGCCGTCTGGCGGGTCTCCCCCGCCGCGTCGGGGGGCGCGGACTCCGGACCACTGCAGGAGGAGAACGCCACGCCCAGAACCGGGAGCAGCCACAACCGTCGCAGCACCGAGTGCCCAGCCACGCACATCACCCATTCCCTGTCCGTTGACCGAACGGTATCGCCCGCCCCCCGGCACGTCTCCCGACGGGCACCCCGAGGCCGGAGCGCGAGGATCGGAACGGGTCGGCGTGGCTCCGCCGCGAGGTCGACGCGGCTCCGCGCCCCGGTCCCGGGTCGTCACGGGTCGGGGTCTCCGCATACTGGCAGGCCGCACGACCGATGACCACACCCCGGGAGGAGTATTCGCCGGTCGGGCGTGGCGGCCGGCCCCGCGGTCGCGGGCGGGCCTGGGTCGGCGGCCCGCGGTGGTCGGGCGGTCCTGTTCACACGGCCCGTCCCCCAGCGCCCCGAGGTGAGCTCTCCGGCGAGGTACCCGACGACGGTTCAGAAGGACCGCGACGCCAACTCGTGGACGGGGGACCGCAACATCGTGGCTCCCTCCTCCAACAACACCGCCAGTCGGTCCGCCGCCTCCCCACCGAACCGCACCCGCCAGTCGGGGACGCGGTCGCCGTCCAGCCACAGGACCACTCCGGACACGGCGGCCGCCAGGTACAGCCGGGCGACGACCGCGTACGGGTGCAGCACCGTCACGGCGGACCGCACCCGGCCCCGGATCGCCGAGGCGGCCTGCTCGGCCTGACCGCGTTCGAACCCGATGGTGCCGAGCATGGTCGACGCGAGTCGCAACACGACGAGCTGCTTCTTCGGGCCGATCTCGACCATGCTGGTGACCGGACCGGTTTCCTCGTCATACCCCTTGAGGTGGTGGAACCAGCTGAATCTCGAGGAGTCCGCGGTAGGCACCAGGTCGTCGGCCGCGATGGGCATGTGCTGGGTCATGACGCCTCCCGGAGGTGCGGACGGATCGGGATCGCGGGAACCGGTGGCAGCGGTACCGCCGGGCTCGTCCGGAGATCCGCCTCACCGACCACACCGCTCGACGCGAAACTCACATCACGGTCAGTATCGTGCGGTCTCGGGGACGACTTCAGCGATTCCACCCGGCGGTGCGCGATGATCACGCGTTGGCAGGCCGGGGTGGCGGTGGGTAGCCAGCTCCCCGGCCGGGTCCGCACCGGTCGGCTGGCGCGGGACCCTGCTCGGGCGAAGCGCCCGTCCCAGAGCCGCCGCCACCGGGGATCTCATCCCACGGCGGGGCGTTCTCGTCCCACGGCCCCGAACCGGGGGTCGCGAGCGGGCGAAGCCCAGCAGAGGAGCCGAACGTCTCCTCCTGGGTGGCGGTGCCTCCGCCACGTCGGGACAGGGCCCGGATAGGCGTCCCCGCCGTAGTGCCTACCCGCACCACGCCTCCAGCCGAACGCGCACATGGCCACCGGCTGTCAGCCGATGGCCACGTACCCGCTGGGAGGGCTGGCACGAGCGCCAGTCCCAGCGCACGAACGGGTGGGATCAGAGTCGTCCGTCCGAGCTCATGTCCTTGGGCTTGGACGGCGAACCCGGCAGGCACTCGCAACCGTCGCCCTCACCCGGCTTGCCGGGCTTGCCGGGCTTCCCCGGCTTGCCGGGCTTCCCCGGGTCGCTCGGGTCACCGGGGTCACCGGGGTCTCCCGGGTCGCTCGGGTCTCCCGGGTCGCTCGGGTCACCGGGGTCGCCCGGGTCACCGGGGGCGCCCGGGTCACCGGGGGCGCCCGGGTCACCGGGGGCGCCCGGGTCGCTCGGATCACCCGGGTCGCTCGGATCACCCGGGTCGCTCGGGTCACCCGGATCGCTCGGATCACCGGGGCCACCCGGGTCGCCGGGCAAGCAGGGTGAGCACGGCGCGCAGCCGCACCCTCCGCCGGAGACCGACGATTCCGAGGTCTCCGAGGTCTCCGAGGTCTCCGAGATCACCACGTCGAGCAGTGCGTGGACGACCTTGTCCCCCACGAGGTGGACCAGATCCCCGACGCTCTGCAACGCGGCGACCTCGTCCGCCAGCAGGGTGACCTCGTAGCGTTCCTCGACCGAGCGGCTGATCGAAGCCAGATCCTCGGCTGTCGCGCCGAGGTCCCGACGCAGGTGGAGGGAGTCGTCGATCTCCCGCCTCGGAACGGCGAGACGCGCGGAGATGATGCCGTGCACCTCCTCCCGTACCTCGTCCAACAAGGGTTCTCTCGGGCGCGCGTCGTGTCTCGCCACGGCGGAACCCGCGTCAGACCGTGGCGAGCTCGTCCCCACACCGGACACCGGGGTGCCGGCGACCTCAGCGGCCGGTCCCTCGGCCGCCACCGCCGACGTGAGCGGCGCCAGGAACAGGCTCGACGCGGCCGCCGCGACGGCGACTACCAACTCCTTGCGAAACTGCCACACAGGTTCTCTCCTCTCGGTGGGCAACCCATCCAGATACTCCGCGTAGCGGGACAAGCGCGCTCCGTGACTCCCCTGCTTCCACGCCAAGGGGTGAGCGCCACTAACACTGGTGGTGGCGACCAATGGCCACCACCAGGCACTTCCGAACCACACGGCTCGATCCAGCCGTGTGGGAGAAGGCTTTCCGTTTCATCGGACGGCGCTTTCCCAACCGCCGTGCGAGGCCGTTCCGTGCCGAGCCACGGTCAAGGTGGTGGGGGACGTCCCGCACGCGTCGTCGCTGTCGCTCCGCGACGGTACGAGCTGGCCGGCACTGGCGGCACGCCGGTGGCCCAACGCCGGAACCCGGGCGCGCCAACGTCCGGTCCGCCCAGCACGGGCAACCCACCCCGGCAACGCTCGGCGCACCCGTGGTTCGGGATCCTCGACCAGGGGGAGCCTCCCGCGCACCCTGGGAGCCACGAACTCGGGCGGGCGTTGTTCCCGTCCGGCGTGCACGACGTCGTCCGATCGACGAGCAGGGCGGGGGATCGCCGGACACGGCCACGGACAGGAAGTCCGGCGCGGCTCCTCGGCTGACGGGTACCGGCCGCCACCGCGCTGTCCTGTCGCCGTGCTGGGCGACCACGTCCGGTACCGGCGTTCGGAGCCAGGCGTCACACCCGCGACCTGGTGAACCCCGCGGGGACGCCTGACCGCCCGCATCACGGGGTCATCGGAGCCCCGGCCACGCCGGTCCTCCTGGCGACCACGGCTCCCGAACGAACACGGAGGTCCTGGGCTCGTGTGCTCAGGACCTCCGTACGCGTACCGGCCGGCCGGACCGGTGCCGGCACGCACGTCGGGGGAGAACCCGGGTTCACCCCCCGCTCACCACCGTCACCCCGCGGGCCTGGATGCCACCTCACTCGTCGCGCCACCATCCGTCGACAGCGCGTCACCGTTCAGCACGGACACCAGCTTGTCCCGCACCAGCAGGACGAGGGATCCGACATCGCTGAGTTCCCGCACGTCCAGCTGGAGCAGCTGGACGCCGTAGGTGGCCTCCGCCCCGTCCACGATGCTGGCGGTGTCCTCCTCGGTGGCCCCGAGGTCGTCGACGAGGTGGTGCTCGTCCTCCACCGACACCGAGCTGATTCCCAGCTGGTCCGCGACGAGACCGTGGATCTGGTCGCGGAGCGTTCCGAGTCCGAGTGCCCTCTCCTCCTCGGCCAGCTCCCCGTGGGTCGACGTACCGGTTGGGGACTCGCTGGCCGTCGACCCGTTCACCGCCTCCGCGTACGCGGTCGGGGCGACGAGGACGGATGCGGCCGACAGGCCGATCAGCACTGACAGGTACCCACGACGCTGTCCCACAGTGTTCTCCTTTCCCACGTCCAACTTCCGCATCGATGCTCTGCTCTACTCACTCGTAGCGCCTGAGCACCGGGGCTGCTCCACTCCAAGGAGTGAGCCCGACACGCTTGCGCCGACCGGTGAAGATCGCTATTGCCGGCTCGCCCGTACCGCCGCTGGCGGATCACTCCCCGACAAGGACGCCCATTCCCGGTCCCAGCGGCAGCTCGGCCACGTAGAAGAGCGTCAGGATCCCGAGCCACGCCACCCAGAAGGGGACGACGAAGGGGAGCATCCGCGCGATCACCGTGCCGAGCCCGGCGGTGGGCTGGTACCGGCGGACGAAGGTGAGCAGCACGATCACGTAGGGGTTCATCGGGGTGATCACCTGCGTGACGGAGTCGCCCGCCCGGAACAGCGCCTGCGTGAAGCCGGGCTCGAAGCCCACCAGCAGGAACATCGGCACGAACACCGAGGCCAGCAGCGTCCACAGGCTCGACCCGGAGATGATGAGGAGGTTCAGCACGGAGGCCAGCAGGACGAACCCGACCAGGGCAGGGTACCCCTCCAGCCCGCTGCCGCGCAGGAACTCCGCGCCG
This sequence comes from Actinoalloteichus caeruleus, assembly GCF_049311605.1. NCBI lineage: Bacteria > Bacillati > Actinomycetota > Actinomycetes > Pseudonocardiales > Pseudonocardiaceae > Actinoalloteichus > Actinoalloteichus caeruleus. Next base: position 6,087,203 of record NZ_CP186005.1, read on the forward strand.
CGCACCGCGAGCCAGGTGCCGATGTTCGTCCAGCCGAACAGCGCGACGAACTGGCCGAGGGCGAAGGCCAGCACGATGAAACCGGACAGGTCACGCACGGCCAGCCCCACCAGGCGGGGGACATCGGCCGAGGTCCGGATCGCACCGGTGGTCGCCCCGTACGCGATGGCCGGCACGGCGAACGCCAGGAAGGTCAGCGTGGTGACCGAGGACAACAGCGGTGACGACGGCAGGTAACCGCCGTCCTCGGCGCGCAACGGCGACGAGGGCCACAGGGCGAGGGCCCCCAACATGGCCACGAGGGTGAGCAGCGCGAGGCCGGCGGCGGCGAGACCACGCCGCTCGGCGGCGGTGACCGTCGGGGACACCTGGTCCAGGTCGACGGGCGGGTCCGCGGGGCCGGTGGGCGGGTCGTCCTCCACCACCGGTGACCGGGGGAATCCGGACCGCTCCAGACCCGGCTCCACGACCCGGGTGATGACCACCCCGACCAGCAGGCTGAGCACGACCGCCGAGACGACGTTCACGTAGTAGTTGGACAGGGCCGTCACCTCGGTGCCCGGCTGGGCCAGGGAGGACACGACACTGTCGGTGATGCCGGCGAACAGCGCGTCGAGGCTCGTGACCAGCACGGACGTCGAGTAACCCGCACCCGCGGCCGCGAAGCCGCCGAGCAGGCCGGCCACCGGGTGCCGTCCCGCCGCTGGGCCTGTCCGGAGTCCTACAGGGCCGGTTCAACGATGTGTCGCACGACGGACGGGCCGGGGAAGTCGGCCGGGATGGCGTCCATAAGCGTTTCGTTGGAGGGCTGCCCGAGCCAGTATCCGGACTGTCGGCGCTCGCCGATCTTGCGGAACCCGGCCTTCTCATAGGCTCGGATGGCTGCCGTGTTCGGGGACAAGACCGCCAGGTGGACACACCGCAGGTTCGTGATGTGGAAGGCGTAGTCCAGCGTGAGGCGGGTTGCTTCGGTGCCTATGCCGTTACCCCTGCTGTCCGGGCGGAGTTGGATCACGAATTCGCCGGTCCGGACGTGGTGATCGATGAGGACGGCCGTGGTGCCGACGGGCGTCGGCGGGTTGGTGGTCATGTCGTAGACGGTGAACCTGAGTTGGTCATCGGTGCCGCGCGCTTGGTGCTGGAATCCTTCCCGGCGGTTTTCCAGCGAGTCCGGTGTCTGACGGCCGTAGCCGATCAACACGCCCGGGTCCTGTTCCCACTGCCAGTACAAGTCCACCAGGTCACCGGAGAACGGGCCGAGTCCGGCACGCTTCCCACGAATCCACACGATCGGTTCGCCTTGCTCGCTAATCGTTCTCACCTCCGCTGTCACGTTCCGGGATGGTGCGCAGCACGGCGAACCGCGCCGTGGATGGCGGCTCGGCCACCCGGTGTCCGTCATCAGTTTCCACCCATGCGTGAAGCCGGACGGGGTCGGCCGCCGCGCCGTGGCACCACGTCACCCGTTGGCGGGACGCGGCCAGCATCACCACGACGGCCGCTGATTCTTCCAGGCAGGCCACGCGTCCCGGTGCGACCAGCCCCGCCCGCCGTACCGCGTTGACGGCTTGGCAAGCTTGATCGGCGGTGGCGCTACCGGTGCCGCGCCGGACCATCCGCGTCAGTAGCCACATCAGCCGTGCCATGCGTCGGTGCCTACGGCCTGCCGCCAGCACGCCGAGCACGACAGCCAGGGCCGCGCCCGCACGCACCGTCGCCCCGAACGGCACGCGAACCGGCTCGGCGCGTCCGGCCGCCATCTCCTGTGTGCCCCAGCTGGGCACCCACGACGGCCCGGCGGCCGTAGGTCGCCCCGGTCGGTGCGGGAACGTCGGCACGATCAGTCCGGCGGCCAGGAGTTGGCGACGCAACGTCTGTGCTGCCAGTCCGTCCAGCACGCCGCGCGCGTCGCCGTTGCCGGTGGTTGTCGCTTCGCCCCACCAGCGTGCGGCCGGACCGATCAGCGTCTCTACGCGGCCGTTGCCGTAGTTCACGATCACCGTTGCCGGGCCGACGTCGACGGCGCGGACGTGTTCAGGAACGGTGATGTACCGGTGCCGCTTCACCTGGCCTCCTTCGTGGCTGCTGCCGGTGTCCACGCCACGTTCGGCGCGTCGGCCAAGGCGCGTAGCCACACTTCCGCCGCTACTGCGGGTTCCACCGTGGAGAAGGCGACGGGCAGTCCGGCCGCTGTCATCGTCAGCGTGCGCCGGAACTCCGCGGGGTTCACGAGGCCCAGCGCGGCCAACCGGCCGTCCACCAGGGCGTGAAGTTCGTTCAGGTTCGCGCGCATTCCGTGGTAGTGGTCGGAGTTGAAATCACCTTTGGTGGTCCGCGCGGCCAGTGCGGCGGGGAACAGGTCGGCCAGAGCATCCCGCAGTATCGGTTTGTAGTCGGCGGGGCCGGGTCGCTCGTCCAGAGGAAGCGACAGGTAGGCGTCAACTACGCGAGAGTCGGTGAACGGATTGTGCAGCGGCACTCCGGCCGCTTCGGCCAACTGAATGTCGGCGCGTGCGGAGCGGCCCACGTCGGCTATCCCTTCGGCTGCCACGGTCGCGGCGAACAAGCCGATCGGAGGCTGGTCTGCCTGTTCGGTCATCGCTGACGCGACGGCCACAGCCCGTGACCGCGCGTCGTAGGTGGCCCACGGTGGTACCAATTCCGTTGCGCACCAAGCGATATCCCCATCCGTGGGTTTCCGCGCGCCCGTGAACAGGTCAACGGACAGGCTCGCCAGCGCGCCCGCACGAGTGGTGCGCGCGGAGCGGTAGGCCGATGTCAGCAATGGCCATACCGGGAGTCGTCGCAGCCTGGCCCATCGAATCGTCTCGATTAGCCCCCGCCGGTGGTGCCCGGTCGCCAAGAGGTCGGCGAGCATGATCGGTGGGGAGCACAGCAGGCTGTCTCCGCCGTCGCCGGTCAAGTGGCAATCGGTGCCGAGTGCGTCCCGCATCCAGTGGAGCTGGCCGGAGAACCGTGCGTGCGCGACCGTTGACGGTGCGGGTTCGTCTGTGACGGGGACCGCGCTCAGTGCGGTGTACGGCACGTGGTCGGAGTCCAAGGGCATGAGACGGTGCGTGATTCCGGAACGCTCTGCCGCCAACCGTGCATACTCCAGGTCTCCGCCCGCCGGGTGGCCGACTGGATACACGGTCACCCCGGTCACCGTTTGACCGTGGCCGGCCGATTCGTGGGCCAGCAAAGCGAGCGCAGTGGAGTCACAACCGCCTGAGAGGTCCACGGTCGGCGCGGACGCGGCGTCCACTCGCAGGGCCACAGCCGCCGCGAGTTCGGCCCGCAAACGTCGACGGGCCGACCCCGAGCGCGGCCGAGGCGACCACATCCGGTTCGTCCGAATCATCCCGTCGCGGGTCACGGTCAGGCGGTGCCCCGCCGGCACAAGATCCACTCCCGTGAACGCGGACTGTCCGGCCAACAGCAGGGGCACCGCTGGGGCGAGCATCCATGCGGCCAGTCGGTCCAGGTCCAGCCCCGCGTCGGTCAGCCCCGCCAGCGCCCGGGAACTCGATGCCCAATACGCGCCACCATCCGCCGACATGGTGTAGATCGGCCACGCTCCACCGAGATCGGTCCACACCTTCGTGTGCTCGTCGGTGATCTCTACCGTCGTGTAGCTCCCCGACCAGCGCCAAGCGACGTCATCGGGAGCTCCAAACGCGCCGAGCCGTGCAAGGTCTTCCTGTGCGATGCCGCACGGGCCGATCACGACGACGAACCGGCGGCCGGTGCACGTCGTGCGGACCTCGGGTCCGGTCCACTGTCCGGCCGTCCAGACTCCCGGCACGCTAGGCCACGGCCGCCCGCTGTCGGCCGGGGTTCGTGGTGGTGCCGTGGGGTTACTGAACCCCCCGAACCAACGCATGGCTGCGCCTTCCTGTGGTGTGTCCTGAACATGGTTGGTGCCCGGCCCGAATCCGGACCGGGCACCAGAACGGACGTGGGTTAGTTGTATGCGCGCCGCTTGTCCTCGGAGCTGCCCTTGCCCTGCCCCAGCGTCACCGCCGACGCTTCACCGATGCTGACCAACAACACAGCCGCGTCGGCCGTCCGGCCGTCGTCCGACTGGTCGGTGACTGTCTCCATTTCTGCCCTGCCTTTCATGGTGTTCACCCGATTCGTACCGGTCATTCGTTCTTTGCGTACCCGCAACGGAGATTGCGCACTGCCGGATACGAGTGGTCATCTACGACGACACGCGCCACTCGATCATATAACGGCCGGGCGAGTTTGTCAGCAAATTCGCTACCGTCGTACGACGGCATGGCAAGAATCGCCACACCTTCACGCGGCGTTCTGATGCTCACCTTCGGCATCTTCGTCCAACTGGCGGAACCGGGCCACTGCCTCTGCGAGAACGGCGACCAACCTGTCCACCATGTCGCGCGTGATCACCATACCCAACGATCCGGTACGCGATCCGAATTCGATTTGCAGTTCACCTCCGTACACGTCTTTCTCAACAGAGCACGATGAGTCCAGATTGACCCACGCGCCGACCGATATTCCTTGATTGATGAACATTTCCCCGCGCCTTTCATGCCGCAACAGAGCTAGCGGCTACGTGGTGTGTGAACATTTCGTGTTGAATATTCAGGACTTGCCTCAAGTGCGGGCCGATTCTTCTTCAATGAGCGCCCGAAGTCGCCGTCCACAGCAGGCCGCCGCCGAACCCGGCGAGGACAGCAACAACGATCGCGCCGACGAACACCAAACACGGACCCATGCCTTTCACCTCGCCCCGTGTCCGCAGGGCGGCACGTCGCACGTCACGGCGTTGGGCAGAAGCAGGTGGTCCAACCGCTCCATCGTGACACCAAGAACACGGGCAAGGTGGGGTCGTTGCCCAGGGTTGGGAACGTGCGCGCCACGCTCCCAACGGCTGACCGTCGTGCGATCGACTCCCAGCGCCTCGGCAAGCGCTTCCTGGGTGAACCCGACGACCACCCGGCGGCTTCCCAGCAACGGACGGGGTGTTCGGGCCATGACTCGATCATTCGATCCTCTGGCGACGACGGGAACCGCGCCGCTCGACTCGCCCTCAACTTGACCGCCCGAACCGTGGATGAGGTCGGTCGCCTTGACGCCACTGCCGAGTCTGACCAGGGAGGGAGCGGCTGGCGGACGGCCATCGTCGGTCCGCCGAAGGAGCGTTCTACGATCTATCGCCATGAGTCCACGCCTCCCGAGTGCAAGCCCACGCAGGTAAGGGGCAACTTGCCCGCTAGTCACTACCCTGACTGGGTGAACTCTGCCGTTTGGTAATGACACAGTGCACACGAGACACTGCGAAGTGCCCGGAGCTGAGGGAGGTCGATCGGTGGTCAACGCGCGTCCGACCGTGGAGCGTCGGCAACTTGGCCTTGCCTTGAAGCGACTACGTGAGCAGGCCGGTAAATCGCAACTTGACGCCGGGCAGCACATTGGGAAGGACGATTCTCGAATCAGCAAGATCGAAGACGGCCTTGCTACGTTGAGTGCGGACCATCTCGACAGGTTATTGGACCTCTACGGCGTCACAGGAGATGACAAGGACACGATCATCGCCGTAGGCGCGGAGGCCCGGAAGCGCCAGCCTCGCCGGGCTTACATTGACCTGCTGCCCGGATCGTTTCAGCGGTTCGCCGACTTGGAAGCTGCCGCTACCAAGATTCACTGCTACGAATCGGGTGTCATCCCTGGCCTTTTGCAGTCGCCCAGGTACGTCAACGCCCTGTTCGCCGCCGCGGACAGCGTTTGGTGGGAACCGTCCGATGCCATCCGCCAGAACCGGGCCAACTTTCGATTCCGGCGACAAGAGACGACTTGGCGAGCAAAGAAGGATAAGGGGCTTCATTTTGTCGTAGGCGAGGCCGCTGTGGACGACCTGACCGGCGACATTGAAGTCATGAGAGAGCAGCTACAACACCTGCTTGACGTGGCCGAACGCAGGCCGAACGCAACCATTCAGCTGTTGCCGAGGACTGCGGCGGACAATCCGGCGCGCGGCGGAGGGTTGACAGTCCTGGAGTTCGGAAGCTCCGTTCCTCGTATTGGGTTCGCGTCCGTAGTTCACGGTCCATCCACCTACTACGATGACGGGGAGGACACCACCGCAATGCTTCGCACGTTCCAGCGGCTATGTGACCTCTCACTAACTCCAGGCGACACGAAGAAAGCAGTCATCCGAAAGCTAGAGAGGTTGCAAGGAAATGCTCGTTCCCATCTCCCCTGACACGGGGTGGTTCAAGAGTAGCTATAGCGACAATAGCTCTAACAACTGCGTGGAGTGCCGCATCGTCAACGGAGCTGCCGTCTTCGTTCGGGATTCAAAGAACCCCGGTACGCCGCTCTTCCGTTTTACGCCGGAAGGCTGGACGTCATTCCTTTCTGCGGCAAAGGAAGGCGAGTTCGACCGGCCGCGCTGATCATGCGGGCCGATGCGCCGAGGTCGCTTCAGTTCGGGGAGCGGCCCCATCGCAGGCACTTGACCGATCCGTCGTGGCAGCGCCCCTGAGGGGACGGGGCAGCAGCACCGGCCAGCCATTCGCGCCACCTCCCCGTGCCGTACGCCGGTGCACACCCTTCGGGTGGACCTGAGGCGCCACAAGGGAGATCACGAGCAATCAGCCGAACGTGGGTCCTCCCGGGACGGCCGGGGCGGGCCGGGGCCGGGACTGGTGGGAAGGCCGGCCCACGACGTCGGCAGGGGTCCAGGCGGGGGGCCGGGGGCCTGGCGCGGCCCCCGACCGAACCTCCGCGCCCACCGGGGGGCCCACCGGGGCACGGCGGCGAACCACCGGGAGCACGGGGCGGTCGGAGCGGCGGGGGACGCCGGGCGACGCGAGGCCGCCGAGGCCCGTCCCCACGCCGCCCAGGTCCGAGTCCCCGAACCGACGCGGGCACCCGGGGAACCACCACGGCCGGGCCGGGCGCGCACCAGGCCCCGAACGCGGGCGTTCCGCCAGGCGCCCCACGGGACGACGTCAGGACCGGGCCGTTCCGGTGCCCGGGCCGAGGGCGGGTCGGTCCGGCCCGTTCGGACCGCGACCGCCCCCGGCGGCGCGCCCCCACGGTAGGAGGGGGGCCGCCGGTGTCCCCCAACCGGTCAGTCGAAGAACCGAGGAACGTCCAACGGGCCGCCGGCCGCCGCGAACTCCTCCTGGACCGCCGCGCGCAGCTCGTCGTCGGCGAGGTAGTCGACCGCCGTCATCGCGAGCCCGAAGGCGCCGTCGAGCACCGCCCGGTCCCCCGAAGGGCCAGCGGCGGCCTCCGCGAACTCCACGGTGTGCATCGAGATCGCCGGGTGGCCGATCGCGATCATGGGGTGGATCGCCGGCACCCGGAAGCTGAGGTTGCCCAGGTCGGTCGACCCGGTGAGGGAGGAGGGCACCACGTTCGGGGGCAGCGACCGTCGCCCCCGGCTCTCCTGGTGCGTCGCCCAGCGCCGGGCGAGGGCCTCGTTGAAGCGGATCGGCAGGTAGGGCGGCCGCTCGTCCCAGCGGAGTTCGACACCGCAGCCATGTGCCAGCGCCGCTCCCTGCGCGACCGCCGCCACCCGGCCCGCCAGGTCGCGCAGCGTCTCGGGTCGGGCGGACCGCAGGTAGAAGCGGAGTGCCGCCCGGTCCGGCACGACGTTGGGCCGGGCTCCACCGTCGGTGAAGACGCCGTGCGCGCGGTCGCTGTCGGGCAGGTGCTGCCGCAACGCGGCCACCCCCTGGTAGGCGGCCACGGCGGCGTCCAGCGCGTTCCGCCCCATGAAGGGCTGGGCGGACGCGTGCGCCGCCACTCCGTGGAAGACCATCTCCAGCTGACGACGCCCCAGGAAGGGGTGCATCGCCACGTCGTGGGAGAACGGGTGCAGCATCACCACGGCGTCGACGTCGTCGAGGACGCCGGCCCGTGCCAGGAACTCCTTGCCGCCGCCCCCCTCCTCGGCGGGCGTGCCCAGCAGCGAGACCCGGCCGCCGGTGCGCGCCACCGCCGGGGCGGCGGCGAGGAACGCGCCGACCGCGCTGGAGCAGATGATGTTGTGCCCACAGCCGTGCCCGATCCCGGGGAGGGCGTCGTACTCCGCGAGGACGGCGATGTGCGGGCCGCCGGTGCCCGAGGTCGCCAGCACCGCGGTGTCCAGCCCGCCGACACCGACGGTCACCTCGTGCCCGGCCGCGCGGACCAGCTCGGCGACGACGCCAGCGGACCGGTGCTCCTCGAAGCCCTCCTCGGGGTGGGCGTGGAGGTCGTGGCTGAGCGCCAGCAACGCGTCCTCGTGCCGCCCCAGCTCCGCGCCCACGAGCTGACCGACCTCGGTGTCCGCGCCGGCGAAGGGCGACGTCAGGGGTTCCGCCGCCGCGACGGCCCGCGCGGTCGCCTCGTTCAGCGCGCGCAGGTAGGTGTCGTCGGGGGGAACCGGAGCTGGGGAGGGGGTGGCTGCTGTCACGGCAGGCACCCTAACCCGAGTGCCACGCGTCCCAGCAGCCCGCGAGGCGCCGCCACCGTGGGCGGTCGGCCGCCCGCCGATCAGCCCGGCCTCGGCCCTGGCACGGCGCTGGCCGGCCCTCCGGTCCAGGCGTAGCGTCGGACGCACCAGGCCCCGTCCGACCCGGATCCGGGAGGCGTGATGCGGTGGTCAGAGCGGACCGGCCCGACCCGGCCGGCGGAGGACCAGGACCGCGCTCGACGTCGGTCGTTGACCCGCCTGGTGGTGGGCCTCCTCCTCGGCGTGCTCGCGGTCGTCTTCATCGTGCAGAACCGCGACGAGGTGGCGATCCGGCTGCTCGTCCCGGTCGTCGACCTCCCGTTGTGGACCGCGCTGGCCGGCGTGCTGGTGCTGGGGATGCTGATCGGAGCGCTCTGGGTGTACCGCCGCTGACCCCGGATCACCACTCGGCACCGGAGCCGGTGGGGGTGTCGGACCGGTGACACCCCCACCGTTCCGGTCACCCGGTCGGGTCGCTCGGCCCGTGGTGGGTGGGGTCGAGCACCCTGCTGAGGAAGGTGCGGGTCCGTTCGTGGCTGGGTGCCCCGATGACGTCGGCCGGATCGCCCTGTTCGATGATCCCGCCGCCGTCCATGAAGACGACCTGGTCGGCGACCTCACGGGCGAACTGCATCTCGTGGGTGACCACGAGCATCGTCATGCCCTCCTCGGCCAGCTGCCGCATCACGCCGAGGACGTCGCCGACCAGCTCGGGGTCCAGCGCCGAGGTGGGCTCGTCGAACAGCATCACCTCGGGGTCCATCGACAGCGCCCTGGCGATCGCCGCCCGCTGCTGCTGCCCACCGGAGAGCTGCGCCGGCATCGAGTGTTCCTTGTCGGTCAGCCCCACCCTGGCGAGGTTGCGCCGGGCGACCTCCTCGGCCTGTTCCTTCGACCGGCGGAGCACCTTGCGCTGGGCGACCGTCAGGTTCTCCAGGACCGACAGGTGCGCGAAGAGGTTGAACGACTGGAACACCATGCCGATCCGCACCCGCGCGGCGTCGATGTCGCAGTCCGGGTCGGTCAGCTCGACCCCGTTGACCACCACGCTGCCGCTCGAGGGCTCCTCGAGGAGGTTGACGCAGCGCAGCAGGGTCGACTTCCCGGAGCCGGAGGGTCCGATGACGCAGACGACCTGCCCGCGCCTGACCTGGAGGTCGACCCCCTTGAGGACCTGGAGCGAACCGAAGCTCTTGTGCAGACCGGAGATCTCGACCACCGGTCGTGTGGTGTCGCTCATGCTCATTCCCTCCCTGGTCCCGTCTTCGCGCCCTTGCCGAACCGCCGCTCCAGGCGCCGGGACAGGTAGGACAGCGGAAGGGTGATCATGAGGTAGCAGAAGCCGGCCACCACGATCGGGGTCAGACTGCGGTCGGTGTTCAGGGCGTTGCGGGCGAACTGGGTCAGCTCGTGCTGCGCGAGCGTGCTGCCGAGGATGAAGGCCAGCGACGAGTCCTTGGTCAGCAGGATCAGCTCGTTGGTGAGCGGGGGCAGGATGATCCGGAAGGCCTGCGGGATCACCACGGTGATCATCGTCCTCGCCGGGCTCATCCCCAACGAACGCGCCGCCTCGACCTGCCCCTTGGGCACCGCCTGGATACCGGCGCGGATCGTCTCCGCGATGTAGGCGCCACCGACGAGCCCCAACGCCAGCATGATCGAGATGCTGCGGTCCAGGTTGAGTCCGAAGGCGTAACCGACCCCGACACCCAACGCGAGGAACACCAGCAGCGCCGGGAGCCCACGGAAGAACTCGATGTAGAGGGTGGCGATCCAGCGGTAGGGACCGACCGAGGACAGCCTCATCAGCGCGATCACCAGACCGAACGCGAGGGCGAACGCGAAGCCCATCGCGGTGTAGGTGATCGTGTTGACCAGGGCCACCGTCATGACCTCGGGGAACTGGTTGACGATGACGGCGGGGTCGAAGAAGGCCCGTCCAAGGCTGTCCCAGTCAGCGGCGAGAACGAGCACCAGCAACGCGACCACGAGGATGCCGTACTGGATGCCGCGGAAGAGCCGCGCCCGCTGTCGCTTGCTCATCCGTCGTCGGGGAGGCGCCGTGGGCGCCGGGGTTCGTCGGCCGGGTTCACCGGGCGGTTCCTGGTCCCGGTGCTGGGTGTCGCCCAGCTCGGTGTCACGCGACATGTGGTCAGTTCTCCAGAAGGTGCCGGGTAGGCGGCGGGGCCGGCGTCCACACGCCGGCCCCGGTCACGACGGGTCAGCTCTCGGGGTCCTCGGAGAGGGCGGGCGCGTCGGCGCTCTCGGAGGCGCCCGACGCCTCGGACTCGTCGGCGGCCTCGGACTCGTCGCTGGCCTCCTCGTCCTCGTCCACCGTGGCGTCGGTGCCGACGCCCTCCGGCGCCACGCCGAACCACTTCACGTAGATCTCCTCGTAGCGGCCGTCCTCCCTGGCCGCCTGGAGCACCTCGTTGATCCGCTCCCGCAGCGCGTCGTTGTCCTTGCGGACCCCGATGCCGTACTGCTCGTTCGTCTCGATGTCGGCGACCACGGCGAAGGTGTCGTTCTCGTTCGCCGCGTCGTACAGGACGCCGTTGTCGTTGATCCCCGCGTCGACCTCACCGGTCTCGACGGCCGCCAGCAGCAGCGGCAGGTCGTCGTAGCTGCGGATCTCGGTGCCGTCGGCCAGTTCCGCCTCGGCCCAGTCCTTGCCGGTGGTGTCGTTCTGCACTCCGACCGAGCCACCCGCGAGGTCGTCGACCCCGGTGATGCCCGAGTCGGCGGTCGTGATCAGCGCCTGCCTGGCGTCGAAGTACGGGTCGGAGAAGTCGAAGTTCTCCGACCGCGCGTCGGTGATGGTCATCCCGGCCGCGGCCACGTCGCACTCCCCGGTGTCCAGGGCCGCGCCGGAGGTGATGGTGTCGAAGGAGATGTCGACGATCTGCTGCTCGAGCCCCAGGTCCTCGGCCACCAGATCGACGAGATCCACGTCGAAACCGACGACCTCGCCACCCTCGTTGAACTGGAAGGGCCGGTACGACAGGTGGGTGCAGGTCTTGAGCGCTCCCTCCTCGACGATGGGGACGCCATCCACCTCGACGCCCTGCTCACCGCCGCCGCACCCGGCGAGCACCAGGGCGAGGGCGGGGACCAGGGCTACCGGGGCGAGGGCTCCGCTCCGCTGTCCGCTACGACGACGCAATGTACTTTTCCTCGATTTCATCCGGTTGTGCCGATGGACTGGACGCACCGTAGACGGTGACGGCACGCCTGGGCGAGCGGCGCCGCCCAGGTCACCACTGGTTCGGTGTCACGCCGAACCACTTCCGGTGCAGTTCCTCGTACCGCCCGTCCTGGCGGATGCCCGCCAGGACCTCGTTCGCGACGGTGAGGAGTTCGGTGTTCCCCCTGCGCACGGCGAACCCGTACTGCTCGCCGGTGTCGATCTCGACCTTCACCGAGGTGTTCCGGTGGCTCCTGGCGAAGTGGTAGAGGGGTCCGTTGTCGGCGAGTGCGGCGTCGATCTCGCCGGCGCGCAGGGCCTGGGTCAGCGCGGGCAGGTCGCGGTAGGTGTGGATCGTGGGCGCGGCGTCGTGTTCGGTCGCGTACCGTCCTGCGTAGTCGGCGCCGGTGGTGTTCTCCTGGACTCCGAGTCTCCCCCCGCCGTGCAGGTCGTCGAGGCCGGCGATCGTGGAGTCCCAGTCGGCGAGCAGGGCCTGGTTGGCGTTGAAGTAGGGGACGCCGAAGTCGAGGACCTCCGCGCGTTCCTCGGTGATGGTCATGCCCGCGAAGGCGATGTCGCAGGTCCCGTCCTCGAGGGCCGCTCCGCTGGTGATGCGGTCGAAGGGGACGTCGACGACACGCTGCTCCAGCCCCAACCTGTCGGCCACCAGATCTCCGAGGTCGACGTCGAACCCGACGATGTCCCCGGTGTCGCCGTCCAGGGACTGGAACGGCTCGTAGGGAAGGTGTGTGCAGGTCAGCAGCGTGCCGGCGTCGACGAGGGTGACCGCCGGCGAGCTGGGCGTGGCGGCGTCGAGCGTCTGCCCCGGTTGCCCGCACGCGGCGAGCGCGGCGAGGGAGGATGCCACGAGGGCGATCGCGGACAGGCGACGCGTGTGCTCTGCCAAGGCGTACTCCCGAACACTTCCCGATTAACGGCGCCCTGCATCTTCGCACCGAACGGCGGAAAAATAAATAACCATCGGATGAACAATGGTGACGCGGAGTACGGATATCACGACCGACACCAAGAATGTAACCCCGAAAGGAGTAATCGAGCGTTTTCTTGCCACGAACGCGCGGGCCGGCCGGAAACCCTCGTCCGGCACGGTGTGGTCACATTGGCGCGTCGAGGCCGCGTCCGGGCACCCGGCGCCCGAGGTCCCCCCGGTCAGAGCTGGTTCGGCGTGACGCCCAGCCAGGTCCGGTGCAGTTCGACGTGCCTCCCGTCGGCGCGCATCGCCGCCAGCACCTCGTTCGCCACGTCCAGCAGGGCGGTGTTCCCCCGGCGCACCGCGAACCCGTACTGCTCACCGGTGTCGATCTGCACCTTCACCGAGGTGTCCCGGTAGACCCGCGCGAACCCGTAGAGCGGGCCGTTGTCGGAGAGCACGGCGTCGACCAGGCCCGAGCGCACCGCCGAGGTGAGTTCCGTCTGGTCGGGGAACCGCACCAGCTCCACCAGCGAACCGTTGCGCTCGTTGTGGTCGACGGCGTACGCCTCGCCGGTGGTGCCCTCCTTGACACCGAGCCGACGCCCGTGCAGATCCGCCATACCGGTGATCTCCTCGTGCACGCCCGCGAGCAGGGCCTGGCTCGAGTTGAAGTAGGGCTCGCCGAAGTCGACGTCCCGCGCCCGTTCCTCGGTGATGGTGACCCCGCTGATCGCGATGTCGCAGACGCCGTCGTCGAGGTCGGCCCCACTGGTGATCCGGGCGAAGGAGGTCTCGACGATCTCCTGCTCCACCCCGAGTTCCTCGGCGATGAACCCACCCAGGTCGATGTCGAAGCCGACGATCTCCCCGGAGTCGGGGTCGCGGAACTCGAAGGGTTCGAAGGGCAGCCGGACACACGTGGAGAGCGTGCCCGGCCGCACCAGCTCGACCCGGGGGTCCGCACCACCCACCGCGCTCCCGCCGTCCACCGGCTCCCCGCCGCACCCCGCGACGAGCAGAGCCGGGACGGCCAGCAGGACGAACGCGCGACGGAGCGACGACCGCGACACGGAGACCCCCACACACTTGTCCGGGCGAAAACGTGCGCATCCTCGCACCCGGAAGCGCGATCTGAGAACAGTTGACGCGAAACCGTGTTCTCCGTTTCCCGACCGGTCACCTTCCGTCGCCGGAGGTATCACTCACGCGAGCCACAAGGAATGATCTTGTCGGAATTCCCGAGCTTCTCCGTGAGCGGTTTTCGACCGCCGGACATCACCCCCGGGCGTGTGCCGCGAGGACCATCGCCACCGCCGTCGTCACCCGCGCCGCGTAGGCCAGGTGCAGCGACTCGTCGGGGACGTGCGCGTTGCTGCCGGGGCCCAGCGCTCCGGTCACCACGAACTGCGCGGACGGGTAGGCGTCCTGGAGCAGTCCCATGAACGGGATCGACCCGCCCAGTCCCAGCGTCAGCCACGGGGCCCCGAACACCTCCGCGCCGGCCCGGTCCAGGGCCGAGCGCAGCCAGGGCGCCAGGTCGGGCGCGTTCCAGCCGGGGCCGCACTCCGTCCGGCTCAGCTCGACGGACGCCCCGTAGGGCACGTCCGAGGTGAGGGCGGCGCTCACGGCCGCCAGCGCGGCCTCGGGGTCGGCGGTCGGCGGCAGGCGGAAGCTCAGCGCCAGCGTGGTCTGGGGCCGCAGCACGTTGCCCGCCTCCGCCGGGGTGGGCAGCCCGTCGCCGCCGATCACGGACAGGGTGGGGCGCCACGTGTTGTTGAGCGCCTGCTCCAGCGGGTCGTCCACCACCGGCCGCACCCCCTCGGGCAGGGGGACGTTGTCGAGGACCAGCGTGGGAACGGCGTCCAGGGCGGCCCTGGTCTCGGCGACCCGGTCGGCTGGGACCTCCACCACCAGCTCGGGCAGCAGGACCTCCCCCGTGGCCGAGTCCTCGAGCCTGTCGAGGAGCTGCCGGAGCACGCGGAACGAGCTCGGGGCGACCCCGCTCGCCAGCCCCGAGTGCTGACCGGCGTCGAGCACGCGGACGGTGACGGTGACCTGCGCCATCCCGCGCAGCGAGGTGGTCAGCCACAGCCGCTCGTAGTCACCGGCCCCGGAGTCCAGGCACACCACCAGCTCGACCTCGCCGAGCTCGGGGCGGAGGTGCTCCAGGTAGGCGGGCAGGTCCGGCGAACCGGACTCCTCCCCCGTCTCCAGCAGCACGACCGCCCGGCCGTGGTCGGCGCCCAGCTCACGGACCGCCTCGAGCGCCGCGACCGCGGCGTACCCGGCGTAGCCGTCGTCCGCCGCCCCCCGCCCGTACAGGCGGCCGTCCCTGAGCACCGGGGTCCAGGGCCCCAGGCCCTCCGACCAGCCGCCGACCGGCGGCTGCTTGTCCAGGTGGCCGTAGAGCAGGACCGTCCCCCGGTCCACGGCCGCCTCGGTGGGCGCGACGTCGATGAGGAGCACCGGTGTGCGCCCAGGCAGCCGCACGGTGCGGACGGTGGCTTCCGCCGCGATCGGGCGCTGGGCGAGCCACGCCCTGACGTGGTCGATGGCGGCGTCGAGCTGGCCGTTCGCCTCCCAGTCCTCGTCGAAGACCGGGGAGAGGGCGGGGATGGCGACCAGCTCGGACAGGCTGGGCACGACGTCCTCGGTCCACCGGCGTTCGACGGCCTCGGAGAGGGCCTTGGTGGACGGGGTGGAGGCGGGGCGCGGGGTTGTCTCAGGCACGTGCCAGATCCTCGGCCCCGGTACCGGTACCACGCAAGGGCCACCGCGGCCGGCCGGAGCACCGGGGCCGTTCCCGCAGGTAGGACGAGGTCCGTCTGTCGGAACCCCGCTTAGTCGGAGCACGCGTAGTCGGAACCACTCTTAGTAGGAACCACGATCTCTTAGCCAGGAAAAAGAGCTGTGTTCGGGCTCACGGTCCGGGCTCGCGCCATGCCAATATGGCGGAAGCGATCCGTCAGCGCCGACGATCGGCATCCCGTCCCACCAGGGCGGTGATCTCGTCTGTCGGCGTACCCGCGCTCACGGCCACAAGCCAGGACGCGCGGCCCCACCTTGAGGGAGACACGTATGTCGTCGCCGGAGTACTGGACGAAACCCCAGCCGCCCGACGCGGCTGGGCCGGAGTCACCGTCAGGGAGTCCCCCAGCCGCCACAGCGGCCCGACCCACGGCGGAGCAAGTGATAGCCGGACTACGCGCCACCAGCGAAGGTGGCCCCGACCTCGTGCAGCTGCTGACCCCCGAGGGGGAGCGGGTGGCGCACCCCCACTTCGACATCGACATCACGCCCGACGAGCTGCGCGGGCTGTACCGGGACATGGTCCTGGTCCGTCGAGCCGACCGCGAGTCCAACGCGCTCCAGCGGCAGGGCCAGCTGGGCATCTGGGTCCCGCTGCTGGGCCAGGAAGCCGCGCAGATCGGCGCCGGCCGGGCGATGCGCCCCAGGGACATGGCCTTCCCCAGCTACCGGGAGCACGGAGTGGCCTGGTGCCGGGGCATCGACCCCACCGAGCTGCTCGGCATCTTCCGGGGCACCGACCACGGCAGCTGGGACCCGATGGCCACCCGCTTCCACCCCTACACGATCGTCATCGGCAACCAGTGCCTGAACGCGGTCGGCTACGCCATGGGCCAGCGGTTCGACGGTCGGATCGGTGACGGGCACGACAGCGCCGACGCCGAGGCCACCGTCGTCTTCTTCGGCGACGGCGCGACCAGCCAGGGCGACGTGAACGAGGCCTTCGTCTGGGGCGCCGTCTACGACGCCCCCGTCGTCTTCTTCTGCCAGAACAACCAGTGGGCCATCTCCGAACCGATGGAGCGGCAGAGCCGCATCCCCCTCTACCAGCGGGCCAGCGGCTACGGCTTCCCCGGGATCCGGGTTGACGGCAACGACGTGCTGGCCACGCTCGCCGTCACGCGGTGGGCGTTGGAGGAGTGCCGCAGCGGGAACGGGCCGGTCCTCATCGAGGCCTTCACCTACCGGATGGACGCCCACACGACCTCCGACGACCCCAGCCGCTACCGGCTGGCCGACGAACTGGAGGCGTGGAAGCTCAAGGACCCGATCGAGCGGGTCAAGGCGTACCTGCACCGCCAGCAGTGGGCGGACGGCGACTACTTCGCGGAGGTCGAGCGGGAGTCCGACGCGCTGGCGGCCCGCCTGCGGGAGTTCTGCCAACGGATGCCGGTCCCCTCCGCCGACCGCATGTTCTCCGAGGTGTACGCGAACGGCAGCAGCGCGGTCTCCGCCCAGCGCGACGAGTTCCTCACGTACCTGTCCCAGTTCGAGCAGACCGGAGGTGAGCGGTGATGACCGAGGTGGACGCCCGATCCCGTCCGCGCCCCGCCGACGGGTCCGACCCCGGGCAGGCCCCGAGCAGGGTGACGATCGGGAAGGCGCTGAACCTGGGTCTGCGCGCGGCGATGGAGCGCGACCCGAAGGTGATCCTCATGGGGGAGGACATCGGCCGGCTCGGCGGTGTCTTCCGGATCACCGACGGCCTCCAGAAGGACTTCGGTGAGCAGCGGGTGCTGGACACCCCGCTGGCCGAGTCCGGCATCGTCGGCGCCGCGATCGGCCTGGCGATCCGGGGCTACCGCCCGGTGTGCGAGATCCAGTTCGACGGCTTCATCTTCCCCGCCTTCGACCAGATCGTCAGCCAGCTGGCGAAGCTGAACTACCGCAGCCAGGGCCGCATCCGGATGCCGGTCGTCATCCGTGTTCCCTTCGGTGGTGGGATCGGCGCCGTCGAACACCACTCCGAGTCGCCCGAGTCGTACTTCGCCCACACCGCCGGGCTGAAGGTCGTCGCCTGTTCCAACCCGGTCGACGCCTACTGGATGATCCAGCAGGCCATCGAGTCCGACGAACCGGTGCTCTTCTTCGAGCCGAAGCGCCGGTACCACGAGAAGGCGGAGCTGGACCTCACCGCGACGCCCGTCCCGCTGCACTCCTCCCGGGTGCTGCGGCGGGGCGGCACGGCCACCATCGCCTGTTACGGGCCGATGGTGAAGACGTGCCTGGAGGCGGCCGAGTCCGCCGCCGAGCAGGAGGGGCACGACCTGGAGGTCATCGACCTCCGGACGCTCTCCCCCCTCGACCTGGAGCCGGTCCACGAGTCGGTGCGCCGCACCGGCCGGTTGGTGGTCGCCAGCGAGGCTCCCGGCGAGTCGTCCATCGCCTCCGAGATCGCGGCCAGGGTCCAGCAGGAGTGCTTCTACTCCCTGGAGGCACCCGTGGTCCGCGTCACCGGTTTCGACACCCCCTACCCGCCGAGCAAGCTGGAAGAGGAGTACCTGCCCGACCTGGACCGGGTGTTGCACGCCGTCGAGCAGTCGTTGGGCTGGTGAGGGAGAGCATGTCGCGCATCAAGCACTTCCCGCTGCCCGACACGGGCGAGGGCCTGACCGAGGCCGAGATCGTCAAGTGGCACGTCGGTCCCGGTGACACCGTCGAGGTCAACCAGACGATCGTCGAGATCGAGACGGTCAAGGCCGTCGTGGAACTGCCGTGCCCCTACGCGGGCACCGTCTCCGACCTCCTCGCCCCGGTCGGGCAGGTCGTCGAGGTCGGCGTGCCGATCATCGCGATCGACGTCGGTGGGGACGGGACCCCGTCGGAGGCGGACGGCTCCTCCTCCGACGCGGGGGACGGCCAGGAGTCGGACAACGGCAGGGTGGCCGCCCTCGTGGGTTACGGTGCCCGGACCGGGCCCGCTCGACGGCGGACCAGGAAGCAGGCCGCGCCTGCCCGACCGGAGCGGCCGGCAGCCTCCGCGTCGCCCGCCCCGGCGACCGCTCCGGCCCCGGACCCGGCGACCGCTCCGGCACCTCCCGAGGCGGAGCGGCGGACGGGCACCGTTCCGCTCGCGAAGCCGCCGGTGCGCAAGCTCGCCAAGGACCTGGGCGTCGACCTGCGCTCGCTGCGGGGCAGCGGGCCCGGCGGCGTGATCACCAGGGACGACGTGGAGAACGCCGTGGTCACCGAGCCCGAGGTGCCCACCTCGGGCGCCCCGTTCCAGCCCGAGGCCCCGGATCGGCGGGTCCCGGTGCGCGGGGTGCGGAAGGCGACCGCCCAGGCCATGGTGCGCAGCGCCTTCACCGCTCCCCATGTCACCGAGTTCCTCACCGTCGACGTGACGCCGATGATGGACCTGCGGGCCAGGCTGAGGAACCACCCGGACTTCCGGGACGTCAGGCTCACCCCGCTGGCCTTCGCCGCGAAGGCCGTGTGCCTCGCCGTGCGGCGCACCCCGGACGTGAACGCGGCCTGGGAGGAGGAGAGCGGCGAGATCGTCTACAAGTCCTCCGTGCACCTCGGTATCGCGGCGGCCACCCCGCGTGGCCTCGTCGTGCCGAAGGTCCGGGACGCGCACCGGCTGACGCTGCGCGAACTCGCGTCGGCGTTGGAGAACCTGGCCACGACGGCACGGGAGGGGAGGACGGCGCCGGCGGACATGTTGGGCGGCACCTTCACCATCACGAACGTGGGCGTGTTCGGGGTCGACACGGGAACGCCCATCATCAACCCCGGTGAGTCGGCGATCCTCGCGCTGGGTGCGATCCGCGACATGCCGTGGGTGGTGGACGGGCAGATCGTGCCCAGGAAGGTCTGCCAGCTGGCGCTGAGCTTCGACCACCGGGTGGTCGACGGGCAGCAGGGTTCCCAGTTCCTCGCCGACGTCGGCGCGCTGCTGGCCGACCCCGGGATGGCACTGACCTTCTGACCCCCCGGCCGGCAGGCAGGTCCGGGGAGCGGCGTGCCGCCGGGCGGCCCCACGAGGCCGCCCGGTGCGCTGTTCGCCGTGCGCCGCTCCCCGACATCCGGTCGGCGACCTCGCCGTTCCGGCTGCCCTCCGGCGAGCGGTGACGGGCCGACCCGGCTCGGGCGTCAGTCCAGCAGGGACCAGG
This sequence comes from Actinoalloteichus caeruleus, assembly GCF_049311605.1. NCBI lineage: Bacteria > Bacillati > Actinomycetota > Actinomycetes > Pseudonocardiales > Pseudonocardiaceae > Actinoalloteichus > Actinoalloteichus caeruleus. Next base: position 6,106,720 of record NZ_CP186005.1, read on the forward strand.
TGGTGACGCAGCGGGCGGTGACCGTCACCTCCTGGGGCTCCAGGTTCAACTCGCGGACGTCCGGCGCCGCCCCGGAGCGGGCCGCCATCGGCGCGCCACCGTAGGCACCCCGTGGTTGCACCCGTTCCGCTTCCGCGTCGCTGATCCGCAGGAGGCTGCCCAGACGACGTCCCAGGGCGACCGCGTAGCCCTCCGCGCGGCGCCGCGCGTCGGCGACGGCGTTGTGCTGCGCCTCCCGCACGGCCTCGGCGTCCGAGGTCAGCTCCCAGTTCGGGCCGCTCAGGCTCTCGGGCTCCCGTGCGAGCAGTGCCGAGCTCAGCTCCTCCAGCGCTGCCGTGTCGGTGACCAGCAGCTGGTAGTGCTGCTCGGCCCGGCACCCGACCCGGCGGTTGCGTTCCCAGTTCGCGCGGACGGACAGCCGCCGGGAACGCACCGCCACTCCGGGACGGCGCAGCATCGCCTCGACATCACCGACCCGGCGTCCCAGCTCGTTGACCGCCGTGCTCCGGTCCTCCCCCGCCGCGGCGAAGGTGGCGACCAGCCACGCCCGATCGGCGATGCGGACGGCTTCTCCCGACCCGTGGGTCACTACCTCAGTCACGACATCCACCCAACCGTGGTCGCCGGCCGGGCGCAACGCTCCTGGCGGATGCCGGCGGCGGGGGTCGGGTGGGGTGACCGCCCGACGTAGGGGCGGCGGGGCCCTGGCTCCGGTGGCGACCGGGGCGGGCTCGCGCGACCCGCACCGCCCACTCGCCGACCGGTTCCCTGGCACGCGCACGGGACGCGCACCGGGCGGACGCTATTACCTGGGTATCGGTCGTCCGGCCCGGAACGTTAGCCACCGGACAATCTTCGGCATGTGGACCATGTCACCGACGAATCGGGTGAATCTTGGTCCGCGATGGGCAATAATAGGAATCGAACATCAAGTCAACACACAAAGAGGTCACGATCACCATGAACATCGCCGCCACCCTTCGAGCCCGCCGTGCCCGGAACCGTGGCCGCCGCGCGATCCAGCGCGCCATCGACAACGCCGCGAGCAGCCCGGCGCTGCGCGACGAGCTGTTGATGATCCAGCAGCGCCACGAGACGATCCAGCGCTGACCCCCCGAGACCACCCCCAACCAGTTCGGTGACGTGGCTCACAAAGTTTGTGGGTGTAACACGTTCGGGTGGTCTTACGATGAGCATTGTGACCCTGCGGTGCTGGCGGACCCCCGACCTGGCAGCACTGCGGGGTCTTCCAATTTCCAGGTCACCCTCCCGCTGACCAGCGGAACACTTCCCCCGCCCCGGTACGCACCGACTCCGAGGCGGGATGTCACCTCCACCGCGTTCGTGGAGGCCGACCGCCCCACGCCCCCTCCAGCCCGTACGGGCGGCACGTCACGCCCTCCACCCGGACGACGTCGGGCGCCGAGGACGCGGACGAACGACGCCGAGGGGACGCAAGGGTCACCTCCCCGGGCAGCCCTGGCCCCGCCCCCGGGTTCCCGGGCCAACGCCGGCACCTCGCGGTCCGCGCACGGGCAGGACCGCCATCGCCGCGGCCCACCCCGCGCTCGGCACCCCGCGCTCGCGGCGGGACGACCCCCGCGCGGGACGACACGGCGCCGGAGCCGTCCGGCCCGCTGGCACCGCCCCAACCGGTACGAGCCTCAACCGGCACCGCGCTCCCGACCACTCACCGCCGCCCGGTGAGGTGGCCCGGCTCCGGGCGGCGCTGGCCGAAGTCCACCCCCTCGGCGCGGGCGAGCACGACGTCGACCGAGGCGACCCCGCGCCCGGCCGGGACGCCGTCGCGGAGGCACCCCGAGCGACGACCCGGCCCCAACGGCCGGGGCCGCCGGACCCCCGCCCGGATCAGGCGGGGCGCAGCACGATCTCGGTCGTCAGCCCGTCAGCGGGTGTCGACAGCGCCTGGCCGACCGCCCTGGCCACCGTCTCCGGCCGCAGGTAGTGCTCCGGCACGTAGTCGGTCCCCTCGGCCGCCCGCACCTGGCGCTGCATGTCCGTGGCCACCCGCCCCGGGAAGACGGAGGTGACCCGGACGCCGTGCTCCCGCTCCTCGACCCCCAACGCGTCCGCGAAGGCGCGCAACGCGTGCTTGCTGGCCGCGTAGGAACCCCACCCCGGGTTCGGGGGCCGCAGCCCCGCTCCCGAGTTGACGAGCACCACGTGCCCCCCGGCCGCCCGCAACGCCGGAAGCAACAGCCTCGTCAGCTCCACGACGGCGATCACGTTGACCTCCATCGTCCGCCGCCAGACCTCACCACCCTGGTCGGAGATGGCACCGATCTCGGCGACTCCCGCGCTGTGCACCAGGACGTCGAGCCGGTCGATGCCGCGCACCGCGTCCGCCAGCGAGGCCGCATCGGTCAGCTCCACCGCGAACGGCTCCGCACCCTCCACGGAGGACACGGTCTCGTGGAGCGTCGGCGTGTCCCGGCCACCGAGCAACAGCCGGTGCGTCGGCGCCAACTCCCGGGCGACGGCGGCACCCACCCCTCGGGAGGCGCCGGTGATCAGGGCTAGGGGACGAGAGGAAGTCATGGCCCCGACCGTATTCGTCCCACGGCCGACCCGTCCGACCGAGTCCGGGGTCCCGGTGTCACTCCCGCGCCTCGTCCGGCCGACCCGACCAGACGGGGGCCGTCCCGCACCCGTCGCGACGGCCAGCCAGACGGGGCCGGGCTGGTGGGGTGGGGGCGCCCCCGCCCCGAACCGGGGGCGCCCCGGCTCGTCACCGGCCGATCCGGCCGACTCCCCGTCCACCCGGGCCGGTGCGCCACACCCCCACCACCGACGGGCGGGGGTTCGCGCCACCACCGTCCGGCCAGTCCGAGCCCGGCCGTTCCGCGCTCGACCCGTCGATCTCCCCCGGGTGCTGCACGCAGACCGTGACGAGGTCCTCGGTGACGATCGGTCCACACGCCTCCGCACCCCGGGGGACGGTGAGGAACAGCTTCAGCTCACCTCGGCGTTCGCCCTCGGTGGGGACCACGTACAGCCCGTCGTTGATGCCGAGCGCCCCGGTGGAGTCGGTGGAGATCCACAGGTTCCCGTGGTCGTCGAAGGCCAGGTTGTCCGGGCTGGTGATCGGACTGACCTGGCTCTTGTCGAAGCCCGCGAAGTAGGTGTCCGGCGACTCCGGGTCACCGCACACCAGCAGCAACCGCCACCGGAACGTGGTCGCGGCCGCGTCCCCGCCGGCCTCCTCCCACTCCAGCACGTGACCGTGCTTGTTCCCCGCTCGCGGGTTGGCCTCGTCCGGGCCGGCGCTGCCGGCGGCACCCCGGTTCGCGTTGTTCGTCAACGCCGCGTACACCCGCCCGGTGACCGGGTTCGCCTCGACGTCCTCGGGCCGGTCCATCTTGGTCGCGCCGACCCGGTCGGCGGCCAGGCGGGTGAAGACGTACACCTCCTCCGCGGTCATCCCCGGCACGAGGGAACGGTCGCCCCTGGCCAGCGGGACCCACTCGCCGGTCCCGCCGAACTCGCCGTCGGCGGGCAACGCCCCGGAACCGTCGATCTCCTCGGCGGGGCTGTCGCCCGTCAGCCTCGCCACGTACAGGGTTCCGTCGTCGAGCAGGCGCATGTTGTGCCGGCGGGCCGCCCGGGTGTTCCCGGGCACCATCCGCCCCCGGGAGACGAACTTGTAGAGGTAGTCGAAGCGCTCGTCGTCCCCCTGGTACGCCACGGCCCGGCCGTCCTCGGTCAGCCGGATGGTGGCGCCCTCGTGCTTGAACCGGCCCAGGGCGGTGTGCTTGACGGGAGTCGAGTCGGGGTCGCTCGGGTCGACCTCGACCACCCAGCCGAACCGGTTGACCTCGTTCGGTTCGACCGCGAGGTCGAACCTGTCGTCGAACCGCTCCCACTTGCGGGTGCTGGCGCCGCCACTGATGCCGTAACGCGCCAGCCGTTCCGCGGCCACCGGGTCTGTCACCTGGTCGGCGTTGCCGAAGTACTGGTTGAAGTTCTCCTCGCCCGAGAGCACCGTGCCCCAGGGCGTGACGCCGCCGGCGCAGTTGTTCAGCGTGCCGAGCACGGTGCGCCCGGTCGGGTCGGCCGACGTCCGCAGCAGCTCGCTGCCCGCCGCCGGACCGGTCAGTTCGAACGGGGTGCGGACGGTGATGCGGCGGCCGTACCGGCTGGGCACGACCCGCAGCCCGCCGGCCACCGGGTCCCGCAGCGCCCGCACCACCGACAGGCCGTGCGCGGCCCAACCGATGCGCACCTGCTCCTCGGTCGGGTCGTCCGGGTCGTAACCCCGGAACATCTCCGGTTCGGTGGTGTACTCGTGGTTGACGACCAGCCAGTTGTCCTGGCCCAGCGCGTCCCGGGGGATCAGACCGGCGAAGTCGCAGTTGTACCCGAACTGCGCCTCCTGCGCGGCGGCCGTCTGGTGGTCGAAGTCGAACCGGGGCGCGTCCCCGGCCACGGGGTCACCCCAGCGGATGACCACCTGCTGCCGGTAGCCGGTCGGGATCACCACCGCGTCCTCGGTGTTCGGCGTGACCGACTCGAAGTCCGTGCCGATCGCGGGCCCCGAGCCACCGCCGCGGGCCGTGGCCTGGCTGCCGCCGGGCCCGGCCGCCGCCTGGCCGGCCGTCATCGCCAGCGCCCCACCACCGACGGTCACCACGGCGGCGGCACGCAGCACACCGCGCCGGCTCATCGCCGTGCGGACGAGGTCACCGAAGTACGGGTTGTCGGAACGGTTGGGGGCGTCGTGCGCGCAGGCGTCCGCGCAGCGGTACCGGCAGGTGATGCCCGAGCGGCCGCCGACGTGCCCGGCGGCGAGCGGCAGGGGGATGGTGCGGCCTTCTCCGGGTGGCGGGATGGACACGGGGGTCCTCCGGGGAGCTCGGCGACGGGAACGAGCCGACCGTAGGAGCGGCGGCCGTCCGCGAGGTGAACGACGGGGGAACACCACGCCGCGCCCACGCGAGCATCGTGCCGCCAGGCTTCCGCCGCCGACCGAGCGGTGCCACCACCCAGCCGGGGGCCGGGGATGTCCCGACCGCCACCGGACGACCGCGAGTACGAGATCGGCGCCATCGCCCGCCACCTCCCGCTCGTGGCCCCGGCGGGAGGTGGAGCACGACCGCTCGCACCGCCGGCCTCGCCCGCGCGTCGAACCAGGGCTGGCGGACCCGAACCCACCGGGGCCTAGGCGGTCTCCTCGTCCAGCCAGGACAGGTAGGCCGGGTTCCCTCGGGTGATGGGGCTGACGATCACTTCGGGCACGTCGTAGCCGTGGGTGGAACGCGGGTGCTCCACCAACCGGTCGGTGGCGGCGGCCGTGGTCTTGCCGACGACCTGCCACTCCTGGTCCGTCCGCACCTCGCCCTCCCGCCGGTGGACGCTGACGACGGGCCCGACCACCCGCGCGCACGCCGGCAGCCGTGCTTCGACGGCGCCACGTGCCAGCTCCTGGGCCTGGTCAGCGGAATCCCACGGTGGTCACCACGACGTTGTGACTCGTGAGGCCAATGCTCCCAGCGGGGTCGACGCCCGACCCCGCGCGGCCGCCACCGCCCTCGGCGGCCGCCGACCCGAACCCCTGGCCGGTCGCCGTCCCGCTGTTACGCCGCCCGCCCGCCGGTCGAGCCCGCCGCGCGTCGCCGGCGGCACGCGACCTTGGCCAGCCCGCACCCACCCGGGGACCGCGTCGGGTCCACACCCGGTGTCCGGCGACCGCGGGGCAGAGCAGACGGGGGCCACGCGTCCGCGTGGCCCCCGTCATCCGCGACGCGGGTGGATCACTCGTCGATCTCGCCCCGGATGAACGACTCGACCTTGTCGCGGGCCACCGAGTCCGAGTACTGGGTGGGCGGCGACTTCATCAGGTAGGACGACGCCGAGTACACCGGGCCGGCCACCCCTCGGTCCTTGGCGATCTTCGCGGCGCGCACGGCGTCGATGATGATGCCGGCGGAGTTGGGGGAGTCCCAGACCTCCAGCTTGTACTCGAGGTTCAGCGGCACGTCACCGAAGGCCCGGCCCTCCAGCCGCACGTAGGCCCACTTGCGGTCGTCCAACCACTCCACGTAGTCGGAGGGACCGATGTGCACGTTGCGCTTGCCGAGGTCCCGGTCGACCTGGGAGGTGACGGACTGCGTCTTGGAGATCTTCTTGGACTCCAGCCGGTCGCGCTCCAACATGTTCTTGAAGTCCATGTTGCCGCCGACGTTCAGCTGCATGGTCCGGTCGACCTGCACGCCCCGGTCCTCGAAGAGCCTGGTCAGCACCCGGTGGGTGATGGTCGCCCCCACCTGGGACTTGATGTCGTCCCCGACGATCGGCACCCCGGCCGCCCTGAACCGCTCGGCCCACTCCGGGTCGGAGGCGATGAACACCGGCAGCGCGTTCACGAAGGCCACGCCCGCCCTGATGGCGGCGTCGGCGTAGAACAGCGCGGCTTCCTCGGACCCCACGGGCAGGTAGCAGACGAGGACGTCGGCCTCGCTCTGCCGCAGGGCCTCCACCACGTCGACCGGCTTCTCGTCCGACTCCTCGATCGTCTCGCGGTAGTAGCGACCGAGGCCGTCGAGGGTGTGGCCGCGCTGCACGGTGACACCCACCGGGGGGACGTCGCAGATCTTGATGGTGTTGTTCTCGCTGGCGACGATGGCCTCGGCGAGGTCGTGGCCGACCTTCTTGGCGTCCACGTCGAAGGCCGCGACGAACTCGATGTCCCGGACGTGGTAGTCACCGAACTGCACGTGCATCAGCCCGGGCACGTTGGTGTCGGGAGCCGCCTCCCGGTAGTAGTGCACGCCCTGCACCAGCGACGCCGCGCAGTTGCCGACGCCGACGATTGCCACCCGTACGCTGCGGCGTTCTCCGCCCATGGCCGGGTCCTCCTTCACTCTGTCTTCCAAGACCGGTGTGCTGTGCGGCTGGCTCACGCCAGCCCTGGTCGGGCCGGGAACCCTCACGGCTCCCGCTCCCGCGGCGCGGTGTCCCGCTCGGCCTCGTGTCCCGCCTGGCCGTCTCCCGCCTGGCTCTGGGGCTCCGGGGCGACGTTCGGCCTCTCCTCGTCCCGTTCGTGCGCGATCAACTCGTTCAGCCACCGCACCTCGCGGTCGGAGGTCTCCAACCCCATCCGGTGCAACTCCCGCGTGTACCGGTCGATCTGCTGCCCGGCCCTCGCGAGCGCGGCCCGCAGGCCCTCCCGGCGTTCCTCCACATGCCGCCGACGGCCCTCGAGGATGCGCATCCGCACCTCCGCGGGTGTGCGGGAGAAGAAGGCGAGGTGCACCCCGAAGGACGCGTCCTCCCAGGTCTGCGGTCCCACGTCCGCGACGAGGTCGGCGAAGCGTTCCTTGCCTTCCGGGGTGAGCCGGTACACCTTCCTGGCGCGTCGCCCCCACGCTCGGGGCGGAGCGTCCTCACCGTCCTCGGCGATGAGTTCGGCACGTTGCAGTCGCCGCAGCGTGGGGTACAGGGAGCCGTAGGAGAACGCCCGAAACCCGCCGAGGAGCGTGAAGAGGCGCTTCCGGAGCTCGTACCCGTGCATCGGCGCCTCATGCAACAGGCCGAGGACAGCCAGTTCCAGCACAACACCCCCGATCCACTCACCCAGGTACGGTGCATCGTCGACACTGACAGATGCGTCGCTCCACTATATCGCGTCGATACATCGGGTGCGTACTTGTGAGCGGCCCCGCGCGGTGCGCTCCGTCACGGTCCGCGCGGGCGGCAGCCGAAGGACCCCCGATCAGCGCATGGCCCCCCTTCCCCGGGCACGTACGCTGTTCTCGTGCGGACCCAACGACAGGTGGTGGACTACGCGTTGCAGCGCAGGGCGCTGCTCGCCGACGTGCACTCGGGTCGAGTCGGGGTGATGGAGGTCTGCGACGCCAGCCCGTACCTGCTGCGGGCGGCGAAGTTCCACGGCGAGCCAAGCGACGTGACCTGCCCGATGTGCCGGAAGGAGTTGCTGACCAGGGTTTCCTGGATCTACGGCGACGAACTCAAGCACGCCGCGGGGTCGGCGCGGGCGCCACAGGAACTGGCGCGGATGGCGACCATGTTCGAGGAGTTCTCGGTATACGTGGTCGAGGTCTGCCGGACGTGTGGCTGGAACCACCTGGTGCAGTCATACGTCTTGGGAGGGCGCGGATCGCGCGACGGCGGTTCCCGGCGGTGGACGGCCGCCGAGTGAGCACACCGTGACCACCACCAGCGCCGAGAACACACCGGAACCGCCGAGAACGCCGAACGACGTGCCAGGATGGGGCGTCAGTTTGGGAGGCCCTACTCGTGAACGACGCACATGACAACCGGTCGCAGGGTGACCGGGAACCCCGGTCGCCGCAGGGCGGCCCCGCACCCCGGGGACCGCGTGACGAACGCCACCCCGGTGGTGCACGTCATGATGTGAATGATCCACCGAGTGGCCACGCCCCCCGCGAGGGGGGTCCGGCGAACCACGGCCCCGGCGGAGACCAGCCGCCGTCCTGGCCGGGAGGAGGCGCGCAGCGCCCGCCGCAGCCGCCGCACGGCCCCGGCCCGCATCCACCACGGCCCGGCCCGGGAGGACAACGGCCACCCGCCGGCCCCGGTCAGCCGCCGCCGTCCGGCCGCCCTCCGGGTACGCCCCCTGGCGGCCAGCCCATCAGCGGCCCGCCGCCCGGTGCACCCCACGGGGCGGCCGGCGCGCCACCCTCCCTGAGCGGCCAGTTGGGCGGTTCGCCGCCCCCCGCCGGTCCGCCGGGAGGCCAGCGCCCCTCCGCCCCGAACGCCGGGCCGCAGGGGCAGAACCCGCCCCCGGGCCAGCAGCCCCAGCGCCCTCCGGCCCAGCCCGGGCCGGGTCACCAGAGGCCGGCGGGCGCGCCCGCCGGCCAGCAGCGCCCGGGCGGTCCGCCGCCCCAGCAGCCGCCGGGAGCACCGCAGCCACCCCAGGCCCCCGGCGGCCCGGGTGGTCGACCCCCGCAACCGCCGCCCCCCGGCGCGCACCAGGGCACCCCCGGCAACCCGCAGCACGGCCCCGGCGCGCAGGGCGGTGCCCCGCAGAACCGGCCGGAACCCGGTGACCAGCCCAACCGCGTGGACCGCGCTCTCAACGGCCCCTCGGCCAGCCCTCAGGGCAGGCCCGGTGACCAGCCCGAGGGCGATCGACGCCCGCCACGAGGCCAGCAGGCCGGCGCGGCCGCCGGCCACGCGGCGGCAGGCGGGCCGGGATCGCCGAACCAGGACCCGGCCACCCGGATGAACCAGCAACCGCCCGCCCCCGGGGGACACGGCCCCGGTCCGCAGGGTGGTCCAGGAGCGCCAGGTGGCCCCCCCGGTCCGCAGGGACCGGGTCAGGACGCCGCGACCCGGATGAACCAGGCACCCCCCGCTCCCGGCGGCACCCCGCCGGGTGGTCAGCCACCCCAGGGGCTGGGCACACCGCCCCGGAACGGCGCGGGGATGCCGCCCGGCGACGAGGCACCCACGACCGTCCTGCGCGAACGCCTGATCACCCACGAGGAGCCCCTCACCACCTCGGCGCACTCGCCGGGCTTCGACGACGGGGACGACCCCGACGACGAGGTCGACGAACTCGCCGCGAAGAAGGCCCGCAAGAAGAAGGTGTGGCGGCGCATCCGCCGCACCGGCTATGTCGCGGCGGCCCTGGCGTTCCTCGCCCCGGCCACCGCCTTCGCGGTCGGCTACTTCATGTGGGACGTGCCCGACCCCCAGGAGATCCTGTCCGGCCGCGACAAGACGGTGATCATCCAGTCCGAGGACGAGCGGGAGTTGATGCGCTACACCCCGCAGGCCGAGGACGGCGGTGACTTCCAGTTCGTGCCGGCCGAGGAGATCCCCGAGGTCCTCAAGCAGGCCATCATCTCGGTCGAGGACCAGTCGTTCGAGCGCAACAGCGGTTTCGACCCGGTCGGTATCGCCCGGGCCGCCATCACCGGCTACGGCGGCGGGTCCGGCCTGACGCAGCAGTACATCAAGCAGGCCACCCAGGAGATGGACTCCACCTACACCAGGAAGTTCAAGGAACTGGTGCTCTCGGTGAAGATCACCCAGGAGTTCAGCAAGGACAAGATCTTCGAGAGCTACATCAACATCATCACCTTCGGTCGGGGCACGACCGGGCCCTCCTCGGCGATGCAGGCCTACTTCGGCAGGGACGCGAAGCTGGAGGACATCACCCCGTCCCAGGCCGCCTTCCTGGCCGGGATGATCCAGCTGCCCTACAGCCACGACCCGGCCCGGTCCAGCCACGAGCACGCCGAGACGCGGTGGCAGCACGCGGTGAACAAGATGGTCGAGACGAACACCATCACCGCGGCCGAGGCCGAGACCATGGAGTACCCGATCGACACCCTGAAGGACCCGGAGGAGACCCGGGCCAGCGGGGTGAGCGCCACCGAGTACCTGCTGCGCGAGCAGATCATGCGGGAGCTGGACGCCAACGGCTACGGCATGGACGTGCTCCAGGAACGCGGCGCGACCGTCCGGACGACCATCGACCCGGCGGCCCAGCAGGCCGCGCGGGAGGCGGTCGAGCAGCGGTTGGCCACCGAACCGGCCCACTTCCGCAGCTCGCTGGTGGCGGTCGACCCGCAGACAGGCGGGGTCATCGCCTACATCGGTGGCGGTCTCAACCCGACCGGTGGCGAGGACACCGGCTGGGGGACCGGCATCGACTACGCGACGAGCCTCCAGCAGCCCGGTTCCTCCTTCAAGCCCTTCGTCACCCTCGCCGGCCTCATGCAGGGCAAGGGCCTGGGCGAGTGGTACGAGTCGCCCGACGTGATCGAACGCGAGGGCACCAGCTTCCGGAACTCCTCCAAGTGCGCCAGCACCACCTGGTGCACCGTGCGGGAGGCCACCGAGGTGTCGGCGAACACCCCGTTCATCGACATGGCGAACCAGTTCGGCACCAAGCGGGTGCGGGAGGCGGCCGTGTTCTCCGGCATCCCCGACGAGATCAACGGTGCCGAGACCATGGTGGAGCCGGGCAGCCAGGCCACCGCCCTCGGTATCGCCCTCGGCCAGTACCAGGTGCGCACCATCGACATGGCCGCCGCCTACGCCACCTTCGCCGCCGATGGCACCAAACGGGACCCGCACTTCGTCTCCAGCGTGATCTGGGAGGACACCGGTGAGGAGGTGCTCCTCAACGAGGAGGCCACCGCGGGCGTACCCGCCTTCGACCAGCAGGACACCGAGCACAACCGCCAGCTGGCCCGGAACCTGACCGAGAGCCTGTTGCCGGTCGCCGCCGCCAGCCAGCAGTCGCTGGCCGACGGGCGCCCGGTGGCGTCCAAGACCGGTACCCACCAGTTCGGCAACACCGACGGCAACGCCAAGGCCTGGATGGTCGGCTACACCCCGCAGATCTCCACCGCGGTGTGGGTCGGCTCCGACCAGGAGCAGGAGATGCGGGACGCCGCCGGGAACCCGTTGTACGGGCGGACCGTGCCCTCCGACATCTGGCGGGCCTTCATGGACGCCTACCTGGCGGACAAGCCGGTGGAGGACTTCCCGCAGGCGGTCGGCATCGGCACCCACCAGGCCGGTCCCTCGCCCGAGGAGATCGAGGCCAGCCGGCAGGCCGAGGAGGAGGCCGAGCGCCGCCGCCAGGAGGAGGAAGAGAACCGGGAGCGGGAGTCCGATGCCCCGGATCCCAGCCACACCGACGAGGAGTCCACCGAGCCCGAGGACACCGACCAACCCGATCCGGACCCGTCCGACGGCAACGACCAGCCTGATCCCGGCGGCCCGCCGCCAGGGGACTGCGAGGAACGCCCGTGGGAGTGCCACGGGCAGGGTGACGGCTGGGGTGACGGTCCGGACCGGGGCAGCAGGGGCCAGGTGCTGAACGGCTTCGGCTGGCGGTCGGACGACCCCCAGCTCACCACCACCCCGCAGCCGATCAGCTGACCACGGGACCAGGACCTCGTTCCCGTGCCAGCGGTCGGGTCGCCACCGCTGGCCGGGATCGGTGACTCCCTCCCCGGTCACCCGGCCAGCGGCCGCCACCACGGCGGGCACATCGTGCCGCCAGGGCCGGGTGGCGCCGAACGCCTGCGAGCCAGCCGCCACGCGGGCGTGCCGTCCCCACCAGGCGTCGCGGCCCCGGTCGAGCCTCGTCCCACGGCCGAACGCACGTCGTGAGATCCGGTCGACCGGTCAGATGGCTCCGGGGAGGGGCTCGCCGTGCCGGTCGATCCCGCCACGACGGGTCCGGGTGTCGGAGGGACGGGGGCGGCGGTCCGCTGCCTCCCGCGCCACCCGTCCAGCGCCGCACACCGACGCCGAGGTGGCGGGACGCCCCAGGCCGCCCGGCACGGGCGGGTGCTCGTGGCGGTGTCCCGCCGAGCCCCGCGTGTGGCCCAGCGGACCGGCGGCTACTCGGGGCGCGGGGGCATGACCGCGACGTCGGACTTCCCGTCGCCGCCCACCGACCGCATGGTGTCGGGCCGGTCCGCCCCGCCGCCCCGCCGCCGGCGCCCGAGCACCACCACGTCGGGCGCGTCGGCGAGCACCCCGCCGGTCGGGTCGTCGTCCCCGGCGGACCGGACCCGGTCCCGGGTGGGCCGGTAGATCTCCCACAGCACCAACACGCACAAACCGACGACGGCCAGGTCCCGGAGCACGACCATGCCGAGGAACCAGTCCGGGGGGAGGCCCTTGTCGTCCACCCCGAGGTAGAAGAACATGCGGGGCACCCAGACCAGCGCGTCCACCGTCATCCAGGCCAGCAGCACGCGCCACCTCGGGAGCGCGAGCACGGCCAGTGGCACCAGCCAGAGCGAGTACTGGGGGCTCCAGACCTTGTTGGTGAGCAGGAACGCGGCCACCACCAGGAACGCGAGCTGCGCGAGCCGAGGACGCCTCGACGCGGAGAGCGCCACCCAGGCGACGCCAGCGCAGCACGCCAGGAACAGCAGCAGGCTGACGAGGTTCAACACCAGCGGCGCCTCCCCGGGGGAGAGCGGCCCGTCGAACCCGGCCCAGCCCGTGAAGTAGGAGACGACGTTGTACAGCGAGTCGGGGTCCGCCGGGCGTTCGGTGTTCAGCCGGAAGAACTCGCGCCAGCCCTCGGGGTAGAGCAGCCAGATCGGAGCGTTGATCGCCAGCCAGGCCGCCCCGGCCGCCAGGGTGGCCCGCAGGCCGTCACCCACCCTCCCGGCCCGCAGGCAGAGCACGAGGAGCGGTCCGAGGAGGAACAGGGGGTACAGCTTGGCCGCCCCGCCCAACCCGATCAGGACACCGGCCAGGACCGGTCTGCGCCGGGCCCACGCCAGGAGGCCGGCGGTCGCGAAGGCGGTCGCGAGCGTGTCGAAGTTCGTGAAGGCGTGCACGATGACCAGCGGCGACAGCGCGGCGATCGCGGCGTCCCACGGCCGGCGCCCGCTCAGCAGGAACAGCGCCCACACGGTGACCAACCAGCCGACCGCCAACCACAGCACCGAGAGGTTGAAGAACACCGCGACGGGGAGGGCGGCGGGGAGCAGGCCGCTCTCGGCGACGCTGAGCCAGGCGTCGGTGAGTTTCGCGTTGACCCACTGGAACATCCCGGTCAGCACCGGGTACTCCATGTACCGGACCTGCTCGTCCGGGGTGCCGGCGTTCTCCGTCCAGCTGTCCCGGTAGGGGAAGGCGCCCTGGTCGAGGTGTTCCGCGGTGTAGAGCGGGACGATGTCGGAGTAGCACATCGCGACGTACTGCCGGTTGCCGCGCCAGTCCAGGAAGGCCTCCCCGTCCTGGACGAACTGCTGGATGCAGGCGGCCTTCGTGCCCCAGCCGAGGCAGAGGACGACGATCGCGAACAGCAGCCCGACCCGCAGCGGCGACCAGAACCAGTGCCTCCCGATCACCGCGTGCCGGCCAAGGGGGCCGCCGAACGGGGCGGCGGCCCGGCGTGCGAGCGGCTCCGTCCAGCTGGGGACGACCCTGGTCGACGGGGTCAGCGTGTCCTGGTCGACTCTCGCCCCGGCGGCCCGCCGCTGGCCGGCCCCGGAGCCGGAGCTCCGCTCCGGTGGAGCCGGTGGGTGCTGCTGACGCCGCTCGGGAGGGTTGGACACGGCCGGATGCTACGGGTTCCCGCCGCCAGGTGTTCCCCGAACGCGCCGCCCCGGTGGTGAACTATCGGCGGGCGGCACCGGGCCAGTCGCGCAGTTCCTCGGGTACCTCCCGGGTGACGAACTCGTCCCGGCGAAGACCCCGGAGGAACCGCCGCCACGCCATCCTGGTCACCAGCAGGACTGGTTCCCGGGGTCGCTTGGAGTCCCGGACGCCGATCACGCCGTCCCCGAACAGCACCTCCACGCACTGCCCGTCGCTGTGGCTGCTGCTGCGCCACCCGGACCCGGCAGCTCCCTCCTGGTTCATCCTCACCACTCCCGTCGGGTCGGGTCTCGTGCCTCGTGGAGCGCTGCTCCGACGGAAATCGTGAAACATATTTGCGATTGATCGCGAGCCGGCGACCCGCGCGGGCCGGAGCACTCACCCGAGCCACACCAGCAACGCCCCTCCACCGAGGCACGCTGGACTCGTGAACACCCAGGACCGTGACGAGAATCTACGCCGTTCGGGCTAAAAACCGCGCCCCTGAGCGGGGCCAGCGCTGCCGGCGGTTCACACCTCAACAACACAACGTAAGCGAGGAAGGCCACCAAGGGCTTACGTAAACGGCGCTCATGGTCGACACTAGGACTCGGTGGCGCCGGCCTGGTACGCCCCCCGACCAGGCCTGCGCCGCCGCTACCTCACATCCCCCGGGGGTACGCCGCGTTCGGCGGTGCCCTCGGCGTCGCCACCCAGGTCGTCCTCCCGTCCCACCGGAGCGTCCGCCGCGCCGGTGCCCGGCTCCGCCGGGTCCCCGCCCCGCGCCACGGCTCCCGCCGACACGGCCGCCTGGGCCGGCGACCGGCTCAGCCCCGGCCGGCGGCGGCGCGGACTGGGCGCGGGTTCACCGTCCACCGTCGACCGGCTGTTCAGGAACACGAAGAACAACGCCAACAACAGGGCGGCCCGCCCCCAGACCCCGATCATGACCGCCTGCGGCGCGAAACCGTCGTAGATGGTCGGCGGCAAGCCCCAGGTGGTGATGTAGTACCACCGGAAGATCCCGATCCCCATGGCCAGGTCCGCGACGAAGTAGGCGGCGATCCACTGCCACCGGATGCGCATGAGCACGAAGAACGGCAACAGCCACAGCGTGTACTGGGGGGAGTGCACCTTGTGCAGCAGCAGGAAGCCGCAGAGCATCGCCGCCGAGACCGCGATCCAGGGGTAGGTGCCCTCCCGCTGGAAACGCCGCCACCCCAGCCAGCAGGCGAGTGCGAACGAGGCCAGCATCAGGGTCGGCGACAGCACGTCCATCGCGGCCTGGAAGGCGCCGTTGTCGGGATTGGACCACGGCCGGAAGCCCCAGTACCAGATCGAGTTCGTCGTCAGGTCGACCTTGCGGTTGCCCTGGAACTCGAAGGAGGCCCGCCAGCCCTCGAACCCGAGCAGCATGAACGGCAGGTTCACCAGCACGACCGTCACGACGGCGGCGAACGCCACCCGCATGGCGCCGGCCGGGTCGAGGCGCCGCCCCGCCCGCCGGACCGAGGCCGGCAACTCCCGGCCACCGATGCCCCCCGTCAGGACGTAGAGCAGCAGCGGCAGGACGAAGACACCCGGGTAGATCTTGAAGGCGAACCCGAGCGCGAGCAGGACCGAGGCGACCAACGCCCGATCCGTCAGCGGCCGGTGCGCGCCCCGCCTCCCCCAGCCCCGGTGCACGACGTACACGGCGGCGACCGCGCAGAGCACCACCGGCAGGTCCCAGTTGTGGAAGGCGTACAGCACGACGGGCGGTCCCAGCGCCCAGATCAGGGCGCGCCACCGGGAGAGCCCACCGAGCATCCACGCCGTCAGCAGGCCGAAGGGGGCCATCACCAGCGCCGACCCGAGCAGGAACTCGGCGTCGTTGTGGGCGAAGATCGCGCCAGCCCAGATGACCACGCCGGTCAGCACCGGGTACTCGACGGTGCCGCCCTCGGGCTGCCCGTACTCGTTCAGGCTGCCGTCGAGGTACGGGAAGACGTGCTTGTCGATGTCCCGGCCCAGCCACAGGTGCTGGATGTCGGAGTAGCAGACGTCGCCGTCGATCCGTTCCTTGTACATCGGGCCGCTGCGCCCGTACTCGTCGAACTCGGGTCCGGTGCAGCGGGCCTTGTTGGCGTATCCCGCCAGCAGCGTCAGCCCGCTGAGCAGGACCACCAGCGCCAGCCCGTACCGGGTGAGCCGGTTGGCGGTACTCGGTCCCGCCAACCCGCGCGCCCGACCAGCCGGTCGGTTCTCGGCTCCGTCGGCCGCCGGGCCGGCGCCGACCCCTTCCTCGCCCCGCATCTCATCCACCTGACTGTGCCCGCTCCGTCAGCCTGACCACTGGCCGGTCTCCCCCCGCTCCCTCAGCCACCGCGAGGGCACCAGCCCACCGGTGGCGAGTCGGACGCGGCGGGCCGGTCCAACTCCCGTCATCCGAGGACTCGTCCCGTCGTCCCGTCGCTGGTCGTCGTCGTCCGCGCGGGCCCGGCCGGCGGCACCCGCGCCGTTCAGCCCGCGCCCAGCCTGCCGCGCAGGAAGGCGATGTCCTCCGCCTGCCCCTCGGACGGAGTCTCCACCACCACCGGGGCGTTCGCCGCCGAGCAGACGCTGACCAGCAGCTCGGGGTCGATCGTGCCGTCCCCGATGTTGGCGTGGCGGTCACGGGAGGAACCGAACGGGTCCCGGGAACTGTTCAGGTGCACCAGGTCGATCCGGCCGGTGATGGACCGGACCCGGTCGACCACGTCGCCCAGGTCCTCACCCGCGGCGAAGGCGTGGCAGGTGTCGAGGCAGAAGCCCGGTTCGTACTCGCCGATCGCGTCCCACAGGCGGGCCAGCACGTCGAACCGCCGGGCGAGCGCGCCGTCACCTCCCGCGGTGTTCTCCACCAGGACGGGAACCGGGAAGCCCCCCTCGGCGTGCTGCCGGCCGAAGAGCTTGCGCCAGTTCTCGATCCCCACGTCCTCCGGCTCGCCCTTGCGGACGTGCCCGCCGTGGACGACCAGACCGGCCGCGCCCGAGGCCGCCGCCGCCTCGGCATGGGACAGCAGGAGCTTGCGGGAGGGGATCCGGATCCGGTTGTTGGTGGAGGCGACGTTGATGACGTAGGGCGAGTGGACGAAGAGCTGGACCCCCGCGGCGCGGAGTGGCTCCGCCTGGGGGTGGGGCGTGGCGGCCTTCCAGCTCTTGGGGTCAGCGAGGAAGACCTGCACGACCTCGGCGCCCCTGGCCTCGGCCTCGTTGAGCGGATCGTCGTCACCGACGTGGGCACCGATGAGCATGGCCCCGAGCCTAGCTGCCCGGTTGGCCCCGTGGGCGGATCAGTGGCCGCCGGCCGCCCGTGGTCCGCCCGACGCCGACGACGTCGCCTCGCCGGCGGCCGGCCAGTGGGGTACCGGCACGTCGTCGCTGGTGTGGCCCACCTCATCCCCCGAGGACGAGGGGAGGCCGAGGACCCGGTGCCGGCCGACGCTGCTACGGTGGACGCCGTTGCTGACGCGACGACCCTCCTGCCACGGAGAGCCCGTGGCCACCAAGCCCACAGGAGGTGAAGGTCAGTCATGCGTCATTACGAGGTCATGGTCATCCTGGACCCGAGTCTGGACGAGCGCACCGTGGCTCCCTCGCTCGACACCTTCCTCAACGTCATCCGCACGGGTGGCGGCGAGGTCGAGAACGTCGAGGTGTGGGGTCGCCGTCGCCTCTCCTTCGAGATCAACAAGCACAGCGAGGGCATCTACGCCGTCCTCGACCTGCGTGCCGACTCCGACACGGTGAAGGAGCTGGACCGCCAGCTCTCCCTGACCGAGTCGGTGCTCCGGACCAAGGTGCTCCGCCGCGAGACCGCCAAGTCCTGACCAGCGAGAGGCGTGACCCACGATGGCCGGTGACACGGTAATCACGGTGGTCGGCAACCTCACCGCCGACCCGGACCTGCGGTTCACCAAGACCGGAGCGGCGGTGGCCAGCTTCACGGTCGCCTCCACCCCGCGCACCTTCGACCGCCAGAGCGGCGAGTGGAAGGACGGCGAGGCGCTGTTCCTGCGGTGCAGCATCTGGCGGCAGGCGGCGGAGAACGTCGCCGAGTCGCTCCAGCGAGGCATGCGGGTGGTCGTGCAGGGCCGGCTCAAGCAGCGGAGCTTCGAGTCCAACGGCGAGAAGCGCACCGTGATCGAGATGGACGTCGACGAGATCGGTCCGTCGCTGCGCTACGCCACGGCGAAGGTGAACAAGGTCAGCCGTGGCGGCGGTTCCGGCGGATTCGGTGGCGGCGCGCCCGCCGCCGCGCCCTCGGACGACCCGTGGGGCTCCGCACCGCCGGCCGGTTCCGGCGGCAACAGTGGCGGATACGACGACGAGCCGCCGTTCTGATCCGGTCCCGGATCAACCACGGCACGCGCCGCCCCGTCGAAGATCTGACGAGTTTCGGGAGTAACACCAGATGGCCAAGCCACCCGTTCGCAAGCCCAAGAAGAAGGTTTGCGTCTTCTGCAAGGACGCCCGGAAGGGTGTTCTGACGAACATCGACTACAAGGACACCACGCTGCTGCGGAAGTACATCTCCGACCGCGGCAAGATCCGCGCCCGTCGGGTGACCGGCAACTGCAGCCAGCACCAGCGTGATGTCGCCGTCGCGGTGAAGAACGCCCGCGAGATGGCGTTGTTGCCCTACACCTCCACCGCTCGCTGACCAGGAAGAGGATCGAAGATGAAGCTCATCCTCACCACGGACGTGACGGGACTCGGTGGCCCGGGCGACATCGTCGAGGTCAAGGACGGTTACGGCCGCAACTACCTCGTTCCCCGCGGCTACGCCATCCTGGCGACCAAGGGCGCGGAGAAGCAGGTGGCCACGATCCGCCGCTCCCAGGAGTCCCGGCGGATCCGCGACCTCGACCACGCCAAGGAGGTCAAGGCGACGCTGGACAACCTGGGTCCGGTCCGGTACGAGGTCCGTGCCAGCGCCGACTCCGGCAAGCTGTTCGGCTCGGTCACCACTGCCGACGTCGTCTCGGCCGTCAAGGCCGCCGGTGGCCCCCTGCTCGACAAGCGGGCCGTGCAGCTGCGCGGCCACATCAAGAAGACCGGCAAGTACGGCGTTGACGTCCGCCTTCACCCTGACGTCAAGGTCGACCTGCGGCTCGAGGTCGTCGCCGCGAGCTGAGGCTCCGCGACCGGGCGAACCCCGGCAGCGGTGCCGTAGTGACTGACGGACCCCCACGTGTCCCGCTCCTGATCGGTGCGACACGTGGGGTCCGTGTCGTTCCGGCCCTCCGCGACAGGTCGTGCGTTCCCGGCGGTGCCGGTGAGGAACAGGCGCGACACGCCGAATTCACAACTTGGACCGACACGCCGCACAACCGGCCGTCGGTTTATCCACAAGTTATCCACAGCCCCTGACCTGCACTGATGTCGGGGGTGCCGTGAGTTGTCCCCAAGTTATCCCCAGTTCTCCACCGAAATGTGGTCAACCCGCCCCAGGTTGTCCCCAGGTTGTCCACAGGCTGCCCCCATGCCTGTTTGCCTGGGCACGCCGGGGCGTCCTAGCGTGCCCGCACGGCGGTGCGCTGCGCTGTCGCGCCCAGCTGGGGCCGGGACCAGACCGAGACCGACACCACAGGAGTTCGAGGGGGACAGGTGGCGCTGACCGACGAGCGAGCTGCCACGCCGGAGGGCTTCGAGCGGCAGCCACCCCAGGACCTGACGGCCGAGCAGTCGGTACTGGGCGGCATGTTGCTGAGCAAGGACGCGATCGCGGACGTGGTCGAGGTCATCACGCCCAACGACTTCTACCGCCCGGCACACCAGTCGATCTACGACTGCGTCCTCGACCTCTACGGGCGGGGTGAACCGGCCGACCCGATCACCGTCTCGGCGGAACTGGAACGCCGGGGGGAGCTGACCAGGGTCGGTGGTGCTCCCTACATCCACACCCTGATCGCGACCGTGCCCACCGCGGCCAACGCGGGCTACTACGCGGAGATCGTCGCGGAGAAGGCGGTGTTGCGACGGCTCGTCGAGGCCGGCACCCGCATCGTCCAGCTCGGCTACCACGGCGCGGAGGGCGCCGACATCGACGACGTGGTCGACCGCGCCCAGTCCTCCATCTACGAGGTGACGGAACGGCGCACCTCGGAGGACTACTCGGTGCTGGAGGACCTGCTCCAGCCGACGATGGACGAGATCGACGCCATCGCGTCGCGAGGGGGGATGTCCCTCGGGGTCCCCAGCGGCTTCACGGATCTGGACGCCGTGACCAACGGCCTCCACCCGGGCCAGATGATCATCGTGGCCGCGCGTCCCGGTGTCGGCAAGTCCACCCTGGGGCTGGACTTCGCCAGGTCCTGCTCCATCAAGCACGGCATGACCAGCGTCATCTTCTCCCTGGAGATGAGCAAGACCGAGATCGTGATGCGCATGCTCTCGGCGGAGGCTCGGATCCGGCTCCAGGACATGCGGGGCGGCCGGATGTCCGACGACGACTGGACCCGGTTGGCCAGGCGGATGAGCGAGGTCAGCGAGGCACCGCTCTTCGTCGACGACTCGCCCAACCTGACCATGATGGAGATCCGGGCCAAGGCTCGGCGCCTGAAGCAGCGCAACGACCTCAAACTCGTCGTCGTCGACTACCTCCAGCTGATGACCTCGGGCAAACGGGTGGAGTCCCGCCAGCAGGAGGTCTCGGAGTTCTCCCGGAACCTCAAGCTCCTGGCGAAGGAACTCGAGGTCCCGGTAGTGGCGATCAGCCAGTTGAACCGTGGCCCCGAGCAGCGCACCGACAAACGCCCCATGCTCTCCGACCTGCGGGAGTCCGGCTCGCTGGAGCAGGACGCGGACATGGTCCTCCTGATCAACCGCCCGGACGCCTGGGAACGGGACGACCCCCGGATGGGCGAGGCCGACCTCATCCTGGCCAAGCACCGCGCCGGCCCGACCTCGACGATCACCGTCGCCCACCAGCTGCACTACAGCCGTTTCGTGGACATGGCCCAGACCTGAGCCCCGGCACCCGTAGGGCCTGGCCCGTGTGGTGCCTTCCTGGTTCCGCCGGTCACCGGGTGGACGCCACTCCGAGCTCCCGGGCGGCCGCGACCGATGCCCACGCGCGACGGAGGTGGGTCGTCGCCAGGCCCTGATAGCCATCTCGGCCAGGAGGCCGGGCCAGGAACGGGACGGTCACCCCCGCTTCGACTGGCTGGAGGACGAGGCACCCGGGCCCCTGATCGCACGTGTCTCGGAGGTGGCACTCACGCACCGGCACGTGGCGCGCGGG
Source organism: Actinoalloteichus caeruleus (assembly GCF_049311605.1). Classification (NCBI taxonomy): domain Bacteria; kingdom Bacillati; phylum Actinomycetota; class Actinomycetes; order Pseudonocardiales; family Pseudonocardiaceae; genus Actinoalloteichus; species Actinoalloteichus caeruleus. The sequence continues at coordinate 6,128,060 of NZ_CP186005.1, forward strand.
TGCCGGTGGGAGACGGCCCCGGACGCCCCGGATCAACCCGTCACCCGGCGCGGGGCTGGCATGGTGACTCGGGTCCGACCACCTCTGCTCCTCGACCACGTCGGCCGATCGGCCGTGGCTCGGCCCAGGTCCCACCCGCGATCACCGCCTCCCGTGGATGACGCCGGCCAAGCGGTCGAGTTCACGGAGGGTGTCGTCGGGGTCCTCGTGGTCGGGCAACTCGAACAGGACCCGGTCGAACCCCGCCTCGTGGTACGAGCCCAGCGCCCCCGGGCTGCCGCCGTAGAGGGTGACGTCCACCGCGCGCCCGACGTCAGCCGCCCGGGAACGCAGCTCCGCGATGCGCGCGGCGAACCGCTCCGCGCTGAAGAGCGGGAGCGGTAACCAGCCGTCACCGTGGCTCAACACGCGGTCCAGCACGGTCGGCCCGACGCCCGCGACGAGCACCGGTGGGCGGCGGACCGGTTTGGGCCAGGACCAGATCGGGTCGAAGTCGACGAACTCGCCGTGGAACTCCGGTTCGTCCTCGGTCCAGATCGCCCTCATGGCCGCGACGAGCTCCAGCATCCGCGCGATCGGCCGCGCCGGGTCGACACCGTGGTTGGCCATCTCCTCGTTGTTCCAACCAGGGCCGACGCCCAGTTCGAGCCGTCCTCCGGAGATGCGGTCCACGCTCGCGACCTGTTTGGCCAGCGTGATCGGGTGGTGCTGGTTGACCAGCGACACGGCGGTGCCGAGGCCGACGCGCTCGGTCGTCGCCGCGATCGCGGCCAGTGCGGCCAGCGGGTCGTAGGTGTGCGAGTAGTGGCGGGGCAGGGGTCGCGGGACCGGCGCGCCCACCGGCCACGGGGTGATGCGGCTGGCGGGGATGTGCGTGTGCTCGGTGAGGAACAGGGACCCGAACCCGCGCTCCTCCACCGCATGGCCAAGGCGGACCGGGTCGATGCCGTAGTCGGTCAGGAAGGTGACGATGCCGTGTTCCATGGACGCATCATGACACAACTGTCACTTAACTGACATTTACTGGGAGGGGTGTTAGCGTTGCGCGGTGGCGGAGAGCAGGAACGGGCCCCTACGCGCGGACGCCAGGCGCAACCGGGCCGCCATCGTGGCCCAGGCCCGGGCGGCAGTGGAGGAACTGGGCAGCGAGGTCCCCCTGGAGCGGATCGCCAAGGACGCGCGGGTCACCGCGCGCACGCTGTTCCGGCACTTCCCCACCAAGGAGGACCTCCTCACCGCGGTGCTCGAGGACTACTTCTCCGAGCGGGTGGAACCGGTCCTGCGGCGCGCCGCCGCCGACGACGATCCACGTCGCGCGCTGGCCACCGCCCTGGCGGAGAGCACCGCCGTGTTCGTCGAGCACCCGAGGATCCTCGAACTGGTCGGGGGTGGTCGGGCCGCCGCCATCGCCAGCCGCTACCTGCGGCCCCTTGACGAGGTGTTGACCCGGGCCAGGCAGGCGGGCGTGGTGCGCGCCGACCTGACCCCGGAGGACTTCCCCTGCCTGGTCACCATGCTCGTCGCGAGCGCGGACCACGTCGGACGGGGCTGGTCGCGCTACCTCGCGCTCGTGCTCGACGGCCTGTCCCCGGAAGCTGCCAGCGCACCGCTGCCCCCGGCGCCGGCGCCGGCGTGACCCTCCGAGCCGCGGCGACCATCCGACCGGGAGGAGCCCCGACGCCCCTGGACCGGTCCTCGTGACGCCGACCGCCGTGCCGCCCCCCCTGGTGGGGACCCCGCCCGCGCCTCGGGCAGCGGAGGTGGTGGGCACGGCCCGGTGCCCACCGAGCGGCGGCGACGCCACCCACCTCCCGCCCGGCACCCCCGGGACCAACCGGCCGGACGCACCGCGAACGCGCCGCCCGAACGACCGTCGTCAGGCCCCGGCCAGCCACGCGGCGGCCCGAACCACCCTGTGCTTGATCCATGCGGCGGGTCGCCCCGTCAGCACGGCGCCCACGGGGCGACCGCCTCCCCGGAACAGCTGGACGACGGCGTTCCGACGGCCGAGAGCCACGTCCAGCCCGAGGTCACGGATGCGGGCTGGTCTCCCCGACCGCCGCCCCCGCAGGGTCCGTGCCAGGTCCACCGCGACGTAGCGGCCCATCGGTAGAGCGGCCTGGCAGGACATCCGCGTCTCCCCACCCGTCACCGTCGCCGCACTCGCGCTGTCCCCCACTCCGTACACCTCGGGGTGCGACACCGAACGCAGCCGCCCGTCCACGACGAGGCGCCCGCGTTCGTCGGTCCGCAGCGCCGAGCGCGCGGCGGGAGACGGCACCCGGAAACCGCCGGCCCACACGAGGGCGGTGCACGCGAGCCGCGCCCCCTCGGCCGTCACCACCCCGTCCCGCTCGACCGCCGTGACCCGCTGGTGCTCGCGAACCCCGACACCCAGCCGCGCGAAAGTCCGACGCAGGTGACGTCGCGCCCCGGGGGACAACCCGCCCCCCAGCTCCGATCGGGTCACCAGTTCGACCGACAGGTCGGGCCTGGCCTCCGCGAGTTCGGCCGCCACCTCGACACCCGTGGGCCCCGCGCCGACGACCGCCACCACCGCCCCACCCGGCAGCTCGTCGAGACGGGCCCGGAGGCGCCCGGCCCCCTCCGCGTCCGCCACGGCGAACCCGTGTTCGCGGAGCCCGGGCACGGCGTCGAGGTCGGCGGCACTGCCGAGCGCGTACACGAGCGAGTCGTAGGTGAGACTGCCTCGGCCATCCACCAGCGTCACCGCGCGGGCCTCGGCGTCGACCTCCGCCACCTCGCCCACGACGAACTCGACCCCGCTCCCGGCGAGCACGCGGGACAACGACTGCCCGGGCGGAATCCCCCGCGCCGCGAGCTGGTGCAGTCGCACCCGCTCAACGAACCGCTCGGACCTGTTGACCAACGTCAGGCGGACGTCGGAGCCCCGCAGCAGCCGGGCGGCGCGTCGAGCGGCCGTCAAACCCGCGTACCCGGCGCCCAGGACGACGATGTGGTGCGTCATGGTCGTACCCCTTTCCCTCACCCGGGATGACCAGGTGGGGGACCACGCCGTGACAGCAGCGGCGGTGACGTGCGTCACGCGAGCTGGGAGGCGACGAACCTCAGCTTCTCCGGGTTGACGACCACCCGCAGCGTGGTGATCCGCTGGCCGTCCGTGTCGGGGGACAGGACGGCGACGAGATCGTCCCCCCGCAGCAGGAGCACGCCGAGCTGGCCGTTCACCTCGGCGAACCGGGTGTGGAGGAGTGCGGCGTCCCGGTGCCCGGCGAGGCCGAGCACGTACCGCAGCACGGACTCCCGTCCCACCACTGGCCGGCGGGCGGCGGTCGTACGTCCCCCACCGTCCGACCAGGACACCACGTCCTCGGCCAGGAGCTCCTCCAGCCCCCGGACATCCCCTTCCGTGGCGGCCGTCAGGAAACGCTCCACGACCCTGCGGTGCTGGTCGGCGTCCGCGCCGAACCGACCCCGCTCCTCGGCGAGCCGAGCACGGGCCCTGCGGTGCAGCTGCCGGGACGCCGCCTCGCTGACACCGATGATCTCCGCGATCTCCCGGTGGGGGTGGCCGAACGCCTCACGCAGGACGAAGGCGGCACGTTCCGGGGGGGTCAGCCGTTCCAACACCACCAGCACGGCCATCGAGACCGACTCCCGCCGTTCCGCCGTCTCCGGTGGCCCCGGGACGTCGTCACCGGTGAGCACGGGCTCCGGGAGCCACGGACCGACGTAGCGCTCCCGCCTCGTCCGGGCGGCCGACAACTGGTTCAGGCACAGGTTGGTGGTGACCCGCGTCAGCCAGGCCGGGGGCGACACGAGGGCTCCCCGATCGGCCCCGAACCAGCGGAGGAACACCTCCTGCGTGATGTCCTCGGCTTCGGTGGCCGAACCCAGCATCCGGTAGGCCAGCCCGAAGATGCGGGGGCGCTGCTCCTCGAACACGGCCAGGTCCTGGTCACCGGTCCGCACGCGGAGATCGTAACCCGGCGTGGTCGGCGCCGGTCGTTCTTTCGGCTCCCAGGTGCGGGAGCGGGCCCGGTCCGCCAACGGCGCCCCTGGCCGGCGACGGCGCGTCCCCCGCGCCGCCCGGTCACCGGTTCGCGAACAGCCCGAGAACCACCAGCAGCGCGAGGACGCCGACGGGAACGAGTGCCGAGCGGCCGAGCCAGCGCCAGAACCACCGGCGCAGGGGGTTCCCCTCGGCGGGCAGCGACCGCAGGACCACGGCGGGCGAGGGACCGACCTTGAGGCGGAACCACAGCCGTTGCACCCGGAACCGGGGGAACCGCCACGCCGGCGCACCGGCTCCGGTGCGGAGCCGGCGGGCCAGGTGGTCCAGTTCCCGACGCCAACCGCGGATCCGGGCGGACCGGACGAAGGCGTCCTCGGAGAGCCGGCGGAGGGCGACCGACATCACCAGACCCCAGCCGACCAGCAGCGGTGGGCCAGCCACCAGCAGCCCGAGCGCTCCCCTCGGGGGGAGCGAGACGAGCACGAGCACGAAGACGAGCGCCACCAGGACGAGCCCGACGAGGACCGAATCGGGCTTCGAGGCCCGATGCCGCTGCTCGAAGGACGTGGCCCGCGTGTACCACGCGTCCATCCGGGCGTGGACCGCGTCGATGCGCGCCCAGTCCTGGGAGGCGCTGCCGCGTGGTGGCCGCGCCGCCCAGGTCGTCAGCTCGGCCTCCGCCGCGTTCCGATCCGCCACCGCCCGCCGGTACTCCGCCCCGACCGGACCGTGCCGCGCGGTCAGCGGGCGCAGCGTCGTCCACCACACCAGGGCGAGCAGCGCCACCCAGCCCACCACCACGAGACCCAACGTCGGCATGCCGGCGTCCCGCGCGGAGAACACCGCGACCAGGCCCACCACGACACCCAGCAGCGTTCCCACCAGTCCCGCGGCGAGGGAGCCCGCACCGACCGAGGTCAGGTGCCGCCAGGACACCGCGACCACCCGCTCGTCGAGTTCCCGGAGTCGGGCGAGTGCCGGCTCGTCCTCCACACCATCTCCCCTCACCGGACGTTCCACGGGGCCGCCACGATGTGGGACGCCGGCCCGCTCGACGCGGTTCCTCCGAGGACCCGGCCGTCCGGCGAGCGAGCCCGCACGCCGACGCGGTCCGCCCAGGCGACGGCACGGCCGGAACCGGACCGGGCCGCCGGGCGCGGCCCCTCCCCCGGGGCCGACCGCGAAGGGCTCGGCTTCCTCGGACGGCCACGTGGCTCCTCCGGCGAGGCCCGGCCGACAAGGCAAGCCTGATTAGCCCTTCAGTTGAAGAGTGCTACCCGATCGACTGATCGTCACCCGCGCGGTCGCGGCTGAACTGGGCAAAACCGGGAGACGCCGCGACTCCCATCCTGCTTCCGAGGACGTCCCCACGACGAACCAGCTACCCGTCGTCAACGGGGCAGCAGAATCCCACCCTTCCGAGTGGTAGCGGCGCGCTTGAACTGTTCGTGCTTCCGGGGGAAGCTCAGCCCCAGTGCTCCGTTCGGCGGAAGGTATGGGGCCACATGGGTGCCGTGGGGACGGCGGCACGGCGGGGGACCGGGACGGTCTGGGACGAGCTCGTCGCGGAACTACCGGTGGGAGTGCTGCTGGAGGACGAACGCGGCGACTTGATCGCCGCGAACGAGCTCGCCGGAGCCTTGCTCGGGTTGAGCCGCGAAAGGCTGCTCAACGGGAGGAGGCCGGCGGGTTGGGCGCTGCGTGACGATTCGGGAGCCCCGCTCCCGGACACCTCCGCACTGCTGACCCAGCTCCGCAGGAACCCCGGGACCCTGACGCTGCCCCTGGTCGTCCGGCACCGGGCCACCCCCGAGACGCGACTGATCGGCACCTACCACCTGGTGAGCCACCGGGGCCGCCCGGCGCTGCTGGTCCTGCTGCGCCCGGTGGACAGTCCCGGGCTCGGCGAGGACGTCGGCAGGGACCCGCTCACGGGTCTCCCCGGTCGCGCCCTGCTCTTCGACCGGCTGGAACAGGCGCTCGCCCGTGCCGACGTGCACGGGACCCTGGTCACCCTCGTCCTGCTCGACGTGCAGCAACTCGCGCTGTTCAACAGCAGGCACGGTTTCCAGCGGGGTGACGAGCTGCTGCACCTCATCGCGATGAGGCTCCGCACCGGGATGCGTCGCGACCACACCGTCGCCCGATACGGCAGTGACGAGTTCGCCGTGATCGCCGAACACCCCCGGGGCAACGGGGCGCCGATCGCACTCCGGGCCCGGGAGGTCGTCAGCCAGCCCACGCGGCTCGGTGGCGCCCGCCTGCGGCCCCGCCTCCGGAGCTGTTGGGTCACCGGGGACGGCTCGGCATCCGTGTTGGCCATGATGGCGAAGGCGGAGGAACTGCTGCGGGCGGAACCGCACGCCTGGCCCGTGCCACACCTCGCGGGCCGGCTGGAGCTGCCCGAGGTGGAGAGCGGCTGACCGGCTGGCGGCTCCAGGGCACCGCGACGTCGCGTGCCCCGGGCGGACGTCCGCGTCCCCGGCACGATCACCGAGCCGGGCCCGCTCCACCCGCCACCCGCCGAGGGACAGCCGACTCGGCTCGCCGCCGGCGGAGCAGCCGCTCGAAACCGGCCGCGCCGGCGGCGCGGCCCGCCCGGGGAACGGTTCGACCCCCTCGGTCAACACCCGGACCGCCCAGGCCGCCGGCGGCCCTGCCTCCTGTCGAGGCGGCCCCGGGCCGCCTGCACCCCGGAACACCAGCGAGGGCGGGGTACCCACCGACCGGGGGGCCGTCCGCCGCCGCGCACCACCATCCCGTGCCCGCACCGCCTGGTAACAGTGCCTCCCACCAACGGCCGGTACTCGCTGCTCCCGACAACACCGCGTGTTCGGGCAGTCCCTCCTGGATCGTCGCCGCTCCGCCCCTGGACTCCGGCGGCGGAGCCGGGGTGCGCGCCGGTCTGGGAGCCGGGAACGCGGCGCCCGACCGGGGCGCCGCTCCCGCCGGAGCGCCGGGAACCGTCGTCGACGTGGCGCCGACCAGCCGGGGGAGGCACCCATCCCTCCGCGACCTCCACCAACCCCGGCGGACCAGCGCGGATACGGGGGCTAACCGCAGGTGCCGGGAAGAGCCGGCGCTGCGGCTCCGACCGGAGGCGCACCAGGAGACGCGACCAGGTGGTGCGTGGCCACGGGGAGGCCTGGAGGACCTGGTGGCCGGGTGGTTCGCGCGAGGAGCGGCGCCGGGAACCCTCGACCCGGCACCGGGCGTGGGGCGGGACCCGCGAGGACCACCACCACCGCACCGCTCGCCCAACGCGCGGGGAGGCCGCCCAGCTCGCCTCCCCTGCCCCCCCCGGGAACACCCCCACCGCGCCCCCGGCCGACGTGCAGGGGCATCACCCTCGTCTCCACCAGCGCCGGAGGGTGGGCCGCCTGGCACCACGACGACCGCATCGGACGGAGGGCCGCCGGCTCCGGTGGCGAGTTCGGGGATGGGGGCGGGACGGCCCCCAGGCGAGCCCACCGGCGGTCGCCGGGCCCGTCCACGACGCTCCGACGAGCCCCGTGGGTGGCCGGTGGCAGCGAGGCCCGCCCGGGCGCGGCTGATCCCCGCCTCCCCACCGGACGACGGAGGCGGGCCCCGAGAGCGTCGCTCTCGGGGCCCGCCGGAATCGGAATCACCGTTCGCGTGGATCCGGTGGGAAGGTGCGGTCGGAGACCGGGGGCAACGGCCTCCGACCCGTCCTTCCCGAACCACCGACCGGGGCGACCGTCCGTGCTGGTCGACGCGTGCGCGTGGCGCCGCCCAACACGACCGACCGCGACTTCCCGGTCAGTACGGCTCAGCTCTGGGACAGCCGGCTGCTGCCCTCCTCGTCACCGGTCACGCTCCGCAGCAGGACTGCGGTGTCCAGCGTGCTCAACGCTGGAGCCTGGGAGGTACGCGGGGGAATCCGCACCGCGTCCATGTTGTTGAGGGCGTCGATCTGCACGGCGTCAAGCGCGCCCCGCAGGGGGAGGTCGCTGGTGTTGGCGACGGGCAGCCGCACTCCGGTCTCGTTGTTGCGGCCGGCGGGAGCCGTGGCGAGAGCCGTCCGCCGGGGCTGGTCAGCGCTCCCCAGCGAGGCGGGCAGCAGCTGCTCAGCACCCGAGATCTGGCCGACCTGGAGGTTCGGGCGACCCACGTTCAGGTCGGGGAGCCCGTCCAGGCCGAGCTTGTTGGTGGGCAGGATGTTACTCCGGCCCGCCACCTCGTCCTCGGAGTGCACCGCGGGCAACGCGACACCAACCGAGGTCAGGTCCGACAGGCTCGGCAGCCCGTTCTCCGAGTTCAGCTGGCCGATCTCCGGGAACTCGGGGAGTTCGGTGGGCAGCAGCAGCCCCCAGGACAGCGAGCGCAGCGGGTCGAGGATCGACAGCTCGGCGTCGAGGTCCTTGGTGAACTGGCCCAGGGCAGGGGCCGGAACGCTGCTCAGTTCACCGCTGCCGACCTCGGGCAGCACCGCCGCGTCGGTGGCCGCGACGCTCGGGAACTCGACCGTGGGCCGGTCGTCGACGAAGGGGTCGGCCTCGGTGCCCTCACCGGCGTCCCGGGCCCGCGGGGCGGCGGGTAGGGCCACTCCGGTGGCGTCGCCCAGCCCGGCGAGCAGTCCCATCCCGGGCAGCACGCTGGCCTTCGACAGGGCACTGGTGCGCACGAACTCGCTGATCTCGGGGATCCTCGGCAGCTCGCCAGCGTCGGGCAGCTGCTCGCCCCAGACGACCAGCGGGTCCCTGTCCTCGGTCTCCGGGTGGGCCTGCCCGAGCGCCGACCGGATGACCTCGGTGGGCACCCCGTTGAGGGTCAGCAGCGAACCGTCCGGCAGGACGGAGGTGGTGACGTCCTCCGAGTCCCGCTCCGAGTGCTCGACCCCCACTCCGGCTTCCTGGCCACGGGGGTCAGCGGCGAGGGCGGCCCGCACGTCGCGGAGCGACAGCTCCGTGGTCTTGGAGTTGTCCGCCGGCTGTTCGGGGGAGCCCGCGAAGATGTCACCGGCCAGCGCGCGGTAGAGCCCGCTGAACAACCGACCGCCCGGGAGCCCGTCCAGCGCCGCCGCGTCGGCGACGGGCCGCCAGTACTCGGCGGCCTCCTGGTGTTGGCTGTACTGGCTCTCGTCGAAGTGGTTCAGCGCTGCGTCGTCGGCAGCGGGCATGGCCATGTTCGTCCTGCTTTCGTTTCGGGGTGCACGGTCGTGGTCGGGACGGAGGTCGTCGGCGCCGTCGGTGGGAGACGGGGCGGTCGTGAGTGGCTCGATGACGTGCCGGGTGGACTGGCCAACGGCCGCCGCACCGGCCGGGGTAACCCGCCCCAGCGGCATCGTCACCTCGGCGGCGTTCTCACCGTGGGGCAGCGGGATCGTGCCGGTCAGTGGAGAGCTCGGCCGGTCGGGGCAGCACTCGGCCGCCGCCGCGGCACCGCCCTGGCCGACGATCAGCAGGCCGCTGGTGACGAGAGCTGCCTGCACGCCTCGCTTCGCCCAGGACTGCATGGGGGCTCCTTCCGTTTCGCTTACCCGAGGGGGAGTGGGTCAGGTAGTCGGACCAGTGCGCACCGTGAGGGGAAGTGGTCCGGCCACCCAGTTCGACGGGGCAGCGGCGGGAGAAGGCGCTCAGAGCGCGATGCCGCCTGCCCAGGGGGTGGTGGCTCGCGGACTCAACACGAAGGACCTCGCACAGGCTGGAGAACCAGCGCACCGCGGAGGGGTGCTGAATCCGCGCGAGGTGTCAGTCGGGGGTGACGCCGGGCTGCTCCGGCTGCTCCGCGGCGACGCCCTGCGCGATCGGCTGGACGGCGAGGCCGCTGGAGAGGAGCTGAGCGTTCACGGTCGGAACGACGTGGCCCAGCATGAGGGCACCCGGTCCGGACGGCGATGCGCTCGCCGAGGAACCAGCGGGGGCCGGGTGGGTCGCGGGGGCGTGGGACGCACCCCGGGGGAGCTTGGGTGAGGAGGTGTCCTGCTCACCGTGTTCCTGCTCGGCACCGTGGCCGAGGGGGGACGGGACGCCCGTGGCGCCCCAGGGGGACGTGGGATCCACGCCCACACCGGTCGAGGGACGGCTCGTACGGGAATCCGAGGGGCGGTCCTCCGCCTCCCGGGCCTCGTCGGTGTCGTCGTCCTCGTCCGGGCGGTCCTGCTCCGGGCGGTCGCCGAGCTGCTCCGAACCTTCGGCGCCCGTGCCCTGGCCGGGACCGGTGGCGTCCGTGGCGGGGTTCTCCTGGGCCGAACCGCCGCCAGGCAGCACCGCGCCCACGAGGCCGTCCTTGCCGATGGGCAGCGGGAGCAACCCGCCGTCGGACGCCCCGGTGGAGTCGTCGTGCTCGGCGTCGTCCCGCCCGCCGTGCAGCACGGCGTCGGAGAGCCGGTTCACCACGGAACCGACCGGCTTGACGACCCGGCCCAACGCGCTCTCCCGGCCGTCCTCCGCCGGCTCGCCCTCCTCCGGAGCGGCGTGCGCCGGCGAAGCCCCCTCGGGCTCACCGGCGACGAGGCGGCGAGGAGCACCGAGAGTGGCTCCCCCCAGTTCGTCGACCGTGCCGAGCACGGAGCGGACCGGCGGCGCCGCCGGGATCTCACGGAGAACTCCGACGAGGCTCCGGGGAGCGGGGTCCTTCTGGTCGGCGGCGGCGGTGCCGCTACCGAGGGTCCAGGCGATCGCCGTGGCGGCCAGCGTGCCCCCGGCGGCCAGCGCGGCACGTGACAGCAGGCGCCGGAAACGGCGGCCTCCTGATCCCGTGTGCTGGTCGGCGGCTGACAACTGGACCCTCCAGGTCTACCGGCGGGAGATGACCTGGGTCACTCTCCGGCGCGGCGAGAATCGGCACGACGTCAGGGAATTTCAGTCGATCCGGAGTGGACCGGCTGCGACACATACGTTACTCACAGCCATCGGCGGAATGGCAGCCCCGTCCGCAAAGATCACCGGACCGGATGACGCCGCGGGGCACCCGAGGCCCTCCACCAGGGGCGATGCCACCCGGGTCCGATCGGGAGGGGCGGTCGCGGGCCCGGCCGGCCCCGCTCGGCGGGCGGACCCACGACGGTCAGCGGGAGGTGGCGCGAGCGGCTTCCGGGGCGAACCCGCACCACCCGGCCCACCAGGACGATTACCGTAGCTGGGGTGAGTGAGGCGAAACAGGAAGCGCGCGTCGACCCCGGTCCCCCCGTCCCACGTCCCCTCCAGGTCGCGGCCGCTGTCTGCGGACGTCTCCTGGTGGTCGCCGCCGCCGTCTGGGTGGTGGCCTGGCTGATCGGCGCCTTCTCCGTCGTGGTCGTCCCGGTGGCGATCGCCCTGCTGCTCGCCGCCCTCCTCGCGCCGGCCGTCGACCGGCTCGTGCGCTGGGGGGTGCCGCGCGGGGTATCCACCGCACTGGTCATGGTGAGCGGGCTCGCGGTCCTCGCCGGGGTGCTCACCTTCGTGATCACGGCCTTCAGCACCGGTCTCCCCGACCTGGTGGACAAGGTCGTCGACAGCATCGAGACCATCCGGACCTGGCTGGTCGAGGGCCCGCTCCAACTCCAGCAGGACCAGATCGACGACTTCCTCGGCCAGCTCACCACGATGCTCCAGTCCAACCAGGACCTGATCACCTCCGGTGCCATCTCCACGGCCACCACCGTCGGCGAACTGCTCACGGGACTCCTGCTCGCGCTCTTCACCCTCATCTTCTTCCTGCACGACGGCGCCCGGATCTGGACCTACCTGACCGGGGTGTTCTCCGGGGCCACCCGGGAGCGCGTCCGGCTGGCGGGTGTGCACGGCTTCCAGTCGCTGGTGGGCTACGTGCGCGCCACCGCGCTGGTGGCCATCGTCGACGCCGTCGGCATCGGCATCGGCCTGGTCGTCCTCGAGGTACCGCTGGCGATCCCGCTCGCGGCGCTGGTCTTCCTCGGCGCGTTCGTGCCCATCGTCGGCGCCGTGGTGTCCGGTCTGGTCGCGGTCCTCGTCGCCCTGGTCGCGAACGGCCTGGTCACGGCACTCCTGGTCCTGGGCGTCGTCCTGCTGGTCCAGCAGCTGGAGGGTCACGTCCTGCAACCGCTGCTGCTCGGCCGGGCCGTCCGACTCCACCCGCTCGCCGTCGTCCTCGCGATCACGGTCGGAGTCGTGCAGGCGGGTATCGCCGGCGCTCTGCTCGCGGTCCCGCTGGTGGCCGTCCTCAACGCCGGGATCAAGTCACTGCGCCGCCAGGCCGAGAACCGGCCGGCCGAGGACGAGCCGGCGCCCCGGCTCAGCCTGCCCAAGCTGAGCCGGCTGAACCCGGCGAAGGCACGATCGGTCCTGCCCAACGTGCGGCGCCGGGGCAAGCCGAGTTCCTCCGGTCCCGGGTCGTCCGGTCCTGCTGGTGGGTCCGGCGGATCCGGCTCCTCGGAGGACTCGGGCGGTTCGGATCCGTCCGGCGGCCCGGCGAGCAAGGACAGCTGACCCCGGGAGCCCAGCCTGCCGTGCCGCCGGCCACGTCGGAACCCGTGACCCGCCTCGTCGGCTGGCATCCCGTCGCGGGGTGCGATCCCGGCGCGGGGTGGTCCGCCCGCCGAGGAGGCTGGGCTCCGTTCGAGGCCGGGTCGCGGGGCCGGTCCGGGAGGTGCGCGCGCCGGCCTCGAGCGTGCGCGGTCGGACGGCCCCCGGCGCCCCGCCGAATCCGGCAGCGGTGACCCGTCACCTCCTCGTCCCACGCGCCGGCCCGCCCATGCCACCCCCGCACCAGCGGGGGTCCGCCCGTCCACCCGATCGGGTCCGGCTCAGGCCATCGTCACCAGGTTCCGGCCGGCGCCCTTGGCGGAGAGGAGTGCGGCGTCGGCGGCCGTCAGCAGGCTGGACAGGTCGTAGCCGAACCGTTCCGAGGTGGCGACGCCGATGCTGATGGTGATGCCGTCCAGGTCGCGCCACTCGCCGTCCGCGCACGGCACCGGGACGCGCAGTTCGGCGACAGCGCCCCGCAGCGCCTCCGCCACCGCCCTGGCCTCCTGGGAGCCGGCGTCCTGGAGGAGCACCACGAACTCCTCACCCCCGAAACGACCGACCGCGTCCCCACGGCGAACGCTGCTGCGCAGGAGCAGCGCGACGGCGGCGAGCGCGGCGTCACCGGCGAGGTGGCCGACCTGGTCGTTGACCCGCTTGAAGTGGTCGATGTCGAGGAGGAGGAGCGCGACCGGGGTCCTCCTCGGGCGAGCGCGGGCCAGTTCGTCCCTGGCCACCCGGTCCCAGTGCACGGCGTTGGCCAGACCGGTCTTGGCGTCGTGCTGCGCGGACCGCCGCCAGTGCGGGAGTCGACCGACCTGGTCCAGCAGGGCCATCGGCGGGCCGACCAGCAGCGCGTAGGCCGCCCCGTGGGACATGGCGACGAGTCCCATCAGGCCGCCCAGGCACACCGCGACCACGCCGAGCACGATGTCGATCGGGTCACCGGCGACCGGGACCACCCCGGCGGAGGGGTCCCGCAGCCAGAACCCCACACCCACCAGCAGCGCCCGGGTGAGCACGAGGACGACACCCGCCAGGACGATGTCGTTGGGGCTGGCGGTGACGTCGTGCCACCCGACGAAGGCACGGGCGAGGAAGGTGGCCACCACGGTGGCGGCGGTGGTGAAGGCCCAGCGGTGCGGGGCTGGACGCGCGCCGAGGACTCCGTGCAGGGCCGGACCGAGCAGGAGGAGGACGACGAGGTTCAGCGGTAGCGTGAGCAGCCCGGCGAGGAGGTAGCAGCAGTGGATGGCCCACGGGCTGCGCTCCCGCTCGCCCCGGATGCGCCCGACCAGCCGGGTGCAGACGATGACCAGGGCGGCGGTCAACGCGATGGCACCGAAGCGGTGCAGCTCCTCGGGTTCCGGCCGTCCGGACGCGGCGACGGCGAGGACGCAGACGGCCAGCGCCACCGCCCAGACCACCAGCCAGTAGGCGAGCGCGCTCCACCGCAGGGACCACAGCTCCCAGTGACGCAAGCAGTCCTCCCGCGTGCTGAGGGTCGCGGGCGTCGCACGGCACGGCCCTCGTCGTCGGCGACCGACGTGGGCGCCCGGTCAGCTGGCGCCCGACGATGTCCGTCGCGGTGGCTGACGCCTCCGTCCCCTGCGGTCCGACACCGCTCGGTTGGAAAAACAGCCTGGCACAGTCGCGCGGCGGGCAGAAGGCCAACCGCCACCCGTCGCACGGTCGTCGCATCGACGTCGCGCACCGTGATCAGTTCGTGACCAGTGGGTGGCATCGGGTGGGCAGCCCGCCCGTTGGTCCGGTCGGCGGGGCGCGGCTGCTCCGCGAGAGGGATCGTGCCACCGCCCCGGATCAGGAGCCGCTTCACTCGGATAGGTTGCGACGGTGACTGTTTCCACTGGTGAACGCCACTCGCGGTTGCTCGGGCCGCTGTGGATCGCCGCCGTGATCCTCCGTGTCGTCACCCTGGCCTACGCGGTCGTCGCCTTCGCCGTCCACCGGGAGGGGTACGCGAACCAGGGCCTGGGGGCCGCGATCCTGGTCGTGATGGTGCTGTGGACCGGCGTCATCGGTTACGCGTACGTGCGGGGGCCCCGGTGGCGGGGCGCCGCGGCCTACGTGGACCTGGCGCTGACGAACGTCCTCGTGCTGTTGTCCCTGTTCGTGCTGAGCAGGGACCAACTCGACGTGCCCACCCCCTCGGTGACCACGGTCTGGGCCTCCGGCGCCGTGGTCGCGGTCGCGGTCCAGGGCGGGCCGTTGCGCGGTGTGCTGGCAGGGTCGTTGACCGCGCTGGTGAGCTACCTGATCCGGGGCTATGTGGACACCGACATCGCCAGGGACACGGTCATGCTCGTCGGGGTGGGCTTCGTGTTGGGCAACGCGGCGAGCACGGCCCGCGCGTCGGACGAGCGGTTGCGCCGCGCACTGCGGACCGAGGCCGCGACCGCCGAGCGGGAGCGGCTGGCCCGGATGGTGCACGACAGCGTGCTCCAGGTGCTCGCCCGGGTCAGGCGCCGTGGCGCCGACCTGGGCGGCGAGGCCGCCGAGCTCGCCCGGCTGGCGGGGGAACAGGAGATCGCGCTGCGCGCCCTGGTGACCACGGCTCCTCCCGAGTCCTCGGTGGACGGGGAGACCGACCTCGGCAGGGAGCTGCGGCTGTTGAACACCTCCCGGGTCGCCGTCTCGGTGCCGGCCACGCCCGTGGTACTGCCCTCGGCGGACACCTCGGAGCTGCTGGCGGTGGTCAGGGAGGCACTGGCGAACGTCAACCGGCACGCGGGGCCCACCGCGCGTGCCTGGGTGTTGCTGGAGGACCTCGGCGACGAGGTGGTGCTCAGCGTGCGCGACGACGGGCCGGGCATTCCACCTGGTCGGCTGGGGGCGGCCGCCGTGGAGGGCCGGATGGGTGTTTCACATTCCATGCGCCGTCGCGTGGAGCTGCTTGGTGGCAGCCTGGCGCTGGAGACGGCTGAGGGGGAGGGGACCGAATGGGAGATGCGGGTGCCAAGACGACAACCGGCGGGGAAGGAGAGGAGCAGGTGACCGACCCACCGATTTCCGTGATGGTGGTCGACGACCACCCCATCTGGCGCGGCGGAGTGGCCCGCGACCTCACCGAACGGGGATTCGAGGTCCTGGCGACCGCGTCGGACGCGGACGCCGCCGCCCGCATCGCCCGCACCGTCCGGCCGGCGGTGGTCCTGATGGACCTGAACCTGGGTTCCTCCTCGGGAGTGGACGCGACGAGGGAGATCACGACCGCGCTGCCGGAGACCCGGGTGCTGGTGCTCTCAGCGAGCGGGGAGCACAGCGACGTGCTGGAGGCGGTGAAGGCCGGGGCGTCCGGCTACCTGGTGAAGTCGGCCTCCGTGGAGGAACTCGTCGCGGCGGTGCGGCAGACGGCGGCGGGGGACGCCGTCTTCACCGCCGGCCTGGCCGGGCTCGTACTGGGGGAGTACCGGCGGATGGCGGCCTCGGGGGACAGCGGCCAGGAGGCCCCTCAGCTCACCGAGCGGGAGACCGAGGTGCTCCGGTTGGTCGCGAAGGGACTGACGGCGCGGCAGATCGCCCGGCGGCTGGTGATCTCGCACCGGACGGTGGAGAACCACGTGCAGTCGACGTTGCGGAAGCTCCAGCTGCACAACCGCGTCGAACTCACCAGGTACGCGATCGAGCACGGTCTGGACCGCGACCCCGACTAGGCACGCGCTCGACTCCGGGACGGGCACGCCTCGGGGGACGAGCGGGGAGGAGGGCTCCGGGGCGGCGAGGTCCCCGGGGCTCGTGGACCACCGCGGCCGGCTGGCGGCGGGACGCGCAGCGGCTCCCCGGGTTCGTGGTCGGTGGGGAGCGCGGGCACGACGAGCGATGCGGCGGGGTTCGAGCGCCCATGTTTCCGCCGGAAGACCAGCACACCGGCCCCGGCGGTGTCCTACCCTGGTGAGGGTGACGGCAACGAATCCAGTCGCACCGAGATACCTCCGGGTCTCCGACGCGGAACGGCAGCACGTCGTCGGTCTGCTGCAGAAAGCGATCGGGCTTGGCCTGATCGACCTCGACGAGTTCACCACCCGCACCGACTCCGCGCTGACGGCGCGCACGCGGGGTGACCTCAACTCCCTCCTGGTCGACCTCCCCGGCCTCTCCCTGCGGGCCGGCGCGGAGGAGCCGGAGTCGATGACGCTCTCCAGCCACGGCTCGAGCCTCGTCCGGGAGGGCCACTGGCGGGTACCGACGGCGCTCCGCGTGGAGAACCAGGGCGGCGTCGTCCGCCTCGACTTCACGCAGGCCGAGTTCGCGGGGGAGACGGTCCTGATCACCGTGGCGATGCGGCACAGCCACCTGGTCCTGACCGTTCCGGAGGGCATCGCCGTGCAGGACGAGGTGACGTCGAAGCACAGCGTCGTCCGGCTGCGGGACCTCGCGCCAGCCTCGGCCTTCGGGCGCCGGATCGTGCTGCGGGGCGAACTGGTCCACAGCAGCCTGCGGGCGGGACGGCCCGGCCGCAGGTGGTCGCTCCTCGGTCGTCGCTGAAGGGCGGCCGCACCCGGGGCAGCCGACCGACCACCCGAGGGCGTCGCCGCGGTCTCCCCGATGGCCGCCTCGGACGCCCCGTCCGCCTCGCCAGGGCCGGTTCCCGGGGCGCTCAGCCGGCGGCGGCGTTCTCCCGGTCCACCAACACGTGATCCACCAGGACCCGTTCCGCCGGCTCGTCCTCGGTGAGGACGCGGACGGCGTGCCGGACCCCCGCACGTCCCAGTTCCCCTGGTTGTTCGGTCACCGTCGCGGTCAGCGTCCCCTCGGCGAGGGCGGCCCGGGCCTCGTCACCGCCACCGAAACCCAGGACGAGCACGTCCCGACCGGCGCGGTCCCCGAGCGCGTCGAGGGCGCCGAGCGCCATCTCGTCGGTCTCGGCGAAGATCGCGACCAGGTAGGGATGCGCGTCGAGGAGCTCGGTGGTGCGCTCGGCTGCCCGGTCCCGGTCGTACCCGGCGGCGCGCTCGGCGATCAGGGTGACCTCGTCGCGCTCGGCGAGGGTCTCCTCGAAACCGGTGAAGACCTGCTGGCTGGCCGTGGTGTCCGGCACGCCGCGGAGCACGGCGACCTCGCCGATCACGCCGGTCCCCAGGACACCGCGCGCCGCCACCCGCCCCGCCTGCTCGACGTCGGGGAGCACGGCGGCGGTGGTCGTCTCCAGCGATCGGTTGAGGGTGATCACCGGGACGTCCTCCTCGGCGGCCCGGTCGAGCACGGGGGCGAGGACCGACGGGTCCAGCGGGTCGAGCAGGACCGCGTCCACGCCCTCCGCCAGCAGGTCGGCGAACCCCTCGGCCTGCCGCCCCGGGTCGGGTTCGGCTCCCACGTCGGCGGTCACCACCTCGACGCCGGTGTCCGCCGCGGCGGTCCGCACTCCCTCGGCGAGGGCGGTCGCGGTGGCGGTGTCCCCGCCGGTCGCCACGAAGCCGACGCGCAGCCCCTCACCCGGCAGTGGTTCCGGTTCCACGGGTTCGGGGGAACACCCGGTGACCGCCCAGGCCACCGCCACGGTCGCCACCGCCGTACGTCGCACGAGAACTCGACCCCTCTCGTCGGGACACCTGCCGCCTGATGGTGGCACAGGCCGGCTGCCGGCCGGCGGGGGCTGGAGCCCAACGGTCCCCACGCGGCGCTCCTGGCGGGGTCGGCCCGGGGCACCCGCGCCGGTGGTGATCCCGGGGCCCGGGTCCGGACGTCCACCCGACGACGTCGGAAGGGGGAGCGGCCCGTGGTCCGTGACCCGGTGCGGATTTCCCACGGGTTCCCGGGAGCCGACGGCCGCTCCGGCACGTCAATAGACGGAGACGGGCCGGCCCGGCCGCTGGGGGTGGCCGGGCCGGCCCGTCTCCGTGGCTCGCGGGCGGCCGGGAGCTAGGCGGCACCGCCGCCGTCGGCGCGCCGCTCGGCCGCTCCGCCACGCGAGGGCTCCGGCTCGTCGCCACCCTCGTGGATCCCGACGCGCTGCTGGAGGCGGCGCAGCGGTCCCGGCGCCCACCACCCCGCGTTGCCCAGCAGCTTCATCAGGGCTGGGACGAGCAGCATCCGCACGATGGTCGCGTCGAGGGCCAGCGCCAGGATCATCCCGACGCCGATGAAGCGCATCATCTGGAGTCCGGAGAAGGCGAAGGCGCCCGTGACGACGATCAGCAGCAGCGCCGCCGCCGTGATGACGCGTCCGGTGCGGGCCAGTCCGGTCCGCACCGCCTCCTCGGTGGTCGCCCCGTAGGAGCGGGCCTCGACCATCCTGCTGAGCAGGAAGACCTCGTAGTCCGTCGACAGCCCGAAGACGACGGCGGCCATCAGCACGATGATGCCCGCCTCCATCGGCATCGGCGTCACGCCGAGCAGGCCGGCACCGTGGCCGTCGACGAACACCCAGGTGAGCACGCCGAAGGTGGCCGAAAGGCTGAGGACGCTGAGCAGCACCGCCTTGATCGGCAGCAGCACCGAGCCGAAGGCCAGGAACATCAGCACGACCGTGGCGCCCACGATGAGCAGCGCCATCAGGGGCAGTTGTTGACCGACGGCGTCGAGGCTGTCGAGGTTCAGGGCGGTCATGCCACCGACCAGGAGGGTGGAGCCGGCCGGCGGTTCGAGGGCGCGGATGTCGCGCACGGCCTGGTTGGCCTCGTCGCCGAAGGTGTCGCCGACGGGCTGGGCGGTGAGGACGACGACGCCGCCGGCCGCTCCGGAGGGCTGTACGCCCTCGATACCGCCGACCTCGTCGACCTGGGCGACGAACTGGCCGATCGCGGCCTCGTCCGGCGGGGTGTCCCCCTCACCCTGGATGACGATCTCGATGCCGTCACCGGAGGTGAAGGGGAAGTCCTCCTTGAGCGTCTCGACGGCCACCCTGGCGGCGTCGCCCTCGGGCAGGATCCGCTCGTCCGGCTGACCGAACTGGGTGGACAGGAACGGGGCACCCAGCAGGACGAGACCCGCGACGATCGGCACCGCGATGAGGGTGGGGCGGCGCATCACGCGGTCGGCGAGCCGTCCCCAACCGTCGCGCTCCGGGCGCTTGGGCCGGCGTTCGGCGCGCTTGCGCCAGGGCATGGGGAGTGCGTCGACCTTCGGCCCGAGCAGGGCGAGCATGGCCGGCAGCAGGGTCAGGGACACGACGGCGGCGAAGCCGACGGCGCTCATCCCGCCGTAGGCGAGGGACTTGAGGAACTCCTGCGGGAAGAGCATCAGGCCGGCCAACGCGATGACCAGCAGGGTGGCGGAGAACGCGACCGTCCGGCCGGCGGTGCCGATGGTGCGGCGCACCGCGTCGGCGGTGGAGCGCCCGGCGGCGATCTCCTCCCGGAACCTGCCGACGACGAAGAGCCCGTAGTCGATCGCCAGCCCCAGGCCGAGCAGGCTGGCGACGTTGACCGCGAAGACGTTGACGTTGGTGAACAGCGAGATCAGGTGGAGGAGGCCGAGTGACCCGAACACGGCGAGGCCGCCGACGAGCACGGGCAGCGCGGCGGCCACAACGCCACCGAAGACCACCAGCAGCAGGATCAGCACGATGGGCAGGGAGACGATCTCGGCGCGGATGAGGTCCTGTTGGGCGCGTTCCTCGATGGAGTGCTCCATCGGGATGCCGCCCGCGATGTCGCCGCGCACTCCCTCGACGTCGAGGAGGTCCCTGATCTCGTCGTAGGAGCCCATCTTGGCGTTGGCGTCCTCGCCGGCCAGGCCGACGATCGCCAGGGCGCGTCGCCCGTCCTCGCCGCGCAGCTGCGGGGCCATGGTCTGCCAGTAGCTGGTGACGCTGGTGACGGCGTCGGGGGGCAGCTCATCCAGGGCGTCGGTGATCCGGGCCCCGAACTCGGGGTCGTCGACGTCCGACCCGGCGGGGGCGGTGTACACGACGATGACGTCGCCGGCCTGCCCGTTCAGGGCCTCCTCGGCGAGGTCGCTGGCCAGCACCGCCTCGCTGTTCGGGTCCTCGTAACCGCCCTGCCCCAGCTTCCCGAAGACCCCGGTTCCCCAGACTCCTCCGGCGACCGTGATCACCAGAACGGTGATCAGGATCGCCCACCGGCCACGGAACGCCGTGACCCCCCACCTCGCGAACACGTGTTCTCCTCCACCAGTCCTTGCACGGTCGGCGCGCCGACATCCACTGGTGTGAACGGTGTAAACTCAGTTAACGCCGTTCACCCATTCGAGCAACGGTACGGCTGAGTAAACGGTGTTTACAACCCAGAAGGGTGAGGTATGTCGGGGGTCACACGTCGAGGGCGCGCACGTTCCGCGACCGAGCGGGAAATCCTCACCCAGGCGAGGGAACTACTTGTGCGGGAAGGTCGAGAAGCCGTCACGCTGCGCGCCATAGCCCGCAACCTCGGCATGACCGCGCCGGCCCTCTACCGGTACTTCCCGTCCCGGGAGGAACTGCTGCACCGACTGGTGGAGGAGATCTGCTCCGACCTGGCGGAGGTCATCACCGCACGCGCGCGCGCCGCGGACACCGGCGAGGAGATGGGAGCCGTGCTCACCGTCTGCCGGACCTTCCGGGGCTGGGCGCTGGCGCACCCCACCGAGTTCGAACTCGTCTTCGCCTCGCAGCAGGCCGTCACCGACGCTCCCACCGACGGCCCGACCTCCCGCGACCAGTTCGGTTCGATCTTCCTGCGGGTGATCGCCGGGCTGCCCGACTTCGAGGACGAGGAGCTGACCCACGCGGACGACGAGGCGTTCCCGGAGCCGATGCGGGACGAGTTGGTCGCCTACCGGCGGGAGATGGTGGCCTCACTGGGCGAGCTGGGCGTGGAGACCACCGAGGAGCAACTCACCCTCAGCGCCGTGTACCTGATCCTGCGCTGGTGGAGCCGGCTCTACGGTCACGTCGCGCTGGAGGTCTTCCAGCGGTTCCCCTTCACCGTCTCCAACGCGGAGCTGCTGTTCGAGTCGCTGCTGGCCGAACTCGTCGCCGAGGCGAGCAGCGGCGGGGCCTGCCAGGCACGGACGCGCTAGACGACCCGGAGCAGCACCCGAACCCCCTCGGATGACCCACCCGGCCGGTGCCGTCCGCGCACCACCCCGTCGCTTCCGCCCCGACGACCCGTCGGTCGAGCTGACGAGGTCGCGCCCGGCCGCCCAGGCGGCGACCGGACCGCCTCGCCAACCACCGGCGGAGCGACCGGACCACCACGCCGCCCCGGCGCGCGCGGGCCGGTCGCCCACCTCGAACGACCGGCCCGCCCGTCGGCTCAGACGACGATGTTCACCAGGCGCCCCGGCACGACGATGACCTTGCGCGGGTCACGCCCCGCGACCACCGCCTGGATGCGCTCCTCAGCCAAGGCCGCCGCCCGCACCGCCTCCTGGTCGGCGTCCGTCGGCACCGTCACCCTGGCCCGCACCTTGCCGTTGACCTGGATGGGGTACTCCACGGTCTCGTCGACCAGGAACCGCTCATCGGCGACCGGGAACGGGCCGTGGGCCAGGGACTCGGCATGCCCCAGCCGCGACCACAACTCCTCCGCCACATGCGGGCAGAGCGGGGCCAACATCAGCACCAGGGCCTCCACCACCTGACGCGGCGTGCCGGTCGAATCGCCGTACCTCTTCGTGAGGTGGTTGTTCAACTCGATCAGCTTCGCCGCCGCCGTGTTGTAGCGCAGCCCCACGTAGTCCTCGCGGACCCCGGCCACCGTCCGGTGCAACAGCCGCGTGGTCTCGTCGTCCGGCGCGTCCTCGGTGACCCTCGGCGCGCCCGTGGTCTCGTCGACGACGTTGCGCCACACCCGCTGGAGGAAGCGGTAGGCACCGACGACGTCCTTGGTCGCCCAGGGGCGGGAGATGTCCATCGGCCCCATCGACATCTCGTACAGCCGCAGCGTGTCCGCGCTGTAGGCGTCGCAGATCTCGTCGGGGGAGACGGAGTTCTTCAGGCTCTTGCCCATCTTCCCGTACTCCTGGGTGACCTCCTGGTCCTTCCAGAAGTAGCGGCCGTCCCGCTCCTCCACCTCCTCGGCTGGCACGTACACGCCGCGCGAGTCGGTGTAGGCGTAGGCCTGGATGTAGCCCTGGTTGAACAACCGCCGGTAGGGCTCCTCCGAGGACACCTCACCCAGGTCGTACAGCACCTTCTGCCAGAACCGGCTGTACAGCAGGTGCAGCACGGCGTGCTCCACCCCGCCGATGTACAGGTCCACCCCGCCGGTGTCCCGGTCCCCGTGCTCCCCGGGACGCGGACCGGTCCAGTACCGCTCGTTCACCGGCGAGCAGAAGGTCTCCTGGTTGTTCGGGTCGATGTAGCGCAGCTGGTACCAGCAGGAACCGGCCCAGTTCGGCATCGTGTTGGTGTCCCGCCGGTACTTCCTCGGCCCGTCCCCGAGGTCCAGCTCCACCTCCGCCCACTCCTCGGCACGCCCGAGCGGGGCGAACGGGTCGCTCTCCGCGTCCTCCGGGTCGAAGGTCTTCGGGGAGTAGTCGTCGACGTCGGGCAGCTCGACGGGCAGTTCGCTCTCCGGCAGGGCGATCGGCTCACCGTCCTCGTCGTAGACGATCGGGAACGGCTCACCCCAGTACCGCTGGCGGGAGAACAGCCAGTCCCGCAGCTTGTACTGCACGGTCCGCTCGCCGTGCCCCCGCTCGACGAGCCAGGAGATGACGCGCTCCTTCGCCTCGGCGACCTCCAGGCCGTCCAGGTCCACCGAGGACGGGTGGGAGCTGTTGATCGCCGGCCCCTCACCCGTGTAGGCCTCACCGTCGAAGCCCTCCGGCGGTTGGACCGTCCGCACCACCGGCAGGTCGAACGCCGAGGCGAAGTCCCAGTCCCGCTGGTCCTGCCCGGGGACGGCCATGATCGCGCCGGTGCCGTAACCCATCAGCACGTAGTCGGCGACGAAGATCGGGAGGCGGCCGCCGGTCACCGGGTTCACGGCGTACGCGCCGGTGAACACGCCCGTCTTCCGCCGGTTCTCCTGCCGTTCCAGCTCCGACTTGCGGGAGGCCGTGAGCCGGTAGGCCGCCACCGCCTCGGCCGGGTCGGCCGCGCCCCCCGTCCAGGACTCCGGGGTCCCCGCCGGCCACCCCGCCCCGATCAGGGCGTCCACCAGCGGGTTCTCGGGAGCCAACACCAGGTAGGTCGCGCCGAACAGCGTGTCCGGCCGCGTCGTGAACACCTCGATGCGCTCACCGACCCCGTCGACGGAGAAGGAGACCCTGGCCCCTTGGGAACGGCCGATCCAGTTCCGCTGCATCGCCTTGACCTTGTCCGGCCAGTCCAGCCGGTCCAGGTCGTCGACCAGCCGGTCGGCGTAGGCGGTGATCCGCATCATCCACTGCCGCAGGTTGCGGCGGAACACCGGGAAGTTGCCGCGCTCACTGCGGCCCTCCGCCGTCACCTCCTCGTTGGCCAGCACCGTGCCCAGCCCGGGGCACCAGTTGACCGGCGCGTCCGAGACGTAGGCCAGGCGGTACTGGTTCAGGACGCGGCGACGCTCACCAGCCGACAGCTCCGCCCAGGCGCGGCCGTCCGGGGTCTCCCGCGCACCCGACTCGAACTCGGCGACCAGCTCGTCGATGTGCCGCGCCCGTCCCTGACCGTCGTTGCCGTCCGGGTCGTACCAGGAGTTGAAGATCCGCAGGAAGATCCACTGGGTCCACCGGTAGTAGCCGACGTCCGTGGTGGCGATGCGGCGGCGTTCGTCGTGGCCCAGGCCGAGGCGCTGGATCTGGGCCAGGTACCGCTCGATGTTCCGCTCGGTGGTGATCCTCGGGTGCTGCCCCGTCTGCACCGCGTACTGCTCGGCGGGCAGGCCGAACGCGTCGAACCCCATGGTGTGCAGGACGTTGCGCCCCAACATGCGGTGGTAGCGGGCGTAGACGTCGGTGCCGATGAACCCGAGCGGGTGGCCGGTGTGCAGGCCGGCCCCGGAGGGGTAGGGGAACATGTCCTGGACGAAGAGCTTGTCCACCGGGACCGCTCCCTCCCCGTCCGAGGGGGCGAGGTCACCCTCCGGGTTCGGCGCGTGGAACGTGCCGTTGGCCGCCCAGTGCTCCCGCCAGCTGGCTTCCAGCTCGGCGGCCAGCCGAGGGGTGTAGCGGAACGGCGGCGCGTCACCGTCCCCGCCGGCCCCGCGCGCGGCGGTCTCCGAAGTCGCCTCACTCATCGCTCTTCCTTCCCTCCGGTCACCCGTTCGATCGCCGGCCGCGGCACCTGCCAGGGCCGCGCCATCCCCCGAAAACACGAAACCCCCCATCCCGGGAGGGCATGAGGGGTGGCCGCGCTGGCGCGTTCGCGACGCTCAGCGCGGCTGTGTAAGGAGCAGGCGACCCATGCTCACGTCGTCAGGATAGCGGATCGCCCACCGCCACCCGGCCCTCGCCAGCACCGGCGCCGTTCGGACGGGTCCGGCGTGGTGGCCTGGAACACCGGATCCCGGGGTAGCGGGAGGTGGCTGACCTGCGCCGCTTACCCTCAACCAGGTGACGACCGTGCTGGAGTCAGGACAGGTTCTCGCCGCACAGGCGGAGGCGGGGGGGATCACCGTTCCTCGCATCCTCCTGATGCTGGTCATGGTGGCCGCCGGCGTCGCCGTCGGCTTCGTGGGTCTGCGCGGCCTCCGGGAAGCCCTGCCGAAGAACTCGTGGGCGGGTGTGCAGACACCCGCGACGATGCGCAGCGACGAGGCCTTCCGGGTCGGCAACAAGGCCGCCGGTCTCCCCCTGCTGGTCGCCGGAGCGGTGTTGACCGTGCTCGGCGCCCTGGTGCCCTTCGCCACCGGCACCGCGACCGTGGTCACCCTCGGCGTGGTCGGCGGGCTGGGCGGGCTGGCGTTGACCGCCGCCGGCTGCCTGCTCGGCCACCAGGCGGCGTCCCGGGTTCCCGCGCCCAAGCCGCAGGGCCGGCGACTGGGCTGTTCCGGTCAGTGCTGCGGCGACAGCGCGTGCGGCGTGGCCAGCGCGCTCGGTGGCAGGGCCACCCCGGGCGCCGCGGGCTGAGGCGGGACGCCGCCGACCGTCCCCCCGCCGACGCGGTGCTTCCCCAGTCTGAGCCAGGACGTCGGGTGCGCGGCGCGTTCAGTTGCGGCGGGGGTCCGAGGGGTGGGTGGCCAACAGCGCCAGCGGCATCGGTTGCCGCCGGAGCACCCGTCCCCACAGGTCGTCGTTGGGTGGGGCCAGGATGTCGTCCGGGAGCGCGGGGACCACGATCCAGTCACCGCGCTCGATCTCACCGGCCAGCTGGTCGCTCTCCCAGCCGGCGTACCCGGCGAAGACGCGGAGCCCCCGGATCACTCCCGCGAACGTGTCAGGGTCGTGGTCGAGGTCGACCAGTGTCACCGGGCTGCGCACCGAGATCGTGCCGGGGACCTCGGACACCCGGACGCCGGTTCGCAGCGCCGCCAGGCACAGCGCCACCTTCTGCTCCACCGGCCCCCCGAGGAAGACCGCTCTCGGCCGGGTGGCGTACGGCCCCCAACTCGGCAGCACGTCCCGAAGCGCGGTCTCGCTCGGACGGTTCAGCACGACGCCCAGCGTTCCCTCGCCGCGGTGTTCGATGACGTAGACCACGGTTCGGCGGAAGTTCGGGTCGGAGAGACCGGGCGAAGCCACCAGCAGCGTGCCGGGTTCAACCTCGACGTCAGGTCGCACTCCACCATGATTTCACCTGGCCGTCGTCCCGAACAGCCGGTACCACCCGCCCGCTTCCCCGGCGGACCCACTCGTCGGTGTCGGGCGTCGCGACCCACGCGGGACCGAGGTCGTGACTAGGCTCGGCAACCGTGAACGCCGGTGCCGACCAGAGCGACCCCACCCCACCGAGCACCACCGGTGGTGTCGAGCCCCGGTCGCCCGGCGGCACCCGGCTGCTCATGATGTTGGTCCGCACCCGGGCCGGGTTCCGCAGGCTGTTGATCAGCCGCTTCACCGCGCAGTGGGGCGACGGGATCTTCCAGGCCGGTCTCGGGAGCGCCGTCCTGTTCAACCCGGAGCGGGAGGCCGACCCGGCCGTGGTGGCGGCGGGCCTCGCGGTCCTGCTCCTGCCCTACTCGGTGGTCGGCCCGTTCGCCGGAGCGCTGCTGGACCGGTGGGACCGCCGACGGGTGTTGCTGACGGCCAACCTGGTGCGCGGGGCACTGATCGTGCTGACCTCGGCCGCGGTCGCGGCGGGCGTCGCCGGGGCGCCGCTGTACGCGGGTGCCCTCCTCGTGATGGGGGTCAGCCGGTTCGTCGGGGCGGGCCTGTCGGCGTCACTGCCGCACGTGGTGGCGCCGGGGGAACTGGTCCCGGCGAACGCGGCGGCGACCACGCTCGGCGCGGCCGTCACCGCCATCGGCGCCGGTTCCGCCATCGTCCTCCGGGAGGTGCTGGGCGCGGGCGACGCCGGGTCCGCGCTGGTCACCGTGATCGCCGCCGCCGGCTCGCTGGTCGCGGCCCTCGTGCTGGTCGGTTTCAGCCGCGGGGCTCTGGGCCCCGGCCACGAACCGACCGGGACCTCCGCCGCCGACGACCGCGTCGACCCGCCCCCCGCCGGGGCCGCCGCCAGGCCGGGCCTGTTGGCGACGCTCGCCGCGGTGGCGGGCGGCCTGCGCGACGGAGGGCGGACCGCGTTGTCGGTGCCCTCCGTCACGGCGGGGTTCCTGGCGTTGATCAGCCATCGGGCCGCGTTCGGCGTGGTAACCCTCACCGGGCTGTTGCTCATGCGGCACGGTTTCACCGACCTCGGGCCGTTCCGGGCGGGACTGCTGGGCGTCGGCCAGGTCGTGGGGGCCGCCGCCGCCGGGATCGTCGTGGGGGCGCTGCTCACCCCCCGGCTCGTCGCGAGGCACGGTGCGCGAGGAGCCGTGCGCGGCGCCCTGCTCGGTGGAGCGGCGACCATGCTGCTGCTGGGCATCGTGACGACGCTCCCGACCCTGCTGCTCGCGTCGTTCCTGGTGGGGCTCGCTGGCCAGGTCGTCAAGCTGTGCGCCGACGCGGCCGTCCAGCGGGACATCGTCGACGAGCACCGGGGTCGGGTCTTCGCG
This sequence comes from Actinoalloteichus caeruleus, assembly GCF_049311605.1. Classification (NCBI taxonomy): domain Bacteria; kingdom Bacillati; phylum Actinomycetota; class Actinomycetes; order Pseudonocardiales; family Pseudonocardiaceae; genus Actinoalloteichus; species Actinoalloteichus caeruleus. The sequence continues at coordinate 6,155,482 of NZ_CP186005.1, forward strand.
TTGTACGACACCCTGTTCAACGTCATGTACGTGGCCGCGATCGCCGCGGCCGCCACGGTCGCCCCGCTGGACGGGCGCTCGCCCGCCCTGCTCTTCGCCGCCGCGGGGCTGTACCTGCTGGGGCTGGTGGGACACGGGATGGCCAGTCGTCGGGCACCGGAGGACGGCCCGGGAGGGGGCGGTTCGGCCGGCGGAGCGGTCGAGGCGGGCGACCCCGCGCCCGACGAACGGGACGGCGACCGGGGGCCGGAGTCCTCCGCCCCGCGCCCCACGAGCTGACCCGAGCCCCCCGCCCCGCACCAGCGCCCGTGCGGGCGCCCTACGCGGCCCCGTGCCCACGTCAGGCCGCCGGTCTCAGAGGTCGAACCCCTCCTCGCCGCGTCCGATCACCCGGTCCATCTCCCCGTCCCCGTCGGTGTCCACCAGCCTGACGTCCATCACGCCATCCCCGTCGGTGTCCAGGTACACGGTGTCCAGGACGCCGTCCCCGTCGCTGTCGACGTACACCTCGTCAGCCCGGCCGTCGCCGTCCACGTCCACCACGGCCTCGTTCGCCCGGCCGTCCCCGTCGTAGTCCACCCAGGCCGCGTCGGGCACCCCGTCCTGGTCGACGTCGACCCGGGCCACGGCCACCTGTTCCCGCCCCGCCGAGTCAACCCACCGCAGTGGGGTGCCCGCCCCGCCACCGTCCGGCGCGACGGCGCCGAAGATGTCGTCCAGCCACGGATCGTCGGGCCTGGTGCCCTCCCCGACGTCGCCGGCACCGTCCCGGACGTCGTCGGCCCACTCGGAGTCGGGAACCGGGGCCTCCTCGACACCGGGCCCCTCCTCGCGTGGCGGACGCTCCTCGGTCTCGCCGGTCTCGCCGGTCTCCTCGGTCTCGCGGGTCTCGTCGGCGGGAGGCGCCGGTACCCGCTCGGTGCCCTCCCCTGGCGGGGCGTCGGTTCCCCCCGGCTCGGCCCCGCCGACCCGGTCCTCCGCTCCACCGGTCGCCTCGTCTCCGGCCGGGTCCTCACCGGGGAGGGTCGGAACAGCCGGGGGGAACCCGGGCTCCTGTTCACCGGACCGCTGGTCGGGCACCCGGTCGGGGTGCGGCACCACGGAGCCCTCTCCCCAGGGCGGGAGTTCCGCGCGGGCGTTCCAGGTCCCCAACCCGGTCGGGTCGGTGAACGCGGCGTCCACGACCCCATCGCCGTCGAGGTCGAGCAGGACCGTGTCGGCGATCCCGTCCCCGTCCGAGTCCCACAGCAGGTCGACCCGGCGGCCGTCGCCGGTGAAGTCGAGCGGCACCGCGTCCGCGACTCCCGCCCCGGTCACGTCCACCGACGCCGGACTGGTCCACACCGTCGGCGCGCCCTGCCCGGTTCCGAACGAGTACTGGATCGACGCCTCAGGTACCGCCGTCCGCTGCCGGTCCGACATTCCAGCACCCCCGGTCCCTTCGGTCACCGCTCGGGCACTTCGACGTCCCCTGCCACACTCGGGTTCCGTGGTCCCATCATGTGCCGGGGCTCCGGCCCGCGCCGGCCCCCCGCCGGGTGGTCGCGCGGGGAGCGCGCCCGAACGGAGGGGAGGACCACCCGGGTGAGGGTGCGGTACGACCCGCTGGGGCCGCCGAGGGGCACCGGGTCCCGGGGTGGGCTCAGGGGGCTGGCGGCGGCTCGAGGCCCTCGGAACGCGCCCACTCCCGCAGTTCCGCCTCGGCCTCGTCCCTGCTCAGCGGGCCCCGTTCCAGTCGGAGTTCCTTGAGGTGGCTCCACGCCCGCCCGACCAGGGGGCCTGGCGGTAGCCCGAGCAGCCGCATGATCTCGTTCCCGTCCAGGTCCGGGCGAACCCGCTGGAGGTCCTCCTCCGCGGCGATCCGGACGATCCGCTCCTCCAGTTCGTCGTAGGACCGTTGGAGCGCGGCGGCCTTGCGCCGGTTCCGCGTCGTGCAGTCCGCGCGGACCAGCTTGTGCAGCCGGGGCAGCAGGTCCCCGGCGTCGGTCACGTAACGGCGGACGGCGGAGTCGGTCCACTGGCCGGTGCCGTAGCCGTGGAAACGCAGGTGCAGGTAGACGAGCTGCGAGACCTGGGTGACGAACTCCTTGGAGTAGCGCAGCTCACGCAGTCGGCGTCGCGTCATCTTGGCGCCCACCACCTCGTGGTGGTGGAAGCTGACGCCACCGCCGGCCTCGAACTTCCTGGTCGCCGGCTTCCCGATGTCGTGGAGCAGCGCCGCCATCCGCAGCACCAGGTCGGGCCCGTCCTGGTCCGGGTCGTTGGCCTCCAGCTCGATCGCCTGGTCCAACACAACCAGCGAGTGCTGGTAGACGTCCTTGTGCTGATGGTGTTCGTCGATTTCCAGGCGCATCGCCGGCACCTCGGGGAGCACCCGGTCGGCCAGGCCGGTGTCAACCATGAGCTCCACCCCCTGCCGGGCGTGTGGACCGCGCAGCAGCTTCGACAGCTCGGCCTGCACCCGTTCGGCGGTGATGCGGTCGATCTGGTCCGCCATCTCCCGCATGGCCGCGACCACGCGCGGCGCCGGGCGGAAGCCGAGCTGGGCCACGAACCGCGCGGCCCGCAGCATCCGCAGCGGGTCGTCGGCGAACGACTCCTCCGGGGTGGCGGGGGTGTCGAGCCGCCGCTCGAGCAACGCGGTCATCCCGTCGTGCGGGTCGACGAACCTGCGCTCCGGCAGGCGGACGGCCATCGCGTTGACCGTGAAGTCCCGCCGCAGCAGGTCGTCGTCGATGTGGTCGCCGAAGACCACCTCCGGGTTCCGGGTGACCCTGTCGTAGCTGTCGGCCCGGAAGGTCGTGATCTCCAGGGTGCTGCCCCGCCTGGTCGCGCCGACGGTGCCGAACTCGATGCCGGTGTCCCAGATCGCGTCGGCCCAGCCGGTGAGCAGCTCCACGACCTGCTCCGGCCTCGCGTCCGTGGTGAAGTCGAGATCCGTCCCGAGCCGACCGAGCAGTGCGTCGCGGACGCTTCCCCCGACGAGGTAGAGCTCGTGGCCGGCGTCCTCGAACCTCCTGGCCACCTCGTCGGCGACCGGCGCCACCCTGAGCAGTTCGACCACGGCGTTGCGCTGGGTCCGCAGCTCCGCGGCGGACCTGCTGGCAATCGGCTTCTGTTCCGGAGACACGGCAAGCCAGGGTATCTGCCCCCTCCGGTCGACGACGACGGTCTCCGCCGCACCACCAGCCGGGGCCACGCGGACCGCCGAGGGCCCAGCACGACCGGCCGGTACCCCCGTTTCCGCACTACCATCCGGGTATGCCCTCGTCATCCGGTCGTTCCGGCTCCCGGAAGCCGACCGGCAGGAGCCGCCGGCGCCGCCGGCTGCGGACCGTGCGGGAGACATCGGCCGGAGGACTGGTGCTCGACGCGGCCGGGACGCACGCTGCGATCATTGGGCGGCTCGACCGCCGGGGCAGACTGCTCTGGTCGCTCCCCAAGGGTCACCTGGAAGATGGAGAGACAGCCGAGCAGGCAGCCGAACGCGAGGTCCGGGAGGAGACCGGGATCGAGGGCGTGGTGGTGGCCCCGCTCGGCACCATCGACTACTGGTTCATCGCGGGGGACAGGCGCGTGCACAAGACGGTGCACCACTACCTGCTCCGCGCGGTGGGTGGCGAGCTGTCCGACGCTGACGTCGAGGTCACGGAGGTGGCCTGGGTGCCGCTCGAGGACCTCGACGGGCGGCTGGCCTACGCGGACGAGCGTCGGCTGGTGCGGCGGACGGAGGAGGTCCTCACGAGGTCCCCCTCGACGAGCCGTTCCCCGGACCCCAACGAGCAGGCAGGCACGGAGCTGGCGTGAAACGAGAACGGGGCCGGAGGGCCCACCGGGCGGACGTGCGCGCGTCCCTACTGCGATGTGTGGCGGCCCTCGGGTTGGTCGGTCTGATCGCCGTCGGTGCCGCCGGTGCGGCGGGGGCGGTGGAGAACCGGCCGGCGGCCACCGGGGGCCATCCCCGCCAGACGACCCCGGCGGCAGCCCTGGCCGAGCTGTCCGTCTCGGAGACGACCCCTCGGGTGGTGACTCCCGACGGGCCCCCGGAGCTCGTCGTCACGGGCCGGATCCACAACGTCTCCGACCGCAACCTCTCCAACGTCGTGGTGCGGCTCCAACGCGGTGAGCCGGTCACCAGCGCGGACGCCGCCAGAGCGGCCCTCGACGGAACCGCGCCGACGGACACCGCGGCCTCCCCGTTCGTCCCGGTGGTCGAGTCCCTGGCCCCCGGCGACAGCGCCGACTTCAGCGTGCGGGCACCGCTGGCCGGGGGTGACGGCACACTCGGGATCAGCCAGCCCGGTAGCTACCCGCTGCTGGTCAACGCGAACGGCCAGCCCGACTACGGCGGCGACGCCCGACTGGCGGCGACGTCCATGCTGCTGCCCGTGGTGGGCGCGCCTGGCGGCGCCACCGCCTCCTCCTCGGTCTCCCCGTCGACCACCGTGCTGTGGCCGCTGGTCTCCACTCCCAAGATGGTCGGCCGGGACACCCGGGGGCGGGCGATCCTCGCCGACGACGAACTCGCCAGGTCGGTCGGACCGGGGGGGCGGCTGTTCGGGCTCCTCCAGGCGATCGAGGACGGTGTCGCTCCCGGCTCCAACCTGAGCAGGTCGCTCTGCTTCGCGATCGACCCGGCGCTGCTGGAGGCCGTCGAGGCGATGTCAGCCGGGTACCTGGTGCGGTCCTCCAGCGGGGAGGGACCCGTCGAGGGCGCCGGTGGCAGCACCGCCGATGTCTGGCTGAACAAGCTGCGGGACGTGGTCAGCGGACGCTGTGTGATCGCGCTGCCCTACGCGGACGCCGACCTGGTGGCCCTGACGAGGTCAGGCATGGACGACCTCCGCGACCTGGCGTTCACCCGGGGCGCCGAGATCGTGGAACGGGTGTTGGGCGGTTCGAAACCGCTGTCGTCGGTGGTGTGGCCCGCCGAGGGCGTCCTGGACGACGCGACGTTGTCCGCGCTGGCCGAGTCCGGCACCAGCACCCTGCTGCTGTCCCCCTCCGGCATGGAGGAGGCCACCCCGGGTCTGCTGCCCACCCGCGTGTCCGGGGCGACCGTCGAACCCACGGCGCTCCCGATCGACCCGCTGGTCAGCCGCGCGTTGCGCGACACCGCCGCCACACCTGGCCCCCAGCTGGGCGGCGGCGGGGCGGCGGCCGCCGCGCTCGAACCCGCGACGCCGGCCCGGGACGCGGTCACCGACTCGCTCGGCGTGCTGCTGTTCCGGACCACGGCGGACGCCAACGTCACCGAGGCGTCCCGCCTGGTGGTAGCGCCGCCCCGACTCTGGGAACAGCGCCCCGCCGACCACGCCGCGTTCCTCGGGGGGCTCGAACGCCTCTTCCAGCTGAACCTGGCCACCCCGGGATGGCTGGTCGACCAGACCGACTCCCCCCTCCCCGAACGGGCCACCGCGCTGACCTACCCCGCCGATGTGGGTTCCCGCGAGATCCCGGCCCAGGTCGGAGGGTCCGTCCGGCGAGGGACCCAGCGGGTCACCGACTTCGGGTCCGCGCTCACGCCCGACAACTCCGTCGACCCGAACAGCCGGGTCCAGCCGGAGGACCTGACCGACCCGGTTCGGCTGGCCTACCTCGGCGCGACGTCGAGCAGTTGGCGGGGCAACCCCACCGCCGCCAACCACCGCCTGTCCGCGGCCAACCTCAGCCTGGACCGACTCCTGGCCCGGGTGCAGGTCAACCGCCCCGCCACTCCGCTGTCCCTCGCGGCCTCCGACTCACCGCTCCCCCTGGCCGTCAGCAACCGCCTCCCGGTGGGCGTCCGGGTCCAGGTCCTGCTGCGCGACTCGCCGGGGCTGGACATCCCCCACGCCCAGGAGTTCGACGTCCCGGCCAACAGCACCCGGCAGCGCCTGATCCCCGCCGAGGTCAGCAGGTCGGGGCAGTTCACGGTGTCGGCCGTCCTGACCACGCCGGGAGGGACGGAACTCGGACCGCCGGTGCGGTTGTTGGTCAGTTCGACCGCGTACGGGACGATTACGGTGATCATCACCGTGGTGGCCGGAGCGGCACTGGTGCTGTTGTCCGCACGTCGGCTCGTCCGCAGGTTCCGGGGTGCGGGCGGCACGCCACCGCCGGGGGAGGCTGGCGGGGAGCGCCCCTCGCCAACCCCCGACGCCGGGGACCGTGCAGGACCCCGCCCCGGTGCGCCGGACCAGGACGACCCACCCGGTCCGGACGACGACCGGAGCGGGCCCTCCACGACGGGTCGGCCACCGGCCGGCGGACCCGGCACGACAGCGACGGAAAGTGACAGGTGACACAGTCCGAAGAGCCGCGCCGCCGGCGCGGCCCTCTCCACGCCGTCCGCGCTGATGGCAGCCTCGGCTGCTGGCAGCTGGTAACACGTGCGGGGTGCGGTCAGATATCGCAGCGGGGTGAGGAGGCCAGGTGAGCAACCCCAACGAGGAAACCATCCGGATCGGTCGGCCGATCCGGGCCGGAACCGACCCCTCGGAGGCGGAGACGGTCCAGTTCGCCACGGTGGGTTCCTCACCCGAGGCCGAGTCGAACCCGGACGCGGAGACGACGGTCATGGCCACGGCCACCGCCGCGGCGACCGCCGAGTCCGGTGCGGGTGGGGGGCGGAAGAAGTCCCTGCTCAGGGCGGCCGGCTCGATGGCGATCGCGACGCTGATCAGCCGGATCACGGGCTTCCTCTGGAAGGCCGTCCTCGTCTGGATCGTGGGTTGGGGCGCGATCAACGACTCCTTCACGGCCGCCAACAACCTGCCGAACATCATCACCGAACTCCTGCTCGGCGGTGTCCTCGCCAGCGTCGTCGTCCCGGTGCTCGTCCGCGCGCAGAAGGAGGACGCCGACGGTGGGCAGGCGTTCACCGAACGGCTCCTCACGCTGGCGACGGTGATCCTCGGCGTCGGCATGATCCTGTCGGTGGTGGCAGCACCGCTGCTGACCGCGATGTACGTCAGCGACGGGGACACCGAGGCCAACCCCGCGCTGGCCACCGCCTTCGCCTACCTGTTGCTGCCGCAGATCCTCTTCTACGGCATGTCCGCGCTGTTCATGGCGATCCTGCAGGCCAAGCAGGTCTTCGGCCCGCCGGCCTGGGCCCCGGTCCTGAACAACGTCGTCATCCTGGGCACCCTCGGCGCCTACGCGCTGCTGCCCGGTGAGCTGACGGTCAACCCGGTGCGCATGACGGACACGCACCTGCTGGTCCTCGGTCTCGGGGTCACCGCTGGTGTGGTCGTGCAGGCCGCCGTGCTGCTGCCCGCCCTCCGGCGCGCCAAGGTGTCGCTGCGCTGGCGGTGGGGTTTCGACTCCCGTCTCGCGGAGTTCGGCGGGCTCGCCGCGTGGGTGCTCGGCTACGTCGCCGTCTCCCAGGTCGGGCTCATCGCGCTCAGCCGGGTCGCCACCGCCTACGGCGGCCTCGCGATCTACAGCAACGCCTGGCTGCTGCTCCAGCTCCCGTACGGGGTGATCGGTTTCTCGATCATGACCGCGATCCTGCCCCGCATGAGCTCCGCCGCGGCCAGCCACGACTACGAGAAGCTCAAGGACGACCTCTCCCTGGGCAGCCGGCTGTGCACGACGGCCCTGCTGCCGCTGAGCGCGTTGATGACGGTGCTCGGCGCGCAGATCGGCGTGGTGCTGTTCTCCTACGGTGCCAGCGGCGTGGAGGGCGGCAACCGGCTGGGGATCGCGTTGGCCGTGTCGGCCTTCGGCGTCCTCCCCTACGCCGTCACCATGCTCCAGCTCAGGGCGTTCTACGCGATGAAGGACTCGCGGACGCCCACCCTGCTGATGGGCGTGATGACGCTGGCCAAGGTGCCACTCATCTACCTGTGCCCGCTGGTGCTCGAACCGGAGAACGTGGTCTTCGGCATCACCTTCGTGAACTCGCTGACCTTCGTCGTCGGGTGGATCGCCGGGGAGATCTGGCTTCGGCACCGCATCGGCCGGCTCGGCAGCCGGGCGCTGGCGGTGACGATCGGGAAGACCCTCGTCGGCTCGGTGGCCGGCGCGGGCGCGGCGGCGCTGGTCGTCGTGATCACCGGCTCCGGAGGAATGACACCCGACTCAGCGATTCAGGCCTGGATCCAGCTGATCTTCGCCGGAATCGTCGGGGTGATCGTCACCTTCGGGGTGATGTTGCTGCTGAAGACGCGTGAACTTGACCCCGTCGCAGGCAAACTGCGCAGACTCGTGAGGCGGTGAAGCGTTCGGTGACCGGAGGCAACCGCGCGACCGTGCCGCCCCGTCCTACTGACGGCCCCCAGTGTGGGCCTCCTTATCGGCCAGTCGATGACAGCCAACTTCCCGTACCCTCAGCTCGGAGACTCCGCGGCGGTGGTTGGGGGCCTTCGCTTTCCGGGGAGCGGGTGGATCAGGAGAAGACACCGTGAGCGGCAAGCCTACGCAGTACACGGCAGCGCACCGGAACCACACGGGCAACGGTGCCGACCTCACCGTGCCCGCGTCCGCTCCGCCGCCACCGGACTGGTCGGACCTCGCCGAGCTGAGCCCGGGCACCCTGCTCGCCGACAACCGGTACCGGCTGATCGAGCAGGTCGGGTACGACGCGTCCTGCCAGGCCCAGCTCTGGCGGGCCAAGGACACCGCGCTCGGACGCGACGTGGCGCTGACCGTCCTGGTCGGGTACCGGACCGACGGGCAGATGGTCACCAAGGCGCGTCGGGTCCTGGAGCGCTGCATGCACGCGGCGAGCTTCCACTGCGTCGGGGTCGCCAGGGTGCTGGACGTCCTGAGCAGCAGCCACGGCGTCGACCACCCGGAACACGTCCTCGGGGTGGTGGTCGCCGAGTGGACGCACGGGAGCAGGCTCGGTGAGCTGCTCCGGGATGGCCCGCTGCCGGCGGACAACGCCGCCCGCCTGCTCCAGACCCTGGCGGCGGCGGTGGAGACCGCCCACCACGTCGGACTGGTGCTCGGAGTGGACCACCCGGAGAGGATCCGGGTCACCGCGCAGGGCGAACTGCGCTTCGCCTTCCCCGGGTCCCGGGCCGAGGCGACGACGACCGAGGACGTCCGGGGGCTCGGCGCGGTCCTCTACTTCCTGCTGACCGGCCGCTGGCCGTTGCGGCAGGGCCAGGAGACGCTGCCGGCGGCGCCGCTGGCCGCCGACGGTTCGGTGCTGCCGCCGCGAGCTCTGCGCCCGACGGTGCCGCACGAGCTGTCCAACGTGGCGGTCAAGGCGCTCGCCGGCCCGGAGAGCGTCATCAACACCGGCAACATCCGCACCGCCGCCGCGCTGCTGCCCGTGCTGGAGCGGGCGGCCGACGCGGGCAGTCCCACCCAGAACCTGATGCGGGAGACCCCGGCGCGCGGGAACACCGACTCCCTGTGGCGTACCCAGGACATCCCGAAGGACAAGGCCAGCAAGCGGAAACTGCGGATCGGCGTGGCGGTGCTGGCCGCGGCGACGCTGATCGTGGTCGCCTGGATCGGCTTCCAGCTCGTCTCCTTCTTCAGCGGTGACGGCGGTTCGGGGGCCCGCCCCCAGTTCGACGTGGGGGCGCCGAGCTCGAACAGCGCGGGACAGCAGGAGACCGAGTCCGAACCGGAGCTCGGGTCCGGGCCTGTCGAGGTGACCGGTGCCACCGAGTGGCAGCCCGCCGGCCAGCAGCTGGACTCGCCGGACCGGGCCGCGCACGTCCTCGACGGCGACCCGGCCACGGAGTGGCGGACCGCCGAGTACAACGCGCCATTCGACGCCGACAACGCGCTCAAGCCGGGCGTGGGCCTGATCCTGTCCCTAGACCAGGTCACGCAGCTCACCTCCGTGACCATCGACTCCCCGTCGGCCGGCGGGCGGGTCGAGGTGCGCGCGCTACCCTCCGCCAGTCCCGGGAGCCCGGAGGACGGCGAGCTGATCGGGGTCGCCGAGCTGACCGACGGTGCGACCGAGGTCGCGTTCGACGAGGCCAGCCAACCCACCCAGCACGTCCTGCTCTGGGTCACCGGCATCGTGCCCCTGGACAACGGACGTCACCAGACGACGATCCGCGAGGTCGCCGTGGAGGGGCTGCTGCCGCAGTGACCGCCGACCGGTCGGGTGCGCCATCTGACGGATGTCCGCTGTGGATATCACCCGTCGCATGCGTCAGATGGTTGAAATTCACTCGAACAGCGGGTTCAGGTTTCGTTCAGACGGCGGCGGGAAACAGACTGTGGTCTCGGTTTCCGACACGTGGTACCGCTATTCTCGGCGTGTGACAGCCCCAGCCAGTTCGGATGCCGACCTCATCGCGGCTCACGCTCATGGGGATCCTCACGCCTTCAGCGAGTTGGTCCGTCGCCACCGGGACCGGCTCTGGGCGGTCGCGCTGCGGACGATGCGCGACCCAGAGGAAGCCGCGGACGCACTCCAGGACGCCCTGATCTCCGCCTTTCGGGCGGCGTCGTCCTTCCGCGCCGAGTCCCGGGTGACAACCTGGTTACATCGGATCGTGGTGAACGCGTGCCTGGACCGGATCAGACGAAAACAAAGTCGTCCCACCGTCCCGCTCCCCGACGCCGGACCGGGGGAGCCCGCGAGCCCTCGCGACGCCATCGCGGAGCAGGACACCCGCCTGGCGGTGCGGGACGCGCTCGCCGCCCTGCCGGAGGAGCAACGCGCCGCGATCGTGCTGGTGGACGTGGAGGGGTACTCGGTGGCGGACACCGCCAGACTGCTCGGGGTCGCCGAGGGAACGGTGAAGAGCCGTTGCGCCAGGGGCCGGGCCCGGCTGGCGAAACTTCTGGGGCACCTCAGGAACCACGGTGCAGTTGCGAACGTCCCATCTGACGCTGTTGGTGACCGCCAACGTCGTGACCGGGAGGGACGATGACCCGCAATGAGTGGGAAGGGCATGGGCTCGACCCGGCGAGCAGGTCCCGACCCGACGCCCCGGGCGACCCAAGCCTGTCCCTCGACGTGCTGGCGGACCTGCACGGTGACGTGCTGGACGCGGAGACGGCCAGGGAACTCACCGCCAGGATAGGGGACGACCCCGACGCGAAGGCCGTGCTGGACGCGCTGGACGCGGTGCACGCCGACCTGGCGGCCTTCGGCTCGGAACTGTCCGCCCCCACCACCACGATGCCCCCCGAGGTCGCCGCCCGGCTCGAACGCGCCCTGGCCGACGAGGCCGCCGCCATGACCCGCGCGTCCGCGCCACCCCCGCGCCCGGTCACCCAGCTGCCGACCACCCCCGCTCCGCCCCACACCCCCGAGGACCACGCACGCCCGCCGGCACCGGTCGCCGATCTCTCGGCGGCCCGCCGCCGGCGGAACAGGATGCTCGGTTGGGGGTCGGGGGTCCTCGCCGCCGCGGCGGTCGCCGCGGTCGTCGCGTTCGGACTCCCCGGCCGCTCCCTGGAGGACGGCACCCCGATGGCCCAGCCACCGGCCACCACCACGACCCCGCTCCCGACGGAGACCGGCGCCTCACCCGGAGCGGGTCCCCTCGCGCTGACCGGTCCCGACGACGTCCAGGCCAACTACGGGGCCGCGATGAACGCCGAGGACTACGGCCCCTTCGGCGACGAGGCCGCGCTCACGGCCTGCCTCCGGGCCAGCGGGGTGCCCGACACCGCCGTCCTGGGATCGCTCTCGGTGAACTACCAGGACGAGCCCGCGTTGATGGTCGTGATGAGCGGTGGTGACTTCGGTAGTTTCCGGGTCGCCATCGTCTCCTTCGACTGTGGTCCCGACTCGCCCGGTCTGCTCACCCAGACCGAGATCAACTGAGTCCGCCACCGCCGGGAGCGCGGCACGGTGCGGGCTGGGGCGCCCGCACCGGCCCCAGTGCGGCCGTCACCCTCGCCACACGCCGAACCGCGGCGGGAACACCCACGCCTAGGATCGCGTTACAGCTCGATGTCGGTATGGCGATGCCAGGTCGGCCGACAGCACAGCGTGATCCCGCAAGCGAGTCGGTGGAGGCGTCAACTTGTCCGAAGTCCGCAACCTCATCATCGTCGGTTCCGGCCCCGCCGGGTACACCGCGGCCGTGTACGCCGCCCGCGCCCAACTGAACCCACTGGTCTTCGAAGGCACCCAGTTCGGTGGTGCCCTCATGACGACCACCGAGGTGGAGAACTACCCGGGCTTCCGCGAGGGGATCATGGGCCCGGACCTGATGGAGGAGATGCGCCAACAGGCCACCCGTTTCGGGGCGGAGCTGCGCGCCGAGGACGTGGAGGCCATCGACCTCTCGGGGCCGGTGAAGACGGTCGAGGTCAACGGGACCACCTACCGGTCACGCGCGGTGATCCTGGCGATGGGCGCGGCACCCCGCTACCTGGACGTCCCTGGCGAGGAGCGGCTGTTGGGACGTGGCGTGTCCTCCTGCGCCACGTGCGACGGGTTCTTCTTCCGCGACCAGGACATCGCCGTCGTCGGCGGCGGGGACTCGGCCATGGAGGAGGCGACCTTCCTCACCCGGTTCGCCCGCAGCGTCACGATCATCCACCGCCGCGAGGAGTTCCGCGCCTCGCGCATCATGCTCCGCCGCGCCGAGGAGAACGAGAAGATCCGGTTCCTGACCAACGCCGTGGTGAGCGAGGTGCTGGGGGAGGACACGGTCAGCGGGCTCCGCGTCACCGACACCAGGACGGGCGAGGACTCGACGCTCGACGTGACCGCGATGTTCGTGGCGATCGGTCACGACCCCCGCAGCGAGCTGGTCCGGGGACAGGTCGACCTGGACGACGAGGGCTACGTGGGGGTGGAGCACCCGAGCACCCGCACCGGGCTCGACGGCGTCTTCGCCGCCGGTGACCTCGTCGACAACACCTACCGGCAGGCCATCACCGCCGCCGGGTCGGGGTGTTCCGCCGCGATCGACGCGGAACGCTGGTTGGCGGCCTACGAGCCCACCGCCGAGCACGTCGGAGGCGGGTACGGCCCCGGTGAGGACGCGGTCCCCGTCAGCTGACCCACCGGCCCCAGGAACTTCGAGGCCGGTGGGGACGGACTCCACCGGTGGACACGTAGCGACAAGGAGAGACGACTATGGCCGGCAACACCATCGAGGTCACCGACAAGACGTTCGCCGACACGGTCCTGACCAGCGAGAAGCCCGTTCTCGTCGACTTCTGGGCCTCCTGGTGCGGGCCGTGCAAGATGGTCGCCCCGGTGCTGGAGGAGATCGCGGCGGAGTACTCGGAGAAGATCACGATCGCGAAGATCGACTTCGACTCGAACCCCCAGACGGGCCGCGACTACAAGGTCATGTCCCTGCCGACCCTGATGCTGTTCAAGAACGGCGAGAAGGTCAAGGAGATCATCGGGGCCAAGCCGAAGGCCGCCCTGGTCAAGGAGCTGTCGGACTACCTGTCCTGACCGTCTCGTCCAACGCGTTCGAGAAGGGGGGTCGGTGCCTGGCGCCGATCCCCCTCCGTGTTCGGGTAGCCTGCGACACGCGTCCGACCAGGGCCCGCCCCGCGCGGACGTGAACGCGCTTCGGCACGCGACCCCGGTCGACTCCGGGTCCGTCCCCGACGTGACGCCACCGGATCGCGATCCGGCACGCCAGCACAACAGCCCACGTCGGGCCAACCCCTCCCCGGTCGAACAGCAGCACCGCACAGCACCGCCCCGGAAGATCAACACCGCGAGCAGGGGCACCCGGAAGGGTGACGGCCCGATATGTCGACCCGTGGCCGACAGGGCACAATAAGTTGTCCGCCTCCGCGCCGAACGACTTCGGCGCCTCTAGTCGAGCGAGGAGTACATGCAACTGCTCCACCGCGGTGACTTCGGTCCGGCCGTCGCCGAGATCAAGGCCAATCTCGCAGCCCAGGGGCTACTACCCGAGGGCGATGGCGCCCCTGCCGGCAGCGGCCAGCACGCCGACGGGCGGCGGGAGGAGCACGTCTACGACGCGGTCGTGGAACATGCCGTCCGAGTGTTCCAGCAGCAACGAGGGCTGATCACCGACGGTATCGTCGGACCGGCGACCTACCGCGCGCTCCGGGACGCCCGCTGGCGGCTGGGGGACCGGCCGCTGGCCTACCTGGTGACGCAGCCCACGACCGGCGACGACGTGGTGGCGCTCCAGGAGCGGCTGTTGGAACTCGGCTACGACGCCGGAAGGGCGAACGGGATCTTCGGCGGGCAGACCGAGCAGGCCCTGCGCGGCTTCCAGCGGGACTACGGCCTGGTCGCCGACGGCGTGTGCGGCCCGGAGACCCTGCGCGCGCTCCGGCAGCTCACCCCCAAGGTCCGGGGTGGCCGGCCCGTCTTCCTCCGGGAGCAGGAGCGGGTGCGCACCGCCGGTCCGCTGCTGCGGGGGAAGCGCATCGTCCTCGACCCCGGTCACGGCGGGCCGGACCGGGGCATCTGCGTCGACGGCGCCTCCGAGGCGGACCTGGTGTGGGATCTGGCCCGCCGGCTCGAGGGGCGTATGGTCGCCACCGGCATGGAGGCACTGCTCACCCGGGGCCCCGACTCCTGCCCGCAGGAGTCCGACCGCGCGGCCTTCGCCAACGACGCCGGGGCCGAACTCTTCCTCTCGCTGCACGTCGACGCGAACTCCTCACCCCGCGCCCAGGGCATCGCCTCCTTCCACTTCGGCACCGGGACCGGTAACGGCACCACCTCCACGGTCGGGGAGGCCCTGGCCGGCTACATCCAGCGGGAGGTGTCCGCGAAGACGGGGATGGTCGACTGCGGGGCGCACCGGAAGACCTGGGAGGTCCTCCGCCTGACCCGGATGCCCGCCGTTCGCGTCGAGGTGGGCTACCTCACCAACCCCGAGGACAGGGCGCGGCTCCTCGACCCCAACTTCCGCGACATCGTCGCCGAACGCATCCTGGTCGCGGTGAAGCGCCACTACCTGTTGGGCAAGAACGACCAGCCCACGGGCACCTTCACCTTCGACGACCTGCTCCGCCACGAACTCGCCAAGATCGACTGAACGTGTCCCGCCGCCGCGGTGGCGGGAGGGACGACGAGGACCGGTCCGCGCGATCCCGCCGGGCCGGTCCTCCCCGTTTGCCCGTTCCTCGGGCCTGGGCGACCGTGCCCGGGCGTCGGGGCCGGACCCACACGCGGCACGAGGACGTTCCCCGTTCGCGTCGCCGCCAGGGCGGAGCAGCGAGCCGTCCACGGGACCAGGTCGTCGACGTCAGGGTCCGACCGGCGCGGACGTGGTCGCCCCTCCGCCGCTCAGCGGCCGGTGGGGGCTGCCTCGACGCCGGCGGGGCCCACGCCCGCCGTGGTGACCGTGACGGAGTCCAGCAGCCGTTCCAGGGCGGCCTCGACGTCGGCCTGCCAGGAGAACGCGGACCTCAGCTCCAGCCGCAACCTCGGCCAGCGGGGATGTGGGCGGACCGTCTTGAAGCCGACCGAACGCAGGAAGTCGGCCGGCACGACGCAGCCGGCCTGGTTGTCGGGCAGGCCGTTGCCGAAGGCCTCCACGGCCTTCACGCCACGTCGCGTGAGGTCCCGGACCACGGCCTGGGCCAACATGCGCCCGACACCGTTGCCCGCGAACTCGGGGAGCACCTTCACCGTGGTGAGCAGTACCGCGTCCGGGCTGACCGGGCCGCTGGGGAACATGGCCGTCCTGGGCACCGCCGAGGGCGGGGCGTAGAGGACGAAGCCGGCCGGGACGCCCTCGACGTGCGCGATGCGCCCGCAGGAGCCCCACTCCAACAACACGCTGGAGACCCAGGCCTCCTTCTCGAACTCGGTCTGGCCGAGTTCCTCCGCCTCCTCACGCAGGTGGGGCGCCAGCTCCCAGAACACGCACCGCCGGCACTTCGCCGGGAGCTCGTGCAGATTGTCCAGCGTGATACCAACCACACTTCGAGACATGTGACCTCCCCGCACGACACGCCCCGCCTGCCGCGGCGCTCCCGCGGTGGCACCTCGACCGGCGGCCGGCGGTGACCCACCGGGCGGTCGACCGGACCACGGAGGTGCGCTGGCCCTCCACCGAGGATAGGTGGCCGCCGGTGCCCGGCCGCCGGCGGCCCCTGGGCCTGTCGGCGGCGTGATCGCACTGCCGTTCGGCGGCGGGTCGTTACACTCGGGCCAGGTAACGGACACCGCTGCCGTACCGCTAATCAGGAGGGGACCCCTCATGCGGGTCCCCCGCGCCCGGCCGAGCCGACCGGTGGGGCGCGCAGCTCGGGTGACAACCCGAACCTCAGCACTGAGGCCGACCATCGGAGGCGGCATGGAGAGCCCGGAACTGCCACCCGTGCTACGCGGGGGCCAGCCGCAGGGGCCGCGCGGGCAGCGCAGCCTCGACCCGCACCTGGACCGCTACGCGGAGCGGACCGCCGGCATGACCGCATCCGAGATCCGCGCGCTGTTCTCCGTCGCGAGCCGGCCCGAGGTGGTGTCGTTGGCCGGCGGGATGCCGAACCTGGCGGCGCTCCCGTTGGAGTCGCTGGCGGCCGAGGTGGCGCGGCTGGTCGCGACCGAGGGGCAGACCGCCCTCCAGTACGGTTCCGCCCACGGCGTTCCGGAGCTCCGGGAACAGATCGTCGAGGTGATGGCGCTGGAGGGCATCTCGGCGCACCCCGACGACGTGGTCGTGACGGTCGGCTCCCAGATGGCGTTGGACACCGTCGCCCGGATCTTCTGCGACCCCGGTGACGTGATCATCGCGGAGGCCCCCTCCTACGTCGGAGCGTTGGGCAGCTTCGCCGCCTACCAGGCCGAGGTGGTCCACGTCTCGATGGACGACGAGGGGCTGGTCCCGGATGACCTGCGCCAGGCGTTGGAGGCGGCGGAGCGGGCTGGCAAGCGGGTCAAGTTCCTGTACACGATCCCCAACTTCCACAACCCGGCCGGCGTGACCCTCGCGGTGCGACGACGCGCCGAGGTGTTGGAGATCTGCGCCCGCCACGGTGTGCTCGTCATCGAGGACAACCCCTACGGCCTGTTGGGCTTCGACAACCAGATCTACCCGGCGCTGCGCGCCGACGACCCCGACAACGTCATCTACCTCGGATCGTTCTCCAAGATCTTCGCCTCCGGCCTGCGCGTCGGCTGGGCGCTCGCCCCCCACGCCGTCCGCGAGAAGCTGGTGCTCGCCTCCGAGTCGGCCACGCTCTGCCCGCCCACCTTCAACCAGCTCCTGGTGTCCCGCTACCTCTCCACGCACGACTGGAAGGGCCAGATCAAGTCCTACCGGGAGGTGTACCGCGAACGGCGGGACGCGATGCTGGGCGCCCTGGAGCAGCACATGCCCGCCGGCTGCCAGTGGACCCGGCCGGACGGCGGCTTCTACGTGTGGCTGACCGCCCCGGAGGGGGTGGACACCAAGGCGATGCTGCCCAGGGCGATCACCAAGCGGGTGGCCTACGTCTCGGGCACCGCCTTCCACGCCAACGGCTTCGGCAGCCGCCAGATGCGGTTGTCCTTCTGCTACCCCACCCCGGACCGGATCCGGGAAGGGGTGCGACGGCTCGGCGGCGTGCTCCAGGACGAACTCGAACTGCTGAACACCTTCGGGACCGTCCGCCCGCCCGCGCTCGGAGGGCCCCAGGCGCCCTCCCCGGACACCGCCTGACGGACGGACACCCGCCCCCGAGGCCGGGCTCAGGGACCGTTCGGCGGCGGGTCCCCGGAGGCGGCCGACGGGTGGCTGGCCGAACCTGGCCCGGGCCGTGCTCGACACGCGCCGCTCAGGCGCCTGACGCGGGTACCGGCCCAGCACCCGTACCCGCCCCTCCCCCGGACACGACCAGGAGGGCACCGGGCATGTCCCCGGCCGGTACCGCCCGCGCGGGGACACCGGAGGCGTCGAACTAAGGTGTGCGGTCAGTCGACGTTCCGCCTGAGACGAGGAGTTGCTGGCGTGTCAGATCGCTGGGTCGCCGTGCTGTCCGGAGGCCTGTCCCACGAGCGGGACGTCTCGCTGCGTTCCGGACGTCGGCTGTCCGCCGCGCTGCGGACGGTGGGGTTGACCGTGGAGGAGTGGGACGCCGACGGCGAACTCCTCGGTCGTCTCCGCCGGCACCGCCCCGACGCGGTGGTGTTGGCCCTCCACGGTGGGGAGGGTGAGAACGGGGCCTTCCAGTCCGTGCTGGAACTGGCCGGCGTGCCCTTCGTGGGCACCGACTCCCGCTGGTGCCGCCGCGCCTGGGACAAGCCCACGGCCAAGACGGAGATGCTCCGGGCGGGGCACTCCACCCCGGACTGGGTGTCGTTGCCCCACAGCACCTTCCGCACGCTGGGTGCGCGGGCGGTGCTGGACGCGGTCGTCACCCGCTTCGGCCTCCCGCTGGTGCTGAAGCCCGACCAGGGCGGATCCGCGCTCGGGGCCAGGCTGGTCACCGAGGCCGAGGAACTGCCCGCGGCCATGGTCGGGGTGCTGTCGTACTCCGACAGCGTGCTGATCGAACGCTACGTCGAGGGCGTCGAGGTCGCCGTCAGCGTCATCGAGGGCCCGGAGGGACCAACCGCGCTGCCCGCCGTGGAGATCGAACCGGCGAGCGGTTTCTACGACTACGCGTCCCGGTACACGGCGGGGCTGACCGAGTTCCACACCCCGGCCCGACTCGAGCCAGGTCAGGCGCGGAAGGTGGCGGACCTGGCGGTGGCCGCCCACCAGCTGCTCGGGCTCCGGGACGTCTCGCGGACCGACGCGGTGGTGACGGCGGACGGGGACGTGCACTTCCTCGAGGTCAACGTCTCACCAGGACTGACCGAGACCTCCCTGCTCCCGATGTCGGCCGACGCGGCGGGCCGCTCGCTCGGTGAGGTGTTCGCCGGCCTCGTGGAGCGCGCCGTGGCCAGAGGCGGCCGCGTGCTCTGAACCCCGAGCTCGACCGACCGCAGGAGCCGTCGAGGCCGGAACGACGCTGACCTCATCCTGGTCGCGAGACGGCGCCCTCCGCCAGCCGGCCCGGCCTCCTGGCCGCCGTGTCCTCGGTGGCCGTGCCCCGCCGCCCCGCCGTCGTGGTTCGCCCGCGATCGTCGTCCCCGGCTTCGGGGCCTGACCGGCGTGCCTCCGGGCGAACGGCCGGGCACCACCCACGGCCGTTCGGGTGAGTCGGGACGGAAGCGGAGGCCGCCACTCGGCTGGGGGAGTGGCGGCCGTGTTCGTTCCCGTCCGGCCGCACCGAGACCGGGCATCGGCTGGCCGAGATCCTTCGAGCCCCCGAGCCACCGGGCTGGGTCGCCGGTCCTCTCCTCGGGAGGCGGCACACCGGTGGGACGAGGACGGCGGAGGCCGTTCACCGACCTCCGCCTTTTCGTCACCGTGACGGAACACGGTGGCATGGTTCCCCTCGCAGGTCGATCAGGTCCCATTCGTCCCGTTTGCCGTGATCATCCGCACGATGCGCTCCAGATCGTCCACCGAGCCGAACTCCACGACGATGCGCCCCTTGCGACGTCCCATGTCCACCTTCACGCGGGTGTCGAACACGTCGGCCAACCGGTCCGCCACGGCCTCCAGGCCGAGCGAGGGTTCGGGGCGTGGAGCGGCTGGCTTCGGCTTCGGGGGAGTGGCACGACGCGCGAGCGTCGCCGCCTCCTCCGTCGCCCGAACGGACAACCCCTCGGCGACGATCCGACTCGCGAGCTCCTCCTGACCTCCCGGGTCCTCCAGCGAGAGGAGCGCCCGCGCGTGCCCGGCGGACAGCACGTTCGCCGCCACCCGGCGCTGCACCGGAAGCGGCAGCCGGAGCAGCCGGATCGTGTTGGTGATCACCGGCCGACTGCGCCCGAGCCGGGAGGCCAGCTCCTCGTGCGTGACGCCGAACTCCTCCAGCAGCTGCTGGTACGCGGCCGCCTCCTCCAGCGGGTTGAGCTGCACCCGGTGGATGTTCTCCAGCAGCGCGTCCCGCAGCATGGCGTCATCCGCCGTCCGCCGCACGATCGCCGGGATGGTCTCCAGCCCGGCGCGCTGCGAGGCCCGCCAGCGACGCTCACCCATCACGAGCTCGTACTCGCCGCGGCCCAGCTCACGCAACACGATGGGCTGCATCAGCCCGAACTCGCGGATCGAGTGCTCCAGCTCGGACAACGCCTCCTCGTCGAAGACCTGCCTCGGCTGCTTCGGGTTCGGCCGGATGTCGCCGATGGGGACCTCACGGTAGATCGCCCCGGCCACCTCGGGCTCCGCCCCGCCCGGATCCTCGCCGGCGGACCACCGGGGTGGTGCGGCGGGCACCGTTCCGACCGCCCCGGCTCGGGGCGCGGCCGGCGCCGCGACCGACGCGGTCTGCTCCACCACCGCCGGGCCACTCGGGATCAACGCGGCGAGGCCCCGTCCGAGCCCGCCCTTCCGGTCCTTCATCCTGTCTCCCCGTTCGCACCCCGGACCGCCATCTCCCGCGCGGCGTCCAGGTAACTCATCGCTCCCCGTGAACCCGGGTCGTAGGCCAGCACCGTCTGCCCGTAGCCAGGTGCCTCCGACACCTTCACGCTTCGCGGGATGACGGTACGCAACACCAGGTCACCGAAGTGGCCACGGACCTCGCTCGTCACCTGATCGGCGAGCTTGGTGCGACCGTCGTACATCGTGAGCAGGATCGTGGAGACGCGAAGCGACGGGTTCAGGTGCGCCTTCACCAGCTCGATGTTGTTCAGGAGCTGCCCAAGCCCTTCCAGCGCGTAGTACTCGCACTGGATCGGGATCAGCACCTCCTGCGCCGCGACGAGCGCGTTCACCGTGAGCAGCCCCAGCGACGGTGGGCAGTCGATGAAGACGTAGTCGGCCTGGAGGTGGTCGAGCGCCTCGGTGGACAACGCCTCCTTGAGCCGCGTCTCCCTGGCCGCCATCGACACCAGTTCGATCTCGGAGCCGGCCAGGTCGATGGTCGCGGGGATGCACACCAGGTTGTCCGACTGGGTGCTGACGGCGGCGGCGTCGGCGATGCTGATCTCACCGAGCAGCACCTCGTAGACCGAGGGGGTGTTCGAGTGGTGGTCCACTCCCAACGCGGTGCTCGCGTTCCCCTGGGGGTCGAGATCGATCACCAGGACCTTCAGACCCCGCAGCGCGAGCGCCGCAGCGATGTTCACGGTACTGGTGGTCTTGCCCACCCCGCCCTTCTGGTTGGCCACCGCGACGACCCGACGCTGCGCCGGAACCGGCAGCGTCTCGGTGGGGTGCAGCACCTTCGTGGCCCGCGCGGCCTCCTGCTCGATCGGCGTCCACTCCACGTCCAACTGCCCTTTCTCGTAACTCACAGACCTGCCCACCTCCACGGTTTCACGTGAAACATCGCTTGTTCCCGATCCGCGCGCGTCACCTGCCGGTCCGGCGACCGCGTGCCGGAGCACGCCGCGACGGAGGCGCGGCCTGCCCGCGTTCCACGACCACGACGGTCGTCGGTTCCGCCAGCGACTCCGCTCCGCACCGCACCACGTGGGCCCGGGAGCCCCCAGCCCTGGACAGTGCGGCGGCGTCGCGTTCGACCTCCTCCTCCGCCGACGCGCCCTTGAGAGCGAGCAGCTGCCCACCGGGGCGCAACAGCGGCAGGCACCAGGTGCCGAGTTTGGCGAGCGGAGCGACCGCACGGGCGGTGACCACATCGGCTCCTCCGAGCTCGGAGCGCACCTGGCGTTCCTCCGCTCGTCCTCGCACCACCGCGACGTCCAACCCCAGGACCTCCACCGCCTCCTCCAGCCAGGCCACCCGTCGAGCCATCGGCTCGAGCAGCGTCATCCTGATGTCGGGGCGAGCGATCGCGAGTGGGAGGCCGGGGAGCCCAGCACCGGAACCGACGTCGATCAGGCGACTCCCCACGGGCACGAGCTCCTGGACGGCGGCCGAGTTCAGCACGTGACGGCTCCAGAGCCGTCCCAACTCCCTCGGGCCGACCAGGCCACGTCGTTCTCCGTGTTCGACGAGGAGGTCGACCAACCGGCGGGCGCGGGGGAGGTGGTCGCCGAAGAGGTCAGCGGCGGCGGGCGGCTCCTCCTCCGAAGCGGGGGGCAACACCACGTCATCCGCGCCACGTCCGACTTCGCCCGCCGGGGGTGGCTGCCGTTCTGTCATCACACACTTTCCGGTTTCACGTGAAACATCGACTGCTTGCTCAATCTACGGCGCCGTCCGCCATGTTTCACGTGAAACATGGCCCCGGCCGGGTACCGATCAGGACGTCCTCATCGGAGGTGGCCTCGCCACCACCGCGCCACCGGGAACCACGAGTGGCGGTGGGAACGCCCGCCCCGCCACCTCCCATCGACGTCTCCCGACCTCGTCCGCACCACCGTTCGGCGGCACACCTCGCACCTCCCGGGCCAACCGTCGTCCCCGGTTTCGTCACCGTGACGTCACGACCGCGACGGAGGACACCTCAACGACCCGGAAGCACTCGAGGACGACGGGCGTCCCGTCGGAGGGCGTGAAGCTCGGGTCCCCGATGGCGGCGCGGAAGTCCGCTCCGCACCAGAACTCCTCGTGCCCGGCACGCCAGGCCACCACCGAGTCATAACCCTCGCCCTCGGCGCGGGCGTGGGCGAGATCGACCTCGTCCAATCGGGACACCCGGACGTCGGTGGTCTCGATGACCGCGACGGGGCGTTCGGCCGAGTCGACCACGACGGACCGGGCACCCACCTCGGGAAGCGGCACACCCTCGCTCCCGTACTCCACGAGCAGCGCGGACGTGGCCGTCTTGGTGCCCGAGAGCACCGCGACGACCAGCCGATCGCGCAGCGGTCCGGGAAAGGCGAACTCGGCGATCGGAAGACCCGAAGGCGGCATGGTCAGCACGCTACCGGCAACTCGATCTCCCGGGAACGACCAACGGGTCACATACCTGACCCACACCTCGAAGGAAGGACGGGACGAGCACCGGTGGGCACGCTCCCGGCTGCGGGGAGCGGTGCGCGACGAGGACCGGGCTCCCAGCCATCCCCTCCGGATGCCTCCCTCCTCCACGCCCGGAACCACACTCGCCACCGTCGACAGCGGCCGCCCGTCCCGCGTTCTCCCGGGTCCGTCCGGTCGATCGCCCCGGCGGGTCCGATCCACCGATCGGCGGGCGCCCGGAGCACCGCCGGTCCCGGGGCACCACGGCGAGGGCTAGGCCAGGACGACGGGCTCAGCCCCCGCCGGAAGGAAGCACAGCCGACGATGACCGCCTCCCCAGTCCACTCGGCCCCTGGAAGCCGGCCGGCACCGCATCCGCTGCCCGTGCCGAGAGCCGACCTCCCGCACGACCCGAACCCACCGCCCACTCGGCGACGCGGCCGGGCGCCCACCCGCTTCCACCGTTCCGTCCGCCCGCCCCGCCCCGCCCCGGTCCGCCCCGCCTGGACCTGTCCCGATCCGGCGTCGCGCGGCGACAGCGCCCGGACCCCGCAACCTCGACCTCGACCTGCCGCGTCACTCGCCGGACCACTCCACTCGGACGGCGTGCCGGCCGGGGGCGGGACGACGGGCGCTCCTCGCCGGAGTTCCTCCCCCCGCGCCCGCCCGCTGCCCCAGGGGCACCTGCCCGGCACGACCGACGACGACCGCGCGAGGTGACATCCGGATGGCGGCGTGGATCCACCTCGGCCCGTGCGTCCGGGCACCGAACTCCCCCTCTGGTCGCCGCGAGAGCCGAGGACCACCGAACCCTCCACATCCACCGATGTTTCACGTGAAACGTCGCCCCACGGCAGGCCAGGAGGGCGGCCGCCACCGCGCTCGGCCACCGCCCGCTCTCCCCGACGCACAGCCGAGCCGGGACTACCGGGCAGACGAGGGGAGACCGCCCCCGCATCGCCACCATCCGGAAGGCGTGCCCGCCCGTCCGTCCCCACGCCGGGCGGACCGCCGATGGTCGGCGACGAGTTCGTCGTCCACCCAGCAGCCTGGCCGACAACCCACGCGGCTGACCCCTCCCGGTCGAGGCCCCCGCCGGGCGACCCCACCTTGCCCTGGAGGCCGGCCGGACCGACCTCGGCGGTGACTCGACGCCTCCCGGTCACGGCGGGGCGGCGAGCCACCGGAGGGAGACAGCCTGCCAACCGTCGGCGTCCACCAGGAGCGGGCAACGGCTGCTGGGCCCCTCGTCAGGCCGGCGAGACCCGCGCCACCGGCCGCACGACCCCGACCAGCCGACGCCTTGCCGCCGGGGGTCGCGGGACGGCTCCCGACGACGGGTCGCGAGCCGTGGCCCAGACGCGTGTCCTCCCACCGACCGCCTCCGCGCCAGCACGCGGCATCGACGACGACACGGAGGGCGTGACCGGCCCGCCGGGGAGGCGGGCGCGTCGTCGTGTTCCACGTGAAACATCGACCGCTCGTTCGGAGCGGACGTCCGCCGTCCGACATGGTCGCGCTCCACGGCTCTCCACCCCACTCCGTGCCGGCCACGGCCCGCGGCGGCCTACCGCGGAGCAACGCTCGACGCAGGACCAGTCCGGATCACCGTCGCCCCACCAGGTGGAGGGCCGCCGGCATCCACACCGTCCGAGTTCCCCCGGCGGGACGGCTCCCGCTCCGCGCGAGGCAGGGTCGGTCGCCCTCGTCCTGGACATGCCGGGCGTGTTCCGCACCGCCCGCACCCTGGCCCCGGCGCTGGCACGTCGCGACGGGTCGCGCGGCGCTGGCGGACGGCGGGCCACGCGCGACGGGGACGCCGCGGGACGGGATCATGACCGGGGCGGTGGGGCAGCGGGAACGGGCGGTGGCTCCCACGACCGGCGGACGGGTCCCTGGGGCTGACGCGGCACCGCCACCCAACGCACACCGAGGTCCGCGAACCATCGCTCGCGCCCGTCGTGAACACGCGCCACCGACAACGCCGATGTCGCGCCTCGGGTCCAGGACGACCGCCGCCGCGCCGGTTCGCGTGCCGACCGGGCCAGCTCGACCGCCGACACCGTGCCCGACGACTCACCGAGACGCCCGCCCGGCTGGTGCGGAGGCCGGCCGCCACCTCCCGAGCCTCCGACGTTCCCGCCGCCCCTGTCTCCCGGCCGCGACCGTCCGAGGCGCCGGTCGCACCCGGCGCGGACGCCGTCGCTCGTGACTGGGCGGCGATCACGGTGAGCACCCCGACGGCCGCACTCCACGCGCTCCGGCGGCGGTGCGCACCCCCGTCGAGCCAGTCACCGCCAGCGTGGTGACCGGTCCGTCCCGCACCACGGCCCGCCGGGAGCGCCCGGACACCAAGCCGCACGGCCGGCACCCGCCAACCGGAGCGCCAGTGGGGACGGTGTTCCCGATCTCACCCCACCCAGCGCTCCGCACCCCGCGCGGCACCTCCCGTGCCGGCGAGGCCGAACCCGCGACGCGTGACCGGAGGACAGCACCGCCCCGGCGGGAACGATGCCACCAGGAACCGCGCCGGCGGCTCCCGAGCAGGCCCCGAACCGAGGGCACGCACCGTCCGAGGCGGAGGAGACCCCTCGGGGGAGTGCTCCGGTGGAGCCGGGAACGAGGCCGCCCGGCTGACCACCCCATCGCTCGTCGCGGACCCCGTGCCGCCCGTCAACCCCGTCACCGCCCGCGTGGCACGGCGAGGACCGGCCGGCGCGCTGGCGAACCACACCCACGGCACCCGTTCACACCGATCCGGCGCGCGGACTCCCACGGCACCAAGCGGCGAGGCCGGCCCGCCACCTCCCGGCTGCCGTCGGACAGCGGTCCCACCGAGGGCCCCGAACGGAAGTGGGCCCCGGGAACGTCGTTCCCGGGGCCCACTCACGAACTCAGCCCTACTCGGCGGGCAGCACCACGACCCGCCGGTTCGGCTCCTCGCCCTCGCTCTCGCTCCGGACACCCTCGACACCGGCCACGGCGTCGTGCACCACCTTGCGCTCGAAGGGGGTCATGGGGTTCAACCGCACCGGATCGCCGGTCTGGCTGACCTGCTCGGCCGTGGTCCGACCGAGGTCGGACAGCTCGGCACGCCGGTCCGCCCGCCACCCCGCGACGTCCAACATGAGCCGACTCCGCGCGCCGGTGCTCTGCTGCACCGCCAGCCTCGTCAACTCCTGCAGCGCCTCCAGGGTCGCCCCACGGGTACCCACCAACTTGCTCAGGTCATCCCCGCCGTCGATGCTCACCACGGCGCGGCCACCGTCCACGTCAAGGTCGATGTCCCCGTCGAAGTCGAGCAGGTCGAGCAGCCGCTCCAGGTAGTCGCCGGCGATGTCGCCCTCACGGACGAGCAGGTCCTCGCCGCCCTCGGGCGTGGCGGACGCTCCGTTCGGCGTGCCGTCGGCACCCTCGGTGTCCACGTCACCGCCGGTGGTCACCTGCACCGCTTCCGACACTGGTGCCTCCTCTCACTTGGTTCACGACATGCGAGACGCGTGACCGCGCTCGGTCATCGACGCTTCTTGTTCTTCTTCTTGGCGCCGCCGGTCGCCGGTCGGCTCCGCGCCGCGTCCCCCGCACCACCGGACGGGGCCGAGGTGGGAGTGGTCCCGGCCGGGCCGTGCTGGCCGGGCTGCGGACCCTTCTTCTTGGCCGGACGCTGCCCGGGCTTGGGGGAGAGGTCCTTGCGGGACTGCTCCGCCTTGGCGGCGGCGGCCGCCTTCTTCGCGGCTTCCTCGCGGTCGATGCGGTGGTAGATGAAGTACTGCTGACCCAGCGTCCAGGTGTTGTTGCTCAGCCAGTACAGCAGGATCGCGATCGGGAAGAACGGGCCACCGAAGAGCACGAACAGCGGGAACACCCAGAGCATCAGCTTCTGCATGATCTGGGCCTGCTGCTGGTTGGCCCCGACGCTCGGGTTCATCGCCTGCCGCTGCACGGAGTGGCGGGCGGTGAGGTGGGTGGCGATGCTGGCGATGATCGTCAGCGGCACCGCGACGAAACCGATGGTCCACGGGTCGACGCCGAACATCGGGTCGGCGATGGAGCCGGACAGCGGGGCGCCGAAGAGGCGGGCGTTGATGAAGGACTCGACCTCGGCCTGGCCGAAGACGTACACCTCGGTCTTGCCCGGGGTGAACTGGCGGAGCACGTGGAAGAGCCCGATGAACACCGGGATCTGCACCAGCATCGGAAGGCAGCCGCCGAGCGGGTTGACCCCCTGCTCGGACTGGATCTTCTGCATCTCCATCGCCAGCTTCTGGCGATCGTTGCCGTACTTCTCCCGCAACTTCTGCATCTGCGGGGCGAACTCCTGCATCTTGCGCATCGACCGCACGGAGCTGATGGCCGGCTTCAGCAGGATGATCCGCAGGGTGAAGACCAGGAACACCACCGAGAGCGCCCACGCGATACCGCTGTCCGGGCTGATGATGAACCCAAAGACCTTGTGCCAGAACCACATGATGGCTGACACGGGGTAGTAGATGAAGTTGAGCACGAAGCTACTCCTCGGCGCGGGTGTCGGGGAGCCCGGAATCGCCGTCGCGGGACCGCGGGGACGCGGCGTCGCGCGGGGGAACGGGGTCCAAGCCTCCAGGGTGCCAGGGTCCACAGCGCAGCAGCCGGCGCACGGTCAGCCATGCCCCCCGGATCGCACCGTGAACGGTCAGCGCCTCCACTGCGTAGGCGCTGCAGGTCGGGTAGAAGCGGCAGGTGGCCGGCAGGTACGGGGAGATCCAGCGTCGGTAACCGTGCACCGGGAGCAGCAGGACCCGACTGACGACTCCGCCTCGTCGGCGGTCCGCGCCCGCTGGTTCACTCATGCCTCGTCCTCACCGGAGGTGCGCCCGCCGTCCTCGGCGACGTGGCGCGTCGCGGGTGGCTCCTGGCCGGCGGTCGGGGACCCACCGGTTCGCCGACGGGAGGCGCTCGGGTCGTCGACGAGCCCCAGCCGAGCCAGGAGCCGGTCGACGTCCGCCGCGAGTTCGCGACTGGAGGCCGTGGCCGACGGGGGGAGCGCCCGCACCACGAGGGAGGTCCCCCTCGGGATGGCGGCCAGCCGTTCCCGCACCACGTGGCGGAGACGGCGCGCGACCTGGTGGCGGACCACCGCGTTGCCGACAGCCTTGCTCACGACAAAACCCACCCGTGTCGAGGCCGAGCCGGGGACGCTGCTCGAACGCTGCGAGCGGCGAGGGGGCTCGACGCGGGTGGGATGGGAAGTCGGGGTCGTCGACCCCGCGTTGTCGGTGTCCCGTGCTCCAACGCCGAGCTCGGGCACGCACAGTGCGTGCAGCACGACGCGACGTCGCCCCGCCCGCCGCCCCCGGCGGACGACCAGGTCGAAGTCCTGGCTCTTGGTCAGCCGGGCGGCTGGCGGTAGCACGGCCTACCGTCAGGCCGACAGCGTGTCGCGGCCCTTGCGGCGACGGGCGGCGAGGATGGCACGGCCGGCACGGGTGCGCATGCGCAGCCGGAAGCCGTGGGTCTTGGCCCGGCGACGGTTGTTCGGCTGGTACGTCCGCTTGCTCACGGTCAGGTCTCCCGGTAGTCACTACAGCTTGGGTCGGTGATCTCCGCGTGCTATGCGTGGCTGGCCACCCGGCGCACGTTCCATCCCGACCCTCGGCGTCCTGGCGTCCCCGGTCCCGGCGCGAGGCGCAGGGCACGGCGACAGTAGCCCAGGGTACGTGACAGGGAACGACCGACCGCATGAGACTACGCGGTGCCCGTTGCCGGGTCCACACCGCCTCCTCACGCGAGGCGCGGGACCCGCCCGGTGAGGAGGGGGATTGGCCAACGTATCGGCCGTGGTCCAGGGACCTGCGCCCGACACGCCGAGCCCCCACCGAGCCGTCATCCCCGGTTCACCCTGCTGAGCTGTCCGCCTTGTTCCGGGAGGCGCCCGCTTGTTAGCGTGCCTCACCTCCGACGGCCACGGCGGCCGATGCCCGCTGAACTGGCCTTTCCGGGCAGGTTCACGGAACCTCGGGACCCAAGCACAGGGGCTCCGGTGTTCCGTCGTACCTTCATGCACAGTTGTGGACAACTATGTGGATATCTTGGGGATCGGCAGCCCGCACCGCTGACCGCTGACGTC